>NZ_CP092488.2:2761312-4141968 GCF_022430545.2 Mycobacterium paraterrae | reverse complement strand
GCGGCTGTGCGATGAGCACACGGTCGTAGTTGTCTTCCAAAACGGTGTCGAACAGGTCGAGCAGGTGCAACCGCTGTGTGCGTCGTCAGCGGTTGTTCCCGGCATCGTGTGGTTTTCGGCTGAGACTCAGCCGGCCGGCTGGGTGCGGCTGCGTACCGAGGCGCGGCTGTCGCTACCGACCGGGCCGGCCGCAACTACGTTCGCCGAAACGTGGCGCGCGGCCGGCGGCGTCGCCGACTGCGATCCGGACTTCGTCACCGCAGCGTGGCGCAAGCTGCTGGTGAACGCGGTCGCCGGCCTGATGGTGCTGACCGGCCGGCGGTCTGGGATGTTCCGGCGTGACGACGTCGCGGAGTTGGCGCAGCGCTATGCGGCGGAATGCCTCAAGGTGGCTCGCGCCGAGGGGGCGCAGTTGGCCGACGACGTCGTCGCCGGCACCGTGGAGATGTTCCGGCAGGCGCCGGCGGACATGGGCACTTCGATGCTGGCCGACCGCGAGGCCGGCCGCCCGCAGGAGTGGGACATCCGCAACGGGGTGATCATCCGCAAGGCCCGCGCGCACGGAATCGCGACGCCGATCAGCGACGTGCTGGTGCCACTGCTGGCTGCCAGCAGCGACGGCCCTGGCTAGTCGAAACACTCTATTCCACAACGGAATTCGTTGACGAGGCCGTCCGGGTTAGAGAGCGAAGACCAGATTGGCGATGAGTTCGATTTGCCCGGGCAGGATGAACTGATCGATCAACGACTGCGCGTTGTACAGCGTCGCGTCGGCCAGATCGGTCGCGGGCAAGCTGTTGATCAAGTTGACCAGGGTGGTAGCGCCCTCGACATAAATGGTGTTGGCCTCGGTGACGGACTGAGCGAGGCTGGTCGGCGCCGAGAAGTCGAACGGAAGACCCGATCCGATTTCGAAATCGGTCGGCGGGATGATCGCCACGCCCTGCAACTGGTCGGTCAGCGCGGTTTCGTAGAAGCTGGGGATCCCGAACAGGTCGTCGTCCACGGCGATGAACAGCTGCGTCAAGCCGGCGGCCTCCGTGGCGGGGTTGCCCAGATCGGTCAGCGCGGTGGAGTAGGCGGTGTTCGCGGCGGCCTCGATGGCCGCGACGCCGTCAGTGATCGAGTCGGCGTGGGCCACCGGCGAATTTGTCGCCACGGCCGCGAACGCGCCGAGCGCACCGACAGCGGCGCCCAGGATGGCCCGGGGGTGTCTGTACGTCATGGGGGCTCCAATCTCTTGAAGCCCGAACGTATCTCGTTACCTGAGAGACTTCGCAGCGAGTACTGAGAATTTCCTCAGTTGGACACCTACAGTTTGCGAAGGGCTCAAAGCCCGAAGCCGGCGACTGAACCGACGATGAAGAGCTCAGGAACGACGAAGTAGAGGTACTCGTAACCGGTGAGGGCGGAGTCCAGCGCGCCGGCAAAGTCTCCGGCCGACAGGTCGGACGCCGCGTTGGTCAAATCACCGAGCCCGATGAGTTCCAGCGTCGGAGCGACGATCAGGGCGTCGTTGAAGTCCGCCGGTGTGGGAATCGTCCAACTCAGCGATGATTCGATCGGCTCCCCCAGCAGCGCAGCCAGTGAACCTTGGAGAAGATTGTCCGGCACCGACAGCAGGTAGTCGTCCAGGCCGCCGTAGAACAGCGCCAGCCCATTGGCCAGCTCACCGTCGGCAAAGGCCGCGTTGGCAAGGGTGAACGCTTCCTGACCGAGAGCGAAGTCGCCCTGCACGGCGGCGACGATGTCGCTGAAAGGGTCGTCGGCACGCGCGACTGCGATCGTGCCGATGGCCATCGTGTACGCAGTCACGAGAGCGCTGATGATCGTCGCCAGCAGGATTCCGCCTCGCGTGGTGCCGAACATATGTAGTGCTCCCATCTGCGCATAGCTGTCTCAACATCGGTACTGAGAGTTTGTCAGCGGTAACTTATCATTCGTTCAGCTTCGAACAAGCCCGGCGCCTGTACATGTGCCGTCCGACAGCTCACGCGCCGGGCCCGTTTCACGAGACCGGGGTTGAGGCGCGCATCGGGGGACGATGCAGTGCGACTCGGCTCGACGGGCTCTGCGCGGCACCGTGCGCCGTTTGCGGTAGAACCTGTCTCGCTACACCCGGATACGGTTGGCGGCGCAGTGGACGCGCCGGCTCACAGACCGGTCAGTGGCGCTCCGCCCGCGAAGATCATGAACATGTCGTTGAACAACCCGGCCGCCGCGTCGAACGGAGGGGGCAAAGTGATGTCGCCGAACGGTGTCACCAGCGTCTCCATGATGGTGTCTCCGCCGGGTATGGGCGAAGCGATGTCGGAGTAGAAGCTCTCGAATCCGTAGCCGAAATTGACGATCTCGAACTCCGACCCCGGCGGCAGCACGGCGGCGTCTGTCGAACTGGTGACCAGAATCGTCTCCGTGGAGTCGTTGAATTCGTCGAGTGTGTTTGTCACGTCAGCGGTAAAGGATCCCGCCGCGGCACCGTCGGTGAAGTTGAAGTCCTGTCCGCCTTGCACTCCGACGTCGACGGGCGGCAGCCCGTTGATCCCTGTGAACCCGAGTTCGGTGATTGGATCGAAGACCATCCCGTTCGGCAGCGTAATCGTGGAATTACTCAGAGTTTCGACGCTCGCAGCATCGAAAAGGGTTGGTATCCACATGTTTCCGAGCGGCGTGTACAAGATGTCCACGTAGTGGTTTCCACCCGGCATCACGTAGTCGGAGTAGACATTGGTCAGATTGCCGAACTGGATCGTGTTGAAGATCGAGCCCACTGCCGGGACATCCGCCGCGCCGCTGCCGATGTTGGTTGCGCCGTTGTCGGAAGTGATCAGCACGGCCTCGGTGTAGGTTCCGGCGCCGTCCGTCGTCGTGGTATCGACGGTCCCCACGGTCCCGAGCAGGTGATGAGCCGAGTTGAAGAACTGGAAGTCCTGGCTGCCCTGCAACGCCACGGTCAGTGGTGGAATGCCGCTGATCGATGTAACGTCTTGCGAGCCAACAGGAACCATCGTGCCGCCGTTGCCGACGCCGACACCGCCGGCGTCGGCGATCAATCCGTTGGCTGCGTCGAACGAGGTCGGGATCACGATTGTCCCGCTGGGCGTCTGGAGCGTGTCGGTGATGGTGGATCCGCCCGCACCGTTGGGGACCGCCGAGTAGGTATTGGTGAAGCTGCCGTATCCGTAGGAGTATGTGTCGAAAACGGAGCCCACCGCCGGACCGTTGGCACCCGTCACGTCGCCCGCGACGTACACCTCGGTGTTTATTCCGCCAAGACCGTCGTTCGAGTAACTCTCGTAGCCGTAGAAGGTCCCAGAGTTGTGGCTTGTGACGTTGGCCCAGTCGAAGGTCTGGTTGCCTTGGATGCTGCCTTCGACGGCCGGCGGTGCGGTGTCGCCGCCTTCGAACCCGTGTCCGTAGATCCCGGTTATGGTTTCGATCGAATGAGGGTCGGGGGTAACCGTCCAGTTGTCGGCATGCGCGACAGCCGACGGGAGGAACACCATGGCGAGCAATCCACTTGCAACGGCGCCGACGCGGCGGTGCCTGGTGGTCATCGATGTCACCTGCCGTGCGGCCGAACGCAGGCGCAGATCCAGAATTGAAGCGCCGGAGGCTGTTTCACGCTTCTCGATTGATTGCTTGCCCATGTCGCCGATCCTCCAGTGGTCATTCCGGGTGAACGAATGTGGTGCGCCGGACATCAGCCGGCTCGGTCTGACAGGCCAAAGGCTGGGTAGACGAATCCGAGGTCTGCCCGGATGCGCTCTGGGGTCAGGCCGAACTGCGAGGGCGAATGCCCGTGCTTGCTGCTGTAGCTTCGCTGCCGCGCGGCCTGTTCGCGTACCTCGTCCAGGAATTCCTCGGAGGGCTTGATCTCGACGAAATCGAGGATTCGATCCATCGTCGATTCGAGGTCGTGAATCAGGTCCTCGTACCGGACGATGCACAAGTTGCGCTCGGGGATCTTTCCGGCAGCGTGGGCTTCGTGAAAATGACGCAGCATGTCACACGAAGCCTGATACAGGTTCTCCACCCACCTGCGCTGGTCGGCTTCCTTGGTGCGATTCCACACGTCGTAGCCATTCTCGAGCACGCTGGCAAGCAACGACATTCCCGACGGGATCACCTCGACCGGATCGCGAATGACGTAGACGAGTTTGCAGTCGGGGTAACGCCGCAGCACCGCGTCGAGGCGCATGGTCAGCATGCTGGTTTTGGCCAGCACGCGGCCGGCGCCCTTGAGCGTCAGGTTCCGCCGCCAGCAGGCGTCATAGTAGTCGAAGAAACGCTCTTCCTCGTGGGGCGTGACGCCGTCAATCCCGAACTCCCGCCGCGACAATTCGCTCCCCCACTTGTCCTGCCACGCAAGGAAATACGCCCACGCGAAGGGGCCGTCCATGGTGCGGAAGAACCAGGCCACATCGTCGGTCTCGATGCCACGCAGGCTGGTCTCGTGCACGTCAGAAGGGTGATAGCGAGCCGGTGACAACTTGTCCAGGCGTGGCACGATACCGCCCAGGAGCTTGCGCGCGGTGATCGCGGGAAACAGCATTTCCCATAATTCGAAAGCCGCCATGTCACCCGCACCGAGCAGCAGTCGATGCAGGAATGTGGTCCCACTGCGGGGGTTTCCGATGATGAAGATCGGCCGGTCGATCGCCTGATTGCGGTGACGCGGATAGCACAGGTGGTCCAGACCTAACGTGATCGCCGAAACAAGCTGGCGCAGTTGTAGCAGCGTGAAGGCGCCAAACGGCCGAAACCACAAACCGAACGTTTGGCCGAGCACGCGGTAGACCCGCAGATAACGACCCACTTAGCTCTCCCACACCGCGGACGCGCATACGACGGTGAAACCGGATGCGGCGCTGGCGATCACAAGCTTGTCGCCGTTGTTGACCGTGCCGTGCTTGAGTCGGTGGTTGAGGGCCACCGCCCATGATGTGCTGGCGCTGTTGCCGTAGAGGGAGTGAGTGTGAACGCACGCTTCGGGGCGGGCGCCGATTCCGTCGAAGACACGCTCGAGGATTGCTTGGCTCGGCTGATGGAAGACATAGTGGTCGACGTCTTGGGCCGCCCACCCCGCGTCGGTGAGGAGTCGCGCGACCTCACCGGGCACGTGAACCGCAAGTGCGAAAAGTTCTTTCGAGCGCGAGAAGAACGGTCCGTCGACCGGCGCGGAACACAGGCCGTAATGCTCTGCCAACGTCTTGTGCCGGAAGCCCAGGAGTCGCGCTCCTCCGGCCGCCAGCGACTCGCGCGTCACCAAGAACGCCGCGGCGGCGTTGCCCAGGGTGAGGCCAGCGGCGTAAGTGGCTACGTCGTCGAGCGTCTGCAAGTCGTATGTAACGTGGTCGCGCCATAATTCACCCGCGCAGACCAGCGCGGTCTTGAGCTCGGGATGCAGGGCAAAATAGCCGGCGACGACGTGAATCGCCTCGACCAGCCCAGCGCAGGCACATGTCACGTCGAAGGCGTGCAGCGGCGTCGCACCCAGCCGGCCCGCCACCTCGGCCGCGGTCGCCGGTTCGAAGTTCTCGCGAGCAATTCCCCCGTAAACCAAAAGATCGACCTCGGACGCCTCGACGCCGTTCTCGAAGAGGCACGCCGTCGCCGCGCGGGACGCGAACTCGCCAGGCGAGAGCGTCGGGTCCGGGTCGATGTATCGGACTTGGGTGTTACATCGGGCCAACACGTATTGCACGCCTTGACAGACCGGCTCCCAGTCGGAATCCGGGCCGCGAAACGACTCCCGTACCCGCGTCAGCACCGTCGCGTTGTCGACTGCGGTCTCGGGAATGACGACGGAAGGCTTCGATAAGAACATTCGAGGAAGCTGAGAATTGTTTGCAATTCTTTTAGACATGGCTGGCCCCATTCCCAGAAGCCGCCCCGGTGCGGCCTCGATTGAAAGCCAAAATTACTCTTCAAGCGCATTTCAGTCGCGGAATTCGGCTGAACTCGCCGTGCCCGGCTTCTCAGCTGCGGTTAAGGAATTTCATTCCGAGACTCGGAACCACCAATTTCGGCGCCGACCGTCCGGATCGTTAATAACTTCGTCGTAACGAGACCGAATGATGCGAGTTGCGCGTCGCTGAATGTCGTAACGTGGCCACTCATTCGTCCACGGAGGGTCGCACCCGGCGGCCGCTGTCGCGAACTCCAACCACCCGCGCTGTAGCCGGCGCCCGACCCGGGGCGTCCACCATCTACCCAGCGGGTGCAGACGTCGACCCAGGTGCGAATCGTAGGTATGCAGGATGTGCACGATCTCGCTGCCGTGCACTGCGCCCAAGCCGGTCAGCCGCAGCGTCGCAGGTGCGTGGTCGAAACGGTACATATGCGTGGGCGCCAGTGCGCTATAGGCATCGGCGAACGCCCATGTCGGGGCCACGAACATGGCGTCGGCACCGAAGGCTTCTAGGGCGCGACGGTTCGGATAGCGCGGGTAGGCGGCACCGATCTGCGATGTGGCATCCGGTGAAAGCCGGCACAGCAGACGGTCCACGCTGTCCGGTGTGGTGGGAAGCATCGGCGGGTTGTCGCGGACAAACAGTGCGGCCTCACGCCGATTGGTACCGATAATGAGCGGCATCCGGGCGATCGCGCCTCGTTGCGCCGCCTCGATCGGATGCCGAGGCAGCAACTCAACGCCGTAGGTCAATCCATGCGCTAGTGTCGGCGACGACGCAACACTTGCGAGTTGTAATTGCCCTGCGGCGCGGCGCAATTCGCGTTGAGGCAGGCCCTTCAACTCCGCGGCCGTCACCTCGAGATGAGCAAGGAATCGATGCGTCTGCTCCGCGCGAATTTCGCGGTCGGCGATCAGCGGCAGCGCGGGACTCTGCGCGATCGCTCGCGCAAACAGGCCGTCGGCGGCCGGGCTGGCCAATAGCGCCAATACCGATGTGGCACCGGCTGATTCACCGAAAATCGTCACTCGATCAGGATCGCCGCCGAACGCTGCGACGTTCTCGCGTACCCATGTCAACGCGGCAATCTGATCACGCAGGCTGAGGTTGTCGTCGAATCCGGCGCCGAGCGCCCCAAGATCAAAACCGCCGAAAACACCGACGCGGTAGGTGACATTGACAACGACGACATCACCGTTGGCGGCCAGCCGCGACCCGTCGTAGAGCTGAAGCTGCCCGGCCCCGTTGACAAATGCCCCACCGGGGATCCAGACCATTACCGGCAGCGAGGCACTCACATCGGGTGACCACACTGTGACCGTCAGGCAGGCTTCGTCGCGGATCTTCGGGTCGTTGCGGTCCCCCGCTGCCATCGATCGGCTCTGGGGTGGCAGCGGAGCATGCTCGAGCGCGTCTCGTACACCGGGCCAAGCTGGCAACGGCTTGGGTGCGGCGAATCGACGGTCACCGACCGGCTGTTGCGCGTAGGGCACTCCACGCCACACCGCAATCCCGTCCTCGGCAATCCCGCGCAGAGCACCGAGCGCCGTGTGGGCGACGACGGGAACTTCGACAACCGCGGGCACGCCCGAATCGTAGTGTGCAAAGCTGATATCGCCGGGCCGGCAATACGTCACAAACCGCGACGGAGAATGCGATGACCTTCAACGAGGGTATGCAGATCGACACCAGCACGACGGATTCGTCTGGCGGCGGCGGAGGGCGAGGAATCGCGATCGGCGGCGGCCTCGGCGGGTTGTTGTTCCTTGTGGTCGCGTTGTTGCTCGGCGTCGACCCCGGCAAGGTCGTCAACCAGTTGCCCTCGACCAGTGCCGGCCAAGACGTCGCACCCGGCTTCGATTTGAGCAAGTGCAAGACCGGTGCCGACGCGAACGAATACGTGCAGTGCCGGGTGGTCGCCACCGGGAACTCCGTTGATGCGGTGTGGAAGCAGCTGATGCGCGGCTATACCCGCCCCAGGGTGCGGTTGTTCACCGGCCAGGTGGACACCGGCTGCGGGGCGGCCACCACCGAGGTTGGCCCGTTCTACTGCCCCGTTGATCAGACTGCGTATTTCGATACCGGCTTCTTCGATGTGCTGCGAACCCAATTCGGTTCGAGCGGCGGCCCGTTGGCGCAGGAATATGTGGTAGCGCACGAGTTCGGGCACCACGTCCAAGATCTGCAAGGCTCGCTCGGCCGGGCGCAGCAGGGCGCGCAAGGCGCCAACGGTAACGGCGTCCGCACCGAGTTGCAGGCTGACTGCTACGCGGGCGTGTGGGCGCACTATGCGTCGACGACCAAGCAGGAAAGCACCGGGGTTCCGTTCCTGGAACCGTTGAGTGACAAAGACATTGCCGACGCGCTTTCTGCGGCGTCATCGGTGGGCGACGACCGGATCCAGAAGGCCGCGACAGGTAGGGTCAACCCGGAATCGTGGACCCATGGATCCTCGGAGCAGCGTCAGCACTGGTTCACCGTCGGCTACCAGACCGGTGACCCCAATCAGTGCGACACTTACCACGCGGCTGACCTGAATTGAATCAGAACAGCGTCGGGGCGGCTGTGTCGGTGGCTTCCCGTGCAGTCACGGGCTCCGAACGCCGCGACGTTCCGCGCAGCCCGTGCGAGGCGATCAGCGGCGCCGCCCGCGCCCGCAGCTCGTTACGGTATGACGCCGGCAAATAGGCTCCGCGCCGGTACAATTCGCGGTATTTGCCGACCAGTTGCGGGTGAATCTGCCCCAGCCACGACATGAACCAGCCGCGGGTGGATCCGCGCAAATGCAAACCGAACACTGTTACACCGTTGGCGCCGGCCGCCGCGATCTGTCCGAGCAGGCTGTCGAGATGTTCGACCGAGTCGGTCAGGTATGGCAGCACGGGTGCGACCATCACATGACAGTCCAAGCCGGCCTCGCGAATCGCGGCGATGAGTGCAAGCCGGGCCTGGGGACTCGGTGTCCCAGGCTCCACCTGCTTGTGCAACTCTGGGTCCCCGACCGCGAGAGACACCGAGACACTGACCGGAACGTGCGCGGAAGCCTCGGCAATCAGCGGGAGATCGCGGCGCAGCAGCGTCCCCTTGGTCAGAATCGATAACGGGGTGCCCGATTCGGTCAGCGCGTTGATGATGCCCGGCATCAACGCGTAACGTCCCTCAGCACGTTGGTACGGATCGGTATTGGTGCCGAGCGCCACGGTGTCCCGCCTCCACGACGGCCGGCTCAGCTCTCGGCGCAAGACATCGACGATGTTGGTCTTGACGACGACTTGGGTGTCGAAGTCATTGCCGCAGTTGAATTCCAGGTATTCGTGGGTGGGCCGGGCGAAGCAGTAGCGACAGGCGTGCGAGCAACCACGATAGCCGTTGACGGTGTATTGGAATGGCAGCGCGGACGCGCGCGGAACTTTGTTCAGCGCCGATTTGCACAGCACCTCATGAAAAGTGATTCCTTCGAATTGTGGCGTGCGGACACTGCGTACCAACCCGATCCGCTCCAGACCGGGCAGCGCGCCATCGTCGACGCGGACCTGTTGGGAGTCCCAACGCATGAAGCCATTCGAACTTACGTTCGATCAAAAGTCAACCCGCTGGCCGCGAATGCGACTGCGGTCGGTACCGGGGCTCGTCGCCAATACGCCTGCGGCGAGCGGGTTGTCATTTAAGCTGGACCACCGTGACGTCTAATACTGACGGCCCAAAAGACAACAAAAATCTTAAATGGGCTATGGGTGGGGTGGCCGCGGTTGCCGTCTTGGCGACGATCGTCGCGGCCGTATTGCTATTCGGCGACGGGGGTTCTGGAGCGCCGACCGGCGGATCCGACAACGGCACGGGCCAGGAGACGGCGAACGTCGCCAGCGCGAAGGACACGGGACCGGTGACGGTGATCACCGACGATCCCAGCTGCACCGCGTGGATGTCGATCAACAACGAATTGGCTAACGGCGGGCAGGGTTTGTGGAACGACCGCGATCGGTCCGTGCCGGCGTCGGCCTGGAATCCCAAACAGCGTGCGATGTTCATCGCCGCCGCGCAATCGATGCGTAGCGCGGCGGCGCAGGCGGTCGGTTTGGTGAAGCTCACGCCGCACCGCGTCATGCGAGAGCTCTATCAACAGTTCATCGCCTACGCCCGCGCGTACTCCGAGCGAATCCCGAGATATACACCGTCAGACAACAATTTGGCGGGCGCCGCTAACAGCGCATCTTCCGCGTTGGGGTCGATCTGCGCTGCCATCAGCGATGGTTCGGCCGCGGCCCGCGGGCCGCTGGTGTCGCCTTCGCCGCCTCCGTCCGACATCGCGCCGGTGGGAAATCTGGCGAGCCCGCAGCCTTTTCTCACGTCGGACAACAACGTGTGCCCGGAGTGGAAGGCCGCTTTGGATCAGTTCGGCCAGCAGACCGCGCAATGGCAGCAAATGGATCCCAACGTTCCGTCGATCTATTGGAACAAGGAACAGAAGGCGGTCAACTACGCGGTGGGACCGGTGATGAACTCGTTCGCCGGGAAGCTGGAAGAGCTTGGAAAGCGCAGCGATAACGCGATCTGGCAGGATTTGGCGAACCTGTCGGCTCAGTACCGGCGCGCGTTTGTCACTGCTCTGCCGACCTACACGCCGACCGACAACCATTTAGCCAACGCGGCCAACTTTGCATCCACGACCGTCCTGGGAGGGTGTGCGGCGGTCGCCGAGTAGCCACCCTCCCAACCGTCGCGTCCGTTGCGACCCGCGCACGAAATGAGCTGCGAGTTAGCAATACTCGATCAGCGGCGGGCAGTTCGGTAACCCAGTCTTACGGCCGCGACAGATTGCCGGCGACGGGTGACGCCCTTCGCCTGGAACCAATCGCTGCCGAAACCTCGGGTGCGGCAATATGTTTGGGCGCCAAGACGAGGCAAACACCAGCGAAAACACAACGCACCGGGCATGTTCATGCCCGGTGCGTTGTCCCCCGAAGAGTGGTCAGGCCCAGCTGGAGCCAACAGCGGAGTCGGTCGACGACATGTTGTTGCCTGCCGTCTGCACCTTCTGGCCGTGGGAGTTGGCCTGTTCGTAGATGACCTGGAAGTTGCGGCCCAACTGGGTGATGAACTCCTGGCAAGCCACCGAACCCGAGCCACCCCAGAAGTCGCCGGCGGCCAGCACATCGCGAACGATGCTCTGGTGCTCGGCCTCCAAGGAAGCGGCCTGGGCGCGGATCAGGGCGCCGTGGGCATCCACGTCACCGAACTGGTAGCTGATCGACATGAGTGTTCTCCTAAATGGTTTCGGTGACCGGCTAGCTGGACAGGATCTGCTGGCTGGACTGCTCTTGGGTCTCGTAGTTGTTCGCGTCGCGGATCAATCCGTCCCGGACACCGTGCAGCATGTTCACGATGTTGCGAAACGCCGTGTTCATCTGACCCATCGTGTCGTAGCTAGTGGCCTGAGCAGTACCGGACCAGCCGGCCCCGGCGATGTTCTGGCTCGACGCCCACATCTTGCGGGCCTCGTCCTCCACGGTCTGGGCGTGCACGTCGAAACGGCCAGCCATCGCCCGCATCTCGTGCGGATCAGTCATAAAACGCGTAGGCATAACTTCTTCTCCTTCTATTTCACTGCCATGTCTTGGGTTAATGCGCACTGCAGCAAAGGCATCCCCCCGGTTCTCATCCGCCTGCCGGCGTGCGAGTCTCAACTTTCACGGACGCCGTCTTCGCCGCCTGCGTGCCCATGCCGCGTCCATTCATCGCACCCATCAGCGCCTGGGTGTACGGGCTGGTCGGTAGGTTCGCGGCGGACGCGACCGGTGAAGCAACGCTGTTGGCCGGCAGCACCGGAGCCGCGCGCACCATCTCGGGAGCATTCTGGGCCCAGCCTTGCGGAATCGAGAGGCCGCCCATACGTCCAGCGCCGGCAAGCTGAGCGGTGATTTGTGATCCGAATCCACGCATCTGGCCGGAAATGCTTCCGAGCAAGGCTTTGAGCTTTCCGTCCACGAGCGACTGCACGTCGGCAAGCATCGCCTGCTGGCTCGCCTGCAGCGCCTGACTCGCGCCCATCGAGTTACTCAAGCTCATCAGCATTTTGACCGGCATGCTGGCAAACGTCGTCAAGTAGTAGACGCCCTGAATCGGGAGCAAAGCACCGGCGGTCGAAGTGACCGCGCCGGTCGCTGCCGAGCTGGCGCTAGAGGTCGCCGCGCCTGAGGTGGCGGCGGCTGAGTGCGCCGTCGTCGACGCGCCCGATACGTTGGTCATCGCTGACGACAGCGCCGTCGTCAGCGTGTTAGCCGACGTGCCAGCCGTGCCGTTTCCACTCAGCAGTCCCTGTAGCGCGCTGGCCAGGTTATTGACCGTGCTGCTGATGGAGTTCTCGATCGACTGCGCCGCCGCGGCCAGATCGGACGACAAACCGCCGTCACTGGTCGAGGGCGCCGGGGTCTGTTGGGGCAGTACGACAGCCTGCTCCGAGGCGGCCGCGTAGGTGTCCATCGTCAGGCCGTCTTGGAACCACATTTCCATGTAGTGCGCTTCGGTCGCCATGATCGCTGGGGTGTTCTGACCGAGAAAGTTGGTCGCGACTAGTGCGGCCAGCAATGCCCTGTTGGCGGCAATCACAGCCGGAGGCACCGTCGAGGCGAACGCTCCTTCGTAGGCCGCAGCGGCGAACTGGGCCTGAGCGGACGTTTCGGCAGCTTGGCCTGCGGTGGTGGTCAGCCAATCGATATAAGGCGCCGTCGCCGCCGCCATGCGCATTGACGACGGCCCAAGCCACGTCGCCCCGGTGAGTTGCGCAAGAACCGACTGATATGACGCGGCGGTTGACTCCAGGTCGGCCGCCAGCTCGCTCCATGCCGACGCGGCAGCCATCAGCGGCCCAGACCCAGCGCCGCTGTACATCAAGCTGGAGTTGATCTCCGGCGGAAAGATCATGAAACTCATCGACCCAGGCCCCCCTTAGTCGGCAGCAGCTGCATTCGCCGCCTCGGTCAGCGCGTACGCCCCCGCCCCGGAACGTAACGC
Organism: Mycobacterium paraterrae; assembly: GCF_022430545.2. Lineage (NCBI taxonomy): Bacteria > Bacillati > Actinomycetota > Actinomycetes > Mycobacteriales > Mycobacteriaceae > Mycobacterium > Mycobacterium paraterrae. Next base: position 4,129,042 of record NZ_CP092488.2, on the reverse strand, counting down.
GGCTACTACTTGCTCGTGCACTACCGCAGCCTGCGCGGCAATCTGCTGATAGGCGGCACCGTGCTGGCCGAACTGCGCCGCCGTCATTGCCGAAACAATATCCGAAGCGGCGGGAGCAAGACCTGTAGTCGGTGTCGCCGCTGCGGCGTTTCTTGCCGCCATCGACTCGCCAAGGCCTGCCAGACTGCTCGCAGCCCCGGACAATTCTTCGGGCTGCGTAGTTACGAACGACACCGAATCCTCCTCGAGAACAGGAGTCAGACCTCGTGGCGCCCCCGCTCGATGAGTTAATCGAATTAACTCAACTGCAAAGTAGGCGTGTTTGAGGTCTGACAGTTTCGCAATCTTAAATCACAGAACAGCATCTTGTGCTGAGAAAAACCGAAGAGAGATTGCGCTGGCGACAATTTCTTGCGGCGTTCCGACAGGACCTTGCCAACCACAGCCAACCCATGTGAAAACTGGCCTAACGAAAGCTTGCTATTGGATGTTTGCCAGTTACTCGGTCTGCCACCGCCGTCGCGGTCCGACCACCCGGCCCGCGCAGCGGTCGTGATCATCGCCGGCAAACGGCTTACGCCCGCCCAGCCACGCGCCGACGGTTCATGGCGTGACGTAAATGCCTTGATGTCAGAGCAATTCGGCGACGTACGCCCCGCGCGGCAGTGACGGCGAGCCGATCGCCCGCCATCCCGACGACACTGCAACGGCCACAAGCGGCAAACCACCACGACGCCGTTTCGACGCGGACGCCGAGGAGACGGCCGGGCGACTCCGGCCTCCGTGGTAGCGCGGCTCAGGGAACGGTGTCGCACCCATTGTCCGGGCATCGATAATCCGGCCTCTCCGCGTTGTTATTAGCCGACAGATACGGGTCATGATCAAAATCTCGCGCCCATCACACAAGCTGAGAAAATGCTTAAGGGAATCGCTTTTGAAACATATTCCCGACGCGCCCCGCGCCGCTGCGGTCACTCATGAGCAGGTACGCCGCGGCATGGAGCGCCCGGACCTTGCCACCGTCCCACATTTCCGCCGCCCATTGGGCGGCTACCCGACAGGCACGCCTGAGCGTCCTCCAAGCCAGCAGCACGGCGGGAGTATGAAAGAGGCATGGTCGACGAGGTACACCCGGACGACGGCGTGAATTCGGCACGGGGTGTCAGCCGCCGAACCCTGCTGGCCACCGGCGCGACGGCGGCAATCCTCGGCGCCGGGTTCGGGGCAGGGGCCGTCGCACTCCTCGGCCCCTCCCAGCGCGGGCCGAGCTTGTGGACTCAGCCCAGCCGGCGCGGGGCCCAACCGGTGGGTGGTTTGCACTTGCAATTCGGTCGAGACGCTTCTCGCGAAGTCGTCGTGTCCTGGCACACCACCGATCCGGTGAGCAATCCACGCGTCTTGGCGGGCACGTCCACCGGCGGCTTCGGCCGTACGGTGCCCGCCGAAACGCGCACCTACCGCGACGCCAAGTCCAAGACCGAAGTCCGGGTGCATCACGCCAGACTCGACAACCTCGCTCCCGATACCGACTACGTGTATGCGGCGGTGCACGACGGCACCGATCCCGAGCTGGGAACGGTACGTACAGCGCCGGCAGGACGTAGTCCGTTGCGCTTCACCAGCTTCGGGGATCAAGCGACGCCCACCTTGGGTCGGCTGCAGAAAGACAGTTACCGCAGTGACAATCTGGGTTCCCCGGCAGCCGGCGACATCACAACGGCAATCGAGCGCATCGGACCGCTGTTCAACTTGGTCAACGGAGACCTCTGCTACGCGAACCTGGCGCACGACCGGATTCGCACCTGGTCGGACTGGTTCGACAACAACACCCGCTCCGCACGTTACCGCCCCTGGATGCCCGCGGCGGGCAACCACGAGAACGAAATAGGCAACGGTCCAGTCGGTTACGCCGCCTACCAGACCTATTTCTCGCTGCCCGAATCGGGATCGGACACCGAGCTTCGCGGTCTGTGGTACTCGTTCACCGCCGGTGCGGTGCGGATCATCAGCCTGAGCAACGACGACATCTGCTACCAGGACGGTGGTAACTCCTACGTCCGGGGTTACTCCGGCGGAGCGCAAAAGCGTTGGCTGGAAGGCGAACTGGCGAACGCACGCGCCGACAAGCGCATCGACTGGGTGATCGTCTGTATGCACCAAACCGCGGTGTCCACGGCCGATCACACCAATGGCGCCGACCTAGGCATCCGTCAGGACTGGTTACCGTTGTTCGACCGCTACCAGGTCGACTTAGTGGTGTGCGGCCACGAGCACCACTACGAGCGTTCCCATCCACTGCGGGGGGCGCAGGACACCGAGACCCGAACACCGATCCCGGTGGGAGACCATGGTGACACGATCGACACGACGCGAGGGACCGTGCACGTCGTCATCGGCGGCGGGGGAACGTCGACACCGTCGAACGGTATGTTCTTCCCAGAGCCGCGGTGCCGAGTGGTGACCGGAATCGGCGACACCCGCGACGGGATCGGGCGCCGTGTGCCGATCTACGTGATCGAAGACGCGCCATGGTCGGCGTTTCGCGACGGGCAAAACCCTTACGGCTTCGTCGCTTTCGACGTCGACCCCGGGTTGCCAGGTGGCAATACCACGATCAAGGCGACCCACTACGCCGTCAACGGCCCGTACGGCGCGGTCAGCGTGGTCGAGCAGTTCACGTTGACTCGGCCCCGCGGAGGCTGAACTTCCCAGATGACACGGCTTCCCGCGCGAGTTCGCCGTCGTTCGAAGAGGACCACTCGCTAATAGCCCAAGCGCGAAAGCACTTCGCGGACAACGGAATCGGTCTCGACATCGACCTGCTCGCCCGTCGTCAAGTCCTTGACGCCGACGGTCCCCGCGTCGATGTCACGGTCGCCGGCCACCAATGCGAGCCGCGCTCCGGACCGGTCGGCGGCCCGCATCGCACCCTTGAGGCCGCGACCACCGTAAGCCAAATCCACCCGCGCCCCGGCCGCGCGCAGTTGGCCGGCCAGCACGGCGAGTCGTAGCTTGGCCTGGTCGCTCAGCGGTACGCCGAACACGTCGCAGCGCGACGTGGGGCCGACATCCTTGCCCTCGGCGCGCAGCGCCAGCAGCGTCCGGTCGACGCCAAGCCCAAATCCGATGCCAGACAGATCTTGTCCGCCGAGCTGCCGCATCAGCCCGTCGTAACGGCCGCCACCGCCAATGCCCGACTGGGCCCCCAACCCGTCGTGCACGAATTCGAAGGTGGTCTTGGTGTAGTAGTCGAGGCCGCGAACCATCCTCGGGTTGATGACGTATGGCACGCCCAGCCCGTCGAGATGGGCCAGCACCGTGTCGAAATGTTGCTTGGCCTCGTCGGACAGATGATCGAGCATCACCGGAGCGTCGGCGGTCATCGCCTTGACCTCCGGACGCTTGTCGTCGAGCACACGCAGGGGGTTGATCTCAGCGCGCCTGCGGGTTTCCTCGTCGAGATCCAAGCGAAAGAGGAAGTCCTGCAACAGCTCACGGTATTGCGGACGACAGGTGTCATCGCCTAGCGAGGTGATCTCCAAGCGGAACCCGTCGAGGCCGAGCGACCGGAAACCGGCATCGGCGACGGCGATCACCTCGGCATCCAGGGCCGGGTCGTCGACGCCGATGGCTTCGACCCCTACCTGCTGCAGCTGGCGATAGCGGCCGGCCTGGGGGCGTTCGTAGCGGAAGAACGGACCTGAGTAGCACAGCTTGACCGGCAGTGCGCCGCGATCTAACCCGTGCTCGATCACCGCGCGCACCACGCCCGCAGTGCCTTCGGGCCGAAGGGTCACCGATCGGTCGCCGCGGTCGGCGAAGGTGTACATCTCCTTCGACACGACGTCGGTGGACTCCCCCACGCCGCGCGCGAACAGCGCGGTGTCCTCGAAGATCGGCAACTCGATATCGCTGTACCCCGCCCGGCGAGCGGCGTCGAGCAGAGCCGCCCGCACCGCGACGAACCGCGCTGAATCCGGCGGAACGTAATCCGGAACGCCCTTGGGCGCACTGAATTCACTCAACGGCGCCGCTCCTCCCCATCGCTACGCACTGCATCGTCACCGGCTCAGCCCCTCGATGAACGGGTTGAACCGGCGCTCGTCGCCAATGGTGGTGGCGTTGCCATGCCCGGGCAGCACCACCGTGCTGTCATCGAGCACCAACAGCTTGTCGACAATCGAGCGCAGCAGGTCGCGTCCACTGCCGCCGAACAAATCGGTGCGCCCTACCGATCGCTGGAACAAGGTGTCGCCGGTGAGAGCTACATCTTTGGCGCCCATGGCGCCGTCGATCCGGAAGACGACCGATCCACGGGTATGTCCCGGCGTGTGGTCGACGGTGACGCTGATTCCGGCCAGATCGATCTTGTCCCCGTCGCGGTCCAGTTCGACGACCTGCTTGGGCTCCCGGAAGATCGCCGCAAGCAGGATTTGGCCGATCTTGGGCCCGAAGTCCTTGATCGGGTCGGTCAGCATGAAACGGTCCTCGGGATGGATGTACGCCGGGCACCCATACGTGTCTGACACCTTCTGAGCCGACCAGATGTGGTCGATATGGCCGTGCGTGAGCAGCACCGCCGCCGGTGTCAGCCGATTCTTGTCGAGGATGCGACGCAGCTGACCCATCGCGCGCTGGCCCGGGTCGACGACAATGGCGTCGGCGCCGGGGTGCGGAGCCAGCACGTAGCAGTTGCACTGCAGCAACCCGGCAGGAAATCCGGTGATCAACACGATCACCAGTTTCCCATTCAGCTCGCCCGACGACGATGCGGCCCGCGCATCGGCGGCTGAGGAGTCGGGCCATATGCCGCGACGACGGGTCGCGCCACCCTTTTCGGAGGTGAACTGGCACACTCGTCAAGACCCAGACCGCGATCATGAAGGGACCGGCGGTGCCGAGCAACGAGCAACGACGTGCGTCAGCCAAGCGCAAACTCGAGCGGCAGCTCGAACGCCGCGCCCAGCAGGCCCGTCGTCGTCGAACACTGGCAATCATCGGCGGATCGGTCGCGGCAGTCGTCGTGACCGCCGCGATCGTCGCAACGGTCGTTCTGACCAATCACGACGACAAAAAGACGTCGGCCAGCTCCGACACCTCCTCGAGTGCGGCTCCCAGCGCCAAGGGCGCTCCGCTGCCGGCGTTCAAACCGAACGACACGATCGGCGCCGACTGCCAGTACCCGCCGTCCGGCCAGCCGGCCAAACCTGCGAACCTCCCCCGTACCGGCAAGGTGCCCACCGATCCAGCGCAGGTCAGCGTCAGCATGGTCACCAACCAGGGCCACATCGGTCTGCTGCTGTCAAACAACGAATCACCCTGCACCGTCAACAGTTTCGCGAGTCTGGCGCAACAGAAGTTTTTCGACGGCACGAAGTGCCACCGGCTCACGACGTCCATCCTGCAGTGCGGCGACCCCAGCGCTGACGGCACCGGCGGGCCGGGGTACAGATTCGCCGACGAATATCCGGTCGATCAGTATCCGCCCGGCGACCCAGCGGCGCACGAGCCGGTGATCTATCCACGCGGCACGTTGGCGATGGCAAACAGCGGGCCGAATACCAACGGCAGCCAGTTCTTCTTGGTCTACAAAGACACACCGCTGCCGCCCGCCTACACCGTCTTCGGCAAGATCCAGCAAGATGGGCTGGCCACCCTGGACAAGATCGCCAAGGGCGGCATCGCCGGCGGCGGTGAGGACGGACCGCCGGCTTCCGAGGTGACCATCACGTCGGTGAGGTTGGACTAAATGACCATAAAAGTGACCCGCATTGCCGCCCTGCTCGGCATCACCGCCGTCGCCTTGACCGTGACATCGTGCTCGCACCACAAGTCCGGCCAGGCCGCCGCCACCACGCCGAGCAGTGCCGCGGCGGCCGCCACGTCGACGTTGCCGCCCGTCCCGCCGGTGACCGGCCCGAAACTGCCGCCGTTCTTCCCCGGACCGTCGGTCGGCGCGAACTGTCAGTACCCGCGGACGACCGAACCGGCCGGCAAGCAGGCGGCCCCACCGCCCAACGGCAAGGTCTCGACAGAGCCGGCGACGATCGGGCTGACCTTTGTCACCGACCGCGGTCGAATTCCCTTGCAACTGGCTAACAACGAATCACCATGCACCGTCAGCAGTTTCGTGAGTCTGGCGCAGCAGGCGTATTTCGACAACACCGAATGTCACCGCCTCACCACGGCCCGTGCGTTGTCGGTGTTGCAGTGCGGCGATCCTAAGGGCGACGGCACCGGCGGGCCCGGCTATCAGTTCGCCAACGAATTTCCGACCATCCAGTACCCGCCCGGGGAACCGGCGCTTAAAGTACCCGTCGTCTATCCACGCGGAACTCTAGCGATGGCTAATGCCGGACCGGGCACCAACGGCAGTCAGTTCTTCATGGTGTACCGCGACTCACTGCTGCCGCCCACTTACACCATCTTCGGCACGATCACCCCGGCCGGGCTGGCGGTGATCGACAAGATCGCCTCCGGCGGCGTCGCCGGAGGCGGCGACGACGGCAAGCCCGCGAACGAGGTCGCGATCACCTCAGCCCGCCTCGACTGACCGTTCGACGTAGGTGCGGGCCGCCCGTCGAATCGAATCCTCGGTGGGTGTCGGATGCCAGCCCAATTCACGGCTCGCCTTGGCGTGGCTGGCCGGTGATGTCAGCTCGACCAGCCGCGCGCTCTGTCTACTCATCGGAAAGTCCTTGCGCAGCAACGCCCCCAGCCCGTCGTTGATCCAGCCCAAGCCGTAGAGCGCCGCCATTGGAACGCCGAATCGGGGCGGTCGCGCGCCGACCGCCTGCGCGGCTATGGTCAGCAGTTCACGCTGGCTCATGTAGCGCTCCGAAACGATGTAGCGCTCACCGATGCGGCCCCTCTCCGAGGCCAAGAGCAGCGCGTCGGCGACATCGTCGATACCGACCACTTCGGAGCCGACGCCGCTGACATAGAACGGCATCTTGCCCTGGGCCGCGAGCTTGACCAACATGCCTTGGCGCGGTTGCCAATCCGGTGGCCCATACGGGTTCGACACGTTGGCCACGACGGCTGGCAGCCCCTGCTCGGCCACATAGGACAGCACCAGAGCTTCGGCGGCCCGGCGCGATGCGATGTAACCACCGGCTTTGTCCGCCCAGTTGAACGGGGTGTCCTCGTCGACGGTCTGACCGTCGAACCCCACGGCGATGGTGCCGATAGTGCTCAGGAAGACAAAGCGCTGCACGTCGGCGGTCACCGCCGCGTCGAGCACATGCCGAAGGGCTTCGACGTTGGTGGCGAATAATGGTGCGGGATCCCGCAACTCCGCCCGAGTGTCCACGACGCAGTAGTAGACCACCTCGCGGTCTGCCATCGCCCGGGCCACCGCGTCGCCGTCGAACAGATCACCGTAGTGCCGATCGACGCTAAGACCGTCGATGCCCTTGGTAAAACTGGTCTTTCGCAACAACACCCGGACGTCGGCCCCGTCGGCCACCAGGTGGCGGGTCACGCAGGCACCGACGTTGCCGCTCGCGCCCATGACCAGGGCCCGCTGTCCGGCGACCGCCACCCGTCAGGCCGCCGACGTCACCCGGTAGACGTCGTAGACGCCCTCGACATTGCGGACCACGTCGAGCAAATGGCCCAGGTGTTTGGGATCGCCCATCTCAAATGTGAAGCGGCTGATCGCGACTCGATCACCGGCGGATGTGGTGACCGATGCCGACAGGATGTTCACCCGTTCGTCGGCGAGCACGCGGGTCACATCCGACAGCAGGCGGTGCCGGTCGAGCGCCTCGACCTGGATCGCGACCAGAAACACTGACGACGGTGAGGGCGCCCAGTGCACGTCGATGATGCGCTCGGATTGCTGTTGCAATGACGTGGCGTTCGTGCAGTCGGTGCGGTGCACGCTGACTCCCCCACCGCGAGTGACGAATCCGAGAATCTGATCACCGGGCACCGGTGTGCAGCACTTGGCCAGCTTGGTCAGTACACCCGGCGCCCCGGGCACCGAGACCCCGACGTCGTCGCTGCGCGGGCGGCGCGGAATGGCGGTCAGAGTCGAGCGCTCGGCGAGGTCTTCTTCGGCCTGGTCGATCCCGCCGAGTTCGACCAGCAGCCGCTGCACCACGTGCTTGGCCGAGATGTGCCCCTCGCCCACCGCGGTGTAGAGCGCCGAGACGTCGGCGTAGTGCAGCTCGTTGGCGACCGCCGCCATCGAGCCACCATTGACCAAGCGCTGCAACGGAAGTCCACCGCGGCGCACTTCGCGGGTGATCGCGTCCTTGCCGGTCTCGAGCGCTTCTTCCCGGCGCTCCTTGGCGAACCACTGCCGGATCTTGGTCTTGGCACGCGGCGAGACGACGAATTGCTGCCAGTCGCGTGATGGTCCGGCGGTGGCAGCTTTCGAGGTGAACACCTCGACCACTTCGCCGTTTTCCAGTTTGCGTTCCAGCGCCACCAGTCGGCCGTTGACGCGGGCCCCGATACAGCGGTGCCCGACCTCGGTGTGCACGGCGTAGGCAAAGTCCACCGGGGTGGATCCGGTGGGCAGGGTGATCACGTCGCCTTTGGGCGTGAACACGAAAATCTCTTGCACCGCAAGGTCGTAGCGCAGCGACTCGAGGAACTCGCCGGGGTCGGCGGCCTCTCGCTGCCAGTCGAGCAGCTGCCGCATCCAGGCCATGTCGTCGATCTCGGCAGCGGCGTGCACGTGCGGCACGCCGTTGCGGCCCTTGGTCTCTTTGTATCGCCAGTGCGCGGCGATACCGTATTCCGCGGTGCGGTGCATGTCGCGGGTGCGGATCTGCACCTCCAGCGGCTTGCCCTCCGGTCCGACGACGGTGGTGTGCAACGACTGGTAGACGCCGTAGCGGGGCTGAGCGATGTAGTCCTTGAACCGCCCGGCCATCGGCTGCCAGAGCGAATGCACCACGCCCACAGCGGCATAGCAGTCGCGGATCTCGTCGCAGAGGATGCGGATGCCGACCAGGTCGTGAATGTCGTCGAAGTCGCGGCCCTTGACGATCATCTTCTGGTAGATCGACCAGTAATGCTTGGGCCGTCCTTCGACAACCGCGTTGATCTTCGAGCCGTTCAGGGTGGCGATGATCTCGGCCCGAACCTTGGCCAGGTACGTATCGCGCGACGGCGCCCGGCCGGCGACCAGCCGGACGATCTCTTCGTACTTCTTGGGGTGCAGAATTGCGAAGGACAGGTCCTCCAGCTCCCACTTGACTGTGGCCATGCCCAGCCGATGCGCCAGCGGGGCAATGACTTCGAGCGTCTCGCGCGCCTTCCGGGCCTGCTTTTCCGGCGGCAGGAAACGCATGGTCCGCATGTTGTGCAGCCGGTCGGCCACCTTGATCACCAGCACACGCGGGTCGCGCGCCATCGCGGTGATCATCTTGCGGATCGTCTCTCCCTCTGCGGCGCTGCCCAGCACCACCCGATCCAGCTTGGTCACCCCGTCGACCAGGTGGCCGACCTCGTCGCCGAAATCGGCGGACAGCGCCTCCAGGCTGTAGCCGGTGTCCTCGACGGTGTCGTGCAGCAGCGCCGCGACCAACGTGGTGGTGTCCATGCCCAGCTCGGCGAGGATGTTGGCGACCGCCAGCGGGTGGGTGATGTAGGGGTCGCCCGAATGCCGCAACTGGTCGGCATGCCGGTGCTCGGCCACCTCGTAGGCCCGCTGCAATAGCGACAGGTCTGCTTTCGGGTAGATCTCCCGGTGCACCGCGACCAGCGGTTCCAGCACCGGGCTGATCGCGCTGCGCTGAGCGGTCATTCGCCGAGCCAGCCGCGCGCGAACCCGTCGCGACGCGCTGCTCGGCGCTTTGAGACCGATCCCAGGCTCAGCCGCTTGGGCCGCAGGAGACGGAAGATCGGCGAGCTGCAGCGGCTCCGTCGGCGGCTGTACCGCCGTGCCCTTGTCGTCCGCCACGCCTTTCACCTCCGAAGCTCCAGGATAACGTTCTCGAGCCGATTGCCCGGCTCCTTCTCATCGCGCCGTGACTGACACTCGACGCCCGCACACTCGAGCGCCTAGAACACGCAAACGCTGTGTACCGGCAGCGGCGCAACGTTGTCGCGGCCCCCAAGGCCAATCAGTTCGATGACCACCGCCGCGCGACTCACCTGAGCGCCGGCCTGGTCGAGGAGGCGATGAGCCGCCGCCAGCGTGCCGCCGGTGGCCAGTACGTCGTCCACGACGACAACGTTGCGACCGGTCAGTTCGATTCCGTCGGCGGGCAGCTCGAGGCTCGCGGTGCCGTATTCGAGCTGATAATGCTCGGTGTGTACGGGCGGTGGGAGTTTGCCGCCCTTGCGGATGGCCAGGACACCGGTTCCCAGCCGGGCCGCGACGGCGCCGGCGAGCAGGAACCCGCGGGCGTCGATCCCGGCGATCAGGTCGGCACCTGAGGCGACGTCGACGATCTCGTCAGTCACCGCGGCCAGCCCGCGCGGGTCGGCGAGCAGCGGCGTCAGATCCTTGAACTGGACTCCCGGCGAAGGGAAGTCGGCGACCTGCCGGGTCAGCGCGACGACCAGGTCGGCTGCCGTCATCGCACCAAAACCCAACGGTCCATGTTCCAGCCGGCGCCCCAGCGGCTGGGGTTGGTGCCGACCGCGTACATCTTCTTCGAGGCCAGCAAGGTCCGCTGTTGGCGGTACAGCGGCAGGGTCGGCATTGCTCCCCACAGCACGGGCGCGCTTTCGGCCAGCAGGCGGACCAGGTCGGCAGGATCGGCCGATACCGCCAGCGAGGCGATGATGCCGTCGACCTGCCCGTTGGTGAACCCCGACGCGTTGTTCCCGTTGCCAGTGTGCAGGTCGTAGGCATCCATGGCCGACGAGCCGGTCGAACCGCTGCCGGTGGCGCCGCCGGTGCTGGCCAGCAGCACGTCAATCTTCCCGTCCTTGAGAGCCTGCGGGCCAACCGAGTCGGACGTCACGTCCGACACCGTGATTCCGGCCGGGCCGCAGGCTTTGGCGATCGCGCCGACAATGGCCGCCAGTCGCGCATTGGGTCCGCGGTAGCCGATCCGCACGGGCAGCGGCTTGTTCTTCAACTCGCCGCGCGCCGCCACCGGATCGGCCTTGAGGAAGCGGGCCGCCTCGGGGATGTTCTCGGCCTGCCCGATGGCGTCGTCAACAGCCGGGTGCAACCGCGCATTGGCGATCGGCGACTGCGCGTCGCGCGCGATCACGTCGCGCGGGGTGCACGATGCGACAGCGCGGCGGGCCGCGACGTCGGCGAGCGGCCCGGCCGGTGCGAAAATCAGTTGTTCGATGCCGTCGGACGGCGCGTCGGTGCGCCGGTAGTTGTCCGGCGTGGCCAGGGCTCCCGATGAGCCGGCGGCAACGTCGACGATATCGGCGCTCTTGTCGTTCACCCGGTCCTGGATGTCGGCTTTCTGCGGCCAGACGGTGACCCGCTTGGTCATCGGCTTGGGCCCCCACCACTTGTCGTTCGCGACGAGAACGACTGCGCCGCCGTCCATCACAGATTCGACCTTGTATGGCCCCGACGACGGGAAGTGTTTGGCGATGACGCCGGCCTCGGTGCCCGGCTTCAGGTTCCAGGTGGTGTTCCACGTCTGCGCGATGCGGGCGATGTTCGGCGCGTTGTTGCCGAGCAGCGAGGCGGTGGTGTCGATGCCGAGTTCTTCGGCGATGACGTGCGACGGCAGGATCGCGGTGGCGGTGAACAACTGGTTGTAGTCGACGATGTTGCGGTCTGGAGCGAACGACACTCGCGCCTTCTTCTGCCCGGGTTGGCAGTCGATCGAGGTGACGTCGACGTAACCGGCCTGGCTTGCGGCGTCGAAGCCGGGAAACCGGCCCGACTGGGCGGCCCAGGCCAACACCAGGTCGTCACAGGTGACTGGTTTTCCGTCGGAGTAGACCGCGTTGTCGGCGATTTGGTAGTCGAGCACCAGCGGCGATCCGCCGACCAACGAGATCGAGCCGAAGTCGTGGTCGGCGACGACCTGACCGTCGGGCCCGTGGTAGCCGAATCCGGTGAGCGTGCGGGCGAATGCTTGCGCTCCGGCGGACGCGGCACCGCTCACCGTGTTGGTGTTGTAGGAGTCCAGCGCGCCGTCGACGACGTAGTCGACCTGGCCTGCCGCGCTGCCAGAGCAGCCCGTCAGCAGCGCCGGCACCAGTGCTGTGAGCATGACAGCCAGACCACTGGCGCCCATGCGCCGACGCCAGGGCATCATCGCCTTAGCGTTTGTTCTGCTTGCCGGTCGGCCGCGCGTGGCGGCCTGCAGGGTTGCGCGCGGGCCTGGCGCCGGGGGCCGGCTTGCTGGGCGGCGGCGTTGCGGCAACAGCAGCCGGCGCCGACTCCGCCGAGTCCTCGGTCGAGGCGCTTTGTCGCTTGCTGATCGGGGCCTTGGTGCCATCGGGTCCGCGTCGGCGCAGCACCCGACGGGTGTGAGTCTGAACCAACTCGGTGCGTTCGCGCAGCGTGACCAGTAGCGGCGTGGCGAAGAAGATCGACGAGTAGGTGCCGACGATGATGCCGACCAGCTGCACCAGAGCCAGGTCCTTGAGGGTGCCGACACCGAGCAGCCACACTGCCACCACCATCAGGGCCAGCACCGGCAGCGTCGACATCAGGCTGGTGTTGATCGATCGCATGAAGGTCTGGTTGATCGCGAGGTTGGCTTCTTCGGCGAAGGTACGCCGGGTGGTGTGTTGGAAGCCGTGGGTGTTCTCCTCGACCTTGTCGAACACGATCACCGTGTCGTAGAGCGAAAAACCCAGGATCGTCAGCAGACCGATGACGGTGGCCGGGGTGACCTCGAAACCGACCAGCGAGTAAATACCGGCGGTGACGGTCAGGTCGAAAACCATGGTGGTGAGCGCGGATATCGCCATGTAGCGCTCGTAGCGGACGGTGATGTACAGGCTGACCAGCACCAGGAACACCACCAGGGCGATGACCGCCTTCTTGGTGATCTGCCCGCCCCACGTCGATGACACCGCGGAATCCGAGATGGCCTTCTTGCTGGGCTGTCCGTCGGAACCCTTAGGCGCGAACTGGTCGAACAGCGCGTCGCGCAGCTTCTCGGTCTTGTCGTTCGACAAGGTTTCCGAGCGAATCTGCACAGTCGCCGACGATCCGCTGCCGACGATCACCACCGTCTCCGGGTCATTGCCCAGCGTCTTTCGGAAGACATCCTCGACCTGGCTGACGGTGGCGTGTCCCTTGTCGCCGACAACCGGCATCGACATCGTCGTGCCGCCCTTGAAATCGATGCCAAAGGTGAAGCCGCGCAACAGGATGCTGATGATCGCGATCGCGACGATCACCCCGCTGATCGCGTACCACAACGTGCGTCGTCCGACCACCTCGAAGGCACCGGTACCGCTGTACAGCCGGGACAGGAAGCTGTGGTGCGGCAGAACCGCCGAGTCGTCGCCGCTCGGGCGAACCACGCGCGCCGTCTCCTTGTCGATCTCGACGGCGGTCGTGTCGTCGGTGCCAGTTGTGTCTGCATTTGACGCCATCTCGCTACCCCCGTTCCGTCGCGTAGGCTCCGGACTTCGCTGCGCTCCGTTCGCGCGCGACCTGCTGGACCGCGCCCAGGCCGTTGTATGCCGGCTTCGCCAACCTGGCCGACTTGCCCGCCAAGTAGACCAGTGGCCACGTCACCAGGAACACCACCACGGTGTCGAGGGCCGTTGTGAGTCCCAGCGTGAACGCAAAACCCTTGACCTGGCCGATCGCCAGCACGTAGAGAACGGCGGCTGCCAGGAAGGTCACCGCGTTGCCCGACAGGATCGTCCGACGAGCCCGCACCCAGCCGCGGGGAACCGCGGACCGGAATCGCTTGCCGTCGCGGATCTCGTCTTTGATGCGTTCGAAGAAGACCACGAACGAATCGGCGGTCGTGCCGATACCGATGATCAGACCCGCGATGCCGGCCAGGTCCAAGGTGTAGTTGATGTATCTGCCGAGGAGCACCAGGATGGCGAAAATCATTGCGCCCGAAGCCGCCAACGACAACGCGGTGAGCACCCCGAGGACTCGGTAGTACAGCAGCGAGTAGAGCAGCACCAGGATCAGCCCGATACCGCCGGCGATCAGGCCCGCTCGCAGCGACGTCAATCCCAGTGTCGCGGAAACGGTTTGAGCTTCCGACGACTCGAACGACAGCGGCAGCGAGCCGTATTTGAGGACGTTGGCAAGCGCTTTGGCCGAGCTCGCGGTGAACGGCGGGTCCCCACCGGTGATCTGCGTGCGGCCCCCGGGAATCGCTTCCCGAATCTGAGGTGCGCTGACCACCTGCGAGTCCAGGGTGAACGCCGTCTGAGTGCCGATGTGCGAGGCAGTGAAGTCGGCCCAGGTGTTCGCCGCACCGCTGCGGAACTGGACATCGACGATGTAACCGCCACTGCGCTGATCCAGACCAGAACTGGCGTTCTCGATCTGGTCACCGCTGATGATCGACGGCGCGAGCAGGTAGGCCTGTTTGTGGTCCTTGTCGCAGGTCACCAGCGGCAGCTGGGGGTCGTCATTGCCTGCCAGGATGTCCTCTTGGAAGCACCGGGTGGCCTCATATTGGAGCGCCAAGAACTGCACGCCCTTGTTCGTGCTCTGCCGCCACTCTCGCTCCTTGGCAATTCGCTCGGCGAGGTCCTTGCGCGGGTCTGGCGGACCCGGCTGGATCGGTGGAGGCGCCGCGGGCGCAGGCTGCTCGGCCGCCGTCGAGGGCGACGCTGGGGCCGGTGACGCTGGGGCCGGTGGTGGCGCCGGGGTCGGGGTCGCGGGAGCGTCCTGGGGGTAGGGACGCGGCTGCGGCGGAACTGCCGGGCCACCGGGCGGGTTAGCAGGCGGATTGGGTTGTCCAGCATTCCCACCATCAGGCGCGGGCGCCAACTCGGCCGGGCCGCCGGGCTGAGCCCCAGGCGCCGGCGCATCCGGCGCCGCTCCAGGTGCGAGCGCTCCCGGCTCACCGCCCGGACCGCCCTGGGGGCCCCGAGGAGCAGGTGACCGCGGACCACCCTGCGCGCCGGCGGGGTCGACGGGAAGAGCGTTGATTACTGGCCGGATGTAGAGACGCGCCGTCTGCCCGAGGTTGCGGGCTTCGTTTCCGTCGGTTCCCGGAACGGTGATCACCAGGTTGTCACCGTCGACGATCACCTCGGACCCAGAAACACCAAGGCCGTTTACCCGGGCACTGATGATGGACTGCGCCTGCGACAGCGCTTCCTTGGTCGGACGCGATCCGTCCGGTGTCCGCGCGGTCAACGTCACCCGCGTGCCGCCCTGGAGGTCGATTCCGAGCTTAGGGTCAGGACGCTTGTTCCCGGTGAGGAACACCAACAGGTAGACCCCGATCAGCAAGACCAGGAATACCGCCAGATAGCGGCCAGGGTGCACCGGCGCCGATGGCGATGCCACGTGTTGCGTCTCCTCCGCTCATGCGCGCTGCGCTGTTCTGCAAGTCGCCGCCCCGCCGTTGGCCTCCAGCGCCCCGCTCGGTTCGACTGCACCGAAAAGGGTACGTGGCGGGCCCACAACCTCAGTCGTTGGGCAGTCGGCCCGGCTCGTCGGCAAGATCGCCGGCCTCGTCGACCCCGTTGTCCAGGGTTTCCGGTTCAATGCGGCTCGCGACCGCCAATTTCACCCAGGTGGTCACGACCCCTGGTGCGACCTCGAGGTCTACGACGTCGTCGGTGATCCGCGTAATGGTGCCGTGCAGGCCGGACGTGGTTTGCACTCGATCACCGATGGCCAGCGACTCGTGCAGATCGATGGTCGCCTGCATCGCGCGCTTCTGACGGCGCGACGCAAAGAACATGAACGCCCCCAAGACGATCAGCATCGGCAGGAACACAACCGTTTGGTTCATGAAGGCAGAGATCTTTCGTCGACGTCGCTGGACGGTCACCAGTGTGCCATCAGGCCGTCGCCATCCTCGATCATTGAGCGATGGAGCCCATCTCCGACGGACCGACGTTCCCCCGCACGCGGGAGGTGCCCCCACCTCAGCACGATGCTCGGCCTGCATCGTTGCCGCTCGCTGAAGCGTTGCGCAGCACCGGCGCCGTCCGCGAGTTCACCGATCAGGCCGTGGACGACGCCGTGCTGGCTCGAGTGCTCGACACCGCCCGATTTGCCCCCAGCGGCAGCAATGCTCAGGCCTGGCGAGTGGTGGTGATCAAGGATGCCGAGAACCGTCGTCGGCTGCGGGACTGCTACCTCAAGGGCTGGCGGGACTACCAAGCGCTTGCCGCCGCGGGCCTGCGGCCGTGGTCACCGACCAACGATCGCGCCGCAGAGGCTCGGGCGCTTGCCGCCGAAAACCTCTCGGCGCCAGCCGTTTTCGCGGAAAACTTCGATAAGGTTCCGGTATTGCTGGCGGTGTTCGCCGACTTGTCGAAATTGGCCGCGATCGACCGCGACGCGGGCCGCTATACGTTCGCCGCGGGCGCATCCATCTATCCGTTCGCGTGGAACGTCATGCTGGCCGCACGCGACGAGGGCCTCGGTGGCGTCATCACCACGATCGCGATCCGGGAAGAGGCCGAAGTCAAGGCCATTCTTGGGGCTGCCGACCCGTTGGCGCTGGCCGCGGTGATCGCGCTCGGTTATCCCGTCCGACGGCCTCGTCGACTTCGCCGCGAACCTGTGAGCTCGTTTGTTACGGTCGATTCGATCGACGGCCCGGCCTTCCAGGTTTAGACCGTGTCGGATCGTGGCAAGAGTGAATCGTTGCCTTCAGCAACTTCACAGTGGCTACCGAGGAGGTCTGAAGTGAAAAATCTTATTGGCCGGTTGGCGAGCGCACTGGTGTTGGCCGCTGGAGCCGTAGCCTTTGCGACGTCCGCTACCAGCTGGGCCGATCCGCCCGCGAACTGCGAGCCCGGCCAGTACTGGGACGCCTACAGCAACATCTGCCGCCCGCTTGGCCAGGGCCCGGCGCTGAACTGCCCTCCCGGCCAGTGGTGGGACCCGAACGGCAACGTCTGCCGCGAGTTGGGACACACCGCAGCCGGCTGACAACTGATTGCCAGCCGCGCCCCGCGCGCGGCTGGATTTCACCTGGTCGTCTTCTCGCCGAGTCTCGCGGCTCGTCGCATCGCCGGGCTACGCTGCTGGCGTGCCCGCCATTGAACAGAGCCGCCGCCTCGTCACCGAAATCCCCGGTCCGGCGTCGCTTGAATTGACCAAACGCCGCGCCGCAGCGGTCTCAGCCGGGGTGGGCATGACCATGCCGGTGTTCGCCGCGCGCGCGGCGGGCGGGATTGTCGAAGACGTCGATGGCAACCGGCTCATCGACCTCGGGTCAGGAATCGCGGTCACCACGATCGGCAACTCTGCGCCGCGCGTCGTCGACGCGGTCCGCGCACAGGTCGCCGATTTCACCCACACCTGCTTCATGGTGACGCCGTACGAGGAGTATGTGGCGGTCGCCGAAAGGCTCAACCGAATTGCCCCCGGTTCGGGCGAAAAACGGTCGGTGCTGTTCAATTCGGGCTCCGAGGCCGTTGAAAACGCGATCAAGATCGCCCGCTCTTATACGAAGAAGTCTGCGGTGGTTGCCTTCGACCACGCCTATCACGGCCGTACCAACATGACGATGGCGCTCACCGCGAAATCCATGCCGTACAAGAGTGGATTCGGCCCGTTCGCGCCAGAGATTTACCGTGCGCCGCTGTCCTATCCCTTCCGCGACGGCCTGATCGACAAGGAAATGGCCACCGACGGCGAACTGGCCGCCCGCCGCGCCATCGAAATCATTGCCAAGCAGGTGGGTGCCGACAACCTGGCGGCGGTCATCATCGAACCCATCCAAGGCGAGGGCGGCTTCATCGTGCCCGCAGAAGGTTTTCTGCCGGCGCTGCTCTCCTGGTGCCGAGAGAACAACGTGGTGTTCATCGCCGACGAAGTGCAGACGGGCATTGCTCGGACCGGGGCGATGTTCGCCTGCGAGCACGAGAGCATCGAGCCCGACCTGATCTGCATTGCGAAGGGCATCGCCGACGGGTTGCCGCTGTCCGCGGTCACTGGCCGCGCCGACGTCATGGACGCCCCGCACCCCAGCGGCGTGGGTGGCACCTACGGCGGCAACCCACTCGCGTGTGCCGCCGCGCTGGCCACGCTGGACACGATCGAGGCCGACGGGCTCATCGAGCGGGCCCGCCAGATCGAGCGGCTGATGAAAGACCGACTTCATGCGCTGCAAGCCTCCGACGACCGTATCGGCGACGTGCGCGGCCGCGGCGCGATGATCGCCGTGGAATTCGTCAAACCAGACAGCGCCGAGCCCGACGCCAAGCTGACCAACGCTCTAGCGACCGCAGCGCACGCCGCCGGCGTGATCGTGCTGACGGCAGGCACCTTCGGCAATGTCGTGCGGTTTCTGCCGCCGTTGACAATTACCGACGACCTGCTCAACGAAGGCCTCGACGTGCTGACCGGTGCGCTAGCTGAGCTCTGAGGACTTAGCGGTCCCGAAGCGGTGTGGCGCCGAACACCATGACGAGTCCGTCGGGGTTTTCCTGTAGCGCGTTGCGCAACGGTGCCAGTGACACTTCGGCCGCATCAGGCGAGATGATGAGAACCGACGCGTTTTGATACCGGGCCAGCGCGTCGCGCACGGGGACCATACTGACCGGGGCGGTCAGCGGCGCGTCCGTCTTGTCGGCGGTGAAGGGCATCCGCAGAGAGCCGGGAATCGGCTCAAGCCAACCGAATTCAACCAAGAGGCTGACCCAGCCGTTGTCGCCCAGCTTGTAATATTCCGCTATCTGGCGAAGCTCTTCGGAATTCGGGAAGTTATCGTCGAACCCCCGGCCGGTGCCACTGGGTTCGCCGTAGTAGCTGGCCCGCGTCAACCCGCACGCCCGGCGCATCTCTTCGATCGTGACGTCTGCGCCGGTGATTTCGGCTTGCAGAAAGGCTTTCAGCGGCCTTCCACGCCTGTCTGTGCGGGTCATAATGGTGAACGGTAATTCACACCGGGAACCGGTCGCAGATGGGTCGACACCCAAAAATCCGTCCGGATGCCGGAACCCACTCGGCGAACGACGTTGCGCGACAACGCCTCCGGCAACCTTGTGACCGGGATGCGGTATGAATCAACGGCTTTCCGGTCCCTAGCGCCACTCGGACTCGGGCCTTTTGACGACCACCGGTATGCCCGAGGCCCGCAAGCGCACGTCGGTGAATGATTGCGGAGCGAGGCCCATGGGCGTAGTGAGCGCATCTTTTCTGGGTACCCACACAACTTGGTTCCGACGCCGTTACTGCCTCTCGCGCGTCGGGGCCGTGCAATGAGTCACACATTGCCGCCATCCGCAAATCTCTGGAATATCGTTACCTTTGCTAACGTAGTACTCGTTACGTGCAGCGTGGCACGGGTAGATTTCCCCAATTCACACAGTTGTGAGGTTCTGATATGTCGACTGAGCTCCATGAAGACCAAGAACGTCGCGTCGCAGAGTTGGCCGCCAACGACCCCGAATTCGCGGCCGCGGCACCAGACCCAGCCGTCAGCGCCGCGATCGAGGCCGCCGGCCAAAGCTTTCCCCGCGTCATCAAGGCAGCGCTGGAGGGCTATTCCGACCGCCCAGCACTCGCTCAGCGCGCCTTTGAACTGGTCACAGATCCGCAGACGGGACGCACCACCGCCACGCTGCTGCCCTGGTTCTCCCACGTCACCTACGGGGAACTGGCCGACCGGGTGGATCAGTTCTCCCGCGCACTGACCGACGGCATGGTCAAGCGCGGCGACCGAGTCTGCGTTCTCGGCTTCACCAGCGTCGACTACACCACCATCGACATCGCCTTGGTGCTGGCTGGCGCCGTTTCCGTCCCGCTGCAGACCAGCGCGGCGATCACCCAACTCCAGCCGATCGTCGCCGAGACCGAACCCAGCGTTTTCGCGGCCAGCATCGATTACCTGTCCGACGCCGTTGACGTCATACTGGCGGGCGCCGAAGCCGGGCACACCCCGGCACGACTGATCGTCTTCGATTACCGCAGTGAGATCGACGAGAACCGCGAACTGCTGAACGAGGCGCACGAGCGTCTCGCCGCGCACGCGATCACCATCGAAACCCTCGACGAAGTCCGCGAACGCGGCGCGAAGCTGCCCGCGACCGAGATGGCCGAGGCTGGAGATGACGACCCGCTGGCGTTGCTGATCTACACCTCGGGCAGCACTGGCGCCCCTAAGGGCGCGATGTACCCGCAGAGCAACGTCGCAAAGATGTGGAACAGGTCGACCAAGAACTGGTTCGGCCCGAGCGCCGCGTCGATCACGCTCAATTTCATGCCGATGAGCCACGTCATGGGGCGCGGTATTCTGTACGGCACACTCGGCAACGGCGGCACCGCCTACTTCTCGGCCAAGAGCGACCTGTCGACCCTCCTCGAGGACCTGCGCCTCGTCCGGCCAACCGAACTGAACTTCGTGCCCCGCATCTGGGAGATGCTCTACAGCGAGTACCAAAGCGAGGTCGGGCGACGGATCGCCGAGGGCGCCGACCGCGAAACCGTCGAAGCTCAGGTGCTGGCCGAAGTCGGTCACGAGCTGCTGGGCGGCCGATACATCTTCGCGATGACCGGCTCCGCCCCCATCTCCCCCGAGCTACGCAGCTGGGTCGAGTCGTTGCTCGACATCCACCTGCTGGACGGCTATGGCTCTACCGAAGCCGGCATGGTCTTGTTCGACGGTGAGATCCAGCGCCCGCCGGTAGTCGACTACAAACTGGTCGACGTGCCTGATCTCGGCTACTACGGCACCGACCGGCCCTACCCGCGCGGTGAGTTGCTACTCAAGACCGGAAACATGTTCCCCGGCTATTACAAGCGGCCCGAGACCACGGCAGGAGTCTTCGACGACGACGGTTACTACCGCACCGGCGACGTCTTCGCCGAGACCTCGCCTGATCACTTGGTCTACGTCGACCGTCGCAACAATGTGTTGAAGCTGGCGCAGGGTGAATTCGTCACGCTGGCAAAGCTGGAGGCGGAGTTCGGGAACAGCCCGCTGGTCCGCCAGATCTACATCTACGGCAACAGCGCACAGCCGTACTTGCTGGCGGTCGTGGTGCCGAGCAATGACGCGCTGGCGACCTACGACGACGAGAACCTCAAGCCTCGAATCGCGGAGTCGTTGCAAGCCGTTGCGCGACAAGCGAATTTGCAGTCCTATGAGGTGCCGCGCGACTTCATCATCGAAAAGACGCCGTTCAGCCTCGAGAACGGTCTGCTGACCGGTATTCGCAAGCTGGCGTGGCCGAAGCTCAAGCAGCACTACGGTGAGCGCCTCGAGCAGCTCTACGCCGACCTGGCCCAGGGCCAGGCCGATGAACTCAACGAGCTGCGCCGCAGTGGCGCCGACGCCCCGGCCCTGCAGACCGTCAGCCGAGCGGCTGCCGCGATGCTCGGCGCGGCGAAGTCCGACCTGACGCCCGACGCGCACTTCACCGACCTCGGTGGAGACTCGTTGTCGGCGTTGACATTCGGCAACCTGCTGCATGAGATCTTCGACGTCGACGTGCCGGTTGGTGTGATTGTCAGCCCGGCAAACGACTTACAAGCCATCGCGAACTACATCGAAGCCGAACGACAGGGCACCAAGCGGCCGAGCTTCGCCGCGGTTCACGGCCGCGACGCTGTCGAGGTGCACGCCTCCGAGCTGACGCTAGACAAATTCCTTGACGAGGCCACGCTGACCGCGGCACCCGACCTGCCTAAGGCGAACAGGGAAGTGCGGACGGTGCTATTGACGGGCGCGACCGGCTTCTTGGGCCGCTACCTGGCGCTGGAATGGCTCGAGCGGATGGACTTGGTCGACGGCAAGGTGATCGCGTTGGTACGGGCCAAGACTGACGAAGAGGCGAGGGCCCGTCTTGACAAGACGTTCGACAGCGGTGACCCGAAGTTGTTGGCGCACTACGAGAGCCTGGCCGCCGATCACCTGGAGGTCGTCGCCGGCGACAAGGGCGAGGCCAACCTCGGCCTCGATCCGCACACTTGGCAGCGACTGGCCGACACCGTCGATCTGATTGTCGACCCCGCCGCGTTGGTCAACCACGTGCTGCCTTACAGCGAGTTGTTCGGCCCCAACGCGTTGGGCACCGCCGAGCTGATCAAGATCGCGTTGACCACAAAGATCAAGCCGTACACCTATGTGTCGACGATCGGCGTGGGCGACCAGATCCAGCCTGGAAAGTTCGTCGAAGACGCCGACATCCGGGAGATCAGCCCCACCCGTCGGATCAACGACAGCTACGCCAACGGCTACGGCAACAGCAAGTGGGCCGGCGAGGTGTTGCTGCGTGAGGCTAACGATCTGTGCGGTCTGCCGGTGGCGGTGTTCCGATGCGACATGATCCTGGCCGACACCACGTACGCGGGTCAGCTGAACCTGCCGGACATGTTCACCCGGTTGATGCTCAGCCTGGTTGCCACCGGCATTGCCCCCAAGTCGTTCTACGAACTCGACGCGGACGGCAATCGGCAACGCTCTCACTACGACGGGCTGCCAGTCGAATTCATCGCCGAGGCGATCTCGACGTTGGGCGCCCAAGTGGTCGAGCAGTTCCAGACGTATCACGTGATGAACCCGTACGACGACGGCATCGGACTGGACCAGTACGTCGACTGGTTGACCGACGCCGGGTACTCGGTGCAGCGCGTCGACGACTACGGAACGTGGTTGCAGCGCTTCGAGGGCGCGCTGCGTGGGCTGCCCGAACGGCAGCGTCAGTACTCGCTACTGCCCCTGCTGCACAACTATCAGCACCCGGACAAGCCGATCAACGGATCGATGGCGCCTACTGACCTGTTCCGCGCCGCGGTGCAGGAAGCCAAAATCGGCCCGGACAAAGACATTCCGCACATCTCGCAGCCGGTAATCGTCAAGTACATCACCGATCTGCAACTACTCGGACTGCTCTGACAACACGTCGAAGGCCGACCGCCCCCTTGCCGGTGGCGGTCGGCCTTCAGTGCTTCTTCGAGGTCAAACTTTCACGTCAATGACTGGTCACGCCTGCGCTGCGCCGGCGGAACAAGCCGCCCCTGTGTCCTCCTGCGTGCGCCTGGGCAGGGGTCAACACTTCGGTGCGGGCAGCCGACGTGCTGTACGCACCGGAGTTCCTGGTCGCAAGAACCCCGGCGGCCTGCCGGGCCAACTCGACGTCCCGTGCGGTCTGGATCGTGACGCGTGCCAGTACCGCTCCCCCGATCAGAATGATCAGCGCGCCCAGCCCGGAAAAATAGGTGATGTCGATGACGGCCCGCTTCGCGTCCGTCACCGCCATCGGCTGGCCGACATCACCGAGGCCCAAGGTCGGCGCCAGAGCGCGACCGACGACGAACCATGCACCGGCGATTACGGCCAGCCAGCCGCCGAACATTCCGGTGACACGGTTTCCGGAAACCAGCAGCAGAAAGCCTCCCACGACGACCGTGACCCCAGGAAACACCTCCAGCCAGGCGCGAGACGTGGTCCACAGCCAGGCGGAGCCAGGTGTGTAGGCCAGATGGAAGTAGGGGCCGATGAAGGGAATCAAAGCTCCCCAGGCGCCAAGGATCAGCAGGAGCAACCCGCTCACCGCGCCACGGCTGCGCGGCATGCGCAGGCTGCCAAAACCTGACCGCGAATCAGTCATTTTCGAGTCCTCCTCAACCAGTGGACACCGTGGTGTCGGGCGGGACACCGGGGTGTCGAGCGCGGCTGAGTTCTCAAACGCGCCGACTGAACCGGTGCTGTCTACTCGACGGTCAAGTTAGCCGCCGTGTCTTAGACCCACCTCAGAGCAGCCCACCGCACAGGCGTAGCGAGCAACGGGCCTCGACACCTCGATACGTCCAGTTACGCGGCGTTCGCCGAAGATTGCGAACGTTAGCAACCGCTGAGTTTATTCAGGTTCCGACGGCGATAGGACGGCGACAAATAGCGTTAGCCGGTCGCTGCAAGTTCGCAGCGACCGGCTAAATGTTGGTGAGATCAGGTCAGCGGCCCGCCCCTACGTGGACGCGCCGCCTGCGGAAAAGTCCGCGTTTGGGTTCCCGCCGGGTCTCTTCCGCGGTGTCTGCGTCATGAGCCCGGGATGTGTCGATCACCTCGGTCGGTGCCGCTGCCGCCGCCACGGGTGCGCTGGCCGCGTAGTCGTCTGATGCGGGCGCCAACGGCTCGACGTCGTCTCGCGTCACGTACTCGAGATCACGCGCCGCCCGGACCGAAACCCGGCCCAACATCGCAGCGCCCAGGAAGACGATCAGCGCGCCCAGTCCGGAGAAGTAGCAGATTTCGAGCGCGGCTCGCTTGGCGTCGGTGACAGCGATCGGGTCACCCACGCTGCCGAGTCGAAGTGCTGGTGCGAGCGACCGACCGACCACGAACCATGCCCCGCCGGCTACGGCCAGCCAGCCGCCGAGCATGGCGGTCGCCCGGTTACCTGAAAGCAGGAGTAAAAGGCCACCCACGGCGGCGACAACGCCGGGCAACACCTCAAGCCACCCTCGTGCGACGTTCCATACCCAGGGCTGATCAGGTGTGTATGCAAAGTGAAGATACGGGCCGAGGAAGGGGATCAACGCCCCCAGGATGATCAGGAGCAATCCGCTCATCGCCCCACGGCTGCGCGGCATGTACAGGCGGCCGGGTGCTTCTCGCCGGTAATTCATATCGAGTCTCCTCATACGGGACACCGAGGTGTCAGATTCCCTGGAAGTACCCGTTTGGCGCAGTGGAGTAACCGAGATCACTTTCGACAGCTATTGCGGCGCTTAACCCGGGCCGTTACCGGGCAACGAGTCCGGTCACCAGCAGGACGACCGCGATGGCTGGAAAGATGCCTTGCGTCAGTGCCGCCCGAGCCTTATCCGGCGCCGAGGCCAGCAGCACGATGGCCGCCGCGGCCATCGAACCGACGCCGGCGAATATGAGGGCTGCGCCAACACCCTTGTGTCCCAGCTCGATTGCGCCAATTCCGACGCCTGTGACGATCGCTAGGAAAAGGTTGTAGAAGCCCTGATTGAACGCCAGCAGCTTGGTGGTTTCGGCTTCCTCTGCTGTCGTTCCGAATGTGGCGCGGGTGCGCTTGCTGGTCCATGTCAGCGACTCCATCGTGAAGATGTAGACGTGCAGTAACGCCGCCAGTCCGGCGAATACGACAGCTGCGGTAATCATTCCGACCTCCTAGTCGACGTCGGCGACCCGATTGACCCGGCTGCGCCGCGCTCGCGATCACCGCTACTCGAACAGTCCCGGCTGCCCCAAACCGCTGGCCCGCGGGGGTGGTGTCATGCCCAGATGCGTCCACGCCAGCGGGGTCGCCACCCTGCCGCGCGGTGTGCGGGCGATCATGCCCGCCCGCACCAGGAAAGGCTCGCATACCTCTTCGACGGTGGTGGCCTCTTCGCCGACGGCGACAGCCAGCGTGGACACGCCAACCGGGCCGCCACCGAAGCTGCGGGTCAGCGCCGACAACACGCCGCGGTCGAGTCGGTCCAAGCCCAGTTCGTCGACGTCGTAGACCGCGAGCGCGGCCTTGGCGACATCGCGGGTGATCACCCCGTCGGCGCGCACCTCGGCGTAGTCGCGCACTCGGCGTAGCAGACGGTTGGCGATGCGCGGGGTGCCCCGCGAGCGGCGCGCTATCTCCGCGCCGGCTTCGGCGCCCAATTCGATCCCGAGTATTCCCGCCGAGCGGCTCAGTACGCGCTCCAGCTCGGCCGGCTCGTAGAAGTCCATGTGTGCGGTGAAGCCGAAGCGGTCGCGCAACGGGCCGGTGAGCGCACCAGAGCGAGTGGTCGCACCGACCAATGTGAACGGTGCCACCTCCAACGGAATCGACGTTGCCCCAGGGCCTTTGCCGACGACGACGTCGACCCGGAAGTCTTCCATCGCCAGGTACAGCATCTCCTCCGCGGGCCGGGCGATGCGGTGGATTTCGTCGATGAACAACACGTCGTGCTCGACCAGGTTGGACAGCATCGCCGCCAAATCCCCGGCACGTTCCAGCGCCGGACCCGATGTCACGCGCAGCGAGGAGCCGAGCTCGGCGGCGATGATCATCGCCAACGACGTCTTGCCCAGTCCCGGAGGACCGGAGAGCAGGATGTGATCCGGTGTGCCGCCGCGATTCTTGGCGCCCTCGATGACCAGTTGCAGCTGTTCACGCACCCGCGGCTGGCCGATGAATTCGCCTAACGAGCGCGGGCGAAGGCTGGCGTCGACATCCCCCTCGCCGACGGTCAGAGCTGCCGAGACCTCCCGGTCCTCGGCGTCATCGGCGTCACTCATGGCGCCACTCCTCGATCCCGGCTACGCCGGCATCATCGTCATCGGCGTCACACATGGCGCCACTCCTCGATCCCGGCTACGCCGGCATCATCGTCATCGGCGCGCTTCATTTCGTCTTCCCCAGCAGCGACAGTGCAGAGCGCAACGCGGTCGAGGTGGTGGCGTCCTGGTCAGCCGCGAGCACCTTGTCGGTGGCCTCTTCGGCCTGCTTGATCGCAAAGCCAAGGCCCACAAGAGCTTCCACGACCGGTCCGCGGACGCTATGGCCGTTGACCGCGGCGCCCGCCGAGGCCGAGACCGGCCCGATCTTGTCGCGCAGTTCGAGCACCATCCGCTCGGCACTGCGTTTGCCGATGCCCGGCACTCGGGTCAGGGCGGCGACGTCACCGTCGGCGAGGGCCTGCCGAAGCGCGGTTGCGTCATACACCGCAAGCGTCGCCAACGCGATCTTGGGGCCGATGCCGGACACGCCGAGCAACGTCAAGAACAGGTCGCGGGCGTCGCCGTCGGGAAAGCCGTAGAGCGTCATCGAGTCTTCGCGGACGATCATCGCGGTGATCAAGCGTGCTTCGCTCCCCCGCCGCAGCGTCGCGAGTGTCGACGGAGCCGCCATCAGCTTGTAGCCCACGCCCGCGGCTTCGATGACGACGTGGTCGAGGGCGATGTCGAGCACCTCGCCCCGCACGGAGGCAATCATGTGCGCCGCTCCTCCTCGACACCGCTCACGCGGCGCTCTGCATCGTCGCCGCCGGTCATCGAGCGGCCTTGAGCTTGGCCTGGTAAGTGCGACGCTGCTCGGCCGCAATGGCTTCCGCGGCGGCCATCCGGGCGATCATCGGTGCCCGCCAGCAATGGCAGATGGCCAGCGCGAGCGCATCCGCGGCGTCGGCCGGCGTGGGCTTGGTCTGTAACGCAAGGATTTTGGTGACCATCGCGGTGACTTGAGCCTTGTCGGCACGCCCGTTGCCCGTCACCGCGGCCTTGACCTCGCTCGGTGTGTGGAAGTGGACATCGATGTCGCGCTTGGCGGCAGCGAGTGCGATCACCCCACCGGCCTGCGCCGTCCCCATCGCTGTGTTCGCGTTCTGGTTGGCGAAGACCCGCTCGATCGCAATGACGTCCGGGAGGTGGGTGTCCATCCAATGGTCGACGGTATCGCTGATCGTCAGGAGTCGCCGCGCGAGCGGCTCCTCGGACGGCGTGCGCACCACGTCGACGTCCAACGCGACGACGTGGCGGCCGCGGCCGCTTTCGATCACCGACAGCCCGCAGCGGGTCAGGCCGGGGTCGACGCCCATCACGCGCACTTGACCTCCTCGAGCGCCGAACAGCTGTTCGATCAGAGTAGCGATCGCGGCGCCGAGTACAGGTGAGGGACACGCGGGGTGAGAAACGTGTCGGTGACGGCGGGCTGACAAAATTCCGTTCTCATACAACGCTTGGATTATTTTTATTTACGCAGCCGAATGCAAAAGCCCGTTCGTTCACGGCATTTCATGTTTGGATGAACTCGGAAGTTTCCATCAAGATCATTCGACGGTTCCTCTTGTATGAGAAGACGCTGAGCTAATTGCTCAGTGAGAACCGAGAATCTTCACTTCTGCAAGGGGGAGCGATCATGGCCGGTAAGCACTCCGGGGGGAGCCGGCAGCGGCGCCGAAGCAAAGCGCGTCGTCGCTCGAGCATGATGGGGCTCGGCGGTAGTGCCGGCGCGTTTCTGGCGTTGGGTTTGGGTCCGCTGGCAAGCGCGCCGGCGGCTCACGCAGATGATTTCGGGTTGGACAGCATCATCGATCCGATCGTCGCCTCGATCACCAGCCTCGACCCGGCCTTCGGCGCTAGCCTGGGGAGCTGGGTTGACAGCCTTGACACCGCGCTGACCGCGTGGTCGGCGGCCGACGCGTCGGCAGGTCTCGACAACGTCTTCGGCGCTGCCTCTGCCGGCTCGAGCGCGGCTTCGGACCCGTTCACGGACTTCTGGCAAGGCCTGCAGACCAGCTGGATCGAAAACCCCATGACCGAGGACCTCAACACCTGGCTAGTCCAGATGAACCCCGCCGCGGTTGCCGACTCCTGCGGCTACATCTGCAACGGCGCCAACGGAACCATCGACTCCATCAATGGCCAGGACGGCGGCATCTACTTCGGCAACGGTGGCGACGGGTATACCGCGCTCACCGGCGTCGACGTCAATGGCGGCGCGGGCGGTGACGCCGGAATGTTCGGCAACGGCGGGGCCGGCGGCGACGGCTTCGGCGGTGGCGACGGCGGCGCCGGCGGCCTCGGCGGCATGTACGGCGGCAACGGTGGTCTCGGCGGCGACGGCAGCGGCCTCGGTATCGGCGGCAACGGCGGCAACACCGGAGAGTTCGCGTTCTCCGGCTCCGGCGGAAACGGCGGCATGGGCTTCGTCGGCGGCAACGGCGGCAACGGCGCCACCTATGGATCCCTCGGCAACGGTGGCGCCGGTGGCGCCGGAAGCGCCGCCACCGCGACCCAGGCCGCAGGTACGGGCGGTAACGGCGGCAACGGCGGCCAGTTCTCGTTCCTCGGCTCGGGCGGCAACGGCGGAAGCGGCGGTGCCGGCCTGAACGGCACCACAGGCTCGTTCATCACCGGCGACGGCAGCGGCGGTGACGGCGGCGAAGGTGGCCTCGGCGGCAACGGCGGCACGGCCGGGCTGTTTGGCTTTGGCGGCAGTGGCGGTAACGGCGGTGTCGGCGGCAATGGCGGCGCGGGCGCCCTCGGCGACCTCGACAACCTCAAGTCAATGGGCTTCGGCGGCGTCGGTGGTACAGGTGGCGAAGGCGGCCACAGCGGGTTGGCGGGCGGCGCGGGAACGTCGTCCGGCTTCGCAGGCGCAAGCGGGCTCGACGGCAACGGTGGCTCCGGTGGCGCCGGTGGGGCCGGTGATTCCGTCAGCGCGACCGGCGCGACCGCGACCGGTGGCGCCGGTGGCGCCGGTGGTGCGGGTGGTGTCGGGACCGCGGATGCAGCCGGCCAGGGTGGCGGTGGCGGCGGCGGCGGCGGATGGGCCGTTACCAGTACCAACAGCGGCGGGCTCATTGGCGGAACGTCCACCGCGACCGGTGGCGCGGGCGGCGCCGGTGGCGCCGGGTCCACCACGGCGACGGGCGGCGTCGGCGGTCAGGGCGGATCCGCAGATCTCAACGCAAACGGTGGCTCGATCGTCGGCGGCAAAGCGGTCGGTGGCGTCGGCGGCGCCGGTGGCGCCAACGGCGCAACGGGCGGCGACGGCGGAGGCGCTGTGATCGAGTCCAACGGCGTCGGCAGCCTCGCGAGTGGCACCGCCACCGGCGGCGCCGGTGGAGCGGGCGCCGACGGCGGCGACGGCGGCGACGGCGGCCAAGGCATCCTCAGCGGCGGCTACGGAAACATTTCTCTCAATCCGATCAACAGCGGGACAGTCAGCGGCACGGCAACCGGCGGCGCTGGTGGCTCCGGCACCGGTGTGGGCAGCGTCGGGGGCGACGGCGGCCGTGGGCTCATCGGCGCGTCCGGCGGCCAGCTGCAATCCGGTCCGGTCGCTGGAAACCAGCCCGGCTTTGCCGGCGGCACTGCGACCGGGGGCGCGGGCGGCGCCGGCACCAGCGGCGGCGACGGCGGAACCGGCGGCAGCGCCGTGCTGTCGGGTGGCCTCGGCAACAGCAGTGGCGGTTCGCCCACCGGCGGTATGGTTTCCGGCGGCACCGCGACCGGAGGCGTGGGTGGCGCCGGTCAGTCCGCGGGTGCAGTCGGCGGTGACGGCGGTGCCGCTAGCGTCTCCGCCGGCAGCGGCGCGGGCAGCCAAGTCGTCAACAACGGCGTCGCGGTCGGTGGCGCCGGCGGAGCCAGCGGCACCGGCGTGGCCGGCGGTAACGGCGGAGACGGCGGCCTGGCAGCCACCGCTTTCAGTGGCACCACAGCCACCGGCGGAGCCGGTGCGGCGGGCGGCAACGGCACCGTCGCTGGAGCCACCGGTGGAGCAGGCGGCAACGGCGGCAACGCCATTGTGTCGGGTGGTAGCGGCAACAGCACCGGCGGAGCGGGCGGCGTCGGCGGGACTGGTGGCACGACGGCCGGCGCAGTCGGCGGCGCCGGCGGCAACGGCGGCTCAGGCGTTGCAGGATCGGGCAGCGGCTCGGCCGTCGGGGGCGCGGGTGGGGCTGGCGGTGCGGCCGGCTCGGCGGGTCCCGGCGGGGCAGGCGGCAACGGCGGCAACGCCATTTTGAGCAACACCGGAACGACCGCCCTCAACGCCAAAGGCGGCGTCGGCGCGGCCGGCGGCGTGGGCGGGACCACCGCTGGCGCGACCGGTGGCGCAGGCGGTGACGGCGGTGCGGGTACCGCCAGCACCGCCAACGGCACCGGCGGCAACGGCGGGGCCGGCGGCAACGGCACCGCCGCAGGCACAGGTGGCGCCGGCAACGGCGGGACCGGCGGCGACGGCGGCAACGGCACCAACGCCGTCGGGGGCAACGGGCAGCCTGGAGGCAACGCACAGGCCAACGGCACGCCCGGCACGAACGGCGCGAACGGGGCCAACAACCCCTGAGATCCTGAGCGCAGGCAGCCGCGGCCCGGTCGAAAGACTCGGCCGCGGTTGCCTCGTCGACGGTGTAACTGATCGTCGTAAGTCGCCGACAACGTGGTCAATGTCGATCACCCACGGCTCGCGGGCAGTTCTGACGACAAGTCAACGCCAACGTGCAATCGCCGATATTCTCGCCCGATGCGACGTACGCCATCGGAGTCGAAGCTGACATGAGCAACCCCACGTCCGACATCGTTTCGCGCCAGTACGAGCGTTGGCGGTATCCCGAGCCAATCCAAGACCTCGAAGTATGGCTTCGCAGCAACTGGCAATGGTTCGATCCCCGTCACGCGTCCCGAATCTTGTGGCCTGACCGCGAATACAAGCCCGACCTTGACATCCTGATCGCCGGCTGCGGTACCAACCAGGCTGCTGTCTTCGCCTACACCAACCCCGACGCCAAGGTGGTAGCGATCGATGTCAGCCAGCCGTCGCTGGATCATCAGCAGTACCTGAAGGACAAGTACGGTTTGACGAACCTCGACTTGCATCTGCTACCGATCGAGGAATCGCCAACGCTGGGAGCGGATTTCGACCTCATCGTGTCGACCGGCGTACTGCATCACATGGCGGAGCCCGTGGTCGGTATGAAGGCGCTGGCCGCATGCCTGCGGCCCGCTGGGGCGATCGGTGTGATGCTCTACGCCAAGTACGGGCGGGTTGGCGTCGAGATGCTGGAATCGACGTTCCGCGACTTGGGATTGCAGCAAGACGAGGCCTCGCTGCGGGTGGTCAAAGAGACTATTGCGCTGCTGCCGGCCGACCACCCCGCTCGCGGCTACCTGAAGATGTCGGGCGACGCGCAATTCGACGCCGTCCTGGTCGATACGTTCCTGCACGGTCGCGCCCGCAACTACACGGTCGCTGACTGCTTCGACCTGGTCGCCGAGGCCGGTCTTGAATTTCAAGGCTGGCTGCAGAAAGCGCCCTACTACCATCACGACTTGCTGAACTCAGCTCCTGATCTCACCGCGGCGCTCAGCGGAAAACCCGGGCCCAAGATCTGGTCGACGATGGAACGTATCCAAAGCTCCAACGCCTGCCACTTCTTCATCGCGTGCAGCCCCGATCGCCCGAAAAAGAGTTACGACATTGACTTTTCGACGGTTGAGAGTCTTGAGTACGTCCCGCTGATGCGTATGCGGTGTGGGTTGTCCGGCGACGATATCTTCCGGCCGAATTGGCGCATGCCCCTTACCGCCGCTCAGCTGCCCTACGTACAGAACATCGACGGGCACCGCACCATCCGCGAGATCGCCGCAGCTGTTGCACAGCGGCAAGGATCGGGACGCGCGCGGACAATCGAGTTCGAGAAGTTCGCGCGGAGGCTGTTTCAGGCGTTGTGGCGTCTTGACTTTCTTGCGATGGCCCTTCCACCCGCTGGGTAGCGGCGAAGCGAAATCAGTTGTGAGCGAGATGTGTTCGTCAATGCGCCTCGGGTAACAGCGGTGGCGGATATCCTCGGCGAATGCCTGACACTCCTGAGTCCGCGGAGAACAATTCCGTCGCCAGTAAGCCACAGTGGCCGCTGTTCGCCACGCTGGTGATTTCGTTGGTTGCCCTAGTTCTCGCCGGGCTTGCCTACTTTCGTCCGACACACACCGACGCTGTCGGTACCAAGCAGCAAGGTGGCGACGCAAAAGCCAACGTGTGCAAGGCCTACGCCGCCACTCACGGCGCCGTCGTACTCAACACGCATCTGCAAAGCCCGCCGAACGACCCGACGGCCGACCTCGCGGTGGCCACGAGCGCTCGGTTGGCCCTGCTCGGCGGTGGCGCTTACCTGAAGGACCGGCTCGATGCCAACGCCGCCGCGCCGAGCGATGTCGCCAACGCGATCAACTCGGTGGCCGACACGATCGAACAGCTTGGCCTCAACTACCTGAATCGGTCGGCCGCCGAAGCGCAGGAGTCGTTGCGGCGCGACCTTGATTCGCAACTCGGCGCAGCCGACAAACTCTGCGCCTGACGACCCGCCCGCGCTTCAGCGCGAAGCGGCAGACGAATGCCCGCGCACATGCGTAATGTGATTCGCGGTGGAGCCCGCGTCCTCGATCAAGATCGCGGTAGTCCGCCCTGACCCGGCAGAACTTGTTACCTTGAACCGCATCGTCCGCGGTCCCGCGTACAGAAAGGTTGCGCATGGGGTCAGTGCTGCTCGTGCTTGCCGCCGTCCTTTTCGTCGCAGCGATCGCCGTCTTCGTCGTTGCCCTGCGCCGTCCTAAGACGCCACGCGGCGGCGGCCGCCAAGACCCGCTTGCCTTCGCCTCAGCCGCACCGCAATTCGGACCCCGCCAGCTTGG
Organism: Mycobacterium paraterrae; assembly: GCF_022430545.2. Lineage (NCBI taxonomy): Bacteria > Bacillati > Actinomycetota > Actinomycetes > Mycobacteriales > Mycobacteriaceae > Mycobacterium > Mycobacterium paraterrae. The sequence continues at coordinate 4,095,881 of NZ_CP092488.2, read as the reverse complement.
TCCCGGAGCAATAGTCAGCCACGGCGGCGTCGACTACGTGGTGCGCGGTTCGGTCACCTATCGCGAAGGCCCCTTCGTTTGGTGGGAACATCTCCTGGAAGGCGGTGCCGAACCCGTCTGGTTCAGCGTCGAGGACGACGATGGGCGACTCAAACTGGCGATGTGGACCGCCCGCAAGGACTTACAACTGCAGCCGGGCGGCCAGCACGTCATCGACGGAGTGACCTACCACGAGTCAGAGCGGGGGCACGCCGGCTACACCACCGAAGGCACGACCGGCCTGCCCGCCGGCGGCGAGATGGACTTCGTCGACTACGCCAACGCCGACGAGACCGCTCTGTTGTCTTTCGAGCGCTGGGCGCCGGACATGCCGTGGGAGGTATCGACCGGCAAGGCCGTGGTGACCGGCGAACTCACTGTGTACCCGGCCCCACCGCCGGTTTCCGAGTAGGGGTTACCTCGGTGCCCCTCCATCACTTGTCGGTCACGCCTGTCGACGTTCGCGGTTCGGAGCTGGGGCTGGCCCTCAACACACCGCCTCCGCTCCCTCTGGCGGCATGCCGCCTCGATCACCCACATGGCGGGTCACTGGTCCTGGGTGTGTTGGGCGCATCCCACGTCATCACCGTTAACCAGCCGAATACCGTTTTCATTGAACAAGTTTCGTGTGATCTCGCGGGAAAGCTGCCTGAATCCAGTCAGGCGGCCGGCTATCACATCCAGTCCCGGATCGACCAGTGCGACGAGTCCGCGTTCCGACAGCTCGCGGAGAGATTGCGTGCACGCTGCACCGCAGAGAGCGGTTGGCTCGGCGGCACATTCCCCGGTGACGACGCGGCCCTTACCGCATTGGCCGCCGAGCCGGACGGCAGCGGATGGCGTTGGCAGACCTGGCACCTGTACCCCGCCGCAGCCGGCGGAACGGTCGTCTACACCAGCAGCCGGTGGCACCCATGAGCCGCAACGCGTTGTTCGTGTTGGCCTTCGGGCTGGCCACCTCGGCCTGCTTGAGCCTCATCTTCGGAATAACTCTGCAGCACAAAGATATTCGGTCATACATTGCCTCCCGTTATCACGAGTACTCCCGCGATGCAGGCGGCACACGGTACCTGTGCACCGGATCACCCGCACAGACCGCGAACTCGCTGGTCGGCTACCAGAGTCCGGCGGCTCGGGCGTCCAATGGCGGCACCGAATACCTGCGGTACAACGACGCCATCGTGTCAGTCGGCGCCGAGGGCACGCACCCCTGCAGTATCCGCGTCGAGGATCTGGCCGCCGGCTACAGCCACGGCGCATTCATATTTCTCGGACCCGGCTTCTACCCGGGATCCCCGTCGGGCGGATCGGGCGGCAGCACGGGCGGCCCGGGCGGAACCAAATGACCTGCAGCAGAAGGAGAAAATCATGTATCTAGCCGTTGAATTGGGCTCCATCGACCTCAATCCGGTCTTGCAGGGGGCGCTGGCGACCATTTCGTACTTCCTGGTCGGCACCGCCGTACTCATCCTCGGCTTCATCGTTGTCGACGTTTTGACGCCCGGAAAACTGCGGCAATTGGTGTTCGTCGATCGTCGACCCAACGCGGTGATCCTCGCCTGCGCCAACTACATTGCGGTGGCGGCCGTCGTCATCTGCGCCATCACCAGCAGCTACCGCCAACTCGGTCAGGGACTCGTCGGTGTCGCCGTATACGGGCTCATCGGGGTCATACTGCAAGGTGTCGCCATCTTGGCCATGCACGTCGTGATACCTGGCGAGTTCCACGAACACGTCGACGAGCCTGAGTTGCATCCGGCCGCGTTCGCCACGGCCGTGATGTTGTTGGCCGTCGGAGGAGTCACCGCCGCCGCGCTGTCATGACAGCCGCTGAGCCGCAACATGATTCGACGATCGACAAGACCGTCACCAGCACGCGATGGCGTGCCGTGCTGCTGGCCGCGGTGGCCGCTTGTGCGGCCTGCGGCATCATCTACGAGTTGGCGCTGCTGACCCTCTCGACGAGCTTGAACGGCGGCGGCATCGTCGCCACCTCGCTGATCGTGGCCGGCTATATCGCCGCGCTGGGCGCGGGCGCACTATTGGTCAAGCCGCTACTGCACAGCGCGGCAATCGCTTTCGTTGCGGTCGAAGCACTGCTGGGCGTCGTCGGCGGCTTGTCAGCCGCCGGCCTGTATGTGATGTTCTCTTTCTTCGGCGGCTCACTGCTCATGCTGGCGCTGGGTACCGCGCTGATCGGCGCGCTGGTCGGCGCCGAGGTTCCGCTGTTGATGACCCTCCTGCAACAGGGCCGCACCGCTGAGCCCACTGAGACCGGCCGCACGCTCGCCAACCTCAACGCCGCCGACTATTCCGGCGCCTTGATCGGCGGACTGGTATGGCCGTTCCTGCTGTTGCCACACTTAGGCATGATCCGCGGGGCCGCGGCAACCGGGATCATCAATCTGTGTGCCGCGGCCGTGGTTTCGGTCTACCTACTGCGGCGCGTCGTGACACTGCGGCAGCTGATCACCGCGCTGGCCTCACTGGGCCTGGCGCTGGCCTTGCTCGCCACGTTGCTGGTGCGGGCCAAGGACATCGAAACCACCAGCCGGCAGCGGCTTTACGCCGACCCGATCATCGCGTTCCGGCAGTCCGCCTACCAGGAGATCGTGGTCACCCGCCGCGGAAACGACATGCGGCTCTATCTCGACGGCGGTTTACAGTTCTCCACCCGCGACGAGTATCGGTATACCGAAAGTCTGGTCTACCCCGCTCTCGGCGCCGGGGCGCGCTCGGTGCTCGTGCTGGGTGGCGGTGACGGGCTGGCGGCGCGCGAACTGCTGCGCGTACCCGGGGTCGACAACATCGTGCAGGTCGAGCTCGACCCTGCTGTCGTCGAAATGGCCCGCACCACAATGCGTTCGGCCAACGAAGGATCGCTCGACAATCCGCGTGTGCACATCGCGACCGGCGATGCGATGACCTGGCTGCGCGCCGCCAGGACACCCAGCTTCGACGCCGTCATCGTCGATCTGCCCGATCCCGATACGCCCGTACTGGGTCGGCTGTATTCCACGGAGTTCTACGCGCTGGTATCGCGTGTGCTCACGCCCGGCGGATTGATGGTGGTGCAGTCCGGCAGCCCCTACTCGACTCGCACAGCTTACTGGCGAACGGTTTCCACGATCGCGGCCGCCGGTTACGCCATCACGCCGTATCACGTGTACGTTCCGACGTTCGGGGACTGGGGCTTTGCGCTGGCACGTCGGGGTGAGCAGGCCCCGCAGCCGACCGTGCCGCACAACGCGCCGCCGCTGCGATACCTCAATCAGTCGACGCTCGACGCGGCGACTGTCTTCGCTCCCGATGTGCGGCGGCAAAACCTCGAGCCGTCGACGCTGGAGCACCCGCGCATCGTGGAGGACATGCGCCACGGCTACGACTAGCTGGCGATCCGGGCGCAAAGACTCACTAGTCCGCGTCGAGCGCGGCCAAAACCTCGTCGGACAAGTCGACGTTGGTCCACACGTTCTGCACGTCGTCGCTGTCTTCCAGGGCGTCAACCAGTTTGAACACCTTGCGCGCGCCCTCGACGTCCACCGGCACGCTGACCGAGGGCTGAAAGCTGGCCTCAGCGGAGTCATAATCGATGCCGGCGCCCTGCAGAGCACTGCGCACCGCGACCAGATCGGTTGGCTCGGAGACGATTTCGAAACTGTCCCCCAGGTCGCTGACATCCTCCGCACCCGCGTCCAGCACCGCAGCGAGAACATCGTCCTCAGTCAGACCGTTTTTCTCCAGTGTCACGACGCCCTTGCGGGAGAAGAGGTAGGACACCGATCCAGGGTCGGCCATGTTTCCGCCGTTGCGGGTCATCGCCACCCGCACCTCGCCGGCGGCACGGTTGCGGTTGTCGGTCAGACATTCGATGAGTACCGCGACGCCGTTGGGCCCGTAGCCCTCGTACATGATGGTCTGGTAGTCGGCGCCGCCGGCTTCTTCGCCTGCTCCGCGCTTGCGGGCCCGTTCGATGTTGTCGTTGGGCACCGAGGTCTTCTTGGCTTTTTGGATTGCGTCGTAGAGCGTCGGGTTGCCAGCGGGATCGCCACCGCCGGTGCGCGCGGCGACCTCGATGTTCTTGATCAGCCGGGCGAATTCCTTACCGCGGCGCGCGTCCTTGACGGCCTTTTGATGCTTGGTGGTGGCCCACTTGGAATGGCCGCTCATCGGCTATTACCTCTTCTGTCGCTCACAATTCGCTTGCCGAGTCTACGTGGCCGTGCGATGAGGACGTCGCCGCCCGATTTATCCCCTCACGCGGGTGTAATCCATCGCCACTGCATCGACCCCCAGGACTCGGCGTCGGGCAGCACATCGCTCACCGCATGCACGACGCCCGGCCACCAGTCAGGCTGGTAATCGTCACCGGACAGCCAACCGCCGGGCCTGACCTTGGGCGCCCAGGCGTTGATGTCGGCGACGACACTGTCGTAATCGTGCCGGGCGTCGATGTGTACCCATGCGAATGATTCATCGGCGAACAATGCCGCAGCGGCCACCGAATCACTGATCACCAGCTGGATCCTGTCGTCGAGCCCGCAGCCGATGATGTTGCGGTGCAGCAGGCCCGCGAAGGTACCGCCGCCGTGCTCGACCGCCGGTCCGTGCGCGTTGATGTCCGCGGCGCCTTCGCTTCCGCTCCCCCGCGCGGTATCGACACCGATGATCCGGTTGCTCAATCCCGCATCGCGCACCGCCTCGCCCAGCGAGCAAATGCTGCGACCCAGATAGCACCCCACTTCCCCGAACCAGCTGCCGTCAGGGAAATGCGCCACCGCCTCCTCCTGGTGGCGGCGCCATTGGAACCAGCCCGGGATGTCGCGCCAACTCTCGACGGGCTTGTCGAACTTACTGGTCGCTGCGTCGCCGTACGGAGGATTCACCTGCACTTTTTTCACCGCGGCAGCCGACTTCAAACACTCCATTAACGTGGAAGCGTGACGACGCAAAGCCCGCTGCGAGCCGTACGCGACGCGCTGGGCAGCAGCCTGTTCGAGATGGTCGCCGGCCCCGAAGGTCCCGCGGAGCGCGAGCGCATCCACCACACCCCGGGGCCGCGGTGGTTTGCCGATGATCGTCCGATCCGCCGGGTACACGGCGACGCGTCGATGTTCGTCGGTGGCTTGCGAGCGCTGCTGCTGCAGTCGCTGCATCCGCTGGCGATGGCCGGCGTGGCCGAGCACTCCAACTACCGCGAAGACCCCTGGGGCAGGCTGCAGCGCACCAGCACGTTTCTGGCCGAGACGACTTTCGGGTCCGCCGTGGACGCCCAGCGCGCCGTCGATCGCGTCCGTGGCATCCATCGGCGGGTGCACGGCGTCGCCGCCGACGGCCGGGCCTACACAGCCACCGATCCGCACCTGCTGGAGTGGGTGCACATCGCCGAGACCGACAGTTTCCTTCGGGCCCATCAGATGTATGGCGCGGCCCCGCTGGATCGGGCTGGGCGCGACGGCTACATCGCCGACATGGCCGAGATCGCGGCGCGGTTGGGTGTGGCCGATCCGCCGCGGTCGGAAAAGCAACTCGCTCAACGCATCAGCGAATTTCGACCGGAATTGCACAGCACCTCGGCGGCGCGAGACGCCGCCCGCTTCCTGCTGTTGACGCCGCCGCTCCCGCTGGCCGCGCGAGCTCCATACGGCGTGCTGTCGGCGACCGCGGTGTCGATGTTGCCGTTGTGGGCGCGCATACCGTTGCGGCTGCCGTACTTCCCTCCCGTCGAACTCACAGTCGTGCGCAGCGTCGGCCGTGTCCTGGTCGGCGGGATCCGGTGGGTGCTGCCGGCGCCCGCGGCGGTCAACGCCGGCCGTTGACGATCTCGACGAACAACTGGTGGATGCGCCGGTCGCCGGTGACTTCGGGGTGAAAAGCCGTCGCCAACACCGCACCCTGCCGCACCGCAACCGGATGGTCCGCGGCCCGGGCCAATACCTGCACACCCGCCCCGACCCGCTCGACCCAGGGCGCACGAATGAAGACCGCGTGCACCGGGTCGTCGAGGCCCTCGAACGCGATGTCGCCTTCGAACGAGTCGACCTGTCGCCCGAAGGCGTTGCGCCGCACGGTGATGTCGACCGCAGACAACGGCAATGCTTCCCGACCCGCCGTGCCGGCATCGCGAATTTCGCTGGCCAGCATGATCATTCCCGCACACGCCCCGTAGGCCGGCATGCCGGCGGCCAACCTCTGGCGCAGCGGCTCTAATAGCTCCAGCTCGCGCAGCAGGTGAGTCATCGTGGTGGATTCCCCGCCGGGAATGACCAACCCGTCGACCGCCTCGAGTTCGTCGCGGCGTCGCACGCTGACCGGATCGGCCCCGCAGTCGCGTAGCGCCGCGAGGTGCTCGCGGACATCGCCCTGCAAGGCCAGGACGCCGATTCGTGCGTCGCTCACCGGCGGGACGGCAGGTGATCGCGACCGAACCGAGTCAGCCCCTCCTGGACGACGGCCGCAACCATCTCGCCGTACTGGTTGAAGATCTTGCCCTGGCACAGCGCACGGCCACCGGTCGCCGACGGCGAGGACTGGTCATAGAGCAGCCACTCGTCGGCGCGGAACACTCGCATGAACCACATGGCGTGATCCAGCGAGGCCACCTGAAGGTGATCACGCTCGTCGAGGTGGGTGACCTGCCCCGAGCCGAGCAAGGTGAGGTCGCTCATATACGCCAGCGCGCAGATGTGTAGCACCGGATCGTCCGGCAGCGGGTCGCGATGCCTGAACCAAACTTGTTGCTGGGCCGCCTTTCCCGGCAGTTTGTGGATTAGATCCCGCGGGACGATGCGGATGTCCCATTCCTGGAACTGCTTGAACCCCTCGTCGTCGAAGACCTTCATCGACTTGAGTCCGGGCAGGTCGTCTGGTGGTGGCGCCGACGGCATCACGTCCTGGTGGTGGATACCTTCCTGGTCGGTCTGAAAAGACGCCGACATCGAGAAGATGGTCTGACCGTGCTGGATCGCGTTGACCCGTCGCGTGCAGAACGACCCGCCGTCGCGCAGCCGCTCGACGATGAAAATCGTGGGCGCCGAGGAGTCCCCGGGCCGGATGAAGTACCCGTGCAGTGAGTGCACCAGGAACTGCGGCTCGACCGTGCGCACCGCGGACACCAGCGATTGGCCGGCCACCTGACCACCGAAGGTGCGCTGGAAATTTCCCTGTTCGGGGCTGAAGACGCTGCCCCGGTAGATGTTGACCTCGAGCTGCTCGAGGTCAAGGATCTTTTCGATCGACAATGTCTACCAGCCGCGTTGAGCCAGGCGATGCGGTTCCGGCACCTGCTCGACGTTGATGCCGACCATGGCCTCGCCCAGGCCCCGCGAGACCTTGGCCAGCACGTCCGGGTCGTCGTAGAACGTGGTGGCCTTTACGATCGCCGCCGCGCGCTGCGCCGGATCCCCGGACTTGAAGATGCCCGAGCCGACGAAGACCCCCTCGGCGCCGAGTTGCATCATCATCGCGGCGTCGGCCGGAGTCGCAATACCCCCAGCGGTGAACAGCGTGACCGGCAGCTTGCCCGCGCGGGCGACTTCCACGACGAGGTCATAAGGCGCCTGCAGTTCCTTTGCCGCAACGAACAATTCGTCCTCGGACAGCGAGCCGAGCCGACGAATCTCGCCCCCGATGGCACGCATGTGCGTCGTGGCGTTGGACACATCGCCAGTGCCGGCCTCGCCTTTGGAACGAATCATCGCCGCGCCTTCGTTGATGCGCCGCAGCGCCTCACCGAGATTGGTGGCCCCGCAGACGAACGGCACGGTGAATTTCCACTTGTCGATGTGGTGGGTGTAGTCGGCCGGTGTCAGCACCTCGGACTCGTCGACGTAGTCGACGCCGAGGCTCTGCAGGATCTGCGCTTCGACGAAGTGCCCGATGCGCGCCTTGGCCATCACCGGGATGGTGACCGCGGAGATTATGCCCTCGATCATGTCGGGGTCGCTCATTCGCGACACCCCGCCTTGGGCGCGGATGTCGGCGGGGACCCGCTCCAGCGCCATCACCGCTACGGCGCCGGCACCTTCGGCGATTCGGGCCTGCTCGGGTGTGACGACATCCATGATGACGCCGCCCTTGAGCATCTCGGCCATGCCGCGCTTGACTCGGGAGGTCCCGATCCGCGCGCTGCCATGTGCGCCGTTCGGCTGGGCGCTGTCCACGGTTAATCTCCTTCGACTGGTATCACCCAATTCTAGGGGTGGACTCCAAATCGGATTTTTCACCGCCTATCAGGGCGTCAGCACTGGCTGTGAGGACCGTCTCAATCGCGAGCAGACGCAGAATCGCATCTGGACCGCGGTCGCCGGGCGAGTCTGCGTCTGCTCGTCGACGTCAACTAGCGATCGCGCGGTGATTCAAGTGGCTGGCGATGCGTTCGGCGAGTCGACCCGGATTATGCCGCACGTCGTACACCACGATCGGGATGAGCGTCCAGCCCAGCTCCTGGATTTGGGCCGACCGGACTTTGTCCCTGAGCATCTCGTCGCGACCTGCATGCCACGCCACGCTTTCGTACTCCGCCGCGACGCGAACATCCGGCCAAGCAAAGTCGACGCGCCACCTTTCCCCGCTGCGGCCACGAATCTCGTGCTGAAGGACTGGCAGCGGAAGGCCGTGATCGATCATCACCAGCCGCGACTCGCTTTCCATCGGCGATTCTGCCCTGCCGTCAGCGTAGGCAAGCAGTTCACGCACGGCGACGATGCCCCGTCGACCCCGCTGTTCGCGAATCGCTTCCTCGAGACTGCCCAAGTCGCATCTTCCGGAGCGCAGTGCAGCGTCGAGGGTTGCCAAAGCCCTCGGCCGGGCACGTTCTCGCGCGATCTCCACCGCGGTCCACGCGGCCGCCGTCGCGACACGACCCGCCACCCTCTGCAAAGGTGCTCCGCTTCGCTGATGAACGGTCAGACCGGTGGTCGACCGCGTCCGTACACCGGGATCAAGCACGTGAATCGCAGACGTGTTCTCGATGTCGAACCCGTACAACGCCGCCGCCGTCGCCATGCACACAACAGCGTGCCGTCCCATGAAGAGATCAAGAGCAGCCAAGCGCCCCAACAGGTTTGGCTCTCTCGCTGCGTAGACGCCGTACCAGACACGAACAATACCGCCGCGGCGGACCTGAACGTCGAGTTGCTGACGAGTCATGACGTTCAACAGTTGCGCGGTCGTGGCAAACCCACCGCCTGCTTCAAGTACCGCTCGGGCGTCTGGCAACACCTGCGAAAGCATGTGGCCGGAACTCACCAACAAGCCAGCCGACAGCGGACCCGGTTGGGGATAACACCGCCCAGCAGACGCATAATCGCGCTGGGAAGGCATCCGGGGCGCGATTATGCGTCTGCTCGCGAAGTGAGCCTCAGCGGATGGACTGCAACTGGCGGGGGCGGCCGGGAGCGCTGGCCAGGGCGGCGGCCTCGTGGAGGAGCTCGGGAAGCTGAATCGGGTACACCGTCTCTCCAGAGCCAGCCAGCTGGGCGATGTCGGCAGGTGTACACCATCGGTGGCCATGGATGTAGCGGGTCTCGAGTTCGGTGCGGCCTTCGGTGGAGGGCTCGAAACGGGTGGTGCGGTAGACGAAGAAGAACTCTTCGCTGTCGATCTCGGCGCCGTTGAAGTCGAACACCGCGTCGCGACGCCAGATCGGCCCGATCAGGTCGGTGGGGTCGACTCGTAGTCCGGTCTCCTCGGCCAGTTCGCGAGCGGCCGCCTGGCCGAGCGATTCGCCGTCGCCGACCTGGCCGCCCACCGTGAACCACCACCGCGGTGCGTGGCCTTCGGGGTGGCTGGCGGCGGGGTCGGACCCGCACAGCAGCAGCACCGCGCCGGCCTCGTCGAGCAGCACCACCCGCGCCGACGTGCGTCGGTCGGCGGGGTGATCGACGTGGCGTAGCGCGTGCGATCGCTCGGCGATCTCGAAGTATGTGGGCAGCTGCGCTGTTCCGGCCAGCCGAAACAGCCGGACGAGACGCCGTTCGCGCAGGGCCAGCGTGTCGCGGACCGCGTCGTTGTGAAACCGCCGGGCCAGCACCACCCTGGCTTCGGCGTCAGCCAACTCGGCGATCACCCCGGCGGGCACCGAAGCAGGGTCGACCATCGCCAGCGCGGCCGCCAACTTGTTCTCGCAGCTTTCGCGGGCTGGCCGGGCAGCGCTCTCGGCGGCGTCAGCGCGGGCCACCAGTTCCTTGGCCTCGGTGTCGGACGGTCCACCGAGCGCATTGGCCGCGACCGTTCGGGCCACCACCGCCCGTCGGGCCAGGGCCGCGTCGAGCGCCTGCCAGGACAGGTCGTAGCGCACGTGCAATCGGTCCAGTCGATTGGCCATCTGGTACGCCCAGACACCGAACCCGGCCAGCACCAGAACCACCAGAGCCAAGGCGGCGACCAGGGCGATCGTCCCCCACATCAGCTCGCCGCCTCGACCTTGGTGCCGCTGACGGCGACGGTCTCGTAGACCCGCATGATCTGGCTTGCCACGACGGGCCAGTCGTAGCGGCGGACCGCCTCTGCCCCCGCATCGGCGTACCGCTGCGCCAACGACTCGTCGTCGAGCACTGCGATCAGGCCGTCGGCTAGTGCCGCGCTGTCACCGACAGCGACCAGCCGTCCCGCCTCGCCGTCCCGCAGCACCTGCCGGAAGGCGTGCAGGTCGCTGGCCACCACCGGAGTGCGGGCGGCCATCGCTTCGACGAGCACGATCCCGAAGCTCTCTCCGCCGAGATGCGGCGCGCAGTAGACGTCGGCGCTGCGCATTGCGGACGCTTTGAGGGCATCGTCGACCAGACCGAGGAAGCAGAGATGGCCGGCCAGTTCACCGACCTTGTCGCGCAACTCTTCTTCGTTGCCCCTGCCGACGATCAGCACTTGCAGCCCGGGAAATCGCTCGACGAGACGAGGCAATGCGTCGATCAGCACAGCCATGCCCTTGCGGGGTTCGTCGTAGCGGCCCAGGAACAACACGGTCTTCTCCGGGCGCGGATACCCGTCAAGCAACGGCGCCGAGGCCATCGCCTGGACGTCGACGCCGTTGGGAATCTCGACCGCGTCGGACCCCAGTGCCTCCATCTGCCACCGCCGGGCCAGATCGGACACCGCGATGCGACCGATGATCTTCTCGTGCATGGGTTGTAGCAGCCCGCCGAACACCGACAGCATCCGCGACTTGGTGGTCGATGTGTGGAAGGTGGCCACGATGGGGCCTTCGGCGATCCGCAACGCCCACATCGACACGCTCGGCGCGTTCGGCTCATGCAGGTGCAGGACGTCGAACTCGCCGTCAGCCAGCCAACGACGGATCTTGCCGCTGACCGCGGGGCTGATCTGCAGCCGGGCCACCGACCCGTTGTAGGGAATCGGGACGGCCCGGCCGGCCGACACCACGTAGTCGGGCAACGCCACGTGGGGTGACGACGGTGCCAGCACGCTGACGTCCTGCCCGCGAGCGCGCAGCACCTCGGCGAGTTGCAGGACATGCGACTGGACACCGCCCGGCACGTCGAACGAGTACGGACACACCATCCCGATCCGCATCAGCTTTCCGCCAACCGGGCGCGGTGCTTTTCGGACAGATCAGACAGCCATTGCGGCTGCAGCATGTGCCAGTCGGCGGGATGCTCGGCGATGTTACGGGCGAACACGTCGGCCAGCGACTGCGTGACGACACCGACGTCCCCGCTGGAGCAATCCAGCTTCGGGTAGATGTCGACCTGGCAGTCGTCGCCGTTGTACCAGCAGTGCACGGGCAGGAGGACCGCGCCAGTGGTGATGGCCAACTTCGCGGAGCCGGCCGGCATTCGGGTGGGCTCGCCGAAGAAGTCGACCTGAACGCCGGTGCGGCTCAGGTCCCGTTCGGCCATCAGACACACCACGTTGTTGCCCGCGAGTCGTTCGCTCAGCAGCGGAAACGGCGGCTGTTGCCCGCCCGACAGCGGAATCACCTCGAAGCCAAGGCTTTCCCGGTAATCGATGAACCGCCTATACAGCGATTCGGGTTTGAGCCGTTCGGCAACCGTCGTGAACTTGCCGTAGGCCTGGGTCAGCCACACGCCGGCCATGTCCCAGTTGCCGCTGTGCGGCAACGCCATCACCACGCCCCGGCCGGCGGCGAGCGCCGCGTCGAGATGCTCCTGCCCGGTGGTGGTTTCGGTCATCCGAAGCCCGACGGCCCGGTGATCCATGGTCGGCAATCGGAAGGCCTCGCGCCAGTAACGGGCGTAGGACGCCAACGAGGCCCGCATCAAACTGGCGGGTACGTCTTGCGGTGTGACACCGATGACGCGAGCGAGGTTCTTGCGCAACTGGTCGGGGCCCCCGCCGCGGGATGCATACAGCGCTCCGGCGCCGAAGAGGTTGCGGGCGGCGAACTCTGGCATCGTGCGCACGGTCAACCAGCCCGCGGCATAGCCCCAGTCGGTCATTCGACTGCCGAGCGAAAGACCTTTGCTGCCAGGCAGTCTCAGACCGTCGATCACGGCTGATTTTCCCCCGGCTCGTTCGGCGCCGCCAGCGGAGTGCCGGCGCCGGTCGAATGCCGCACGGTATGCAACCGTTGAGCGCAAGTCACCATGCTCGCGGCGGCCAGCAACCACATGGCGATCGGCAACGCCCAATGCAATGGATATATCGGCAGGCCTGACAGACCCGCGCCGACCAGCACGATGATCAGCCGTTCCGGCCGCTCGATGAAGCCACCGTCGCCGCGCAGCCCGCTGGCTTCGGCGCGGGCCTTGATGTAGGAGATCACCTGGGAAGTCACCAGGCAGATCAGCGTCGCCACGACCAGCGAACGGTCGTTGAGACCGAACGCCGCCCACCACGCCAGGCCGCAGAACACCGCTCCGTCGCTGATCCGGTCGCAGGTGGCATCCAGCACCGCGCCAAACCTGCTGCCGCCCCCGCTTTCTCGTGCCATCGCACCGTCGACGAGGTCGAACATCACGAAAAACCAGATGACCAATGTGCCGGCGAAGAGCTTGCCGATCGGGAACAAGGTCAGCGACGCCAGCACCGCGGCGGCGGTGGCAATGATGGTCACTCCGTCCGCGGTGAAGCCCGCGCGCAGGAGTGCGCGCGCGACCGGACCGGTGACCCGTGCGACCCCCTCGCGCGACAACAGCTTACTCAACGGCGCCGCTCCTCCTCATCGCCGCGCTCTGCATCGTCACCGGCGCACTCACGACTGTCGAGCCCACTCCGTCGCCAGCAGCCGTCGGGTATCGCGCAACAGCTGCGGGATCACCTTGGAGTCGCCGATGATCGTGATGAAGTTGGCGTCACCACCCCACCGCGGCACCACGTGCACGTGCAGGTGCTCGGCCAGCGAGCCACCCGCCGAGTGGCCCAGGTTGACCCCGACGTTGAAGCCGTGCGGGCGCGAGACCGTCTTGATCACGCGGATTGCCTTCTGAATGAAGGCCATCAGCTCGCTGCTCTCCGCCTCGGTCAAATCCTCGAGTTCGGAGAGCCGACGGTAGGGCACCACCATCAAGTGGCCGGGGTTGTACGGGTAGAGGTTCAGTACCGCGTAGACCAATTCGCCGCGGGCCACTACCAATCCGTCCTCGTCGGACAGTTGCGGTATGTCGGTGAACGGCTGTTCTTTGGTGCCGTTCTCCTGCTTGAGCGGGCCTTCGGCCAGGTAGCTCATCCGGTACGGCGTCCACAGCCGCTGCAGGTGGTCGGCCTCTCCTGCGCCCCTGTCGACGAGGGCCGTCGGATCCTCGCGCTGGTCGTCTTCAGCCACGGCTACTCACCTTGATGAGATCGGCTGTGGGAACACTATTTTCGCGATCGGCGACCCATTGCTTGATGATCGCCACCGCCTCGTCGCGGGGAACGCCGTTGATCTGAGTGCGATCGCCGAACCGGAAGCTGACCGCGCCGGCTTCGACGTCGCGGTCACCGGCAAGCAACATGAACGGCACACGCTGGTTGGTGTGGTTGACGATCTTCTTGGCCATCCGGTCGTCGCTGGCATCCACCTCGACGCGGATACCGCCGGATTTCAGTTGGGCGGCAACATCTTCCAGGTATTCGACGTGGCCGTCGGCGACGGGAATACCGACCACCTGCACCGGGGCCAGCCAGGCCGGGAAGGCTCCGGCGTAGTGCTCGGTGAGGATGCCGAAGAACCGCTCGATCGATCCGAATAGCGCACGATGGATGAGCACCGGTCGCTGCCGTGAACCATCGGCGGCGGTGTACTCCAAATCGAACCGGTCGGGCATGTTGAAGTCCAGCTGGATCGTCGACATCTGCCAGCTGCGCCCCAGCGCGTCCTTGACCTGGACCGATATCTTCGGACCGTAAAACGCCGCCCCACCCGGGTCGGGAACCAGGTGCAGGCCAGATGCTTCGGCGACCTCACGCAAGACGTCGGTCGCCTCGTCCCACACTTCGTCGGAGCCGACGTACTTTTCCGGATCCTTGGTGGAGAGCTCCAGATAGAAGTCGTTGAGGCCGTAGTCGGCCAACAGATCCAGCACGAATCCCAGCAAAGAGCCCAGCTCGTCGCGCATTTGTTCGCGCGTGCAGTAGATGTGCGCGTCGTCTTGCGTCATGCCCCGCACCCGGGTCAGGCCGTGCACCACACCCGACTTCTCGTACCGGTAGACCGTGCCGAATTCGAAGAGCCGCAACGGAAGTTCCCGATAAGACCGGCCCCGCGACCGATAGATCAGGTGATGCATCGGGCAGTTCATCGGCTTGAGGTAGTAGTCCTGGCCGGGCTTGCGAACCGTCCCGTCTTCGTTGAACTCCGCGTCGATGTGCATCGGCGGGAACATCCCGTCGGCGTACCACTCCAGGTGGCCCGAGGTGATGTAGAGCTGCTCCTTGGTGATGTGCGGGGTGTTGACGAACTGGTACCCCGCCTCGACGTGCTTACGACGCGAATAGTCTTCCAACTCGCTGCGGACGATGCCGCCCCTTGGGTGGAAAACCGCTAGGCCCGAACCGATTTCGTCGGGGAAGCTGAACAGATCG
This sequence comes from Mycobacterium paraterrae, assembly GCF_022430545.2. Classification (NCBI taxonomy): domain Bacteria; kingdom Bacillati; phylum Actinomycetota; class Actinomycetes; order Mycobacteriales; family Mycobacteriaceae; genus Mycobacterium; species Mycobacterium paraterrae. The sequence continues at coordinate 4,080,857 of NZ_CP092488.2, read as the reverse complement.
AGCTCGACCCCCAGCTTGCGGTGGTCGCGGCGCTGCGCCTCCTCGAGCAACTCCAGGTGGCGGTCCAGCGCCTCCTGCGACTCCCACGCCGTGCCGTAGATGCGCTGCAGGCTGGCGTTTTTCTGGTCGCCTCGCCAATAGGCCGCGGAGCTGCGGGTCAGCTTGAAGGCGGGAATGTGCTTCGTGGTGGGGATGTGCGGTCCCCGGCAGAGATCGCCCCAAACCCGTTCGCGGGTACGCGGATTCAGGTTGTCGTAGGCGGTGAGCTCGTCGCCGCCGACCTCCATGACGTCGGGATCGCCCGACTTGTCGTCGACCAATTCGAGCTTGTACGGCTCAGCGGCCAGTTCCGCGCGGGCCTGGTCTTTGGACTCATAGACCCGGCGGTCGAACAGTTGGCCCTCTTTGACGATCTGACGCATCCGCTTTTCGAGCTTGTCCAAGTCTTCTGGCGTGAATGGTTCGGCGACGTCGAAGTCGTAGTAGAAGCCGTCGGTGATCGGCGGCCCGATGCCGAGCTTGGCCTGTGGGAACAGGTCCTGCACGGCCTGCGCCAACACGTGGGCGGCCGAGTGCCGGATCACGCTGCGTCCGTCGTCGGTGTCGGCGGCCACCGGGATGACGTCGGCGTCCGCGTCGGGAATCCAGCTCAAGTCGCGCAACCGGCCCTCGGCGTCGCGCACGACCACGATCGCGTCGGGCGCGCCGCGACCCGGCAGTCCGGCTTCGCGCACTGCGGCCGCCGCGGTCGTCCCGGCAGCCACCCGGATCGGGGCTTGCGGCGATCGCGAGCCCGGCCCGGCCGGGCGTTGCGGGTCGCCGCCATCGGGCCCGGGAACAGGGTGTGCGAGGGCGGTCATCGACGCGGTCTCCATGGTTTTCGGGTGTTCAAACGACCCGACCATGCTATCGGGGCCAATGCGGCGCGAGGGTTGCAGCCTTATGGCTGGCCCGGTTTAAGCAGAACGAACAATGCCTCGGCATCAGTGAGCACGGTGTCGCCGTCACTCAACCGGCCCGACACAAAGATTTTGCGACCCTCCACCCGGTCGACCTGTGCGGCGACGTCGAGCTTTTTCTCGATCGGCACGATCTGGCGGTAGTTGATGTGCAGATAAGCGGTGCGCTGGCGTGGCCCGCCGGTCAGCACCGACGACGTCAGTCCCAGCACCGTGTCGAACAGCATCCCGAGGCAACCGCCATGTACAGCACCGTTGCGGCCTAAGTGGAAACGGGCGAACCGCGCCCAGCCCTCGATGCGGCCGTCGTCGGTCCTGCGCGCGCTCATCGGGACCGTCAGGATGTTGCCGCGAACCGGCAGGTCCATCCTTCGGCCCGACGGCGAGTGCCACTCGTCGGTGTCGTAGGGGCTGAGCAGTCCGGACAGTTTGTCCAGCAGGTCGGCGGCCTCGGTGATCACCTCGTCCGGCGCGTCGACCGCCCGGGCGTGATCCTGCAACGCCCGGACGCCCTCGATAAACCTGCCGTAGTCCGGCCCACCCTTGGTGCTGGGGTCGGGCGGGTTGAACCCGCCACCGGGACGCCACGCGTCATGAGCTGCCACCCGAACACCGTATTGCCCGGTGTCGACGGGACCTCAGTCGGCGTTCTGCTTTCCGAGCTCGCTCAGCTTGTCGAACTCGTCGTCGGTGAGTTCGATCTCGGCGGCGGCGACGTTTTCTTCCAGATGCCCGACGCTCGAGGTCCCGGGAATCGGCAGCACGACCGGCGAGCGTTTCAGCAGCCAGGCCAGTGCCAGCTGCGACGGGCTTGCATGCCCGTGCTCCTCGCCGAGTTTGGCCAGCGGGCCGTCGGGCGCGGCGAGCGGGCCGGCGGCGAGCGGGAACCAGGGAATGAACCCGATGCCCTGCTTGGTGGACTCGTCGAGCAAGGCTTCGGCGCTGCGGTTGGTCAGGTTGTAGAGATTCTGCACCGAAACGATCTGCGCGATTTTTTGCGCGGCGTGCAACTGGTCGACGTTGATCTCCGACAACCCGATGTGGCGGATCTTGCCTTCCTCCTGCAGCTTGACCAGTTCCCCGATCTGGTCCTCCAGCGGGAACTTGTCATCGATGCGGTGCAGCTGGAACAGGTCGATGGTCTCTACCCCGAGACGGCGCAGGCTCAGCTCGGCTTCCTGGCGGAGGTAAGCCGGGAAGCCCAGCGGGACCCACACGTCAGGGCCGGTACGCAATAGTCCCGCCTTGGTGGCGATGACCAGCCCGTCGTACGGGTGCAGCGCTTCGCGGATGATCTCCTCGGCGAAGTACGGGCCGTACGAGTCGGCGGTGTCGATGAAGTTGACGCCGAGTTCGGCCGCACGCCGAAGCACCCGGACCGCCTCGTCTCGGTCGGCGGGCGGTCCCCAGACGCCTTTGCCGGTCAGGCGCATCGCGCCGTAGCCGAGGCGATTGATCGTGAGATCGCCGCCGAGAGTGAACGTTCCGGATGCTTGAGCGGGAGCCTTCGTAGTCACGATTTCGACCGTACGCGAGCCAGGAAATCTGGGCCACGTCCGCGTGGCAAGCTGAACCGGTGGATTTGCACACCATCGCTCAGTTGCCATTCACGTATCCCGAAGTCGGTGCGACGGCCGGACCGTTCCCGCCGGGGTACAAGCACATGGGCTACTCGGCCCACATCGGCATGGGTCAGCTCCGCTTCGACGAAGCCGCGGACGCCGTCATGCACTGGGGCATGCAGCGGGGCTCCGGGCTTCGCGTCGAGCCCAGCAGCGAGACCATCGTTCCCGGCACGGTGGTCGTGGTGAAGATCGGTTTCATGAAGGCTCCGTGCCGGGTGGTGTACGTCGTTGACGAGCCACACGTGCGCGGCTTCGCCTACGGCACGCTGCCGGGCCATCCCGAGATCGGCGAGGAGCGGTTCGTGGTGCGCCACGACCCCGTCACCTCCGCGGTATTCGCCGAAGTCTCTGCCTTCTCGCGACCGGCGACCTGGTGGGCCAAAGCCGGTGGACCATTCACCTCGCTAATGCAGCGGGTGATGAACAAACGCTACGTTCGGGCGGTCTGAGGGTCGCCAGGCCACTGGCCGCTGCCCGCCTCCGCGACACGTAACTGGCTGCGACGACACGCCGCGTCGGGTCGCCCTGACGTAAGTCTCGGGAACCTTCCTGGCCACTGGCGACTCCGACCTCGTGTGCGCGGTGTGTTCATTGGCAGTGAAGCGGTTCGCCGGGGCGAGGTGAGCCGCTACCAGCTCCGGTCGCAATTCCGATCCATCTATCCCGACGTGTATCTGCCGAAGTGGTCGCAGCCCTCGCTTCGACAACGGTCGGAGGCGGCGTGGCTCTGGTCGGGCCGACGCGGTGTACTGGCCGGGCTCGCCGCCGCAGCCTGGCACGGCTCCAGATGGGTTGACGACGACGTGCCCATCGAGTTGATCTGGCGCAACCCGCATTCACCGGCAGGGATCGTCACCCGTAACGATGCGATCCGCGATGACGAGGTCGCACGCGTGGGAGGACTTCCCGTCACGTCGCTCCCACGAACCGCATACGATCTGGGCCGAACGTCACCGCGCGGCGCAGCCGTAGCGCGACTGGACGCGCTCGTCCGCGCCAACTCCTTTCCCATAAGCGACGTCCAAGTCGTGATCGAACGGCACCCGCGGGCGCGCGGCCTGCGACAGCTCCGGGCAGTGTTGCCGCTGGTCGACGGTGGTGCTGCGTCACCGAAGGAGACGTGGCTTCGGCTGCTGCTCATCGATGCTGGACTGCCCGCTCCGACCACGCAGTTGCCCGTGACGGAAGGCTGGCGACTGATCGCATTGCTCGACATGGGCTGGGAGACATACAAAGTCGCAGTCGAGTATGACGGCGAACAGCACCGAACGAATCGCAAGCAATATGCGAAAGACCACTGGCGACTGCCCAAGCTGGATGACATGGGATGGATCGTGGTGCGCGTAATCGCTGAGGACGCGCCAGCGGACGTCATCCGGCGGGTCCGCGGCGCGCTCAGCCGTCGAGGGTGGCGCGACACGTAACTGGCTGCGACGACACGCCACGGCGGGTCGCCCTGCTTTAAGTCTCGCCGGCGGCGCCGACGATGCCAGCGGTGCCAGTCTCGCCGACGGTCGGTCGACCCCAATGCGACAGCAGTTCGTACGCACCTGAGCAAAGACGGTCGATGACCTCCCCTACCGGCGACGCGTCGGCGACCATCCCGACGCCTTGGCCCGCGTCGACGGCGGCGATCCGCCGGTCGTCGGCCGCGATAGCGGCGACGAGTTCGGCCTCGGCGTCGGCGTTTTCGGCCAACGCCTCCTCGTGTCCGGTCCAGCGTGCGACGAAGTCGTTGCGCAGCACACGCGACGGGAATCGTTCTGTCCAAGGCAGATGACGAACGATGTCGTAGACGCGGGTGCTCTCGGTGTCGGTCTCGCGAGCCTCGATCAGCGCACGGCGCCCGGCGTCGCTGATGAGCGCCTCGACCGAAGCCGACAGGCAGGTGCCCAGCCACGCTCCGCTGGCGCCGGCGGCCAGCACCGCGGCCAGGCTGCGCGGCGAGGCAATGCCCCCGGCCGCAAGCACGGGCACCGACACGGCGTCGAGAACGGCGTCCAGCAGCGGCAGCGTACCGATCGTGGCCTCTCCGTGCCCGCCGCCTTCGCACCCGCGCGCCACCAGCACATCGACGCCGGCGTCCTGCGCCCTGCGCGCCTCGGCGGCGTTGTATACCTGTGTGGCAGCGAGGATTCCGGCGTCGTGCACCCGGCCAACCCAGGACAGGTCGGTGCCGAAGCTGACGGAGATCAGCGCTGGCCGCGCAGCCAGCGCCGCGTCGAAAAGCCCTTCTTCTTTGCGCATCACCCAGTCCACCAAACCGATTCCGAACGTGCCCGAGACATGTGGCAACTCGGCGTGCAATGCCGCGGTCGACCCGGCGGTGCCCATGCCGACCATCCCGAGTCCCCCTGCGGCGCTCACTCCAGCGGCCAGCTTTCCGCCCGCGACACCGCCCATTGGGGCGTTGACGATGGGCACACGCAGACCGATCGACCTGGACCAGGGTGTCGACAGCATTCCGGTGAGCATGTCCTTTGGTTCGTAAGCGCGGGGATTTTCTAGCCCGATAGTAGAAGGACCCCACCGGCGATCAATGCGACCGACTTGAGCACCTCGAGTCCGATGTAGATCAGGTGCTCGCGCGAACGGGGAGCGTCCAGCCCGGCCAGCACGTGATCGGTTCGACGGGTCAACCGTGGTCGAAGCACGCCGACCTGCACAACTAAAACGACGATCGCGACCGTCACAGCCGAGGTCACCGGTACCGAGGAAGGGCTGAGAACGAGGGCCGTCGCGATGACGAGTGCAAACACCACCTCGACGGCGTTGAGGGCGCGGAACACCAGACGGCCGATGCCCAGGCCAATTGGAAGCGTGACATTGGGTGCGCGGAACTTCAGTGGCGCTTCGAGAAACGAAATCGCCAGCACCATGCCCAGCCAGACGAAGTCGACCGCGACAGTGACGGCTGTCGAGGCACTCACCGACTCACCCGCTGCGGAAAGCTGATTCTTCTGCGCCTGGACAATGGACCCTCCTGCCCGGACGGTAGCCGATTGCCGCTGATCGCCGCGTCGACCCGGCGGTGGATCGTGCATTCTTTACCCATGACGGTGGACGCCCTGCTGCAGTCGATCCCCCCGCTTGCGGTGTACGGCATGGTAGGCGCCGTCGTCGGCATGGAAAGCCTGGGCATTCCACTGCCAGGTGAAATAGTCCTGGTCAGCGCCGCGCTGCTGTCGTCGCGACATGAATTGGCTGTCAATCCTGTCGGCGTCGGCGCCGCCGCGGTGCTCGGAGCGGTGATCGGCGACTCCACCGGTTACGCCATCGGTCGCCGCCTTGGCTTGCCTCTGTTCGACCGTCTGGGCAGGCGTTTCCCCAACCACTTCGGTCCCGGGCATGTCCGCTATGCCGAGCGACTCTTCGAGCGCTGGGGAGCACGGGCGGTATTCTTCGGCCGCTTCATTGCGCTGCTGCGAATTTTTGCCGGGCCATTAGCCGGTGCGCTGAAGATGCGGTACGCCAGATTTCTGCTCGCAAATGTCTCCGGCGCGGTGTGCTGGGCCGGCGGCACGACCGCGCTGGTGTATTACGCCGGCGTTGCCGCTGAACGCTGGCTGACCCGCTTCTCGTGGATTGCCCTGGTGGTCGCGGTGGTGGGCGGTGTGATCGCCGCAATTGTGCTGCGGGAGCGCACCTCTCGGGCGATCGCGGATCTCGAAGACTCGCTCTCCGACGACTCCGATAGCTCCGCTGCATAGCCATGCCGGGCGCAGGCTCGCGCCGCGGGCACTCGTCGATTTCATTGCAGGTGGCTTTAGCAAAGAATGTGTCGCATTTTGCAAAATCAGACAAAAATGGGCACACAAATGCAGAACCGCGAGTTTTTTCTTTGCGGAATTCTGAAACCATGGGAATCGAATCTCCGCGCAAACGTACCGAAGTACACCGCGCGCTGCTGCGCCGTCGTCGAAAAGCGCAGTCGACGTGCACTTTCGTCAAGCCGCGATGCTGCCGCCCGCCGACCGCCCGGGAGCCGGAACCGATCATCAAGATCGTTAGTTTCGCCAATAAAAGGTCGCGGATATGCTGGGGATACAACGATCCTCACGCAATTCTCAGCCGTATCGATATGGACACCGCCGATGCGTTTCTGTTATAAATGGAAAATCTTCTAAATCGACGTCGGTCTTAAGCTTCCTAGGGCGGGCATCCATATCACGGCGCGTTGCGCCGATGGATCAGGAGCACTATGAGCACTTTCGCTATCGCCGACCCCTCTTTTCATCCCCTCGTGCTCAGCGGTCGGCTCATCTCCGAATTAGCGCAGGCACACAGCACGCTGCGCGCAACAACCGAGCGATTCGGCTCGACGGTGATTGTCTACGCAGGCGGCGAACTCGACGCATCGAACGACGACGCGTGGCGACGTCTACTCAGCGAGGCTTCCGCAGCGGCGGGCCCTCCAGGCCCACTCGTGATCGACATCAGCGGGCTCGACTTCATGGGGTGCTGCGCCTACGCCGCGCTCGCCGACGAGGCGGCCCGTGCTCGAAAGCGGGGCGTCGAACTGCGTGTGGTCAGCAACCAACCGGTGGTCGCACGAATCGTGCAAGCCTGCGGTCTGAGCGATTTGCTGCCGGTGGACAGCTCGGTGGACGCCGCGTTGGCCTCGTGCGCCTTCGCTGACTGACCAGTCACTTCCTGGCTAGTTTGGCGCGCACCGTCTTGAAGTCGTCGACCAGCAGTTGGTACGCCTTGTCTCGGTCCGCGCGGTCACGCAATATCGACGACGGATGGACGGTCGCCGACAGCGCTGGCTCGGGATCCAGGTCGAGTTCGGCGGGTAACGCAAGTAGTTCTCCGCGATGTTCACACACGCGAAACGCCGAGCCGAGCAACGCCTGAGCGGCCGTGGCCCCGAGTAGCACGATTGTCGTAGGTCGTAGCGCGTGGATCTCAGCGATCAGCCAGGGCCGGCAAGCGACCACCTCGCTGCGACTCGGCTTTTGATGTATGCGGCGCGTACCGCCCTTGCGGGTGAACTTGAAATGCTTGACCACGTTCGTTTGGTATGTCGTTTCGGGATCGATGTCCGCATCGCCGAGCGCGCGGGCCAGCAGACGGCCCGCCGGGCCGACGAAGGGCAGGCCTTCGACGTCCTCGCGGTCTCCGGGTTGTTCACCGACGAGCATGATGGACGCGTCCGGATGCCCGTGCCCGAAGACAGTCTGCGAGGCATGTTCGTACAACCCACAGCCGCGGCATCCAATTGCGGCCTGCGCCAGAGACTTCAGGTCGCGATCGGCGGGAAGGAATTCACCCGCCCCGACCGGTTTTGTCGTACCCATCAGTGATGCTGGCTACCCCCGTGCCGGGTCCGACCAAACGCACGGTCGTTCAGGTCGGAAGGCCGAAGAGCTGCACGACGCCGTGGTTGCGGCCGGCGGTGTAACCCCGTCGACCACGCGTCCGGGGAGGCGAAGAATGCCGCCCTACATCATCATCGGCGATGAGGATCGATTAGCGTCACTGATTGGTTTCTGGCCATACGTCGCTGCTCGGGAAGACTCCCTGATTGCGACCCGACCAATTTTTAACTCGGGCTTTTTCGGCGGCGCGGGCCTTTGCTTCCGCTTTCTTTCGAGCCTCGTAGCTGTCGGGATCTTCGTCTTCTTCATCTTCGGGGTCGTCATCGACTTCGAAGAGGACCTCGAACCAGCGCTTGTGGGGCTGCATCCGGGTGTCAATGTCACCGGTAGGAGTGGCCCGCTTGATCTGGATGTTCTCCAAACCCGGATCCCGACGGGCGATGTACGCCTCGAGCGCTTCACCCAAATCGCGCCCGGTGAGGTTGATATCTGCCAGCGCCCTGCCTTGGTACATAGCCACGCCGGACATCTTGCAACGGAATGGAGCCGGATGCACTCTTTTGCGGTGAGCCAGCGGAGCGTGGCGGACCAAACTGATCGACCTCCCGCCGCCGCACTGTGACGGTAGCGGGAGGTCGATGACAGCGGATCAGTACAGCGGAATCCAGACGCCGAAGAACCAGAAGCCCCAACCGCCGAACACCGGGTTGAACACCGGGATCGCGTTGTAGCCGTTGTAGTTGAACGGTCCGTAGAACCGCTGCCCCCAACCGATGTCACGCGGCGGACCGACCCACGGGCGGTTCCAGCCTCCGGGAGGCGGCGGTCCATTCCACCCACCAGGAGGAGGCGGCCCGTCCCAGTTCAGCGGCGGTACGCCCGGCGGAGGTCCGTCGTTCCAACCGAATCCGCGCAGCGGCGGTGGAGGCGGCGCTCCGTAACCGGGCGCGCTGAATCCGTGCGGTGCATCTCGTGGGCCGCCCCATTGCGGGCCGCCCCGGTCGAAGTGCCCTCGCTGGACATACGGAGGCAGCGGTCCACCTGGGCTACCGGGACCACCGGGGCCATTCGGGCCAGGACCACCGGGCCCAGCCGGGCCGAATCCGCCCGGGCCGCCGGGACCACCTGGACCACCGGGCCCGAATCCGCCCGGACCACCGGGACCACCCGGACCACCGGGGCCATTCGGTCCGGGACCACCGGGGCCGAATCCGCCCGGGCCACCGGGGCCACCTGGGCCGGGCCCATTAGGCCCACCAGGACCACCCGGGCCGTTAGGCCCACCAGGACCACCGGGGCCGTGAGGGCCACCCGGACCACCTGGACCACCCGGGCCGGGACCACCCGGACCACCGGGGCCGTGACCTCCGCCACCAGGTCCACCTGGACCACCAGGGCCGGGACCACCCGGACCACCGGGGCCGCCAGGGCCACCGGGTCCGGGACCGCCCGGACCACCGGGACCGCCGGGCCCGTGACCTCCGCCGCCACCAGGTCCACCTGGACCACCGGGGCCAGGCCCGGGACCACCGGGTCCACCGGGTCCCCCAGGGCCAGGAGCATCAGCGAACGGTCCGCACTGGATGCACATCGGGTCCGCCGGAAACGGCGTTGCGCCGGCCAGACCGGTCCCGAGAGTGAGTCCCGAGACGCTGAGGGCAGCAACGAACGCTGCGCCCGCCACGCGCTTCACATACATACCTGTCAGATCCTTCCGAGCTTGAAAAGCAATGACATGCTTGCTGCGTCGATCGCGACGGCGTCCTAGGGACAAGTCACATCCATCTCGAATGGCTTGCTGACCGGCTGTTCCGGGTTCGCTGGATCGGCACCCGTCGCAGTGCCTTTGATGACGTAAGAATTTCCGTTCTTGGTGGCTTGAGCGGTGGCCTGATTCGGCGCCCCCGCCGAGTAGCCGAGGGTGACGCCGGTTAGGTTGCCCAAGCCGACCGCCTGGACGACGGGCGGTTCAGCATTTGTCACCACAGCTCCGACGCCGCTGGTCGGATCGCCGAAACCGATGCTGGTATTGCCGTTGACTTGCGTGCAGCTGATGGCGCCGGCCACTGTTTGGGGCTGCCCATCGATAGTCACCTTGTTGCCGGCCGGTGCCGATGCGCTACTGCTCGTCCCGCCGTCGCTGGACTTGCTACCCGAACAGCCGGCCAGCCCTGCCACGATGGTGGCCGCGGCCGCCACGCCCACCACAATCCCGTGCTTAACCACTGGTCTCCTTCTGCCTCTCCCTGACAAGCCCCGACCAATCATTCGCTTTGCTGACTTGGCCCCCGGGTTTCACCGACGTTACGCCCCGCCCTTTTGTGCGGGCTTAGCTAGCGCTGTGAGGCTGTCCCCGAAGGCGCAGAGCAAAGGGCGGCATACACCGGCCCCTTGACACACGCACCCGATGCCTACGACGGCGACGGAACAGCCGACTGCACCTGCTGCAGCAACTCGTGGCAGCGTTGGGCACGCTTCGAGTCCTGCTGCATGACCTCTACGAAAAACGAAGCGACGTCGTCCAAGCCGGCGTTTTTCGCATCGCGCACGTACTGCCCGTAGTCATGCCCGGCCTTCAGTGCGTGATACTGCACCGAGACGAGATCGAACTCGACGTCAGTAAATCCGGTTTCCCCTGTTGCCATGATTCCCCCCAATGATTGCGAAGTTCGGACTAGGCAGTCCTACCCGTGGGAGGGGGACCTAAACGCGGACCCGACGGGCCCCTCGATACGTCGGCTTTCGACCTACGATGACGTCGATTTCACCGTCGCCAATTCGGTGAGACCACTGATGTCGAACACGCGAACCAGGAACGGGTTGGCGAGGACGATGATGCGTTCAGCGTGGGCGAACAGAGCGTTGACGGCCGTGCTGTCCAGATAGTCGATGCCGCGCAGGTCGACCGTCAGCATCTCATCGCGCCCGGAAGCCTCGGCCACATCCGCGGCGAGGGCTTGAGTGAAGGACTCGATGTTGCTGAGGTCGAGCTCGCCGATCGCCGTCAACACGAGGTCCCCACCCCCGGTTCGGGACGTGTCCAAACTCAGCGCTGTAGCCATCAGCTCGTCCTCGCAGTCATCCGCGCCGTGGTTCCGGCCGAGTCGGAATCGATTGTCACATCGAGCATGAGCGACCGCATCAGCGCGATGCCTCGCCCTCGATGCTCGGCACCTACCGGACGCGGCGGCTTCCATGAACCGCTGTCGGCAACGGTCACGCTCACTTCGTCCGCGCTCGCGACAGCCAGCATGCTGATCATCTCGCCGGGGTTGTCCCGGTGGCCGTGCTCGATCGCGTTGGTGACCGCTTCCCCGGCCGCAACAAGGATGGCGTGAATTTGATCCGGCACCACCTCCGCCCGAATCAGCCAGGCGCGCAAAGTATTTCGCACTTCAGAGAGACGTTCCGGGTGGGCCGCAAACTCGACCTTCAACGGCGCGGGATGGCGGTAGAGCAAGAGTGCAACGTCGTCTTGATAGCCGCCGCTGGGCGTGAGGCGTGACATCACCTGGCTTGCCAGTAGCTCCATGTCGGTGTCGCGGCCATCCTCGAGCAGGGCACACACTTGGTCGATTCCGGCATCCACCGGGCTGCGCCGGCGCTCGACCAAGCCATCGGTATACAACAGCAGCGTCGAACGCGCCGGCAGGACGATGCGCGCTTCCGGGCGGGCCCGATTGGGGCGCACACCCAACGGAATCGTGCGGCCGTCCTCGAGGGTGTGCGTCGTGCCGTCGGCGTGCATCACGATCGGCGGTGGATGCCCGGCGCTGGAATACACCAGCTCGCCAGTCTCCGAGTGCAGCACAGCGCACACCGCGGTGCCGCACCGGGCGCCGGGCAGCCGCGCCGCGAAACGGTCCAGGCCGGCAAGAGCGAGTCGCGGACTGGGTCGTTCGAGCAATAGCGCGCGGCAGGCGCTGCGCAGCTGGCCCATCACGGTCGCCGCGGCGAGACCGTGTCCGACGCAGTCGCCCACAATCAACCCGATGCGTCCGTCCTCGAGATCGACGATGTCGTACCAGTCTCCGCCCACCTGCAGGGGACGACTGGCGGCTTGATAGCGCACGGCGAAGCCGGAGGGAAGATCAGCCGGCCCCAGGATGGCGTGCTGCAGAGCCAGAGCGGTTTCACGCTGCTGGTCGACCTGATGCACGCGCTGCAGGCCCTGCCCAAGGCGGGCCGCCAGCATCGTGAGCAACGTCTGGTCCTCGAGGGTGAAGGGACGCTTTTCGGCCAGATCGATCCAGACGACCAGCACACCCTCGGGGTGCTGCAACGCGATGCCGGCGGCTCCGGATTCTGACGTGTGGGGCGTCAGCAGATCGCCGTCGGGCAGAGCGCGCAGAATCTGCTGGAGCTGCTCTGGTAGGTCGTGCCACTGCGCGTCTTCACCGACCGAGATCAAATCTGGTGTGCCATGCCCGTTTCCGACCGCGTGAGACGGGAACGTGACGGCCAGGACGCGCCGGGCCCGCCATAATCGACGTAATTCCTCGGTGGCGACCTGCAGCGCGTCGTCGACTGTATCGGCCTGAGCAAGCTGTCGGTTGAGTGCGTGTTCGCGGCCCGCGGCCAGTGCCAACGCAAGTGCAGCGTGCCGAGCGAAGTCGCTGACCAACTCGAGATAGTCGTTGCTGAACGCCTGTTGCTGTGGATTTCGGGCCACAGCGATGACGCCGAGCGCCGCATCGTCGGCGATCAGCGGTATGACGATCGCCGGTCGTTCACCGGCATCGGTGAAACCTTCGATCGGATACTGGAAAGAGTCGGTGATCAACGGAATGCCCCGGCGCGCAACGCCTCCCGTGGTTGAGCGATCCATCGGAACCTGCTGGCCGATCACCTCGGAGGTATATCTGCCCGCGGTCGCGGCAACGACGAGGGTGTCGTTGTCGGCGGCGGCCACGTCAGAATCGCTGGGTACCAACAGGATTGCCTGCTCGGCCTCGGCCAGTTCGAGTACACGGTCGACGATGAGTTGAAGCGGCGCCGTCTGCGGGTCTCCGGACAGGAGCGCGGACGTGATCTCACGGCTTGCCGTCGTCCACTTCGCCGTTTCGCGTTCCCGCTCGAACAGCCGAGCGTTGTCGATCGCCACGGCGGCGGCCGACGCCAACGCCCGCACGGCGCGATCCTGCGCGTCGGTGAATAGGCGTCCCGGCCGGTCGTCGGCGAGGTAGAGGTTGCCGAAGTCGGCGGACCGGACCCTGATCGGCATCGCGAGCAGCGCTCGGAACGGCAGCGCGCCCACGTCGAGCGCCCCCGCGAGCGGGTCAGCGCTCAAGTCGGCGATGCGCAACCCGTCCCCCACTGGGAGATAGCCGAGCCGGCGGGCGGTGTCGTCGGCAATGCCCGATGTCACGAACGAGGCGAAAGCACCCTCGGCGCCCCGTATGCCGAGCGCGCCGAAGCGGGCATCGGTCAGGTCCATCGCGGCGTGCACGATTCGATGCAACGTGCCGCGCAAATCGAGGTCGGAACCGATCTCGACGATCACCCGCACGAGCTGCTCTATCTGGTCCCGAGCCACCCGAAGTTCTTCAACCTGATCGCGCATTCGATTCACCAACCGGCGCTGACCTGAGTCGCTCGACGACCGATACCCCCAGGACCGTCCACCTGTGCCACCTTCATGCTTCGGTTATCCAGATCGCCGTTGTTGCGGACGGAGATCTGTGCGAATCCCACCGTTTTCTACGTGGCCGATATTCAACGTACCGGTCTCGGTGTCCGCACTTGCCGACATTGGGAAACCGAGCGGCTGGCCGAAGGGTGGTCCCGGCTGGGTTCGAACCAGCGACCTCCCGCGTGTGAGGCGGGCGCTCTTCCACTGAGCTACGAGACCGGGTGCCGAGGCGAACGACGTCGAAGGTTAACACGAGACGCCATCTCGGGAGAACGCGCCGCCTGGGGTTAAATCCCGGCGCGCCCATTGTTACTGAGGAATTTGTGCGGTCGCGCTCACGTGGACTATCGTCGTGCTTCGCACCGGGCGACGATCTCGTCCGAGGCGCGCGGATGTAGCGCAGTTGGTAGCGCATCACCTTGCCAAGGTGAGGGTCGCGGGTTCGAATCCCGTCATCCGCTCGAAGGTGCACATGGCATCAATCCAGCGGTGGAGTGGCCGAGTGGTGAGGCAACGGCCTGCAAAGCCGTGCACACGGGTTCGATTCCCGTCTCCACCTCCAGATTTGTTCCCCGGCGCGATTAGCTCAGCGGGAGAGCGCTTCCCTGACACGGAAGAGGTCACTGGTTCAATCCCAGTATCGCGCACCAGAGTTTGTGCGAGTCGAAGCCCATTTGCGAGTGACATTTGGGCACGGCGCCAAATGATCGACCCAGCCAGGTGACGCCTCACGCGTTGGCGTTTGGAAGCGGTCCCGCCGGCGTGTTGTCATCTGGTCCTTCGGGCTCGTTTCCGGAGCCCTGGTCGATGTCCTCGGCGGTGCGGCGCAACTCGTCGTCCGCTTCGTCCGCGCCCTCTGCTGGTGTGCTCATTTGTCGTCCCGATCTGTGGCCATCGGATGCTGTCCGACGGTGAGTACCCAGTTAGGGCTGCCTCAAGAATGTCGCAGTTCCCGACTCCAGGTCGCCGACGAGGGACGCGCGAATTACCGCAACGAGAAGTGCTCAGTGATTCGGTACTGCTGGTGCTGTCGGCGAGGTCGGTGTCTGGGTTGTGCCGCTGTGTTCGCTATTGCGGTCAGCGAGCAGAAAGATGGTGATTCCCAGCAGGAACGCCACTAATACGGCAACGGTCAGCGAGACAATCGGCTTGCGCCACCACGGCTCGTCCGGCGGCGTTTCGCCCGTCTCACCTGCCGCACCATCGCCGGGGTCGAACGATTCTTCGCTGGTCACGAAAGCAGATCCTGCCACGGCCGCGCGGCGCGCACGTGAGCTTTGCACTCTTGATCACCTGACGCTGGCGTCCGTCAACGGTGGGCGTCAATGAGTGCAGCGACGGCCACTTGTGGTGCACCATGCCCTTTGTCACCTACTTCTGGGGTGTTCGCCGCATAGCCCGCCAAGACCTCGCAGTGAAGTTTTAGCGTCGGCGGCAACTGTTACCGGTAATGGGAAGAGCGCCGGACCCCGCGCTGACCGCGAGATCCGGTGCTCGACTCATCCGTTTGTTTTCGCGAAAGTCGTTGCAGCGAATGGTTTAGCTTCCCGACTGCGGACCCATCATCCCCGGGCCCATCCCGGCTGGTTTCATGCCACCGGGCTGCATCATGCCACCAGGCTTCATGTCGTCGTGCTTCATGTCGCCGTGCTTCATGTCGGCACAGCAGTCCTTGCCATCGTGAGCCATCGCAGCGTGACCCATTTGCATGTGGGCGTGCTCGCTGTAGTTCAAGAAGAAGCCGGCCAAGAAAATCGCGCCGACGACAAACAGACCGCCGGCCGCGATTCCCACCCAGGCAAGTGCTTGGTTGAGCCGGGATGGACGGTGTGGCGCTGGGCCGGACTCATCGGTCGGCGGGGCGAGTTCGGTCGTATCGGCCATGGGTGAACCTCCTGTGAGGGAACGTGACGGAGCCATGCTACCCCACCCCGGGTGGGGTGGGATCAGCTAAGCTTGTCACAGTTCATCGCCGTACGCGCTGGAAGGGGACGGCAATGTCGGATGAGTTGACGGCCAAGAAGCGCTCCGCGCTCAATCGACTCAAGACAGTGCGTGGCCACCTCGATGGCATCATCCGGATGCTTGAAACGGACGCCTATTGCGTCGACGTGATGAAACAGATTTCGGCGGCGCAGTCCGCGCTGGAGCGAACTAATCGCGTGATGTTGCACAACCATTTGGAGACGTGCTTCTCCGAAGCCGTCGTGGGCGGAAAAGGCGAGCAGGCAATAGCCGAACTGGTCGATGCGCTCAAGTTCAGCTCGGCTTTAACCGGCCCTGATACTCACATAAATGGAACGATCTCCGACGAGGCAGTACAAGCCGGCAAGACCGCGCCGAAGTAAGCAGCGCGAGTTCGGCTTCGAGCTGCCTGCCAGCAGGTTGGCAGGTGTCGAAGCCGCTTTTGCGCCGGTCATGCTCGCATACTGGGGCCATGCGCATGGCGGACGCCGACAGCCTGATCGCGATCGATTGCTACAACGCTGCCCAAGGAGCGCGTGAGCCGGTCACGATGGCGTTGGTGCGGCGGGTCATCGATGAACTGCTTACGCATCCGGCTGAATGTGAGTGCGGACATTGCGAAGCGGCGGCTATTGCGAGGGTCGGCGACGTCTGCACTATCGCGACGAGTTGGCAGCGGGTGGTGGCCGCGGTACCGCGCCGGGCAGCCTACTGATCTGAGGTTTCGGATCTAGCGCGCGACCTGCGCTTGAGCGGTCGCGTTGGCGACCTGGTCCGGGCAGTGCTGGCGGATCGTGGTGCCGGTCAACACACCGGCGTTGGTGGCGTTGTATCCGCTCGCCTCGAGCGTCGTCTCGATCGCGGCGAGGCTGGTGCCGTTGCGAAGCGCCGCGCAAATGTCGTAGCGGGAGTCGATGGTGGCGGCGTGGGCCGGCGCCGCAAGCGTCAGCGTCGCTACTATTGCAGCACCGGCTGTCAGTAGAGATGCGCGAAAGACGCTGTGCCCGTTGCGGTTGTTGTGCCTCATGTCAGCCTCGCTATGGTCGAGGTCACCGTCCTGATTAGTGGCCGCTGTCGTCTACCAACACCGGAATTACCCGCACTCTGCCCGACATGCCGCAATCGTGACCCAACTCACGATCACGAAGCGATTTCACAGCCCCGGCCGGGGCTGTGCGCCTAAGCTGAGGGACGCCCGCCCACCGAGAGGCCCGATATGACGAGGTTTCTTCGCCGTCTGACGATCACTGTTGCGGCCGCAGTGACTCCAATGGCCTCCGTCGCTGTCGGGACAGGCGCCGCGAGCCCCGCCAGGTGCGACCCCGGCGTGGCTTCACATTGCGTGTCCAGTTCACCGCACTGCGACGTCAATTGGTCTCGCAACGTCTGGACCGGCGAGTGCCATCCACAACCCGCTCCACCGGATTGGTACTCCGTTCGGCCGGCTTACGCTCCGCCCTACGCGCCCCTTGACGTCCCGCCGCCGCCTCCCCCTCCTCCGTGGGCACAACACATGCAGCCCAGGTGGGACGAGGGTTCCCAGAAGTGGTTCTGGGCCGGGGTGTAACGACTCAGATGCGTTGCGCTCGACGAAGGACTTCGAGCCGTCCCGGCGCCTGGTAGGTGTACTGGCCGTGAGGGCGGCCCTGCCAGCGGCCGTCGCGCGGCACGAGGTGCTGCACGGCCAGCGCTGCTTCGGCCTGGCTGGCCGCGGTCACCGAGTCGACGAGTTGCCCCTCCGGCGTCGTGAGTTGCCAGAGGTCTCCGATGCGGTGTCGCATGATGTGGGTGGTAGGCATTCAATCACCCCGATGAGCGTGTGTTTGGACAATTGTCAACCGCATGCCTTCTGAGCGATCACGCAGTGTTACCCGGTGCACGCACACCTAAACCGAACGAAAAACCTTGTCCAGCATGCGAAGTGTGCCCTACAGTCTGCGCGCCCCCCGCATAACCCTCGCGAACGGGCCGCCGGCGGCCAGGCCGCGCCGAAGGCTCGGCTGCAGGGTGCTCAGATTCAGCAGAACCGGGTAGCCCAGCCCGTGGTCGCGCCAATCCGCGAGCTGGTCCACGATCTCGTCGTGAGTGCCCTGCAGGCAGGCATCTTTGAGTAGCGACGACGGAACGTTCGAGGTGTACCTCAACACCGACTCCTCGTCGAAGACCTGCGGGATGATGTCCTGCGAGCCGGTGAAATCGTCACCGAGCGGGTGGGAAACGTTGTGCCTCTTCCACAGTTCCGCGGGCGCGTTCAGCGCGAAAGTCTTCATGGCGGTGGACTCGAGCGCCTCGTCGATTTCGTCGCGACTGCGACCGGTCACGGTAAAGAACAGCATCGCGGCGCCGATCGACGACGGATCCCGTCCGGCGTCGGAGGCGGCGACGCGAACCGCGTCCAGGCCACGGGCGTAGTCCGTCGGCGAAAACACCGCAGCGGGAAACCACGCGTCGGCATACCGGCCCGTCGCGCGCAACATCCTGGGTCCGTGCGAGGCGATCCAGATCTCCGGCCACTTGCCGCGATAAGGCCACAGGTCGAACACCGCGTTGTGCAGCGGGAAGAACGGAGAGTCGCGGTTGACTAGTTCTCCCCCGGAATTCCACAAGGCCCGGATCGTCGCCATGGCCTCTTCGAACCGCGCCACCGGTCGCGACCAGTCGACACCGTAAGGTTCGTTGCCTTCGCGTTCCCCGGTGCCGATGCCGAGAATCGCCCGACCCTTGGTGAGCAGGTGCAGGGTTGCGGCCGCCTGCGCCGTGACCGCCGGGTTGCGTCGACCGGTGTCGGTGACGCCGATACCGAGACGCATGCGTCCCAACCGATTTCGCGCGGCCAAGTGTCCTAGCACCGTCCATGGTTCGAGGTTCGCGTCGACCTTGGGTGTCAGTCGCGCGGCTCCGATGTATTTCGGCTGTGCCATCGCCCGCGGAAACAACGAATTCAGGTGATCGGCCAGCCAAAAGGAGTCCGCACGCGCGGCCACCGCCGACAGATAGCTGCTTCGCGTCACTGCCATCGGCGAGAAACGCATGGGCAGCGCCTGCGCCGCCAGTCCGACTTTCACCCTTGACCCCCGGTGGTCGCTGCCTACTGCTGACCGCCCGATCCTCCCACTTGCTGCACGTACTGCGGGCAGTAGGCGGTTACCGCGATCGCGGTGAACTTCGCGGCGCTGACCGTGCTGATCCCCGAATTCTGTTGTTGCACAAGCTGAACCACTTGTATGCCGGGCTTCCCCTGCGCTATCAGATCACACGTCGTGTGGCCCGCCTCGACGGCGTTGCCGGGGTCGTTGAACGTGATGCCCGCCTTGGTCAGCGCATCAACGAAGCTCGCGTCAACGCCCGGCTCCGCATGAACGGGTGCCGCCAAAACTAACGCCGACGCGGCCCCGACCACCAGCAGAAGACGGCTCATGGCGCTCATCATCGCCGACCTCGGCGCCGTAGTCGAACCGGCGCCACATACCTCGAGGCGAGAGTTACCCGGCGGGGGGTTGAACGGTGCCCGGTGCGGTGTGGTTGTCGACGCGTTGCAGGAATTGCGGGCAGTAAGCGCTTGCCGCGATCGCGGTGAATTGCGCGGCCCTTGTGGTGTCCAAGCCCGGATTCTGCCGCGTCACGAGTTCCACCACATCGAGTTGCGGCCGACCCTGGGCCATCATGCCGCACGCCGCTTTGGCCGCCTTGACAGCGCCGGTCGGGCTTTTGATGGTGATGTCCGTCTTGGTCAGCGCGTCGAGAAAGCTGGCATCCACGCTGGGGTCGGACCCCGTCGGGCTCGCCTGCACCGAAGGGGCAAAGGCGAGTGCCGCCGCCACTGCCGCCATCGCCAGGCCGAACCTCATCACGACATCGTCGCGCATCGGGCCGATTTTGTCGCGGTGACCGAATCGCTCCGTCGACTCCAGCGCCCTGACAAGATCGGCCGAATGGTCGAAAGAATTGAAGTCCAACGCACAATCGCCGCTCCGCCCGCCGACATTTTCGCCGTCCTCTGCGACCCGCAGGGTCACGTCGCGATCGATTCGTCGGGCATGTTGCAGGACGCCGACGGGTCCGCCGTTGCCGCCGCCGGCGACAGCTTCGTGGTGCACATGGATCGCGAGGCGCTCAACGATTTCCCGGAACTCGGCAAGTACGACGTCACAGTCACCATCCGCGAATTCGAACAGGACCGGTCGATTGCGTGGACGGTGCTGGGTCAGATCAGGCCGCAAATCGGTCACGTCTACGGGTACCGGCTCGAACCCGACGCGCAGGGCGACGGAACGCTGGTCACCTCGTTCTACGACTGGTCGCAGATCGACGACAAGTGGCGCGAGGCTGGCATCTTTCCCGTCATCTCCGAAGGGGCGCTGCGAGCATCGCTGGGCATCCTCGACCGGACGGTCCGACGCGGCTATCCAAAGGGCTGACGGCGTCAACGTATGGTTGACGGGCCGCTAGCGTCAACCTACTGTTGACGCCATGGCGCAGATGATCGGACCGGTTCGCCTCGACGACATGATCAACACGATCAAGAAGGTGCATTCCGACGTGCTTGATCAACTCAGCGACGCGGTGCTGGCCGCGGAGCATCTCGGCGAGATCGCCGACCACCTGATCGGGCATTTCGTTGATCAGGCGCGGCGATCTGGAGCGTCGTGGACCGACATCGGCAGGAGCATGGGTGTGACCAAACAGGCGGCTCAGAAGCGGTTCGTCCTGCGCGCCGAGAACACCAGCCTCGACGGAGGCGGCGGCTTCGAACGCTTCACCCCGCGAGCCCGCGACTCCGTGGTCGCCGCTCAAACGGCCGCGCGCGACGCCGGCAACGACGAAATCACCCCCGACCACTTGATTCTCGGGGTGTTGAGCGATCCCGAGGCCCTGGTCACCAAGCTGCTGCGCTCGCAGCGTATCGACCCCGAGTCGTTGCGCGCCGCAATCTCTCTGCCGCCGTCAGCCGACGAAGTGCCCGCGCTGATTCCGTTCAGCGGCTCGGCCCGCAAAGTGCTCGAGCTCACCTTTCGCGAAGCTCTTCGCTTGGGCCACAACTACATTGGCACCGAGCACATCCTGCTCGCATTGCTCGAACTGGAAGACGGCAGCGGCCGACTGCACCAAGCCGGTGTCGACAAGGCCCGTGCGGAGGCCGATCTGGCCGCCGTACTGGAGTCTCTGGCCACCGGCAAGAAACGCTGAGGGTTGTGCATCCCGACACTAGGAAGCAGCCAGTGTGCCATCATGCGATGGTCGTCGAGGAGGACTGATGCGCCGCTACCTAGTTGTCGTGATCACCGCTATCGCGGCCACATTCCTCGCGGTACCGCGCGCGTCGGCGGGCGACGCACCGATCGGTCATCTCGGTGACACCTTGCGCGTCGACACCGGGAAGATGATCGCCGACGTAACGGTCAGCAGCGTCCAACCGGTCGATCCGCCGCCCGGGTTCGGTTACAACCGGGTCGGTGTCCCGGTGAAGAGCTTCCCGAACAGCGCGGTGGTGCGTGCCGATGTGGCGATTCACGCGGTTCGGGCGCCGACCCCGTATCAAATGGCCACCGACTTCACCTTCGACGGAGTCACGCCGTTCGGCGACGCCTACAAGTCTCGGCCGTCCGACGCACCCGACGCGCTGGACGCCGCCTTGGCCAATGCGCCGGCCGGATCGATCGTTCGTGGCGGCGTCTACTGGGAGGCCTACCGCGATCCGGTCTCGACTGTTGTTCTGCTGGACCGAAAAACGGGGTATCACCTGGCGCAGTGGAACCTCTAGCGCGGCGACGATGCAGACCGGAACGGTCTGAGGAGGGGCCGGGCAAATGACCGTAGCGCGCGTTGCGACCACGAGCTCCGTCGACGCGGTCGAGTTGGCTGCGGTCGCGGCGCGCACGTTTCCCCTGGCCTGCCCCCCGTCGGTGGCGCTGCCCGACATCGCCGCATTCATCGACGCGAACCTGTCTGACGCGCGGTTCACCGACTACCTGGCCGACCCGCAGCGGCTGATCTTCACCACCAGCGACGGTGGCTCAATTACCGGCTACGCCATGCTGATCAGCGGTGTGTCCGACGATCCCGATGTTCAGCGCGCCGTCGACATCCGGCCCGCCGTCGAGCTGTCGAAGATGTACGTGCTGCCGGCGCATCACGGTTCCGGCGCGGCGGCGGCCTTGATGAACGCGGCGCTCACCGCGGCCGCTGAGCGCGGGGACGGCTGCGTGTGGCTCGGCGTGAATCAGAAAAACGCGCGGGCGCAACGCTTTTACGCCAAGAGCGGTTTCACGGTCAGCGGGCACAGGAGTTTTCGGCTCGGCGACCACCTCGAAAACGACTATGTGATGGTCCGGCCGTTCACGCGTTGACCGCGGCACTCAGCGCCAGCAGCCGCGACGTGGCCCGTAGATATTTCTTCCGGAAGCCGCCGGCCAGCATCTCCGCACTGAAGATGCGGTCGAGCCGTTCGCCGGCGGCCAGCACCGGGATGCCGGCGTCGTACAGCCGGTCGGTCAGCGCGACCAGTCGCAGCGCCACGTTCTGATCGTCGATGCCGTGCACGCCGGTCAGGCAGACCACCGTCACCCCGTCGACCAGTGTCAGGTAGCGCGAGGGATGCATGGTGGCCAGGTGGGCGCAGAGCGCGTCGAAGTCGTCGAGGGTCGCGCCCGGCACTCGTGCGGCGTAGGCGGCCACCTCGTCGTCCGACGGCGGTCGCGGCGCCGGCGGCAGATCACGGTGGCGGTAATCGGGGCCGTCGATTCGAACCACGTCGAAAATTGTTGCCAGCGTTGTGATTTCACGCAGGAAGTCTTGTGCGGCGAATCGGCCCTCGCCGAGCTGTTCGGGCAGCGTGTTGGAGGTGGCGGCCACCGACACACCGCGTTCGACGAGTTGGGCGAGCAGTCGCGAGACCAGCGTGGTGTTGCCTGGGTCGTCGAGTTCGAACTCGTCGATGCACAGCAGGGTGTAACTGCCCAGCAATTCGACGCATTCGACGAAACCGAATACGCCGGCGAGCTGGGTGAGCTCCATGAACGTCGCAAATGCTTTCGGGTACGCAACGTCGTCGGGCACCTGTCGGTAGGCGGCCGCCAGCAGGTGCGTCTTGCCGACACCGAATCCGCCGTCGAGATACAACCCGAGACCGGGCAACGCCTCGCGTCGGCCGAACAGCTTCTTGCGGCCACGGCGGCGTTCGACGGCGCG
Organism: Mycobacterium paraterrae; assembly: GCF_022430545.2. Taxonomy (NCBI): domain Bacteria; kingdom Bacillati; phylum Actinomycetota; class Actinomycetes; order Mycobacteriales; family Mycobacteriaceae; genus Mycobacterium; species Mycobacterium paraterrae. The sequence continues at coordinate 4,058,167 of NZ_CP092488.2, read as the reverse complement.
CTCACAGAAGCGTCGGCAGGCGGCCACGGCCACCGCTTGGCTTGGTTCAGCCGGGTCGGGGTGATAGCTCGCGAAGGTGGCGTCGGCGAACGTCGTCGGTGGCGTGAGCTGCGCGACGAGCCGCTCCGGCGAGACGGTCGGCTGCCGGTCGACCAGACGCGCAACCCCCTGCATGCACGCACCCTATCGACGTGCTGCAATCATGCGCATGGCTGACGGCTCCGGTGCGGTGCAGATGCGGCTGCTCGGTTCGTCGCGTGAGGTCGACGGCGGCGACCTGCCTGAGTTCTACGGCTACCCCACCCATGCAGGCGTCTGGTTGCGCGCCAATTTCATCGCCAGCCTGGACGGCGGCGCGACGTTCGGCGGCAAGTCCGGTGAACTCGGCGGCCCCGGCGACCGGGCGGTGTTCGGCGCGCTGCGCGAAATGGCCGACGTCATCCTGGTCGGTGCCGGCACGGTGCGAACCGAGGGCTACGCCGGTGCACGTCCGACCGTCGTACAGCGGCAACGCCGGCAGATCCGCGGGCAAAGCGAAGTCCCGCAGATTGCGATCGTCTCGAAATCCGGTCGTCTGGAGCGGGATATGCCGGTCTTCACCCGCACCGAAGTGCCTCCCCTGGTCTGCACCTGCAGCGCGGCGGCCGAGCAAACCCGGCGCACGCTGGCCGGGCTGGCCGACGTCGTCGACTGCTCGATCGACGACCCCGACAGCGTTGACCCCGCCGCCGTGCTGGCCGCCCTCGCCGACCGCGGTCTGCCGCGGGTGCTGACCGAGGGCGGCCCGATGCTGTTCAGCTCGTTCGTCGAACGCGGCCTGCTCGACGAGCTGTGCCTGACCATCGCGCCGAGCCTGGTCGGCGGTCACGCCGGCCGCATCGCTACCGGTTCGGAACAGGTGCTGACCGCCATGCGGTGCGCGCACATCCTCACCGACGACGACGGATACCTCTACACGCGCTACGTCAGGCCATAGGCCCAGATCGGTCGGCCGATCGCTACTGTGGTCGGCATGAGCAGGCGCGCCGCATTCACCACTTCGCTGATCGTGGTGACGACGTTGCTGGCCGGCTGTGCGCCGGGTCTGGCCGCAAACCCGCGGTTCGCTACCGACGCGGGCGCCCGGCCGCAGGGCAAGCCCACCAAGTCCACCGCTCCGACGGGACCGCCGCCGATAGCCAAGCCGAAGAACGAATTGTCGTGGCACGACTGCACGTCGAGGGAGTTCGGTGACGCCGGGGCTCCCGCGCCGGGCGGCGTGAAGCTGGACTGCGCGAGCTATGACGCCGACCTGGACCCGGTCAATGGCGCGGCTGGGTCGCTGAGTATCGGCGTCGTTCGTGCCAAATCCGTCAAGACACCGGACGACGCCGGGCCGCTGGTGTTCACCACCGGCTCGGACCTGCCGTCGTCGCTGCAACTGCCGGTATGGCTGGCGCGTGCTGGTGCCGACGTGCTCGACAAACACCCGATCGTGGCCGTCGACCGACGGGGCATGGGCAACTCGAGTCCGGTGGACTGCCTCGAACAATACGATCGCCAAGAGATTCACGACCAAGCGCAGTTCGAGGCCGGCAACGACCCCGTCGCCAACCTCGCCGACATCGTCCACAACGCCACCACCAGTTGCACTGACACCATCGCACCCGGTGACTCGGCCTACGACAACACTCATGCCGCGACCGACATCGAGCGGCTGCGCAGCATCTGGGATGTGCCGTCGCTGGCACTGATCGGCATTGGCAACGGCGCCCAGGTGGCGCTGTCGTACGCCAGCGCCCATCCCGACAAGGTGGCCCGATTGGTGCTCGACTCCCCCTTGGCTTTGGGAGTGGGCGCCGAGGCCGCCGCCGAGCAGCGGGTCAAAGGCCAGCAGGCGGCGCTCGATGCGTTCGCCGCTCAGTGCGCCGCAGTGAACTGCCCGCTGGGGCCCGATCCGAAGGGCGCTGTCAGCGGCATACTCGCCGACGCCCGAGCCGGCCACGGCCCGGCGGGCGCGTCGGTGGCCTCGATCGTCAGCGCGATCAGCACCGCGCTGGGCTACCCCTCCGGCGATCGGGTCGGCACCACCAACGAGTTGGCCACCGCGCTGGCCAACGCCCGCGGCGGCGACACCAATCTGCTGGCCAATCTGATCAACCGCGCGCAAAGTACCCGCGGAACCGACGGGCAGTTCGTCAACTCGTGCAGCGACGCGGTCAACCGGCCCACCCCGGACCGAATTCGGGAATTGGTGGTCGCTTGGGGCAAGCTCTACCCGCAGTTCGGCACGGTCGGCGCGCTCAGCCTCGTCAAATGCGTTTCCTGGCCGAGTTCCACACCGCCACAACCGCCCAAGAAGCTGGCCGTCAACGTGATGCTGATGGGAGTCCAGGACGATCCGATCGTGGGATCCGAGGGCGTCTCGGCAACCGCCGCCACCATCATCAACGCCACCGCCGCCAGCAAGCGGGTGATGTGGCAGGGCATCGGGCACGGCGCCAGCATCTATTCCTCGTGTGCCGTGCCGCCGCTGATCGGTTACCTCGACAGCGGCACCCTGCCGGCCACCGACACCTACTGTCCCGCCTGATCTCGCGCGCCAGATAAGGTCTCGCTCGTGACGCGCGCCGACGACGAAGCAGAGCAAGCGACGACGGGAAGCGCTGCCGTGACGCCGGTCAACTCTCGCGGCGGTGTACGCGCCTGGTTCGCCCCCCGCACAACAGCTCCAAGCGCCGCTACCGTGCTGCGGTCGGCGCTGTGGCCGGTGGCCATTCTCGCGGTCATCCACCGTACGATCGTGGTCACCACCAACGGCAACATCACCGACGACTTCAAGCCCGTCTACCGCGCGGTGCTGAACTTCCGTCACGGCTGGGACATCTACAACGAGCACTTCGACTACGTCGACCCGCACTACTTGTATCCGCCCGGCGGCACGCTGATCATGGCGCCGTTCGGCTACCTGCCGTTCGCGGAGTCACGGTATCTGTTCGTCGCCATCAACAGCACCGCCATCGTTCTCGCCGCCTATGTGCTGCTGAAAATGTTCAAGTTCAGCCTGAGTTCGGTAGCGGCCCCGGCCCTGCTGCTCGCCATGTTCTGCACCGAATCCGTCACCAATACACTGGTTTTCACCAACATCAACGGTGTCATCCTGCTGTGCGAGGTGCTGTTTCTGCAGTGGCTGTTGGACGGCCGGACCAGCCGCCAGTGGTGGGCCGGCATCGCGATAGGGCTGACTCTCGTGGTCAAGCCGGCGTTGGGTCCACTGCTGCTGCTTCCCCTGCTGAACCGGCAGTGGCGCGCGTTGATGCCGGCCTTCCTGGTGCCGGTGGCGTTCAACCTCGCGGCCTGGGGGCTGGTCGTGCACCCCGGCGACTTCATCACCCGCACCGTGCCCTACATGCTGGGCGTCCGCGACTACTTCAACAGCTCGATCGAAGGTAACGGTGTCTACTTCGGATTGCCGTTCTGGTTGATCCACCTGTTGCGAATCCTGTTCACCCTGTTGGCCATCGGCAGCCTATGGCTGCTCTACCGCTACTACCGCACCCGTGACCCGCTGTTCTGGTTCACCACATCGTCGGGTGTGCTGCTGTTGTGGTCGTGGTTGGTGCTGGCGTTGGCGCAGGGCTACTACTCGATGATGCTGTTCCCGTTCTTGATGACGGTGGTGTTGCGCAATTCGGTGATCCGCAACTGGCCGGCGTGGCTGGGTATCTACGGCTTCCTGACAATGGACCGCTGGCTGCTGTTCAACTGGATGTTCGTCGGGCGGCCGCTGGAGTACCTGAAGATCACCTACGGCTGGTCGCTGCTGCTGATCGTGACATTCTGCGTGCTGTACTTCCGTTACCTGGATGCAAAGGCCGAGCACCGACTCGACGAGGGGATCGATCCGCCATGGATGACGCGCGAGCAACCCCGCGCTAACTTGGTGGCATGACGAATGCCCAGCCGCGAGTGCAGCTCAGCGACGACGAATGGCGCAAGAAACTCAACCCGCAGGAGTTCGAGGTGTTGCGCCGGGCCGGTACCGAGCGACCGTTCGTCGGCGAGTACACCGACACCAAGACCGAGGGCGTCTACAACTGCCGGGCATGCGGCGCGGAATTGTTCCGCAGCACCGAGAAATTCGAATCTCACTGTGGCTGGCCGTCCTTCTTCGATCCGGCCAACTCCGACGCCGTGATCCTGCGGACCGACAACTCGCTGGGCATGAAGCGCGTCGAAGTACTGTGCGCCAACTGCCACAGTCACCTCGGGCACGTTTTCGAGGGCGAGGGCTACCCCACCCCGACCGATCAGCGGTACTGCATCAACTCGATTTCGCTGCGCCTGGTCCCTTCCGGGTCTTGACGGCGACGGAAGTGCCGCCGGGCGAAAAACCACCGTTCAGAGGCGAATTCGCGTAGCGGATGCCGAATCCCGCCGATCCTCGACTCCTCGACGATCCCGTCTGGCATGCCCTTACCGGACCGCATCGCCGGTTCGCGGTCGCATCCGATCATGGCACGCCGCGCGCTTACCGTTACCGGGTCGACGTCGTGCCTTTCGCCGCTCTCCGCGACGTCGAGGACGCCGGTGCCTGGCAGGATCTCGCCCAATTGTGTGGACCCGAAGGTCGGGCTGCGCTGGAGTCTCGGCGCGCGATCGCTGTGCCCGCGGGCTGGACGGTGAGCAGAGTGTTCCCGGTGGCGCAGATGATAGCGCCCGTCGCCGGACTCGCCGGATTGCCCGAATCGTCGGAATCCATTGTTACGCTTGATATTCGAGATTCGGCCGAGATGATGGCACTGGCCGAACTGACGCGCCCCGGCCCGTTCGAGGCCGCGACCGTCGAGCTGGGCGGCTACGTGGGGATACGGCGCGGGGGCCAGCTCGTCGCGATGGCCGGGCGGCGCCTGCACCTGCCCGGCTGGATAGAGATCAGCGCGGTGTGCACTCACCCGGACCATCGCGGCCAGGGCTTGTCCACGTTGCTGATGACGGCGGTGGAGGCAGGAATTCGCGCCGAGGGTCAGCGCGCGTTCCTGCACGTGCTGCACGACAACACCCCCGCCCTCGACCTCTATCGCCGGCTCGGCTTCGACACGCGCGCCGACATGACGATCACCGCGGTGCAGCGTTCGGGCTGATTACCGCTAATCGATCCGAGTCGCGTGAACTTCCCAGAAGGGCGCATGCACGCGACCGTCGGTGAGCCAAGGCTCTATGGCGCGGAACCGCTCGGCCACCGACTTCATCTCCTCCGCCCGCTCCGGGGCGCGGCGCAGCATGTCGTCGAAGTTTTCCGCGCTCATGTTGATCTGGTAGGTCGTCGGGCCTAGGTACGTCAACTCCCATCCGGCATCCGGGAAGACGTCCCGAAAGTCGCTCTCGGACAGCGCACGCGGCATGTGGAACCCGTTGACGTTGCCGATGCCGAACTCGAACATGAACAACCGGGCTCCCGGTTTGGTAGCACGGTGCAGCGCACGCGCATACGACCGTTGCAGGTCCGGCTCCGTCGAAAAGGTGTGATAAAAAGCGCAATCCACGACGGTGTCGAACCGGCCGTCCAAACCGTCGAGCTTTGTGGCATCGGCCAGTTCGAAATTCACCGACACACCCGCCTTGCTCGCGTTCTCCCGGGCCCGTTTCAGGGCGGTTTCCGAGCCGTCGATCCCGGTGGCGGACAAGCCTTTTGACGCGTAGTAAATCGCGTGGTGGCCCGGGCCGGTGCCCGGGTCGAGCACCTCGCCGGTGACCGCACCCAGCGCGACGAGCTGTTGGACCACCGGCTGCGGGCCGCCGATATCCCAGGGGGTGGCAGCGGGCAAGCCATGCGCCAGCCGGTCGTCGCGATACATCTCTTCGAAGCGGGTGTGGTCGTTGGGATCGAATTGGGCGGTCATGGCAGCGAGTTCACCAATTGCTCGACCCCGACCCGTGGCCCGGTGAAAAACGGCGTCTCCTCGCGCGTGTGGCGCCGCGCGTCGGTGGCCCGCAGTTCCCGCATCAGGTCCACGATGCGATGCAGTTCCGGCGCCTCGAACGCCAGCAGCCACTCGTAGTCGCCGAGCGCAAAAGCCGGCACCGTGTTGGCCCGGACGTCCTTGTACTCGCGGGCAGCCATGCCGTGTTCGGCAAGCATCCGGCGGCGTTCCTCGTCGGGAAGCAAGTACCACTCGTAGGACCGCACGAACGGATAGACGCAGATGTAGGCGCCCGGCTCTTCACCGGCCAAGAATGCGGGGATGTGACTCTTGTTGAACTCGGCTGGCCGGTGCAGCGCGACGCTGCTCCATACCGGCGACGACGCCCGGCCCAGCGTGGTGGTGCGGCGAAAGTCCTCGTAGGTAGCTTGAAGCGCCTCGACGCGTTCGGCGTGGGTCCAGATCATGAAGTCGGCATCGGCCCGCAAGCCCGCGACGTCGTAGAGGCCGCGGACGACGACTCCCTGATCTTCGCGCTGCTTGAGGAAGGTCGCCGTCTCGTCGATCACGGCGTCGCGCTGCTCACCCAATTCACCGGCGCGCACCGAGAACACCGAGAACATCAAGTAGCGGACGGTCGAGTTGAGAGCGTCGTAGTCCAATCGAGCCATGGGACCTATGGTGCCACGGGCGTTTCGACGGATCGGACGGCGGCAGCCGCAGCTCGTCCGGCCGCGCCCACACAGGCAGGCACCCCGATCCCGTCGAGGTAGCTGCCCGCGACCTGCCAGGTCCGGGGCAGCCCGGCCCGCAGTTCGGCGACCAGTCCTCGGTGCCCCGGACCGTACTGCGGCATGGCATCCGGCCAACGCTGGACGTGGACGTCGACCGGCTCCACCGTGAGGTCGAAAACAGCGGAAAGGTCTTCCAGAGCCCAGGCCAGCAGTTCGTCGTCCGAGGCCCGGATCGCTGGATTGTTTTCCGCGGAGTCGCCGAACCGGCCGAACGACAGCCGTAGCAGCTCGACGTCCGTTCGCCGGCCCCACTTGCGCGACGACAGCGTGATCGCCTTGGCGTGCAACCGTTCCCCGCTGGCCACCAGCACACCGGAGTTCTGTGGGAAGGCGACACCGCGCGGCACCGCCATCGCCAGCACCGCCGACGAGGCGCTCTCGATTCGCCCCGCCGCGGCGGCGGTACGCGGAGCCAGGGTGCCGACCAGCTTGGCGAGTCGAGCCGCGGGCACGGCGAAGATCACCGCGTCGGCATGCCACTCCTGCCCGGTCGCATCGTGCAGGGTCCAGCCCTGCCCGTCGGCGCCGACGGTGTCGACCGCGGCCTGTACCCAGTGAAACCGACCGCGCCGGAACAGTTCCTCCACCAGAACGGCGTATCCCCCGCCGACGGCACCGAAGATCGGGCCCGCGGTGACGCTGAGCAGCGCCCGCCGCACCGCGTCGGTCACGCTGGTGGCCCCGGCGTCCAGGGCGGCGGTCAGGGTCGGCGCTGCCGAGCGCAGGCCGATAGTCGCCGAGGACCCGGCATAAACCCCGCTGAGCATAGGGTCTACCGACCGGGCCAGCACCTGCTCACCGAACCGGTCGGCGAGCAGGTCGGCGACGGCGGGGTCGGCGCCAGGTTGCCAGTTCAGCGGCAGGTCGGGTTCGGCGGCGATGCGCGCCAACGTGGCGTCGTTGACCAGTCCGGCCATCGACTCCGCCGAGGACGGGATGCCGTTCAACGTGCCTGTCGGAAGGGGGTGCAGCCGCTGTTGGCTGTAGATCAGCGGACGTGCGCCGGTGGTGCCGAGCTGTTCGTTCGCGAGGTTCAATTCCGCGAGCAATTCCGGTATCTCGGGTCGCCGAACCACGAATGCTTCGGCGCCGACGTCGACGGCGACACCGCCGACCTGCTCGGTGCGCAGCACGCCGCCCAGACGATCTGAGGGCTCGAATAGCGTGATGCTGGCTTGGTCGCCGGCGGTCTGGCGCAGCCGGTAGGCGGCGGTCAGACCTGAAATGCCGCCGCCGACAACACAATACGAGCGCTTTACGGACGTCATAAGGAGTGGATCAACGCGACCAGGTCGGTGAGGATCCCGGGGTCGGTCTCGGGCAGCACCCCGTGGCCCAGGTTGAAGATGTGCCCGCCCGCACCGGCGTCGACGGCGCTTCGCCCGTCGTCGACCACGGCGCGCGCGGCGCGCTCCACGGTCGGCCAACCGGCCAGCAGCACCGCCGGATCCAGGTTGCCCTGCAACGACTTACCGGCTTCGACCCGCCCCGCCGCATCGATGAGCGATGTCCGCCAGTCGACTCCGACCACCGTCGCACCGGCCGACGACATGGCGCCCAGCAGTTCTGCGGTGCCGACCCCGAAGTGCGTCATCGGAACTCGTCGCCCGGCAAGCTCGGCGAACACCCGCGAGCTGTGCGGCAGCACGTAGCGGCGGTAATCCGCCAGCGACAACACGCCGGCCCACGAGTCGAACACCTGAATCGCGTCGACCCCGGCGTCGAGTTGCACCCGCAGAAACCCGATGGTCAGGTCGGTCAGCTTGGCCATCAGCGCATGCCAGCAGTCGGGTTCGGACAACATCATCGCCTTGGTCTTGGCGTGGTTGCGGCTCGGGCCGCCCTCGACCAGGTAGGACGCCAGCGTGAACGGTGCACCGGCGAAGCCGATCAACGGCACCGAACCAAGATCTCGGACCAGCAGCGAAACCGCGTCCGAAACGGGTTGCACCTCAGCCGGATCGAGCGGCCGCAGGGCTTCGACGTCGACGGCGGCGCGCACCGGCGCGGCGATGACGGGGCCGACATCGGCGACGATGTCGACGTCGACACCGGCGCCACGCAACGGAACGACGATGTCGGAGAACAGGATTGCGGCATCGACGGCGTGACGGCGGATCGGCTGCAGCGTGATCTCGGCGATCAACTCGGCGTCGAAGCAGGCTTCCATCATGGTGTTCTGCTTGCGCAGCTCGCGGTACTCAGGCAGCGAACGGCCGGCCTGGCGCATGAACCACACCGGCACCCGGTTGGGTTTGCGGCCGGTGGCCGCGGCCAGATACGGCGACTCGGGAAGCGTGCGACGGTCACTCATCAGCATCAATGCTGCCACGACGGGCCGATGGGCGGGTGCGGCGGGCCACCGACGTGCAGAGCCGACCCGTGGGATCGCGTGGTCAATTCAGGCGGTGCGAGACAGCCCGTTCATGCCGGTGCTTTGGCGGCATAGCTGTCGCGCACGGTGTTGTATCGACGCTCGACGGCCGCGCGGTCAAACGGCTCTGACACCGATTCGAGGCTCGCGCGATGGATCATCTCGGCCTGATTTATCAAGATGCCGGCGTGACCGGGATCGACCGTCTGGTCCATAATCGCTTTCAGCGCCTCGAGTTGGCGCATGAACAACGCGGGCATGCCAGTACTGGCCTGACGGATCTTGTCGAAGGATCGCTGCACGAGGTTTTCATACGTGACCTGCTCGCAGATGACCCGCACCTGCCCGGTCCGGTCACGGTAAGCCGCTGCAGGCGTCCACACCCGGCCTAGCTGGCACAAGGTATTGCCGAGCCAGTCAACGCATGTCATCGCCGTGTAAGTGTCGTTAACCGCCGGCGATAGAGCGCGAATGGCTATCTCGACCAGTTGGTCGATCGCAAATGCGGGGTCCTGGGCGAGGGCGCGGACCGGCCCGAGGATGTGGGCCCGGTTCAGACAGCGGGCGACCTCGCCGGCGGCGTGCGGCGGCCACACGCCGACTAGCTCGCTGCCTTCGACCAGGAAATTCCCCGGGCGATAAGGCACGTGTATCACCCCGTTGAAGCTCGACGCCGCCTCGACCAACATGTCGTAGCGAATTGCCTGGAGGTAGCCGCCTTTTGGTGTGGGCACTGGCGATCCGGCCGACTCGATTTTGGCAATCCACTCGCTGATCTCCTCGGCATCATCCGGGTCGCCCGGTTTCTTCATCGGTATGTCGGGCCGGCGCACTCGCAGGTACCGAGAAAGGTCCGCGGCGATGTTTGCGATGACAAACGGCAGTTGGATCGCGATAGCGATGTGGTGGAGGAAGTAGATGAGTACTGCTAGGTCGACCAGCACCAAAAGGAACACCATCGACACCGAGAAGTGCGGGACGAACTCGCCGTGCTCCCCGGGCCCGATGGCCAACAAGACGAGCACGCAGTAGACGGCCGTGGCCACGAAAGTGCCAAGGGTCAGTTGTGTACCGCGATCGCGAATGAAGTTGCGTAGCATCCGCGGTCCGAATTGGGTTGATGCGAGCGTCAGCGTGACGATGGTGACCGAGAAATTAATACCGATCACCGTCATGATCGCCGCAGCGACCGCCAGCAGAATCTCACGTGCTGTGTCGGCACTGCCCGCTTCGACCCAGGCCGGCAAGGTAAAGGCGTGGTGATATACCGCACGATCGACCTGGAGCGTTCCCCAGAACAGCGCAACGGCGGCCAGCACCTCCATGCTGGGTATCACCCAGAAGTTGGTCCACAGTACTTCGCGTCGCCACTGCGACAGTCTCACCGGTGATCGCACGAACCGAGATTAGCCATGCGCACGCGGAACAAGCGCCACAACGGCGGATGCGTAATCTCGTCGTCGGTAATGCCAGCGACCCAGTCGTCAGGAGCCCGGATGCCCGTCAGCCACCCAGCAGTCAGCTACGACGAGTTCCCCAGCCTGCGCATCGAGCGCGCCGAGCACGGCGTCCTGCACATCGTTCTCGACTCCCCCGGCCTCAACTCGGTCGGCCCGCAAATGCACCGCGACCTCGCCGACATCTGGCCGGCGATCGGCCGCGACCCCGATGTGCGCGCGGTGCTGGTTCGGGGCGAGGGCAAAGCGTTCTCCTCCGGCGGCAGCTTCGACCTGATCGACGAGACCATGGGCGAACACGACGGCCGGATGCGCATCATGCGTGAGGCCCGCGACCTGGTGCTCAACATGATCAACCTGGACAAACCCGTGATCTCGGCGATTCACGGCGCCGCGGTGGGCGCCGGCCTGGTGGTCGCGCTCCTCGCCGACGTCTCGGTGGCCGGACGGACCGCGAAGATCATCGACGGGCACACCAAGCTAGGTGTTGCCGCGGGCGACCACGCCGCCATCTGCTGGCCACTGTTGGTCGGGATGGCGAAGGCCAAGTACTACTTGCTCACCTGCGCCCCGCTGTCCGGGGAGGAAGCCGAACGCATCGGGCTGGTCTCGCTGTGCGTCGACGACGGCGACGTGCTCGACACCGCCACCCGCATCGCCGACGAACTGGCCCAGGGCGCCCAGTCGGCCATCCGGTTCACCAAACACAGCCTCAATCACTGGTACCGGACCGCCGCGCCGGCCTTCGAAACGTCCCTTGGCCTGGAATTTCTGAGCTTCGGCGGCCCCGACGTGCGCGAGGGCCTGGCCGCTCACCGCGAGAAGCGGCCGGCCCGTTTCACCAGCGACTAGGCATGCCGTTGCAGACCACCGCGAGCGCGCCCGTCGGACCGAACCGGCGCGCCTGTGTCCGCGTGTCACCGGATAGGTCTAGCGTCAAACGCTGTGAACCGCCAGCAACGCTGCGCGGCGGAACGAAGCGACGAGGAGGTGCGGCGCCGATGACGACGACAGCCGAGCCTGCCCCGTTTCGCGATGCCGTGGAGGCGATGAGCGGGGCGACCGTCCGATCCGAGATCGAGTTGGGCCCGATCCGGCCCCCGCAGCGCCTCGCGCCGTTCAGCTACGCCCTGGGCGCCGAGGTCAAGCGTCCCGAAACGGACGTGGTTCCGGAGCGGTCGGACGGCGACGCGTTCGGCCGACTGATCTTGCTTTACGACCCGGAGGGCGCCGACGCCTGGGACGGCACCATGCGTTTGGTCGCCTATATCCAGGCCGACCTCGATTCCAGCGAAGCGGTCGACCCACTGTTGCCCGAAGTCGCCTGGAGCTGGCTGGTGGAGGCGCTGGATGCCCGCGCCGAGCAGGTCACCGCGCTAGGTGGCACCGTCACCGCCACCACCTCGGTGCGCTACGGCGACATCTCGGGACCACCGCGCGCCCACCAGCTCGAGTTGCGCGCGTCGTGGACGGCACTCACCACCGACATCGGTACCCATGTCGAAGCGTTCTGCGAAGTGCTCGAGCACGCCGCAGGGCTGCCCCCGGTCGGGGTGACAGATTTGGGCACCCGGTCGCGCGTGTGACATGGCCAGCGAGCCGACCGAGGTATCCACCCACACGTCCGAGGCCGCCGAGGCTGACGTCACGCCGCTGCTGCATCCCGCCGACGGTGTGCCCGAGCTATCGGTCAGTGCCACTGAGATCGAGGCCGCCGCAGCTCTGCTCGCCCGAGGGCATGGTCCGTTCGCGGTGGACGCGGAGCGGGCCTCGGGCTTCCGCTACTCCAATCGCGCTTACCTGATCCAGATCCGACGAGCCGGGGCGGGCACGGTGCTGATCGACCCGGTCAGCCACGGCGGTGACACATTGTCCGTGCTGCGGCCTGTCGCGGAGGTGATGGCATCCGACGAATGGATTCTGCATGCCGCGGACCAGGACCTGCCGTGCCTGGCAGAGGTCGGCATGCAGCCGCCGGCGTTGTACGACACCGAATTGGCCGGGCGGCTGGCCGGTTTCGACCGGGTCAACCTCGCGGCGATGACGCAGCGTTTACTCGGTGTCGGGCTGGCCAAGGGTCATGGCGCGGCGGACTGGTCCCGGCGCCCCCTGCCGGCGGCGTGGCTCAACTACGCGGCCCTTGACGTCGAGGTGTTGATCGACCTGCGCGCAGCAATCGCGGACGTGCTGGCCGAGCAAGGCAAAAGCGGTTGGGCGGCAGAGGAATTCGACTACCTCAGGACCGCCGCCAGCCACAACCCCCCGACCACCCGTCGGGACCGCTGGCGCCGCACTTCGGGCATTCACAAGGTGCGCAATCAACGCGGCCTGGCCGCGGTCCGTGAATTGTGGACGGTGCGAGACGAAATAGCGCAACGACGCGACATCGCGCCTGGCCGCATTTTGCCCGACTCGGCGATCATCGAAGCAGCGGCCGCCGACCCGAAGACCCTCGACGACTTGGTCGCGCTGCCCATCTTCGGCGGGAGACGGCAGCGTCGCAGCGCCTCCACCTGGTTGGCCGCCCTCAAGGCCGCCCGGGAAAAACCGGGTCCAGAAGAGGAATCCGAGCCGACCAACGGGCCGCCCCCGCCGGCGCGGTGGGCCCGCCGACGGCCCGAGGCCGCCGCGCGTCTCGACGCAGCTCGTTCGGCGCTACGGGAGTTGTCGGATCGGGTGTCGGTGCCGACCGAGAACTTGGTGACGCCCGACCTGGTTCGGCGGCTGTGCTGGGACTGGGATGGCGCCCGTCACGTCGCTGCCGCAGTCGACGAATTCCTGGCCGCAGGGCAGGCCCGCGACTGGCAGCGGGAGTTGACCGTGCCGGTGCTGGCAGCGGCGTTGCAAGACGTGCCCGCCGCGGACGACGCCGAAATTTAAGTTACGGCGACGCCGAACGGCGTGTCGTCGCAAAAGATTTACGTGTCGCGAGACGGCGGCAACTATTCCAGCTGCTCGGTGATCGCGGTGCCCGGCTCAACGTTTTCTCCGGATAGCGCCGCGATCCAGCCGGTGATTCGGCGAGCGACGTGCTGGTCGGTCAGCCCGGCGTCGGCGAGTACCTCACCGCGGGACGCATGATCGAAGAACTGCTGTGGCAGACCGACATCGCGGCACGGCACGTCGATTTCGGCGGACCGCAACGCGGCCGACACTGCCGCGCCGACGCCACCGGCCACCCCGTTGTCTTCCAGCGTCACGACCACCTTGTGGGCAACTGCCAACTCCCGCAACACTTCTGGCACCGGCAGCACCCACCGTGGATCGACCACTGTCACACCGATGCCCTGATCGAGCAGCCGCTCGGCCACCCCGAGCGCCATCGAGGCGAAGGCTCCTACCGCCACCAGCAACACGTCCGCACCCAGGCCGTCGACGGGCTCGGCAAGCACGTCCACCCCGGAAAGCCGTTTGACCGCTGGAATATCGTCGCCGACATCGCCTTTCGGGAACCTGATGACCGTCGGGCCGTCGTCGATTGCCAGCGCCTCGCCGAGTTCCTCACGCAGGCTGGCGCCGTCTCGCGGCGCGGCCACCCGGATGCCTGGCACTATGCCCAGCATCGACATGTCCCACATGCCGTTGTGGCTGGCGCCGTCGCTGCCGGTGACGCCAGCCCGGTCGAGCACCATCGTGACGGGCAGCTTGTGCAACGCCACATCCATCATGATCTGGTCGAAGGCCCGGTTGAGGAACGTCGCGTAGATCGCGACCACGGGATGCATGCCGCCCATCGCCAGCCCGGCCGCCGACGTCATCGCGTGCTGCTCGGCGATACCAACGTCGAACAGCCTGTCCGGGAAGCGATCTCCGAACGCACTCAACCCGGTGGGGCCGGGCATGGCCGCTGTGATCGCCACGATGTCACGGCGTTTGGTCGCGTGCTCGATCAACGTCTCGGTGAACGTGGCCGTCCAGCTCGGCCCCGGAATCTTGGTGGCCAACCCGGTCATCGGGTCGATCACCCCGCAGGAATGCATCTGGTCGGCCTCGTCGTCTTCCGCCGGCCCGTAGCCGCGACCCTTCTGCGTGACGACGTGCACCAGCACCGGACCGTGAAACCCGCGGGCCCGCCGCAGCGCTGCCTCGACCGCATGCTCGTCGTGCCCGTCGACCGGACCCAGGTACTTCAGCCCCAGGTCGGTGAACAGCAGCTGCGGCGAAAGTGCATCTTTGACACCGACTTTCACGCTGTGCATGAACTGGTAGGCCACCTCGCCGAAGACCGGCATGCCCCGCACCGCGCTGCGTCCGCGTTCCAGCAGGCTCTCGTAGCCCGGTTGCAGACGCAGCATGGCCAGGTGGTTGGCCAGACCACCGAACGTCGGCGCGTAGCTGCGGCCGTTGTCGTTGACGACGATGACCACCGGCCGGCGCGCCGCCGCGATGTTGTTCAGCGCCTCCCAGCACATCCCGCCGGTCAGCGCGCCATCGCCGACCACCGCGACCACGTGCCGATTGCGGTGGCCAGTCAACTCGAAGGCCTTGGCCAGCCCGTCGGCGTAGGAAAGCGCGGCGCTGGCGTGGCTCGACTCGACCCAGTCGTGTTCACTCTCCGCACGCGACGGATACCCCGACAGCCCGTCCTTTTTCCGTAACGTCTCGAAGTCGGCGGCGCGTCCGGTCAGCATCTTGTGCACGTAGGCCTGATGGCCGGTATCGAAGATGATCGGGTCGTGCGGTGAATCGAACACCCGGTGCAGCGCCAGCGTCAGCTCGACGACGCCGAGATTGGGACCGAGGTGACCGCCCGTCGCCGCCACCTTGTGGATCAAAAACTCACGGATCTCGTCGGCCAGGTTGCGCAGTTCCGCCTGCGAGAGGTGCTGCAGATCGGCCGGCCCACGGATCTGTTCAAGCATTGTGTCAGTGTACGCAGGACCCCGAACTGGCACGCGGACCAGCGCAGATACCTGGCGGCACCGACCGCTACCGCGCTCAGAAACAACACAGATAAGCCTGCTAACGTAGCCCCCCGGTGTGCCGGGAAGCCTGGTCGGCGTTCTTTGACGTGCTGTTGGTCTTCCCGCAATTACGGGCTATTCGGGAGTGCGGAATGACTTGCTCGGTCGGCGCCACCGCGCTTAGCGGACGGACGTCACGTTTCAACGGTGTGATCACGCTGTCACGCCCATGGGCAGCGGCGCACGTGTCTTGAGAGCCACTGATCCGTCCATGCCGAGCAACGCACACGCCCGACAGGACAGCCGATGACCAGCGCGCTCTTCCACTCCATCTACGCCTCAGTGGTGTTCGTGGTCTGCTACGTGCTGATCACCACCGAACGCTTCAACAAGACGAAGGTGGCGCTGGCCGGCGCCATCCTGATGTTCTTTCTGCCGTTGATCAGTTCCGACGACGTCTTCTACTCACGCGATACCGGCGTCAACTGGGACGTGCTGTTTTTGCTCCTCGGCATGATGATCATCGTCAGCGTGGTGCGCCAGACCGGAGCCTTCGAGTACGTGGCAATCTGGTCTGCCAAGCGCGCCAAGGGATCTCCGCTACGGATCATGATCCTGTTGATTCTGGTCACCGCACTCGGCACAGCAGTCCTGGACAATGTCACCACGGTGCTACTCATCGCCCCCGTCACGTTGCTGGTCTGCGACCGCCTCGCGGTGAACCCCGCGCCGTATCTGGTCGTGGAGGCCATCGCCGCGAACATTGCCGGTGCGGCGACCCTGGTTGGTGACCCGACCAGCATCATCATCGGGACCGGCGCCCACCTGAGCTTCATCGAATTCAGCGCCAACATGGCCCCGGCGGTGCTGCTCGTTCTCGTCGCGCTGATCGCAATACTCCCACGCCTGTACCCGGGTTTCTTCGTCGCGGATCCGGCACGCGTCGCCGACGTGATGTCGCTGGACGAACGCGAAGCGATCCGCAACCCGAAGCTGCTCACCCAGTGCGGAATCGTGTTGTCTCTGGTGTTTGTCGGGTTCGTGCTGCACCGACAGATCCACATGGAGCCCTCGATGGTGGCGATGGCGGGTGCCGGGATCCTGATCGTCATCTCGGGCATCGACCGCGAGTTCTACCTGTCCAGCGTCGAGTGGGAAACGCTGCTGTTCTTCGCGGGGCTGTTCATCATGGTTGGCGCTTTGGTGCGGACCGGCGTGATCGGAGAGCTGGCCAAGGTGGCCAGCCATATCGCCCAGGGCGACGCCTGGAAAGCTACCTTGCTCCTGTTGACGATTTCGTTCACGTTGGGCAGCGTCATCAACAACGTCCCGTACGCGGCGGCGATGACACCGATCGTCGCGCAGTTCTCGGACACCATCCCCGGCCACGACAGCTCGGGAGTGCTGTGGTGGGCGCTGTTGCTGGGCACCGTTCTCGGCGGCAATCTCACTCCCGTCGGCGCCAGCGCCAATATCGTCGCGGTCGGCATCGCGCAGCGTTCCGGTCATCCTGTTTCGTTTTGGGACTTCACCAAACGCGGCGCGGCCGTAACAGCAATGTCGTTCGTCCTGTCGCTCGGCTATCTGTGGCTGCGCTACTTCGCCTAGTGGCGGGTTTTGGTCGTATGGTGGCCTAGTGCGAGCAGCTGACCTCGACGAGCAGTTTCCGATCGTGCAGCAGGACTCTGACGCTATGGACGCGGCCCGGATGATCGCCGAGCACGGTCTGCCCGGTGTCGTGGTTGCCGACGCGGCACGCAAGCCGATCGCGATGATTCTGGCCTCCGAGATGCTGCACTTCGTGTTGCCGCGCTATGTCCAGGCCGACATCGCACTGGCCGGCGTGGTCGGGGACGCCTTGTCCGACCACGCACAGAACCTTGCGGGCAAAACGGTCGGCGACCTGTTGCCTCGGGATCCGCGCCGAGTGCCCACCATCAATGCCCGCGACGGCGTGATCAAGGTTGCCGCAGAGATGTCCCAGCAGCGGTGCGCTTTGATCGGAGTCATCGAGAATGGGGCCCTGCACGGCGTGATCACCGCGTCGCGACTGCTAGCAGCGGCCCTCAAATCCTGAGCGCCCCTTCGACGCCCGACGACGCCGACTCCGCCTCGAACGCAACCTGAGAATTTCCTTACACCTGTCCCATTAACCGAATTCTCGTCGCGGACGTATTGTGTCGGTGTGCGGGCAGAGGATCTCGACGAGAAGTTCCCAGTTGTAAAAATCGACTCAAACGCGCTTGACGCAGTCCGTCTGCTCGCTGAGCACCGGCTCAACGGACTGGTCGTCGTCACCGACACGTCGGAGACGCCATTCGCGGTTCTACCTGCCTCGCAGGTCGTGCGCTTCATTGTGCCTGGCTATGTGCAGGACGACCCCGGGCTGGCCAGTGTGGTCACCGAGACGATGGCCGACCACGCCGCGGAAAAGCTGAGCGGCAAGACCATCCGGGACATGCTGCCCAAGCAGCGGCAGCACATCCCGGTGGCCGAGGCAGACGACACGATCATCGAGGTGGCCGAGGTCATGGCGCGGCTGCGCAGTCCGCTGGTGGCCGTGGTCAAAGACGGCAAGCTACACGGTGTGATCACCGCGTCCCGGTTGCTGTCGGCCGCGCTAAAGGAGGAGTAGGCGGCGGCTCACGCCTCTTATTTGTCAACGACTCCTGAGTCTCCACGACCCGGGACGGCTTGCCAGTAACGGCAATCGGGCGCGGCGTCCATCACCAGCCCGTGTAATAGGCTAGCCCGATGCCGAGAACGCCGTCGAGGACATCCTGGTCGTGAGCGCCGAGGCCAAGCGAACCCTGATCGGGCGCTGCGACTCCCGCCGATGACGTACTTCGCGATCGCGGTCTTCATCGCCGCTTACGCATGCATCGTCACGGAGCGATTCAACAACACCAAGGTTGCGCTGGTCGGCGCCGGCCTGATGATCACACTGCCGGTGATCGAGTCGCGAGACGTGTTCTACTCACAAGCCAGCGGAATCGACTGGGACGTCATCTTTTTGATGCTCGGCATGATGATCATCGTCAGCGTGCTGCGGCAGACCGGAATTTTCGAATACGCCGCGATATGGGCCGTCAAGCGCGCCAACGGCTCGCCGCTGCGGATCATGATCCTGCTGACGCTGGTCATGGCAGCCGCCTCGGCGATCCTGCCCAACGTGGTCTCGGTGCTGCTGATAGCCCCGGTCACCCTATTGGTGTGTGACCGGCTGGCCATCAACCCGGTCCCACTGCTGATGGCTGAAGTATTCGCCTCCAACATCGGTGGTACAGCGACGCTGGTCGGCGACCCGCCCAACATCATCATCGGCGCACGGAAAGGTCTCTCGTTCAACGCCTTTCTGTTCAACATGGCGCCCATCGTGATCATCATCCTGCTGGTCTTTGTGGCGATGATGCCGCTGATGTTCCGCGGCCAGTCGGCGGTTGACCCGGAGCGACTCGCCGAGGTCATGGCGGTCGATGAACGCGAAGCCCTGCAGAACCGCGGCCTGCTGATCAAGTGCAGCGCCGTCATGGTCCTCGTACTGGTGGGCTTCATCGTCTCCGAGGCCATCCACCTGCAACCATCACTGGTGGCACTGCTAGGCGCCGGCCTCCTCATCCTCATCTCCGGCTTGGACCAATCCGACTATCTCGCCAACGTCGAATGGGACACCCTCCTGTTCATGGTCGGCCTGTTCATCATGGTCGGCGCGCTGTTCAAGACCGGGGTGATCAAACGACTCGGCCAAATGGCCGCGGATGCCACTGGCGGCAATGTGCTGTTGACGACAATGCTGATCCTCGTCGTCTCCATGTTGGTTTCCGGCATCATCGACAACGTCCCGTATGTCGCCACCATGACGCCGATCGTCGACCATCTGGCGTCGGCGGTCCCAGGCCAGGCGCACCACGACGTGATGTGGTGGTCATTGGCGCTGGGCGGTGACCTCGGTGGCAATCTCACCGCTGTGGGATCGAGCGCCAACATCGTCATGGTAGGGATCGCGCTGAAAGCCGGCAGCCCGATCTCGTTCTGGCAATTCACTCGCAAAGGCATCGTGGTGACCCTGATGTCAACGGTGTTGTGTGCGGTGTACTTGTGGCTCCGCTACTTCGTCCTGAGCTGACCGGTGTAACCCGATCACCGCTAAGAGCGCGTAAAGATTTTCCGCCCGCGGTCACAACCGCGCTTGGTAGATTCCATGCGGTACCAGCGACTTTGCTCCCAATCAGACTGACGCAACGCCCCTAGATGTCACATCTCTCGTCACGTCGGATGCGTAACGTTCTTATAGGCTGCGTGCGTGCGCGCCGAGGACATGGTCGACGAGTTTCCGATCGTCGACCTTGATTTGCCCGCCCGCGAAGCGGTTCGATTAATCGCAGAGCGTCGCCTAAGCGGCCTGGTGGTCGCTGACCACACTCGGTCCCGAGCTGTTGCGGTATTGCCCGCCTCACAAGTAGTCCGCTTCCTGGTGCCCGGTTACGTGCAGGACGATCCCGGGCTCGCTGGAGTGCTTACCGAGTCGATGGCCGATCACGCCGCGGACAAGCTGCGTGGCAAGACAATTCGTGACCTGCTGCCGCCGAAGCGTGAACGGGTGCCCGTCGTCGATGCCGACGACACCATCATCGAGATGGCTGAGACCATGTCGCGGATGCACAGTCCGTTGGTGACAGTGATCAAGAACGGCAGGCTGCACGGGGTGATCACTGCGGCGAGCCTGTTGGCTGAGGCGCTGAAGCAGCGGGTTGGCACGTGAGCGAAGCGGCGCGATGACGGCCACCAGCGTCATGATGTACCTGGCAGTGACCATCTTTGTTGCGTCCTACGGCTTGATCATCAGCGAGCGCTTCAGCAAGACGACGGTCGCGCTGGTCGGTGCAGGCCTGATGATCCTGCTCCCCGTGGTCGACTCGCCGGACGTCTTCTACTCCGCGGAAACCGGAATCGACTGGGACGTAATCTTTTTGATGTTCGGCATGATGATGATCGTCAGCATCCTGCGCCAGACCGGGGTCTTCGAGTACGCGGCGATCTGGGCAGCCAAACGGGCCAACGGATCACCACTGCGGATCATGATCCTGCTCATGCTGGTGATGGCGGTGGCCTCCGCCCTGCTGCCCAACGTGGTCTCGGTGCTGTTGATCGCTCCTGTGACATTGCTGGTCTGCGAACGCTTGGCGATCAACGCGGTGCCGATGTTGATGGCGGAAGTGTTCGCCTCTAACGTCGGCGGCGCTGCCACCTTGGTCGGCGACCCCCCCAACATCATCATTGGTGCTCGAAAGGGCCTGTCCTTCAACGCCTTTTTGGTCAACATGGCTCCGATCGTGATCATCGTGATGCTCGTTCTTGTTGCCGTATCGCCCTTGCTTTTTCGAGGGTTCGCCACGGTTTCGCCCCAGCGGGTCGCCGACGTGATGGCACTCGACGAGCGCGAACTGCTCAACGATCGCCGGCTGTTGCTGAAGTGCGGCGTCGTGATGGTGGTTGTCTTCGTGGGATTCGTCGTGTCGCCGACCATTCATATCCAGCCTTCGCTGGTGGCGCTACTCGGCGGCGGACTGCTCATCTTGATCTCCAAGATGGAGAAAGACGACTACCTCTCGAATGTCGAATGGGACACGTTGTTGTTCATCGTGGGCTTGTTCATCATGGTCGGCGCGCTGCTCAAGACCGGCGTCATCAAGCATCTCGGCGAGCTGGCGGCGAATGCTACGGGCGGCAGCCCGCTGGTGACCACCATCCTCATCCTCGGGGTGTCCACCTTGGTATCCGGCATCATCGACAACGTCCCGTACGTGGCTACGATGACTCCGATCGTCACCCACCTCACCACTGTCATGCCGCATCAGGAACACGGGAACGTCCTCTGGTGGTCGTTAGCGCTCGGCGGGGACCTGGGCGGTAACCTGACCGCCGTCGGCTCCAGCGCGAACATTGTGATGATCGGCATTGCGCTGCGATCGGGCTACAACATCTCGTTCTGGGAGTTCACCCGAAAGGGCATCGTGGTCACCACAATCTCCGCATTGCTGTGCGGGCTTTACCTGTGGCTGCGGTACTTCGTGTTCGCGTAGCCTCAGCGGGTCAGCAGCGCGACGCACTCGATGTGGTGGGTCAGTGGGAACGAATCGAACACCGACAGCTTGCCCACGGTGTAGCCATGACTCTGATACAGGCCGATGTCACGAGCGAAAGATGCTGCCTCGCAACCAATGTGGACGATGCGCGGAACGTCGGCTGCGGCCAGCAAATCGATGACCTCGCGGCCGGCGCCGCCCCGCGGCGGATCCAGCACGGCCACGTCGGCGCGTCCGCGCTGAGCGGTCAGCGCCCGGCGAACCGAATCGCTGACCACCCGTACCTGCGGAAGGTCGGCCAGCGTAGCCCGGGCTGCTCGCGATGCGGTACGGGAGCTGTCCACCGTGACCACCTGACCCGACTCCCCGACCGCGTCGGCCAGGACCGCGGCGAAAAGCCCCGCGCCGCCGTAGAGGTCCCAGGCCGTCATTCCGCGGTCGGGCTGGGCCCATTCGCTGACCAGGTCGCTGTAGGTCCGGGCGGCGTCGCGGTGGGCCTGCCAGAAACCCGTCACCGGCACCCGCCAGCTGTGTCGTCCGGCTCGCTGCACGCCCTGGCCACTGCCTTCGACCACCTCGGTCATATTGCGCCGGCCCTGACGCACCGTGCGCGCCACATGCCGTCGACCATCGTCGTCGACGACCACGTGCAGGTGTGCGCCCGGCGCCCACCCGATATCGGTCAACCCATCGGTCATCCTGGCCGGCAGTTGACCGCAGTTCAGGTCGGCGACGAGCTCGTCGCTGCGGTAGCGGTGAAAGCCGGGGCGCCCGTCAGGACCGACATCGAGCCGGATTCGGGTCCGCCATCCCGTCACACCCGTCGGCGACAGCGGCTGGACCTCGTCGCTCCACTGGTAATTGCCTAAGCGGCCAAGCTGATTGGACACCACTTCGGCTTTCAGCGCGCGCGCCGCCGCCGGCTCGACGAAGGCGAGATCACAACACCCGGCGCCGTCCACCCCCGCGATCGGGCACAACGACGCGGTCCGGTCGGCGGACGGCTGGAGCACTTCGATCGTCTCGGCGTGCCAATACGACCCGCGGTCCGCGGTGACGCGCACCCGTACCTGCTCACCGGGCAGCGCGTAACGCACGAACACCACCCGGCCGTCGTGGCGCGCCACGCAACTTCCCCCGTTCGCCGGCGCACCGACGCTCAACGTCAACTGCTCCAGTTCCGGTGACGGCGCAGCGGTGGCATTCGACGTCAATCGAATATCCCCCGCCGCGCATCGCCCGGGGCGGCGTGCGGCTGCATCGTCTTGAGCCGCTCCGACGAATTGAGTTGCCAGGGAACCGATGTCACCATCACCCCGGGCATGAACAGCAGCCGCCCCTTGAGCCGCAACGCGCTCTGGTTGTGCAGGACGTGCTCCCACCAGTGACCGACGACGTACTCCGGCAGAAAGACCGTCACCACGCTGCGCGGCGACTCCTTGCTGACACGCTTGACGTAATCCAATATGGGGCGGGTGATTTCGCGGTAGGGCGAAGCGATGACCTTCAGTGGGACGTTGAGCTTGCTGTCCTCCCAGCGGCGAACCAGCGCGCGGGTCTCGGCATCATCGACACTGACCGTGACGGCCTCGAGCACATCGGGCCGGGTCGCCCGGGCGTAGGCCAGTGCCCGCAGCGTCGGTAGGTGCAGTTTCGACACCAGCACGATCGCATGGTTCTTGCTGGGCAGCACCATGTCCTGGGCACCGGCGTGCTGCTCGATTTCGCGGCTGACGGTGTCGTAGTGCTTGCGGATCATCTTCATCAACGCGAACAGCAGCGTCATCGCGACGATCGCGATCCAGGCGCCGGCCAGGAACTTGGTGACCAGGACGACGAGCAGCACGGCGCCGGTAGCCACGAAGCCGATCGTGTTGACCGCCCTGGACCGCATCATCGTCCGCCGGGCGGCCGGGTCGGTCTCGTTGCGCAACAGCCGTGTCCAGTGCCGGACCATGCCGATCTGGCTCAGCGTGAAGGAAATGAACACCCCGACGATGTAGAGCTGAATCAGCGCGGTGACCTGTGCGCGGAACGCGACGATGAAGGCCAGCGCGGCCACCGCCAGGAACACGATGCCGTTGGAGAAGGCCAGCCGATCGCCCCGGGTGTGCAACTGGCGGGGCAGGTAACTGTGTTGCGCCAGTACCGAACCCAACACCGGAAATCCGTTGAACGCGGTGTTCGCCGCCAACACCAAGATCAGCGCGGTCACCACCGCAATGAGCAGGAAGCCGATCCGGAAGTCACTGAAGACGGCCTGCGCGATCTGCGCAACGAGGGTCTTCTGTTGGTAGTCGTGCGGGATTCCGGTCAGTTGCGTCTCAGGGCTGTCGACGACCTGTACGCCGGTTTCTTTGGCCAACAGGATGATCCCCATGAAGAGGCTGACGGCGATCGTGCCGAGCAACAGCAACGTCGTCGCCGCATTGCGCGACTTCGGCTTCTGAAACGCGGGCACGCCGTTGCTGATCGCCTCGACACCCGTCAGTGCCGCGCAGCCAGAGGAGAACGACCGCGCCAACAAGAAGACCATCGCGAAGCCGGCGACCGAGCTGCGCTCGGCATGCATGACGAAATCAGCCGACTCCGCTTTGATCGACTCGTCCAAAAAATAGATCCGAAACAGTCCCCAAGCCAACATGATTCCCACGCCGGCAATGAATGCGTAAGTCGGGATCGCGAACGCCAGACCGGATTCCCGCACGCCGCGCAGGTTGAGCGCCGTGACAAGCAGGATCGCCGCGACGCAGAACAGCACTTTGTGGTGTTCGACGAACGGGATCGCCGAGCCGATGTTCGACATGGCGGACGCCGTCGAAACCGCAACGGTCAGAACGTAATCCACCATCAGCGCGCTCGCGACAATCAGGCCTGCGCTTGGCCCGAGGTTGGTGGTGACCACCTCGTAGTCGCCGCCACCGGAGGGATAGGCGTGCACGTTCTGCCGGTAGCTGGCCACCACGACAAGCATCACTGCGGCTACCGCGAGACCGATCCACGGCGTCAGCGAGTATGCCGCGAGGCCGGCAACCGACAGCGTCAGGAAGACCTCTTCGGGGGCGTACGCCACCGACGAGAGCGCGTCCGACGCGAACACCGGTAAGGCGATCCGCTTGGGAAGCAGGGTGTGGCTCAACCGGTCGCTGCGAAACGGCTGGCCCAACACCAGTCGGCGCGCCGCAGTCGAAAGTTTGGACACGAGAGCCAAGAGTAAAGGCAACCGTGCCTCCCGGTACGGTTCGGTGGACCAGAATGTCTCCCAAACCGACTGGCCAGTACGGCCGGCGGCCCGAGAGGACCTCTAGTGCGCGTGGTGGTGATGGGATGCGGCCGGGTGGGATCGTCGGTGGCTGACGGTCTCTCCCGGATTGGTCACGACGTCGCGGTGATCGACAGCGACGAGACGGCGTTCAGCCGGCTCAGCCCCGAGTTCGCCGGTGAACGGGTACTTGGGCTGGGATTCGACCGCGACGTCCTGCTCAAGGCCGGTATCGAGGGCGCGGACGCGTTCGCCGCCGTCTCGTCCGGCGACAACTCCAACATCATCTCCGCGCGATTAGCCCGGGAGACCTTCGGCGTTCGGCGGGTGGTGGCAAGGATTTACGACGCCAAGCGCGCCGAGGTGTACGAGCGCCTGGGTATCCCGACGATCGCGACCGTGCCGTGGACCACCGATCGGCTGCTGCACGCGCTCACCCAGGAAAGCGAGACCGCGCGGTGGCGCGACCCGAGCGGGACCGTCGCCGTCCTCGAGGTGGCGTTGCACGAGGACTGGGTGGGCCGCAGGATGACCGACCTGGAATCGGCCACCGGCGCGCGGGTGGCGTTTCTGATCCGGTTCGGCACCGGAATCCTGCCCGAACCGAAGACCGTCATCCAGTCCGGCGACCAGGTCTACATCGCCGCCATTTCCGGACACGCGGCAGAAGCACTGGCCATCGCGGCGCTGCCGCCGAGCGAGGACGCGGAGTCGTGACACGGCAGCGGCGGCTCCGAGGAAGAGCGGCGGTCATATGAAAGTCGCTATCGCAGGCGCGGGTGCGGTCGGTCGGTCAGTGGCCCGCGAGCTCATCGAGAACGAGCACGACGTGACCCTGATCGAACGCAAACCCGAGCACATCGACCAGGACGCGATTCCGGCCGCACACTGGCAGCTCGGCGATGCCTGCGAAGTGAGCGTGCTCGAGCAGGTCCAGCTGCACGAATTCGACGTGGTAGTGGCCGCCACCGGTGACGACAAGGCCAACGTCGTGCTCAGCCTGCTGGCCAAGACCGAGTTCGCGGTGCCCCGCGTGGTGGCCCGGGTCAACGATCCCCGCAACGAGTGGCTGTTCACCGAAGCCTGGGGTGTTGACGTGGCAGTGTCCACCCCGCGGATGCTGTGTTCGCTGATCGAGGAGGCCGTCGCGGTCGGAGATCTCGTCCGACTGATGGAGTTTCGCAAGGGTCAGGCCAACCTCGTCGAGATCACCCTGCCGGACAACACCCCGTGGGGCGGCAAGCCGGTGCGCAAACTGCAGCTGCCGCGTGACGTCGCACTGGTGACGATCCTGCGCGGGGCCCGCGTGATCGTGCCACAGGACGACGAACCGTTGGAGGGCGGCGACGAACTGCTCTTCGTCGCGGTTACCGAGGCGGAAGAGGAACTGCGTCAGCATCTGCTGCCGTCGCAGTGAGGGCTTCTTTTTGCGAAGCCTCTACGGCGCGCTGCGCCGTCCGGATCGCCACGAACGTCACCAGCGCCGCCACCGCCGCCAGCGGCCAGCCCATCCCGATGCGGGCCACCACCAGCCAGCCGGTGTGATTGGTGTCGTAAAGCACCCGCTGCACCACAAAGCGGGCCGCAAAGACCACCACCCAGGTGAGCGTCGCGACGTCGAACGCGTAGACCGCTCGACGCACGTCGCGCCAGCCGCGATCATGCCCATGCAGCCAGCTCCAGATGTAGCCGACGACCGGCCGACGGATCACGATCGACACCGCGAACAGCGTCGCGTAGATCAGCGATGTCCATATGCCCAGCAGGAAGTAGCCTTTTGACTCCCCCATCAGGTATGCGATCAGCACGCAGACAGCGACGCCGATCAACCCGGACACGGCCGGCTGCACCGACTCGCGGCGGACCAGACGCCACAGCAGAATCAAGCTGGCGACACCGAGCGCGGCGCCAGATGCCACAGCCAGCCCCAGCAGTTTCGAGGTGCCGACGAAGACCAGGACCGGCAGCGAAGAGTAGACGATTCCTGCGACCCCACCCAGTTGCTGCATCATCCGGTCGGCCGGCGTCCGGGCGGCGACGGCAGCGGCCGTTTCGCCGTCGGCATCCGTCGCGCGGCTCACCGTTGAATCTCGTAATGCGGGTTGTAAATCGCCTTGCTGCCATTGTCCAGCTTGCCCAGCCGACCCTGCACCCGAAGGGTGCGACCGGACTCGATCCCGGGAATCCGGCGCTGACCCAACCACACCAACTCGATGGTGTCGGTGCCGTCGAAAAGCTCGGCACGAACCCCGTCCGCGCAACCCTTGCCGTTGCATTCGACGCTGCGCAGCGTGCCGACCACCGTGACCTCCTGGCCACGTTCGCAGTCGATCGCCCGCTGCGCGCCGGTCGTTACCGCCTCGTCGCACAGTTCCTCGGCGTCGCGCTGCTCGGGGTCCTCAGTCAACCGACGAGTCAGCCGGCGCAGAAACCCTTCCGCAGCCATGGCCTCTCCTGAGCGTCTTGATGTCAACACCGGACCGGGTACCCGGGGTTGATGTGCCTGACTCCTCAGCCGGGCCACTGCGCGGCCCGCATCGTCGTCACGCGGGGTCGATCTGCCTGACTCCTCGGCCGGCCGCTGCGCGGCCCGCATCGTCGTCACGCGGATCCTCTCACGACAACGGACACCGTCGGCCCGATGGTTCCCCAAAGGCGTCGCGGCGCCCGGGCAATATTTAGGGGTGACTATCGACCTGCGCGGAGTGACCGCAGTCGTGCTGCCGGGAACCGGGTCGGACGACAACTACGCTGCCCGCGCGTTTGGCCGACCGCTGCGTGACGCCGACGCCCGACTGCTGACGCCGGCACCGCAGCCGGCCCGTTTGATCGATGGTTACCTCGACGACCTGAACCGTGCCGCAGCGAGCGGGCCGATCGTGGTCGGCGGTGTCTCGATCGGCGCGGCGGTAGCCGTGGCGTGGGCACTGCAGCATCCCGACCGTGCGGTGGCGGTGCTGGCCGCGCTGCCGGCGTGGACCGGCGCGCCAGACGGCGCGACCGCCGCCCTCGCAGCCCGACACTCCGCGCGACAGCTACGCGACGACGGCCTGGAGGCGACGACGACGCAGATGCGCGCGTCCAGCCCCGCGTGGCTGGCCGACGAATTGACCCGGTCGTGGCGGGCCCAGTGGCCCGATCTGCCGGACGCGATGGACGAGGCCGCCGCGTACGTGGCCCCGAGCCTCGAAGAGCTCCGACGGCTGGAGACACCGCTGGGGGTCGCCGCAGCCGAGGATGATCCGATCCATCCCGTCGAGGTCGGTCGGCAGTGGGCCGCGGCGGCGCCGCGTGCGGCGCTGCGCATGGTGACGCTCGATCAAATCGGCGCGGACCCGGCCGCGTTGGGCGCGGCCTGCCTGGCGGCGCTGGCAGAGGCGTGAACTGGCGACCCGCGGCGGCGCGATCGCCGGCCGGCCTAGCCGCCGGTGCCGCGAAGTTGCTGCATCGCCGAGCCAGAAGCGCCGCGCCGCTCGGGAGTGTCGTCTTGGCGCACGACGTCGGCGGCGCTCTGCTCGACTGGCTCGCCGCCGGCCATCTGAGCGGCCGCGGCCTCGCGCAGCTGCGACGCCATCGGCTCCGGCAGCTGGACGGGCAACGGCGTGCGCACCGGCAGGGGCGTGTCGCCGCGACGAATCACGGTGTCCAATAGGGCGTTTCGCGCCTGCTCCGTCAGCGCGTCGATGCTTTCCGTCGATCCGTTCACCACACATCGGATCATCCAGCGGTACCCGTCGACGCCGATGAAGCGGACCACCCCGGTCGCGGTGCCGACCACTTCGCGGCCCCACCGGCCGTCCTGGATGGTGACCGAGGCTCCGTCGTTACGCAGCGACTCGGCCAGTTCTGCGGCGACTTCCCGCCACAGTCCGCCCGTCTTGGGTGCGGCGTAAGCGGCGATGGTGAAACGACCGTTAGCCGTCACCACCCACACCGCGCTCGGAACGCCGTTCTCTGTCAGCTCGACCTGCAGCTGCGCCGCCTCCGGCAACGGAATCAACACCGAGCCGAGGTCCAGGCGACCTTCCGTGGCCGCCGACGGCTCGTCGAAGTCCTCGATGTCGAAGGGGCCGTCCACGTCGTCGACGACCGCGGTGTCGGCGGGCGCGTCCGGCTTCCGGTGTAAGCCCGCCACGTCCGGTTCGTCGACCGGGTGGTCTTTTGATTTACGTCTGCCAAATGCCATCAGAGACTCGCATGTCCTCCCGAGGAACCGTGGCCGCCGGCGCCACGGGAAGTGTCGGCCATCCCGGCCTCGTCGAACGACGACACCTCGACCAGGTCAACCAGCTCGACGCGCTGCACCACCAGCTGCGCGATCCGGTCACCGCGATTGACCACGATCGGCACCGCCGGGTCGAGGTTGATCAGCGAGACCTTGATCTCTCCACGGTAACCCGCGTCGATCGTGCCGGGACTGTTGACGATCGAAAGTCCTACTCGCGCAGCCAAACCGGACCGCGGGTGCACCAGCCCCACCATCCCGACCGGGATCGCCACCGCGATTCCCGTACCCACCAACGCCCGGTGCCCGGGCGCGAGCTCGACGTCTTCGGCGCTGTACAGATCTACGCCGGCATCACCGTGGTGGGCCCGGGCGGGCAGCGGAAGCCCGGGGTCGAGACGAACAACCGCCAGACTCGTCGACACGGGCGCACAGATTACCCTTGACCGGATGTCAGGGACGCCAGTCACGCCGCACAACGTGCGGTACCGCGAGCGTTTGTGGGTGCCGTGGTGGTGGTGGCCACTGGGTTTCGGGTTGGCGGCGGTGATCGCGTTCGAAGTCAACATGGGCGTGCCGAGCCTGCCGGATTGGCTGCCGTTCGCGGTGTTGTTCGTCGTTGCCGCGGGCGCATTGCTCTGGCTGGGCCGCATCGAAGTCCGGGTCACCACCGGCGACGACGGAGTGGAGCTGTGGGCCGGCGACGCCCATCTACCTGTGTCGGTCATCGCAAGGTCCGCCGACATCCCGCGCTCGGCCAAATCCGCGGCGCTGGGCCGCCAATTCGACCCAGCCGCGTTTGTTGTGCATCGCGGCTGGGTCGGCCCCATGGTGCTAGTGGTGCTGGACGACGCGGACGACCCAACGCCCTACTGGCTGGTGAGCACCCGCCATCCCGGCCGGGTGTTGTCGGCACTACGCAGTTAGTCGGCGACTGCCCGACTGTCAAAGTCAGGCCGCGCAGTCCGTACAGATCATCACGCCGCCCTTTTCGCTCGCGAGCCGGCTGCGGTGCTGGACCAGGAAGCAACTCGAGCAGGTGAATTCGTCGGCCTGTTTCGGGATGACGCGGACCGAGAGCTCTTCGCCGGACAAGTCGGCCCCAGGGAGCTCGAATGACTCGGCGGACTCGGATTCGTCGACGTCGACAACCGCCGACGCCGCCTCGTTTCGCCGTGCCTTGAGCTCCTCGAGAGAGTCCTCTGAAACGTCGTCGGTTTCGGTACGCCTTGGGGCGTCATAATCAGTTGCCATCGTCTGTCCCCTCGTAACCCTGCAAGCAAAGCTTTGTACCAGCGTCGAACGCATCCGCAAAACGATTCGTGCCCGTATCCCAGGGTGTTCAAGTGTGATTTACCTCACACCGCAAGTTTGGCCGCGCTACCTGACGCTAAACACGGCGCTCTAGAGTGCGTTTGTGGTCGCGCACATCACTGAGGGCACAGCGTTCGACAAGCATGGTCGCCCCTTCCGCCGTCGCAACGCCAAGCCAGCGATCGCCCTGCTGGTGGTGCTGTTTGTGGCCAGCGCGGTGGTGTGGGCCGTGGCGCTGACCCGTCCGGCCGAAGTGCACGAAGCCACGGTGTGCAACCCGCCGCCCGAGCAGCCCGACCCGGCCCAGCCGCACCTGGGCACCGCGGTGTCGCGCAGCACGATGATCAACGTCGCGCCGGCCAAACTCGCCGACACCAAAGTCCGCGTCCTCAACGCCAGTGGCCGCGGCGGTCAGGCCGCCGACGTGTCGGGCGCGCTGCGGGACCTGGGATTTGCGCAGCCGACGGCGGCCAATGACCCCGTCTATGCCAAGACCCGGCTGACCTGCCAGGGCCAGATCCGATTCGGCGAAGCCGGCCAGGCCGGAGCGGCGGCGGTCTGGCTGGTCGCGCCATGCGCCGAGCTCTACCGCGACGACCGCACCGATGATTCCGTTGACTTGGCTATCGGCACCGAGTTCGGTGCGCTGGCCCACAGCGACGACATCGCCACGGTGCTCGCCGGTCTGCGGCCCGGCAACACCGAGCCCGCGGATCCCGCCCTGCTGGCCAAGATCCACGCCGGGACCTGCTGACCGCTCAACCTGGAATCGGGACCAGACCGTCGAATCGGTCTAGCGCGGTCAGCAATTCCTCGCCGATGCCGGGCGCGGCGGCCACTACCAATGCCGAGTCGGCGTCCGGATCACCCGGTCCCGGCAACACGACCCGCGCACCGGCTTCGGCGGCGATGAGCGCGCCCGCCGCCGCATCCCAGACGTGCAGACCATGCTCGTAATAAGCGTCCAGCCGACCGGCTGCGACCATGCACAAATCCAGCGCCGCAGAACCGATTCGCCGCACGTCTCGGACCACGGGCAGGATCCGTGAGACGAGTTGCGCTTGAACCGCGCGGCGCCGCCCGGAGTAGGCGAACCCGGTGCCCACCAAAGCCCGCGACAGGTCGTCGACGGTGCTGCACCGCAGGCGACGGGTGCCCTGGCCATCCGTGACGTGCGCACCGAGGCCCGCCCCGGCCGAATACAGCCGCCCACCGACGACATCGGCGACGGCACCAGCCACCGAGACACCGTCGATTTGGGCGGCCACCGACACCGAGTACGCGGGGATGCCGTAGACAAAGTTCACGGTGCCGTCGATGGGATCCAGCACCCAGGTGACCGCGCCGGAGTCGATACTTGCCTGATCGGTCGGGCCGCCACCCTCCTCGCCGAGGATTGCGTCGCCTGATCGCAACTGTGCCAACCGGTCACGAAGCAGCCGTTCGGTTTCGGTGTCGACGACGGTCACCGGGTCGGTGGGGGTCGACTTGCTCTGCACCGCGTCGTCGCCGTCGGCGCCGGCATCAGCGCCGAACACCTCACCGCGGCGTCGCCGCACGAATGCGGCCGCTTCGCCGGCCAGTGTCTCGGCGACGGTCCGCAGCCGCGCCGGCTGGTTCTCGGGTGTGCTCACGGTCCCATCGCATCACAGGTCATGCCGGCTTCGGCAACGTCGGGGTAACGGGGCCACCGACGACCCAGCTACGCACTAGGGTTTCCTCGACGCCCACGTGCCGCCGAGGAGATGCGATGACCACTGCCGACTCGACCAGCCCGTCACCGACGAGCGGAGAGTCCACCACGCCGGCACGACGCGGTTTCGGCATTGACGTCGGCGGCAGCGGCATCAAGGGCGGCGTCGTCGACCTGGACACCGGCGAACTCGTCGGTGATCGCTACAAGCTGCCGACGCCTCAGCCGGCCACGCCATCGGCAGTCGCCCAGACGATCGCCGCCGTGGTCGACGAATTCGGATGGACCGGCCCGCTCGGCGTGACCTATCCCGGCGTGGTCACCAACGGGATCGTCCGCACGGCGGCCAACGTCGACAAGAAGTGGATCGGAACCAACGCTCGCGACATCTTCAGTGCGGGGTTGAAAGGGCAGGAAGTCGTCGTGCTCAACGACGCCGACGCCGCCGGACTGGCCGAGGCGCGCTACGGCGCCGGCCAGAACACTGCCGGCGTAGTGGTGCTGCTCACATTCGGCACCGGCATCGGCTCGGCGGTGATTCACAACGGGATTTTGCTGCCCAACACCGAGTTCGGCCACCTCGAGGTCGGCGGTAAAGAAGCCGAACGCCGAGCCGCGTCCTCGGTCCGCGATAGACGCGGCTGGAGCTACGAAAAATGGACTAAGCAGGTGACTAAGGTGCTGATCGCGATCGAGAACGCGATGTGCCCCGAGTTGTTCATCGCCGGCGGCGGAATCAGCCGGAAAGCCGACAAATGGGTGCCGCTACTGAAAAACCGCACACCGGTGGTGCCTGCGACACTTCAAAACACTGCAGGGATTGTCGGCGCAGCGATGGCGGCGACGCGCGGCGTGACGCACTGATTTGCGCTCACTGGCCAGGGGAATGCCCCGCGGTCGTTACAATGGTCACCGGCAGCCGCCTGACCGATAGCGGCGAATATCCACCCTGATAATCGACGCCGACATCCGACATAGCTGACGTTTTCCGGTCGAGCTTGCCTACAGCACCGGAAAAGTTCTACCGAAGGGGTTCACGTGGCAGCGACCAAAGCACGACCGGCAACCGATGAGCCGGTGAAGCGCACGGCCGCCAAAGCTCCCGCCAAGCGTCCACCGGCGAAGGCCACCAACGGCGCAGCCACCAAAGCAGCGAAAGCTCCGGCCAAGTCCGCCACCGCGACCAAGAAGAGTGGCGCGACCAAGGCAGCAGCGGCGGGTGGGCGCTCGAAGAAGGCGACCACCAAGGGCGCCGATGACGCCGAGGCCACGACCACCGATCTCGAGGTCGATGATCAGGACCTCGACACCGACGCTGAGCTCGACAACGAGCCCGGCGACGAGATCGACCTTGCCGACGAAGACTTGAATCTCGAAGACGACGACCTCGAAGACGAGGCGTCGGACGAGACCGACGAGGACGTCGCCGAGCCCGCTGACACCGGTGAAGCGAAACCGGTGAAGGCTGCCGACGAGGAAGCCGACGAAGAAGAAATCGTCGAGCCGAGCGAAAAAGACAAAGCATCAGGCGATTTCGTTTGGGACGAGGACGAGTCGGAAGCGCTGCGACAAGCCCGCAAAGACGCCGAACTGACCGCGTCGGCAGACTCGGTACGCGCGTACCTCAAGCAAATCGGCAAGGTGGCACTGCTCAACGCCGAGGAGGAAGTCGAGCTGGCCAAGCGGATCGAGGCTGGTCTGTACGCGACCCAGTTGATGAGCGAGCTCAACGACAAGGGCGAGAAGCTTCCCGCTGCGCAGCGTCGCGACATGATGTGGATCTGCCGCGACGGTGACCGCGCGAAGAATCATCTCCTAGAGGCCAACCTGCGACTCGTGGTGTCGTTGGCCAAGCGTTACACCGGCCGCGGCATGGCGTTCCTGGACCTGATTCAGGAAGGTAACCTCGGCCTGATCCGTGCCGTCGAAAAGTTCGACTACACAAAGGGTTACAAGTTCTCCACCTACGCCACGTGGTGGATTCGCCAGGCCATCACCCGCGCTATGGCCGACCAGGCCCGCACCATCCGCATTCCGGTGCACATGGTCGAGGTGATCAACAAGCTGGGCCGGATTCAGCGCGAACTGCTGCAGGACCTGGGCCGCGAGCCCACCCCTGAAGAGCTGGCCAAGGAAATGGACATCACCCCGGAGAAGGTGCTGGAAATCCAGCAGTACGCCCGGGAACCGATCTCGCTGGACCAGACCATCGGTGACGAGGGCGATAGCCAACTCGGTGACTTCATCGAGGACAGCGAAGCGGTGGTCGCTGTCGACGCGGTGTCGTTCACGCTGCTGCAGGACCAACTGCAGTCGGTGCTGGAAACGCTGTCCGAACGCGAGGCCGGCGTCGTGCGCCTGCGCTTCGGTCTCACGGACGGCCAGCCACGCACCCTCGACGAGATCGGTCAGGTGTACGGCGTTACCCGCGAGCGTATCCGTCAGATCGAGTCGAAGACGATGTCGAAGCTGCGGCACCCCAGCCGCTCGCAGGTGTTGCGCGACTACCTCGACTAAGAGGCGCGGCCGTCTGCTGTCCCACCACGAAATACGCGGCGGGACAGCGTCGTACGACCAGCGCGCTAGGCGCGAGGTGTGGTGCGCGGCGCGGTCGTCGCGACGTGAGCGTCGTCGCGACGCTTCAGCCCGGCGAGTCCCGCCAGGCCTGCTAGCCCGAGCAGTCCCCACAAGCCGGTCTTGTCGCTGTGGTGGTTGTTCGCGTCATCGCCGTTTTGAGCGATCGACGTCGTGGTCGCGGACGGCGCGGGAACTGTTGGTGCGGTGGCACTTGCGATGCCCGCACCGCCGAACAACAGCGACCCGGTAGCAGCAGCGATTGCCAGTGTTTTGCGCATGACTATCTCCCAAGATGTATGAGGAACGCGGCGATCTGGGCCTGTGGCTGAAGCCGTCCCGAGTGAGCCGGCGTGCGGTCACCTCGAGCGCCATGCGTTAGTTACCCCGCCGAGACGATTCCTCAAACCGCCTCGCACGCAGCGCAACCGCGCAGGCCGCCATGACGCATGCGTCAATTTTTCCAGGTCTCGAGCAACGCGCACGAGGCTGAGACGCTTGCATGAGACCGCCGTGACCCGCTGTGCCGCAGTTAATTCGAATGCACCGGTAACGAAACTGCTCTACGTTCAGCGCATGTCAACCGATCGCATCCTGGTGTCGTCCGAAACCAATTTTGAGGCGGCAGTCGGTTATTCGCGCGCTGTGCGCGTTGGCCCATTGATCGCCGTGTCCGGGACGACCGACCCCGCAGCATCCGACGGCATCGCGGCACAAACCCGAGAAGTGTTGCGCCGCATCGGGGTCGCGCTTGTCGAAGTCGGCGCAACGCTCAGCGATGTCATTCGCACCCGCATCTACGTCACCGACATCGCGTGCTGGCGGGAGGTTGCGGCCGTGCACGCCGAGGTCTTCGGTGACATCCGTCCGGCGGCGACCATGGTCGAAGTTGCCGCGCTCATCGAGCCCGGGCTACTCGTGGAGATCGAAGCCGACGCCTACTCGTCGAGCGCCGCGAAGGCGCCATCGGCTCCCGGACGGTAACTGGTGACGTCGATCACAGCCTCAATCGGCAAGGGGCCGTACAGATGCGGGAACACCATCGACTCCGGATCCGTTGCTACACCTAGTTCCCAACGAATGGGTGAATCCAGACAAGCAGGGTCGATATGCAGCAGGACAAGGTCCTCGCGACCGCGATACAAGCGGTTCGCCGGGAGATGCACCTGCTGCGGAGTCGACAGGTGGATGAATCCAACGCTGGTAAGGGACTCAGGTCGCAGTTCGCCGATGTCTTGGGCGGCCGACCAGTCGTCGGTGGGACACAGGTGTACCAGCACCGCCGGCGGCTGACTCATATCGCCATCTTGCCCGACGCCCTAAACCATGGGTTGAGGTGAGAAACGACACAGCCGGTAAACCGCCGGTGAAGACGGCCAAAAGTCTAGACATCTGAGACAGTGGAGAAGGCAGAACGGAGTAGCCATGAACGCAACGTTGACCAGTCCAGAACTGACCCGGGCTGATCGGTGCGATCGGTGCAGCGCTGCTGCACGGGTTCGCGCCAAGCTGCCCTCCGGCGCAGAACTCCTGTTCTGCCAACACCACGCGAACGAGCACGAGGCCAAGCTGATCGAGCTGTCCGCGGTGCTCGAAATCAGCGGCGACCCGATCGAGTCGTAACACACAAGACTCGCTACCAGCAGTCCTGGCGACACTGGCGTTCGTCAGGAATCCTGGACGGGTCATGACCGACTCTCCGGTAAAGCCCTCACGGCATCATCTCTGGCGCATCACTCGGCGAGCGTTGTCGAAAAGCTGGGATGATTCGATCTTTTCGGAATCCGCGGGAGCCGCGTTCTGGTCAGCGCTGTCGTTGCCGCCTCTGCTGTTGGGAATGCTGGGGAGCCTCGCCTACGTCGCTCCGATTTTCGGACCGGACACCATGGCCGGCATCGAGCACTACTTGGTGTCGATGTCGAACAAGATCTTCTCGCAGAGCGTCGTGCACGAAATCATCGAGCCGACCATCGCCGATATCGACCGCGGTGCCCGCGGGGAGGTCGTGTCGCTCGGCTTCTTGATATCCCTGTGGGCGGGTTCGTCTGCCGTCTCGGCGTTCGTCGACGCGGTGGTCGAGGCTCACGATCAGACGCCCTTGCGGCATCCGGTCCGACAACGCTTCTACGCGCTCGCCCTGTATGTGGCGGCGCTGCTATTCGTGATACTCACGGCGCCGCTTTTGGTGCGCGGGCCTCGCAAGCTTGCCGACGTGATTCCCGACGACTTACAGGATGTGCTGGCCTACGGCTATTACCCGGCGCTTCTGGCCGGGTTGATCGCGACAGTGGTCCTGCTGTACCGGGTGGCGTTGCCTGACCCGCTGCCCACGCACCGGCTGATCTTCGGTGCGACCCTGGCCAGCGTCGCCTTCGTGATCGCCACGCTTGGGCTGCGCATTTACCTGCGCTACATCACCGGAACGGGCTATACCTACGGCGCACTGGCCACGCCGATCGCATTTTTGTTGTTCGCGTTCTTCGGAGGCTTCTCGATCATGCTGGGCGCCGAATTGAATGCCGCCATTCAAGAGGAGTGGCCGGCCCCGCGTACCCACGCTCACCGGATGCGGCGGTGGCTGGTCAGGCGCGCCAAGGAAGTTGCCGACGACGTCCGCCCGGAATCAGGCGAGGATGAGCCGGCCCCGGCGGGCACCAACCGGGTCAGCCCTTCTTGAGGGACTCGTAGATCCGCTTGCAGTCCGGGCACACTGGTGACCCGGGCTTGGCGGACTTGGTCACCGGAAAGACTTCGCCGCACAGCGCGACGACGTGTGTGCCCATCACCGCGCTCTCGGCGATCTTGTCCTTCTTGACGTAATGGAAATACTTGGGCGCGTCGCCGTCGGTCCCGTCGTCGACGCGTTCGTCGGTGTCGGTGCGCTCGATCGTCTGGGTGTCCATGTCAGACATTGTGCCGGAACCGGATACGCCACCGTGAGCAAGTTGTG
Source organism: Mycobacterium paraterrae (assembly GCF_022430545.2). Lineage (NCBI taxonomy): Bacteria > Bacillati > Actinomycetota > Actinomycetes > Mycobacteriales > Mycobacteriaceae > Mycobacterium > Mycobacterium paraterrae. Next base: position 4,020,631 of record NZ_CP092488.2, on the reverse strand, counting down.
GAACAGTGGTGTGATGAGGCGCAGCCAAGAGCTGGGTTTCGACGACGATGGCCGACCGATCCTCATCACCGCCGCCGCACCCGCATACGAAGTTCAGCACCGGCAACGTGTCCGGAAGTACCTCACGATCATGTCCTTCCGGATCCCGGCGCTGCTGCTGGCGGCCGTGGCGTATGGCTTGTGGCACAACGGTCTTATCTCTCTGGCAATCATTGCAGCGTCGATTCCGTTGCCGTGGGTCGCCGTGCTCATTGCGAATGACCGCCCGCCGCGCCGAGCCGACGAACCGCGTCGGTTCGACGCTTTCGAAAGACGCACTCCCCTCTTCCCCACCGCCGAGCGTCCGGCGCTGGAGCGTCGCAGTCGTTCGGCCTCGCAACCGGAATGGCAGCACAGGGACGTCGACGGTTCCGAATAAACCGACTGCGCAGGGGGTTCTCAGTACATTCTCAGGGCTGCCGGACATTCGCGCACGTCAGCGGGTGTGAGAACGCCAATCGGTGGGAACTACTACGCCGGGTTGGTCGTTGTACCCGATGACAGTTCACGCTCTGAGGAGGCCGCCATGGCAAATGCCAACACAGTCCGGGTCGACGGCGATCTGGACGCTCAAAGCCCAGCCGCGGACTTGGTGCGCGTGTACCTGAACGGGATCGGCAAGACGGCCCTGCTCAATGCTGCCGACGAAGTCGAATTGGCCAAGCGAATCGAAGCCGGGCTGTATGCCAAGCACCTCTTGGAGACCCGCAAGCGCCTCGGCGAGACCCGCAAGCGCGACCTGGCAGCCGTGGTCCGCGATGGCGAGGCCGCCCGCAGCCATCTGCTGGAAGCCAACCTGCGGCTGGTTGTGTCGCTGGCCAAGCGCTACACGGGACGCGGAATGCCGCTGCTGGACCTCATCCAGGAGGGCAACCTGGGTCTGATCCGCGCGATGGAAAAGTTCGACTACGCAAAGGGATTCAAGTTCTCGACGTACGCGACGTGGTGGATCCGCCAGGCGATCACTCGCGGCATGGCCGACCAGAGCCGCACCATCCGCCTGCCGGTCCATTTGGTCGAGCAGGTCAACAAGCTGGCACGCATCAAGCGGGAGATGCACCAGAACCTCGGCCGTGAGGCCACCGACGAAGAGTTGGCGGCCGAGTCCGGCATTCCCGTCGAGAAGATCAACGACCTACTCGAGCACAGCCGCGACCCGGTCAGCCTCGACATGCCGGTGGGCTCGGAAGAAGAAGCTCCGCTGGGCGATTTCATCGAAGACGCCGAGGCGATGTCGGCAGAGAACTCGGTGATCGCCGAGCTGCTGCACACCGACATCCGCAGCGTGCTTGCCACGCTCGACGAGCGCGAGCACCAAGTAATCCGCCTGCGGTTCGGGCTCGACGACGGCCAGCCCCGCACTTTGGACCAGATCGGCAAGCTGTTCGGGCTGTCCCGTGAGCGGGTTCGCCAGATCGAGCGTGAGGTGATGGCCAAGCTGCGCAACGGCGAACGGGCCGACCGGCTGCGCTCGTACGCCAGCTAGCCCGCCAGCCAGATCGACGCGTATGCCCGCCGCTGACGCGGCGGGCATACTGCTGCGCGGCGGGTCGCCACCAGCTACGCGGGAGTGTTAGGGAACCATTGACGCAGCTGGACAAGTAGACTCAGCCGCAATGGAAGGTGCGGAATGAACGACCTGGTTGATACCACAGAGATGTATCTGCGGACGATCTACGACCTCGAGGAAGAGGGCGTTACTCCGTTGCGTGCACGTATCGCCGAGCGACTGGACCAAAGTGGGCCCACGGTCAGCCAGACCGTATCGCGAATGGAACGGGACGGCCTGTTGCATGTGGCCGGGGACCGTCACCTCGAGCTGACCGACAAGGGTCGGGCGTTGGCCGTCTCCGTAATGCGCAAGCACCGCCTCGCCGAGCGCCTACTGGTCGACGTGATTGGTCTTCCGTGGGAGGAAGTCCATGCCGAGGCGTGCCGGTGGGAGCACGTCATGAGCGACGACGTGGAGCGCCGGCTGATGAAGGTGCTCAACAACCCGACCACCTCCCCGTTCGGCAATCCAATTCCCGGGCTCATCGACCTGGGCATCGGTGACGGCTTCGGGGCCGACGACGGAAACCTGGTGCGGTTGACAGAACTGCCAGCCGGTCCGCCCGTTGCGGTTGTGGTTCGCCAGCTGACCGAGCACGTGCAGGGCGACATCGACCTGATCACCCGCCTCAAAGACGCTGGCGTCGTTCCCAACGCCCGCGTGACCGTTGAATCCAACCCCGCCGGAGGCGTGACCATCGTCATCCCCGGCCACGAGAACGTCAGCCTTCCGCACGAGATGGCCCACGCCGTCAAAGTCGAGAAGGTCTGACATCGTTCGGTCACACCGCACGTCGCCGGAAGTCGAGAGGCGGCGGTAGCCGCACCCCGAGCCGTTCAGCCAGCCGGTAGCCGGTGATCGCGAGTTCGCGGATGCGCTCTGGCCGCAGACCTGACTGTAGAGCCGTGTCGAGCATGCCGGCCATCCGGTGCTCGGGCTCGCAGCGCAAAGCGGCTTCCAGTGACACACCGGCCAGCGGCCCGTCACCGCGGACGTAGGCACTGAACGCGAGCAGCACCAACGCCTCAGTACGCCACGGCGTCGGCAGCATGCGCGCCAGCAGCGCCCACAACGATTCGGCGTCGCTGGCGCCGTGGCCGATCGCCAACGCATACAACGTGTCTCGCACTTCGACATCAGCCAGCGCGCACGCCAGGCCGGCGATCTCGGTCTCGCCGAGCTGTTGTCCATCGGCGACGCCCGCGGCCGCTGCCATCGCAGCTTCGACGTCGCGACGTACGCACGCCGTCGGATTTTCGCGATTCATTTGGTCACGCCGTGCGGCGTGCTCGGTGATCAGACCGGTGAGTGCCGCGCTGCGGCCCCGGTCGACGGGTTCAATCACCGCCTGCAGGTCGGCGCGTCGTGCGTAGAGCCGGCGGCCGTCCAGCACTGCCGCGGCCGCCAGCGGCGACGCGGACGGATCGTCGACGACTCCACCCGCCCCGCAATCGTCGACGCAGTGCCAACGACCACCGGCCGCCACCCGATCGACGACGTGCACGGCCCAGAGCACGATGTCACGCCGCGCCAGTTCGTCGCCCAGCGACGAACATATCTCGCGGTATTGGTCGTTACACATTGGGCAAAAGGCCCCGTCGGCGTCGACGATCACCGCGATCGCGGCCTCTGGTCCGGCGGCGGCGGCGACGTCGGCGAGATGATCGACCTGGTCGGCGACGGTATCCGTCAGGTCGGCGCGCATTACCGCGCCGAGCTCGCCCTGGTCGATAGTCAACAGCACCAACGATTTCTCGGGCACGAAGCCCAACACCGCTGGGAGCGCGGCGATCACCGCGCCGGGTCGAGTCAGTTCAAAGTCGCGTCGCTGCTTGGTCATGGCGACAACGCTGGCAACGATCACCGTCAGCACGTCCGCGATACAGGCGGCGCCACCCGCGCACTGTGGACAAATGCAGCGCTGGGGATAACTCGCGATCGCGCAGCGAATCCCTCGTTTCCCGATATCCGCGCTTTTCATCGGCAAACGTGCCCATTATGACCTTCGAGCTGCGGCCCAAGAATCCCTTTAGACAGCGGCGGCACCCTTGACCTCGACAAGTTCGCCGAACGAAGGACGACCATGCACTTTCCGATCTCGAAGCTCACGCTGATCGCGACCGCGGCGGCGACGATCGCACTAGCCGGCTGCTCGACGAGCCACCCGCAGACGGCGCCCGCAAGCTCGACGGCCTCTGCCGTCGCACCGGGCGAGAACTGCGCGGTCAACCCGAAATCCGAGCCCATGCCCGCGGCCGAGAAATTCGCACCCGCGCCCCCGAATGCCCGGATCTCCGTGAAAATCAGCGGGATCCCGTCCGGAGCCGTCAAGCCCGGCGACCCTCCGGCCGAAGTTGACGTCACGCTGTGCAACAACTCATCGGTCGACTACCCGAATGTCGGTGTCACCACGGTGCTTTCGAGATGCAGCTGCGCGATCAACCCGTCGGGGCTGCCCGTAGGTCGGATCGAGCGCTTCGACGCGACGACCAAAGCGTGGGTGCCGTTGAAGCATCCAGTAGTCACCACTGGCATGGACTACCTCGGCCGATTCACCGATGAACAACCCCTGCCCAAGGGCAAGACCGTGACCCTCAAATACCGGGTGTCACTTGACCACTCGATGACCGCGGGCAAGGGAAGCGTGGAGTCGACGGTCGTTGTTCCGGACTCCCTGGTCGAGATCGGCATGGCGGATCTGCCCTTCAGTGTGCTCAAGGACTCGCCCAAAGACACGCCAACGCCGCGCCCCGAGGTTCCATCGGAGCGGCAGTCCGTGTTGCCGTTCACGGATCTGACGAATCCTTGGTCTGTAGCCGCCGGCAGGGACGGCAACGTCTACGTCAGCCAGCGTGGCGGAGTGGTGAAGTTGGCGGCCGCGTCCTACGCACCGACGGTGCTGCCGGTTACCGGCGTGAAAGGCCTCGCCGATGTCGCGGCGGACGGCGCAGGCAATGTGTACGTCGCCGATTTCGCCGGCAACCGGGTGCTGAAGCTGACCGCCGGGTCGAACGTACCGACCGCACTACCGTTCACGGGCCTGGACAACCCGCAACATCTTGCGGTGGACAGCGACGGAACCGTTTATGTCACTGACAGCGCGGCGCGAGTCGTCAAGCTGGCGGCGGGCGCGAGCGAACAAACGGTGCTGCCGCTCAATCCGGAGTTGAGGTACCCCGCCGGTGTCGCAGTCGACGACGCACACAACGTCTACATCGCAGACTCACGCAACCATCGCATCGTGAAGTATGCGGCCGGTTCGAATAACCAGACGACGATCTCGATCAGTGGACTGGACTCCGGCCGCGGGTTTGCCGTGGACTCCGCCGGCGATGTGTTCGTCACCGATGAGATGAACCGGAGGGTGCTGAAGCGGCCGGCAGGATCGAATGAATCCATCGAGCTTCCATTCGCCGGTCTCAACGGACCCGAATGCGTGTCGGTAGACGGCGCAGGCAACGTGTACGTCCTCGACAGCAGCGGATTCGGCCGCATCGTGAAATTGGCGGCAGGCTGATGCGGCGGCTGATCGGCGCACTGATGGTGGTCGTGGCCGGCCTCACCGGGTGCAGCCACGTGTCCGCTCCGGCGACCGCACCGCCGCACCCGGCGCCCACGCAGTCAGTGCTCCCCTTCACGGATCTGAACGGACCCTACGATGTCGCGGTCGACGCAGCGGGCGACGTGTTCGTCACCGATATTCCAGCAGGGAGAAACGGATTCAATCGCGCGATCGAGTTGCCCGCCGGCTCGAACACGCAAAAGGTGCTGCCGTTCAAGCGCCCCACCGTGATGACCGATCCCTCCGGGAAGGTATGGGTCATCGACGGCGGCTACAGTCCGAGCCATCTGGTGAAGCTCGCGCAGAATGGGGAGCAGCAGACCGTACAACCGGTGCCCGACATCGGTCGCGACTACCGCGGTGTAATCCACGCTGTAGACGCCGCCGGCAACCTCTACGGCATGATCGGCGGTGGCCAGGATTCAGGCGGCGGATGTTGCCTGCCCGTTCAGGTGGCCAAGCAAGCGCCGGGATCGAACACCCCCGAGGCATTGCCGTTCCAGCACATGAACGCCGTCGCCGGGATGACTGTCGACGCCGCAGGCAACCTGTACGTCGGAGACAGCAGCGGCAAGCGAGTCCTGAAATTGGCGCCAGGAGCGAGCAGTCCGGTGGAGCTGCCTTTTCATGCGCCAGTCATAAACATCGCTGTGGACGCGAAGGGCGCGGTGTATGTGATTGACGGACAACAGACGCAGATCGTGAAACTCGATCCCGGATCGACCACACCAACGGTGCTGCCGTTCACCGGACTCAAAAGGCCCGTCAGCGTGGCTGTCGGCGCCAGAGGCGAAGTGTACGTCGTCGACGACGGCACCCGCCGCGTCGTCAAACTCGAGGCCGTCTGATGTCCGCACGAATTCTTTTGCAGGCGTTCACGAGCGCAGCGGCCATCGCGACGTTGTCAGGGTGCCACGCGTTAAGCACTCCGCCGCAGCTGACGACGACGGGCACGACGCAGCCGACCGCTACCACCGCGGCACTCACGCGGCGGCCGTGCGACCTTCTTACTCCGGAGGTTGCCAAGAAATTCGTGGGCGAAGACGCCCAGCGGCAGCTCTTTTACGACGCCCGGCCGCCAGTACCCGTCGGCGACACGGCGTGCTACTACACGGGCGCCACCCGAGAGGTCGACGTCTCGATCTTCCCGAGACCGAGCGACCCCACCGCCCCGGTCAACCATTTTCATGTGATCCGCCCGGACAATCGAGTCGGCGCCGTTCGCTATGAGGCCTATTGGTTCGGACCGGGCGAAAGCATCGTGGCTGTGAAAGACGGGCTGCTGGTCAGCGTGAAAGTGGCCCATATCAAAGGTGATTGGACCGATCAAGACCGCACAGACGACATCGACCTCGCAAACCTCGTCGTTCCCCGTGTCGGCTGAGGAAGTGCAATGACAACGACGATCGCACGATTGACCGTCGCGGCGATGACCGCCCTGTTGTGCGCGACCGCATCAAGCGCCAGCACAGCTGCACAGCCGGCGGCACCCGGCTGCCTCGACATCGGCGGAACGGTGGCCGTCGGCCAAAGCTGCCGCGTTCACGTCGAAACCCCCACGTACACAATCGATGCGAGTTATCCGCTCGACTACGCCGACCAGCCGGCCCTCAGCGACTTCGTCAAGCACGACAGGGATGAGTTCGTCGATTTCATGGCACAGACACGGCCGCGGGATCTGCCTTACCGACACGAATTAACACCGCACTCGTACTCGACTTCTGGTACCCAGAGCGTGGTTTTCGACGTGTACGACGACACGGGCGCCCACCCGGTGACCGGATTCACGGCGTTCAACTACAACCTGGGCACGGCCGCCGCAATCACGTTCGACACGCTGTTCAAGCGTGGCGCCGCCGCGGTCACGATCCTCGACCCGATCGTCCAGCGCGTCATGGACAAACACTGGGAGGGTTACGGGGGGCCGGCGCCGCAGAACACCCTCGGGGCGAAGGTGTATCAGAACTTTGCGATCACCGACGACGCGATCATCTTTTACATCGGTCAGGGCATGTGGCTGCCAGAAGTCGCGGGGCCGCAACGCGTGCCCGTACCACGCTCCGAACTGGTCTCGGTACTGGCCGAATAGGGCCGAATGTTCACATGTACGTATCCGTTTTCGACGCATGCGCGCAACGCTGAGGGCGTAAAAGTCTGTTCATGGGTTCGATACTCGAATACGACATGGTGGTCATCGGCTCGGGTCCGGGCGGCCAGAAGGCGGCGATCGCCGCGGCCAAGCTCGGCAAATCGGTTGCCGTCATCGAGCAACGTCCGATGCTGGGCGGCGTGTGCGTCAACACGGGCACGATTCCCTCGAAGACGCTGCGCGAGGCCGTGCTGTACCTGACCGGCATGAACCAGCGCGAGCTCTACGGCGCCAGCTACCGCGTCAAGGACAAGATCACGCCGGCCGACCTGTTGTCACGGACCCAACATGTCATCGGCAAGCAGGCCGATGTGGTGCGAAACCAGCTGGTGCGCAACCGAGTTGACCTGATCCCCGGCGAAGCGCGATTTCGTGACGACCACACGCTGCTCGTCGAGGACCGCACCCGCGGTGAGCGGACCACGGTCAGCGGAGAGCGGATCGTAATCGCGACAGGCACCAAACCGGCCCGCCCCGGGGGAGTCGAATTCGACGACCAGCGCGTGCTGGATTCCGACGGGATCCTCGACCTCAAAACCATTCCCACCTCGATGGTGGTCGTCGGCGCCGGGGTGATCGGCGTCGAGTATGCGTCCATGTTCGCCGCGCTGGGCACCAAGGTGACGATCGTCGAGAAGCGGCGCGACATGCTCGATTTCTGCGACCCCGAGATCATCGAAGCGCTGCGCTTTCACCTGCGCGACCTAGCGGTCACCTTCCGCTTCGGCGAGGAGGTAACCGGTGTCCAGGTGGGCACCTCGGGCACCGTCACCAGCCTGGCCAGCGGTAAGAAGATCCCCGCGGAGACGGTGATGTACTCGGCGGGCAGGCAAGGCCAGACCGAAAGCCTCGAGCTGGAGAACGCTGGTCTCGAGGCCGACGCCCGCGGGCGGATTTTCGTGGACGAGGATTTCCGGACCAAGGTCGATCACATCTACGCCGTGGGCGATGTCATCGGCTTTCCCGCGCTGGCGTCGACGTCGATGGATCAGGGCCGCGTCGCGGCCTGCCACGCATTCGGCGAGCCGGTGCACGGGCTGACGGCGCTACAGCCGATCGGCATCTACTCGATTCCGGAGATCTCCTACGTCGGCGCCACCGAGGTCGAACTGACCAAGGACTCGATCCCCTACGAGGTCGGCGTCGCCCGCTATCGAGAGCTGGCCCGCGGCCAAATCGCCGGCGACTCTTACGGCATGCTCAAGCTGCTGGTCTCCACCGATGATCTGAAGCTGCTGGGCGTGCACATCTTCGGCAGCAACGCCACCGAAATGGTGCACATCGGCCAGGCGGTGATGGGATGCGAAGGCACCGTCGAATACCTGGTCAACGCCGTATTCAACTATCCGACGTTCTCCGAGGCCTACAAGGTCGCCGCGCTGGACGTGATGAACAAGGTTCGCGAGCTGAGCCACTTCGATCTCTAACACTGGTCGTCGAAGGAACTCGGCGCTGCATCGCCGGGCCCGCCCGCCTGGGCCCGTACCAAAAGCTCGGTGACGTGCTCATCGAACGGCGACGTGTACGACATGTTCTCCGCACAGCCGCCGCCGTGCAGGCCGCCGATCACACCGGTGACCGTCGACCCGCTGATCCAGGGCGCGCCGCTGGTCCCGTCAACCAGGCCCGCGCACGGCAACTCCGGGAATCCCCCGGCGCCGACACCGGTCGCTACCCGGCATCCGATCGGCATGCCGCCCACACCGGCCGGATACGCGATCACGGTGACCTGAGTGCCTCGGCCTGGCGCGGTGCCGATCGTCAGCCCCGACCCGGCCGGCGATTCGACGGATCCGCCGGACGGCCTGATCACCCGCGCGATCGCGTAATCGGCCCGAGGATCCCGGCTGGCCAGCCACCGCGGATCCATATACAGCGCGTCGACCCTCCAATGATCCCCGGGCGCGGCGGCTCGGGCGAAGCCGGGAACGAAGGTAACCGGGCCGCCGGTGCTGAGGCAGTGCGCGGCCGTCAACACCAGATTGCCGACCTCCGAATGCACCACCGAGCCCGTACAGGCGTGCACGTCGCCATCAGACAGAAAAAAGGCGCCCACCCGCGGATCCGGATCCACCGGCGACGCGCTCACCCGGTTCGGCGCGTCGGCGACAACCTGCCCTGATTGGGTCGCGGGCGGCGACGAGCGCGCCGGGTGCCCACAACCGGCCACCACCACGGCCAGGCCCACCCCCGCCGCCAGAATTCGCATCACCGTCGATCATGCCCGATACGGGCCCTTCACCCCGTTTCGCGCGCGGTCATTTCGTCGCCGTGAGGAGCGGGTATCCGCCGGAATGTCGCCCGTGCTGACCGCGTTCCGAACCACAAGAGCACGCGGGTCAGCCATCCGCGGCTCGGCGATCTGAGAGACACTATGTGGACGCGGTCCGGTACCTGGCGTCGTGGCAAGGAGGTAAGAGCAATGGGCCAACACGAGATCCCCGACACACCCGACCGGGACAAGCGCTACCAGCCCGAGCAGAACAGCATGTACGAGCTCGAGTTCCCGTCGCCTCAGCTGTCGTCGTCCGACGGTCGCGGCCCGGTCCTGGTCCACGCTCTGGAAGGATTTTCCGACGCGGGCCACGCGATCAAGCTGGCCGCACGCCACCTCAAAGACAGCCTGGACACCGAGCTGGTTGCGTCGTTCGCGATCGACGAGTTGCTCGACTACCGCTCGCGGCGCCCGCTCATGACGTTCAAGACCGACCACTTCACTCATTACGAGGACCCCGAGCTGAGCCTGTATGCCATGCATGACAGTGTCGGCACGCCGTTTCTGCTGCTAGCCGGTTTGGAACCGGACCTCAAGTGGGAGCGGTTCATCACGGCGGTCCGGCTGCTAGCGGAGCGCCTGGGTGTCCGGCAGACGATCGGGCTCGGCACGATTCCCATGGCAGTTCCGCACACCCGGCCGATCACGTTGACCGCTCACTCGAACAATCGCGAACTCATCGCGGATTTCACGCCGTGGCTCTCGGAGGTGCACGTGCCCGGCAGCGCCTCGAACCTGCTGGAGTTCCGGATGGCCCAACACGGGCACGAGGTCGTCGGCTACACCGTCCATGTCCCGCACTATCTGGCGCAGACGGACTATCCGGCCGCCGCGCAGGCACTGCTGGAACAGCTGGCCAAAACCGGCGGGCTGCAGCTGCCGTTGAACGCGCTCACCGAGGCTGCCGCAGAGGTCAGGGCCAAGGTCGACGAGCAGGTCGAGGCCAGCTCGGATGTCGCTCAAGTGGTGGCTGCGCTGGAGCGCCAGTACGATGCCTTCATTGCTGCGCAGGAGAATCGATCGCTGCTGACACGGGACGAAGACCTGCCTAGCGGTGACGAACTCGGTGCAGAGTTCGAGCGTTTCCTGGCACAGCAGGCCGAGAAAAAGTTCGACGACGACGATCCGACCTGATCGCCGTCGGCGAGCCCGACAGCGAAGTTGGCAACATGACCCAGGGCAAGCCCAATCTTCGCTCGGTGCGTGAGTTGACGCCCCAGCTCCAATTCCGCACGGTGCACGGCTACCGGCGCGCTTTCCGGGTTGCCGGCTCGGGTCCGGTGATCCTGTTGATCCACGGCATCGGCGACAACTCGACGACATGGTCGACGGTGCAATCCACCCTCGCGCAACGGTTCACCGTCATCGCCGTCGACCTGCTCGGTCACGGCGAATCGGACAAGCCACGAGCCGATTACTCGATTGCCGCCTACGCCAACGGAATGCGTGACTTGATGTCCATCCTGGACATCGAGCGAGCGACGGTGATCGGGCATTCCCTCGGCGGCGGCGTGGCAATGCAGTTCGCCTACCAGTTCCCACATTTGGTAGAGCGACTGGTGTTGGTCGGCGCCGGCGGGGTCACTAAAGACGTCAACATGGCGTTACGGGTGGCATCGTTACCGATGGGCAGCGAAGCGCTCGCACTGCTTCGCCTGCCGTTGGTGCTACCGGCCCTGCAATTGTTCGGCCGGGCGGCCGGAATGGTGCTGGGCTCCACGGCTATTGGACACGACCTGCCCGACGTCCTGCGGATTCTGGCCGGCCTGCCGGAACCGATGGCCTCTGCGGCGTTCACTCGGACGCTGCGCGCAGTGGTCGACTGGCGGGGGCAGAGCGTCACGATGCTCGACCGATGTTATCTGACGAAATCTGTTCCGGTACAGATCATTTGGGGCACCGACGATGTCGTTGTCCCGGTCAGCCACGCGTACATGGCCCACGCGGCGATGCCGGGTTCGCAGTTGGAGATCTTCGAACGCTCCGGCCATTTCCCGTTCCACGACGACCCCGATCGTTTCATCGAGGTCGTCGAACGCTTCATCGACACCACCGCGCCCGCCGACTACGACCAGGCGGCGCTTCGGGAGTTACTCCGCACCGGCGGTGGTGCGCAAACCGTCTCCGGCCCGATCGACACCCGGGTGGCCGTCCTAGAGGCCATGGGCGCCGACGAACGCAGCGCCACCTGACCAACGCCGTGCGGCGGCACCGTACAGTCACCCCATGAGCGTCGATGTCACGGTGCTGAGGGTATTCACCGATCCAGCAGGCGATTTCGGTAATCCACTCGGCGTGGTCGACGCCGCGACAGTCGAACCTGGCCAGCACCAGCGCATTGCCAACGAATTGGGTTACAGCGAAACGATTTTCGTCGACCTGCCGCCGACGGGGGGCACTGCGGCGGCGGCGCGAATCTACACTCCGCTCACCGAGTTGGCCTTCGCGGGACACCCGACTGTCGGGGCGTCTTGGTGGCTGCGTTCTCTAGGCACACCGATTCACACGCTGCGGGTGGCAGCCGGGCTGGTGCAGGTGAGCTACGACAACGACCTCGTCGCGGTCCGTGCCCGCTCGGATTGGTCGCCGGAGTTCACCATTCACGAGCTGGGCAGCCTCGACGAGCTCGCCGCGGCCGATCCCGCCGACTACTCCGACGACGTCGCGCACTACCTGTGGGCGTGGATCGACGAAGCCGGGGGTGCACTGCGCTCGAGGATGTTCGCGCCGAATCTCGGTGTGGCAGAGGACGAAGCGACAGGCTCGGCCGCCGTCCGGATCACCGACTACCTCAGCCGGGACCTCCACATCACCCAGGGCCGGGGATCGGTTATCCAGACCGCATGGAGCCCGCAGGGATGGGTGCGGGTCGGCGGGCGCGTAGTGAGCGACGAACCGCGTCGACTGCCCTAGCCCAGGATTGCGTCGCGCTGCGCCACACGCAACAGCAACTGGCCCGCGAGCCCGGCCACCCGATGAACGCTGGCCTCCATCACCTCGGGCGATGTGACCAGCCTGGCAAATGCTGCGGCGGAGGGATACTCGACGAGCACGCAGGTATCCCACAACTCCCCCACCTCGCCGATTACCGCCGATGAGATGTCACCGCCGAATACCATCCGGCCACCGTTGTTCTCGACGATCGCTTGCATTGCCGCGCCGTACACGTGATAGGCCTCTCGGCCGCTGAGGTCGCTGGCTCGTCCGTCTGCGTACTCCGCTTTCTCGCGGAACTTGAGCAGGTTGAGCATCACCACGCGATCCGTCGAGTCGTCCGTGAGCAATGTTTCCAGACGGGAACGTGTGGGATACACATGGTTTTCGACGTCCATAGCGGCGCTCCTTCGATGTTCGCTGGTGATCACACTGTGCGTTGCAACGTCGCTGAGAGGTGGTGCTGTAGCGGCTGACCGACAGCGCCCATCTGAACCGAGTAGACAAGCTCGTCGCCGTCGATCCGGAAGCGGCGGGCCAGAGAAGTCACTTCCTTGGCGGTCGGGGTCAGACCGACGTGGGTCGTCGCCAGCTCTAGCTCCAGCGTGGTGTCGTCGCTGACGTATCTGCCGACCTCGATTTCGGTGATGCCGCTCGGGTGAGCCAATACGAGTTCAACCTGATTATCTCGGGGCACGCGCAGGTAGCCGGCTTCGGCGTGCAGCGGCAGTCCATCGACCACCGTTTTGGTCTTCTGGGCGTAGATCAAGAAAGGCTTACCCACATGCGAGAACGTAACCTCTTCGAGGTACTCGAACGGCTCGATAGTGGGATATTCGCCGGAACCGCGGCCCTGCCAGGTACCGAGCAACGAGGCCAGTGCGCTCAGGTTGGGGTGCAGGTCGGGCGGCGGCATCAGGTCAGACTAGTCCGGCTCGACCGCGCGTCAGGCCGCGTGCACGTCCGGTGTGCGGACATGCTCGGGGCGAAAGCCCCTTCCGACGACGATCGGCGGAATGAACTGCAGCGGTCCGCGCCCGACGATCTTGGGAACCCGGACCGCTGACAGGTCACCGGCGAGATTCGGCTCGATCACGTTGTTCTGAACGAAGACCTGGACAGCTTGGATGAGCTTGGCCGGGAGTTCCCGTCGACGCTGCACCTTGGCCAGATGGGCTTCGGTCAAACGGTTTTCGCAGAGCGGGCCGCACAGGACGTTGGCCGCGCCGACCGCGTCCGCGACCGCAAGATTGATGCCTACCCCGCCGACCGGCGACATCGCATGCGCGGCGTCACCGATGCACAGCAGGCCCTTGCGCCACCACGTCTCGAGCCGGTCCACTCGGACGTCGAGTTGGCTGGTGTCGTCCCACGAATGCAGGTCGTTGACGTGCTCGGCCAGGTTGGGCGCCACGGCGACCAACCGGTCTTTGAATGCCTGCAAGGAGCCGTCCCTGGGGTTCTCGCCCTTCGGCATGACGTAGGCGACCTGCCAATAGTCGCCGCGGTAGATCATGGCCATCATCAGACCTTTGCGAACCACGCCGACCAGTTCCCGAGGATCCCCGGGACGCCAGTTCAGCCGGAACCACAGCACGTCGATGGGCGAGTTCGAACTACCGACCCGCAACCCTGCCGCGGCGCGCACCGCGGATTTGCGGCCGTCGGCACCAATGACGAGGTCGGAGCGCACCTCCAGATCGGGAGTGCGCACGCCGACCACTCGGTCGCCCTCGGCGATCACGTCGGTGACCTCGGCATTGCGGATCAGGCTGAATTCGGGGTACGCACTGGCCTTTTCTGCCAGGAAGTCAAGAAAATCCCACTGCGGCATCAGCGCGATGTAGGGCTGCCGGAAACCCAGCCGCCCGAGGGCGCTGAAGTTGCCGAAGGTTCGCAAGGTTCCGTCGGTGTCGAAGGCCAGCCGACTCACCTTGGTGTGCGGAAGTCGCAGGAACTCGTCGATCAGCCCGAGTTCGTCCATGACGCGCAGGGTGCTGGGATGCACTGTGTCGCCGCGGAAGTCGCGCAGGAAATCACCGTGCTTCTCCAGCACCGTGACCCTCACTCCGGCACGGGCCAGCAGAAGCGCGTGCACCATGCCCGCAGGGCCGCCGCCGGCAACACATACCTGGGTTCGTACGACGTGCCTCATGATGCGACCCCTCGACGTCGGTTAACCGGACGCCGGCACCTTGCGGTGGGCGCGTAGAGCTTTGATCTCGCGCTCGAAGTCCTCGGCGGATTCGAAAGACCGGTACACCGAAGCGAATCGCAGGTATGCCACCTCATCGAGTTCGCGCAGCGGCCCGAGAATCGCCAAGCCGACTTCGTTGCTGGGAACTTCGGGCGACCCGGCGGCCCGGACCGTGTCCTCGACCTGTTGGGCCAGCAGGTTCAGCGCGTCGTCGTCAACCTGACGACCCTGACACGCGCGCCGCACGCCTCGCATCACCTTCTCGCGGCTGAACGGCTCGGTGACGCCGCTGCGCTTGACGACCGCCAGCACCGCCGTCTCGACGGTGGTGAATCGCCGGCCGCACTCGGGGCAGGAGCGGCGGCGTCGAATCGCCTGTCCCTCATCGGTCTCACGGGAATCGACGACTCGCGAATCCGGATGCCGACAGAACGGACAGTGCATGGCCGCTCCTTCGCCGCGCTGACTTCGGGGAGTCCCGAACCACCACGAGCCTACCTGCGTCGTGCGGCGCAGGCCTAGCGTCGTCGGGTGTCGCGGCTGGTAAACGGCTCAGCCCACCGGCGCGATCAGCGTCTGGCCGGCCGTCACCGCCGACGAGTCGAGTTCGTTGAGTTCGCGAATGCGGGCGGTCACCTGCGCGGTCGGAGCGTCCGGCGCCACCCGGGCGGCCAGGTGCTGCAGCGTCTCCCCCGGTTCGACCCGGACCACAGCGAGCTGGTCCGGCACCTGCACCGCGGCTTTTTCGGGGCCGCTGTTCAGCATGCCGCCGAAGTGCGCCACAAACCCCAACCAGACCGTGATGCCGGCGGCGACCATGGCGAGCGCCACCGTCGTCATCGGGGTGATCGGTCGCGGCCGGTGCGAGGCGTTCGACCTCAAAACGCCGGTACCGCGGTACCGCGGCGGTGTTGCGACAGGCCGGGTCGGCTGCGGGCCGCGGGGCCCCGGGCGGGTGGACCGGCCGGTGGGACGCACCTGAACGGGGCGAACCCGGGTCGGCGCGGTGTGCGAGATGGTCTCGATGTGCATCATGTGCGTTCCTCCAGTCGGCTCGTGGTCGATCACTTGTTCGAAGAGTAGTCGATAATGTGTTCGAAAACCGAACATGTGATCGAACTGTTGCACATGACGATGACCATAGAACGGCCCACCGACAAGAATTCCCGGGCGCGCACACCCCGCGACCGCGACATGCCTCGAACACATGTTTGATATCCAGGCAAAAGGCCGCTACATTCGTCCGTATGAGCGATAGCGATACCCCGGACGCCGACTCAGACCGTGGCCCGCGATCAGCGGAATCGGGCCTGACACCGCGTCAGCGCACCATCCTGGATGTCATCCGCGCATCGGTGACCAGCCGCGGATATCCCCCGAGTATTCGCGAGATCGGCGATGCTGTGGGACTGACATCGACCTCCTCGGTCGCCCATCAGCTGCGCACGCTCGAGAAAAAGGGCTATCTCCGCCGCGACCCGAACCGCCCACGCGCGGTCGACGTCCGGTCCGCCGACGACGTGTCCAAGCCGAGCGTGATCACCGACGTCGCCGGCTCGGACGCACTGCCGGAGCCAACGTTCGTGCCGGTACTGGGACGCATCGCCGCCGGTGGTCCGATTCTCGCAGAGGAAGCGGTCGAGGATGTCTTCCCGTTGCCGCGCGAACTCGTCGGCGAGGGCGCGCTGTTTCTGCTCAAGGTGGTCGGTGAATCGATGGTCGACGCCGCGATTTGCGACGGTGACTGGGTGGTGGTCCGTCAGCAGAATGTCGCCGACAACGGCGACATCGTGGCCGCAATGATCGACGGGGAAGCCACGGTCAAGACCTTCAAACGCACGAATGGGCAGGTATGGCTGATGCCACACAACCCTGCGTTCGATCCCATCCCGGGCAACGACGCGGCCGTGTTGGGCAAGGTCGTCACGGTCATCCGCAAGATCTGACGCGGCGCGGCTCGGGCCGACGGCCTAGCCAGCCTTGTGGAAGCCGTTAGCTTTGGCCATTTCCTCACTGGCGAACCAGATTTCGGCCTGAGTGTCCTCGTACAGGTTGCTGTCGGGCATGTAGTAGAGGCCGGAACTGGCGTTTGCCTTGACGGGGTAGCCGTCGGGCACCTGATAAGGGTCGTCCATCGGCAAATGGATTGCCAACTGCCCGGGCGCTATCCGCGGTATCGGCACCGCCTCCGTCACCTGGGAATCCTCATCATCGTCGGCATCCGACGCCGCATGCCGGCCGACACGGCCGTCGCCTCCGATCGGAATCCCGGTGGGATCGGTGTCGACGTCGTCAGGATCTTCCTCGAAGTGCTCCGCGTCTTCGTGATCGTGTTCGGTAAAGGCGGAAAAGTCTTCGGGGCTGTCGTTTTCGTCTTCGAGCAGCTCGTCGACCAAGCTCTTGTGGTCCTCGGGCGGCATCCACGCACTGGAGGGCTGGCTGGGCAGGCGCACCGTTCGTGGACGCGGCGGCCGGTGGTCCTCGGCCACGCTCGACGACGCCGAATCCGGGTCGGCCTCGGGCGACCACTGCGACACCGACTCGGTCGCGGGCTCGTAGTTCGAGTCGTGCCCGTCGTGGGATTCGGCGTCACGTTCAGCGGCCCGACGCCGACCGGCCCACCGTGCCAGCAAGGCCAGCAGGCCGATGAGCAGCAACGCGCCCGCACCGATCGCCAACCACCACCAGTGCCCGCTCAGCCAACTCGTCGCGGCATGAGGCGACGCGGAATTCGCCGGTGTCTTCTGCCCGGGTACCTCAAGACCGGCCAGCGCCGAGGCCAAGTTCGCCGGCTGCGTGGTGAAGGTGTTCTTCGTCTTATCCCAGGCGATCTGGCCACCGGTGAATTTCTGCGTGGCGACATCCTGGGCAATCGTTTGATCACCCACTGGAGCGCCCAGTTTGCCCGTCGGTCCGAGAAGCTTGTCCCACGCCGCTTTGATGGGGCCACGTACCACGTAGGCGCCATGATCGGGCGTCCAGAAGATCACCGGCTTGTCGGTCGCGGAAAACGCGCTGACCTTGCTCGCCGGCTTCAGTCCCCCGTCGGCCTCATTGGAAATCGGGAAGCCGAGGTCGCTCTTGGCCGGTCCGCCGAGCGCCTCGTACTTGGTCAAGATGTCGGTTTCGACGGCATTGGCGCCGGTGGCCGGGCTGAAGAAGACCTTGCCGCCGGTGAAGTTTTGCGCCAGCCCATCGCCGCCGATCGGGTACTGGTCGCCCTGTTTGGCTCCCAGCGGACCCGAAGCGCCCCCCGCTGCCCGCCACGCCTGGTTGATCTCTGCCGTCGGGTCGACCGGCACCTGCAGACCGGAGAGCTGCCCGGCAAGGTTGGGCGGGACGGTGGTGAAGGTTTTGGTCAGGCGGTTCCATGACACCTTGCCGCCGCTGAACGCCTGGGTCGCGAGCTCGCCGTCGTAGGTCTCGTCCCCGATCGGTACGCCGAGTGCACCACCGGAACTGCCGAGCTTGTCCCATGCGGCGTTGATCGCACCGCGCACCACGAACGCGCCGTGGTCGGCAGTCCAATAAATCAGGGGTTTGTCGCTGGCCGAGAAAGTGCTCACCCGGCTATCGGGTCCGGCCAGCCCGCGAACCTCGTTCGCGGTCGGAAAGCCAAGGTCGGAATCCGCCGGGCCGCCCAGCGACTCGTATTTGTCGAGGATGGCGCCCATCATCGACCGGGGCCCCGTCGCCGGGGTGAAAAACATCTTGCCGTGCACGAAGTCCTGGGCGAACCCCTGCCCCGCGACGTAGCACTCGCCCTGCTTGGGGCCCAGGTCAGAGGTGTCCCCGCCCGCTTCTTTCCAGGCCGCGGTGATCGCGTTGTCGGCATCGCCGATGGGAGAAGCGTCTGCGACCGGGGTCTGCAGCGCCAGGAGTGCCAGTGCCGCCGCTAGCGTTACCAAGCCACGCGTTGAGCACGCGAAGGTCCATGATCGTCTTCGCTGCCGTGTCATCCCGCCCTCCCCGCGGCCGCCCAGTCCGGTTCTCGGGCACAGCGTCGACCACCCTGCGGGTCGCCACGACGCTGCTGCGGGAGACCACACATCGGAAGTCATAGCAAGACCCTACGGTTTGCTCATCGTGTCGACGCCGAATTGCGGTCCGCAGGCCTGGCTTGTGTCGCTTTCTGCCTGTTCGGCGTTTAGATTACGGTCCCTCGATATCCGCTGGCACGCCACGGCACGTTTGACTGGCAAACCGACGTCGAGGACGGGCCCGAAGCCGGCTTGCTTTGTCACGCAGCCAGGACTTTCGGACCCGCCTTTCGCAAATTGCCTCTACGGCCCGAAGTGTCGGGAGTCAGCAACACCGGCGTCACCGCAGGCAATCGAAATTGACCTGAGCCAACGCTTTACGGGGTCAGACACCCAGGCTGCGGCCGATGATTTCCTTCATGATCTCGGTGGTGCCGCCGTATATCGTCTGCACCCGCGCATCGAGATACGCACGCGCAACCGGGTATTCGCGCATGTAGCCGTAACCGCCGTGCAGTTGCAAACAACGGTCGATCAGATACACCTGCTTTTCGGTGGAATACCATTTGGCCATCGCGGCCTGTTCGACAGTCAGTTTGCCTTCCAGGTGCAGGGCGATGAACTCGTCGACCATCATCCGAACCACGGTGGCCTCGGTGGCCAGCTCCGCGAGCAGGAAACGGCTGTTCTGGAAACTGCCGACAGGCTTTCCAAAAGCCTTGCGCTCCTTGGTGTATTGCAGCGTCTGCTCCAGCACCTTCTCCATGGCCGCCGCGGCCATTATCGCGATCGAAATGCGTTCCTGCGGCAAGTTCTGCATCAGGTAGATGAAACCCATGCCCTCCTCACCGAGGAGATTCTCGACGGGCACCTCGACATCGGTGAACGACAGCTCGGCGGTGTCCTGGGCGTCCAGGCCGACCTTGTCCAGGTGCCGGCCGCGTTCGAATCCCTTCATGCCGCGCTCGACAGCCAGCAGCGAAAACCCTTGCGATCCTTTGTCCGGATCGGTCTGCGCGACCACGATCACCAGGTCGGAGTTGATTCCGTTGGTGATGAACGTCTTTGAGCCGTTGAGAACGTAATGATCACCCTTCTTGACGGCGCGGGTCTTGATGCCCTGCAAATCACTGCCGGTGCCTGGTTCGGTCATCGCGATCGCCGTGATCATCTCGCCGGTGCAGAATTTCGGCAGCCAGCGCTGCTTCTGCTCCTCGTTGGTCAGGCTCAGCAGGTAGGGCGCGATGATGTCGTTGTGCAGGGCCCAACCGATGCCGCTGTACCGGCCGTAGGTGGTCTCCTCGGTGATGATGGTGTTGTAACGAAAGTCGTCGTTACCGCCGCCGCCGTACTCCTCCGGGATCGCCATTCCCAGGAAGCCCTGTTTGCCGGCCTCCAGCCAGACTCCGCGGTCGACGATCTTCGCCTTCTCCCACTCATCGTGGTACGGCGCGACGTGGCGCTCCAAAAAGGACCGGTACGACTCCCGGAACAATTCGTGCTCGGGCTCGAACAGTGTGCGCTGATATTTGATGGCGCTACCCATGAAATGGACCTCCGGCAAGTTGGGAACACTGCCGCTCAACATATACCAACCAGATGGTTGGTAGGCCGGGGTGGCAGTGCGGGCCTAGAGTCGCCAGATGGACGACACGATCCTGGTGCGGGAACGCGGGCAACTGCTCGAGTTTTCCTACACCGACATGCTGTGTTACGCCGGGCCGCGCTCCCGGGTAGGGGTTGCCGCCGCCCTTAAAGTGCTGCAGCGGGCATTCGCCGCGCTCTCCCCCAATCACCCACCGCAGCGGCGATCGATCGCCATTCGCGTCGCAATCGACGAGCCCGGGATCCGCGACGGGATAGAGGCCGTCACCCGCGCCGTCACCGACGGCCGATATTGCGTCGACGCCAACCTGGCACGACCGGACCGGGGCCCGATATTGCAAGGGTTCGCCTTTCACGTCACGGTCAAGGGCCGCACCGCGACGCTGCTGATGCGCCACGGCTTCATCACCGACGAATTCTTCCGCCTGACTGCGAAACCCGAGCGCAGCCAAGCCGACGAGGGGCGGCTCGACGAGCTGAACCATCAGCTCGCGACGCACGTCCTGATGACCTCCGCTGAAGACGTGTTTGAACTGGTCGAGTAGTCCGATAAAACGCGCACATTCCTGAAACTTCACTGAGCTTTAATATTGCGCCACCTTATGCCGGCTGCGCGGTTTGAGATGGCCGAAAAAAACCTTCGGCCAGCATCAATCGACTACCGAAAAAAGTCCAAAAGTTTTCCGACAATATCCTTTACTCACACAAATCTTAGGCGGTAGCTTAAGTCAACCTGAGAGCTTTCAGGCGTCCTTACGGGGAGGACGGGGCGGCAGTAACGCGCACAGCCCGCACAAGTGCAGGGGAAGGGAAATCATGAAGGCTGTAACCAGACACACTCTCATCGCCGCTGGTGCCTTGACCGCGGCGGGACTCTTCGGGTCGCTGCCCTACCACGACTCAGTCCAGGCTCAAGGCGTGCCGGTACAGCATCACGATGTCGCGCTGGTGGACGTGACTGACGCGACGCTCCTGCTCGACGAAGGCACCCTCGACAACGCCTTCTGGAACGACGTGTTGGGACCGACCGGCGCAGAAGCGACGCTGTACAACGATCTGGCGAGCGCGCTCGGCGCCAGCCAGGCGACCACCCTGCTCGACGCCACTGGCGCCGAGCCCATCTACAGCGGGGCGTTCAACGGCGCCGAGAGCCGGGCGTTCGAGGCGCTGTTCCTCGACGGTCTCGTCGCCGAGGACCAGGTGAACCAGCTCGTGGGCGTCACCAGCAGCGCGTCACAAGCCGAGTTACTGGCGATCTTCAACGCGGATTTCGTGCCGATTCCGGCCAGCACCGACCTCACCGCCGCAGACCTCGCTGCTGCCGTGGGTACGCCGGCGTTCGACACGGATCTGACCACGATTGCCAACGCGGACTTCGCCCTGGCGGCCAGTGATTTCGAGGGCTACCTGGTTGCTCTGTCGGGCGACACCAGCAGCCTTGGCGACCTCACTACGCTCCTCACCGCCCTCGGTGACAGCTTCAGCGGCCTGGGCACGAACCTCACCACCGATTTCTCCACCGTGCTCAGTGACCTCACGTCGCTTCTCACCGGCGGTCTGGACCTCGGCGGCCTGTTCTAACGCTACTAAGCAGAAAAGCGCCGGAGTGGGGGACTCCGGCGCTTTTCTGTTGTCTGGCAAGCCTTTTCAGGTCGCCGAAAATTGCCGCAGCAGCGCGGCCAAGGCGACCGGCACTCGAGCCTTGATCCGCGTCCCGTCACCGATGTGCTCCGTCTCCTGCACCCGGCCGTCAGCATGCACACGGGAAACGAGGTCACCACGGTCGTAAGGGATCACCACGTCCACGGCGGTGTCCGTCGGCGCGGCCAGCTCGGCCAATCGCCGACGCAACCCCTCGATCCCGTCGCCGGTGCGCGCCGAGACGAATGCCGCTCCCGGCAATGCGCGACGCAATTTGGCCAAAGCCAAATCGCTTGCGGCATCGATCTTGTTGACCACGATGAGCTCCTGCGGCGCCGCGCCGCCAGGGTCTAGGTGATGGTCGGCGAACACCTCTGAGACCACCTGGCGGACCGCGCTGATCTGCGCCAGCGGGTTGACGTCAGAGCCGTCGACGACGTGCACCAGCAGGTCGGCGTCGACGACTTCTTCCAGCGTGGAGCGGAACGCCTCGACCAACTGAGTCGGCAGATGCCGCACGAAGCCGACCGTGTCACTGATGACGAACGGCCGCCCGTCCTCGAATTCCGCGCGGCGGGTGGTGGGTTCGAGCGTTGCGAACAACGCGTCCTGTACCAGCACCCCAGCGCCGGTCAGTGCGTTCAGCAGACTGGATTTGCCGGCGTTGGTGTAGCCGACGATCGCGATCGAAGGCGCCTCGCTCTTGCGCCGGCGGCTGCGCTGGGTGTCGCGGACCTGCTTCATGTCGCGAATGTCGCGTCGCAGCTTTGACATTCGTTCGCGGATACGACGGCGATCGGTCTCGATCTTGGTTTCACCGGGGCCGCGTAGACCCACACCTCCGCCGCTGCCGCCGGCTCGACCACCGGCCTGCCGCGACATCGACTCGCCCCAGCCACGCAGGCGGGGCAACATGTACTCCATCTGCGCCAGCGACACCTGTGCCTTGCCTTCTCGGCTGGTGGCGTGCTGGGCGAAGATGTCCAGAATCAACGCGGTTCGGTCGATGACCTTTACCTTGACCGCCTTCTCCAGCGCGGTTAACTGTGCCGGTGACAGCTCACCGTCGCAGATGACCGTGTCGGCGCCGGTCGCCGACACTACGTCGCGCAATTCGGCGGCCTTACCGGACCCGATGTAGGTCGAGGGGTCTGGCTTGGTGCGCCGCTGGACCATGCCTTCGAGCACCTGCGACCCGGCGGTCTCGGCCAGGGCAGCCAACTCGGCGAGGCTCGCATCGGCGTCCGCGGCGCTGCCATCGGTCCACACCCCGACCAGCACCACCCGCTCGAGTCGCAGCTGGCGGTACTCGACCTCGGAGATGTCGGTGAGTTCGGTGGATAGCCCGGCGACACGGCGCAGCGCGGCGCGGTCGTCGAGCGCAAGGTCTCCCGTGCTCGGGATGTCAGGAATGTCGGGATATGTCATAGGCAATGTCACATGGTGCCCGCACATGCGGCGGCACGCATCCTATTTAACCTTGCGCGCTCTGCCACCATTCCTCGCTGAGTTCGCCGCGCGCCACTAGCACCGAGGGCCCGCGCAGATAGCTGGTCGCTTCGGTGACGGTGACGACGACGTCGCCGCCGGGCACTCGCACGGTGAGGGTTCCGGTGGCTGCGCCGCCGTGCGACAGCGCCGCCACCGTGGCCGCGACGGTTCCTGTTCCGCAGGAGCGGGTTTCACCCACACCCCGCTCGTGCACCCGCATGCTCACCACACTGTCGTTCGGGGCGGTGAGGATCTCGACGTTGACCCCGTCGGGGAACTGACCGTGGTCGAAACTCACGGGCGCGGCGACGTCGATTTCGGCCAGCGTCTCGGCCGTCAGCGCGGAGTCGACACACGCCAGGTGCGGGTTGCCTACGTCGACCGCCAAGCCGTTGAACGTTCGGCCGTCGACGACTGCCTGTCCCGGGCCCAGCCGGTTGGCCTTGCCCATGTCTACCCGGACGTCGGCGTTGGCCGCGCCGACGTGATGCATCACCACCGGGCGAGGACCGGCCAGCGACCCGACAACGAACTCATCGCGGGATTCCAAGCCGGCGGCCCTCAGGTAGTGCGCGAAAACGCGCACACCGTTGCCGCACATCTGCGCGACCGAGCCGTCGGCATTGCGGTAATCCATGTACCAGTCGTCGAGATTCACTCCGTCGGGAGTCCGATCGAGCACCCCGGCCGCCAGCGCCGCGCCGGCGGTGGTGACACGCAGCACCCCGTCGGCGCCCAGGCCGCGGCGCCGGTCGCACAATGCCGACACCAGCTGCGGGGTCAACGCCAACGCGGCGTCCAGGTCATCGAGCAGCACGAAGTCGTTCTCGGTGCCGTGTCCCTTGGCGAAACGGATCACCAGCTCAGGATACGTGGCGCCACTGCCTCAATGCGGCCTCGTCGTTGCCGTCCGCGGCCGCATCCAGCCAATGAATGCGGTGGTCGCGGCGAAACCAGGACCGTTGGCGACGGACGTAGCGGCGAGTACCGATGAAGGTCGGCTCCCGGGCTGCGGCGCCCGTACCACCGGCGTCGAGATCGTCGAGCACCTGCGCGTAACCCAGCGCTCGCGACGCGGTGACACCGTCGCGCAGCCCACGGTCGAGCAGACCGATCACCTCGTCGACCAGGCCTTCGGCGAACATCGTCTCGGTGCGCTGGGCCAGCCGCTGGTCGAGCAGCCCTGTCTCGCAATCCAATCCGATGATGGCGGTGTCCCATCGGGGCGTGCCGATCACGGGCGCCGACGCGGCGAACGGTTGGCCGGTCAATTCCACCACTTCCAGCGCCCGGACGATGCGCCGGCCGTCGGTGGCCAGGATGGAGGCGGCGGCGGCCGGATCGCGCTCGGCAAGCTCGGCATGCAGGGCACTGACGCCGATGTCGCCGAGCCGCTGCTCCCACTTCGCCCGCACCGCGGGATCGGTCGCGGGAAAGGACCAGTCGTCGAGCAGCGACTGGATGTAGAGCATCGAACCGCCCACCAGGATCGGAACCTTGCCGCGCGACGCTATCGCCTCGACGTCGGCGGCGGCATCGCGCTGGTAACGCGCGACGGTCGCGGTGGCGGTGACATCGAGGACGTCGAGCTGATGGTGCGGGATTCCGCGGCGCTGTTCGACGGGAAGTTTCGCGGTGCCGATGTCCATGCCGCGGTAGAACTGCATCGCGTCGGCATTGACGATCTCCGCCTCTCCGTCGAGCCGCTCCGCAACATCAAGAGCCAGTTGGGATTTGCCGGTTCCGGTCGGCCCGACGATGGCCAGCGGCCTCACGGCTGCCAGACGCCGGCGAAGTACCCGACTCCGTAGGGCGCCGCCCGGTGAAGCTCCTTGGCCGACCGCGGCATCGGTTGGGCCAACCCGGCCAGTACGCCAAAGGCGACCCGTCCCCGCACTTGCGCGGGTAGCCGGGACAGTGCCGCGACATCCCCGCATGCCAAGGCGTCGTCCAGCGCGCGCTGCACATCGACGTCGGCGGGCTGGTATCCCCCGGGCGCAGCCGGCGTCAACGTGTGGGTGCCGTCGGCGACCACCAGCACCCCGGTCGGCTCGGACCACCCGTCGATCTCGCTGCGCAGTTGCCGGCCGAACGCGACCGCGGCCGCGGCATCATGGCCGTCGGCGTAGACCCGAACCTCCGCCACCGCGTCTGGTTGGGCCTGCAACCGGATCCAGCCGGCGACCAACGCGCACAGGGGCATTGGCGTAGGCGGGCCGCTCGCACCTGGCGAAAGGTGCACCACCACGTCGGCGCCGTAACCCGCGAATGTCCCGACACCGTCGGAGCCGACGACGTCGTCCGCGGCGCCCACCCCGACAACGACCCAGCGAGGTGGCAGCGCGCCTGCCGCGGCGACCATTGCCGCCCGCAATTCAGCGACCTCACCGGCGGCAGCGCCGGCCAGCTCGGGAACGAGTACCGGCGCTGACGGGATGATCGAGATGGCGCTCAGCACGCCATCAAAACTAACGGTCGGAAATCGCCAGCAGTCGTCCGGTGGCAACGTCGTCGTTGTACCCCTGCACGGTTTCAGCCTCACCGCGCGCGAGGGCGGCGGTGGCGATCACCGTGAGCACCACCGCGACGGCGAGCACGACCACCCGCTCCTCGCCCGGCTGCAGCGTTTCGCCGAGCACGGCGACGCCCAGCAGCGAGCCCGCGACCGGCTTCGCCACGGTCATGGTCGGCATGGACGCGTTGAGCGGGCCGCCGCGGTAAGCCGACTGCTGCAACACCATCCCCGTGACGGCCGCGACGATGGACGCGTAGAGCTCCGGGGCGGCGAGCAGCGCCACGATGCCTTTCTCAGCGGCCTCGGCGGCACCCTTGACCAGCACCGCGAACAAACCCAGCGAGGCCCCGGACACGGCCGCCAACAACACCGCACCGATCGTCCCGTTGGGCCATTTGCGAGCACCCAGGAGGCACAGCCCGAACAACGGGCCCAGGACGGCGGCCACGATGAGCCAGGTGTGCCAGGAAGCCCGCGAGTACCCGGCGACCGGATTACCCACGGTGACCACGACGGCCAGCGACCCCGCCAGCACCACTGCCCAGGCCCACTCCCACCGGCTGACCGGCTGTCGGGTCATCCGGGCGTAGATCGGCAACGCGAACAGCAGCGCCGTCACCTGCAGGCCGGTGACCATGATCACGGAACCCAGGGTCAACGCGGCGCCCTGCAATACGTAGTTGGCGATGGCCGCGAGCGCACCAATGCGCCAACTGCGGTTCCGCCAGCACATCAGGAACAAGGCGAGGTAGCCGACCGGCTTGTCGGTCACCTCGTGCGCAGATCGCTGCCGCTCTACATTCCCGATCGCCGACGCCAGCGCGGCGGCCAGCGCCAGCACTGCGGCGATCTCTGCTTTCGGCACGGCTTACCTCCTCGCTGGTCATCGGGCGGGGTGACGGCCGATTCCCGCCACGTTACTGACGCGTGCTGTGAAAACCTCGCTGCCGCGCGTCCCGGTTGTCGATTCGACGGCTCTTTCTCAGGTATGACGGCATTTTGGCCGTCGCTGCCGCGCTGGTGGCGACCGGGCGGATCACGAACCCCTGGGCGGCACACAGCCCGATCAGATCCATTCCAGACATCGTTCACCGCCCAGTCATCTCGGTTTCACCATCCACCCTAGGGGCCATTTGCCCCAACCGCCGATCACGCCGGTGCCGTCCGCCGAATCGACCGCTCCGACGACACTGAGCGGCCAACTCAGAACGCTTCTCACGACAAACTGCTTCAATACTGATGGGGTGCCGTGTGAGTACCTCGTTTCGACGGCGCCGCTTTGCGCGGCAGGTGTGCGGTCACTAACCGCACGGAGGGTAGGTAAGGGCAGCTCATGACGTCTGACGAGCCACACATCGAAGCCCAGGAAGCCCGGCCGAGCCCGAGGCCGGGACCACGGCCAGGTCCCAAGCCGACCCCACGTCCCCCCGCTCACCCGGTAGTAGCGGTGCCCGCCAGCGACCCGCACAAGTTCGGTCGGGTCGACGACGACGGCACGGTGTGGCTGATCAGTTCGGCCGGTGAACGCGTGGTCGGCTCTTGGCAGGCCGGTGACCCCGAAGCGGCATTCGCCCACTTCGGGCGCCGATTCGACGACCTCAGCACGGAAATCGCGCTGCTTGAAGAGCGCTTGACGGCCGGCACCGGCGATGCCCGCAAGATCAAGGCGACAGCCGCAGCACTGGCCGAGACACTGCCCAACGCCAACGTCCTCGGCGACATCGACGCGCTCGCCGCTCGCCTGAACGCCATCGCCGAGCACGCCAGCGAAGCGGCCGCGGCCGACCGGACGCGCCGCGACGAGCATCGCGCGGCCCAGACCGCGCGCAAGGAAGCTTTGGCCGCCGAAGCCGAGGAACTGGCCACCACGTCAACGCAATGGAAGGTCGCGGGCGACCGGCTGCGCACGATTCTCGATGAGTGGAAGACGATCACCGGGTTGGATCGCAAAACCGACGATGCGCTGTGGAAGCGCTACTCGGCGGCGCGGGAGACGTTCAACCGGCGGCGCGGATCGCACTTCGCCGAATTGGACCGCGATCGGGCGGGTGCCCGCGAGGCCAAAGAGAAGCTCTGCGTGAAAGCCGAAGCACTCGTGGATTCGACGGACTGGGGCCCCACCAGTGCCGAATTCCGCAAGCTGCTCGTGGACTGGAAAGCTGCCGGGCGCGCGGCGCGCGACGTCGACGACGCACTGTGGGCGCGCTTCAAAGGCGCCCAGGACAGCTTTTTCAAGGCCCGCAACGCCGCCACCGCCGAACGGGACGCCGAATTCCACACGAACGCCGCCGCGAAAGAGGCGCTACTCGCCGAGGCGGAGAAGATCGACACCAGCAATCCGAAGGCGGCCGCAGCGGCGCTGCGCGCGATCGGTGACAAGTGGGACGCGATTGGCAAGGTCCCGCGGGAGAAGTCGGCCGATCTCGAGCGGCGTCTGCGCGCGGTCGAGAAGAAAGTGCGCGACGCCGCGGAGCCGTCCGGCCCTGACCCCGAGGCTCAGGCCCGCGCCGATCAATTCCGGGAGCGCGCCGAGCAGTACGAGCGTCAGGCCCGAAAAGCCGAGGCGGCCGGCCGCATCAAGGAAGCCCAGGAGGCCAAGGCCAACGCCGAACAGTGGCGGCAGTGGGCCGACGCGGCAGCCGACGCGCTGACTCGCAAGCGCTAAGTCGAAGAACCGCCCGGGCCATTGCCCTTGGGTGGTTGAGGGTCATCGAGGGTCTCCAGCAGCGTCCGGGCCTGGCGCTGCGCCGCCGATTTACGGCGCTGTTCCTCTGCGGCGAGTTGCACGATGGTGCGCGACCAGACCACCCGCGCCCAGTGGAACGTCAGCAAGATGATGGCAAGCCACGCCACGAACAACCCGACGCCGGGCCCGGGGTGACCGGAGGCGACTGTCTGCCGCGACCAAATGGCCAGCAGCCCAGCGGCACTGGCCACCGCAGAACCCGCCAGCGCGATCCAGGCCAAGGCCCAACGGCGGGTCAACAGAGCCAGCATGGAAAAACCGACGCCGAAAACCAAAGCAAGCCAACTGAATACGCGCTGCGGCAGGGCGATGGCCGCATTGGCGGCGCCGTGGGTGGAAAACAGCACATCCCATCCGCGCACGTGACCGGTATGTGGCAGCACGAACGAACCGATCAGCACGAAAACCAAGATCGCGACGACCAAAGCCCTTGCGCCCGGCTCGATCTCGCGAGCAATGCGACGCTCAGCGGCCTCGATGTCGTCGCGGTACGCATCGAATGCGCCGTCATTGCCGCTCATCGAGCACACCCCGGCGACTCGGTCGGCTGAGCCGGTTTCCCGATCGCCGGCATGCCCAGGCTCAATGGTCTGGCTCCTCCTCCGACGCGTCCCCCGTCCGCATCGTCGCCAGACAGGCTCAATGCTCTGGCTCCTCCTCCGACGCGTCCCCCGTCCGCATCGTCGCCAGACAGGCTCAATGCTCTGGCGCCGGAGGGACGCCGGCCGGCGGCGTGTGCGTCTCCGGCTCGGGTGCGGCGGTAGCTGAGCACGTCGCCGTCGGCGATCAGGTGATGCGGCGCTGCGCGGGTGACCGTGGTCGTGACGATGTCACCGGGGCGCACGTGCTGCTCCCCCGGTGTGAAATGCACGAGTCGCCCGTCGCGTGCCCGTCCGCTCATCCGAGCGGTGCTGGTGTCCTTGCGGCCTTCGCCGGTGGCTACGAGGAGTTCGACGGTCCGGCCGATCTGGGCGCGGTTCTCCTCGAGCGCGATCTCTTCTTGCAGGGCGATGAGTCTGTCGTAGCGTTCCTGCACAACCGCTTTCGGCACCTGGTTGTCGAGTTCGGCCGCGGGGGTTCCCGGCCGCTTGGAGTACTGGAAGGTGAAAGCGCTGGCGAAACGGGCCTGGCGGACGACGTCGAGCGTGGCGGCGAAGTCCTCTTCGGTTTCGCCCGGGAACCCCACGATCAGGTCGGTGGTGATCGCCGCGTGGGGCATGACAGCGCGGACCCTGTCGATGATCCCGAGGTAGCGCTCGGCGCGGTAGGACCGGCGCATCGCCCGCAACATGCGGTCCGAGCCGGATTGCAGCGGCATGTGCAGCGCCGGGCAGACATTCGGCGTCCGGGCCATCGCTTCGATGACATCGTCGGTGAATTCGGCCGGATGCGGTGAGGTGAAGCGCACCCGCTCGAGCCCATCGATGCGACCGCACTCAGTCAGCAGTTCGGCGAACGCGCCGCGGTTGCGCGGTAGTTGCGGGTCGGCGAACGACACCCCGTAGGCGTTGACGTTTTGACCTAGCAGCGTGATTTCCAGCACGCCGTCGGCGACCAGTGAACGCACTTCGGCCAAGATGTCGTCGGGGCTGCGGTCGACCTCCTTGCCGCGCAGCGACGGCACGATGCAAAACGTGCAGCTGTTGTTACAACCGACCGAGATGGAAACCCACGCGGCGTAAGCGGATTCGCGTGCCGCAGGCAGCGCCGACGGGAATTCTTGCAGCGCCTCGGCGATTTCGACCTGGGCGACCCGGTTGTGCCGTGCCCGTTCCAGCAGCGTGGGCAAAGACCCGATGTTGTGCGTGCCGAAGACGACATCGACCCACGGCGCCTTGCCCAGCACAGCGTCTCGATCTTTTTGCGCCAGGCATCCTCCGACCGCGATCTGGAAGTCGGGGTTGCTTCGCTTGCGTGGGGCCAGGTGGCTGATGTTTCCGTACAGTTTGTTGTCGGCGTTCTCCCGCACCGCGCACGTGTTGAACACCACGACATCCGCATCGTCGCCGTCGGCCGCCCGCCGGTAGCCCGCCGCCTCGAGCAGACCGGCCAGCCGTTCGGAATCGTGGACGTTCATCTGACAGCCGTAGGTGCGGACCTCGTAGCTGCGCTGCGACGGCAGCGGCGCCGCCGCGGGCGTCGAGCCTGATTCCACCGTCGAAGTCACTGGGCCATGGTACGGCGCGCCAGCAGCCCGGCGTTCGGGCGACCTAGACGCGCCGGCGCTCCCGCTCGCCGGCCAACTCGACGCTGACCACGTCGAAGGCCATCCCCTGGCTGAAGCCTCGCCGGGCAAGCATTCCCACCAAGCGGCGCGTGACCCTGGCATCGGCGGCCTCATCGCTGAGACTTTCACGCCGCAGCTTCTTGCGGACCAGCTCTTCGGCCCGGCCTCGCTCGTCGGCAGGGTTGATGCCGCCAAGCACCGACGTGATCAGTTCCTTGTCCACACCCTTGGTCTGCAACTCAGCAGCCAACGCACGCTTACCTTTTCCCGCGTTGGCCAACCGCGAGTGCACCCACTGCTCAGCGAAGTCCGCGTCGTCCACCAACCCGACCTCGGTCAGCCGATCCAGCACCTGCGTGCTGAGATCGTCGGGATAGCCACGCTTGGCCAGCTGAGCCGCCAACTCGGCGCGGGTTCGCGCCCGCGCGGTGAGCAGGCGCAGACACAACGCCCGCGCCTGCTCACCGCGAGATGGCTCAGAAGTCGACGGGAGCGGGGAGGGGCTCGACATTGGCGTCATCGGTCAGCACGGCACCGATACCGAGCTTTTCCTTGATCTTCTTCTCGATCTCGTTGGCCACGTCGACGTTCTCCAGCAGGAAGTTGCGGGCGTTCTCTTTACCCTGCCCCAACTGCTCGCCTTCGTAGGTGAACCACGACCCGGACTTGCGGACGAAGCCCTGATCCACGCCCATGTCGATCAGCGAGCCCTCGCGGCTGATACCACGCCCGTAAAGGATGTCGAACTCGGCCTGCTTGAACGGCGGCGACACCTTGTTCTTGACGACCTTGACTCGGGTGCGGTTACCGACCGCGTCGGTGCCGTCTTTCAGCGTCTCGATCCGTCGCACATCCAGACGCACCGAGGAGTAGAACTTCAACGCCTTTCCGCCCGTGGTGGTTTCGGGCGAACCGAACATCACGCCGATCTTCTCGCGGAGCTGGTTGATGAAGATCGCCGTGGTGCCCGAATTGCTCAGCGCACCGGTGATTTTCCGCAGCGCCTGGCTCATCAGCCGAGCCTGCAGTCCGACGTGACTGTCACCCATCTCGCCTTCGATCTCTGCGCGGGGCACCAGCGCGGCGACCGAGTCGACGACCAAGATGTCCAGCGCACCTGAACGGATCAGCATGTCCGCGATCTCGAGGGCCTGCTCACCGGTGTCCGGCTGGCTGACCAGCAGCGAATCGGTGTCGACACCCAACTTGTGGGCGTAGTCGGGATCCAGCGCGTGCTCGGCGTCGATGAATGCCGCGATGCCACCGGCGGCCTGCGCGTTGGCCACCGCGTGCAGAGCGACGGTGGTTTTACCCGAAGACTCCGGGCCGTAGATCTCGACGATGCGGCCACGAGGAAGGCCGCCGATGCCCAGCGCCACATCTAGCGCGATAGATCCGGTCGGGATGACCGAAATCGGTTGACGCACTTCGTCTCCGAGGCGCATCACCGAGCCTTTGCCGTGACTCTTCTCAATTTGGGCCATCGCCAATTCGAGGGCCTTTTCGCGGTCTGGGGCTTGTGCCATGGTGCTACCTCTCGGTGTAGTCGTTGTTCGGTTTGACCGGTGTTGGTCGATTGGCCGCGACGTTAGAGCAGCCCTCCGACAAGTCGGCATCTGTCGAACGATCACCACAGTAGCGAACAGGTGTTCGACTAGCTTGCAGGCGCGCCGCTGGCGTGTCTTCGGCAGAAAAGGCCGGGCGCCTCAGTCCGTAGCGCGGAGCCAGTGCCCTGAAATCAAGATCCGATCCCGGATTTACCTTCTGCCATCCAGAATGCGAGCTAATATCCTGAGATATCGCTGAGGAAAGACCCGGCTTTCTCTCAGATAACTCGATATCACACGACTGTCAATGGACAGCTGAAACTGCCCGTGGGCGGACATGAGAACTGCCCGTAGGTGGCCAATAAGAACTGCCCAGTGGCGGACACGAATCTGCCCATTAGGGTGTGTCCGCCACCGGTGGTTGAGGCCGTTGTCAGCTCAAGGGTTTGACTCCCTTCCCGTGCAGGGCTTGGGCCAGCCGCACGGAGTCTCCGCTGGTCTGGCACAGGTGCGCGTGATGCAGCAGCCGGTCCACGGTGGCAGTCGCCAACGTCTTGGGCATCAGCTCATCGAAACCACTGGGGTGCAGGTTCGATGAGATCGCCACCGAGCGCCGTTCATAGGCGGCCTCGACGATGCGGTAGAGCCCTTCAGCGGCATCGGCACCGACGGGCAACAGTCCAACGTCGTCAATCACCACGAGCTCGGCACGCACGATCTTGGCCACGGCCTTGCCCAACGAATCGTCAGCGCGGTGCGCCCGAACCAGGACCCCGATCTGCTCGAGGGTGAACCACGCCACCGGCATCCCGGCTTCGATGACCTTCTGCCCCAACGCTTCGAGGAAGAACGTCTTGCCGGTGCCAGCGGGCCCGCAGACCACCAGGTTCTCCCGACGACCCACCCACTCCAGGGTCTGTAGCGCCTGCTGGGTCGGTAACGGGATCGACGACGCATTGGGGTCCCACACGTCGAATGTCTTCCCGGTCGGGAAGCCGGCGGCTTTGCGGCGGGCGGCCAGCATGGACCGGGCCCGGCCGGCGGACTCCTCGGTCAGCAGCGCTTTGATCACCTCGGTGGGGTCCCAGCGTTGAGCTCGGGCAGTGGCCAGCACGTCGGCGGCGATCGCGCGGGCGTGCGGCAACCGCAGCCCACGCATCAGCGCTTCGACGTCGGCGGGTAGCGACGCGGTGGTCGTGGTGGTAGTCACGCGATGCCTGCCTCGTCAGCGTCGATAACGTTGCGGCCGAATAAGTTCCACCCACTGGTTCCTTGCGCCAGGGAGGTGTCTTCGTCGGCGCCGCGGCGAGTGGTGTCCATGCCCTTGCTGGCGAGGATGGAATCAAGGTCACCGGTGGCGAAGCGACCGTGCACGCCAGCATGCCCGAGCGCCCAGTCGACATCGGCGCGGCCGGTTAACGCCGACAGTTCCACCGCGTGGGCCATCTTCTGCAGGATCCGTTCGGTGCCGACGGCGGCGGCTTCTTTGAGCCACACCGCCGCACCCGGCCCCAGCGCCAGGAAGGTCTGCTCACTGACAGTGCGGGCCCGCACCCGGTAATCACCGGGCACCTTGTCCCGATGCTCAGGGAAGTGGTCATCGTTGATGGCGGGACTACCGGGGGCGGCGCGGCGATGCCGCGCCACCTCCACCGGGCCGCCGCCATCAAGAGCGCAGATCACCACCTCATCGGTGCCGTCGTGGTCACGGATCCACACTGTCTGGCCCAGAAGAGTTGCGGGCAGCGAGTATTGGCAGTGGTCGAAGGTGACCATCGGGGTGTTGTCGGGAACCCGGCGGGTCACCCCCAACGCGGCGGTGTGGGGCAGGTCAGGAACCGCGTGCAGGGCCGGGCGTTCCTGAATGAGCATCTCGGCCGGCCGGCGTCCCGTGATCCGGTGCACGCGGGCGTTGATCTCGGTGGTGAAACCGGCGCATGCGGCTTCGACGTCGGCGAACGAGTCGTACTGCGGCAGGAGGTTGGTCTCAGTAGGCACGATGTCGGCTTTGGCGAGCTTCACCGCGTTCTCCACCCCACCCTTGGTGGCTGGGTCGGCGGGTTCACACGTCAGCACCGAAAGGCCGTAGTAGCGGCCGAAGGTGACCGCGGCCCGGTTGCGGACCGGAACTCCGGCGATGTGTCCAGTGGTGACGGTCTTCTCGTTGTCGGTGAGCAGGTAGGTCGGAGCACCACCGACGATGCGAAAGATGCGGTCCAGGCCGGCGAAGACACTGGGTGCGGTGCGGTCCCGCAAAGCCACCACGACGCGGTAGCGGCTCCACGCCAGCCACGCCACGAGCAGCACGATCTTGCGGCCGGCGACAAGGGGGCCGTCGGCGAAGTCGTACTGTAGCCACAGTCCTGGCTCGGTGATCCAGGGCCGGTGCACGCGTGTATTGCCAAGGCGCCATTGCGCTTTGATCTCCGCCAACGAACGGCGGGTGGTGCGGTCGGTGCCGGTGTAGCCCAACGCCACCAGCTTGTCGTGGGCTTTGTCGCCGCGGATCTTGCCCTTCGAATCAGCGACCCAGGTTTCCAGCAGGTCGCGCCAATCATCGATCATCCGGGCCCGCCGCGTGGCCGGGGGCAGCCCAGCGTTGCGATCCTCGACCGCTTTCTTCACGGTGTGGTGCGAGCACCCACACAGCTCGGCCGCGGCGCGGTAGGACCCGGTCAGGTCGTAGGCATTGAGTATTTCCATGAGTTCTCCGTCAGACTTCAAGTAGGTCTCTCCTGGGGTTGTCGGGTCGACTAGGCATCGACATCGAAACCGCAGGAGAGGCCGCCCCAGCGCAGACGCGCCGAACGACATCAAGTAGGTCTGGGCAGATTCATGGCCGCCTGCGGGCACTTTCGTATCCGCCGGTGGGCAGTTCTTATTGGCCGCGAACGGGCACTTTCATGTCCGCCAGTGGGCAGTTTTTCATGTCCGCCGACACACGACGAACGGACGAATCGCAGTTCCCATCCCCGGAAGGCCAGTCATGACTCGTATCTCGCTCACCATCGGCGCGTTCTCCGCAGGACTGCTCGCTGCCGCGTTTCTGCCGATGGCCGTCGCCTTCGCTGACGACCAGTACTCGATAGAGACATACGACGGTACGCCAGTGATCACCTCTGAAACCGGGGTTGTCCCCTTCTATCAAACCGTTGTGGGGACCGACGTTTTTGCCGCCAACCAGGGCAATCCCGTCGAAACGCTGGGGACCTTCACCGGCCAGTTCGAAAGCGTAACGACGAGCTGGGGCTACTCCAACGAGCTAATTCTCGACACCGGCAACCAACTTGGCGGCCTGACGGTGCCCACTGGATCGGTGTTCGACTTCACCAACTTTGGTGGCGGATTCTCGAATGAATACGCCGACATCGCCGGGACCGCGGGTTCCCCGAACACCATCACCGACATACTCACCACGCCGTTCGGGGACATCAACATTCCCACCACGTTTGACGCCATCGCGGTATTGGTCGACACGCCCGCGGGGTTCGTCATCCCCTGAAACGCGCCGCCCTGCAACCGGCTAACGCGATAGCCGGTTTCGGCCAGGGCTCGAGCGGGAGCTCTGCCGCCAGTCTCGAGAGGCTTGTCCTGCCAAACGACTTGCAGGCTTTCACCACTGGTCGCGGGGTACGTCGAAGTCAACGCACAGCGCCCGCCACACGTCGCGCGGCTCCACCCCGTCCTCGATCGCCTGCGCGGCGGTGCGTCCGTCGAAACCGCTCAACACGTGGTCAGCCAACACCGAGGCGCCGTACGTGGCGCCGAATCGCAGGGTGATCCGCTCGTTGAATTCTGTGAGACGCACCCCGCCAAGTTACCTATCCGGCGAGTGCCAGTGCCTGATGGCACACCTGCACCGGGTCCGCCACGTCGGCGGCGCCGGCCGCGGCGCGTTGCGCGGCGGCGCGATAACCCGGCGCCGCCAGGACATCGGCAACAGCGCCGGCGAGTGCTTCACCGGTCAACGGCCGCACCAGGCGCCCGCTGCCTTGGCGCACCACCCGGTTGGCGATCTCCCATTGGTCACCGCCACCGGGAACCACCACCAGCGGCACCCCGGCCAGCAGGGTCTTGGCCACGATGCCGTGGCCCCCACCGCAGACCATCAGGTCGGCGTGGGCGAGCAGGTCGTCTTGCCTGCCCAGCCCGGCCACCGCCCAGGGCGGCAAATTCAGCTCCGGACCATCGAGCCGCGACACCACCAGCCGCACGCCGAGGGGCGCCAGGCCGGCCAGCGCCGTCTCGGCCATTCCGGCGGTACCGGTCGTCGCCGTCGACGGCGCGACCACCACGACCGGGCCAGAACCCGCCGGGATCGGCAATGTCCGCTCGGTCGGCTCGAAGTGCAGCGGCCCGACCACGACGGCTTCGGCCGGCCAGTCCGGGCGTGGCACCTCCAAGGCTGGTAGCGTTGCGATCAGCATCCGCAAAGGTCCGGGATCGTTTGCGGGCAAACCGATTTCAACACGAACCTGTCGGCGTTGGCGGTCGCCAACCCGTAACGACCGCGCGGTCAACGCGCGCATTGTGGCGTCGCGTAGCCGACCACTGATTCCGGTACCGGGCGCCAGTCCACTGCCGACCGGCGGCAGCCCCTTCGACGGCCGGTACAGCGGGTGCGGGTCGAGTTCGATCCACGGGATTCCCAGCAGCTCGGCCGCCATCCCGCCGCAGGCGGTGATCACATCGGACACCACCAGATCCAGCCCCATTGCCTGCAACTGCGGGCGATTCAGCACGGCCATCCGAGCCGCGCGCTGATGGATCTTGGCCCCGGCATCGCCGTCGTCGTCGTCCTGGGTTGGGTCCAGCCCGGCCAGTTCGACGGCGTCGACACCGGCGGCACGAGCGGTCTCCAGCCATTCGACGCCGGTCAGTAGCGTCGGCACGTCCCCAGCCGCCAGAAACCGCTGGCACAACGCGATCGCCGGGAACGAATGGCCGGGGTCCGGCCCAGCCACCACCGCCACGCGCATCGCACTACCCTGCCATAGCGGGTTCGGGCGTTGACTCTGCGTCCGTGGCGTGAGCTACTCGCATTTTTCCGCCCATGGACGCAGAATCAACGCGGCTCGTCTCACCTAGGCTGTGGATCATGACCGAGCAGACTCTCGAGAACACCCGCACTGTCGAGGTCTTCCTGCATGCGCTGCAGGACGCCGATCTCGACACTGCAGGCGGCGCGCTCGCCGAAGATCTGGTGTACCAGAACGTCGGCCTTCCAACGATTCACGGCCGCCGCCGCGCGATGAAGCTATTCAGTTCGCTGGGCGGCGCCAGCGCCTTCGAGGTGAAGATCCATCGGATCGCCGCCGACGGCGCCGCGGTGCTCACCGAGCGCACCGACGCGCTGATCTTCGGCCCGCTGCGCCTGCAATTCTGGGTGTGCGGCGTTTTCGAGGTCCACGACGGACAGATCACGTTATGGCGGGACTATTTCGACTTCTTCGACATGTTCAAAGCGACCCTGCGCGGCATCGCCGGCCTGGTCGTCCCGTCGCTTCGGGCGTCGTTGTGACGACGTCCGACAAAAACCGCGCACGGCCCAACTTTGTTCAGTTCCTCCGCTACTGCTGCGGCGGGCGCTTGCCCGACTCGATGCGCGACTGGGTACGCAACGACCTGGCTGGCAAAGGCGCGACGGGCCGGATGATGCGGCGGGTCGCCGTTCCGGCGGTGCTGGTGCTCGCCCCGTTCTGGCTGATCCCGACGACGCTCGACGTGCATCTGAGCATGACGCTGCCGATCCTGATTCCGTTCGTGTACTTCTCGCACGCGCTGAACAAGGTGTGGCGTCGGCACATGCTCCAGGTACACGGGCTCGACCCGAATCTTGTTGATGCGCACCGCAGTAAGCGTGAGGAACAGATGCGTCAGTCCTACATCGAGCGCTACGGTCCTCGCGAATAGTCGATCACTTTCAGCGGACCTCGCGGCGCGACTAGGCGTGGCGCGGAAGGCCGCCGAGCTCGTCGAACGCCTGCGACCAGCCGATCAAACGATCTGTGGCCCCGGCCAGTTCGTCCCGGTAGCGCTGTCGTGACGCCAGCAATGCGGCCCCACGGTCTGCACTCGCCGACGACACTAATTGCGCTGCGGCAGTAACCATTTCGTTGTACTGGCGCACGCCTGCGCTCAGTTGCGCAGTGAACGCGTTGATCGTGGGCGCCAAGTAGGAGCGTGATTGCGGCGTGCCGTTCGCGGCCCGTTCCATCGACATCACCTCGGCGGCGGTGGCCGCCATCGCAGCCGAGCTTTTCTTGGCCGCCGCACTCAGGTCGCGAATCTCGTTGTCGGGCAACAAGCTGCCGCGCTCCATGACGCCGAGCAACGAGAAGAATCCTCGCTCTGAGGCGCCCAGCGCATACATTGCCGGCCGCGCCGCCGAACTCGGAGGTGGAAGACGACGGATGCTGGTGGCCCGCTGCGGTGGTAGTGGGTCAGTCTTCAACCAGTGATAGCGGATCAGCAGCAAAGTCGCGATCATCGCCTGCCCGACGGCAACCCCGCCGGTGATCTCGAGCAGTAGCGCGAACCATCCCCACGCCGCCAGGATCGCAGTGACCACACCCCAGAACACGGTGCCGGCGGAGAAGATCAGACCCCAGCGCAAAGCGCGTCGGCGGCGCCGCAGTTGTCGCTCTCGGGGATCGGTGGCGGCGCTGATCTTTTGCAACACCAACTCGGAGACGTCACTCACGGTGTCGAGGCCGCGCAGCAGCAGCGTCCGCCATATCCCGCTGCGCCCCGACTGCACTGCCATCGCCCGATTGTCTCCTACTGGCCCAGGGGTTTCTCGGCCGGCGCGGACTGGGGTGCGGCCGCCGGGGTCCCCGGATCGGCGGTCGGGCCAGTCGTCGTTCCGCCGGTCGGTAAGGCTTCACCGCGCATCGACGCCCGGATCTGCTCGAGGCGGGAGTGGCCGGCCATTTCCACACCGGCCTGCTCGACCTCGAGCATTCGGCCCTGCACCGAATTCTGGGCGAGCTCGGCCTGGCCCAGCGCGTTGGCGTACCGGCGCTCGATCTTGTCCCGAACTTCGTCGAGGTTGGGCGTGGTGCCCGGCGCGGCGATCTCACTCATCGACCGAAGTGATTTGCTGACCTGCTCTTGCATCTTGGCTTGCTCGAGCTGGCTGAACAGCTTGGTGCGCTCGGCGATTTTCTGCTGCAGCACCATGGCGTTTTGCTCGACAGCCTTCTTGGCCTGCGCCGCGGCACCGAGCGCCTGGTCATGCAGCACCTTGAGGTCTTCCACACTTTGTTCGGCGGTCACCAGTTGCGCGGCGAACGCCTCGGCGGCGTTGTTGTACTCGGTGGCTTTGGCGGCGTCGCCGGCGGCGGATGCCTGGTCGGCAAGCGTCACCGCCTGACGGACGTTGACCTGCAGCTTTTCGATGTCGGCGAGCTGGCGGTTCAGTCGCATCTCGAGTTGACGCTGGTTGCCGATCACCTGCGCGGCCTGCTGGGTCAGCGCCTGGTGCTGGCGCTGCGCTTCCTCGATGGCCTGCTGGATCTGCACCTTGGGGTCGGCGTACTCGTCGATCTTCGAGTTGAACAGCGCCATGACGTACTTCCACGCCTTGACGAACGGATTGGCCATCTGTGAGCTCCGCCTTCGTGTGTCGATGTTGCCGTCAGGGTCAACCTATCGTCTCGACCCTGGGCTAGGCGATAGCCAGAGAAGCGACCGGCGGGATGACGACCTTGGTGCTGGCGTCGATGTTGGCCGCAGTCGGCGAGTCGGCCTTGGCCGGCTCGGACGCGAACTCCTCGACGGCCAACTGTTCGCTGGCGTCGATCAACAAGCGCGACAGAGGTACGTCCAGCGCGTCACAGATCGCGCTGAGCAGCTCGCTCGATGCTTCTTTGCGACCGCGCTCGACCTCGGAGAGATATCCCAGGCTCACCCGCGCGCTGTCGGAGACCTGACGCAGTGTTCGGCCTTGCGTGATGCGGGCTTGCCGCAATACGTCGCCGAGAACCTCGCGCAGCAATGACGGCATCACGCTCTCCTCTCACGTCGGGTCATCTTGGGTGTTCTAACGGTCAACGCGCGCGGCTCGGCCATTGGTTCCCCGACAGAGACTTAATCGAGCGGTGGCGATTCGTGCCTGCTCAGGCAGCCGCGACGAGCGCCCGCAGCCGGCTGATCGACTGCCGCACCGCAGCGAGCCGGATGTCCCAGCGTGTCCCGGACAAATGCAGCTCGACCACCTCGGTGTCGACCGGACCGGCCAGGCCCAGGAAGACCGTGCCCACCTCGTGCCCGCCGTGCGGCTCCGGGCCCGCGACACCGGTCAACCCCACGCCCCAGGTCGATTCACAGCGTTGACGTGCGCCGACGGCCAGTGCCCGCGCGGTGGGCGCCGCGACCGGTCCAACCTCGTCGAGGATCTGCGGCGCGACGCCGGCCAGCGAGATCTTGGTGTGCTCGGTGTAGGTGACCAAGCCGCCGCGCAGAACTTCACTGGCTCCCGGCACGCCGGCCAGCGTCGCCGCGAGCAGCCCGGCGGTCAACGACTCGGCCGTCGCGATGCTCTGCTTGCGCACGGTCAGATCGGCGACCAGCGCACGCGCATCGTCAGTCAGCAGCGGGTCGTCCACGGGAATCCCTTACGGCCGAGACGACGTAGTCCAGTCCGGTCAGCAAGGTCAACACGATCGCGGCGGCCATCATTACCCAGGCCACTTTCAGCCAAAGCCCAGATACCGGCAACACGAAGAGTCCGATCGCGACGGCCTGCACTAGGGTCTTGAGCTTGCCGCCGCGGCTGGCAGGGATGACGCCGTGACGCAGCATCACGAAGCGCAACACGGTGACGCCGACCTCGCGGGCCAGAATGACCCCGGTCACCCACCAGTGCAGGTCGCCGAGCATCGACAGCCCGATCAACGCCGCGCCGATCAGCGTCTTGTCCGCGATCGGGTCGGCCATCGTGCCGAACTC
Organism: Mycobacterium paraterrae; assembly: GCF_022430545.2. Taxonomy (NCBI): domain Bacteria; kingdom Bacillati; phylum Actinomycetota; class Actinomycetes; order Mycobacteriales; family Mycobacteriaceae; genus Mycobacterium; species Mycobacterium paraterrae. The sequence continues at coordinate 3,979,219 of NZ_CP092488.2, read as the reverse complement.
GGTCACCATGCCGTAGTTGCGCGCCAGCGCGCCGTCGAAGCGGTCGGTGATGACCGCCACGGCGAACACCACGAAAGCGATGATGCGGCTGGGGGTTTCGTGTCCATTTCCGGCGAACAACGCCAACAGGAAGACCGGCACCAACACCAGGCGCAACAACGTCAATACGTTGGCGAGGTTGGTGACCCGAACACGCGGGACTACCGGACCTGACTGAGGCTGCCCCGACACGGCAACAGAATATCGGTTACCGGCTGGCTCAGGCCTATAGCCCGCTCCTCCTCATCGCGCCACGCGCTCTCCATCGTCGCCGGGCGGCGCGTAACCGATACTCTCCAGTTCGTGAGCGCAGCCACCGGACCACCGGCCGACGGGCCGACGATCCGGCGCGCGCGCACATCGGACGTGCCGTCGATCAAGCATCTGGTCGACACTTACGCCGGCAAGATCCTGCTCGAGAAGAACCTGGTGACGCTGTACGAATCCGTGCAGGAGTTCTGGGTGGCCGAGCAGCATGGCGTGGTGGTCGGCTGTGGCGCTCTCCACGTGCTGTGGGCCGACTTGGGCGAGGTCCGCACGGTGGCGGTCGACCCGTCGGTGACCGGACGCGGCATCGGCCACGCCATCGTGGACCAGCTTTTGCGCGTGGCGCGCGAGCTGGATTTGCAGCGGCTCTTCGTGCTGACTTTTGAGACCGAGTTCTTCGGCCGGCACGGCTTCACCGAGATCGAAGGCACGCCGGTGACGCCGGAGGTGTTCGAGGAGATGCGCCGCTCCTACGACATCGGCGTCGCCGAATTTCTCGACCTCAGCTACGTCAAGCCGAACACTCTCGGCAACTCCCGGATGCTGCTGGTGCTGTGACGGCGTGCGTGCGGCTGGCCGCACACTCGAACGCGCTCAGTCGTCGTCGTCCGAGCCGTCGGCGCCTGAGCCGCCACGGATCAACATCAGTGTGCCGGCCAGGTCCTCAGGCTTGACCAACACCTCGCGCGCCTTGGAACCTTCACTGGGACCGACGATCTCGCGGGTTTCCATCAGATCCATCAAGCGGCCCGCCTTGGCGAACCCGACCCGCAGCTTGCGCTGCAGCATCGACGTCGACCCGAACTGCGAAGAGACCACCAACTCAACCGCTTGCAGGAACACATCCATGTCGTCGCCGATGTCGGGGTCGACGTCCTTGCGCTCGCCGCTGGGCTTTGCCGCAGTGACGCCTTCGGTGTACTCCGGCTCGGCCTGGTCTTTGCAAGCGGTGACGACGGCGTGGATCTCCTCGTCGGTGATGTAGGCACCCTGCAGGCGCAGCGGCTTGCTCGCACCCATCGGCAGGAACAGGCCGTCACCCATGCCGATCAGCTTCTCGGCACCGGCCTGGTCCAGGATCACTCGGCTGTCGGTCAGCGACGACGTGGCGAACGCCAGTCGCGACGGCACGTTGGTCTTGATCAAACCGGTCACCACGTCGACCGAGGGCCGCTGGGTGGCCAGCACCAGGTGAATGCCTGCGGCGCGAGCCTTTTGGGTGATTCGCACGATGGCGTCCTCGACGTCGCGCGGCGCGGTCATCATCAGGTCGGCCAGTTCGTCGACGATCGCCACCACGTACGGGTACGGGCGGTACTCGCGTTGGCTGCCCAGCGGCGCGGTGATTTCGCCGCTGCGCACCTTGGCGTTGAAGTCGTCGATGTGGCGCACACGGGACGCCTGCATGTCCTGGTAGCGCTGCTCCATCTCCTCGACCAGCCACGCCAGCGCAGCAGCGGCCTTCTTGGGTTGGGTGATGATCGGCGTGATCAGATGCGGAATGCCTTCATACGGCGTCAGTTCCACCATCTTGGGGTCGATCAGGATCATCCTGACCTCCTCCGGTGTGGCGCGGGCCAGCAGCGACACCAGCATCGAGTTGACGAAGCTCGACTTACCGGAACCGGTGGACCCGGCGACCAGCAGGTGCGGCATCTTCGCCAGATTGGCCGATATGAAGTCGCCCTCGATGTCCTTGCCCAGTCCGATGACCAGCGGGTGGTGGTCGCGACGGGTCGACGGCGCGGTGAGAACGTCGGCCAGCCGCACCATTTCGCGGTCGGTGTTGGGCACCTCGATGCCGACGGCGGACTTGCCGGGGATCGGCGCCAGCATCCGGACGCTCTCGGTGGCGACCGCGTAGGCGATGTTCTTCTGCAGCGCGGTGATCTTCTCCACCTTCACGCCGGGCCCGAGTTCGACTTCGTAGCGTGTGACTGTCGGTCCGCGGGTGCATCCGGTGACCGCGGCATCCACCTTGAACTGCTGCAGCACCGACGAAATCGCGTCGGCCATCTGGTCGTTCGCGGCGCTGCGCTTTTTCGGCGGGTCTCCCGCGACCAATAGGTTCAGCGACGGCAGCGTGTACGGGCCGTCGACCACCCGATCGAGCACCATAGCGTCCTGTTTCGCAGCGGCTTTGGGCTCCTTCTTGCGGCTGCGTGACACTGCGGGCTCCGGGACGGTCGGGCTGTCGTCCGGCTCAACAGGTTCGGCGCTGGACGGCCAGGCCTGCGCCGCCTCGGCATCGTCGTAGGCCGATGGTTCGTCGTAATAACCGTCCGAAAAGTCCTCCGCGACAACGTCGTCGGGTTCGTCGTAGTAGTCGCTGTCGCCGTCGCGGTAGTCGAACATCCGGGTGCCGAACATCGATCGCAGTGTGTCGGGCAGCTCGCGAATGGTGGTGCCAGTCAACAACAGCAGGCCGAACAGCGCCCCGATGAACAGCAGCGGCGCGCTGATCCATGCGGTCAGCCCCTCCGAGAGCGGTCCCCCGATCGCGAAGCCGAAGAATCCCGCGGCGTGCGCGCGCCCGACCGGAGAGTCCGGCGAACCCGCCCACAAGTGCCAGAGGCCCAGCACCGGTAGCGCCACCATCGTTGCACCGAGTACCAACCGCGGCCGCGCCTCAGGGTTCGGCTCGGTGCGCATCAGCAACAGCGCCACCGCCGCCATCACCAACGGCAACACGACCACGGCCGACCCGATGAAGATCCGCACTCCGGAGTCGACCCATGCGCCCACCGGACGAGCGGCGTCAAACCACGAACTCGCGGCGATGATGACTGCGACGCCCAAGAGCGCCAGGGCGATGCCATCGCGGCGGTGACCCGGATCGATGTCGCGAGCCCGGCCCACTGACCGAGCGGTGCTTCCGGTCCCCTTCGCCAGCATCAGCCACGTCGCGCGGATGGCGCGCCCGGCGGTCAGGCCGGCGGCGGCGAGCACACCGCTCTGTTGCCTTCTGGCCGGCCGTCGCGCGGCCGAGGAGGGTCGCCGAGTCGGCTTCTTCCGGGGTTGTGCTGACCGGGAACCGCCCCGCGGAGCCGCCTTTGACCTGCCCGTTCGACCCCCGGACCGCGCGACAGTCTTACTTGCCATACCGGCAAGCCTAATCGCAAGAACACCATCTGCACCATCCGCCACACTCGTTACGCAGCCGTTACCGTCCAACCACCGGTTCAGCGGCCGAATCGCCTGAGTAGGGTGACATGCGTCACGTAGCAACTCGCTGCTCAGAAGCCTGCAGGAGGCCCGAATGCCCGTTGTTGTTGTCGCCACCTTGACCGTCAAACCCGAATCGGTCGACGCGGCCCGCAAAATCCTCACCGAATCGGTGGAGGAGGTTCACCACGAACCGGGTTGCCAGCTGTACTCCTTGCACCAAACCGGCGAGACGTTCGTCTTCGTCGAGCAATGGGCCGACGAGGAGGCCCTCAAGACGCACAGCACCGCGCCGGCAGTCGGCAAGATGTTCGGCGCGATAGGCGAACATTTGGACGGCGCGCCGGACATCAAGATGCTTCAGCCCATTCCGGCAGGCAGCGTGGAGCAAGGAATTCTGCGCCACTGATGGTCGCGACATCCGACGGACCGCTGGCGGGCAAAGTCGCCTTCATCACGGGGGCGGCCCGCGGCCAGGGGCGGGCACACGCCGTGCGGCTGGCCGCCGACGGCGCCGACATCATCGCCGTCGATCTGTGCGATCAGATCGCCAGCGTCCCCTATCCGCTGGCGACTCCGGACGACCTAGCGGCCACCGTCAAGCTGGTCGAGGACACCGGATCCCGGATCGTGGCCGCTCGCGGCGACGTTCGGGACCGGTCGTCGTTGTCTTCCGCTTTGCAGCAAGGCCTCGACGAATTCGGCCGCCTCGACATCGTGGTGGCCAACGCCGGCATCGCGCCTATGCAGTCCGGTGACGACGGCTGGAACGACGTCATCGACGTCAACCTCACCGGCGTGTACAACACCATCAAGGTCTCGATCCCGACAATGGTCAAGCAGAACACCGGCGGATCGATTGTGTTGATCAGTTCCTCGGCCGGCCTGGCCGGAGTCGGCAGCCCCGACCCAGGCTCGGTCGGGTACGCCGCCGCAAAGCACGGCGTCGTCGGGCTGATGCGGATCTACGCGAATTTGCTTGCACGGCAGAATATCCGGGTGAATTCGATTCACCCCTCCGGTGTCGAGACGCCGATGATCAACAACGAGTTCACGCGCGAGTGGCTGGCCAAGATGGCCGCGGCGACGGAAACACCGGGCGCCATGGGCAATGCCATGCCGGTGGAGACGCTGGACCCCGAAGACATCGCCAACGCCGTGGCGTGGCTGGTGTCCGACCAAGCCCGTTACGTCACCGGCGTCACCCTTCCCGTCGATGCGGGTTTTCTGAACAAGTAAGCCCGACACGCCGCGACGTGCGTGTTCCCACTTCACCGTCGTCGGCGGGCCATACTCAACACGTGGTCAGCAACGAAGCTGTCCCGCTTGGGGGCATAACGCCGGCGGCTTGTGGGGAGCCGCCGTACCGGTACTTGTCACGGCATCAGGTGGCCGTGCTCGATGCCGTGGCCCGCCGTTTGGATCTTGGCCCGCGAGACGAGCCGGACAAATTTGGCGTGATCCTCTACGTCGACCGGCTGCTGTCGGTGTTCAACGTCGCGCCAGGCGGTCTGCATGCGGTGGGGTCGCTTCGTCAGCGAGTTTCCGAACTCCGAAATCAGTACTCCGGCGGAATCGCGCTGCTGGACCAGATGGCTGGTGGTGACTTCGCCGCAGCGCCGCCTCTGCGACAGCAGCTGATTCTGGCGCGCAGTCAAGTGGCCGCATTCGTCGGAATGTTGTTCGGCCACATCGTCGAAGCGATGGGTTCGATCGACTCCGGGGTCAGATTTCGATGACGGTCGGCACGATCATCGGCTGTCGGCGGTAAGTCTCCCCCACCCATTTGCCGACCGTGCGACGAACGGCCTGAGCGATCCGCGCCGGATCTGTGACGTGTTGGGCTACAAGCGATTCCAACTCCGCCTCGACCAGGCGGACAGCGGGCTCAAGTGCCTTGGGGTCCTCGGAAAAGCCGCGGGAGTGCAGGTGCGGCGACGCCGCCGGTCGCCCTGTCTCCCGACGAATCACCACCGTGACCGCGACGAAGCCGGAGGACAGGATGAGTCGTTCGCCCAAGGTGGTGTCGCCGACATCGCCGGTGATCAAGCCGTCGACGAACATCTTGCCGACCGGCACGGCACCGGCGATGCGGACCGCTCCGCCCACCAGGTCAACGCTGACCCCGTTCTCGGCCAACACAATCGACTCGTCGGGAACCCCGGTGCTGGCGGCGAGTTTGGCATTTGCCCGTAGCATGCGCCAGGTGCCGTGGACTGGCATGACGTTGCGGGGACGGATCCCGTTGTAGAGGAACAGCAACTCACCCGAGTAGGCATGGCCTGAGACATGCACGCGGGCTTGCTGATTGGTGACGACGCGGGCGCCGATCTTGGCCAGTTCGTCGATGACACCGTAGACCGCTTCTTCGTTGCCGGGGATCAACGAGGACGACAAGATGATCAGGTCGCCGGCGGTCAGCGTGATGCTGCGATGCTCGCCGCGCGACATCCGCGACAGCGCCGCCATCGGCTCGCCCTGTGTGCCGGTGGTGATGAGCACGACCTGCTCAGGCGCCATCAGCTCGGCGGCGCCGATGTCGACCAGATCGGAGTCGTCCACCTCCAGAAAGCCGAGGTCACGAGCGATGCCCATGTTGCGCACCATGGAACGTCCGACGAATGAGACCCGCCGACCCAGCGCCACCGACGCATCGATGATCTGTTGCACGCGATCGACATTCGAGGCGAAACACGCGACGATCACCCGTCCCTGCGCCCCGCGAATCAGCCGATGCAGCGACGGCCCGACCTCGCTCTCCGACGGCCCGACACCGGGGATCTCAGCGTTGGTCGAATCGCACAGGAACAGGTCGACCCCAGCGTCACCGAGCCTCGACATGCCCGGCAAATCAGTGGGACGGCCGTCCAACGGCAGCTGATCGAGCTTGATATCACCGGTGTGCAGGACGGTGCCCGCACCCGAACGCACCGCGATGGCCAGCGCGTCGGGGATCGAGTGGTTGACAGCGAAGTATTCGCACTCGAAAACACCGTGGGTGGTGCGCATGCCCTCGGACACTTCGACGAACACCGGCTTGACCCGGTGCTCACGGCACTTCGCGGCCACGAGCGCCAGGGTGAACTTCGATCCGACGACTGGAATGTCGGGGCGGAGCTTGAGCAGGAATGGGATGGCGCCGATGTGGTCTTCGTGCGCGTGGGTGAGCACCAAGGCCTCGACGTCGTCGAGCCGGTCTTCGATGTGTCGGAAGTCGGGCAGGATGAGGTCGACGCCGGGCTCGTCGTGGGTCGGAAACATCACCCCGCAGTCGATGATCAGCAGCCGGCCCAAATGCTCGAAAACGGTCATGTTGCGGCCGATTTCGCTGATTCCGCCGAGCGCGGTCACCCGCAGACCACCCGTGGTCAACGGACCCGGCGGCTGAAGGTCTGGTTCCACCTGCAAGCGATCCTTTGGCTACCGGAGCACCGAGGCCGCGCGCATGTCGGCAGCCAGTGCGTCGATCTGGTCGGCCGTCGCGGGCACCTGCGGTAGCCGAGGGTCGCCGACCTCGATGCCCTGCAGCCGAAGGCCGGCCTTGGAGAACGTCACCCCGCCGAGCCGGCTCATCGCATTAGACAGCGGTGCGATCGCGACGTTGATCTTGCGGGCCGTGGCATGGTCGCCGGACGCGAACGCGGTCAACAGGTCTCGCAGTTGCCCGGGCGCCACGTGGGAGATCACGCTGATGAAACCGGTCGCGCCCATGGCCAGCCAGGGCAAATTCAGCGCGTCGTCGCCGGAGTAGTAAGCCAGACCCGTGTCGGCCATCAGCTGGGTGCCGGCGTGCAGGTCGCCCTTGGCGTCTTTGACACCGACGATGTTCGGGTGCTCGGCCAGCGCCCGTAGCGTGTCGTATTCGATCGGCACCACCGAGCGGGGCGGAATGTCGTAGAGCAGCACCGGCAGCGGTGTCGCGTCGGCGACCGCGGTGAAGTGCGCGAGCAACCCCGCTTGCGGTGGCCGCGAGTAGTAAGGCGTGACGACGAGCAGACCGTGCGCGCCCTCGGCCGCGCTGGCCTTCGCCAAGTGGACGCTGTGCGCGGTGTCGTAACTGCCTGCGCCGGCAATCACCCGGGCCCGGTCGCCGACGGCCTCGAGAACGGCTCCCAACAGGGCAAGCTTCTCGGCGTCGGTCGTGGTCGGCGACTCGCCGGTGGTACCCGACACGACCAGACCGTCGCATCCGGCGTCCACCAAATGGGTCGCCAACTTGGCCGCGGCGGGCAGGTCGAGGGAGCCGTCCGGGGCGAACGGCGTCACCATGGCGGTCAGCAGCGTTCCCAAGCGCGCATAAACGTCGAATCCGCCGGTGCTCACGCAGCCAAGGTTACCTGGCGGTACCAAACGCGTTTGCCGGTGCGGCGCCCTGCGCTCAGACCCTGTCTGTTCAGGCCTCGGTCGCCAGTGGACTGGTCGCCACCTCGGTCCCGTCGGCCAGCGTCGCGATGTCGAAGTCGCCGAACACCGCCGGGGCGACATCGACCAGCAGCCGCAGACATGCGATGGCCAGCCGGCGAATCTCGATGTCGGCGTGTTCGCTGGCCCGCATCGCGATGAAATGCCGCCAGGCGCGGTAGTTGCCGGTTACGACGATTCGGGTCTCGGTGGCGTTGGGCAACACGGCTCGAGCGGCCTGGCGCGCCTGTTTACGACGCAGGACGGCGTTGGGCTGGTCGGCGAACTTCGCTTCGAGCTTGCCGAGGAGTTCGGTGTAGGTCGCGCGACTGGCGTCGGCGGCCTCGGAGAGGATCTGGCGCAGCTCGTCGTCGTTCTCCATGCCCGGCGGGACGACGATCTGCGACTGGGTCTCGGGCACGTAGCGCTGCGACAGTTGTGAATAGGAGAAATGCCGGTGGCGGATCAACTCGTGGGTGCACGACCGAGAGATCCCGGTGATGTAAAACGAGACGCTTGCGTGCTCGAGCACCGAGAAGTGCCCGACATCGATGATGTGCCGCAGATATCCCGCATTCGTCGCGGTTCTTGGGTTCGGCTTGGACCAGCTCTGGTAACAGGCCCGGCCGGCGAATTCGGTCAGCGCCTGTCCGCCGTCGGCGTCGGTGCTCCAGTTCACGTCGGGCGGCGCGACGAAGTCGGTTTTGGCGATCAGTTGCACACGCAACGGCGCGGTCTCAGCCACGGCGAACACCCTAGCCGGGCGACGATGCAGAGCGAAGCGATGAGGAGGAGGCGGGCCATCAAACCCCGCCCGACGACGATGCAGAGCGAAGCGATGAGGAGTAGCGGGCCGACGGGCTCAGCGCCAGCGCGCCCAGACATAGGGCACAAGCGCCCGCAGGAAATCCAGATCCGGCCCCGGCTGGGCGTCAGCGAACGCGTGCTCGAAATATTCTTCGGCGACCAGCAGGATGCCCTCGGCGTACTCGCTGGTGAACGTGATACTGCCGTAGTCGTCCATCAGGCGGCGGATGGTTGCGACCAATTCCGGTGATCGCTGCGAGCGGGTGCGCCGCAAGTAGTCGCCCACGAGCGCGCGATCGGCTTCCGACGCAACACTGGCCAGATGCATCAACGGCAGAGTCCGCTTACCCTCAAAGAGATCCCCAAGGATCTCCTTACCGTACGTCCGTTGATCTCCAACGAGATTCAACAAGTCGTCACGGATCTGGAAGGCGGCGCCGAAGTGAAACCCGAAGCGCACCAACGGACCCAAGTCGACCGTCCCGCGCGACCCGACGATCGCACCGACCCGCAATGGATGAATTGTGGTGTACCAGCATGTCTTGTGCATGATGAGGTTGAGGTAGTCCTCCGGGCCAAGGTCGACGACGTCGTCGAGTTGCCATCCGGCTTCGGTAGCCTGCCCTTCCAGCGTGCGCAGCGCCATCGTGTCGAACTCGGCCCACACCAGGTCGGCGAGATCTCGGTCCAGGCGCCGGGTGGCACGCCGTAGTACCTGACCGGCGACGATCGCCACTCCATCGCCCGCATTGAGTGCCGCCGCAACTCCGTATGTCGCAGCCAAAGTTGGCCTGCCGCGCCGCATCTCGCTACCGTCGGCGATGTCGTCGTGCACGAGGAACGCGTTGTGCATCAACTCGATCGCGACGGCGATGCCGAGCAGATCGTCCGGGTCGGCGCCGAACGCCCGGCCCGCGGACATGCACAGCGCCGGACGCAATGCCTTGCCCGGTCGCGACGGATATTCCCGCATCGGCGCATACAGCCATTGACTCGGCTCGCCGTCAGGTATGGCACCCAACATTGAGCGACGAATGACCTTGCCGACCTGACGCAACCGGTCCTCGACCGTCGCAAGGTCGGAATCGTCGGCGGTGCTGGTCATGAGCCTCGCGACGACACGGTCAACGTCACGGGCAGCCAGATGTCGGGATATCCGTCGGCCAGTAGGGTTCCCCGGTAAGTGCCGGCGCTGACTTCGTCGGGAACGTCAATCTCGATGGTCACACCCCGACTGGATCGCGCCACCATAGGCACCATGTCAGGCTCGAATCGCACCGTCGCCGAAGCGATCACCGCACCATCATGAGCCGTCAAGTCACTGCAATGCATTCGGATCTTCCCCAGATCTTCCGCGCCACTGTTGTGTAACCAGACTTCCGTCGATACCGCACCGGGCTCGCTTGCCACCAATGAGACAGCTCCCGCCGAGGTGCCCCGTTGCATATTGACTGATGCAACGCCATTGCGCGGTTGCGCTGCGCCGCGCAATGTTTCGATCGCCTGCGTCGCTAATCTCTGCCACAGCTGCAACACTCGGTCGGCATCGGGAAGCGGCGCGGCCGCTGTTGGCTCGGGATGGCCCGGTGTCTGCGTGACTTCTTCGCAGGGCGGTGTGCAATTAACCGGTTCGTCAACGGATTTGGTGTCAGCCGATCGAATGAAACGGTTGACGACCTCGGTCGCTGCCCTGAACCCTCGAGCCTGAATTTCGCCTAACGCCCGTATGTTCAGGGCCGGGTCGAAGACCGATGCCCACGGGAGATCGGAAGCACCAGCGTCGTTGTCACGCTCGGTCACATTTCACTCCCGTGAACTCCGGTGGATTATCAGCCATTCAGACTGCTGGTGGGTATGATATCGGCGTTAACAGCCAGGAGGTCGGACCTTGCTGAATCTGTTGCAGTCTCAGTTGTCGTTCTTCGGCGCAATCGATGAGGCGGTCCGCTTCGCCAAGCGGGGCCACGGACCCAATCCGGACGCGGTGCTGGACATCGTGGAAGTTCTTTTGCCGGGCACTACCGGTTTCGGGCAGTCAGGCTGGTACCGCGAGCTCGAACAATTCGCCAACCGACCCGGCGTACGCAGCCCCGGGCGGAGCACGCCAATCGCGTTCCCCAGCGTCCAGGCGGCGCTCGAATACCTGCAGGCGGCGGACAGTGACGAGCGGATGCGTCTCGCCAGCGCTGCGCTCGGCGAATCAAGTGCGCAGGCTCAGGGCGAGCCCGTAACCGAGCCACCTGCAGAAGGGCTCGCTACCGATTCAGCTGGCGGCGCACCCCCCGCGCCGGCCCGATTACCTGAGCGAGTGGGCGACTACACCACCTTCCACGACCCGGTGCTGGCGCGCGCTACATACGCGGCAGTGGTGTTGGCGAGAATCGCCGAACTCGGCGGCACGCCACCCATGATCCGGGACATGCCGGATCTGCCTGCACAGATAATGGCTGCGGCGCTCAATTTCTGGTCCGGGACCCCCGAAAATTTTGACCCAGGCGACCCCACATCAGACCCGACCGTGCTCAGTTTGCTGGACGAGGCGAAGCGAGTCACCTCGCGGATGGAGTGGCACAGCTTCGCCTCGAAGAAAGTCAGCAAAAAGTTTGCCGACCAGTCGCTGCCGTGCTTCGGCACACTTGAGGCCGACGGCGACCAATATTGCAGCACGCTTTACACCAACGCGACGGATGACGAGCTCAGTGTCGACGACATCAAAAAAATCGTCGACCCCAGGAACTGGAGTTTGTGTTGCAAGTTCTTCTGCAAGGTCGCCGCGCAGACACCGCCGTACGCCAAACACGGGTGGTCGCGAATTCTGGAAACGATTGGCCCCGAATGTTCTGAGTGGCGCCTGCACACGGCGTTGCTTTTCTACTTCCAAGTCGACGACAGCGGCGGTCTATTCGTCAATTACGACCTCGATCCGCACCGCCAGGATGATTCCCGAATGGTCGAGGTCGATAACGGCTACATCTGGGTTACACCGCTGAATGGCACCGATTCCTCGAAGAAGGGCGTCCGTATCCGCACTAGCAAACAGGAGCGAGTGCAGGGGCTGAGCCCGACTGCAACCTCTGCGCTCGGCTGTCTGCTCGGTTGGGGAGACGCCGCGAACGAGCTTCTCAGTGGGACGGCCCACAAGGTGCTCGCCGGCGAGATCCAGCCTGGCGCATTGGTGTCGTTCGCGACCACACCACCGAACAACTATGCGTCACATATGGATCCGGGCGCCGCGACGCCGGCCGCCATTGTCGAGTCACCCGCGACGCTGCCACCGAACTTCGCCAATACCGTCAAGGACGCCCGCACATTGCTTAACGATCTCGTCAATCGGACGCGCGACGTCACAGCCGATGCCGCCACCCGGTGGCTCGACGGCATGAGTCGTGACGATGTCGAGAAAATCACGTCCAGCATCGGGACAAATCTGCGCCAGTACGCGCTCGAGGTGTACGAAACCGCCGAGAGCATGGTGAAACCCGAAGTGACGAAAGGCGAATAACGATGGCGCCGACCGACGATCCGAAGGCGATCGCAACCCGCTACGCGACGGTAGCCCGCAAGGTGATCAACGGGGCGGCGCAGGTTGCAATAGATGCCTTCGACAAAATCAATGGCGATCCAGGCAGTTTTACGGGTAAGGACGCGATCGAATCAGCGACCCAACTCGCCGGCATTGCCATCACCGGCGCGGCTGAACTTGCGCGGATACCGTTGCAGATACAACCGGACAACGGTCCGCTGCTGGTGGCTGACGAGGTCGCCTCGATAGTCCAGACCGCCGTAAGCGACGCAGCGGCGGTCACCGGTGACGCAGCGGAAAAGGTGAATGCCGGTACCTTCAAAGACAACTGGGTCGACTCGGCCATCACCTTGACCGGGATGGCAGTGCTTCGCACGGCTGAGATCGCCGAGGCGATCGGCGCCGGACCGGGTGTGTTGGCCAATCCGCTGATGAAATTCGGCCCGTACACCGTAAACGCAGCTGTTGCAGACGATCTCGTGCTTCAAATGGGACCTCTGTCGCGCCCCACGGTCGACGAGGACATCTCCGGCATCGTCCGATTCATCCCCGCCGGGGGTGCTTTGAAGCCGGGCAGAGCCAAAAAATTCTGGTTGGTCATCAACACCGCGGGCATCCCCAGTGGCGTCTTCCGCGGCACGGTCGAGGTCATGAAAAACGGCGCTGCCCAGCAGAACCTGGCTGTAAAGGTCATCGTCAACTTGTGACCGAACCGCCCCAGCCACCCGGCGTCGACGAACTTCTCGATCGTGCGCTTCGCGCGCTCGGCGAAGGAAACCGCGTGATCGCCAACCAACTTGCCGAACAGGTGCTAGCCGTCGACCGGCACAATCTGGACGCCGAAGACCTGCTGGCGGCGCCAGCCGATTCGGGTGAAATCCGGCGCATCACAATTCTTTTCGCCGACTTGGTTGACTCTACCGAGTTGTCGACCCGAGTTGAGCCGGAGACGTATCGCACGGTCGTTGGACGCTACCGCGACGAGGTGCAGCGCGTTGTCGAGCGATATGGCGGGCATATCGGCACGACCAAGGGTGATGGCTTACTCGTCTTCTTCGGTCACCCTGAAGCGCACGAGGATGACGTGCGACGGGCGGTGCAGGCCGGCCTGGACATCACCCACGAAGTCACCGCGTTGAGCGCTCGGGTCAAGCGCCGTTTCGGTTTCGAGATCGACGTCCGAGTTGGCGTGCACCGCGGAATCGCGTACCTCGATACCAAACAGGACGACGTCTACGGCTTCGCCGCGAATCTCGCCGCCCGGGTCTGCAGCCTTGCCGACCCAGGGACGGTCGCCGTCTCGCAAGCCGTCGAGGGTCTGATCCGCGGCCGCTTTGAACTCAGAGCGCAGCTGCCCAAGGCGGTCAAGGGCGTCGATCAGCCTATTCGCTACTTCCTGGTGGTGGCCGAACGTGACCTGACCCCAATCGGGTCCGGTCCGTTGGTCGGCCGCGACGACGAGCTCGAATACTTGCGTCGTGCGTGGGAACAGGCCACCCTCGGTCAATTAACAACTCCCGGAGCGGTATTCGTCGGCGAAGCCGGGATCGGCAAGAGCCGGCTCGCGTGGTCGGCGGTCGAGATGGCCGAGCGGTCGCACGGCGTTGTCCTTCAACTGGTCGGGTCCCCTTTTCACACCGACGTCGGCCTCCGCCCGATTCGTCGGCTGCTGGAGCGGCGGTGCGGCATTACCCGCACTTCGCAACCGGAGGAACGGCTACGCCATTTGCGCAGCGAACTCGAACAACGGTCGCTCGATGCCGACGTCGCGGTTCCTCTCCTGGCTCCCGTGCTCGGCATCGGTGCGGAGGCGGGCTACACGGCCGTCGCCGCCGAGGGGCTGAAACTTTACGAACAAATCACCGGAGCGGTGTTCGACTACCTCATCGCCTGCAGCCGAGATGCACCGACGTTGATCCTCGTCGAGGACATGCATTGGTTTGACGAAGACACTTTCGACGTCGTGGAGTCATTGCTCGGCGGCGAGCTCAGCGGACACGTCCTCGTCGTCATGACCAACCGGCACAACACGCCGCTGCCGAAGACCGCGCGAGCGCAGGTGTTCGAACTCAAGCCGCTCAGCGACGAGGAGGCCGACCAGCTCATCGTCGCGCTGCACCCGCGCGTGCGCGCGGACGAACAGAAGGCGATACGCCAGCGCTGCGTGGGGCTTCCGCTGTACATCGAAGAGGTGGTCGCCAAACTCAAAGCGCAGCCATCGGACGAAGCAAGTTCACTGGGCGTCCCGGACACCCTGTACGAGGCGCTATTTGCCCGGCTTCGATCCAGCCCGGGCGCGTTACGCGTGGTCGAGGCGGCGGCCGTGATCGGCAGCCGTATCGAGTGTGGGCTGCTGCGGTCGATCCTCGACGTTGCCGACATCGACGTCGATGCCGTCGTCACCGAGCTGGTCGAGGGCCGCGTGCTGGAGTCAATCGACCACGGACGGTACCGATTTCGGCACGACCTGCTGCGCGAGGTCGCCGAGGAACTGTCCCCGCCAACTCAGCGCCGCCGCCTGCACAGCCGTATCGCCGATAGCCTGGTGGCCACTCAGGGCACACCGGACTGGCCGATGATCGCACGACACTACGAACGGGCCGAGCGCTACACGGAGGCAGCGTCCGCGTATGGTGCGGCCGCGGCCAATGCCCGGCAGCGCGGCGCGCTGCGCGAAGCGCTCGCGCACCTGACGTATGCGATAGCCCAGGCCGAACGCTGCGCCGACGGGCCGGAGCGCGATCGCGTCGAGGTCTCGCTGCGACTTGCTCGGGCTTTTCTGGCGCAGGCCGCCGAAGGCGTGGCGAGCAAGAAAGTGGCCGCCGACTTCGAGCGCTGTCTGGCGTTGTGCGGCAGCAACTTAGCGGACGACGACCTGTTCTCGACTGTGATGTCGCTCTATCCGTATTACACGATGCGCGCGGATCTCGATCGCGCCGAACGGTTGGTCATGTCGGTGCGCGCACAGCTCACCGGGCAGCGAGCATCTTTCATGCCCATCAATGAATTCGGTCTGGGCCAATTAGCCTGGTATCGCGGTGAATTTGGCTACGCAAAGACGAAGTTGAACTTGGCGGCGACGACGCTGACCGAGGCATGCAGCCGCGATCTGGAGACAATGCTGTTCATGCCGAACGATGCCACCGCTGGGCTGTATGCACACCTGGCCATGGCCCGGTTCATCGACGGAGACTTGGCCGGTGTGGCTGTCGAACTGGAGCGAGCCGAGCGACGTTGCGCGGAAATACCTTTTCCCAAAGGCGCTTTCAGCTTGGCTTACGCGCGACAGTTGGAGGTATTGGTCCGCGCAGAGGCCGGCCAACTGCAACGTGCAGCGGAAGTCGCCGCCGATTTGCGCACCCTGGGCGAGCAACACGGCTTCGACTCTTGGGCGCTGGTCGGGGTCGCACAGCTAGGAACCGTGGCCGCACTGTCCGCGCTGGCGGACAACGCCGATGCAGCGGCGCTGCGACCGCATGTCGAGGCGTTGACCGCGTTCGTCGGCGCCTGTCGAGCGATGTCCGCGATCTCACTCGTCACTTTCTACGATGCTGTTTTGGCTCGACTACTCGTCGCGAGCGGCGACCTCACCGACGCGAGGCAGCGCCTGGACACCGGTCTGGAACTGGCTGAGCAGACCAGGATGCATTTCTACGACGCGGAACTCATGCGGCTGCGTGCGCAGACCGCCGATGACGAGGACCAACGTCGCGACGACCTGGAATCGGCCCGGGACCTGGCCCGCCGCCAGGACGCCCCGATCTTCGAATTGCGCTGCGCAGCAGATCTTTTTCAGCTTGACGAGGCGCGCTTCCGGGACGCGGTCACCGCAGCGTTGAGCCGGTTTCCCGACAACAGCTCCTGGCCGGAGGTCGCGGCCGCTCAGGCCATGATCGGGTGAGCCGTCCGGGCGGCAAGGTCGCGATCGTCGGAGGCGGCATGGCCGCGTTGAGTGCCGCCTGGCGCCTCAGCGAGCCCGGCACCCGGCAGCGCTTCGAATCCATCACGGTATATCAGCGGGGTTGGCGACTAGGTGGCAAAGCGGCATCCAGTCGCGGAGTTTATGGACGTATCGAGGAACACGGACTGCATATCTGGCTCGGTTCGTACGAGAACGCGTTCGCCCTACTGCGCGAGTGTTATACCGAACTCGACCGGGCGACAACAGATCCCATGGCTCCCGTCAAGACGTGGGAGGAGGCGATCGCGCCGGCCGACAACCCTGGACTAGCCGATGATTGGAACGGTCGATGGTCGACGTGGCACGGCACGCACCCGCGCGATCACAGCCTGCCCGGCGAACCAGGGAGCACCGGCCGGGAGCTGACGGTGGCGGGCTTCGTCGAACGGGCATTGCGGCTCGTCGTCGCCTTCGCAGATTCTCTACGCGACGCGACACCCGGTCGCTTGACGCTCAGCACGTCTCCCGATCCCCCGGTATCGCCGTCAGACATTCCAGTCGGCACCGCGCTGCGAACGACGCTGGCGGCATTACTGGCCGCGGCGGATCCGCACGCCGACATCACCGCGCCGGGCGACCTTGTCGAGCACACACTCAGCGCCGTCCGCGACGCCATCGACGCAGATGAGCGTTCGGACCGCAGACGCAGCTGGATACTCATTTCCCTTGTGGTGGCTGCGGTTCGCGGCATCATCGCGGACAAGCTGGTCACTGATGCCCGTGGATTCGCGGCGATCAACGACGAAGACTTCTGCGACTGGATCGTTCGCCACGGCGCGCATCCCGAAGTCCTCGATTCCGCGATGGTGCGCGGCATCTACGATCTGGTTTTCGGGTATCAGGACGGCGATCCGCACCAGCCCGCGGTCGCTGCGGGTGTGATGACGTTTCTGCTTGGTCACGTGCTTTTCGGCTATCGGGGTGCCATCTTCTGGAAGATGACCGCCGGCATGGGCGATATCGTGATAGCGCCGCTGTATCAGGCGTTACGGCGACGCGGCGTGACATTCGAGTTTTTCCATCGTCTCGACGGCCTGCACCTCGATGCGGGCTGCCGCAAGGTCGGCTCCATAACCATGGCCCGCCAGGCCCAGCTCGCGGATGACCGCACCACCTACGAACCGCTGGAGAGAGTTCGCGGCCTGCCTGTCTTCCCGAGAAGCCCACTCGGCGACCAGCTGCGGCCGCGTTCCGACCTCGACGCGACCGAGTCACATTTCGGGAACCGCAATGACGTCGAGATGCGGACCCTAAGGGAGGGTGTCGACTTCGATCACGTCGTACTTGCCGTGTCGATCGGGATGATTCCGATCGTCGCGAACGAACTCGTCAACCATCGTCCGGAGTGGCGCGACATGACGACCCACGTCCGCACGGTGGCGACCCAAGCGTTCCAAATCTGGCTCCGACCGGATGAAAAGACGCTCGGTTGTGACAGGCCCGGCGCGACGGTGAGTGCCTATCTGCCGCCGTTTGACACGTGGGCCTCGATGCCCCAAACGCTGTGGTCAGAGGACTGGCCGTCATCCGAGCGGCCTCGTACCGTCGCATATTTCTGCGGCAGTCTCGACGCGCCCTGGCCGAGCGCAGAAGACCAGTCTTCGTATGTGCCTCGGCATACCGAGCGTGTGCGCAACGCGGCCGTCGAGTTCTTGAATCGCCATGTCGGCCTGTACTTTCCGAACGCGGTAACCGAGCAGGGCTTCGAATGGCAGCTGCTCAGCGGTGTGAACGGTCAACGAGGAACCGAGGCGTTGGCCACCCAGCACCTCAGCGTGAACATCGACCCTTCCGACCGCTACGTGCAGTCGTTGCCCGGCAGCGATCAATACCGATTGAGGCCGGACGAAAGTGGTTACGATAACCTGGTTTTGGCCGGCGACTGGACGGATTGCGGCATGAACGCAGGCTGCATCGAGGCGGCGGTGATGTCCGGACTGCAAGCCGCCAACGCGCTGCTGGGCCGGCACCGTTTCCACCGTATCCGCGGGTTCTATATGCCCTGAACCGCGCGCAAAGCCTGCACCAAGTCACCGCGATCCCCGACTGTCACATCAGCCAAGCCCAACCACTTCGCCATCGTCTGCAATTCCCCGATCAGCGCCTCGGCGACCCGCGCCGCAGGACGACCGTCCTCGACGAATGCACCCACCACATGCAGAGCGTCGGCCGAACGATCGGCTTTCAGGTCGACCCGTCCCACCAACTCACCGTCGAGCAGAAATGGCCAGACGTAGTAGCCGAACTGGCGTTTGTGCGCCGGGGTGTAGATCTCGATGCGGTAGTGAAAACCGAACAGCCGCTCCACCCGCGGACGGAAGAAAATCAGCGGGTCGAACGGACACAGCAGCGCAGTGCCCCGGTTGCGGCGCGGAATCGACTGTCCCGCACGCAGATACGCTGGCGCCGCCCAGCACTCGACCTCGGCCGGCTCCAATTCACCCGCGGCGACCAGCTGGGCGATCGCCGCCTTCGACTGTGCCGGGGACAGCCGAAAATAGTCCCGGATGTCGGGCTCGGTGGCTATGCCCAGTGCGGACGCAGCCCGCAGCACCAGCTCTCGAACCGCGTCGGCTTCGGTGACCTGGCGTGCCATCACCTCGGCCGGCAGCACGCGTTCGGCCAAGTCGTAGTGGCGAGCGAATCCGACCCGGGTCGCCGTAGTCAGCGTGCCGGCGGCGAACAGTGCTTCGGCCACCCACTTGGTGTCCGAGCGGCTCCCCCACCAATCTCCGCGCGGGCCGCGCGGCCCGGCGGCCAGGTGCTGCTCGATCTGCCCCGCGGTGCTTGGCCCCAGTTCCCCGACCGCGGCAACTATTTTGTCGGCTAGCTCAGGGTTGGCCTTGACGATGTGTGTACCCCAGCGCCCGTGCCGGTATTGGCCCATTCGCCAGCGCATCAGCGGCCAGTCGTCGACCGCCATCAAGGCAGCCTCGTGCGCCCAGTACTCGACCAGCAGCCGCGGCGAGCGCGCGCTGTGCGCCCACGCCGCGCGGTCGAGCACGTCGCGGTCGTAGGGTCCGAGCCGGCTGAAGACTGGTGCGTAGTGGGCCCGCACCGCGACCGACACCGAATCGAGTTGCAGGACCTGGATCCGCGAAATCAACCGGCGCAGATGTGCTCTTGTTACGGCTGCCTGCGGCTTGACCTCGTGAAACCCTTGCGCCGCAACAGCTATCCGCCGCGCGTTCGCAGCGGATAATTTAACGGGCCGAGTCGCCACTGCCCACGGTGCTTGCCTCCGAATGGTTCTTGACCTCTTCGTACGCGGACTCGAGCGCCGCCGGGACGGCCTCCAGATCGCGGTAGACGCCCATCAGCTGCTCCAACACCTTGAGTCGCTGCCGGCTGGCCTCGTCGACGGCCCGCTTGACCTCGTCGCGATAGTCGTCTGCCTCTCGTTTGGCGTCGGCAAGCAGTTGCTCGCGCTGCCGCTCGGCGTCGGCGCGCATCGTCGCGACTTCGGCCTCGAGTGCAGCCTTGGTCTCGGCATACTCCGCCTCTAGGGCCTTCTTCTGCGCGGCCAGCTCGATCAGTTCGTCTCGATGTTTCGCCTGCACGGCATCCGCCTCGGCTTCGGCGGCTGCGACCAGCGCGTCGGCCTCGGATTGCGCCTCGGCCTGCATCTCCGCGATCTCGTCGACGGCCTGGCGGAGCATTTTCGCCATCCGCTGTTGCAGGGCGTGCGGCGACGACGAGGTGTCGGTGAGCACCGCTATTTCTTTGCGGAGCGCGGCGGCTTCGTCGCCGGCGTCCCTCAGTCGAGCTCGCAGGCTCTCGACGTCGTTGAGCAGGAACTGCTGTTTGGTGGTCAATACCTCGATGCGAGCATCGACGGCGGCCGGGTTGTAACCCCAGAGAATGCGAGAGAACGTCTGCGCGGTTTCGGTTGTCAAGGCCTCTACCCCCTTGTGGAAAACGCCAGGTCGACGATGTGTACCGGTCCCCGCCGAGTATGTCAGGCTGACCTATCGTCGCAGCTCAGGGGCGTTTGTAGTGGTGAAATCGGTACCGCACGCCCGCACGGCTTACCTGCCATTCACCCGGCGTCCCGACCCAAGCCTCGTCGAGCACCGGGGCGATGGCATCACCGTCGTCGCGAGGTAGGTCGATGTCGATTTCGGTGACCTCACAGTGGGTGGCTAGCGGCAGCGCCAGGGCGTAGATCTGTTCGCCGCCGATTACCCAGGTGTCGGGGTCGGTCAATGCGTCATCGAGGTGTTGCACCACCGTTGCGCCCTCGGCGACGAAATCGCTCTGGCGGGTCAGCACGACGTTCTTGCGTCCCGGCAGGGGCCGAAACCGCGAAGGCAGCGAATCCCAGGTCCGCCGGCCCATCACCACCGTGCGGCCGAGTGTGACTTCCTTGAACCGGATCAAATCTTCCGGGACTTGCCAGGGAATGTCACCGGCGCGCCCGATCACCCCCGACGTCGACTGCGCCCAGATCAGGCCGAGTCCGCCAGCGCGACCCGTCATACAGCGACCGGCGCTTTGATCGCCGGGTGTGGGTAATAGTCCTGGACGACGATGTCGTCGTAGGTGTAGTCGAAGATCGAGTCACGTTGTGCCAGAACAAGTTTCGGGTAGGGACGCGGATCGCGGCTCAACTGCTCGGTGACCTGCGCGACGTGGTTGTCGTAGATGTGACAATCGCCGCCCGTCCACACGAAGTCGCCTACCCCGAGGCCGGCCTGGGCGGCCATCATGTGGGTCAACAGCGCGTAGCTGGCGATGTTGAACGGCACGCCGAGAAACAGGTCGGCGCTGCGCTGGTAGAGCTGGCAGCTGAGCCGGCCGTCGGCCACGTAGAACTGGAACAGCGCGTGGCACGGCGCAAGCGCCATCTGCGGGATCTCGCCGACGTTCCAGGCCGACACGATGATGCGGCGGGAGTCCGGATCGGTCCGCAGCAAATTCAGCGCCGCGCTGATCTGGTCGACGTGATCGCCGGACGGCGTCGGCCACGACCGCCATTGCACTCCGTAGACGGGGCCGAGATCGCCTGTATCGCTCGCCCATTCATCCCAGATCGAGACACCGTGTTCCTGTAACCAACCGACGTTGGAGTCCCCCCGCAAAAACCACAGCAGCTCGTAGACCACCGACTTCAAATGCACCTTTTTGGTGGTGATCAGTGGGAAGCCCGCGGACAGGTCGAAGCGCATCTGGTGACCGAACAGGCTGCGAGTGCCGGTGCCGGTGCGGTCAGACTTCGGCGCGCCTCGATCGAGTACCAGCCGCAGGAGGTCTTCGTACGGCGTGGGAATCGGCACGCGGTTTAGCTTAGCGGCGATCGCAAGCGCATCGAAGATGCGCGCCGCGGGTCGACGCCATCTGCCCAGCGGCGATCGCAAGCGCATCGAAGATGCGCGCCGCGGGTCGACGCCATCTGCCCAGCGGCGATCGCAAGCGCATCGAAGATGCGCGCCGCGGGTCGACGCCATCTATCCAGCGTCGAACTGCACGGGGTAGAACGGAGGGCATGCCGAACTTCACCGACACCGTCACCACGCCCGATGGCACCGCGCCGATCCTGCTGGCCACCCCGGAAGGCGAGGGACCATGGCCGGGCGTCGTCATGATCCCCGATGCCGGCGGTTTCCGGCAGACCTTCTTCGACATGGCCGACAAGCTCGCCGAGGCCGGCTTCGTGGTGCTGTTGCCTGACGTCTACTACCGCCAGGGCGATTGGGCGCCGTTCGACATGGCAACCGCATTCAGTGACGAAGATGAACGCAAGCGCCTGTATTCGTTCATCGGCAGCATCAGCCCACAGAACTGGGCCTCGGACGCGGATAGCTACTTCGATTACCTGGCAGCCAGGCCCGAGGTGAGCGGCACCAAATTCGGTGTCACCGGCTACTGCATGGGTGGCCGCGCGGCGCTGACGATTGCCGGACTACTCCCGGACCGGGTCGGCGCCGCGGCGTCGTATCACGGCGGCGGCCTGGTCACCGACGGTGCCGACAGCCCACATCTACGGGCCGACCACATTCAGGCTTTCATCTACGTGGGCGGCGCCGAGAACGACGCGTCGTTCACCGACGACCACGCCGAGCAACTGGAAAAGGCTCTCACCGCTGCCGGCGTCGAGCACACGATCGAAACCTACGCCGCCGGGCACGGATTCGCGGTGCCGGACAACCGGTCTTGCGACCCGGCGGCTGCCGAGCGACACTGGACCACAATGCGCGAAGTGTTTTCGACCCACCTCTAGCGGCTACTCCGGCCGGCTGCCGTCGACTTCGCGTCTCGTCGAGGTCTGCCGCTCCGAGTGGCGGCGCCACTCCCGCGGCGACAATCCGTACTCGATTCGGAAAGCGCGGCTGAAGCTTGACATGTTGGTAAACCCGTACCGTCGCGCGATGCCGGCGATGTTGAGCCTGCCGGAGTCGTGGACCAGCGCGCGCCGGCACGCCTCAAGACGATGCATGCGAATCCAGTCGGCGAGGCTGACACCTTCTGCTGCAAGCACCTGATAGAGGTGACGAACCGAGATGTGATGGGCGGCGGCGATGGTGGCGGCATTGAGGTCGGCGTCGTCGAGGTGATGCCGGGCGTATTCCATGATGCGCACGGCCAGAGTGTCGGCCAGCGCGTCCTTGGCGAGGTGGCCGGCTTGCAGGTGAGTGGCTAGGACTGCCCTGATTAGCTCGATACTGGGGTGACTGGCACCGTCGTTGCCCAAGGCGGCCAGCTGTGATGTGTGCGCGGCCAGCCGGCGCAGGTGATCGTGGGTCAGCGCAGTCAATGGATGTCCGGGAAGCAACGAAACCGCGCAGGCTCGTCGTACCGCGTCGTGCGGGAGCGCCAGCGCGGCAAGCGGAATCTGAAAAAACTCCCCAGCCATACCGTGGGCGTTGAGCAGCGTGTAAGGCATCGTCGAGTCGTAGATCACGAGCCCACCGGGGCGCAGCACTGCTTCCCTGCCGCTTTGCACGACCATGCTGGATCCGGAGAGTTGCAGATTGACGAATACCGACGGCTCCCGGTCATCACGCGCCAGGGTCGGAGTGCGTTCGACCCGAACTGCGGTGGTTCCGCCGCAGCACACGGTGAGGTCACCTAACGAGGTGATCACGCCGTGTGCGGTCGCCGCGGGATCATCGGCACGCCAATGACATTCGACGGACACCATCGTCGCCGCCAGGGCCTCGCGGAAGTAGTCGCCGCGGTCGGCGGGGGCCACGTCGTCGGTGTTGAGTACGAGGGACACGCGAAACACTCCTTCGGTCGCCGCTACCGCTTCGCGTCAAGTCCATGAGCATAGGACCGTTCGGTCAAAAACGCCGGACGACGCAGTCCACCACAGCGCCGTTTGTGACTGGCAACGCTCCGCCGGGGCGCAACCCATGCAGCCAGATGACAAATCCGCGCACAAATGGCACACAAGAGTGCATTCAATGCGCACACAGGTCGCTGTGCAACAGCGACTATGACGTCGGCAAGCGAGTAGGCGGCATGGTATTCCGGCGACGACCGGTCATGGTTATGGAATGTACGGTCAACAATCAGCGTTGTCGGCTTCACGCACTCGATGGCACAGACACACGGGTGGAACGTATCGGGACGCAACAGTGAGGAGAACGCGCGATGGTTGATATCTCGGGCAAGGTGGTGGCGGTGACCGGGGGTCGCAGGGGGCTCGGTGCCGCACTGGTCGACGAGGTCCTCGCCCGCGGTGCGCGCAAAGTGTATTCGGCGGCGCGTAGCTCCTACGCCGACGATCGCGTCGAGGTGATCACTTATCCGCTCGACATCCGATCAGCCGAGTCAGTGGCAGCGTTTGCGGAAAGTGTTGGGGACGTGGAGATTTTGTTCAACAACGCCGGAATCTACGCTCCCGCACCCCTGCTCACCGGCTCCTTTGACGACATAACCGACACGCTGGACGTTAACACGCTTGGGCCGCTGCGCGTGACACGCGCCTTGGCTCCAATCCTTGCCGCTAATGGAGGCGGAGCCGTAGTCAACGTCCACTCAGTGCTCTCGTGGCTCGGTGGGGCGGGCGCTTACGGCGCCTCCAAGGCCGCGTTGTGGTCGCTGACCAACTCTTTGCGGATCGAACTTCGGCCCCAAGGCACCCATGTGGTGGGAGTACACGTCGGCTTCATCGACACGGATATGGCGGCTGATGTGTCGGCCGACAAACTGAGCCCGCAGCAGGTGGCGAAGATCATTGCCGACGGGCTCGAAAGGGACGCCGCCGAGATCCTCGTCGATGACGTATCAGTTCACGTCAAGGCCGCGCTTTCCGGCCCGGTTGAGGGCCTGGCCGTGGCTTTGGGCTAGCCACGCGACTTGTCCGCCGGCTGCCACGTCGCGACGTTCGAGGTAGCGAGGCAAGGAACTGCTCGGTGGCCGACGTCAGCGTCGCCCGCGTCGCGCCGAGCTTGCGCATAGCTTCGAGACCGCGCAGCACCGTAAGCACCAACGCGGCGGTCGAGTCGGGATCGGCAGCGGGGTCGAGGTCGCCCTGTCGTTGCGCCTCGGCAACTGAGGCCGCGAGTTCGCGACGATAGAGGTCGAACGTGCGCTTGACACGCTTGGCCACGACAACGTCCGACGGCACGAGTTCGGCTGCAGCCTTTGCCAGCAGGCAACCGCGCCTGCTGGTGTCGGTCACATTGTCATGACACACCCTGCGAACGTGATTGACCAATCCTTCGTAAGCCGTCGGCGCGCCGCGAAGATCCTCGACGATGCCGCGATGCTTTGCCTCGCAGTAAGAGTCCAACGCAGCCATGAATAAGGCGTGCTTGTCGCCGAAGGCTGCATATAAGCTGCCGCGTCCCAGACCGGTCGCGGCCGTCAGATCGTCGAGCGAGGTACCGGCATAGCCCCTTTGCCAGAACAAATCGCGAGTCACCAAGACGACTTCGTGTTTGGTGAATCCGCGTGGTCGTCCCATGCCTGCCATGCTAAACGGCGACATGTTCCGCGGTATGACGTCCAGCTAAGGCGGCGTCGTTCAGATCAGGTTGACGACATCGAGAAACGATCGCGCGACCCCAAGGTCTCCCGCGACCTGAACGCTCTCCTGCCATGGCATGCGTCGCGTCGACCACGCCAGGAAATCCGCAGTATTCGAGGTGAGTACCGCTGCCGAAGGTGCGGCGGCATCGGGCGGTTCGGCAACTCGGACTCCACCGCCGTGGGCGCTCAATTGGATCTGCCGTGCACCTGGTCCTACGAGCTCGAGCGTGATGGGTGCCTCGATGTAGTCGGCTAGTTCAGGCTGCATCTGCGAGAGGCCGCCGATCAGCCAGGAAATCGCTGGAGCAATTCGTATTTCGTCGAGCGCGGTGATATTCACGTCCACCGGGCCGCGGGGCTGCAGGACGTCGTAGCGAAGGTGGGTAGTGAGATCGAAGCTGAACATGTCAGGAATGGCATGCAGCGGGTATTGTCCGAGGTCGAGCAGTGCCGTTTGGGTCGACGCGATCGGTTCTTCCTGGAGCGCCGTGAAAGCGCCTGACGCTAAGTCTAATTGTTCTCGAAGGAATCCAGTTGCCCGCGCGGCGGGCCAATCTCGTCGTTCCGCGACGGCTTGCTCGTTGAGTTCTTCAATCCCGATCGGCGGCGCCTCAGCCCCTGCGATGGCGGCTTGTAACAGTTCGAGCAGCGCACCGAGGTGGATGTAGACGTCTTTTACCGACCATCCGTCGGCGGCACTTGGCGCTTCCCAATCGGCGTCAGACAGCTTCGGCGCGACGGCCAGTGCATCGTCGCCAGCGGCTCGCATGCCGTGTATCCCTGAATGGCTCATCGTTGTCTCCTCAATGCTTACCCGTTCACGCTGACCGTAACGCGAAACCGCAATCTCCACACGGCGTGCGGTCGAAGCTCAAATTGGCTCGCGGTCAGTGCCTTTGGAGCATCAATTTTATTCGGCACTGTGTGCCGGGGATGCACGCCAGTGTGCGACAACTGCACGGTGTTGTCGTCCACGGGCGCAACCGCATATTGTGGACCGATCGATCCAGATCGAAGTCCGATCTCTGCGGCGCGGAATATAACCACTCGACAGGACGTCGTACCTCGCAAGCGGACGACCGAACTGGATCGAATGTTTCGGTAACAGCGCCGCCGCGAAGGAGTGGTGAAATCAGTGAGCAGCGGACCGATCTTGGTGACAGGAGCCGGCGGCGACGTGGGTTCGGTGAGCACTGCGGTCGTGCATATGCTGCTTGCCGACGGGTGGCCAGTGCGCGCCTTCGTCCGAACTGACGACCAACGCGCCGAGGCGCTTCGTGAGGCTGGCGCCGACGTATTTGTCGGCAACCTGCTGAACATTGCCGATGTCGCCGCGGCGATTCGTGGTTGTCGCCGCGTGTATTTCAGCATGAGCCTAAGTCCCTACTACCTTGACGCCACAATCCTGATGGCGGCCGCCGCAAAGGCGAAGGGCGATCTGGAACTTCTGGTCAACGTATCCGAATCCGAACAGACGAATCTCACATTCGAGCGGATGACTGCACCGGCGGACGAGCGAAGGTCGTGGTTGGGTAACGGCGTGCAGGAGTGGTCGCCCCAACAGCGTGCACACTGGGCTGGCGAGCAGAGCCTGAACTGGTCAGGCTTACCAGTCGTCCATATCCGCGCGGGCATCTTCGTCGAGAACCCCATCCTCACAAGGTTTCCCATGACAGAGGTGATCGCGAAAGGGGAGCTGGGGCTGCCGTTTGGCGAGGCGAAACTCGCGCCCATCGCCGCACACGATGTAGCTAAGGTGTGTGCCAACATCCTGCGGGAGCCTGGCGAACACATCGGCCGTGCCTACACTCTGACCGGGCCGGAATTCAAAACGATGGCCGAATTCGCCGAAGACTATGCCGCGGCTCTACAGCGTCCGGTGCAGTACGTGCCGCGCGAACTCGACTCCTGGAACACCGCATACATCGACGCTGCCCTGGCCGAGACCAACCCCCACATTGCCGAGCACCTCAAGACGCTTACACGTCTTGTGGCGTCCGGCCGCTACTACACTGTCGACACAGACGACCTGTCCAACCTCTTAGGTGGGCCACCCAAGACCCTCCGCTGGGCCCTGCAGAACCACCCGCTTGTTCAACAGCAGGCCGGCAGTGTGCGTTGACGTGGCACATTACCGCGACGACACAATGCCCTTTCGGGAGCGCTCGTTTACGCGAGCGAGTGAAGCGAGGACGAAATGATTGAAGTTGTCGCTCAAGTGGCAGTGCCGTGGCCAAAGCCGTCACTGAGCTGTCGTGGCACCACCAACGATCTGGTCTACCACCACTCACGGCCGCCGTTCTCAGACACTTTCTGCCCGGCTTCGAACCAGTCGATTTCGTCGACGTCATCAACTCGGCATGACCAGAGTGAGGTAGCAATATGACCAGCACCGATGTCGCTGGTGATCCTTCGAAAGATTATGTCCGCAGCTGGCTCGGTAGCGAGCCGCAATGGTTTTACCGCCCGGACGGCACCAAGCTCCGCTTCGTTGTAGCCGGACAAGGAGCTCCCGTGCTGCTGCTGCATACCGTTCGCACGCAGCTGGACTACTTTCAGCGTGTTATTCCCCTGCTCTCCAGTGCTCACCGTGTGTACTCGCTCGACTTTCCCGGCATGGGGTGGTCTGATATCCGGCCCGGGGCTTCATACAATCACGACCAGATGCGTTCTGCAGTAGTCGATTTCGTACGTGGCAACGGATTGTCGGACCTCACCCTGGCCGGTGAATCCATGGGTGCCACTATTGCGCTGACAGCGTCAGTTTCTCTCGGATCGCTCGTGAGGCGGGTCGTCGCTTCCAACACCTATGACTACCCGCAAGGCGTGGAGCGATCAAACCTGTTGGCGCGGATGATCATTCCAGCAGTGAAGGCTCCGCTCGTCGGCACCACTTTCGCTGCTCTAGAGAATCGCGCGATTATCAAGGGCATCATGAACGGCGGATACGCCAACCCATCAAAATTTCCCGATGAATTTTTGAGTGAACTGGTTCGCGTGGGTAAGCGACGAGGCTACCCGGGCGTCGCCCGAGCGGTGTATCGCAGTCTGCCAACGTACATTGCGGCACGTGCTGAGTACGCGGCCGTGTCGGTCCCGGTGACTTTGCTCTACTCGCAACACGACTGGTCGAGAACGTCTGACAGGACCGCCACGGCAGCGGCACTGCCCACGGCGTCGGTGCGCAACATCGCTGACGCCGGACATTTCGCGGCCATGGAGAAACCTCATGCTCTGGCCGACGCGATATTGGGGCAGTAAGTCAGCCAGGCTGCCCGGACGACTGTCGCATCGACACAACCAACCCACATACGAGAAAGCTTGCTTCATGGACAACATCACGACCTATCTCGACGGAAACTCACGCTTCGCCGACACCCATTTCGCGGCCGGGCTCGGCATTGCGCCCGCCCGCAAGACCCTGCTGCTCGGTTGTTTAGACCCTCGCGTAAACCCCTCGCAAATCTTCGACCTCACGCTCGGCGATGTCGGAATCATCCGTAATGTCGGCGGCCGGGTCACCCCCGCGGTGATCGAGCAGATCGCATTGCTGACCACTCTCAGCGCAGTTCTCGGCGGAAAGCTCGGACCGGGATGGGATTTGGTCCTGTTGCAGCACACGGACTGCGGTATCACACGGCTGCAGGAGCCACCCGACCAACTAGCCCACTACTTCGGTGTCGACGTCTCCGCACTACCCGGCAAACATGTCAACGATCCCGCGGCGGCCATTGCTGCCGATATCGCCGCGTTGCGAAGTGCGCCCCAGGTCCCAAGCTCCTTCACCGTGACCGGCTTGAGTTACGACGTCGCTGACGGACGAGTGACTACGGTCGCAGACTCTGCGCCGCTGCGCGCCGCGTGATCGATCGCACACGCCAAATCCTGCTTCAAACGTGGCCCATCAAAGGCCATCGACACTGCAGGGGCATACTGATCCGCCATGCGCATCGATGCGATGACGGTCCCCCAGCCCCTCGGACGGGTCGGTGAGCTGGCCCGCCGAACGCAGTCGGCCGGTTTCTCCGGCCTGCTGTTCACCGAGACCGGACGCACGGCCTATCTCAACGCCGCGGTCGCCTCGCAAGCCGCGCCAGACCTGGAGCTGTCGACCGGTGTCGCGGTGGCATTTCCGCGCAGCCCGTTCGTGACTGCCGCCGCGGCCTGGGAACTGCAGGAGGCGTCGGGCGGAAACTTCCGGCTGGGCCTGGGCACGCAGGTCCGCACGCACGTCGTTCGCCGGTATGGCGTGGATTTCGAGAAGCCGGGTCCGCGGCTGCGCGATTACGTGCTGGCGGTGAAGGATTGCTTTGCGGCGTTCCGGTCGGGAAAGCTAGATCACCACGGTGAGTTCTACGACCTGGATTTCATTACGCCGCAGTGGAGTCCGGGACCCATCGACGTGCCCGATCCGAAAGTCGACATCGCCGCGGTGAATCCGTGGATGTTGCGGATGGCCGGCGAGGTAGCCGACGGGGTGCACGTCCACCCGATCGGCGAGCCGGGGTATCTTGCCCGGCACGTGCTGCCGAACGTCGCCGAGGGCGCACGGAAAGCCGGTCGGTCACCGTCCGACGTGGCGATCATCGTGCCGGTGATGACGGTGGTCGGTGACACCGACGAAGAACGCGACAGGCAACGGGAGTCGGTGCGTGCCAGCATGGCGTTCTACGGAAGCACGCCCAATTACGCGTTTATCTGGGACGAGGCGGGATTCGACGGCACGACCGCCCGTATCCGCGAGAAGCAGAAGGCCGGCGACTTCGCCGGAATGGCCGCTCAGGTCAGCGACGATCACGTCGCGGCTTTCGCGACCGAGTCGACCTGGGATGCGCTGGCCGACAAGCTCATTGACACTTATGGCGGGACGGCGACCCGACTGGTGCTTTACAACGCGGTCAGTGATCCCGATGGCTTCGAGCGGTACGGGGAGGTTGCCCGCCAGGTCAGCGCCCGATCAGGCGCTGCATGAACTCGGGATAGCGCGCCCCCTGTACCTCGATCTCCGCCGACGCCGTGTCGAGTTCGTGAAGGTCGTCGTCGGTCAACTGAATATCGGCTGCCCCCAGATTTTCATCGAGCCGCTCGAGACGGCGGGTGCCGGGGATCGGCACGATCCACGGCCGCTGAGCCAACAGCCAAGCCAGGGCGACTTGCCCCGGGGTGACACCCCGACGGTCCGCAATCGTCTGAAGCAGAGCGACGACCGCGCGGTTGGCTTCGCGCACGTCGACGGCGAAACGCGGGATCATGTTTCGGATGTCCGCTTTGTCGAATTGCGTGTTCTCGCTGATGCTTCCGGTGAGGAATCCTTTGCCCAGCGGGCTGTAGGGCACGAGTCCGATGCCGAGTTCGGACAGCGTCGACAAGACGCCGGTTTCCGGGCTTTCCGGCTCCCGCCACCAGAGCGAGTACTCGCTCTGCAGCGCCGTCACGGGCTGCACGGCGTGGGCGCGGCGAATGTTGTCCGCCGATGCCTCCGACATCCCGAAGTGCTTGACCTTGCCGCTGTCGATCAGTTCCTTCACCGTTCCGGCGACATCCTCGACGGGGATTTTCGGATCGACACGGTGTTGGTACAGCAGGTCGATGGTCTCCACACCCAGTCGGCGCAGCGAGTTCTCGGTTACCTCTTTGATGTGCTCTGGCCGGCTGTCGACCCCGTTGACGTTGCCGTCGGGCGCGAAGGAGAACCCGAACTTTGTCGCGATCACCACCTGATCGGTGAACGGCGCCAGCGCCTCGCCGACCAGTTCTTCGTTGTCACCGTAGGCTTCTGCGGTGTCGAAGAACGTGACGCCGCGCTCGACCGCCCCGCGGATCACCGCGACCATGTCCGCTCTCGATCCCGCCGGCCCGAAGCCGCGGCTCATCCCCATGCAGCCCAGCCCGATTGACGAAACCTCGAGGGTGCCGCCGAGGATGCGCGTATCCATGTACCGCTCCTTTTTACGAGGCCGGCAGATCGACCAGTGCGGCCAACCGGACGCGGTGGCGGTACGCCGTACCGAATGCCAGCTGATCGCTCTTGGCCCGCTTCAGATAGAGATGCGCGGGATACTCCCACGTCATGCCGAGGCCGCCGTGCAGCTGAACGCATTCCTCGGCCGCGTGCACCGCGGCTCCACTGCAGTAGGCCTGCGCTACGGCCGCGGCGATCGAGGCATCGACGTCCTGCCGGGCGCAGGTGTCAGCCGCGTACCGAGCCGCCGCCGCAGCGGAATTGAGCTCGACCCACAAGTCGGCGAGGCGGTGTTTGATCGCTTGGTACGAGCCGATCGCGCGGCCGAACTGCTTGCGGTCCTTGGCATATGCCAGTGTCGTCTCGAAGCACCACTGCGCGACACCGAGTTGTTCGGAGGCCAGCAGCGCCGCCCCGGTCTCCAGCGCCGCAGCGATCGCCGTCGCCGCCCCGGCCGAATCGACCCGAGACGACGCCGCACCCGAGAACTCCACGTTGGCAAGCGGTCTGGTCATGTCCAGGCTTACGATCGGCGATACCTCGACACCCGCCGCATCCCGTGCAACGGCGTGCAATTCGAGCCCGTCGGTTCCGGCGACGGGCACCAGCAGCACATCGGCGGCATCGACCCCAGCCACGCTGGTGATCCGTCCGGTCACCGCGTTGGCATCCGCGTCGAGTCCGGTGATCGTGTCGTCGGGCGCCGTGGACAGCGGCACCGCGAGCGCGGCGGTGAGCGATCCGGCCGCCAAGCCCTGAACCGTGCCGGTGTCACCGGATTTCAGCAGCACGACGGTGGCCACCACCGAACTGGTCAGAAATGGCACGGGCGCAACGGCGCGGCCGATCTCCTCCATCACGACCGCCGCCTCGCGGGCGGTCGCACCGGCACCGCCGAGATCCTCGGGTACCAACAGGCCCGCCAGACCCAGGTCTGCGGCCAGCGTGCGCCAGACGCCGGAGAGATCCTGTGGCGCAGAGTCGTACAGCGACAAGATCGCTTCTGGCGGGCATCGGCCGGCGAACAATCGTCGGACGCTGTCCCGCAACGCTTCCTCGGTGTCGGAATACAGCAGATCGCCCACTTGACTCACTTCCCCAGATCCTGGAAAGCCACGTCCTTGTCGACGCGATGTTCCGGTGGCAGGCCGAGAATCCTTTCGGCGATTGTGTTTCGCAGGATTTCCGATGTACCGCCTTCGATCGAATTTCCTTTGGCGCGGAGGTAGCGGTACCCGGGATCGCGGCCAATGAAGTCGACTGATTCGGGTTGACGCATCGTCCAATCGTCATATTGCAGGCCCAATTCCGGGTGCAGTTCGATCTCGAATCCGGAAATCGCCTGAGCCAGTCGAGCGAATGTCACTTTCATCCCGGCGCCCTCGGGCCCGGGCTGACCGACCGCCAGACGCTGCCGTAGCCGCAGACCGGTCAGCCGGGCGACTTCGGCCGCCACCCACAGCCGCATGAGCTCGTCATGCATTGCGGCACTACGCAACTCGGGTTGTGCCCGCCACGCCGCCGTGACCTTGCCGACGATTCCGCTTTCGCGCGCGCCTCCGGCCATCGAGCCGATGGCCACCCGCTCGTTGTTCAACGTGGTGGTGGCGACCTTCCACCCGCCGCCCTCGGGGCCCAGACGGTTGGCGTCGGGCACCCGGACGTCGGTGAGAAAAACCTCGTTGAATTCGGCTTCGCCGGTGATCTGCCGCAACGGTCGGACCTCGACACCCGGATCGGTCATGTCGAGGACGAAATAGGTCAACCCGTGGTGTTTCGGGACGGTCGGGTCGGTCCGGGCGACTAGGATCGCCCGCTGAGCGTTCTGGGCGCTCGACGTCCACACCTTCTGCCCGTTGACAATCCAGTCGTCACCATCCCGGACTGCGCGGGTGGCCACGCCGGCGAGGTCGGATCCCGCACCCGGCTCGCTGAACAGCTGACAGTAGACATGCTCGCCGGTGAACAGGGGCCGCAAGAACTCTCGACGCTGCACCTCGGTGCCGAAGGCGGCGATGGTGGGCGCGGCCATGCCCATCCCGATGCCGTTGCGCGCGCCGCCACCACCCGGCGGCGCACCGGCTGCGGTCAGCTCGTCTTCGACCTGGGCCTGGAAACTGCGCGACACATCCAAACCGCCGGAGCCGACCGGAAAGTGCACCCACGCCAGCCCGGCGTCAAAACGCGCACCGAGGAATGCGTGCGGATCTGTGCGGGTCGGGTCATGCTCCTCGAGCAACGTGCAGACCCGAGCATGCAGATCGTCGGCGTTCACCGAAAGCCCTCCGGATCGCCGAGCAGCCTTCCGCCGTCCAGCACCAGCGTCTCGCCGGTGATCCAGCTCGACTCGTCGGAGACCAGGAACGCGACCGCAGCCGCCACGTCGGGCGGCTCGCCGATACGTCCCAGCGCCGTACCCCGGGCCACCAGGTCTTCGTGGTCCTTCCACAGCGCTTCGGCGAGCTTGGTCCGAACCACCCCCGGGGCGATCGCATTGACCCGAACCTTGGGCGAAAGTTCCAGCGCCAGTTGCTTGGTGACGTGGATCAGCGCGGCCTTCGTCACGTTGTACAGGCCCATGTTGGGCGCCTGATGCATGCCCCCGATCGATGCGGTGTTCACGATCGCGCCGCCATGTTCCCGCATCCACGCCTTCGCAGTCAGCGATGTCCATAGCAACGGCGCCCACAGGTTGACGTCGAAGATCTTGGAAAATCGCGCGTGGTCCTGATCGATCAGCGGGCCGTACGCCGGGTTGGTGCCGGCGTTGTTGACCAGAATGTCGATGCTGCCGAAGCGGTCGAGGGTCAGATCGACACAGTGTCGCGCAGCGTCCTCGTCGACGGCGTGCGCGGCCACCCCGACAGCGTCGCCGCCCACCTGCTGAGCTGCGGCATCGGCGGCCTCCTGCTTACGCGAGGTCAACACGATGTTGGCACCACCCTCGGCGAGCCGCTGCGCGATCGCGAGGCCGATCCCGCGTGACCCTCCGGTGATGATTGCGGTGCGACCGTTGAACGGTAATGCGGTCATAGCGCCTCCATCAGGCTGTGCTGGTAGCGACGCATCCCGCGAAGCCAGCGATCGTAGTCGTTCCCCTTGTTCCGGTACATCTCCAGCACTGCGGGGTGCGGCAGGATCAAGAACCGTTCGTCGTCAACTGCGGCTAGCACGATGTCCGCGACGTCGGCCGGTTCGATCACGTCCCCGGCCGAGGTCACGGCGCGAGTCGCAAGGCGCGCCAACGGATCGTCGGATTCCCCTGGCGAATACAGCAGTTTGGTGTTGACACCCATCGGACACAGACAGCTGACCCGCACGCCCTGGTCACCGAAGGTGATGTTCAGCCACTCGGCGAATCCCACCGCGGCATGCTTGGTGACCGAGTAGGTCGCCGACCCGAGTTGGGTGAGCAAACCCGCGGCCGACGCCGTGCTGATGAAGTAGCCTTCGCCGCGTTCGACCCACCCCGGTACCAGCAGCTGCGCGGCGCGGATGTGGGACTTGAGGTTCACGTCGATCGACCGGTCCCACTCGGCCTCGGTCACGTCCAGACCGGAGACTCCGGTGATCCCGGCGTTGGCGAAGTACAGGTCGACGGGTCCAAATGTGTTTTCCGCCAACGCAATCAGCTGTTGAATGTGGGCGGTGTCAGAGACGTCACCGCCGGATGCGACGGCTACCCCGGCCCGCTCGGCATTGATCTGGTCGACCACCGATTGCGCGGCATCACCGTCCAGGTCGGCGACAACGACCCGGGCATCCTGTTGCGCCAGTTTCGTCGCCAGCGCCGCACCGATGCCGTTACCACCGCCGGTGACGATGGCGACCTTGTCGGCAACTTTCACAAGTGCCTCTCTTTCTTGTCGATGAACCGTTCTTTGTCCGTCAGCATCCTGGTGATCCATCCTCGGGTGTCCGCCGGATCGATGACGTCGTCGAGTTCGAACGTGGTGGCCGAGGTGAGCGCCTTGCCGTGTTGATAGGCGGCTTCGACCAAGGTGTCGAACAGGTTCTGGCGCTCGGTCGGGTCGGCGATCGCGGCCAGTTCCTTGCTGAATCCCAGCCGGACCGCGCCCTCCAGACCCATGCCGCCGATTTCGCCGGTCGGCCAGGCGACGGTGAAATCCGGCGCGTGAAAGGAGCCGCCGGCCATCGCCATTGCGCCCAATCCGTAGCCCTTGCGCAGGATAACCAGGCCGAACGGGACGGTCAGTCGCGCGCCCACAATGAACAGCCGGCTGAACCGCCGAACCGCGGCATCCACTTCGGCGTCGGGGCCGACCATGAATCCCGGGGTATCGCACAGCGAAATGACCGGCAGCCGAGCCGATTCGCAGAGCGTCAGGAAATCGGCCATTTTGTCGGCGGCCTCGGCGTCGATGGCGCCGCCGAGGTGGTGGCTGCTGTTGGCCAGCAGGCCGAACGGCACCCCCTCGACGCGGACCAGCGCGGTCACCACGCCGACTCCGTAGTCGGCCCGCAACTCCAGGACCGAGCCGAGGTCGGCCACCGACTCGATCGCGACGCGAACATCGTAGGCCCGTAACCGATTCTCGGGCACCACATGTCGCGCTCGGCGGAGATCGGGGCCCTTCCAATCGTCTTGGTTGCCCTGAAAATACGACAGGTACTGCTTGGCCAGCGACACCGCATGCGCCTCGTCGCGGGCCGCGAGCCCCACCACGCCGTTGCGACGCTGCACATCGACCGGCCCGATGTCCTCCGGCCGGTACCGCCCCAGCCCGCCGCCCTCGATCATCGCTGGCCCGCCCATGCCGATGTTCGCGTCGGGGGTCGCGATGATGACGTCGCAGGTTCCCGCGAGTGCGGCATTCCCGGCGAAACACCGACCGGACACGATCGACACCAACGGCACCTTGCCGCTGAGCGCGCCGAGCGCCCGGAACGTCGGCACGTCCAGACCTGCGATGTTCGCGACGTCTGTGTCACCGGGTCGGCCACCACCGCCCTCGGCGAACAGCACGACCGGTAGCTGCTGGCGGGTCGCCAGTTCGAAAATACGATCGGTCTTGGCGTGGTTACGCATGCCTTGGGTACCCGCGAGCACGGTGTAGTCGTAGGACAGCACGGCCGCACGCGCGCCGCCGATGGTGGCCACCCCAGCGATCAGGCCGTCGGCAGGGGTGTTGGCTATCAGGTCTTCCTCCGAGCGACGGCTGCGCTGCGCGGCGACGGCGAGCGCGCCGTATTCGACGAAGCTTCCCGGGTCGATCAGGTCGTCGACGTTCTCTCTGGCGGTGCGGCGATTCTGGTTGTGCCGCTTGGTGATCGCTGCAGGGCGGCCCTGATCCAACGTGATCAGGTGACGACGCCTGACCTCGTCGAGGTCCGCGCGGTCGCGGTCGAGATCGAGCGCGGCCGACCCGCCACGGTCGTCCGCACCCGTTCTATCGCCGACGTGGGTGAACACCATGATCGGCTCGCCGGTTGCTATCACCTGCCCGGCCGTCACCAAGACCCGGACGGCGCGGACCGCGTCCGGCGCACTCAATACATGCTGCATTTTCATGGCCTCGAGCACGGCCAGCTGCGCGCCCGCCGCGTAGTCCACTCCCTCGGACGCGATCTCGACCACTGTGCCCGCCAGTTGCGCTCGCAGCACCTCTTCACCCGGGTGAAGCTCCGGCAGCACGGGACGTGCCTCGTGGAGCCGGGACTGCGCCGCCCCGGCGAGCGCCGGCAAGTTCTCGTCGACAAAGCTGGTCGTCACCAGACCGGAGTGGGTGTCCTTGTGCGACAAAATTTCTCGCAGAAAAGCGACATTCGTTGCAATGCCTTCGATGCCGAATTCGTCCAACGCCGTCTGCGCCTTTCGCAGCGCCGCGGAAAACGACGACCCACGCACCCGAGTGATCACCTTGGCCAGTAGCGAGTCGTACCGCGGGCTCGGCGTCAGGCCGGCACGGCCGAAGGTGTCGACGCGGACGCCGGGACCGCTCGGCGGACAGAACATCGAGATTGTTCCTGCGGCTGGCACCACCGAACCGTCGGCATCCATTGTCTCCATGTTGACTCGCGTCTGGATCGCGATGCCCCGCACCGCGGCAAGCGCACCGACGACCTCGTCGCCGTCGGCCACGATGCCTGCCGGCAAACGTAATTGGTGAAACGACGCGCGCTGCGCGATGCGCAGCTGCACCGCAACCAGGTCGACACCGGTGACTTCTTCGGTCACCGTGTGTTCCACCTGGATTCGCGGATTGACCTCCAGGAATACAAATTGCTCGCCGGTGACCAGGAATTCGACCGTCGCAATTCCGCGGTAGCCTGCCTGGGCACACAACCGTGCAGCGGCCCGGTGCAGGTCGCGGCGCAGCACCGGTGAAAGACCCTGCGCCGGAGCGATTTCAACGAGTTTCTGGTGGCGGCGCTGGATGCTGCAGTCGCGGTCACCGAGCGCAAGCGCACGGGGCGGCGATGCGACGATCTGTACTTCGATGTGCCTGGCGTCGGCTAGATGCGCTTCGGCAAACAATGCCCGATCGCCGAATCCGAGTTCGGCTTCGGCGGCGCATCGGCGATAGGCGTCGTCGATGTGCTCGGCGCTGCGGACGATTCGCATGCCGCGGCCTCCACCGCCCGACAGCGCCTTGATCACCACCGGGCCGCTCTGAGCCGCGGCGAATGCACGGACCTCCTCGAGGGTGGCGGCCCCATCGGTCGCGGGCAACACCGGCACGTCGGCTGCCGTGGCCGCCCGCCTGGCGGCCGCCTTGTCACCGAACAGCTCGAGCGTGGCCGCATCCGGCCCGACGAACGTCAGCCCCGCACCTGCACAGGCTCGCGCGAACTCGGCCTGTTCGCTGAGAAAGCCGTAGCCGGGATGAATCAAGTCGGCCCCGGATTTCGCGGCCGCCGCCAGCACGGCGGCATGGTCCAGGTAGGCGGCCGGCCCGGCGCCGGGGAGCGCGATCGCTTCGTCGGCCGCGTGGACGTGCGGGCTGTCGGCATCGTCCTCGGCGTAGACCGCAACCGTGCCGAGATCCAACTCCGTTGCGGTACGGATGATTCGAAGTGCGATCTCGCCGCGATTAGCAATCAGCAGGCGCGTCACGTGCGGTCCTTCTCGAGGTCGACCATCCAGGGTTTGGCATCCATCCCGATCTCATCATGCCGCTGCCCCGATTACCGGACTATTGCCCCCATTCGATAGCCGAGCTAGTAGTTTTAGTGCGGCGTCGACGATGGACCGACTCAGTGAAGGACATGATGATCAAGCGCTACCTGATCGCAGCCCTGGGGACCGCCCTGGCAACCGCAGGTCTGACCGCCACCGCGGCTCCGGCCAGCGCCGGATGCCTGCACCCGCCGGGCCTCGCTCCGATGGCCCAGATGTGTGACAGCCCTATCGACGGCGACGGCATGTGGGAGCGCTGCCTGACCAACTACCCGGGTGGTCCGCTGAATCCCGCGACGGTCGACTGCAACACGATGAGCGCAGGCGATCCTCCCAAGGAGGCTGACCCGGCCATGCAGACTCCGCCCACCCACATCGATCCCTAGCCGCGGAAAGTCTCGGTGGCTCCGCCCCGGCCGCTGCGGTAACTTCGCCCGGGTGTCAATAAACCGTCGCATGGTGCTGGGTGGCGCCGGGCTGGCCGGCGCCGCGGCAGCCGCGGGTGTCGGCGTCGATCGTCTGGTTGAGGGTAGCCACCTCGACAAGGACATATCGCCCGGCGATGATGCCGCAAGGTTCGGTGATCCGCGCATACCGTCCGAGCTCATCTCCTCGCACACGCATCTCTATCGACTCGGCGCTTCCCCGGTGACGCGGCTGGACGGAGGATTCTTCCAGCAAGCGGACGAGGAAAGTTTCCCGATCCTCAAGGGCCAGGCGGCCAGTTTTCTGGTTCTCACGCTGCAGCCCGGAGGTATCCGCGAGCCGCACTGGCACCCCAGCGCGTGGGAGATCAACATCGTCACCAAGGGGGTCGCCGCGTGGACCCTCGTCGACGGCAACGGCAATCACGAAAGCTTCGACCAGCATGTGGGCGACGTGGTGTTCGCGCCTCAAGGTTCGTTCCACTACTTCGAAAATCGTGGCGCCGACGACATGAAGATCGTGATCATCCAGAACACCAGCACGGCGGAACCCAAAGACAACATCGGGATTGGTGAATCGCTCAGCAAGCTGCCATCCCGGG
This sequence comes from Mycobacterium paraterrae, assembly GCF_022430545.2. Classification (NCBI taxonomy): domain Bacteria; kingdom Bacillati; phylum Actinomycetota; class Actinomycetes; order Mycobacteriales; family Mycobacteriaceae; genus Mycobacterium; species Mycobacterium paraterrae. Next base: position 3,939,947 of record NZ_CP092488.2, on the reverse strand, counting down.
TGCTCTCCGCACTGTTCGGCGTTCCGGCAGACACATTCGATAAATTCAAGAAGGTCGACGAAGCCATCATCGTCCTGCGGAAGCACTGAGGAATACGTCATGACCGAGGACGTCAAGCGCTTCGGCGATCCGCGCATCCCTGCGGAAACCATCGCCTCCGCGTCACACCTGTTTCACCTGTCCGCGCTGCCACCCACCAGATACGACGGCGGTTCCCAGCAGCAGGCTCATGAGGACAATTTTCCGATCCTGCAAGGGCAGGCCGCCAGCATCCAGCTGATCACGTTGCAGCCCGGCGCAATTCGCGAACCACACTGGCACCCGAGCGCGTGGGAACTCAACTTGATCCTCAAAGGGTCCGCGAACTGGGTGCTCATCGACGGCAACGGAAACCACGAGGCATTCGAAGCCCATGTCGACGATCTCGTGTTCGCGCCCCAGGGCTCGCTGCACTACTTCGAGAACCTTGGCACCGAAGATCTGGAAGTGCTGATCGTTCAGAACGCCAGCGCCTCAGAAGACAAAGACAACGTCGGTATCGGCGAGTCAGTCAGTCAAATGCCACCGGACGTGCTCGGCGCGGTGTTCGGCGTCCCCGCCGCCACATTCGAGAAGTTCACCAAACACGACAGCGCGGTGACCATTTTGCGGGCGCGCTGAACTTTCATTCCATCAACGTCGCGGCGAGCGTGCCGCCAAGTTCGTAAGCCCGCTCCCGGACACCGGCGTCGATCGCGCCGGTAACCTCCAGTGCGTCAGCCGCTTTGGCTAGCGCGAGCCCGGTGGCCACCTTGTCCACCGACGACACCGCTCCAACCGTGTCGTTGTTGCCATGCACCCATACGCCGTAGGGCCGGCCGGCCACATGGTCCAGGCTTGGGTAATACACCGTGTCGAAGAAGTGCTTGAGCGCGCCTGACATGTATCCGAGGTTTGCCGGGGTACCGAACAGATAGCCGTCCGCGTCGAGCGCGTCGGACACCGTGGCGGCCAATGCGGGCCGCAGCACGACGTCGACACCCTCGATGTCGGGGTCCTTGGCCCCTGCCAGCACGGCTTCGAGGACCTCCCGGGTGGCCGGCGACGGCGTGTGATGAACGATCAACAGCGTCTTGCTCATTCACGCCCCTGCATCTCGACGGCTTTCCTCATAGCTTCTCGGGCCCGGCTTCGGTCTCCCGCGTAGTCGTAGGCCCGGGCGAGTCGATACCAGCGTCGCCAGTTGTGCGGGTCGGCGTCCAATTCGGCACGGACAGCGGCGAACAGCGCGTCCGCTGCGTCGCGTTCGATGCGTCCCGAAGGCCGCCGCGGGAGCGCATCGGTGTCGAGTTCCATTCCGTCCTCGGCGGCCAGTCGGGCCAATTTCTGGTGAGCCAGACCGGCGCGCAACGTCGCGACCATAGCCCACAAGCCGATCGCAGGCATGATGAGCAGCGCACTTCCCAACGCGATGGCCACCCCGCGCCCGGAGCCGATCATCAGCACGGCGGTCCGGCCGAGTAGTACCAGGTACACGAGCAATGCCGCGCACATCAGCGCGATCATCACTTGGATGCGGACAGTGCGCGCGTTCTGGCTCATTGCAGATTCAGCAGCGATTCGATTCCTACCGTCAGGCCGGGACGTTCGGCGATGCGTCGAACCGCGAGCAGCACACCGGGCACGAATGAGGTGCGGTCGATGCTGTCGTGTCGGATAGTCAGGGTCTCCCCCAGCGTGCCGAACAACACTTCCTGGTGCGCCACCAGTCCGGCCAACCGCACCGAATGCACCGGCACACCACTCACGTCGGCGCCTCGGGCGCCGGGAAGGCCCGTGCTGGTGGCATCGGGGTTGGGCGGCAGATCTTTTCGCGCTTCGGCGATCAGCGCTGCGGTGCGAGCGGCGGTTCCCGACGGCGCGTCGGCTTTGTGCGGATGGTGCAGTTCGATCACTTCCACCGACTCGAAGAACGGCGCGGCCTGCTTGGCGAAGTGCATGGACAGCACCGCGCCGATGGCGAAGTTCGGCGCGATGAGCACAGAGACATCCGGCTTGGCGGCCAGCCACGACCGCACCTGCTGTAGCCGCTCCTCGGTGAACCCGGTCGTTCCCACAACGGCGTGAATGCCGTTGTCGATCAGGAACTCGAGGTTTTCCATGACGACCTGGGGATGGGTGAAATCGATGACCACCTCGGTGTGGTTGTCGGTCAGCAAACTCAGCGGATCACCAGCGTCAACCTCGGCCGACAAGGCCAGATCGTCGGCGGCCTGGACGGCTTGGACCATCGTCGTTCCGACTTTCCCCTTGGATCCCAGTACAGCTACTCGCATGGCTTCACCCTAAAGCGTGCTCGATTGGCCCAGCGGCGCACCTGATTGCTCGCCGGTTCGTCACCGTGCGTTCACCAAGCGTGGGTTTGCGCCAAACGTGAGCGAACTGAAATTCTGCTGAAGATACTTAGCAAACCGAACCCGACCAGCTCGACGAAAGGAACTCCGATCTTGAAGATCACAAGCGGCGTGGCCGCTAGCGCGATGTTCGCCGGTCTTGCCCTGGTAATGACGGCTCCCGTGTCCTTCGCCGACCCGCTGAACGGCCACTACATCGAGACCGAGACCTACCCCGACGGTCATCAGGACCCGCCCAGCGACTGGTACATCACCCCGTGCGGCGACGGGTGCGCCGACATCCAGCACCTGGGCCAGGCGCACCTGGTCAACAACCAGTGGACGCTCGACGGCAAGGGCGGCGTCTCCTGCGAGCAGGGCGGCGACGTGCACGACGCGATCAACTTCCACTACGCCTGGGACCCGAACACGTTGGACGGCACGGTCCAGATCACCAACAACGTGGCGGCCTGTGGCAACCCGCAGGGCTATCAGGAGACCAACAAGCTGCACCTGGCCCCGGCAACCTAGAGGTCGATCACCACCCGATCGCCGGCCGCGCGGGAGACGCACACCAGCATCTCACCGTGCGACTCGGCGGTACGGCCGCGTCGGTCGACCTTTCCACTGAGCACGGCGACCTTGCACGTACCGCAGAATCCTTGACGGCAGGAATGCGCGGTCGTCGGGTCGTGGTCCAGCATGACGTCCAGCGCGGACCGGTTGGCGGGAATCTCGAGCACCCGCCCGGACCGGGCCAGTTCGAGTTCGAACGGGATGCCGTCGACGACGGGCGGCGGGCTGAACCGCTCGTAATGCAATGGCGCGTCGGCGTGTTCGTGACGGGCACCGCGTACGGACTCGAGCATTCCGGCCGGGCCGCACACGTACACCGCGGTGGTCGGCGTCGCGTCGACGAGCAGCTCTTCAGCAGCCGCCGGTCGTCCACGCTCGTCGTCGGCCCACACCGTGACCCGGTCTGGATCCAGTGAAAGGACCTCGTCCAGCAGCGGCATATATTCGCGGCTGCGACCCGCATATATTGCGCGCCAACTCATTTCGCGCTGTTGCGCGGCCCGCATCATCGGCAGGATCGGAGTGACCCCGATCCCGCCGATGACGAAGAGCACGTCGCGCTCGCCACCTCCGAGGTAGAACGCATTGCGGGGTCCTTCGAAGACCAACGGGTCGCCGACGGCGTAGGCGTCGTGCATTTCGGCGGAGCCGCCACTGCCGTCGGGGATGCGCCGCACCGCGATTCGGTAATCGATGCGCCGCCCGGGCGGTCCGCACAGCGAGTACTGGCGGCGACGGCCCGAGGGCAACTGCACGTCGATGTGGCTACCCGGCGTCCACGAGGGCAGCAGGCCGGCGTCCGGGTCGGCGAACGTCAGCGCGATCACGTCCGGGCTCAGCTGTTCACGCTTGGTGATCACGGCAGTGTGAGCGCGGCCGACCGGCACCACGCGCGACGGCTTCCAGCGGCTTGCCCACGAGAATCCGCCGAGCAGTACAGCGAGACCCCAGATGCCCGTGAACAACCGGTCCCGATCACGGCGTCCGTAGATGTCGTGCGGCCTACTGGCCCAAATATGTTGTGACACCGGAACCTCCGCGACCTTACGGTCGTATGTCGTAGCGGGCCAGCAGTCGGATCAGCGACGGGCTGATCCGTCGCATCGCGTAACCGACCCATGACTCGGCCGCGATCGGCACGACCGGCGCGCCGCTCTCGACGGCTTTGACGATCGCCTTGGCGGTGGCCTCCGGCGTGTAGTTGCGACGCCGATAGGCAACGTCGGCTTTGCGCCGGGCACTGTCCTGCTCGTCGGGAGTCATTCCCGCATAGACCGTGCTTTTCGCGATGTTGGTGTTGACGAAACCCGGGCACACCGCGGTGACGGTGATGCCGTCGTCGGCCAGGTCGGCGCGCAGTGATTCGCTGAAAGCCAGTACTGCGGCTTTGGTTGTGCCGTAGGCGATCATCGACTTCGACGGCAGGAATGCCGCGGCCGACGAGACGTTGATGATCGTGCCGCCCTGCCCGCGGTCGACCATCTGCGCGGCGAACGCTCGGCTGCCGTTGAGCACCCCACGTAGGTTGACCCCGAGAATGTCGTCCCAATGCTCCGGCGTCGTCTCCAGGAATCGGCCGGCCATTCCGATGCCTGCGTTGTTCACCAGGACATCGACCACGCCATGCTCGCTGTTCACTTGTGCGGCAAGCGCATTCATCGCGGCGTCGTCGCTCACGTCGGCCTGGTAGGCCGTCGCCGCGGCACCCGCTTCGCGAACGGCCGCGACGGTCTTTTCCGCTGCGACCAGGTCACGGTCGACGACCACCACGGCGTCGGCCCCTTGCCGGGCCAGCTCGACCGCGGTGGCGCGGCCTATACCGGCGCCGCCCCCGGTGACCAGGGCGAGTTTGCCCCGCACGTCGCGCGGTCCGGACTGCACTGCACCGACGACGGTCAAGGCGACACCGCCGACGTGCCGGTCGATCCATTCCGCGGCCAGTCGCGCGATGACCTCGGGACGCGCGGTCACTACCCAGTGGCCACCCTCGATGGGTACGACCCTGCTGCCCAACGGAATAGAACCGGTGTAACGCTGAAGCGCCGGGGTGACGAACACGTCCATCCGCGGCACCAGCACCTGCACCGGCACAGTGGTGCCCGGCAGCTTCACGCCGGGCGTCAGGAACGGCCCGGGCATATTGGCGCGATAGAGGTTGAGACCGTTGATGTAGTCGCCGGTCGAGCGCACCGGCTCACCGGGACGAGTCCGCGTGCTGGAATTACCGATGCGACCGAGGGCCTCGATCAACTTCACACCCACGCCCAGTCGGATCAGCAACTCGGGCAGGCCGGGGGTGAGGAAGAACCAGATGTAGCCCGACGCAAGGAACTGCCGGATTACGTCCAGCAGACCGCGCAGTCCGCGCGCAGAGCGAAGGAACTTGCCCGCGTAGCTGAGGTGCGGGCCGGATATCGAGGTGAACGACGCGACCTTGCCCATCACCGTGTCGTCGGTGACGGCCGCCCAGGCTTGGATCGATCCCCAGTCGTGAGCCAGCAGGTGAACGCGACCGACACCGATGCTGTCGATGACCGTACCGATGTCGGAAATCAGTTGCGCGAAGCGGTAATCCGATCGACGTGCCGGACGTGCGGACTCCCCGGCTCCCCGGACGTCGTAGGCGACGAAGTTATAGCGTCCCGCGAGATGTTCGGCGACCCCGTCCCATAGGTGGTGGTTATCGGGGTAGCCGTGAATTGCCAGCACGGTCGGCCGTTGCGGGTCGACGTCGGTGTAGGTGTGCACGGACAGCGCGAGACCGTCCGAGGCGGTCACCGTGCTGCGGGTGGGCACGGAACTGCTCGCCGAGGCGGTGGTCATGGATTCCTTCCGGTCAGTGCGAGGCGCGCGCAGCGGGCGAGATCGCCAGGTAGTCGACCGCCTTCTCCACTCCGCCGAGATGAGAGGGATGAAAGCGCGGCAGGTAGTAGGCGCCGATCACGCGGATGAAGCGCAGCGGCCCGGGCATCAGACCGCGACGAGCCGCGGTGCGGTAGTAGCGCCAGCGGGCCTTGGTCCCGGGCGGTACGTGCGGGTCCACCGAATACATGAACCGAACCCCGCGGGCCCACATCAGCAGCATCATCGGCGTCACGACCAGCTGAGTGCGGACCTGGCGAAAGTAACCGGCTCGAAGGTGCTTCATCAGGTCGAACGCTACGGCTTTGTGCTCGACCTCTTCGGCGCCGTGCCAGCGGAGCATGTCGAGCATCACCGGGTCGGCCCCGATCGCGTCGAGTTCAGGAGTGTCGAGCACCCATTCGCCGAGGATCGCGGTGTAGTGCTCGATGGCCGCGACGAGCGCAACCCGCTCGAGCAGCCAGCTGCGCTGCCGCCGCACACTCCAGCGCGGCCGATCCCCGAGAAGCGTGCCGAACAGCCACGCCATCTGGCCGGTGAAGGGTGTCACGTCGACGTCGTTGGCTGCGAAATAGTCCTGGACACCGGTGTGCGCCTGGGCGTGCATTGCTTCCTGGCCGATGAAGCCCTGCACATCGCGTCGCAGCTGTTCGTCTCTGATCAGCGGGAGGGCCTGCTTGAACACCTCGACGAAGAATTCTTCGCCGGCCGGCAGCAGGAGGTGCAGCACGTTGAGCATGTGGGTGGTGAACGGCTCGCCAGGCACGTAGTGAAACGGCAGCTTCGCCCAGTCGAATGCCACGTCGCGCGCCTCGAGCACCAGTCGCTCGTGATCAGAGCCGCTGGTTTCCAGGAGCGGACCGACTGCTTCGTCGTTGGCCGTGAACATTCGCAGGAGCATACCCGGTACCGCCGGTATCGGGAATACGTGCGTGATCAGACCGGCGCCGCTCCCCGCAGATGCTCGAAGATCAACGAGGTCTGGGTTCCTGCCACGTCGGCGTCGGCGTTCAAATTCTCGACCACGAACGATCGCAGGTCCTCGGTGTCGCGCGCGGCGACATGCAGGATGAAATCGTCGGTACCGGCGAGGAAGTAGACGTCCATCACCTGCGGGCGGCGCCGAATCTGCTGAATGAAGTCGCGGATCTTGCCCCGAGCGTGGGACTGCAGGCTCACCGAGATCATCGCCTGCAGGGGCAGTCCGACCGCCGCGGGATCCACGTCGGCATAAAACCCGCGAATGACCCCGGTCTCTAGGAGCCGACGCACGCGGCCGTGGCAGGTCGACGCGGCGATGCCGAGTTCATCGGCCAGCGCGCTGTTGGTCATCCGGGCATCGGCATGCAGTAGAGCCAGGATTCGGCGGTCGATCCGGTCCAGGTCGGCGGCCCGAAGATCCTTCGGCGGCAGCGCTGCTTGATCGGATCTCGCCGATCGTTCTTCACCCATTGCGCGATAATAATGCCGTGTCTTCGGCATCTTTGCGCCCAAGGCGAAGTTTCTTCACAATTGTGACTATGCGCGTGGGCATCCCGACCGAAGTGAAAAACAACGAATTCCGCGTCGCGATCACCCCTTCCGGTGTCGCAGAACTGACCCGTCGTGGTCATGAGGTCTTAATTCAGGCCGGCGCCGGCGAGGGCTCGGCTATCGCCGACAGCGACTTCAAAGCCGTTGGCGCACAAATAGTTTCCGCCGTCGATGACGTGTGGGCCGAGGCTGAACTCGTCCTCAAGGTGAAAGAACCGATTCCGATCGAGTATTCGCGGATACGGCGGGGTCAGACCCTGTTCACCTACCTTCACTTGGCTGCATCGCGGTCGTGCACCGAGGCCTTGCTGGCCTCCGGTACCACGTCGATTGCCTACGAGACCGTGCAAACACCTGATGGAGCGCTGCCACTGCTGGCGCCGATGAGCGAGGTTGCCGGTCGCCTCTCGGCGCAGGTTGGCGCGTATCACCTGATGGGCACCCACGGGGGCCGCGGTGTGCTGATGGGTGGCGTGCCTGGTGTCGAACCCGCGACGGTGGTGGTGATCGGCGCCGGGACCGCAGGCTACAACGCCGCCCGCGTCGCGCACGGCATGGGCGCGGCGGTCACGGTGCTCGACGTCAACATCGACAAATTGCGCGAGCTCGACCGCGCCTTCAACGGCCAGCTGCAAACCCGGTATTCCACGGCGCTGGAACTGGAAGCCGCCGTCAAACGCGCCGACCTGGTGATCGGCGCCGTCCTGCTGCCGGGCGGCAAGGCGCCGACACTGGTGTCTAATGCCCTTGTCGCGCATATGAAGCCGGGGGCCGTGCTAGTCGACATCGCGATCGACCAGGGCGGCTGCTTCGCAGACTCGCGGCCGACAACCCACGACGACCCGACCTTCACCGTGCACGACACGGTGTTCTACTGCGTGGCCAACATGCCCGCGGCCGTCCCGGCGACCTCGACGGTCGCACTGACCAACGCGACTCTCCCCTACGCGCTCGAACTCGCTGACCGTGGTTGGCGGGATGCCTGCCGGGCGAATACGTCTCTGGCGAAGGGGCTTTCGACACACAACGGGGCGCTGCTCTGCGAGCGGGTTGCCGCGGATCTGGGGCTCCCGTTTACCGACCCGGCCGCAGCACTGATCTGACGTCCGGGTCCACGTGACCCGACCGCCTCCGACCCCTCAGACGTGGCCGAGCTTGTCGACAATGTCCTTTGCCGGCCCCGCCTGGGCTTGCCGGTATCCCGTTCCCGCCCACAAGTTGGTGCCGTGAGGGTCTTCCAACTCCACTGCGGCCCTGCGGATCGGCGCGGTCATTTGGTTCACCTCGGGATAGCCCAGCGGCGCGATTTGATCCATCAACCGAGTGAAGTCGTTCGCCAGACCGCGGGCATAACGGCCTGAAAAAGCGCGAGTGACGACGGTGTTGTCGAATTGCGGATGACCGAGCGCAGATCGGTGTGCGGCGTTGGTGCCAGCCTCGTCTGACAACAGCAGCGCGGTACCGATCTGCGCCGCAGCCGCTCCCCGGCGCAACACCCCAGCGACATCCTCGGCATTGGATAGCCCGCCGGCCGCGATCAGCGGAACGTCGTGGGTGTGACCGATGCGATCGAGCAGGTCGATGAGCGGCTCGGTACCGGGACTCATGTCGGGTGCGAACGTGCCCCGATGCCCGCCGGCGTCCGGGCCCTGGACGATCAGGCCGTCCGCGCCGGCGGCGACCGCGACGCCGGCCTCGTACGCCGAGGTCACCGTGATGTAGAGCAACATGCCGAGGGCACCGAAGCGACGCAACACATCTGGCGATGGCGCCCCGAAGGTGAACGAAACCAACTCAGGCCGCATGTCAGCAACCACCTCGAGCTTCTGTAGCCAGCCGTCGTCGTCACCGAACTGGGGGTAGCCGACGTGGACGTCGTAGTGTTCGGCCAACTCGTCGAGGGCCTCGGCGTAAGCATCGAGGGCGATGACGTCGGCGACGCTGGGTTGCGGCACGAACAGGTTCACGCCGATCGGGCCGGTAGTCGCGGCGCGCGCCGCCGCGATGTCGTTGGCGAGGCGTTCGGCGCTGATATATCCGGCGGCCAGGAAACCAAGACCGCCGGCGTTGGACACCGCCGCGGCCAGCGCGGGCGTTCCGGGGCCGCCCGCCATCGGTGCTCCCACGATCGGCACGTCGAGATCCCAGAAGCCCAATACCATCGCGCTACCCCGTCATTGTCCGAAGTTGTTGCGGCAGAGAAGCCTTCGACTTGTGCGGACCGAGAACGGCTGCACCGTAGGGCTTGTTGAGGAGTTGGCGCGCGACCGCGTTGACCTCGTCCAGGGTGACCTCATCGAGCTCCTGCAGCGTCCGGTCGATGCTTCGATGCTCAGCGTAGTTGAGTTCACCGCGGCCGATGCGGTTCATTCGCGAACTCGAGTCCTCTAGGCCGAGCACCAACCCGCCGCGCAGGGAGCCCTTCGCGATCCGGCATTCCGTCTCGGTGATGCCGTCGCGCCCGACTTCGGCCAGCACGTCGACCGTCACGCGGGTCACTTCGGCGAACCGCTCGGGCAGGCAGGCGGCATATACCGACAAGGCGCCGGAGTCGGAGAACGTATCCAGCGACGAGTACACCGAGTACGCCAGCCCGCGAGACTCCCGAACCTGTTGGAACAGCCGGGAACTCAAGCCGCCTCCCAGCGCGGTGTTCAGCACCGACAGGGCCCAACGGTGTTTCCAGTGACGGCCCGGCGTGCGCACCCCGAGGAACACGTGAGTCTGCTCGGCGTCGCGATTCACCACCGTCAGTTGCGGGCGACCGGTGACCCGCCCCGCACCCTTGCGCGGCGCGATTGCGGTGCGGCCACGGACCAGGCGCGGCCCGAACTGCTCGCGCACCAGGGCCACCACCTCGTCGTGGTCGACGTTGCCGGCGACCGCGACGACCATTCGCTCGGGCGTATAACGCCGCTGATGGAACGAATGCAGCTGCGCCCTCGTCATCGACGACACGGACTCGACGCTGCCGATCACCGGTCGGCCCACCGGGTGATCCCCGAACAGCGCGGCCAGGAATTGATCGGCAAGCGCATCCTCGGGATCGTCGTCGCGCATCGCGATCTCTTCGAGGACGACGTCGCGCTCAAGCTCGACATCGCTTGCGGCGCAACGTCCGTTGAGCACTACGTCACTGACCAGGTCGACGGCCAGCGCGAGGTCGCTGTCGAGGACATGCGCGTAATAGCAGGTGTGCTCCTTGGCGGTGAAGGCATTCAGCTCGCCACCCACCGCGTCCATCGCCTGCGCGATGTCCACGGCTGTGCGCGTCGGCGTGGATTTGAACAGCAGATGTTCGAGGAAGTGCGCGGCGCCGGCCACCGTGGCGCCCTCGTCGCGCGATCCGACGCCTACCCACACCCCAACCGAGGCGGAGCGAACCCCGGGCAGGTATTCGGTGACAACCCTCAGACCGCCGGGAAGCGAGGTGCGCCGGAACGCCGCGGACGGCTCAGAATTGTGCCGTCCGCGGCGCAGCGCTGCTTGAGGACTAACTGCTGGCCGTCGCGGCATCGGCTTCCGCCGGCGACGAAACGGCACCCGCGGTGTCCGGGCTGGCGGCAGCGTCTCCCTCACCGGATCCGCCGTCGGCCGCCGCATCCTCGGCGACCAGCACCAGCGAGATCTTGCCCCGCTTGTCGATGTCGGCGATCTCGACACGAAGCTTGTCCCCGACGCTCACGACGTCTTCGACCTTCGCGATGCGCTTGCCGCGACCCAGCTTGGAGATGTGCACCAGCCCGTCGCGGCCCGGAAGCAGCGACACGAACGCACCGAAGTCGGTGGTCTTGACCACGGTTCCGAGGAACCGCTCACCGGTCTTGGGCAGCTGCGGGTTGGCGATCGCGTTGATCTTGTCGATCGCGGCCTGCGCGGACTCACCGTTGCTGGCGCCCACGAACACGGTGCCGTCGTCCTCTATGGAGATCTGCGCACCGGTCTCTTCGGTGATCGAGTTGATCATCTTGCCCTTGGGGCCGATGACCTCACCGATCTTGTCGACCGGCACCTTGATCGTGGTGATCCGCGGTGCGAACGGGCTCATCTCGTCCGGCTCGTCGATGGCCTCGGCCATCACTTCGAGGATCGTCAGACGGGCGTCCTTGGCCTGCGCGAGCGCACCGGCCAGCACCTGCGACGGGATGCCGTCGAGCTTGGTGTCCAGTTGCAGCGCGGTGACGAAGTTCTTGGTGCCGGCGCACTTGAAGTCCATGTCGCCGAAGGCGTCTTCGGCGCCGAGGATGTCGGTCAGCGTGACGAAGCGACGCTCAGTCTTGCCGTCAACTTCAACGTCGTCAGACACCAGACCCATGGCGATACCGGCAACCGGAGCCTTCAGCGGCACACCGGCGTTCAGCAGCGACAGGGTCGAGGCGCACACCGAGCCCATCGACGTAGAACCGTTGGAGCCCAACGCTTCCGAAACCTGACGGATCGCGTAAGGGAATTCCTCGATGCTGGGCAGCACCGGCACCAGGGCGCGCTCCGCGAGGGCGCCGTGGCCGATCTCGCGCCGCTTGGGCGAGCCGACGCGGCCGGTCTCGCCGGTGGAGAACGGCGGGAAGTTGTAGTGGTGCATGTAGCGCTTGGAGGTTTCCGGTCCCAGCGAGTCGATCTGCTGGGCCATCTTCACCATGTCGAGGGTGGTGATGCCCATGATCTGGGTCTCGCCGCGCTCGAACAGTGCGCTGCCGTGTGCTCGCGGGATCACCGCGACTTCGGCCGACAGGGCCCGGATGTCGGTGATGCCACGGCCGTCGATGCGGAAGTGGTCGGACAGGATGCGCTGCCGCACAAGCTTTTTGGTCAGCGAGCGAAATGCGGCGCTGATCTCCTTTTCGCGACCCTCATAGGTGCCGGCGAGGCGCTCGAGCACCTCGGCCTTGATTTCGTCGGTGCGACTGTCGCGCTCTTCCTTGCCGGCGATGGTGAGCGCCTTGGAAAGCTCGTCGGTGGCAACCGAGGCCACGGAGTAGTAGACGTCGTCCTGGTAGTCCGGAAACAGCGGGTACTCGGCCGTCTCTTTGCCGGCGGCCTCGTGCAGTTCCTCCTGCGCGGTGCACAGCGCGGCGATGAACGGCTTCGCGGCTTCCAGTCCTTCGGCCACCACGCTCTCGGTGGGTGCGCCCGCGCCGTCACCGATGAGCTCGATGACGTTCTCGGTGGCTTCGGCCTCGACCATCATGATCGCGACATCGCCCTCGACCTTGCGGCCGGCAACGACCATGTCGAACACGGCGTTCTCGAGCTGCTCGACGGTCGGGAACGCGACCCACTGGCCTTCGATGAGCGCCACCCGCACACCGCCGACAGGGCCGGAGAACGGCAGACCCGAGATCTGGGTCGACGCCGATGCGGCGTTGATCGCCAACACGTCGTAGAGGTCCTTGGGATCCAGGCTCAAGACGGTGACGACGACCTGAATCTCGTTACGCAGACCCGACACGAACGTCGGCCGCAGGGGGCGGTCGATCAGACGACAGGTCAGGATCGCATCGGTGGAGGGACGACCCTCGCGGCGGAAGAACGAGCCCGGGATGCGGCCCGCGGCGTACATCCGCTCTTCGACGTCGATGGTCAACGGAAAGAAGTCGAAGTGGTCCTTGGGGGTCTTGCTGGCTGTGGTGGCCGACAACAGCATGGTGTCGTCGTCGAGGTAGGCGACGACGGAGCCGGCGGCTTGCTTGGCCAGCCGACCGGTCTCGAAACGGATAGTGCGGGTGCCGAAGCTCCCGTTGTCAATGGTGGCGGTCGATTCGAACACGCCTTCGTCAATTTCAGCTACAGACATGTGCGTCCGTACAGCCTCTCTGGATTTATGGCTATTTCGCGCAGGCACGCGCGCCCCGGAGGGCTGCGGGACGACCTGGAAAGGTCTGGAAGCGGCGACGGCCGTCGATCGAAGCGGCCGACCCACCCCGGATCCGGGGAGTTCGGCAGCCACTACCGAAGACCGCGCGATACAGACGTGTCTTCCTTCGAAGTCCCGTTGTGTCTCGCTGGAACGGTGCGCGCGGATCGCGCGCGCCGCACCTTGCTCGGGCCGAGTGGCCCAAAACGCCTTTAACTCTACACACCGACCTGGTGATTCCTCGAAACTGCTCGAGCCCTTGGGCACCCGACGGCCTCGCGACTCGTAACCCAGTGCGACGACTCGCCGATCTGGATCGCAACCGTTGCAGTCTCGGCGGACGTCGTGATCAGCGGCGCAGGCCGAGCCGCTCGATCAGCGAGCGGTAGCGCTCCACGTCCACCTGGGCGACGTACTTGAGCAGACGGCGACGGCGGCCGACCAGCAGCAGCAGCCCGCGCCGCGAGTGGTGGTCGTGCTTGTGCTGCTTGAGGTGCTCGGTCAGGTCGGCGATCCGCTTGGTCAGCAGGGCGACCTGCGCCTCGGGCGAACCAGTGTCGGTCGCATGCAGGCCGTAGGAGCCCAGGATCTCTTTTTTCTGCTCGGCGGTAAGCGCCACGAAATATCTCCATCAATAGGTCCGCGAACATTCATCGGCCGCGGCCACCGCGAACTGCAGCACGCGCCGTACCGCCGGAAAGCTTAGCAGCGGGCGTGGCCGGAACCTGAATTCGCAGGTCAGCTCAGCCTGCAGAGAGCAGCTTGCGGGCGCGCTCGGTGTCGCTGCGCATCGCGTCGACCAGGTCGCCGACCGACCCGAACTTCTCCTGCCCGCGGATCCGGGCGACGAAGTCCAGCGCCACGTGCTGGCCGTACAGGTCGGCGGCGGTGTCCAGGACGAACGCCTCGACCGTGCGGGTACGGCCGGAGAAAGTCGGGTTGGTACCCACCGACACGGCGGCCTGATAGCGCTCGCCAGGCACGACGGACCCGGTGACGGGTCCGTGACCCAAGACGGTGAACCACGCCGCGTAGACGCCGTCGGCCGGAATGGCCGAGTGCATCGGCGGCGCCACGTTCGCAGTCGGGAAACCCATCTCGGTCCCCCGCCCGTCGCCGCGTACCACCACACCTTCGACCCGGTGTGGCCGGCCCAGCGCCTCGGCGGCGGCCACCACGTCGCCGGCGTCGACGCAGGACCGGATGTAGGTGGACGAGAACGTCACGGTTTCGGTGTTGTGATGTTCAGAGACCAGCGACATGGCCTCGACCGCGAAACCCAGCCGGGCCCCAGCGGCACGCAGGGTGTCGACTGTGCCGGCGGCCTTCTTTCCGAAGGTGAAGTTCTCCCCCACGACGACCTCGACCACGTGCAGGTCCTCGACCAGCAGCTCGTGGACGTAACGCTCGGGAGTGAGCTTCATGAACGAGGTCGTGAACGGCATGACCAGAAAGACGTCGATGCCGAATTCCTCGGCCAGCTCGGCACGCCGGGTCAAGGTGGTCAATTGCGCGGGGTGGCTGCCGGGATGCACGACTTCCATCGGGTGTGGATCGAACGTCATGAGCACCGTCGGCACCCCGCGGGCGCGACCGGACTTGACCGCGTGCTCGATCAGCTCGGCGTGGCCGCGGTGCAGCCCGTCGAATACTCCGATCGTCAGCACGCATCTGCCCCAGTCTGTGGGGATCTCATCCTGGCCGCGCCACCGTTGCACAACGACAAGCGTACGGGCCTAGGTAGCGCCCGGTCGTGCGAGAGCCGCAGATCAGGTGAGGATTGCTTAAACTTCCGTTGTGCGCCCCGCTGACGAGCCCAACGAGCTCTCCACGGTTGCCCAGGACTACCTCAAAGTCATCTGGAATGCCCAGGAGTGGTCGCACGCCAAGGTCAGCACCAAAATGCTGGCCGAAAAGCTCGGAGTCTCCGCGAGCACGGCGTCGGAGTCGATTCGCAAGCTCGCCGAACAGGGTCTGGTCGACCACGAGAAGTACGGCGCGGTGACTTTGACCGAGTCGGGCCGCCGCGCGGCGCTGGCGATGGTCCGCCGGCACCGGTTGCTGGAAGCGTTTCTGGTCACCGAACTCGGCTACGGCTGGGACGAGGTGCACGACGAGGCCGAGGTGCTCGAGCACGCCGTCTCCGACCGGCTGATCGCGCGCATCGACGCCAAGCTCGGCCATCCGCAACGCGACCCGCACGGCGATCCGATCCCGGGCTCAGACGGTCAGGTGCCCACTCCGCCAGCCCGTCAGCTGTGGGCCTGTGAGGACGGCGACGCCGGCACCGTCGCCCGGATCTCCGATAAGGATCCCGAGATGCTGCGCTACTTCGACAGCATCGGCATCAGCCTCGACTCGCGCTTGCGGGTGCTCACCCGGCGTGAATTCGCCGGGATGATCTCGGTCGCGGTCGAGTCGGCCGACGGTGACCCCACCACCGTCGACCTGGGAAGCCCAGCCGCACAGGCGATTTGGATGGTGGCGCGCTAACCTCAGGCGCCGCGCTGCTCCCCTGACGCAGACGGCCCCGCAGCATTGGCCCGCGCGCGGTACCCGTCACGGATAGCCGCGTCCACCGCGAGATAGGCCTGATCGGTCTTGGTCGCCCGCGCTACAAAGCGGCGTGGCCGTTCCGGCATCAAAAATGCGGTGCGCAACAGCATCTGCATGCGCCGCGGCACGAACGACATGGCCTTGTGGCTGCGAGCGGCCGAGACCACGGCGGAGGCGATGTCCTCAGGCTCGACCGAGACGAAGTTCTCGATCGCCCGGGACAATTCGATGCCGGCGGAGAGTTCGGTGTGTACGACGCCGGGAAGGATCGCGCTGACCGTGACGTTGTGGGCGTGCAGTTCCTCACGCAACGCAAGGGTCAAGCCCACAACACCGAATTTGGTCGCGCAGTAGGTCACCACACCGGGAAACCCTGCGACACCGGCCATCGACGCCACGTTGATGATCGTCCCGCCGCTGCGGGGAATGAAGCGCTCCGCCGCCAGTTTGCAGCCCAGGATCACGCCGCGGAGATTGACGTCGATCATCTTGTCCTGCAGCGCTTGCGATTCGGAGACGAACTCGCCGTCGAACATCACCCCTGCGTTGTTGACGAGGATGTCGAGCGGCCCGAGGTCGCGTTCGGCGTCGTTCAGGAAGGCCGAAAATGACTCCGGTGCAGTCACATCGAGCGGTAGCGCGACCACGTCGCCTTGAAGGTCAGCGGCCGCGTGCTTGGCCAGCTCACCGTCGAGATCCCCGATCGCCACCTTGGCGCCCGTGCCCGCAAAGGCTTTCGCGGTGACCAAACCAATTCCGCGCGCGCCACCGGTGATGGCCACGACACGTCCGTTCAGAGCTGCTTTCATGCTGATGTCACCAGGCTGTCGATGTCGTAGTCGTTGATGTCGGGGGTGGCGGCGAGTCGCTGTCGATACTCGTGCGGCGTCCACGGCCACAGCTCGGGCACCCCGTCGGCGCCCAGGTACCAACTGCTGCAACCGGTTGCCCACACCGTGCCGGGCATGGCCCGGCGCATGCTGGCATTGAAGTCGTCGGTCGCGCGACGGGTAGGGGCGACCGTGTCGAATTCCCCTGCGCGCCAGCGGGTGATCCAGCCGGTGATGTGGTTGGCCTGCGCCTCGGCTATCGCGGTGAGCGAGTAGTTGCCGACCGGGCTGTGCGGCCCCATCAGCATGAAGAAGTTCGGGAAGCCCGGCAGCGCCACACCCAGATGCGCCCTGGGGCCCTGGGCCCACAGGTGCTCCAACGTCAGACCGTCGCGACCCACGAGTGACATCGGGCGCATGAACGCGTGCGCGTCGAAGCCGGTGGCCAGCACGATCGCGTCCAGCTCGCGCAATTCGCCGTCAGTTGTGACGATGCCGCGCCGTTCGACGTGGTCGATGCCGGCGTCGACCAGGTGCACGTTGTCCCGCTGCATCGCCGGGTAGAAACCCGCCGACATGATCAGTCGCCGGCACATCGGCTGATAATCCGGGGTCAGGCGGCGGCGCAAGTCCGGATCGCGCACGGTCCGCAGATTGGCCCGGCATGCGCCGCTCATGAACCGGCGCCGCCAGCCGGGCCTGATCAGCGCGCCGGCCAACCATTCGAACACCAGATGGTAGGTGTAATACCCGATGGCGCTCAGCCGCGGCACCCGGCGACGGACCGGATTCATCCAGCGGTAGTACCGGGGATTGGGCAGCGGCAGAATCCACTGGGCGCTGCGTTGGAACAGGTCGAGACGACTGGCGAAATCGGCCAGGCCGCAGACGATCTGGACGCCCGTGGATCCGGTGCCGATCACCGCGACCCGCTTGCCGGCCATCTCGACCGAGTGGTCCCACCGCGCGGAGTGCATGACGGGTCCGTCGAAGTCGGCCAGCCCGTTGATCGCCGGCGTGCGTGGCTCGCGCAGCACGCCGGTCGCCGCGATCAGGAAGTCGTGCGACAGCTGCTCGCCGGCACCGGTGGTGAGCTGCCAACGGCCGCCGGCGAATCGCGCGTCGACGATCTCGGTGGCGAACCGGATGATCTCGCTCAGTCGATAGCGGTCGGTGAGCGCCTGGAAGTACTTGTGTATTTCGGGCCCGGGTGAGAACAGTCGCGTCCAACTGGGGTTCATCGCGAAAGTGAACTGGTAGAACCGTGACGGCACGTCGCAGGACAGACCGGGATAGGTGTTGTCACGCCAGGTTCCGCCGACGTCGGCGCCTTTCTCGTAGATGGTGACGTCGGTGACGCCGGCTTGCCGCAGCAGGATGGCCTGGCAGATACCGGACATTCCGGCGCCGATAATTCCCACGGACGGATGCCGTTGCGACATCAGCGAACTCCCTTCGCTTGGTCGGCGCAGATCGTCCGGCGGACGCTCGGCATCGCCGCGAGCAGTCGGTCGGCAAGAAACATCAGTGGCCGAAGGTCGAGCATCGGGGCGACCCACCAGGGCGCATAGACGCGCCGCGCACGCCGCGCGATGCCCGAGGTGATGGCTGCGGCCGCTACCTCGACCGGGGCCATCACGCCCAATGGGCCGGGCAGGATGTGGCTGAGCCCCGATCGGGTGACAATCTGGTCCGCCAACTCGGTGTCGATCAGCCCGAAGTACGCGATACCGACGCCGACGCTGTCGCCGTCGACTTCTATGCGCGCCGCGCGCACCAGCGACTCGACACCCGCCTTCGACGACACGTAGGCGCTCACGAGTGGACCCGGTATCACCGATGCAATTGATGCCACCACCATGACGTAGCCTCGGCTGGCTTTGAGGTGCGGCAACGCGGCGTGCAGTGTGTGGAAAGCGCCCACCAGGTTGACGTCGATCACGTGCCGCCATTCGCCGGGATCGACCTCGGCCACCGACGATCCGGGCCCGGCCACACCGGCGTTGGCCAGTACGACGTCGATGCCGCCGAAATGCTGCGCGGCGGCGGTGCACGCGGCGTTAACCGACTCCGCTGATGTCACGTCGACATCGAAAGCCGCTGCGCCGGCGCCGAGTTCGGCGGCCAAGCGCTCGGCCCCCAGCGCGTCGCGGTCGAGCAGCGCAACACGTGCACCGGCTGCGATGAGATCCCGCGCCACCTGCGCGCCAATACCGTTAGCCGCACCGGTGACCACCACGACCTTGTGGCGCACCCGCCGGCTCATTCTCATGAAGTCAAACCCTCGGCGCGCGAACGGTGAAGGGAGAACCAGACACCGATTTGATGATTTCGGACACTGCGTTGACTCCTAGCTGGAGGTGAGTTGCCTTCGCAGGACTTTGCCCGCCTCGTTGCGCGGTAGGCGCTCGATGAACACCACATCGCGCGGAATCTTGTGGCGGGCCAGATGCGCGCGCACATGCGATCGGACGGCGTCGGCGTCGAGTCCGGAGTCGGGCCTACTGACCACGTAGGCCGCCAACCGCTTCCCGAAGTCGTCGTCGTCGACTCCCACCACGGATGCCTCGACCACATCCGGATGCTCGGCGAGCAGATTCTCCACCTCCAGTGGGAAGACGTTCTCGCCGCCCGAGACAATCATGTCGTCGTCGCGGCCGTCGATAAACCACAATCCGGTCTCGTCGAAATGCCCGGTGTCGCCGGTGGACAACAGTCCGTCGACGATTTCTTTGTTGCCGCCGTCGGTGTAGCCGGTGAAGCTCAAACCGCTTGACACGAAGAGAGTTCCGACCTTGCCCGGCTCGGTGATCTTGCGGCGGTTCTCGTCGTAGAGGACCACGGTGCAGCCGACCGGGGGGCGGCCCACCGTGCCGGGTGCGCGGTGCAGTTCCTCGGGTGTGGCCACGGCCGCGACGGCGACCTCGGTGGATCCGTACAGGTTGTACAGCACCGGCCCGAAGGCTTCGTGAGTGCGACGGCACAGCGCCGGCGACAGCGATGAGCCCGCCGCGAACATCACTTCCAACGCCGAGGTGTCGTAGTTGGCCAGCACGTCGGGCCCGAGGTCGATGATGCGTTGCAGCATGGTCGGGACCAATACCACCGCGCGCACGTGGTATTCGGCGATCGCCCTCAGCGTCGCCTCGGGGTCGAAGCGCCGGGCCATCACGACTCGGTTGCCCAGGACCAGGCCCAGCGAACACGTGGCCAGGCCGGTGGCGTGAAACAGCGGCGCCGCGATGTAATACGCGCCGCCACGCGGCCAGGGGATCCGATCGAGCAACTGCGCGGACTGCGACGGGTCGATCCGGTTGCGCGGCACGCCTTTTGGGGTGCCGGTCGTCCCGCTGGTGAGCAGCGCCATGCCGCCCGGTTGCCGCGGTGCGGGCAGCGACGACGTCGACTGGTGGTCGGTCAGCTCGTGCAGCCGGCTGCTGGTGAACCGCAGCGTCTCCGGCGGCAAGGTGGTCATGATGTCGTCGAATTCGTCGTCGACCAGGATGCAGCTGACATTTTCCCGCGCGGACACATCGGCCAGTTGCGGGCCGGCGAAGCCTGTGTTCATCAGCACCGTGCGAACGCCGATCTTGTTCGCCGCCCCGATGGTCACCATGACGTCACGGCTGTTGCGATGCAGCGTCGCGAGCACCGCACCGGACCCAATTCCGTTGACTAGCAATCCCCGCGCCAGCGCATTGGACGCCGCGTCGAGTTGCCGGAAGCTGAGGGTGCCGCGATCGTCGGTGATGGCAGGGGCATCGCCGTAGCAGGCAGCGGCGTGGTCGATCAGTCCGCCGAATGCCCCGAAACGGCGCATCGCCCGGAACGCTCGAACCGCCTCGTCGGGCCGGCGGAGGTCGATCATGCCGCGGGAGGCCAGTACCCGGGCCGCGGCCAAACGGCCGCGAATGCCGTTGAGCGCGCTCATGACTGAGCTACCGCTGTACGCAAGAACTCCCCCGCCGTCTTCAGGCTCTGCAGGCTTCCGTCGTCGTGACGCGGCCAAAGCCAGTAGCCGTGCATCAGCCCGGGCCACAACACCTCGTCACAGAGTCCGCCCGTCTCGCGGACCAGCTTCGCGAACGCCTCGGCGTCGGCGCGCATCACTTCTCGCGACCCGTAATGCACCTGGGTGGGTGGCAAGTCGGCCAGATCGGCGTTCAGCAGGCACAGCCGCGGATCCGCCGGGTCGAAGTCGCCGACGTACAGCGCCACGGCCCGCGCCGCCGCCCGCGGATCGAGCGGTTGTCGCCGGGTCCGCGGATCCGCAATCGAGGCCCGGTAGGCCGGGTCGATCAGCGGACCGAACAACGCCAGGCCGGCCGGTAGCGGCAGGCCTTCAGACTTGGCGCGTAGCGCCAGCCCGACAGCGAGATGCCCGCCGGCCGAATCACCCGCAACCACGATCCGCATCGGATCGTGGCCGTTGTCGAGCAGCCATCGGTACGCGACAACGGCATCGTCTTCTGCCGCGGGAAAAGGGTGTTCTGGAGCCAACCGGTAATCGATGACGAATGCGGGCATCCCGGCGTACTTGGCCACCCGCGACGCGAACCCCCGATGGGTGCGCGCTGAGCAGATCAGATAGCCGCTGCCATGCAGGACCAGAACCACGCCCACGTCCCGCCTGGCACCCGGCGGCCATACCCACTCGCCCGGGACCCCGGCCGGCCCGGGCAGCACCCGCGTCCCCGGCACCGGAGGGCTGCTGCGCGCAATCGCGTAGTCCGCGACCGGGCGCAACCGCGCCAGCATCGCGTGGCGTGCCAGGAGCCCGTCGAGCATCAAGTTGAAGGACGTTCGGGCGAACGGGAGATACGACAGCCCATCCAGTGCGGCGAAAGACCTGCGCCGCAACCCGTTTGCCCGCGTTCTCATCGGGTGAGCAGCGCCTTGGCGATGTGTGTCACCTGCACCTCGTTGCTCCCGGCATAGATCATCAGCGACTTGGCGTCGCGGGCCAGTTGTTCGACGCGGTATTCGGCCATGTAGCCGTTCCCGCCGAACAATTGGACGGCGTCCATTGCGACGTCGGTGGCCGCCTCGGAGGAGTACAGCTTGATGGCCGACGCCTCGGCCAGCGACGGCGTCCGTCCTGCCTGCAGCTTCTCCAGGGTTTGGAACACCATGTTCTGCACGTTAATCCGCGCGACTTCCATCTTGGCCAGCTTGAGCTGAATCAGCTGGAATTGGCCGATGTTCTTGCCCCACAGCGTGCGGGTTTTCGCGTAGTCGATGCAGAGCCGATGGCACTCGTTGATGATGCCCAGCGACATCAAGGCGACCCCGATCCGCTCAGCCGAAAAGTTGGCCCGGGCACTTTCCCGGCCGTCTCCCCCGGTGTGATTCTCGGTCTCGCCGAGCAGGCGGTCGGGTGTCAGGCGAACGTTGTCGAAGAACAATTCGCCGGTCGGCGAGGACATGATGCCCATCTTCTTGAACGGTTTGCCCTGCGCCAGCCCCTCCATGCCGGCGTCCAGCACGAACGTCAGCACCGGCCGGTTGCGCTTGTCCGTGGAGCCGTCATCGAGCTTGGCGTAGACGACCATCACGTCGGCATACGGCCCGTTGGTGATAAACGTCTTCTGCCCGTTGAGGATGTAGCCGTCACCATCGCGCTTCACCGTGGTCTTCATCCCGCCGAACGCGTCCGAGCCGGAGTCGGGTTCGGTGATAGCCCACGCCGCGATCTTCTCCAGCGTCATGAGTTCTGGGAGCCAACGCTCCTTTTGGGCCAACGTGCCGCGGCTCATGATCGTCGTGGCACCGAGGCCGAGGCTGACGCCGACCGCGCTCAGCAGTCCAAGGCTCACCCCGGCGAGCTCGGAGACGAGCACGGCGGCCATCGACCCCTGCGGACCCAGGCCCGCAAATCCACGACCCGACTTCTTCTCCCCGCTCTCGTGGTGCCCGGCCTCCTGCCTGGCCCGCTCCTTGTCCAGCATCGTCTTGACCGCCTCGGCGGCCATCACGTCAAGACCGAACTCGCTGAACAGTTTTCGCGCGATCGGATAGGGCGATATCTCACCGGTCTCCAGCGCATCGATGTGCGGGCGGATCTCTTTGTCGATGAAGCCGCGGATGGTGTCCCGCATGATCAGATCGGTGTCAGACCATTCGAACATGTTGCGCTCCTTGATTACTGCGGCAGCCGATTGGCGATGTCGTCGATCAGCCAGGGACCATCGGTCTCGATGGTGTCGACGTCATGCCAGCCGGACAACGACGAGATCGCGCCTCCCTGAACCGCGTACACCTTGCCGGTGATCGGACACTTCTCGGTGGCTAGGTAGGCCACCAGCGGCGAGATGTTCGCCGGGCTGAACAGGTCGAGCTCACCCTCCTCCGGCTCGGACATAAGCGCGCCCATACCAGGGGTGGCCAGCGTGAGCCGGGTCCGTGCGATCGGCGCGATGGCGTTGACCCGCACGCCGTAGCGCTCGAGTTCCTCGGCGGCGATCAGTGTCAGCGCCGCGATGCCGGCTTTAGCCGAGCCGTAGTTGGCCTGGCCGGCATTCGGCAACGTCACACCGGAGCCCGACGCGGTATTGATCACTGCGGCGTTCGGCTGATCACCGGCTTTTGATTGCGCCTTCCAGTAGGCCGCCGCGTGGTGGAGCATCGCGAAGTGACCCTTCAAATGCACCGCGATCACCGCGTCCCACTGCGCCTCCTCCATGCCCGCGATGAACGCGTCGCGCAGGATCCCAGCGTTGTTGACCAGGATGTCGAGGCCACCGAAGTCGTCGATAGCTTGCCGCACAACGCTTTCCGCACCGCTCCAGGTGGCCACGTTCTCGGTGTTGACGACGGCGGTGCCGCCGGCGGCTTTGATCTCCTCGGCCACCTCGTGGGCGGGCCCGGTGTCGGCGCCCTCCCCGTCGTTGCTGCCGCCGAGATCGTTGACGACGACCTTGGCCCCTTCCTTGGCGAACAGCAGCGCGTGTTCGCGGCCGATGCCTCGGCCCGCGCCGGTGATGACCGCGACGCGGCCGTCCAATACACCCATCGGTTGTCAGACTCCTTTAGTCAGTCGGCCAGGACGGCCAGGCCGTCGGTGATCACGAGATCGGTACCCCGGGCCGTCTCGAACGCGTAGCGTGTCGTCCCGTTACTGCCGCCGGCCTTCCAGATCCGGGTCTCCAGGTCGTCGCCGGGAATCACCGGCTTGGAGAATCGGACGGCAAATCGCTTGAGACGACTGACATCTCCATCGGCCAGCTCGGTGAGCACCGCCCAGGAGGTGAACGCCATGGTGCACAGCCCGTGCGCGATGATTCCGGGCAGACCGGCGCTGATGGCCACGTCCTCGTCGAGGTGGATCGGCATCGGATCGCCGGCCGCCGGCGAGTACCGGAAGGTCTGGTCGGTGTCGACGTGCTGGACGACCTTGGCCACCGGCGCCCGGTCGCGCAGCGAGTCGTCGAACTTGTGCTCGGGGCTCAGCTCACCCATTGTTTTGTTCACCGTCATGCCGCGCACGAATGTCGTCACGTACTGCTCGTTGACCAGTTCACCGTCCTCGGTGCGGCATTCGAGCAGGATCGCGGCCCGGGTGCCCTTTTCCAGTCCCTCGTATCCGATCATCTTCCCGCGTGAGATCAGCTTGTCGCCCGGTCGGATCGGCCGGTGGAAGTGAAAATCTTGCTCGCCGTGCACGATTCGCGGGATGGCCTCGACCGGCATTACGTCGACAGCCGGCGTGAGCAGCGCCTCGAACACCGGCACGATCGCGAACACCGGCGGCGCGACGTCTCCCGCGCGGTGTGCCGCGATCGGGTCATTGGTGGCGGCGGCGTACTCGGCCAGCCGCTCCCGGGTGACTTCGAATCGCTCGTCGTCGGTCCAACGACCCAGGCCGCTGTCGTCGAATTCCAGTGTCTCAGTCATTGAGTTACGTCCCTGATAGCCCAGCCGACGCCAGCGCGTCGAGCTGGTCGAGGGTCTTGTCGAGCTGTTTGGCACCGTCCTTCTCGACGGCCTTGCCGAGCGCGCCCTTGATCATCGCACCCTCGAAGTCACCGAATACTGCGAAGGTCGAACCGCTGGTGGCCGGCTCGATGGTGAAGGTGAATGTGGCTTTGACACCGGCCATTCCGGTGCCGGATAGCACCAGCGAACGGGGCTCGTCGACCTGCTGAATCGTCCACTCGATTTTGTTGGCCATCCCAAGCATCACGATCTTGGCGGTCAGCTTGGCGCCTTCGGTCACGGTGTCGGGCGGCCCTTCGAGCCACTTCTCGTGCACGGTAAACCACTTGTCCCAGTTGGCCAGATCGGTCACCGTTGCCCATAGCGCGTCCGGATCGGCGGACAGTTGACGGGTGGCTTCGATGTGTCCCATTTTTAACGCTCCGCTCGTTGGTATGCCGTCACGACGGCTGCTCCGCCGAGTCCGATGTTGTGCTGCAGTGCGGCGGTGACGTTGTCGACCTGGCGCTTGTCCGCTGTGCCGCGTAGCTGCCAGGTCAGCTCGGCGCATTGCGCCAGACCGGTGGCGCCCAGCGGGTGGCCCTTGGAGATCAGCCCGCCGGATGGGTTGACCACCCATCGACCGCCGTAGGTGACGTCACCGTTGTCGATGAGTTTGGGCGCCTCACCTTCGGCGCACAGTCCCAACGCCTCGTAGAGCAGCAGCTCGTTGGCGGAGAAGCAGTCGTGCAGCTCGATGACCTGGAACTCCTCGGGCCCGAGGCCGGACTGCTCGTAAACCCGTTGCGCAGCTTCGACATTCATGTGGTAGCCGATCAGACCCTTGCAGGTGCCGTCGAAGCTGTTCTTGAAGTCGGTGGTCATGGCTTGGCCGACGATCTCCACCGCTTGGCCGGATAGACCGTGCTTGTCGACGAACGCCTCCGAAGCCAGGATTACCGCGCCGGAGCCGTCCGACGTCGGCGAGCATTGCAGCTTGGTCAGCGGGTCATAGATCATCCGCGCCGCCAGGATGTCTTCCAGCGAATAGGACTCCTGGAACTGAGCGTAGGGGTTGTTGACCGAATGCTTGTGATTCTTATAGCCGATCTTGGCGAAATGCTCTGCGGTGCTGCCGTATTGCTGCATGTGCTCGCGACCCGCCGCACCGAACATCCACGGCGCCGGCGGGAACAGCACCTCGGATATCTCCGCCATTGCCATGATGTGCTTTTCCATCGGGTTCGTCCGGTCGTCATAGGTGGACTCCAAAGAACCCGGCTTCATCTTCTCGAAGCCAAGCGCGATCGTGCAGTCGGCCAGACCGCCCCGAATCGCTTGCGCGGCAAGGTAGAGCGCGGTCGACCCGGTGGAGCAGTTGTTGTTGACGTTGACGATTGGGATGCCGCTCAGTCCCAGCTCGTAGAGCGCCCGCTGGCCTGAGGTCGACTCGCCGTAGACGTAGCCGACGTAACCCTGCTCCACCGCGGCGTAGTCGACGCCGGCATCGTCGAGTGCCTTGGTGCCGGCTTCACGCGCCATGTCCGGGTAGTCCCAGTTTTCCCGCCGCCCCGGCTTCTCGAATTTCGTCATCCCCACACCGATGACATAGACCTTGTTCGACATCACGCTCCCTTGCGCTGGCTCGCTCCGCTCTAGCGCTAAAACATACACACCTGACTGTATCTTTGCAACGGCGTACAGGGCGGCCACGGCAGATGGATCGTGATGAGAGCCGGAATCAGTCCAGGGAGTCGGCGGTCAGCATGCCGTCGGCAACGACGCGCAACTGCTTGCAGGCACGATCCCACCGTCTCCGCGGGCGATCGCTGTCGCGCTCGACGAAGCTCGCCAGCAGGATCCCCCGCAGCGCATCCATGGCGGTGTAGACGAAATTGCGCAGGTCTTTGCGCGCGGCATGGTCGGGCACCAGTTGCGCGATGGCCGAGATCAGGGTGCTGTTGACCAGCGGTTCCACGCGTTCGATATGGGCGGCCAATACGGGGTCGGTCCGTGCTGCGACCCAAAGTTCAACGGTGGCAACGAACATCGGGCCCTGGTGGGCCTCCCACAGAAAATCCAGCACGGTCGAGACGGGATCGGTGGTCGCTCGCATTCGGCCGAATTCACGCATGGCCGCCTGCACCCGCTGCTGGGCCAGGTGCTCGATGGCCGCCACCACTAGATCTTCTTTGGCGCGGAAGTGATGGATCTGCGCCCCGCGGGTGACGCCGGCGAGCTCCGCGACACGCGGCGTGGTGGTGCCCGCGTAGCCATAGGTCACCAGGCACTCGATGGTCGCGTCGAGGAGGCGCGCGCGCATGGCGGCGCTACGCTCCGCCTGTGTGCGCCGTGCACGTCGTTCGCCGACTTCGGCCACCCTCGCTACCGCCTATCGCGTCCGATTGACTTACATTCCATAGAGAATGTTACTTTAGCGGCCGGGTGACGGCTTCATCAGCCGAATTGGCCCATCCCTAGTGCATATGGCGCGGGCAGATCGCGGCGATGCTGGCCCCGATGAAGAACCCGGCGTGATAGCCGTCGAGATTCGTCCGTGCCATCGCCTCGTTGGCAACGTCACCGGCTTGCTTGCCTTGATCCAGCTCGCTGCAGACCTCGCGGCCGGCGGCGATCGCGGCGGGGCCGGAGGTGAAGGTGATGCCCCGCGCCGAAAGCGCTCCCAGGAAGTCGCCGCCATTGTCGGCGTCAGCGTGTGCGGCCGGGGTCAGCTGGGCCATGACGCCGAACAGTGCGCTCACCAAAACGAGACCAGTCAGTAGCGATCGCAAACGGCTGAAACAACGGATATTGGAGACCCCGACCTCGGTGGGCGCCTGGACGAACAGGGATGTCATTTCAGCCTCCGATCTTTGGTGAGTGATTACTCGACGGTTCGCCGTACCTTTCAGGCCAGGATGAGAACGAGGCCTGCGGCGAAGACTAGATACAACAGCGCGGAGATCGCGAGCCGCGTGGGCGTCAGCTTGTTAGCGCGCATCGTCGCAAGCAAATAGGTGATCGCAACCATGGTGATCGCCCCGGACCACAGCAGGGCGTGGTCGAGATGCCAGTCGGTGAACAGCAGGCCCAGCCCGCTGGGCACGGTGGCTTGGATCATCATTGCGCCGGAGATATTCGCCAGCGCGAGTTCGGTTTTTCCCTGCCGGACCCAGATGATCGCGTTCATGATCTCGGGAAGTTCGGTGGCGATCGGAGACAGCAGCAGCGCGGTGACCGCGCCCGACAGTCCCAGCATCGGAGCGATGACATCGAGCTGGTGGACGAACAGCTGCGAGGACACGAAGATCACCGCCAACGCCCCGAGCGTCTGGGCCAGCACGGCCACGGTGGCCGGTCGAGAGGCGCTCGGTTGCAGCTTGAGCGGCTCGAGATCCTCGGCGGCGCCGCTGTCCTGCCCACCGCGGACTTCGCGCCAGAAGTAGACCCCGTAGACCGCGAAGAACAGCACGCCCAGCCACGGCTTGAACGCGAATGCCACCAGCCCCAACGCGACCTTGACGACGAAGACCGCCATGAACCAGCGCTGATCGCGTGCCAGGCGCTCGGTCTGAGAAGTGGTGAACTCGGCGCCGGCACGGCTGTGCGCGTCCTCGGACTCGATGACCGAGCGCCGAACGAGCGTCGCTGCACCGACGCCCACCAAGACTTTCTCCCTGCTTCGGGCGCGTCGCCGCAGTAACAACACCGCGCCCGTCACTCCGTAGGCGACGGTGGCGAGGACGAGCGGACCACCCATCGCCGCTCCAACGCCGATGTAGCGGACGTCGGCAGTAGTGCCGGTCGTGACGGCGACCAGGGTGACGACCGACTCGGGCAGCGCGGTGCCGAAGGCGGCCAGCACCGTTCCGACGGCCATCGTGCCGAGGTTGAGCCGGTGTCCGAGCCACTCCACGGCGTTGACGAACCACTCGCAGGACAGATAAATGGCGACCGCGCAGGCGAGCAGGATCACGATGTGCGCCATGCAAGCTCCGCCTTTCTCGTCCCCGCCCACGACGAACGCCGCCCGGACGACACCCATCTTGCCCACATTTTGATAATTTCGCAAATGTTAAAATATTTCGATATGGCGAAATGCGACGTGGGGTACACGCGAGAATGGATGCCGATATGGCGCAACAAAAAGATCGGTTAACCGAAACCGCACCGTTCGACGTGCTGTCCGCCGAGCCGACCAGGCCGCAGCTCGACTCTGCGGCCAGCACCTTTGCGCTACTCAGCAACTCGGCTCGGCTGCATGTGCTGTGGCTGGCAGCCCAAAACAGCCACGACGTCACGGCGCTCGCGGAGCGGACCGGCCTCGGGGTGGCCACCATGAGCCAACACCTGACGAAGCTTCGTCTGGCCGGCTTGATCAGCGCCCGCAAGGAGGGGCGCCGCCACATCTACACCGTCGATGACCCGCACATCCTGACCCTGATGCAGCAGATCTTCTCCCACGTCGCGCCGGACGGAAGTTTGGCGCCGGACCCGCCACCGGGCAGCTGACGCTCGCGACTACAACGTCGCTGGGCGGATGACGACCACCGACTTTGTCGTCGCACCCTCGTCCCGCAGCAGCGCGAACACCCGGCCGTCCGCGGTGTGTGCTGCGTAGACGCCGTCGGCACCGGACGGGGTCAGCGCGCGGCCGTTGGCGACGGCGTCGGCCTCGGCGTCGCTGAGTTGTCGATGTGGAAACAGCAGCAGACACGCGTCGTCCAACGTCAGGCTCAGACCGGGCCGTTCGGTCAAGTCCTCGAGCGAGCGGGCCTGCTGCACGTCGAATCGGCCAACCCGGGTGCGCCGCAATGCGGTCAGGTGACCGCCGACCGCCAGCGTCGCGCCGACGTCGCGGGCTAAGGCGCGGATGTAGGTCCCCGACGAACAGTCCACCTCGACGTCGACGTCGACGAGGTGGTCGTGGCGCCGTACCGCCCGCACCTCGAAACGATCGATACGCACCGGCCTGGCGGCCAATTCGACCGTCCGCCCTTCGCGGGCCAGCCGATAGGCACGCTGGCCGTCGACCTTGATCGCGCTGACCGCCGACGGGACTTGCGCGATGTCGCCGCGTAACCGGGCGATCGCCGCCTCGATCGCGCCATCGGTCACGTGCTGCGCCGAGACCTGTTGCGTTACTTCGCCTTCCGCGTCCTCGGTCGAGGTGGTCTGGCCGAGCCGGATTGTCGCCGCATACGACTTCGACGTCTCGGTCACCAGACCGAGGATCTTGGTGGCTCGCTCGATTCCGATGACCAGGACACCGGTGGCCATCGGGTCCAGCGTCCCGGCGTGACCCACCCGTCGCGTTCCAAAAATGCGCCGGCAGCGGCCTACGACGTCATGACTTGTCATACCGGCCGGCTTGTCGACGACGACAAGGCCCGCCTTCATAGCGTGATCGCCGTCAACACCAGGTCGCGGTCCACCGACCACCGGCCGGCCAGTGTTTTCAGGGGCGGCCCCGAAAGCGTCTCGCCCTCGACGAGAATCGTCGATTCGAAACCTCCGGCGGAACCCGACTCGTCGACGGTGAACGTGATATGCGCGTCCTCGAAGCCGAGCCAGCGCTTGGTCAGCGGAAACCAGGCTTTGTAGGTTGCCTCTTTGGCGCAGAACAAGATTCGGTCCCAATGCATTGTGGACGGCAGAGCCGCCATCTCGCTGCGTTCGGCCGGCAGGCTGATCGCGTCGAGTACGCCGTCGGGCAACACGTCGTGCGGTTCGGCGTCGACGCCCAGCGAGCGGACCGCACCGGCCCGGCCCACCACCGCGCCGCGATATCCCGCCGTGTGGGTAATGCTGCCGACAACGCCGTCGGGCCAGCAGGGTTCACCCTTCTCCCCCTTGAGAATTGGGACCGGCGGAAACCCGAGCTCGCTGAGCGCGAGCCGGGCGCAGTAGCGGACGGTGATGAATTCGTTGCGCCGCTTGGCCACCGACCGCGCAATGAGCGGTTCCTCCTCGGCCATCGGCGTCAACCCCGGTGGATCGGAATACAATTCGGCGCACGCCAGATCGGCGATGCTGGGCAGTACCGCCGACATCAACGTAGACAGGGCCATCGAACCTACCGTTGCCGCAATCTGTCTCGGAACTGCTGCGCCTGCGCCTTCATCTCGGCGGTGATGACGAAATGTCCGCCGAAGTCGTTGAGGTAGCCCGGTGCGTACTGCGGGTCGGGCAGGATCTGGCGCAACCAGCTGTACGGCTTGCGACGACGCCACTCGCGCGGGTAGCCGACCGACACCTCTTCGAAGCGGACGTCGTCGTACCAGGTGGTCCGCGGGATGTGCAGATGCCCGTAGACCGAGCACACCGCGTTGTAGCGGGTGTGCCAGTCCGCGGTCTCGGTGGTTCCACACCAGAGCGAGAACTCGGGAAGGAACAGCGCGTCGCAGGGTTGGCGGACCATCGGGAAGTGGTTGACCAGCACGGTCGGATTCATCCAGTCCAGATCGTCGAGGCGCTTGCGGGTGGCCACGAGGCGTTCACGACACCATGCTTCGCGCGTCGGGTAGGGCTCGGGTGAGAGCAGGAACTCGTCGGTGCACACCACGTTGCGCTCTCGCGCGATCGCCATACCTTCGGCCTTCGTCGTCGCGCCCGCGGGTAGGAACGAATAGTCGTAGAGCAGAAACAGCGGCACGATAGTGGCCGGGCCGCCTCGCTCGGTCCAGACCGGGAACGGATGCTCGGGACTGACGACGCCCAACTCGTCGCACATATTGACCAGATAGTCGTAGCGGTCCCTACCGAAGATCTGCATTGGATCCCGGTTGGTCGTCCACAGCTCGTGATTGCCGGGAACCCAGATCACCTTGGCGAACCGTCGTCGCAGCAGATCGAGCGCCCAGCGGATCTCGTCGGTGCGCTCGGCAACGTCACCGCACACGATCAGCCAGTCGTCGGGCGTCGAGGGATAAAGGGATTCGGTGACCGGCTTGTTGCCGACGTGGCCGGTGTGCAGATCCGATACCGCCCACAGTGTCGGCTGTCGCGCTGTCGGGGGCTGCTGCCCGTGTTCTTGCCAAGCCACGACTCCCCAGCCTAACCGCTGGTGGCATGCGCACCCCGACCGTGCCGCCGACGGGTGGACTAGAACAGGTTCTCGTTTACTGTGTGGCGGCGCGGGTGTGACTTGTAAACTCCGCGCAGTAGCGAAATCACCGAGGGGGTGCCATGGCCGGCAAGCTGCGCCTACTAGCAGCGTTCGGCGCCTTGGTCACGGCGGTGATCGTCACCTGGCAGAGCGCGCCGCCGGCGACCATCGGCGGATCTGCGGTCGAGCTGCGCTCCACCGCGGCGCCCATGGACCCGCCCAGCACGATGAAAAGCCCGATCGTGGCGACCACCGACCCGAGCCCGTTCGACCCGTGCCGGGACATCCCGTTCGACGCGGTGCAGCGGCTGGGCCTGGGCTTCACCCCGCCGATCCCCGAAGAGGGGCTGCGCTGCCATTACGACGCGGGCAATTACCAGCTGGCGGTCGAGCCCATCATCTGGCGTACCTACGCCCAGTCCTTGCCGGCCGACGCGGTCGAGACGACCATCAACGGCCACCGCGCGGCACAGTGGTGGAACCTCAAGCCGACCTACCACAACAGCTACTTCTATTTCTCCTGCATGGTGGCGTTCAAGACCAGTTACGGGCTGATCCAGCAGTCGCTGTTCTACTCGACGATCTACTCCAGTCCGGAAGTCGACTGCCCGGCCACCAACCTGCAACGCGCCAACGAGCTTTCCCAGTACTACAAGTTCTGAGCCCGTCGTCCCCATAACCTGATGCGGTGACGACCACCTCCCAGCGGCCCGCCCGATCGACGCTGCGCACACTGCCCCGCCGACTCGCCGGCCATGCGCTCGCCCGAACGCTGCGGCTGGCGCCACCGACCACCGGCTTCACCGTCAGCGAAGTCAAGATTCCGATGCGCGACGGCGTCGAGCTGATCGCCGATGTCTACGAGCCCGCCGGAGAGGTCGTCGGCACGCTGCTTGCCCGCGGACCGTACGGCCGCGCCTTCCCGTTCAACATCGTGTTCGCCGACCTTCACGCGGCCCGCGGGTATCGCGTGGTGTTACAGAGCGTCCGCGGGACATTCGGTTCCGGCGGGGAGTTCTCCCCGATGGTCAACGAGGCGGCCGACGGCGCCGACACCGTCGAGTGGATGCGCCAGCAGCCGTGGTTCACCGGGCGGTTCGCCACCATCGGAATCTCCTATCTCGGGTTCACCCAGTTCGCGCTGCTGCAGGACCCACCGCCGGAACTCGTCACCAGCGTCATCATCGCGGGCCCCCACGACATGAGCCTGTCGGCGTGGGGCACCGGCGCGTTCACCGTCAACGATTTCCTGGGCTGGTGCAATTTGGTTGCGCATCAAGAAGATCCGGGCCGCATTCGCGCCGGCATCCGTCAAATGCGAGCGCAGAAAAGCGTGCTGCGGGCCGCCAGTCAAGCGCCGCTGGGCGCGGCCGGCCGCGCGCTGCTCGGCGACGCGGCACCGTGGTGGGAGTCCTGGCTGACTCCCCCGGCCGACGACAACCCGTTCTGGGGACCGCTGAAAGTCGACTCTGCCCTCGACCGGGTTCAGGTGCCGGTGCTGCTACTCAGTGGCTGGCAAGACCTGTTCCTTCCCCAGACGCTGCACCAGTTCCGGCATCTGCGCGCGCGCGGAATCGACGTGGGCTTGACCGTGGGCCCATGGACGCATACTCAGCTGCTTCTCGCCGGGCTACCCACCGTCGCGCGGGAAACCCAAAAATGGTTGGACACCCACCTTGCCGGTCGCCCGGCGACCCCGCGGTCCGACCGGTTTCGGTTCTGGGTCGGCAACGAGGGCTGGCGCGGATTGCCTGACTGGCCGCCCACCACCACCGGCCGCTCGCTGTACCTGCAGCCCGGCGGCGGCCTGGCGGACACCGCTCCGCCGACTGGATCGTCGGCGAGTTTCCGGTACGACCCCACCGATCCGACACCCAGCATCGGCGGCCGTCTGCTCTCCCCGGACAGCGGCTACCGCGACGACACCGCGCTGGCGGCACGCCGGGACGTGCTGAGCTTCACCAGCGACACGCTCACCACCGACTTGGTCGTGCACGGATGCCCGGTCGCCGAGTTGGCGCACAGCTCGGACAATCCGTTCGTGGACGTATTCGTTCGGATCAGCGAGGTCGACGCCAAGGGCCGCTCCCGCAACGTCAGCGACGCCTACCAACGACTCAGCGAACCGACCGATCACGTCAGCCTGGAACTGGACGCGATCTCGCACCGCTTCCGCGCCGGCACCCGCATTCGGGTGCTCATCGCGGGCGGTAGCCATCCCCGCTTCGCGCGCAACCTCGGTAACGGCGAGGCGACGTCCACAGCCAGCCAAACGACACCGTCCACGCACGAGGTGCACTTCGGCGCCTCGCGGATCGTGCTCCCGGTCGGTTCATGATGGACGACTTCGACGAATGGGCGTGCGGCGGAACGGGAATCCGCTGGAAATCGACCACCCCTGCCAACTCCGGTGCGGACGTCGCGGTCTTCACCCGCCGCTGCGGCATCCCGGGGGCGCCGGCGCTGGTCTGTGTGCACGGCTTTCCCACGGCGAGCATCGACTTCCTAGCGCTGACACGGGAACTCGGTGCCGACTTCGATATCTATCTGCTCGACTTCCCCGGCTATGGCCTCTCGGCCAAGCCGACGACACCGTATGTGTATTCGCTATACGACGATGCGCGGTTGCTGATCAGCGCGATCACCCAGCACTGGCAGTTGACGGATTACACGATGCTGACTCATGACCGCGGCACCAGTGTCGGCATGATCGCGCTGTCGATGTTCGACGACCTCGAGGACACGGAGCCCCCGCGCAAGGCCATCTTCACCAACGCGAATATCTATCTTCCCCTTGCCAATCTGACCGGATTCCAGAAAGCGCTGCTGGATCCGACCGTGGGGCGAAGCACTGCGCGTGCCACCACTCCGGAGATGCTGGCCGCAGGCATGGGCGTGACGACTTTCATGCCACGACGCGGCGCCGACGATCCCGAGATCGCCGCCCTGACGCGATGCTTCGCGCACAACGACCAGCCGGCGGTATTAGTGGACACGATCCAATATCTCCACGAGCGAGCCGCCGACGAAACCACCTGGCTGCAGGCACTTTCCCACAGCGCCGTCGACACCAGCCTGGTGTGGGGTCTGCATGACAACGTGGCCCCGGTCCGGGTCGCGAACTACGTGTGGCAAGAGTTCCTGCGCGACAAACCCGGTCTGAACCGCTATTGGATATTGCCTAGCGCCGACCACTATCTGCAATGCGATGCGCCCGCGCAATTGGCCGACGTCGTGCGACTGACGGCGGCCGGCGAGCCCACGTCGCTGGGCACGGTCGGTGACTGGCCCGAGGGCGCGGTGTTAGTCGACCAGACTCCTTGATACGTCACGCTATTCGACGGCATCGCGGACGCGATCGGCGACGTCGCGCAGTGTTCGCTCGTCGTGGACGGGCTCGCCCAGCGCCGGCTCGATCAACGGCAGCGGCACCCAGCTGGTACAGCCGGCGTAGTCGGGCGTGCGCTGCAGCGCGATCGGCGCGAGCAGCGGTAGTGCCTGCACAACCAGTACGGCGAGCCGGTTTTTCGGCCGAAAGTCGAGACGGTCGCGGCGCACGGAATCGGCGGTCCAGATGTGCAGGTCCTCCAGCGCGTCAATGTTGTCCGGCCGGTTGACGGCATACGCCGCAACGACTTTCGCTGCTGCCCGCACGACCAGTTGATCGTTGGTGCTGTCGCAGGCCGCTGCGTCGAGAAGGTCGTGGAACTCGGGTCGTACCCGTTCGGCGTGGCTGTGCGCGACCGTCGGGAACAACAGGAACTCTCGGGCGACATTGACGTCGAACCGCTTTTCACCGATTCCGCCCTTGCGCAGCAGCACCTGTTGCCGTCCGTCCAGCAGCGCACGCACCGCCGCGCTCCACTCCTTGAGCGCGGGCGTCGTCGCGGTCACGGCCACCGGGTCGCGAGGCGACGCAACGGCGGGTCGGTCTTGGGCGGCTGACGGCGCTCCGGCAGGGCGCGCAACAACCGGGTGGTGGTCGCCGCGACTTCGGCCACGGCCGCCTCGAAGGCCTCGGCGTTGGCCGACGAGGGTCGGGTGAAGCCGCTGACCTTGCGGACGTACTGCCGCGCCGCCGCCTCGATTTCCTCGGTGGTCGCAGGCGGCTCGA
The DNA here is from genome assembly GCF_022430545.2 of Mycobacterium paraterrae. Taxonomy (NCBI): domain Bacteria; kingdom Bacillati; phylum Actinomycetota; class Actinomycetes; order Mycobacteriales; family Mycobacteriaceae; genus Mycobacterium; species Mycobacterium paraterrae. The sequence continues at coordinate 3,904,228 of NZ_CP092488.2, read as the reverse complement.
GACCACGCAATTCAGTGATGTTCCGGCACATGTCTCAACGATAGGTCGGCGGCTTTACATCGACCGTGTAACCACGGCGCCGAGTGTGCGGCCAGGGTGGCTATCGAGCGATAACCGCCGCCACACGGTGACACTCGAAACGTCAGCATCAATCCACTGACTACGGTGAAGCACATGACTGACGACATCTTGTTGATCCACACCGACGAGCGGGTGCGGACCCTGACACTGAATCGGCCGCAATCGCGGAACGCGCTGTCGGCGGCGCTGCGGGACCAGTTCTTCGGGGCGCTGGCCGACGCCGAGACCGACGACGACGTCGACGTCATCATCATCACCGGCACCGACCCGGTGTTCTGCGCCGGGCTCGACCTCAAGGAATTGGGTGGCCAGACCGCGTTGCCAGACATTTCGCCGCGCTGGCCGGCACTGAGCAAGCCTGTCATCGGCGCCATCAACGGCGCGGCGGTGACCGGCGGGCTGGAGCTGACGCTCTACTGCGACATCCTGATCGCTTCCGAAAATGCGCGATTCGCCGATACCCACGCACGGGTGGGCCTACTGCCGACATGGGGCCTCAGCGTGCGTCTGCCGCAGAAGGTAGGCGTCGGCCTCGCCCGTCGGATGAGCATGACCGGCGACTACTTGTCCGCGCAGGATGCGCTGCGCGCCGGCCTGGTCACCGAAGTGGTGCCCCACGACGAGTTGCTGCCCGCGGCACGCAAGGTCGCCGAAAGCATCGTCGGCAACAACCAGAGCGCGGTGCGCGCGCTGCTGTCGTCCTACCACCGGATCGACGACTCGCAGACCGGCGAAGGGCTGTGGCTGGAAGCGACTGCGGCGCGGGCTTTTCGGACGTCAGGCGACGACATCGCCGCCAACCGCGAGGCGGTCCTGCAGCGCGGACGCGCCCAGGTTCGCTGACGCCCCGCTACGTCAGATGCCGAACAATGACTCGGCGAGACCGATGAACAGTTCGTTCGGTCCGTCGAACACCAGGAAGTTGGCCGCTGCGAGGTCGTGAAAGGCGGCGAGTGCGTAATCGCCCAAGGCCCAACTCTGCGCGGCGTCCATGAATTGGCTCTGCGCCGCGACACTGATGTTTTGTATCTCGGCGACCGCATCGGTCAGATCAGCCGGAGGTACCTGAATGGACGAGATATCTATTTCGTAGTCGACCGGATTGTTCGTCAGGATGCCGACCGAGTCGATGAACACGTTCTCCTCCGGCCCGAACAGCAGATCCTCGATACCCGCCAAGTCAACATTCAAGGCCTCGGGTATTTCGCCGGCAGCGAGCGACTCCGTACCGAACGTGAGCAGGCCCTCGCCGTACGCGATGGTCGCTTGCACGTTGTCGAACATCTGCGTGACGGGATCGTCGGCGTATGCTGGCGGCGCCGTCGCCATCGGGCTCATCGTGGCGATGAGCGTCCCGCCGACCGCCGCGCCTACCAGCACGGTGATGCGATTGCGGCGAGGTTGATACTTGCCTGACATCACTCTTCCTCCGAATATGTTGCGCAGCGGTTCGTTTCGACAGTTAAGGTCCCGGGACACGGGGTTTGCATTTGCCTCGTCGGAAGCCGAGCAGCAAGTCAGTTACCGAAGATCGACTCGGCGAGGCCAAGGATGAAGGCGTTCGGCGCTTCGACCAAGAGCGCGTTGAGCCCGTAGATCTCCGTCAACTCGCCCGCCGCAAAGTCGTTGCCGGCGAAAAGGTTGGCGGCGTCAGTGAAGTCGAACTGGGCGCCCTCCAAATAGCTCTGGACCGCGCTGACCGTCGAAGGCCAGTCGTCCGGAATGGGGGTCGCGGGGAAGTCTAAGGGGCCTTGTATTAGGTCACTAGTCAACGCGTCGACGGAGTCAATGAATATATTCTCTTCGGGCGCGACCAGAAAATTATCGAATGCGGCGAGGCTTGCGCTCAACGCAAAGACGGGATGGTCGTTGAGCAGATAGTCACCAGCCAACGACATGTCCGAAACACCCGTCTGCGTGGCAGCCTGGATGTTGCTCAGCAGGTCGCTGATGGGATCGTCGGCATGAGCACTCGGCGCGCTCGCCAGCTGGCTCATCGTGGCGATCAGCAAGCCGCCAACGACCGCGCTAATCGTCCTAGCCGTGCACTTGATGTTATGGTCGATGCTCATTGCTCACTCCAAAGTCCTTGTAGCACAATCAGAATCCGAGCGATGATTCGACCAGGCCCAGAATTGCCGCGTTGGGCGCTTCGACCCAAAGCGCATTGAATCCCTCGATGTCGAGTAGCTCGGCAGCGGGAAAATCGCCCGCAGTCATGAAGTTGGCGGCTTGGGTGAAGTCGACGTTGGCCGCATCGGCGAAGCCTTGTATCTGAACCAAAGCCGACGCCCAATCAGTCGGGCCGCTGAGCGGCTCGAATCCGATGACCGCGTGCACGGGTGTGTTCGTCAGCGCATCGACGGTGTCCAGCAAGGCGTTTTCCTCGGGTGCGATCAGGACATTGTCGAGCCCGATGAGGCCGGCCGATGTACCGGGGATCGAAAGGCCGGCCGAGAAGTCCATCGCGGCGGCATTCAGGTAGACGTTACCGATCTCGACGGCCGCCTGGACGTTGTTGAGGAGTTCGCTGAGGGGATCATCTGCGCGAGCAGTCGGTGCGCCAACGAGCTGGCCCATCACGGCGCAGAGCATCCCGCCGAGAGCCACACCCGTGCCTAGCCGGCGGCGAATCCGTAAGTCGTTGCTAGTCAACGTGTTCACGCCCTATCAGAGTCCGAACAATGACTCGGTAAGGCCGAGGATGAGTGCGTTGGGCGCTTCGAGCCAGAGCGCGTTGCTGCCCGCGACCTCGAGCAGCTCAGCCGCGGGGAAATCACCGGCGGTCATGAGATTGGTCGCCTGGGTGAAGTCGACCTGGGCAATGTCGTAGAACGCCTGTGCATAGGTCAGCACTGCCGCGAAGTCGGTTGGAGCCGGGCTGATCGGATCGATTTCGAACGGGGACGCCACCGGAGTGTTTGTCAGCGCATCGATTCCGTCGACATACAGGTTTTCCAGAGGCGCGATCAACGTGTTGTCGAGCCCGGCCAGGTACGCATCGACCGCGTATGTCGGCTCGCCCGCCGCCAAGTACTGGTCCCCGAGGGTAAAGAACTGCTCGCCCGCATTGAACACAACCTCGACGTTGTTGAGCATGTCGGTGATGGGATCCGCGTGCGCGGGAGCCGCGGCCAGTTCGCTGAGCCCCCAAAACAATAAGCCCGCGGTGGCCACGCCAAGTGCAGCAATCTGATTTTTGCGCCGTGACGCGGTGATGTTCATGGAGCTCTCCCTTAGTTCGCATTTGCCTGAGCTAATGCTGAGAAGTCTCCGGTGTGCAGGGCGAAGCGCACATGGGGAAAATTCCCCAAATTGGTGTCGCAGTCAGTCGACGGCAGGCTGGTTCAGCTTGTGCGCAGCCTGAACCCGATTCGCCACGTCGAGCTTGTCCAAGATCGCTTCGACGTGGTGGCCGACGGTTTTTGGGCTCAGGTGCAGCGCCGCGGCGATCGCGGCGTCGCTGTTGCCGGCAGCCAGCAATACGGCGACCTCACGCTGCCGCCGGGTCAGCCGATGCGGGTCGGACTTGCTGTGGCTGGCTCGGCCAGGTGTGGTGGGACCGCGGAGTTCGCCGAGCCGTTGCTGAGCACGACGGGTCGCCGCCCGAGCGCCCAGTCGGCGGAAGGTGGCGGCCGCCGACTGCACCGCATCGAGATCGCCACTCAACTGTGCAATCGCTGCGTCGTAGGGACACCGTAGCCGCTCCCATTCCGCGGCCGCCGCACGCCAGTCGCCGTTGACTTCCATCTGGTAGGGGGTCAGCGGATCCGGAATCGGGGGCACGAGGACGCCACCCAGGTGTAGCCAACGCTGCAACCGACCGGTCAGCCAAGGATCCGCGTTTGGTCCCGAAATAGCCAGCGCCCGTGTGGCTTCGGCAACCGCCCCCTCGTCGTCACCGGCCAGCCAGGCGATCTCGGCACGCGCGGCCCACGCCGGGCTGAAGAAGAAGAAATCACCCGGTTCGGCGTCATCGGCCGGCGGATGCAGCGGGGGGCCAGTCTGCTTTTCTCCGCGCCGCGCGCGGACGAGTGCCATGGCAACCCTGGGCATTGTCGAGTTGACGTCGGTCAGTCCGCGTCGGGTGAATGCCTCCTCGGCGCTGGCAATCGCTGCCGTCCAGTCACCTCGCTGCAGGGCCACCAACGCGGCGGTGACGACCGGCATCACCTCGTAATAGCCCAGATCGTCTGCATCGCAGAACTTTGCGAGCTCGTCGCTGTAGCGTTGCGCGCGGTCGAGGTCGTGGTGCAGTGCCGCCGTCCATCCGATCGCGCCTCCGACGATGCCGACGTGCTCGGCCAATGCCTTGTCCGACATCGCGGCGTGCCAGGTCGTTTCGATGTCTTCCCACCCGGGGCCGCCTTGGGTGATCGACCACAGCGCAGTCAGGCAGCGTCCGGACATGACTACCCCCCGCTCGTCGACAGCATTTCCCACATCGATTGCCTGCGAGGCATATTCGATACAGGTCGGATCGTACGAGAGCACGCCGAGGGAAACCATGTTCGCCAAGGACCTGGCCAGTTGCGGTGTGGGACCGAGGCCTTCGAGCAGCCGTAGGGACGATTGCGCGGCCTGCCTCGCCTCACGGAATCGAGCCATCGACGCCCAGAGCAGATGCGACAGCAGGCAGAGATCCTCACCCTCGCCGAGGGGATCGCCCATCGCGCGCCGCATGTCGACCGCTTGTCGCCACAGCGATTCCGCCTCGTCGGCGTCACCGTACAGGTAGCGCGCGAAGGCATGCCCTTCTATCCACGTCACCTTCTGGTCAGCGGGAATGGCATCGCCGTGGGCCAGCGCGAGTGCATACAGTTCGGCCGCCTCACGGTTGGCGGCCAGCGCGGCGGCGCGCTGCGCGCCGGCAATTCCGTAGCGCACGGCGGCATCGTCATCGCCGGCTTGGTCGGCATGAAAAGCCAACGCCGCCAACAGCCCCGGGTCGATGGGCGGTTCGGCCAGCGCGGCCATCGCCGCCTTGTGCAGCACTCGGCGCTCGTGGGCGGGTATCTGATCCAGTGTGGCGCGCCGAGCCAGCTCGTGGCGAAATACGAGCACGTCGTCGTCGGCTAGCAGAACTCCGGCACGCAGGCATTCCTCCGTGCCGTCCTGCGCGTGAGGACAGATCGTCTGCACCAGAGGCAGCGCGGCGCGAGGACCACACACGGCCACCGCATAGGCGGTATGGCGGGCCGGCCCGGACAACCGCGCCAGCCGGCCCCACACCGCCTCGGCGACGCTGTGCGGCAGCCCGCGACTCGTCTGGTTTGGTGCTGCCCCGAGGATTTCGGTCACGTAGAACGGATTTCCGCTCGTCAACCGATGGAGGTCGGTGGCGTTGAGCCCGCTGCCGGCGACCAATTCGGCCACCGCGTCGCGGCTCAGCGGCTCAAGCCGGATACGGGTGATCGCCGCGGAGGTCGCGACGTCGCCAACCGCCGCGGCCAACGGATGCTGCGGGCCAACCTCGTCGTCGCGGTAAGACATCACGAGCAGCAGAGGAAGTCCGCTGATACGACGACCGAGAAACCTCAGAAGATCCAGCGTGGCGCCGTCGGCCCAGTGCACGTCCTCGATCACCCACAACCATCGCGGGCCGCCGCGCAGCACCTCGAGCAGACGCCGGTACACGGTGGCGGAATCGCCCGCGTCGAGCGCGGCGGTCAGCCCGTCCGCCACGCGGCGATCCAACCCGGCCAGCGCGTCGATCAGGGGACCGAGCGGCCTGGGAGTGGTCAACGGATCGCACCAGCCTTGCAACACCCGTACGTCGGGGCCGGCACCGGCCACCAATTCCCCGATCACCGCGGTCTTGCCGACGCCGGCCTCGCCCCGCAGCAGCACCACCCGGCCCGGGTCGCGGCCCACACGTCGAGCCAGCGCGACCAATTGCCGCACCTCGACGTCGCGCTCGAGCAGTCGAGCCACGATCAGTTCTCGGCTGCGGCGCAGGTCACCGAAAGACGGTGATTGGGACATCCGTACATGATGTGGACTTACTTTAATGCCGCGGCTGATACGCCGCTGGCAAAGAGCACCGGCAGTCAGACAGGCTTTTCGGGCCGTTCGGCGGCCGGATTATTCAGTTTCCTGAGGACTCGGCATGGGCTGCCCACCGCGAGCACTCCAGCCGGAATGTCCCTGACAACGACGCTTCCCGCCCCCACCACCGAGTTCTCGCCGATTGTCACTCCGGGGCACACGATCACGCCGGCGGCGAGCCAGGCGTTGTCCCGGATTACGATCGGAGCGGCCGATTCCCACCCCGTCCGCCTGGCTTCGAGGTCGTCGACAGGATGCAATGCGGTGACGAGCTGAACCCGCGGGCCGATTTGGACGTGGTCACCGATGGTGATCGAGCCGCAGTCGAGGAAGATCGCGTCGTAGTTGACGAAGCATCCGGCCCCGATCGCGATGCGTGTGCCGTAGTCGCACTGGAAACGCGGCAAGATCTCGGAACCCTCCCCCAGCGATCCGAGTAAGTCATGCAAGACCTGTGCGCTGCCGTCATCGCCGGCGTTGAACAGCGCGAGAAGTCGCTGGCAGGCTTCGCGGTGCGCCACCAATTCGGGATCGTCGGCGCGGTACAACTCGCCGCTCAGCATTCGCTTCCGCTGGCTACTCATCTACCGGTCACCGCCCAATCCCCCGACACCGCACGCCAACCGACGAAAATCACCCGCAGGACGATGAAGCAGCTCAGCCCTGACCAGATTCCGGCGAGCCCCCAGCCGAACTTCAGCGACAGCCAGATCGGCGGCAAGAAGCCGACCAGCGCGCTGATCACGGTGGCCGTACGCATAAACGCGGCGTCGCCGGCGCCCAGCAGAACCCCGTCGAGCGCGAAAACGACTCCCGCCAAGGGCAATTGCGCGACCATGAACCACCACGGCACGCCGACCGCGCTCAGCACCGCGGTGTCGTCGGTGAACAGCCGGGGTAAGACCGAAGCGCCGGCCCCGAAGACGGCGGCCAGTCCGGTCGCCGCGACCGCAGACCACAGTGTGACGCGCCGGGCGGTCGCCGTCGCGAGTCGAATGTCGCCAGCACCCAACGACGCGCCGACCATTGCCTGGGCGGCGATGGCCAACGAATCAAGAACAAGCGCAAGAAAATTCCACAGCTGCAGCACCACCTGATGAGCGGCTAGCGCTGCGGCACCGAACCGAGACGCCACCGCGGCAGCGGAGGCGAAGCACGCCTGGAACGCCAACGTGCGCACGAAAAGGTCGCGCCCGAGCACAATTTGGGCACGCAGCGCAGGACCGTCGACTCGCAGCGGCACCCCTTCTGCCAACAGGGCCCGCGCGAACAATAATGCGGCCAGCCATTGACCGGACAGGTTGGCGACGGCAGAACGGCTGAGTCCCCAACGGGGTAAGCCCAGCCAGCCGTAGACCAGCAGCGGGCACAGCACTGCGGACAGGCCGAACCCGGCGATCACGTAGCGCAATGGACGAACGGTGTCCTGCACGCCGCGCAGCCACCCGTTTCCCGCCAGGGACACCAGGATGGCCGGCGCGCCCGCAATCGCGATACGCAACCACGGCACCGCGGCGTCAGCGATGTCGCGCGAGCCTGCGATGGAAGAGACCACCGGCTCCGCCGCGGCCTGCACCGCCACGATGATCAGCACACCCAGACCGAGCCCCAGCCAGGTCGCCTGCACACCTTCCGCAACCGCCGAGACGCGCTCGCCCGCACCGAAGTAGCGGGCTGCGCGCGCGGTGGTGCCGTAGGACAGAAATGTCAGCTGCGAACCGACCATACCGAGGATCAGTCCGCCGATCGCCAATCCCGCCAGACTCAGTGCGCCGAGCCGACCCACGATCGCGGTGTCGAAAAGCAGATACAGCGGCTCGGCGGCCAGCACTCCGAGGGCCGGGAGCGCCAGCCGCGCTATGTGTCGGCCACCCGGTTGCGACCGGACGGGTTCGCTCACCCCAGAGCGGCGCTCAACGCGGTCACGACGTCGTCGACCGAACCCGTCGTCGAGTAACCGGCGGCGAGTCGGTGACCGCCGCCGCCGAACGACGATGCAACGGCGGACAGGTCGATGTCGGCCTTCGCTCGCATCGAGACCGACCATTGTTGCGGCTCAATCTCTTTGAACACCGCAGCGACTTCTGCCTGCTGAGTGGTGCGGACGATGTCGACGATGCTCTCGACTTCCTCCGGTCGTGCGCTGGCCCATTCCTGGTTGGTGACGACCGCGTACACGAACCCACGACCACCAGCGGCGTCGGGCACCAGCTGTGCCGAGCTCAGCACTCGGGACAGCATGGACAGCCAGGCGAAAGGATGGGTGTCCATCAGCGATCTGGTGATCCCCGCGTTGTCGATGCCCAGCTCGACCAGCCGCGCCGCCAGCCGGTAGGCGCTGGCGCTGGCCCACCGGAACGACCCGGTGTCAGTGGTCAGCCCGGCGTAGAGACAGCACGCCACGTCGGCGTCGATCGGCTTCTCCCACGCGTCGAGCAACTCGGCGACCATCATCGTGGTGGAATCCGCAGACGGCTCAACAAAATTCGCGGTGCCGAACAGTTGGTTCGACGCGTGGTGGTCGATGACCAGGACCTCGTGGCCCGGACCGACCATGTCCCGCAGGTCGCCGAGCCGGTTGACGCTCGGAATGTCCACCGTGACAACGAGATCGACATCCCGTCGCATCGCAGCGGGGTCGACTAGAAGATGCTTACCGGGCAGCAGAGACAACGACTCGGGAAGCGCGGCAGGTGCGGCGAAGCTCACCTCGACCGACTTGCCGCACCGATCGAGCACCAGACCCAGCGCCAGGCCGGCACCGATCGTGTCGGCGTCGGGATGCACATGACAAACGACTCCGACCGAGGCCGCGGCATCGATCACGTGCGCCGCGCCGGCGGCGTCGACGCGTTGTGCCGCCGCCGATTCAGTCTTCGCGTTGATCGTCGTCACCGGCGCCTTTCCCCTTATCGGTTAATGCCCCCGTGCTGATTTGCCCGGCTCCACCTCGGGCCGCTTCACGGCCCGCATCGTCGCCGAGCGAAACGTCGTCGTCATCGGTCGTGCGGTACGGATCGGCATCACCGGCCGGCGTGGCGCCCTGCCGGACGCGTGCCAGGTCGGCGTCTGCCGCCCGTGCGCGCGCCAGCAACTCCTCCATCTTCTGCACGGAGTCGGACACCGTGTCCCGGCTGAAGCTCAACGTCGGCGTGAAACGCACCCCGGTACCGGCCCCAACCTTGCTGCGCAGGACGCCCTTTGCGCGTTCCAACGCCGCCGCGGCCCCGTCATAATCGGGTTCGTCGTCGAGAGTGGAGCCCATCACCGTGTAGTACAGCGTCGCGTCGTGCAGGTCGCCGGACAACTTGGCGTCGACGATGGTGACTCCGACCAGGCCGGGATCCTTGATCTCGTACTCGATTGCCGAGGCGACGATCTCGGAGATCCGCTTGGCCAGCCGGCGCGCCCGCGCCGGGTCAGCCATGCCGAAGGTTCAGCTTGTCGGAGCTCATAGGCCTAAACGCGCTCCTTCTCGACCAGCTCGTAGGTCTCGATGACGTCGCCCTCTTTGAGGTCGGAGTAGGTCAGCGTCAAACCACATTCGTAGCCTTCGCGAACCTCGGTGACATCGTCCTTCTCCCGGCGCAACGAGGACACCGTGAGGTTCTCGGCAACCACGATGTTGTCGCGAAGCAGACGGGCCTTGGCGTTGCGGCGCACCACGCCGGACTGCACGAGGCAACCGGCGATGATGCCGACCTTGGAGGACCGGAACAACGCGCGGATTTCGGCGCGACCCAGCTGGTTCTCTTCGTAGATCGGCTTGAGCATGCCCTTGAGCGCACTCTGGATCTCGTCGATGGCCTGGTAGATCACCGAGTAGTAGCGAATGTCCACGCCTTCGCGGTTGGCCAGCTCGGTGGCTTTGCCTTCCGCTCGAACGTTGAACCCGATGATGATCGCGTCCGAAGCCGACGCCAAGTTGACGTTGGTCTCGGTGACGCCACCGACACCGCGGTCGATGACCCGCAGCGCGACCTCGTCGTCGATCTCGATCCCCAGCAGCGCTTCTTCCAGAGCTTCGACGGTTCCGGAGTTGTCGCCCTTCAGGATCAGGTTCAGCTGGCTGGTCTCCTTCAGCGCGGCGTCCAGGTCGTCCAGGCTGATGCGCTTGCGCGAGCGTGCCGCCAAAGCGTTTCGCTTGCGGGCGCTACGCCGGTCGGCGATCTGGCGTGCGATGCGGTCCTCGTCGACGACGAGCAGATTGTCACCGGCGCCGGGCACTGAGGTGAACCCGATGACCTGGACGGGACGCGACGGCAGCGCCTCTTCGACGTCGTCGCCGTGCTCGTCGACCATTCGGCGGACGCGCCCGTAGGCGTCGCCGGCCACGATCGAGTCCCCCACCCGCAGCGTTCCGCGCTGGATCAGCACCGTGGCCACCGGGCCGCGACCCCGGTCGAGGTGTGCTTCGATCGCCACACCCTGGGCTTCCATGTCGGGATTGGCCCGCAGGTCCAGTGCGGCGTCAGCGGTCAGCAGTACTGCTTCCTCCAGCGCCTCGATGTTGGTGCCTGCCTTCGCGGAGATGTCGACGAACATCGTGTCGCCACCGAAGTCCTCTGCCACCAGACCGTATTCGGTGAGCTGGGCCCGGATCTTGGCCGGGTCGGCGCCCTCCTTGTCGATCTTGTTGACCGCCACCACGATTGGCACGTCGGCCGCTTGCGCGTGGTTGATCGCCTCCACCGTCTGCGGCATGACGCCGTCGTCGGCGGCGACCACCAGGATCGCGATGTCGGTGGCCTTGGCACCGCGGGCACGCATGGCGGTGAACGCCTCGTGACCCGGGGTGTCGATGAAGGTGATCGGCCGTTCGGTGCCTTCGAAGTCGACGGTCACCTGGTAAGCGCCGATGTGCTGGGTGATGCCACCGGCCTCGCCCTCACGGACGCTGGCGTTTCGGATGGTGTCCAGCAGTCGCGTCTTGCCGTGGTCGACGTGACCCATCACGGTCACCACCGGCGGCCGGGTCTGCAGGTCTTCCTCGCCGCCTTCGTCCTCGCCGTAGGTGAGGTCGAAGGACTCCAGCAGCTCGCGGTCCTCGTCCTCGGGGCTCACGACCTGCACGACGTAGTTCATCTCGCTGCCGAGCAGTTCGAGGGTCTCGTCGCCGACAGACTGAGTCGCGGTCACCATCTCGCCGAGGTTGAACAGCGCCTGCACCAGCGATGCCGGGTTGGCGTCGATCTTCTCGGCGAAGTCAGACAGCGACGCGCCGCGAGCCAGGCGAATGGTTTCACCGTTCCCGTGCGGCAACCGCACGCCGCCGACGACCGGCGCCTGCATGTTTTCGTATTCGGCGCGTTTTGCCCGCTTCGACTTGCGGCCCCGTCGCGGAGCACCACCAGGACGCCCGAACGCACCAGCGGCACCGCCGCGCTGACCGGGGCGTCCACCGCCGCCACCACCGCCGGGACGGCCGCGGTAGCCGCCGCCTCCAGGCGGGGCACCGACTCCGCCGCCACCACCGCCGCCGCGGTAGTTACCGCCACCGCCGCCGCCGGGGCGTCCACCGCCGGCGGGAGCACCTGGTCGGCCGCCAGGACCACCGGGCCGCGGACCGCCCGGGCGGGGCGGGCGACCGGCTGCGGCCGGACGAGGAGGCATGTTGCCAGGTGAGGCCCCACCCGGTCGGGGGGCGCCGGGACGCGGCGCACCCGGCCGGGGGGCCTGAGGCCGCGGCATGGCGGGCCGCTCGACGGGTTGTGCAGACGAGAACGGGTTGTTACCAACGCGCGGGGTCCGGGCGGCCGGCTTCGGGGCGGCCGGGCGCGGACCCGGCGTCGGACCGGGACGGGTCGGGCTAGGCCCGGGAGTCGCCGTCGCAGCCGGCGGTTGTTGGATCGGCGCGGCCGGTGCTTGGGCTGCAGGCGCCGGCGCGGCCGGCGGCGCAGGTGCTGGGGTTGGCGCGGGCGCCGTGGGCCTCGGGGCCCCCGGCTTGGCCGTGGTGGCTTTGGCGGCGGGCTTTGCGGCCGCCGCGCCGTTGCCGGATGTCTTCTCCGGGGCGGGCTTGCCGCCGCCGAACGATTCCCGCAGTCGACGCGCGACGGGCGCTTCGACTGTCGAGGACGCTGATTTAACGAATTCGCCCTGCTCGCCTAGCCGAGCGAGGACTTCCTTACTGGTGACACCGAGTTCCTTAGCCAACTCGTGTACACGGGCCTTGCCTGCCACTACATCTCCTGTCTATGAGGCGACAGCGGTGGTAGGCCGCGCCTCGGGTACTAGCTATGACGCATGGTCATCGGGACTTCACGGTGTGCTCATGTTCTTTGCTGCCTGTTCTGTTGGCGGGATGGTCGGACCCATCGAGGAGTTCGATGTGCTCGACCACCGCTGACGTTTCCGGCGTGCCGGCGATGCGCAACGCTCGAGCGAAAGCTCGCCGCCGGATTGCTTCTGTGGCGCACTGTGGAACGGGATGCAGCCAAGCACCCCGCCCCGGCAGAGTACCTGCTGGGTCAACGGTCACGGCGTATTTACCGTTCCCCGTCGACACAGCCACCACTCGGAGCAGTTCAACGGCCAACTCTCGCTTTCGGCAACCGACGCACGTCCGTACCGGTCCTTCGGTACGTCGGTGCGCCGAGGCTGAAGACTCGCGCTGGATCACGGCTTAGTTTACCTGCATCCAACCGGTGGTCAGAACCCCCCGCGGCGTCCGCGCGGCTAGCCGTCGTGTGCTATCTGCTCAGGTGCGGAGTCCTGGGAGTGCGCGGTATCGCCGTCGGGTGAGTCGCCGCGGATGTCGATCCGCCAGCCGGTCAGACGGGCGGCCAGCCGGGCATTTTGGCCTTCCTTACCGATCGCCAAGGACAGCTGGAAGTCGGGCACCACGACCCGCGCGGCCCGCGCGTTCTGGTCGATGACGGTCACCGACACCACCTTGGCCGGCGACAACGCATTGGCGACGAAGCGTGCCGGATCGTCGTCGAAGTCGATGATGTCGATCTTCTCCCCGGACAACTCGCTCATCACATTGCGCACCCGCTGTCCCATCGGGCCGATGCAGGCGCCTTTGGCATTGAGGCCCGGTACCCGCGATGTGACCGCGATCTTGGAGCGGTGCCCCGCTTCCCGTGCCACCGCGACAATCTCCACCGATCCGTCGGCGATTTCGGGGACTTCCAGCGAGAACAGCTTGCGGACCAGGTTGGGGTGGGTGCGAGACAGTGTGATCACCGGCTCGCGGGCACCCCGGCTGACACCGACGACGTAGCAGCGCAGCCGGTCCCCATGTTCATACGCCTCGCCGGGAACCTGTTCCGCGGCGGGGATCACGCCCTCGGAGCCTTTGGTCTCGCTGCCCATCTGCACGACGACCAACCCGCGCGAGTTGGCCCGACTGTCGCGCTGGATCACCCCAGCGACGATCTCACCCTCGTGGGTGGAGAACTCGCCGTAGGTGCGCTCGTTCTCGGCGTCACGCAGGCGCTGCAGCATCACCTGGCGTGCGGTAGTCGCCGCGATGCGGCCAAACCCTTCCGGCGTGTCCTCCCACTCGCTGAGCACGTTGCCGTCTTCGTCGACCTCGCGCGCCAGCACCCGGACCGAACCCGATTTGCGGTCGATGTCGATGTGCGCGTCGGGCTGATGTCCTTCGGTGTGGCGGTAAGCGCTCAGCACCGCGGCCTTGACGTCTTCGAGCAGGTCGTCGAAGGAGATCCCGCGCTCGACCACTATCGCGTGTAGAGCGGCCATGTCGATGTTCATTCGCCGCTCCTCCTCATCGCTGTTCTCTGCATCGTCGCCGACGGGTTCATTCGCCCTCCGCACGTCGATCGACACCAGCCAACTCCAGCTCTCGCTGAGGTGGCGGCGAAAACTCGACTTGGACAACGGCTTTGGCGACTTCGCCGAGCGCGATCGGGCGAACCGTCCAGTCGCGGCCATCGCGTACCACAACATTCACCGTGCCCTCGATGGTCTCGCCGACGCGGCCGGTCACGTGCGACCCGTCCGTCAGCGCCATGTCGACCTTGCGGCCACGGGCCCGGCGGAAGTGCTTTTCGCTGGTCAACGGGCGATCGACGCCGGGCGAACTGACTTCCAGGACGTAGGCGCCGGCGATCTCGCGTTCGGCGTCCAACAGGCTGGAGGCTGACCGGGACAGCTCGGCGACGGTGTCCAAATCGAGCGCCTTGTCGCCGTCGGCGATGACGGTTATCCGCGGCGGTTGGGACCGCTGATCGATGACGACGTCTTCGATTTCGTATCCGGCGCGCGCGAACTCACCATCGAGCAGCTCGATCACCTGCGTCTGCGACGGTAGGCCGGTGGCCACAGCGAGCTCCTCATCTTGAGTTGTCCGGTCGGTCAGACCTGCGGCGCCGAAGATCCGACGGTCGCAAGGGACTGTTTTCCAACGATACGCCAGGAATGCGCCGTAATACGTGATCGTGTTCGAGGTCCGCCGGCGTTACAACCTCCGGTCGCGCCGATGGCAGGATATGGCAATGCTTCGCGCCGAGCCGGGATTCGTCGCCGCCGTCAATAGACGACGGGCACTCACGGGTGGCATCGCCCTTGCTGCCTTGGCGATCTCTGCGCCCGCGTGCAGCTCACCACCCGCACCGGCGCCGACCGTCGACGACCTCGAAGAACAGCTGAGCCTGGCACATCACGACAGCGAGTTGGCCGCGGCGGCCGCCGTCGGTGCGGATGACCAAGCCGGCAGAGCACTCAAGCAGGTCGCTGCGGAACGCTCACAGCACGCGGAGGCCCTCACGGCCGAGATCAAGCGCGTAGCCCCGACGTCGTCTTCGGCGACGAGTCCCACAACGACGACGACCACGACGACGGCCGCGGCGGCGCCCGCGCCCCCGCTGGCCTCGGTCGTTGACGCGCTCAAGGCGTCCGCGGACAGCGCCCGTCAGCTGGCGAGCACGTCGTCGGGCTATCGCGCCGGGTTGCTCGGATCGATCGCGGCGTCGTGCACCGCGTCGTACACCGTCGCGCTTGTCTTTGGAGCAGCCGCGTCGTGACCTCCACGGAGCCGTCGACTGCCAACACCGCCGCCGACAAGGCGCTGTGTGATGCGCTGGCTAACGAGCACGCCGTCGTCTACGGCTACGGCGTCGTCTCGGCGCGCTGCGCCCCGGAGGTGAACAAGCTGGTGTCGTCCGCGCTGAGCCAACATCGAGACAGGCGCGACCGGGTGATCACGATGCTGTCCGGGCGTTCGGTGCAGGGCCCGGTGGCGGCCGCCGGCTATCAACTGCCGATGCCGGTGATCACTCCGTCGGACGCGGAGAAGCTTGCTGTGCGGATGGAACAGGACACCGAAGCCGTCTGGCGGGTCTTCGTCGAGCAGGCACAAAGCAATGATGATCGGACGTTCGGTGTCACGGCCCTGACCCAGAGCGCGGTGCTGGCGGCGCGCTGGAGGCAGCAGCTCGGCGAGTGGCCGATCACGACGGCCCTTCCCGGCTCCGACTAGTCAGCCGGCGATGGCCGTGGTGATCTCGGTGGCCAGCCCGGCGCCGGCGATGAGCTCACGGTTCTCGCCGCTGAAACGGTTGCGCAACTCGACCTTCCCGTCCGCCCAGCCACGGCCCACCACGACAATCCACGGCACACCGAGCAACTCGGCGTCTTTGAATTTCACCCCCGGCGACGCGGTGCGGTCGTCGAGCAACACCTCGAGGCCGAGCCGGTCGAGGTCGGTGGCCAGCGAGGTAGCCCCGGTCCGCGCTTCGGCGTCCTTGTTGGCGATCACCAGGTGGACGTCGAACGGCGAGATCTCGGCGGGCCAGCGCAGCCCCAACTCGTCGTGTTGCTGTTCGGCGACGACCGCCACCAGCCGAGACACCCCGACGCCGTAGGAGCCCATGGTCAGCCGCACCGGTTTGCCGTCCTCGCCCAGCACGTCGACCGTGAACGCATCGGTGTACTTGCGGCCGAGCTGGAAGATGTGCCCGATCTCGATGCCCCGGGCGGCGACCAGGACCCCGGCGCCGTCGGGCGACGGATCGCCGTCGCGCACTTCTGCCGCCTCGATGGTGCCGTCGGCGACGAAGTCGCGTCCGGCTACCAGGCCGACGACGTGCTTGCCCTTTTCGTCCGCACCGGTGATCCAGCTGGTGCCGTCGACCACCCGCGGGTCCACCAGGTAACGAACACCGTTGTCCAGCAACGCTTTCGGACCGATATATCCCTTCACCAGGAACGGGTATTTGGCGAAGTCCTTGTCGTCGAGCGGCGCGTATTCGGCCGGGTCGAGCGCTGCGCTCAGTCGCTTGTCGTCGACCTCGCGGTCACCGGGCAGCCCCACGCCCAGCAGCTCCCAATCGCCGCCCGGCTGGCGCACTTTCACCAGAACGTTCTTCAAGGTGTCGGCCGCGCTGACCGTGCGACCCAGGCCGGCGCCGTTGGCCCACTCGACCAAGGTTGCGATCGTCGGGGTGTCGCCGGTGTCGTAGACCACGGCGTCGGGCTGGCCGTCGAGCGGCAGACTCTCCGGGCGCGCGGTCACAACGGCTTCGACGTTGGCGGCGTAGCCGGATTGTGGGCACCGCACGAAGGTGTCCTCGCCGATCGGGCTCTCGGCCAGGAATTCCTCGGAGGCCGAACCGCCCATCGCGCCCGATACCGCCGACACGATCACGTAATCGATGTTCAGCCGGGCGAAGATCCGTTGGTAGGCCTCACGGTGTGCGTGATAAGCGTTCTTGAGGCCGGCCTCGTCGACGTCGAAGGAGTACGAATCCTTCATGACGAATTCGCGGCCGCGGAGAATGCCGGCGCGCGGGCGGGCTTCATCGCGGTACTTGGTCTGGATTTGGTAGAGCGTCAGCGGGAAGTCCTTATAGGAGCTGTACTCCCCCTTGACCGTCAGCGCGAAGAGCTCCTCGTGAGTGGGCCCGAGCATGTAGTCGTTGCCGCGACGATCCTTGAGCCGGAACACCCCGTCGCCGTATTCGGTCCACCGATTCGTGGTTTCGTAGGGCGCGCGCGGCAGCAATGCCGGGAACAGGATCTCCTGGCCGCCGATGGCGTTCATCTCTTCGCGCACGACCCGCTCGATGTTGCGCAGCACCCGTAGACCCAGCGGCAGCCAGCTGTACAGACCCGGCGCGATCGGCCGCACGTAGCCGGCTCGGATCAACAGCTTGTGGCTGGCGACTTCGGCTTCGGCGGGGTCGTCGCGCAGAGTGCGCAGGAACAGCTCGGACATCCGGGTGATCACAGCGCGCAAGCCTAGCGGCGATCGCGAGCGCGGCCGCAGGCCGGGCGATGCGGGTCGACGCCGTCAGGCACCGTGTGGTGAGTGGAGCGGCCAAACAGCAACCACGGCTGCGATCCGGATGGGATGACAGCCGTGGCTTCTGTTTCGCGTCGGCAGCTAGAGCTCGCCGGCGTCGATGGCGTCTTTGACCTCTTGCGCGTGCGCCACCTGCTCGGCGGTGTAGCCGATGAACAGCGAGACCCCGCCGACGATGATCGCGACGCCCGCCACCCACAGCAGCCCATAGGTGTAGCCATGGTCGAGTGCGTGCAGCTGCGCGGCGTTCATGTTCTTCACCGGTCCGTTGGTGCCGCCGAGGTACAGGGTGCGTGACGTGATGACGGCCTGGATGACCGCGAGAACGACCGGGCCACCGAGGTTTTGCAGCATCAGCGCGATCGCCGAGGTCGGTCCGATCTGGTCGAAGCCGACACCCGCGATGGCCGACAGCGCGACCGGGACCACGATCATGCCGATGCCGATACCGGCGATCACGACCGGCACGATGAGGTTCGGGAAGTACGGCATGCTGCCGTTGAAGGTCGAGCCGTAGATCATCGCGCCGACCACCAAGGCACCGCCGGCGATGACCACGACCCTGGGCTGGAAACGGGACACCAGCTGCGACGAGCCGCCCAGCCCGATGCCCATCGCGATAGCGAACGGGATGAAGCCGACACCGGCGCGCAGGGCGCTGTAACCCATGATGTCCTGCACGTAGATGGCGACCAGCACGGTAACGGTGAACAAGACGCCGCCCGCCATGAAGATCGCGATGAAGGTGGCCAGGCGGTTGCGGTCGAAGAACAACCGGAACGGCACGACAGGGTTTTCGGCGGTGCGCTCGACCCATGCGAAGGCGCCGAACGCGACGAGACCGATGGCGGCAGCGCCGAGGGTGGTGACCGAAATCCAGCCCTTCTCCGGGCCCGTCGAGAACGCGAACACCGCCGCGGTGCAGGCCAGGGTCGCCAGCACGGCGCCCGCCGCGTCGAGCTTCATCCGCTCGCGGTTGGTCTCCCGCAGCGCGGTGCGGGCCAGGTAGATCATCACCAGCCCGATCGGGACGTTGACCAGGAATGCGAGCCGCCACGACAACTCGGTGAGCGCGCCACCGACAACCAGTCCCCCGACAGACCCGACGCCGGTCATCGCGCCGAACACCGCAGTGGCGGCGTTGCGCGCCGGCCCCTTGGCGAACGTCGTCGCCACCAGCGCGAAGCCAGTCGGTGACGCGATCGCGGCCCCGACGCCCTGCAGCAGCCGCGCGATCACCAGCGTCACGTCGTTCCAAGCGATTCCGCACAGCGCCGAGGCAATGGTGAACAGCGTGACGCCGACGATGAACGTTCGCTTGCGGCCAATGGTGTCGCCCAGACGCCCGCCCAGCAGCATCAGGCCGCCGAAGGTCAGCACATATGCGGTAATGACCCAGCTACGGCCAGCGTCGGAGAGGCTCAGCTCATTCTGGATCTTGGGAAGCGCGACGATGGCAATCGTGCCGTCCATGGTCGCCATCAGCTGCATGCCGGCGATGGCGATGACGGCAGCGAAGAACCGCCGCGTCGGCATCCACGGCGCCGACTTGGTCGGCCCGGCTGGCTCGGTTTGTTTTCGGGCGGTCTTTTCTGGGTGCGTATCGGGCATGTGAACTGCTCGCTTCGAGGGTTCAGTCGTCCAACGTTGGACAGCCCGCTCTGCATCGTTGAGAGCCGTCATAAGAACTTACCCTACAGTAATCTTAGGGATCTTTTAAATGCCGAAGGCCGCCACCGAGCCAATAACGATGATTGCGGGAGGTCGAATGCCCTCCGAACGGATCTTTTCCGGCGCGTCCGCCAGCGTGGCCCGCAAGGTGTGCTCCGCGGCCGTCGTGCCCTGTTGAACCACAACGACCGGTGTATCCGCAGGTCGACCGCCTTTTAGTAGAACCTCGGCAAAGAGTTCTATCCGCTCGACGGCCATCAGCAAAACGATGGTCCCGGTCATTGCTGCCAAAGCATCCCAATTCACTAACGATTCGGGATGGTCTGGTGCGAGGTGCCCGCTGACCACCACGAACTCGTGATTGATCGCGCGGTGGGTGACCGGCACGCCGGCCGAGGCGGGCACCGCGATGGCGCTGGTCACACCGGGCACGACCGTCACCGGGACACCTGCGTCAGCGCAGGCCAGCACCTCCTCGTAGCCGCGAGCGAAAACGAATGGATCGCCGCCCTTGAGGCGCACCACGAAGTGGCCGGCCCGCGCCCGCTCGATCATCACGGCGTTGATCGCGTCCTGGGCCATCGCGCGGCCGTACGGGATTTTCGCCGCATCGATCACCTCCACGTTCGGCGCCAGCTCGGCGAGCAACTCCGGTGGTGCCAGCCGGTCGGCGACCACCACGTCGGCCTGGGCGAGCAGCCGCCGGCCGCGCACGGTGATCAACTCCGGATCGCCAGGGCCCCCGCCGATCAGCGCCACACCGCCGCGGATCACGTCGTTGTTCTCGAAGCTCTCGGGAGAAATCACGCCCTGCTGCAGCGCCTCGCGGATCGCCGAGCGGATTCCGGCGGAGCGTCGGTGCTCACCGCCGGCCAGCACGCCGACGGACAAGCCGGCGTACTCGAACGACGCCGGCGTCACCGCGCTGCCGTCGATCGCGATGTCGGCCCGCACGCAGAAGATGCGGTTGCGGTCGGCCTCGGCGACGATTGCCGCGTTCACCTGCGGGTCGTCGGTGGCAGCGATGGCGTACCAGGCACCGCTCAGGTCACCGTCGCGGTATTCGCGCAGCGACAACGTGATTCCGGTCATCGCCTCGACCGACTGGGTCGCGCTTCGGCTGATGACATGGACGTCGGCGCCACTAGCCACCAGGAGCGGAAGCCGCCGCTGCGCGACGCTCCCGCCGCCGACCATGACGACCTTCTTGCCGGCCAACCGCAGCCCGACCAGGTACGGGTTTTCGGGTGTGGTCACTTGTCGATCCTGGGTCCGTCCGTCGACGATGCAGGCGGCACGGCCGCCTGAGGTGGGGGTACCTCCCGCTCGCGGGGGAGATACGGACTCGTCAAACGAAGCATCGGTACGTGCGGGACGCCGTCGTCCAGAAAGTCGTCGCCGTCGCGAACAAATCCGTGCTGGGCATACATGTCCGCTAGATATACCTGAGCATCGATCCGACACGGGTAGTCGCCGACTTCGGCCAGCGCGGCGCGCAGAAGCCGAGTGGTGTGCCCCTCGCCGCGAGCGCTGCGTTTGGTGCACAACCGCCCGAGCCGGAACGCCTTGTGACCGCCCGCGTGCTCCTCCATCAGTCGCAACGTGCAGATCACCTCTCCGTCGGGACCACCGAGCCAGAAGTGACGTGTCTCGGGAAACAAGTCCCGCCCGTCGAGTTCGGGGTATGGGCGGGCCTGCTCGACCACAAAGACCTCCACTCGCAGCTTCAAGATCGCGTAAAGGGTCGGAACGTCAAGATCTTTCGCCCACGCTCGGTGCAATGCCGCGGTCATGCTTCCAGCTCCAGAGCTTTGGCGGTCCACGACCGTAGCTCCTCGTACAGTGCCGGCTCCCGGGACAATGTCACGCCCAGCGACGGCACCATCTCTGTCAGAGTAGGTACCCAGGTGTGATACCGCTCGGGGAAGCAGCGCTGCAGAACGTCGAGCATTGCCGACACGGCGACCGATGCCCCGGGCGAGGCACCAAGTAGTCCGGCAATGCTGCCGTCCGCCGCGGCAAGCACCGAGGTGTCGAATTCGAGCCGGCCGCCGCGGCGTCTGTCGGGCCGAATGACTTGAACCCGTTGCCCGGACGCAATCATGCTCCAGTCGGAAGCCGCTGCGCTGGGCGCGAATTCACGAAGGGCCTCGATGCGGTGCGACGTCGTCACACCCAGCTGGCCGATCAGGTAGCGAAGGAGTTCGAGTTCGCCGAGCCCGGCCCCGGCGACGGTCGCCAGATTGCCAGGCCGAACCGACCGCGGTAAGTCGCCCGCGCGGCCCTGCTTGAGAAATTTTGGCGACCACCCCGCGAACGGCCCGAACATCAACCACGGCCTGCCGTTGACGATCCGGGTGTCCAGATGTGGCGCAGTCATCCCCGGCGCCCCGGGCGCCGGCAGCCCGTACACCTTGGCTCGGTGCAGGCCGGTGATCGCCGGGTTGCCGCTGCGCAGGAATCTACCGCCGACCGGAAAGCCGCCGAAGCCTTTGACCTCCTCGATGCCGGACTTCTGCAGCAACGGCAGCGCCTGTCCCCCGGCGCCGACGAAAACGAATGCGGCATCGAGCTTTTGGCGTTCAGCGGTGCGGCGGTTGAGGATGCTCAACGTCCAGCCGCCCTCGCGTCGGCGGCTCAGGTCGCGCACCTCGTGGCCGAACCACACGATGGTCCCGTTGCGGACGCCGTAGCCGATCAGTTGGCGGGCCAGCGCACCGAAGTCGACGTCAGTTCCTTCCACGGCCCAATTGAGCGCGACGGGTTCGGAGAAGTCCCTCCCAGCGGCCATATACGGCAGCCGGCTAGCGAATTCGCCTGCGCCTTCGACCAATTCGTTCCGCGCGAACAGCGGGTTGTCGGCGAGGGCCTCACGCCGGCGACGCAGATAGTCGACACGCTCGGCGCCCTGGACGAAGCTGACGTGCGGAACGGAATTGAGAAAACCGCGTACATCGGAGACCATCCCGTTCTCGGCCGCATAGGCCCAAAACTGCCGGGTGACCTGAAATTGTTCGTTAACCCGCACCGCCTTGGCGATGTCGATGGAACCGTCGGGCCGCTGCGGGGTGTAGAACAGCTCGCACAGCCCGGCGTGTCCGGTGCCGGCGTTGCTCCACGGGTCGCTGCTCTCTGCTGCCGCGCCGTCAAGCCGCTCGACGATGCCGATCGACCAGCCCGGTTCTAGCCGGCGCAACAGCGCGGACAGTGTCGCGCTCATGATGCCGGTCCCGACCAGCACCACGTCGAGCTTGGGGATTGTCGCTGACTGCGGGCCTGGCACCGGGCGGGTCGTCCTTTGCGCTAGAGCGGTTGCCTCGCTGGCAAGGTTATCCGCAGCTGATCCGGCCCGCTGAGCTGCGCACTCTGTCACGCTGACCGACCGTCTCAATGAGGCCGCCACTTGATGGCGACGGCGTGGGTCGCGGCGGTGCCCTACCCGGGCCGGCAGTAGTTGCCCTTAAGCTGGCGTGCGTGAATGGCTGGCAGCCCGACGTCCTGCCGGGCTACTGGCAACTCACCATCCCGCTGGGCGACGACCCCGACGGGGAGGGCGCGATCGACGCAACGCTGTTGCGCCGCGGCGATGCTGATAGCGCGGCAAGCGCCCAGGACGCCGTCCTGGCGGTGCACGGGTACACCGACTACTTTTTCCACACCGAGCTGGCCGACCACTTCGCCGGTCGCGGCATTGCGTTCTACGCACTGGATCTGCGCAAGTGCGGGCGCTCGTCGCGTCCCGGCTTGACGCCCCATTTCACCACCGACTTGCAGCGCTATGACCAGGAACTCGATCGAGCGCTGGAAATCATCGGCGCGGAGACGCAATCGGCACGGGTGCTCGTCTACGGCCATTCAGCCGGCGGGTTGATCGTCTCGTTGTGGCTGGACCGGCTGCGGCAGGGAGGCGCGACCGCCCGGAAACGGGTAACCGGGTTGGTGCTCAACAGCCCGTTCCTTGACCTACCGGGACCCATCCCCTTGCGGTGGCCGCCGACCAGGGCGCTGATTGCCGGCATCGCGCGCTTCGGCGACAAGCGGGTTGCCCGCGCCCCGAGCGGCACCGGTGGCGGTTACGGGGCCAGCCTGCATCGGGATTATCACGGTGAGTTCGACTACAACTTGCAATGGAAACCGTTGGGCGGCTTTCCTATTACCTTCGGCTGGCTCTCCGCGGTGCGAAGCGGCCAGATTAAGCTGCACCGCGGACTCGACGTCGGCGTGCCCAACCTGATCCTGCGCTCCGACCACAGCGTGGTCGAGGCGTCCGACGTGGTCGCACTGCAACGCGGCGACGCGGTCCTCGACGTCAACCACATCGCGCGCTGGGCCGGCTGCATCGGCAACCACAGCACCATCGTCCCCATCGTCGACGCCAAACACGATGTGTTCCTGTCCATCCGGGAACCACGCCAGGTTGCCTACCAACAGCTCGACTCCTGGCTGGACGACCATCTGGGCGCGGCCGACGTCGCGTCGCAGAACCGCTGAAGGGCTACTGCATGGAAAGCTACGACCTCGCGATCATCGGAACAGGTTCCGGCAACAGCATTCTCAACGACTGGTACGCCAAGAAGCGGGTGGCGATCTGCGAGCAGGGCACGTTCGGCGGCACCTGCCTCAATGTGGGATGCATTCCGACCAAGATGTTCGTCTACGCAGCAGAAGTCGCCGGGGCCGTCCGCTCCGCGGCGCGTTACGGGATCGACGCCCACATCGACCGGGTGCGCTGGGACGACATCGTGTCCCGGGTCTTCGGCCGCATCGACCCGATCGCGATCGGCGGTGAAGACTACCGGCGGGCCCAACCCAATGTCGACGTCTACGACGCTCACACCCGGTTCGCCGGGGTGCACGACGACGGCCGATACCTGCTCATCACCGACGACGGAGCGCAGTTCACCGCCGAGAAAGTGGTGATCGCGGCGGGTGCTCGTGCCGTGGTGCCGCCCGCCATTCTCGACTGCGGGGTGCATTACTACACCAGTGACGACATCATGCGAATTGCGGAATTGCCGGAGCATTTGGTGATTGTCGGGGGCGGCTTCGTGGCATGCGAGTTCGCGCACATCTTCTCCGCGCTCGGTGTGCGCATCACGATGGTGATTCGCGGCGGCTCCCTGCTTCGGCATCTCGACGACACCCTGTCGCGGCGATTCACCCGGATCGCATCCAGCAAGTGGGAATTGCGCAGCCATCGCAACATCCTCGGCTCTCATCAGAATGACGCCGGCATCGTTCTCGAGCTCGACGACGGCTCCGAATTGCAGGCCGACGCCGTGCTGGTGGCCACCGGCCGGCGGCCGAACGGTGACCAGTTGGACGCCGAGAAGGCCGGGATCGAGCTCGACGACCGCCGGGTCATCGTCGACCAATACCAGCGAACCTCAGCACGTAACGTTTTCGCGCTGGGCGACGTGTCGTCACCGTACGAACTCAAGCATGTCGCCAACCATGAGGCACGCGTCGTACAGCGAAACCTGCTTTGCGACTGGGACGACACCGCGGCCATGGTTGCCACCGATCATCGTTACGTGCCGGCCGCGGTGTTCACCGACCCCCAGATCGCCTACGTCGGGTTGACCGAGAATGAAGCAGTGGCACAGGGTTTCGACGTGTCTTGCAAAATCCAGGACTACGCCGACGTCGCCTACGGCTGGGCTATGGAAGACACCGACGGCATCGTCAAACTCATTTCGGACTCCAACACCGGGCAACTTCTCGGAGCGCACATCATGGGCCATCAGGCCTCATCGATCATCCAACCGCTGATCCAGGCGATGTCCTTCGGTCTGAGCGCGCACGATATGGCGCGCGGCCAGTATTGGATTCACCCGGGCCTGCCGGAGGTCGTCGAGAACGCACTGCTGGGGCTTTCGGACTGACCTCGTGGCATCCTCGATCTGCGATGTGCTGCCCGCCGCGGCCGCGCTACTCGGAGCAGCGCACCAGACCGACGCCTTCGGCCTGAGCGAGTACGCGGGAGATGTGCGGCGGGTCGTCGTTGTGCTCGTCGACGGCATGGGTTTGCAGTTGCTGCCCGAATTAGCAGACGGCGCACCGTTACTCGCGTCGGTCCTTGCCGGCGAGACGGGCCGCCTGGACGAGTTGGTCTGCACCTTCCCCTCGACGACGCCGACCAGTCTGGCGTCGCTGGGTACCGGGGTCCCACCTGGGCAGCACGGGCTGCTGGGCTTCACCGTCAACGTTCCAGGCACCGACCGGGTGCTCAACCACATTTTCTGGCGGGACGATCCGCCCGCTGCCCGATGGCAACCCGTTCCGACGTGGTTCGAACGCTTGCGGCCGGCAGGCTTCGACGCCCGCGCCGTGCTGCCCGCGCCTTTTATCGGCAGCGGACTGACCGAATCGGCATATCGCGGAGCCCAATTCTGCCCGACAAGCTACGACGACGATTACGCCGATGCCGTGATCCAACAGGTCAGCGACGCAACGGGATTGGTCTACGCCTACACCTCGGCGCTGGACACCGCCGCCCACCTGTTCGGCGTTGGGTCCACCGAGTGGCACGCCGCCGCGACGTATGTCGACTCGCTGCTGGCCCGTGTACTCGACGCGTTGCCACCGGACGCCGCGCTGCTGGTCACCGCCGACCACGGAGGCGTGAACGTGGCTGCCGACGCACGGGTCGACCTGGACGCCGACCCGCGGCTGTCGGCGGGGGTACGGGTGGTCGCCGGCGAGCCGCGGGTCCGCTACCTGCACACCGAACCTGGTGCCGCGCCCGACGTCATCGCCGCCTGGACGGAGCTGCTCGCCGGCCGGGCCGAGATCTACAGCCGTGACAACGCCGTCGCCGCAGGGTTTTTCGGCCCGGTCCGGCCCGAGCACCTGGCCCGCATTGGTGACGTCGTCGTCATCTGTCACGACATCGCGGTGCTGGCGGGTCGACGCGAACCGCCCGAGGTAGCCCAGCTGGTCGGCATGCACGGCGGTGCGACGCCCGTCGAGATGGCGATCCCGCTGATCAGTTTCCGCGGCTGAAGTCGGCCTTGCGCCACGCCGACCGGCGCAAGAGCCGTAATCCGTTGAGGCCGACGATGACGGTCGAGCCCTCGTGCCCGGCGACGCCGAGAGGTAAGGGCAAGGTGCCCAGCAGATCCCAGACAACCAGCACCCCGATGAATGCGGCGGCGATTACCAAGTTCGCGGCCACGACTCGTCGGGCGCGCCGGGACAGGTTGATCGCGGTTGGGATTGTCGTCAGGTCGTCCCGGATCACTACCGCATCGGCCGTCTGGAGTGTGAGATCGGAACCTGCCCCGCCCATGGCAATCCCACAGTTCGCCGCGGCGAGCGCGGGAGCATCGTTGATACCGTCGCCCACTACCGCCAGCTTGCGTCCCACCGCTTGAGCCTCGCGGACGATGCGGACCTTGTCGTCTGGCAACAATTCGCCGTGTACCTCGCGAATACCGATCCGCGCGGCGAGCTGGTTCGCCGCAGTCTGATTGTCGCCGGTCAACAGCATCGGTGGCGTGCCGGTAACGCGCGATGAGGCCTCGACGGCCGCCGCGGCTTCGCTACGTACTTGGTCGCTGATAGCTAGCGCGCCAATCGGATTCGCATCACAGGTGACGATCACTGCGGTGTAACCCTTTGCCTGCAACGTGTCGGCGACCTGCTGGTCAAATGCGCCCGCAACCGAATTCGGCGAGCTCACGCCGATTACGTGATCACTGACCCGGGCAGTGACGCCGCGCCCAGGAGTCGCGACGAAGTCGGTAGCGGCGGGCATCTGGAGGCCATGACCCCGAGCCGCGTCCACGATCGCCGCGGCCAGCGGGTGTTCGCTCGCATGCTCGGCCGCGGCGGCCAGCCGGAGGGTCTGTTCCTCGGTGTAGTTCGGGTCGAGCACGCGGATCTCGACGAGGGCGGGCGTGCCCCGGGTCAACGTGCCGGTCTTATCGAACGCGATCTGCGTGGTGCTACCCAACTCCTCCATCACCACAGCCGATTTGATCAGCACGCCGTGCCGTCCGGCATTGGCGATAGCGGCCAACAACGGTGGCATGGTGGCCAGCACCACCGCACAGGGCGAGGCGACGATCATGAACGTCATCGCCCGTAACAGGGCCTCCTGCAAGCGGTCGCCGCCCAACAGAGGAATCACGAAGACTGCGACGGTGACTGCAACCATGCCGACCGAATACCGCTGTTCGACCTTTTCGATGAACAGCTGAGTGCGCGCTTTCGTCCGGCTGGCCTGCTCGACCAATGACGCGATTCGCGCGACGACGGAGTCTTCGGCGAGACGATCGACGCGGATGTGCAGTGCGCCGGTGCCATTGAGTGTCCCAGCGAATACCTCTTCGCCGGCCGCTTTGTCGACCGGAAGAGGTTCACCGGTGATGGTGGCCTGATCGACTTCGCTAGCTCCCGACAGCACCGTGGCATCGGCGGCGATCCGCTCGCCCGGACGGACGACCACCACGTCGCCGATCCGCAGGGCCGCGGCGGCGACAGTCTCCTCAGAGCCGTCCTCGCTCACCCGTGTTCCCATCTCCGGTGCAAGGTCGAGCAGTCCACGTACCGAGTCCTCGGTTCGCGCCGTCGCCAAGGCCTCCAGCGCGCCTGAGGTCGCGAAGATAACGATCAGCAGTGCACCGTCGGTGATCTGTCCGATCGCCGCGGCGCCGATCGCCGCAACGACCATCAGCAGGTCGACGTCGAGGGTCTTGCCCACCAACGCCTTGAGTCCGGCCAGCCCGGGCTCCCAGCCCCCGGCCAGGTAGCAGCCGAGATACAGCGCCCACCACACCACGCGTGGGGCTTCGGCCAACTGCACAGTCAAACCGGCCAGAAACATCGCCAGAGACAATGCCGCCCAACGCATTTCCCCCAATGCGAACAACCCGGTTCGCCGCGTCGGCACCGTCACGGCAGCGACCCCCGGGCGCTGTGACGTAGTCGTCGGCACCGCCATGGTCCACCCCCGAATCCTTCACCGTACGAGCCGGCCCGACAATAGCAGAAAACATGAACACGTCTTCATGTGTGCTAGTCGGCTATGCTGAGCCGTCATGGGGCACGGAGTCGAAGGACGAGACCGGCCGGTCGCACGGCTCGATGCCGACGCGGCATCCCATGTCGCCACCACCCTGCAGGCCCTCGCGACGCCGAGCCGGCTCCTGATCTTGACCGAACTGCGGCAAGGCCCCCTGCCGGTGAACGAGCTCGCCGACACGATCGGGCTCGAGCAGTCCGCTGTCTCGCATCAGCTGCGGCTGCTGCGGAACCTCGGTCTGGTGGTGGGCACGCGCGCCGGCCGCAGCATCGTCTACAGCCTGTACGACAATCATGTCGCGCAACTGCTCGACGAGGCGATCTATCACAGCGAGCACCTGCGCATGGGATTGTCCGACCGTCCGAAATCGGCCGGCTGACCGGTTACAGCGGGGTGGTGTAGGCCGCGCTGATTCCCCCGTCGACCAGATAGCTCGCCGCAGTGATGAACGACGCATCGTCACTGGCCAAAAACGCGACCACGGCGGCGATCTCGTCGGCCTCGCCGAACCGGCCCATCGGGACGTGCACCATGCGTCGGGCGGCGCGGTCAGGATCCTTGGCGAAAAGCTCCTGCAGCAGCGGGGTATTCACCGGCCCGGGGCACAGCGCGTTGACCCGGATGCCCTGACGGGCGAATTGCACACCGAGCTCGCGCGACATCGCCAGCACCCCGCCCTTGGACGCGGTATAGGAGATTTGCGAGGTGGCCGAACCCATCACCGCGACGAACGAAGCGATGTTGACGATTGACCCACGTTCCGCGGGCACCATGTGGCGTAGCGCCGCCCGGCAGCACAGGTACACCGACTTCAGGTTCACATCTTGCACTCGCTGCCAGGCCGGCAATTCGGTGTTTTCGATCAGGTCGTCGTCCGGTGGTGAGATGCCGGCGTTGTTGACCGCGATATCCACCGCGCCGTGCTCGCGAGCGACCGTATCGAACAGCGCGTTGACGGATGCCTCGTCCGAAACGTCAACGGGCACAAATGAACCACTCAACTCGTCCGCCGCGGCGGTCCCGGTACGTTCGTCGATGTCGGCGACGACCACGGTGGCTCCCTCGGCGCGCAGCCGGCGCGCAGACGCCAACCCGATACCGCCGCCACCACCGGTCACCACGGCGGTCCGGCCCGCGAGCCGTTGCGTCAGATCAACAGTCATCCGTGCCGTTCCTCCTCACTGGCGCCGCTCAGGCGGTGCACTGTTCCGTCACCGGCACGCGTCATGGATGCCGCTCCTCCCCTTCGCGTAATCTCGCGCCGCCTCCACGATTGCCGAGAACAGTCGCAGGTCGTCCAAGCTTTCCTCGGGGTGCCACTGGACCGCGAGGACGAAGTCGTCACCGGGCAGTTCCAGAGCCTCGACCACACCGTCTGCGTCCCAGCCGCTGACGACCAGGCCCTCGCCGAGTTCCGCGATGGCCTGATGGTGATAGCACCGCGCATCCACGGATTCACCGACCAGCGACGCCAACCGGGTGCCGGCCACGGTGCGAACCGGCAGCGTGGAGAACACCGCGTTGCCGGCCCGGTGTCCGCTGTGCCCGATGACGTCGGGCAGGTGTTGGTGCAGGGTTCCGCCGAAGGCGACATTGAGTACTTGCGCGCCACGGCAAATGCCAAGCACGGGAAGCCTTCTCCCGAGAGCGGCGCCCAACAACGCGAACTCCCAGTCGTCGCGTTGCGGCGCGGGCTTGTCGTTGTTCGGATTCGGCTCTTGTCCGTAGCGTGCGGGGTCGATGTCGTTGCCGCCGGTGATCAGCAATCCGTCGAGGCCGTCGAGCACCCGCTCGGCGATGTCGGCGTCGACCGGCTGGGGCGGCAGCAGCACCGCCGCACCGCCGGCGTCGGTGACGCCCTTGAAGTACACCTCGGGCAGATAACCGGCCCGCACATCCCACACGCCCATCTGGGCACGGGCGAGATAGGTGGTCAGCCCGATCACCGGAGGTCTAAAAGCGCTCAAAGCCGCGCACCCTCTCCCAGTCGGTGACCGCCTTGTTGAACGCGGCCACCTCGACGCGGGCGTTGTGGACGTAGTGGTCGACCACCGGATCACCGAACGCCTGCCGGGCAACCGCCGACGCGTCGAACAGCGCCGCAGCTTCGGCCAGCGTACCCGGCAACCGCCCGGACTCGTCGTCCGTCACCGCGTCATAGGCGTTGCCCGTACACGGTTGCGGCAGCGGCACTTCCTGTTCGATACCGTGCAGTCCGCCAGCGATAAGCGCCGCGACAGCCAGGTACTGGTTCACGTCGCCGCCGGGCACCCGGCACTCCACCCGCAGGCTATCGCCGTGACCGACGACCCGCAGTGCGCAGGTCCGGTTGTCGAGTCCCCACGAGACCGCGGTGGGCGCGAAGCTGCGATCGGCGAAACGCTTGTAGGAGTTGATGTTCGGCGCATAGAGGAGAGTCAGCTCGCGAAGCGTGGCCAGTTGACCGGCCACGAAGCTCCGGAAGGTGGACGACATGCCGAGCGGGTCGCGGTCGTCGGCGCACACCGCGACCCCGTCCAGCGACCTCAACGACATGTGGACGTGACAGCTGTTGCCTTCGCGCTCATCGTATTTGGACATGAAGGTGAGCGACTTGCCGTGCTGGTCGGCGATCTCCTTCGCGCCGTTCTTGTAGATGCCGTGGTTGTCGCACGTGACGAGGGCCTCGTCGTAGCCGAACCCGAGTTCCTGCTGCCCGCGATTGCACTCCCCCTTGACCGCTTCCCACCGCAAACCCGCGCCCTGCATGTGCCGGCGAATGTCGCGCAGCAGCGGCTCGAGTCGGCTCGACGCCATCACCGCGTAGTCGAGGTTGTAGTCGCTGGCGGGAGTCAGATCTCGGTAACCGCTCGACCACGCCTGCCGGTAGGTGTCGTCGAACACCATGAACTCCAGCTCGGTGGCCGCATACGCGCGCAAGCCGTGCTCGCGCAACCGATCCAGCTGCCGGCACAGGACCCGTCGCGGCGCCGGCTCGATGAGCCGGCCATCGTGCCAGAGCAAATCAGCGAGCACCAGCGCTGTACCCGGCAGCCACGGAATGCGTCGCAGCGTGGTGAGATCCGGCTTCATCAGCATGTCGCCGTACCCGGTGTCCCAGCCGGCCATTTCGTAGCCCTTGACGGTATTCATGTCCACGTCGACGGCGAACAGGTAGTTGCAGCATTCGGCGCCCGCTGCGGCGACATGGTCGGTGAAGAAGGCCGCTGATACCCGCTTCCCCATGAGCCGGCCCTGCATATCGCTGAACGCCACGATCACCGTGTCGATCTCACCGGCAGCGATTTGCCGCTCGATCTCTTCGTGCGACAAGGTCACGGCGTGATGGTACTGGTCACCAAGTGCTGGTGCGCAGGACGATCTCGGCGGCTAGCTGCGCCGTCGACTCCTGCGCGTTGCGCCGTCCGAGCAACTCGACCACCCGGTAGTCGCCGTAGACGAACCGCTGGCTGGCCTGCGCAATCGAATGCGCCGCGGAACTGCTGACCAGAGCGGTCGTATTGATCTCGACGGG
This sequence comes from Mycobacterium paraterrae, assembly GCF_022430545.2. Classification (NCBI taxonomy): domain Bacteria; kingdom Bacillati; phylum Actinomycetota; class Actinomycetes; order Mycobacteriales; family Mycobacteriaceae; genus Mycobacterium; species Mycobacterium paraterrae. The sequence goes on along the minus strand of NZ_CP092488.2, from coordinate 3,872,617 downwards.
CGGGCATTCTTCGTCGCGTACGACGCCGGCGTGGTCGGCGACCCGCGGGTGACCCCGGTCGATCACCACCAAGCCGGTGAAACGGTCCAGCCGGGTCGCCGCCAGCTCCCACGCCAGTTCGGCTCCATCGCGGTCACCGACCAGTACGCCCCAGCTGACGTCGAGCACATCGAGGATGCCGACCACCGACTTGGGTGTCAGGCGGGGGTCGGGAGCGATGGCGATGGTGCGCAACGAGGCGGTGTGCAGTCGCTCGCAGACCGGGTCGTACGCCGGCAGCGCCCGCTGGGCGGCGCACAACAGCACCACGACGGAACCCTTCTCCGGACCGGTGTCACAGACCTGGATGGGGAACCCGTCGACGGTAGTCATCATCGCCGAAGGCACTCCCGCAAATTACAGTGAATTGCCCCGCGCGCGGACCGTTTTCGACCGGATCGGTAGCCGAGTGGCGAACCGAAACCCATCCGCAACATGCGACGCGCGACGCCGTCGTCGAAAGGCCTTGATTGGTGCAGTCATTGGCGGCGGTCACCGCAGAGCGGACACGATCGTCGGACGCTGCGGCGGGCCGTCGTCCAGCAGTTCGGTGATCGCTGCGACATCAAGATGCGCGTCCAACAAATCGGCCATCAGGTCTAACTGGGCATCGCGTCGCGCGACGACGTCGGTGTCGCCGGCAACCACGAACCCCTCGCGGCCCGCCGCGGCGGCGGCGTCGCTCAGCCACTGCCGCCGGAAGTCGTCGTTGTCGAACAAGCCGTGCCAGTGGGTTCCGAACACCTGACCACGCCGATAGCCTTCGGGCACCCCGTCGACATCGAACCAGGTCTCCTCGGTGCAGCGGTCCACCCGCCCGTGGTGAATCTCGTAGCCGTGCAAGCCGTCCTGTCGTCGGCGCAGCACCTTGTCCGGCGCGAACGCGATGTCGGCATCGAGCAGCCCCATCGCCTCGACCCGCCCGGAGCGACTCTCGACCGAGTCGTCGATCGAGCGGCACAGCATCTGAAATCCACCGCAGATGCCCAACACGGCGCGGCCGGAGGCGACATGAGCGCGAATTGCCTGGTCAAGACGCCGCGCGCGGAGCCAGGCCAGGTCAGCGACCGTGGCCTTAGTGCCCGGCAGCACGATCACGTCGGTCTCTGCCAGGTCGGCCGGCTCGCGCACCCACCGAACCAGGACGCCGGGTTCGCAGGCCAACGCCTCGACGTCGGTGGAGTTGGAGATCCGCGGCAACCGCAGCACCGCAACGCGCAGCCACTGCGACCCGCGAGGCGGTTGCGGCGTGCCGAGCACACGATGGGCCAGAACCGGAAGGGCGTCCTCGGTGTCGAGCCACAGGTCGTCGGTGTAAGGCAGAACGCCGTAGGTGGGACGGCCGCTGAGCTCGGCGAGTTGGCGCAGGCCGGGCTCGAGCAGTGTGACATCACCGCGGAATTTGTTGACGATGAAGCCGGCGATCAGCGCCTGGTCTTGCGCCTCGAGCACCGCCACCGTCCCGAACAAGTGCGCGAGCAGCCCCCCGCGGTCGATGTCGCCGACAACCAGCACTGGAAGATTCGCCGCACGGGCCAAACCCATGTTCACCAAGTCGGTTGCGCGCAGGTTGATTTCGGCCGGCGATCCGGCTCCCTCGCAGATCACTGCGTCGAAATCGGTTCTCAGCTTGGCCAATTCGTCCTGCACCACGGCGGACAACTCGTTGCGATGTGACCAATATCCGGCGGCGGTGGTACTCCCGGCCACCTGGCCCCTGACCACCAGTTGCGAGCTCATGTCGCCGCCCGGTTTCAGCAGGATCGGATTGAATCGCACACTGGGCGCCAAGCCCGCGGCACGCGCCTGCATCGCCTGAGCCCGGCCGATCTCGCCGCCCTCCACGGTGACCGCCGAGTTGTTCGACATGTTCTGTGCCTTGAACGGCGCAACCCGAATCCCTCTGCGCGCCAGTAGTCGGCACAACCCTGCGACCACCATCGATTTGCCCGCGTCGGATGTGGTGCCGGCGACCAGAAGCGCCCCGCTCACGTCACGGCAGGGTAAGAATTTCCGCGCCGGACTCGGTGACCAGCAAGGTGTGCTCGAATTGCGCGGTCCATTTGCGGTCGGTGGTGACCACCGTCCAGTCGTCGTCCCAGATCTCGTAGTCCAGCGACCCGAGGTTGATCATCGGCTCGATGGTGAACGTCATGCCCGGCTCGAGGATGGTGGTCACCGCCGGCTGGTCGTAATGCAGCACCACGAGCCCGTTGTGAAAGGTGGTGCCGATGCCATGGCCGGTGAAGTCACGAACGACGTTGTAGCCGAACCGGTTTGCATACGACTCGATCACCCGGCCGACGACCGACAGCGCGCGGCCAGGTTTGACCGCCTTGATCGCCCGCATCGTGGCCTCGTGGGTGCGCTCGACGAGCAGCCGGTGCTCCTCGGAGACGTTACCGGCAAGGAAGGTGGCGTTGGTGTCGCCGTGTACGCCGTCGATGTAGGCGGTGACGTCGATGTTGACGATATCGCCGTCTTCGATCACTGTGGAGTCCGGAATGCCGTGGCAGATGACCTCATTGAGCGACGTGCAGCAAGATTTGGGATAGCCCTTATAGCCCAGTGTCGAGGGGTAGGCGCCGTGGTCGATCATGTACTCGTGGGCGATGCGGTCCAATGCGTCAGTGGTGACGCCGGGCGCGACGGCCTTGCCGGCTTCCGCGAGCGCCTGGGCGGCGATCCGCCCGGCGACCCGCATCTTCTCGATCACCTCCGGCGTCTGGACCCACGGCTCGGTGCCCTCCTTAGCGGTCGGTTTGCCGACGTATTCCGGGCGCGCGATTGTTTTGGGCACGGGGAGCGTCGGCGACACCACGCCGGCGGACAAGGCGGAGCGGACAGGCATGTTGTCAGGGTATCCGCATCTGGCCGGGTCAGGCGCGGCCCCGCCGGCGCACCAGCGACCGGCGTGGTCCTTTGACCTTGACCGAGCCACACACCACGCGTCCGGTGAGCACCACGTGCGGAGTGCCTTCGGCCGGCGCCCCCTTGCGCCGGTCACTGGCACTGCCGCCGTACACCTCGACGTCGTCGATCGAGGCGCTAGCGCCGTCGGGCAATCGAATCTCCACCGATCCGAACCTCATGTCGAGTTCGATCACCACCACGGGTCCCGCGAATCTGGCGTTGACCAGATCCAGCTCCACCGAACCCATCCGCCGCACCAGCGCCAACCGGGTCGGGACGGTCCATTCGCCGTGACGCTTGAGCGACCCGGCCCAGCCGCGCAACTCGACCCGGTCGGCGGCGGAGGTGACGATCGCCCCTGGCCCGGGCAGGTCTAGGACCAGGCTGTCGAGCTCATTGCGGGTTCGTGCATACGACACGTGAGTCGACCGTTCCTCGAACTCGCTGATGTCAATCAGCCCGAGGGCGACCGCGTTGTGCAGGCGACGCAGCGTGCCGTTGCGATCGGCATCGGAGACGCGCAGCTCGGACAGTTCTTCGGGACGAGTCATGGCTTTATCAATCTACCGCCGCCGTCCGGCCAGCATCCAGGCTGACTGGACGACGACCCTGCGCAGACGCCGATTTGATACCGACAGTACGAAAAGGGAGCTTTATGGGAACCCGTTCTGAGCCTCATTTGCGTGTCGGCATTCCTGATTAATGCGTATTGTTTCAACCTTGTTGAATAAATCGACGCCGGTGATCGAAGTGTCAAAACAATTGTTGGTACCTCTCAGGCGATAAGTTCAAACATTTGGATCAGATATCTGATTTATTGGATGCTATCTCAAATAGTGGGACAGCGGCACAAGCGACTCGATCCGTTGGAAACCGGCCTCCCCGTACAGGTTGGCATCTGAACAACGCGCTGATCTGCGGATATATCCTACGATTTGGCGTTCGACATTCTGGCGATACTTCCGCAGGGCCGTCTGTTTTCGACGCTCCGATGCTCCGAACTCCTCGAACTGCGGGTAAGAGAACGCTTAACGCGAAGACATGTTCGGCTGAGTTTTCACCTGAAAATTCGCTTAACAAAGCTTCGATAGTTGTTATAAGCTTCGTTTCGTCGGACGGCTCGTCCGCCATGAGGGGGAGAAAGACTCATGTGCGAGCCATCGGCTGTGGGGCGGCAACCCCACAATCCACAAGGACAGACACCTAGATTGGAGGCTCGCACATGAGTCGCAAGCAGTTTAACGGACGGGGCCCTCGCGCCGCGTTCACTTTCACCACCGCGGTAGGGGGTGCAATTGCGACGGCGGCCCTCGGTATGGGCGCCGCGAACGCCGCACCGTTCGTCGACCCCTACGGCCCGAATGACGCCTACGCGGAATTGTTCGGCGCAGCGGGCACTCAAGGCGCAGACAACCACCTGCTGGACGTGAATGCGGCGCTCGCCAACCCGGCCGAATACCAGATCTTCGTCAACGACGTTCACGCATTCGAAGAAGCGCCGTTCGAGCACGGGATTTCGAACCTGATCAACGCGATCGACCCCAGCGCCTTCTACGAGCAGACGACGGCCGGTGTCACTGGCACCATCGCTGAAAGCGGCGGCGCCTACCTGGTTCCCGACGACGCGCTGGGATACCTCGCCACGGGCCTGGACTATGGTCTGCTGACCCCGACAGGCTTGAACTACGTGCTCACCCCGCTAATCGACATTCTGCTAGGTGAGCCACCGGCGGGTGCCGCGGCAGCAGCCGTCGACACCCCGTACGTCGACACCTACGCTCCGGGCGACGCCTACACCACGTTGTTCGGCGCTGAAGGTGCTCAGGGGGCGGCGAACCACCTGTTCGACGTCAACGCCGCACTGGCCAACCCCGAGCAGTACCAGATCTTCTACAACGACGTCGTGGCCTTCGAAGAAGCGCCGTTCGAGCACGGGTTGACGAACCTGATCAACGCCATTGACCCCAGCGCCTTCTACGAGCAGGTGTCAACCGGCATCACCGGCACCATCGCTGACAGCGGCGGCGCCTACCTGGTTCCGGATGACTTCCTGGGCTACCTGGCCACCGGCCTGGACTACGGCCTGCTCACCCCGACGGGCCTGAACTTCGTTCTGACCCCGTTGATCGACATTCTGTTGGGTGAGGCTCCGGCGTCAGTCGCGTCGGCCATCTGATCCATGTGATTCCACCTCGATGAGGGGTGGTGGTCTGGATCGGTGGGGAAGGGGGGTCTTCCCCACCGGTCCAGACGCCAGACGTCGAGCCAGCATCGGATTAACCCAGAGCCCCTGGAGTCTGCGAGCTCGGCGAAACAAAACCCTGTCGCCCGGTCGCCCCTCGCGGCCGGGCGACAGCTTTGTCTAAGCCATTGCGGCCGAGACAGATTCAGGCCAGATAGTCGCCGGGCATCGACTCGAACATGAACTTGGTCATCCGAACGGCATACTCCGAACTGCCGCCGCCCACAATCAACGACGCGAAGGCCAGATCACCGCGGTACCCCGCGAACCAGGAGTGCGATCCGCCGGGAAACTCGGCCTCACCGGTCTTGCCGTAGACCTCGCCGCAGCCGGCGATCTCCTTCGCGGTGCCATTGGTCACCACCAGCCGCATCATCGGACGCAGCCCCTCAACCATCTTCTCGGTGATCGGCGTGCTGTCACCGGTGATCGTCGTCGGGCGTCCCTCAATGAGCTTGGGCACCGGGGTCTTTCCGGCGGCCACCGTCGCCGCGACCATCGCCATGCCGAACGGCGAGGCCAACACTTTGCCCTGACCGAAACCGTCCTCGGTGCGCTCGGCCATGTCGACGGTCGGCGGCACCGAGCCGGTCACCGTGCTGATGCCGTCGATCTGGTAATCCAGGCCTATCCCGTATTGGTTGGCAGCCTGACTCAGCCCGCGCGGCGGCATCTGGCTGGCCAATTGCGCGAAGGTGGTGTTGCAGGAACTGGCGAATGCGCGCGACATCGGCACCACGCCCAGATCGAATCCGCCGTAGTTGGGGACCACCCGCTGCCCGATGTCGAGATGACCCGGGCAGCCCAAAAGCGTGTTGGGGCTTGCCATGTCACGCTCGAGCGCCGCGCCCGCGGTGACCATCTTGAACGTCGACCCCGGCGGGTAGAGCCCGGTGGTGGCAAGCGGACCGATTGCGTCGGCCGCGGAATTCTGTGCGACAGCGAGGATCTCCCCCGTAGACGGCTTGATCACCACGATCATCGCCTGCCGGCTCTGATTGTCCACCGCCCGCTGAGCGGCGTTCTGCACGGCGCGGTCCAGGCTGATCGATACCGACGGGGCCGGTGCGGGCGGAACCTCGTGCAGCACAGCCAAATCGACGTTGTTCTGGTTGATGCTGACGACCCGCCAGCCCGCCTCACCGTCGAGTTGCTCGATCACCGACTTCTTCACCTGGTTGATCAGGGCCGGCGCGAAGTGGTAGTCGGTCGGCAGTAGCTCGGCCTGCGGTGTGATCACGACGCCGGGCAGGCTGTTCAGCGCTGGGGCGATGCGGTTGTTGTCGTCGGTGCGCAGCGTGATCAGGTCGACTGGCTTGCCGGTGCCGCTCGCCTGCTCGGCCAGGCGCTGCGGGTCGTTGAGCGTGTCGTCGAGGGGGTGCAGCGCGTCGACCACCGATCGGGCGGTGCTGATCAGGAACGCGCCGGCCTTCGATGCGTCCAGCGTGTAGTGGTAGAGGTAGCCGGGTGCCAGAACGTCGGTACCGCCGACCTCGTTGACCGAGGCCCGTTTGGGCGGGTCGGCCCGCAGGGCGAGCGTCTGATGCTCACCGAGGCGCGGATGAAGGTCGGTGCTGCTCCAGCGCACCTGCCAATGACCTTCGTAGCGGGCCATTTTCAGCTGGCCGTCGTAGGCCCACATCCGATTCTTCGGCAGATGCCAGGTGTAGCGATAGCTGACCGAACCGGTGTCCTCGGCATACTTCGATCCAGTGATCTGGGTGTCCAGATGGCTCGCCTGCAGGCCGGCCCACGCGGCATTGAGCGCCTCACGCGCGTCACTGGGGTTGTCGCTGAGGTCGGCCGCCGCCCCGGTGTCACCGGTGGCCAGCGCGGTGAAGAACTTCTGGGCCGCCGGTGCAGGCCCTTCCTGTTTCGGCGTGCAGGCCGACATCGCGGACGTGATCAACACCGCCACACCGACTGTGGCAGCTGATGCGAATGTGAATTTTGTTGCCATTGTGGCTGATGTTAGAAAGACGCAGCCTCGATGCGGCGGAGGCGCACCGAGACAAACTCGTTATCGAGCCGAGTGTGAGTCGGAGGCGACGAGTGTGCGCACTGCGCGGCCGTCAGCGGCCTGTCGTCGCCAACGATTCACACTCGGTAGACGCGGGCCGAATTAGTCGAGCAGAATCGTGGCGAAGGTGCCGACCTCGGTGAAGCCGATGCGGTCGTACGTCGCCCGCGCGACTGTGTTGAAGTTGTTGACGTACAAGCTGGCCGTGCGCCCGGTGCCGACGATAACCGCCGACAGCGTCGCTGTTCCCGCGGTCCCGAGTCCACGACCACGCCACTCCGGATGCACCCAAACCCCTTGGATCTGGCTGACCGTCGGCGATTGCGACCCGACCTCGGCCTTGAAGACCACCTCGCCGTTTTCGAAGCGGGCCCATGCCCGGCCGGCCGCGATCAGGCTGGCCACCCGTCTGCGGTAGCCACGGCCACCGTCACCGAGCCGCGGGTCGACGCCGACCTCGCCGATGAACATGTCGATCGCCGCGACCAGGTAGCTGTCCAGTTCGTCCGGCTTGACCTGCCGCACACCGGGGTCGATCGCACAGGTCGGCATCGTGGTCAGGGACATCAACGGCTGATTGTCACGCACATCGCGGGCCGGACCCCAGGCCGGCTCGAGCCGGTGCCACATCGGCATCACCAACTCAGCCCTCCCGACCAGCGACGAGCAGCGCCGCGATCCGGTCAGCGCCGCGTCGGCGAAGGCGTAGAGGTCGGTGAGCTCGCCGCGCAGCGGAATGAGATTGGCGCCGGCGTAGCACAGCGACTCGTCGGGACCGCGACGCGTCCACAGCTCCCCACCGATCGAGTTGGGATCCATGCCGTAATCGGCCACCCTGGCGGCGACCATGCAGGAGCCGACCGGGTCGGCGTCGAAAACCCGGCGCACCGCGGCGCCGTCGCGCACAACTGACACCCGTCGCTCGCTGACGCGGCGGATGGGTGGAGCCGACATGCTGACTCTTTCTGCGACGGATCGAGGCCGGATAAGGCCACCGTCAGCTTACGGTTACAACTGGCGAACCGCTTGCCGTTGATCCTTCAGCTCCCGATTCGTTGGCCAATCGCATTGCCTCTTCGATCAATGTCTCGACGATCTGCGCCTCGGGCACCGTCTTGATCACTTCGCCACGGACGAAGATCTGGCCCTTGCCGTTGCCCGACGCGACACCGAGGTCGGCCTCGCGCGCCTCCCCCGGCCCATTGACGACGCAACCCATCACGGCCACGCGCAGCGGGACGTCGAGCCCGTCGAGGCCGGCGGTGACTTCGTTGGCCAGGCTGTAGACGTCGACCTGCGCGCGCCCGCACGACGGACACGACACGATCTCGAGCCCGCGGGGCCGCAGGTTCAGCGACTCCAGGATCTGGGTGCCGACCTTGACTTCTTCGACCGGCGGCGCCGACAGCGACACCCGGATGGTGTCGCCGATCCCCCGCGACAACAGCGCACCGAACGCGACGGCCGACTTGATGGTGCCCTGAAACGCCGGGCCGGCCTCGGTGACGCCCAGGTGCAACGGGTAGTCGCATTGTGCGGCGAGCTGCTCATAGGCCGCGACCATCACCACCGGGTCGTTGTGCTTGACGCTGATCTTGATGTTGCCGAAGCCGTGCTCTTCGAACAGCGATGCTTCCCACAGGGCGGACTCGACGAGCGCCTCGGGAGTCGCCTTGCCGTACTTCTCCATGAACCGCTTGTCCAGCGATCCGGCGTTGACGCCGATACGGATCGGAATGCCCGCTGCACCGGCGGCTTTCGCGACTTCGCCCACGCGGCCGTCGAATTCCTTGATGTTGCCGGGGTTTACCCGGACGGCGGCGCACCCGGCGTCGATTGCAGCGAAGATGTACTTCGGTTGGAAGTGGATGTCCGCGATGACCGGTATCTGACTCTTCTTGGCGATCGCGGCGAGAGCGTCGGCGTCTTCTTGACGGGGGCAAGCGACCCGGACGATGTCGCAACCGGCGGCGGTCAGTTCGGCGATCTGCTGAAGGGTCGAGTTGACGTCGTGGGTCTTGGTGGTGCACATCGACTGCACCGAAATGGGGTGGTCACTTCCCACGCCGACATCCCGGACCATCAGTTGTCGCGTCTTGCGCCGCGGCGCCAATGTGGGCGCCGGGGCGGCTGGCATACCCAGACCTGTGGTCACTATCTCTCCTATTGGAAAAGCCTGATTGGGTTGACCACGTCTGCGGTCACCGTCAACAGCATGTAGCCGACCACCAGAACCAGGACTACGTAAGTTGCCGGCATCAGTTTGAGGTAGTTCACCGGTGCCGCCGCGACTTTGCCGCGGGCCGACCTTACGAGGTTGCGCAACTTCTCATACAGCGCGATCGCGATGTGGCCGCCGTCGAAGGGCAGTAACGGCAACAGGTTGATGACGCCCAGAATGAAGTTCAACTGAGCCAAAAACAACCAGAAGGCCATCCAGACACCGTGATTGACGGTGTCTCCACCGATGATGCTTGCCCCGACGACACTGATCGGAGTGTCGAGGGAACGCTCGCCACCGCCGATGGCGTGGACAAGCGCGCCGATCTTGGTGGGGATGGCGACCAGCGACTTGCCCAGCAGCACAGTCAGATTGCCGGTGAAGCTCAGCGTGCCGGGTACCGCGCTGACCAGGTTGTAGTGGGTGGGCCCAGGCTGGGTGCCCACTACCCCCATCACGCCGATCGTGGCAGGCTTCGCACCGCCGCCTTTGCCGGTGGTTACCCAGCGCTGCTTCTGCTGAATGTCGACGTACTTGGTCATGGTCTGACCGTCGCGCTTGATGACGACGGGAACGGTGCCGCGCAGTTTCTGCACCACTCCGGCCATGTCGGAGAAATCGGACACCGGGGTGCCGTTGACCTTGAGCACCACGTCGCCGGCGCGAATCCCGGCGGCAGCCGCCGGACCGTCGCCGGCGCACTTCTCGAAGTCGCCCTGCTTGAGCTCGCTTGCCGCGCAGGCAGTTTGGCCGATGACCGCCGTGGGGTGCAGGTTGGGCAGGCCCCACGTCACCGCGATGGCGTAGATCAGTACCAGGCCGATGACGAAGTTCATGCCCGGTCCGGCGAACAACACCGCGACGCGCTTCCAGGTCTTCTGCCTGTACATGGCGCGGTCGTGCTCGTCAGGCTGTAATTCCTCGACCGACGTCATGCCGGCGATGTCGCAAAAGCCCCCGGCCGGGATCGCCTTGAGGCCGTATTCGGTCTCGCCGCGGCGGGTCGACCACAGGGTCGGACCGAAGCCCACGAAGTAACGGCGGACCTTCATCCCGGTGCCCAGGGCGACCCACATGTGGCCGCATTCGTGCAGCGCCACGGATATCAGGATGGCCAGTGCAAACAGCACGATGCCGATTACGAACATCATCGAACCGGTGAAACCTCCTGTGTGATCGCACTACGCGCGCGCTCGCGGGCCCAGCGCTGCGCGTCGAGTACGTCTTCCACGGTAGCGGGTTCTGCGGCCCACTGGTCGGCGGCGCTCAGGACATCGGCGATTGTCTGCACGATGGCCGGGAAACCGATTCGGCCGGCCAGGAAGGCCTCGGCCGCTTCTTCGTTCGCGGCGTTGTAGACGGCGGTCATGCAGCCGCCCGTTTCGCCGGCCTGCCGGGCCAGCGCGACGGCCGGGAACACCGCGTCATCCAACGGCTCGAACTCCCAGGTTGACACCGTCGAGAAGTCGCAGGCCGCGGCGGCCGCCGGCACCCGGTCCGGCCAGCCCAGAGCCAGCGCGATCGGCAGTTTCATGTCTGGCGGGCTGGCTTGGGCGAGCGTCGACCCGTCGGTGAACGTCACCATGGAGTGCACGATCGACTGCGGGTGCACGACGACGTCGATGCGGCTGTACGGAATGCCGAACAGCAGGTGGGCTTCGATGAGCTCGAGCCCCTTGTTGACCAGCGACGCCGAGTTCAATGTGTTCATCGGCCCCATCGACCAGGTCGGATGCGCGCCGGCCTGTTCGGGGGTGACGCCTTCGAGCTGGGCGGCCGACCAGCCGCGGAATGGTCCGCCGGACGCGGTGAGCACCAGTTTGGCGACCTCGTCGGCGCTGCCGCCGCGCAGGCACTGCGCCAACGCGGAATGCTCGGAGTCGACCGGCACGATCTGGCCGGGTTGCGCTGCCGCCAGCACCAGCGGGCCGCCGGCGATCAGCGACTCCTTGTTGGCCAGCGCCAGACGGGCGCCGGAAGCCAGCGCGGTAAGGGTGGGTTGTAGGCCGAGCGCACCGACCAGCGCGTTGAGCACGACGTCAGCCTCGGTGTTCTCGATAAGCCGGGTCGCGGCGTCGCTTCCCCGGTAGGTGACGTCACCGATTGCCTGCGCCGCGGCCTCGTCGGCGACGGCGAGGTTGCTCACCCCCGTCTCGGCGCGCTGCCGGGCCAGCAACTCCGGATGCCCGCCCCCGGCCGCCAGGCCGACCAGTTCGAAGCGGTCCGGGTTGGCGGCGATCACCTCGAGCGCTTGGGTGCCGATGGAACCGGTGCTGCCCAACACCAGGATCTTAAGCCGGCCGCTGCCGCCGAGCCCGCGGCCAGGCGCAGTTTCGGCGCCGTCACCGTGCAAAGTCACCCGTTCATTGTGCCGCGCTGCCGGTGCGACCGACGAACTTGCATATGCCAGAATGTGCAAGCATCCCGATCCCTACCCGAGGAGTGTGTCGTGGCCGGTACCGAGGTGGAACGCACGGGCGGTTACGTCAACGGCGTCGACGTCGCCGAGGTGCCGTCCGCTGCCTGGGGCTGGAGCAAGATCAGCCACCGCAGTTGGCACGTCTATGGCATCTTACTGATCGGCCTGCTGGTCGCATTCCTGCGCGGGAACCACGTCGGCCACGTCGAGGACATCTGGGTCATCGGCTTTGCGCTACTGGGCCTGTTCTTCCTGGTACGCGACTGGTGGGGCCGCCGGCGCGGCTGGCTCAGGTAGGCAGTTCCGCGGCCAACTGGCCGCACGCGGCGGAAATCTCACGCCCGCGGGTATCGCGCACCGTGCAGGCCACCCCGGCCGCCCGCACTCGCCGAACAAACTCCCGCTCCACGGGTTTCGGGCTGGCATCCCATTCGCTGCCCGGAGTCGGGTTGAGCGGGATCAGATTGACATGCACCAACGGACCCAATGCCCGATGCAGTCGCTTGCCCAGGAGATCCGCGCGCCACGGCTGGTCGTTGACATCGCGGATCAGCGCGTACTCCACCGACACCCGCCGGCCGGTCTGGTCGGCGTAGTAGCGAGCGGCATCCAACGCCTCGCTGACCTTCCACCGGTTGTTGACCGGCACCAAAGTGTCGCGCAGCTCGTCGTCGGGTGCGTGCAGCGACAGCGCCAGCGTCACCCCCAGCCGCTCGTCGGCAAGTCTGCGGATCGCCGGAGCCAGGCCGACCGTCGACACCGTGACCGACCGGGCCGAGATGCCGAAGCCGATCGGTGGCGGACCGGTGATGCGACGAACCGCGGCCAGCACCCTGGTGTAGTTGGCCAGCGGCTCCCCCATTCCCATGAACACGATGTTGGAGAGCCGGTCGCTCCACTCGTCGCGCAACGTGGCGGCCGCGGAGCGCACCTGCTCGACGATCTCGGCGGTCGACAGGTTGCGGGTTAGACCGCCTTGGCCGGTCGCACAGAACGGGCAGGCCATGCCGCAGCCGGCCTGCGAGGAGATGCAGACGGTGTTGCGCTTGGGATACCGCATCAGCACCGACTCGAAGGTGGTGCCGTCGACCGCCCGCCACAGTGTCTTGCGGGTCTCTCCGGCGTCGGTGGTGACCTCCCGGGCAGAAGTCAGCAGCGTCGGGAACAACGCCTCCGCCACCTGGCCACGGACCGCAGCCGGCAGGTCGGTCATCTGCTGCGGGTCGGCGATGAGGCGGCCGTAATACTGGTTTGCCAACTGCTTGGCCCGAAACGCCGGCAGACCCAACTCGGTGACGGCGGCGGCGCAACCGGCATCGTCGAGGTCGGCCAGGTGGCGCGGTGGCAGCGCGCGGCGCGGCGCGTCGAAAATCAGCTCGTGCTTCACGGAAAACCTCAGCGCAGCAATGTCAGGACGGTCCAGGTGGCGACCGCCGACGGTAGCGCTCCGTCCAGCCGATCCATCAGGCCGCCGTGGCCGGGCAGGATCCGGCCCATGTCCTTGATACCGAGGTCGCGCTTGATCTGCGATTCGACCAGGTCACCCAGCGTGGCGGTGGCCACGATCGTCAGACCGAGCAGCAGTCCGACCCACACCGGCCGGTGAGCCAACTGGGTCGCGGTCAACGTGGCCGCGGTAATCCCGAACAACAGCGAACCTGCCAGCCCTTCCCATGACTTCTTCGGGCTGATGGTCGGGACCATAGGGTGCTTGCCGAACAGCACACCGACCGCGTATCCGCCGACATCGGAGGCGACGACGCCGATCATCAGGCAGAACACCCGTCCGGAGCCGTCCGCCGGAAACGCCAGCAAGACGCTGAACGACCCAAACAGCGGCACCCAGGCCGCGAGGAAGACGGTCGCCGCGACGTCGCGCAGATAGTTGCCCGACGGCGAATCCGTCGAACCTTGCGGTGCGGTCGTCGAGCCGAGCGCCAGTCGCCAGAACATGCAGATTACGGCGGTGGCACCGAAGGCAGCCAGCAGACCGTACGCATGCTGATACCAGGCCAGCCAGACCATGGCTTCGCCGCCAAGTAGCAGCGGAACTGCGGGTATCAGATAACCGGCCTCGCGCAGCCTACGCACCACCTCGTGGGTGGCGACGGGCATCGCGACGGCAAGCAGTAAAACCCACAGGTAACGGTCCTTGATCAGGATCGCGATGATGCTGAAACCGATAGCGGCGCCTACCGCGATCGCAGCCGGCAGATTGCGGCCGGCCCGCGACTTCTTCGGCTTGGCCTCCTGCACCGCGTCGTCGGCGGGAAGGTCTGCGCCGGTATCGGTCTCTGCCACGGACGTCGTCTGCTGATCGGCCATTAGACCTCCAGCAGTTCGCCTTCCTTATGCTTGACCAGGTCGTCGATCTGTGTCACGTACTGCTGAGTCGTCTTGTCGAGGTCTTTCTCGGCGCGCGACACCTCGTCCTCACCTGCTTCGCCGTCCTTACGGATACGTCCCAGTTCCTCCATCGCCTTACGGCGGATGTTGCGGACGGAGACCTTGGCGTCCTCGCCCTTGGCCTTGGCCTGCTTGACCAGTTCGCGGCGGCGTTCCTCGGTCAATTGCGGCACCGCAACACGGATCAGCGTGCCGTCGTTGGTCGGATTGACTCCGAGGTCGGAGTTGCGGATCGCCGCCTCGATGTTGCCTAGCTGGCTGGCCTCGTAGGGCTTGATCACCACCAGCCGCGCTTCCGGGACGTTGATGCTGGCCAGCTGGGTGATCGGGGTGGCAGCGCCGTAGTAGTCGATGACGATGCGGTTGAACATGCTGGGGTTGGCCCGGCCGGTTCGAATCGTCGAGAGCTCGTCGCGGCTGACCCCGACGGCCTTTTCCATCTTCTCCTCGGCGTCGAAGAGGGTCTCGTCAATCATTTAGCGCCACTCCTCCTCATCGCGCTGCGCGCTCTGCATCGTCGTCGGCGTCATCTACCGCCACTCCTCCTCATCGCGCTGCGCGCTCTGCATCGTCGTCGGCGTCATCTAGCGCCACTCCGCCCTTCACGTTGTCACCAACGTTCCGATTTTCTCACCCGAGACGGCCCGGGCGATATTGCCGTCGGTCAGCAGGTTGAAAACCAGAATCGGCATGCGATTGTCCATGCACAAACTGAACGCGGTGGCGTCGGCCACCTGCAGACCGCGATCGATGACTTCCCGGTGAGTGATCACGGTGAACAGTTCGGCCGCCGGATTCACCCGCGGGTCCTCGGCGAATACCCCGTCGACCGCCTTCGCCATCAACACCACGTCGGCGCCGATCTCCAGGGCCCGCTGCGCAGCGGTCGTGTCCGTCGAGAAGTACGGCAGGCCCATGCCGGCGCCAAAGATGACTACGCGCCCCTTTTCCAGGTGACGCCGGGCCCGCAACGGAAGGTACGGTTCGGCCACCTGGCCCATGGTGATCGCCGTCTGGACTCGGGTGACAATGCCTTCTTTTTCCAGAAAGTCTTGCAGCGCAAGGCTGTTCATGACCGTCCCAAGCATGCCCATGTAATCCGACCGGGTACGCTCCATGCCTCGCTGTTGAAGTTGCGCCCCGCGAAAGAAGTTGCCACCTCCGATGACCACCGCGACCTGAACACCGGTGCGGACCACTTCGGCGATCTGGCGGGCGACCAGCGCGACGACATCCGGGTCCAAGCCCACCGATCCCCCGCCGAACATCTCGCCACCGAGCTTGAGCAGCACCCGGGTGTAGCGGGATCGATTTGACGACTCGGCGCCGTTGTTGCCCTGCTCCGCCATCTGACTCCTCGCACCGGAAGGCGCCGTCGGACTGCCTTCACTACGGCTGTCCCCTAAACAGCCGGGTCTATCCTGCCCTATCGGTCAGCCGCGCGTCCCGAGAGTCGGCACCGGAGATCAGTAGCCGTCCACGGTCCCATTGCCGAGGCAGATTAGTTGCGAAGCCGTCACCGCCGCGCGGTCGACGACGTTGCGGGTGTCGATCACGACCGCGCCGGGTGCGACGCGTCGCTCGACGGCTTCCCAGTCCAACTCGGCGAATTCCGGCCACTCGGTGAGCACTACGACAGCGTCCGCGTCCTTGGCCGCGACGTAGGGGTCGCGCGCCGTGGTGACCGGCAGGCGCTCGGCGTCGATGCTGTCCAGCCGCGGGTCGTAGGCGACGACCTGCGCTCCGGCCTGCTTGAACGCCGAGCAGACAGCGACCGCGGGCGAATCCCGAACGTCGTTGGTCCCCGCCTTAAACGTCAGTCCCAGCGCGGCGATTTTCGCTCCGTCGAGCCTGCGGTGGAGCTGCGTACGCACGGCACCGGTGACACGTTCGATCTGATCGGCGTTGGTCCGGCGTGCCGACTCCACTTCCGCGAGCACCACCCCGTGTTCGGCACAGGTGTGCAGCAATGCCGCGGTGTCTTTGGGTAGGCACGAGCCTCCCCAGCCAGGACCGGGGATCAGGCAATCCGGCCCAATTCGTTCGTCGCTACCCATACAGCGCGTGACGTCGCCGATATCGGCGCCCACGTGGGTGCACAGCCCGGCCAGTGAGTTCACGAACGACAATTTGACCGCCAGGAAGGCGTTGCTGGCGTACTTGGCCAGTTCCGCGCTTTCGACGCTCATCCGCAGGATCTGCTGGCCGGGATACAGCTTGGCGACGCGATCGGCGGCGGCTTCGGCATCGGCGGAAGCACCGATGACGACGCGATCGGGATGTAAACAGTCGGCGACGGCGTGACTCTCGCGCAAGAATTCCGGGCTGACGACGACGTGAATGTTGTGAGGTGCCAGCATTTGTTCGAGCCGACGGCTGGTGCCCACGGGCACAGTGGATTTCACGACGACGACCGTGTTGGGCGGCAACGCCCCCGCCAGAGAGCGAACCACATCCTCAACCGGCCCGAGGTCGGTGGTGCCGTCGTCATTCGTCGGTGTCGGAACGCAGACGAAGACGATGTCGCGATCGCCGAGCCGGCGGTAGTGCCTCGTGAAGCGCAACGTGCCACGTTCCAGACCGTCGCACATCAATTCAGCGAGCTCCGGCTCTGCGATCCCCGGGTGTCCCGCGCGTAGAGCAGCCACCCGGTCGGGATCGACGTCCATACAGAACGTGTCAATGCCCTTGGCGGCCAGACAAACCGCCGTTGTCAATCCGACGTATCCCGCGCCGACCACTCCCACCTTCACACTCATGCGCACTCCTGTAGCACCAGCTGAGTAGCTTCGATCACCTGCAGCGGCGTAATGCGCAACAATCCGGGGTCCGGATGTTCGGCGTGTGGGTCACCGCGCTGGCCCGCCCACACGGTGACGTGCCGGCCGTCGCCCCGCGGCCCCCACCGGTTCGGCGGCGTCGGCCCGAACAGCAGTACGGATGGCGTGGCGGTAGCGGTGGCAATGTGCCCCACGCCGGTGTCCCCGCAGACCAGCAACTGACAGTCACTGATCAGCGCCACCATTCCCATCACGTCTAATTCCCCTGCCAGTAAAGCGGATTCGGGAAGCCGCGCCTGGGTGACTACCGCTTCTGCGAGCACCCGTTCTTCGCGCGATCCGGTCACCACCACCCGATGCCCGGAATCGGCCAATGCGCACGCGACCGCGGCGAATCGTTCGGTCGGCCAGCGTCGCGCGGGCGCCGCGGCCCCAGGATGTATGACGACGACGCCCGCGCGCTTCGGATAGCCGCTGGGCCGGTCGATGTGTAGATCGCCCGGATCGCAGCTGATTCCGTGCCATTCCAACAGCGCGCACCATCGGTCGACCTCATGCACGTCCTCGCGCCATGGCGGATCGGTGACAGACGGATGGCGTGAATTCTGGTACGCGAGCAGACGTTTCGGTCGTGTCGCGAGCAGGTCGTCGACGCTCTCCGGTCCGTTTCCATGCAAGTCGACCGCGAGATCCGGCGGTGCGTAGGGCCAGGTGAGGTCGCCCAGCCCACGCGTCGGCAATACCTGGTCCACGGCACCGGCAAACATCGCCAGCGGTTCCAGTGATTTCGGTGTCGCCAACACGATGCGGGCCGACGGATAGCAACGGCGCAGACCGCGCAGCGCCGGAAGCCCGGTGAGCAGATCGCCGAGACCGAGTGCACGCAGGACCAGCACGGTTGCCGGGTCTGTTGTCACGGCCATGAGGATTCTTCCGACGAGCACACCACCATCTCGCGTATCTCGCTGCCGGGCGGCTGGCTAAGCGCGAAAACAACAGTCTCGGCGACGTTTTCGGGGTTGTTGAGCTTTGCGTCCGGCGGTGGCTTGTACTGCGCGTCGCGACCGTCGAAGAACGGTGTCTCCATGCCGCCGGGGATCAGCAGGGTGACTCCGACCTGGCCGGCCAGTTCGGCGGCCAGTGCCCGAGTGAAACCAACCACCCCGAACTTGGAGGCGCAGTAGGCGGTGGCGTCGCTGACGGCCTTGATCCCCAGCGTCGACGCGCAGGTCACCAGCCGGCCTCGGGTGGTCTTCAGAAACGGCAGGGCGGACCGGACGACCGCGGCGGTACCGAGCAGGTTGACATGCAACACCCGCTCCCAGTCTTTCGCTGCGACGGTCGCCAGCGGACCGCAACTGTCGACCCCGGCCGGGGTGAAGACGCCGTCCACCCGGCCTCCCACTGAGTCGGCCAACTCGCGAACGGCCTCCTCGACCGTTGCAGTGTCGGCGAGATCCGCCCACGCGTAGGGCACGTCATCGGAGGGCTTGACGATGTCGAGCACCAATGGCGTGCCCCCATGACGCCGAACCGCGCGCACCGTCGCCGCCCCCAAACCCGAAGCGCCGCCGGCGATCAGCACATTGCCGAGTGTCATTTGTTCACCTTCCTGATCAACGGACTGCGGAAATCAATTTCGACGACGAGTAGCCCGGGACGGTGGCCAGTAGCACCACTTCACCGCCGTGCCGCCGCACCACGTCGGCTTCCGGAAGGTCTTGACCGTCATAGTCGCCACCCTTCACCCAAATGTCTGGCCGCAGCTTTTCCAGCGCCGCGGTCGGCGACGTCTCGGAGAAGATCGCCACGCCGTCCACACATCCCAGGGCCGCCAGCACCCTGGCCCGGTCTTCGGCCGTAACCACCGGTCGTCCGGGGCCCTTGATCGCCTGCACAGATTCGTCCGAGTTGATCAGCACGATCAGAGCGTCACCGAGATCGCGGGCCCGCCGTAGTAGTCGGACGTGTCCGGTGTGCAACAGGTCGAAGCATCCGCCGGTAGCAACCACGCTCCCACCGCCTCGTCGCACCCGCTCGGCAAGCGCCTGAACCGATTTCATTCCGGATACGGCCCCGGCCGAACCAGTCAGTCCTGTCCCGCCGTCGATCGAAAGCACGCTCGAGACCCCAGTGGCCCCACCGGCGGCGACGAACCGCGAAGCCGCGGCGACTGCCTCGGTGGCCGCTTCCAGTTCGTCGGCGCCCTCGATCAGCGCGGTGGCGGCCGCGACGGAGAACCGATCGCCGGCACCGCACGTGTCGTGGTGGGCGGCCCCGGTGCTTTCGGGCGGATGAATGTGATGCGCGGAGCGTTGCCTGTCCGCGAACATGGCGCCGTGCGCACCAAGCGTGACGCTCACCGCGGTCGCCTCCCACTCCGCACGCAGGGTCGCCGCCAGTTGGCCGCCGCTTACCTGGGGCCCCGAAAGCTGCCTCGCCTCTGAGTGATTCGGCGCGATGATGGGGCATCCGGGCGTCGGTCGCGAGCCGCGGGGATGTGGATCCCACACCACCGGCGCCTGGACGGCCCCGAGGATTGCGCGCAGCGGGCCGTGGGCTGCCAACCCGTGGCCATAGTCGGCTACACAAACCGCAGCTGCGTCGTGCAGGACGGCCGCGACGTCGTCCGGTAGAGCTCCGTCGGCCGCGTAGCCGTCGCCATGGTCGACACGCACTACCGAGTGGCCGCCTGCGCGGACCCTGATCTTGCTCACCGTGGCACCGCGCAGCGGGACGCCGATCACCCGGATGCCGGGGTGATCATCGGCTAGGAGTCGGGTCAGTGCGTGACCGGCTGGATCGTCACCGACGGCGGTGATCAGCACCACGTCGGGGTAGCCGCGCGCAGCCAGCACCGCGGCCAGACCGGCGCCACCGGGTCGGTGCCAGATCCGGTCGGGTTCCACCACCGGTACGGGCGCTTCGGGCGACAGCCGATTGGCGGTACCGTCGACGTCCACGTCGAGCATCGAGTCACCAATGATCACAAGGGGTTTCATGCCGTTTGGACTCCTGTTCGTAACAGCGACTCGTCGAGTGCCATGCACAGACCGTGCACCAAGACCAAGTGCATTTCCTGCACGGTGGCCGTCGACTCGGCGTCGACGCCGATTCCGTCGTCACACATCGTCAGCAGCGGGTTGGGCGCCGGCCCGGTCAGCGCCCAGGTGGTGACCCCGATCTCGTGCGCGGCCCGGACCGCGGCAAGGACATTGGGGCTGGTGCCACTGGTCGACAGCGCCACCAGAACGTCGCCCGGGCGACCATGGGCCCGTACCCCGCGGGCGAACATCTCCTCGATGCCGTAGTCGTTGACGATCGCGGTGGCGGCGGAGCTGTCGGCGTGTAATGCGATGGCGGACAGTGGCTGTCGTTCGTCTTTGAAGCGGCCGACAAGTTCCGCGGTCAAATGTTGGGCCTCGGCCGCGCTCCCGCCGTTGCCGCAGGCCAGCAGCCGTCCGCCGGCGCTGAGTACGGCGGCTAGGTGGGTGCCCCAATCGCACAATTGTGTACTGGCATAACGCATTCGCGCGACCGCCGAGACCAGGTCGACGAAATGACGTTCGATCATGCGGCACCTCGATTCGTCAGGCCGGTGACAGCAGCGACGACGTCGCCGGCGGCGATGTCGTTCAGGCAGGGATGCCCCGGCACCGGGCAATCCCGGGCACGTGTGTTGCGGCAGGCGGCGTTCTGATCGCCCAGCACCGTCACCACGGTTCCGTACGGCAGCCAGCGCGCAGCGGGCACCACCGGCGCGAACAACGACACAATCGGCGCCCGCACCGCTGCCGCGAGGTGCGCCGGTCCGGTGTTCGGCGCCACCACGGCGCGAGCACCGGTGAACACCGTGGCGAGTTGAGCCAGCGTGGTTCGCCCGCCCAGGTCCACTGCGATGCCGGACGCCACGGTCGCGGTCAATTCGCGGTCTGCTTCAGATCCGGTGACCACGACGTCGTATCCGGCGGCAACCAGCGCGCGCACGATCTCGGTCGACTTTGCGCTCGACGGTTGGCGAGCCGGGACGGCGGCCGCTGGGTGGAACACCACGTAGTCCCGGCCACGCAGTGCCGCAGCCACATCAGGAGGTAGGGCGGCCGGGTGAGCGATCTGCAGGCCGGCGTCATCATCGGCCGGTAGCGGCCAACCTGCCGCCGCTGCCAGCGACAACGCGCGCAGCGGCTCGGCGACGTCGTTGTCGACGCGGTGTCGCAGATCCAGCAGCCGCCCCGGGTAGTCCTCACAGATCGCCCCGATCCAGGGAACCCCAGCCATCCGGCAGATCAAGGCGAGCGGCAAAGGCGATTGGTGAAACGAGGTGAAAATCAGCACCGCGTCGGGCTTTTCGTCGGTGATCTCGTCGGTCAGCGCCGTCACCGCGTCCGCGGTCACCGGCGCCGCGTCGAAATCGACCCAGCCAGCGGCCCACTCGATCACCCGGTCGACCCCCGGCAGCATCCGTGCGGCCGCGCTGCCCCGCCAGGAACACCACCCTGTCGTGGTGGGCCGAGACCGCACGGACCGCGGGTCCGGTGATCAGGACGTCACCCAGGCTGTCGAGCCTGGCCACCATTGCGGATGTCATGCCAGCCCTTTCAGCACCAGAGTGACCGCGTCGTTCAGCGTCGCCGCAACGTGGGCGCTGGAACGGGCGTGGCGGATCTCCGCGGGCAGGGTTCGCTCGGTGGGAACGAGGATCGCCTTGGCTTGCGCGGCCTGTGCGGCCTCGACGTCCCTACCGATGTCGCCGATCACCACACAGCGGCGCGGATCCAGGCCCAGCTCAGCGGCCGCCGCAATCACCATGCCGGGTGCGGGTTTTCGGCATTGGCAGCCGCCGTCGTGCAGGCATACCTGCCAGTTGTCGAAGGGCCCCAGTAGTTCCTCGACGCGGGTGTTCACCGCAAACAACTGGGCGCCGGTGATCAATCCTTTCGCGACCCCGGATTGGTTGGTGATCACTCCCAGCAGCAGACCACGCTTACGAAGCCGGTGCACGGCGCGTTCGGCGTCCGGCAGCGGAACGACGCCGCGCGGATCGTTGAGATAGGGGCCGTCTTTGATCAGCGTGTCGTCACGGTCGAACAACACCGCCAACGGTGGATCGCGCCGCTCGTGGCGGAACAGCCAAGTGCCCCATGCCCGTTGCGCCGTCGCGACCGGCGGGATGAGAATGCTCGAAAACACCATCGCGATCACCTCGCGAGCAGTGCGGGGACCGGGTGCGATGCGCCGCAAGGTGAAGTCGAGGGTGAGCGCCAACCAGGCCGTCGCGGCGCCGACCGCCAGGTAACGGTGTCGCGTGATGGCCGCGGCGATCGCGACCAATGCTGCCGCGGTGGTCGCGACGTGAGCGCGCAAGCGGCCCCGGGATTCACCGATTTCCGCACGCCACCGACGACCGTATTTGCGGCGCATCAGAGCGTCGTCGCGATTGCCGCGCTGCGCGCGGATACTGCTCCAGACCGTCGGCCGCCCATCCGCGATGGGGTGCTCGGCGGTACGCGTACCCGGCACGATGCGTCCACAGCACCGCGTCATGCGTAGTCCGAGGTCGGAGTCTTCCCGATAGGCGCGCGGAAAGCGCTCGTCGAAGCCCCCGCATTGCACCAGGGCCCGCCGCCGGTATGCCATATCTGCGGTGATCCATTGCGCCTCAGCAAGTCTGAGAGTGCGACGCTCGTCGTCGCTGGGGCGTTTGCCTTGTGGCAGCTGCACTACCAGCCTGCCCTGTGAACCCACCACCGCCTCGTCCACGCCGCGCAGGTCGCTCGTCAGTTGCTGACACCAATCAGCACTCGGCACGACGTCGTCGTCGAGGAAATTGATCCACTCAGTCGCGCACTGGCGCCATCCCGTGTTCCGTGCAGCCGCCGGCCCGCGACCACCCGAGCGAACCACTGTGACGGGCAGGCTGTTAGGCGGCAATCGAAGTGGCTCCTTCGGCAGCGGCCGGTCGTCCACAATCACGATGGCCGACGGGCGTGGTCCGTGTCCCTGGTCTAATGCGGCGAGCAGCCGGTTCAGCGACGGCCGGCCGATGGTCGGGATCACGATCGAGTAGTCCGTCATTGCGCGTGCCGCCGAACGATGAAGGGGCCGAGCGCCAACACGTCGATCGGTGCGCTGCCGAAGCACTCGAGCGCATCGCGTGGGCTGTCGACCATCGGACGTCCTGCGGTGTTGAAGCTGGTGTTGACGACGACCGGCACCCCGGTGATCGAGGCGAATTCGGTGATCATCCGATGCAAGAGCGGTTTGTCGGTGTCGACGGTCTGAATGCGTGCGGTGCCGTCGACGTGGGTGACCGCAGGTATCCGGTCGCGCCATGGCTCGGCGACGTCGTGGACGAACAACATGTACGGGCTGGGCAGGGGACCGCGCGAAAAGATGTGCGCTGCTTGGTCGGCTAACACCATGGGGGCAACCGGCCGGAACTGCTCGCGCCCCTTGACCCGGTTGAGACGTTCGAGATTGTTGACGTCGCGCGGGTCGGCCAGCAGCGAGCGGTTGCCCAGAGCCCGAGGGCCGAATTCCGAACCGCCCTGGAACCAGCCGACAATCAGGTTGTCAGCCAGCGCCTGCGCCACGTCCGCGGCCATGACGTCGGGGCGGTAGTGGGCAATGTCGGCGTCGTCTAACGCGGCCGCCAATTGCTCATCTGCCCAACTGCGACCGAGAGACGCCGACGGCATCGGCGTGATCGGTTCCTGATGTTCGGCGGCCAATGCCAGCGCCGCGCCCAGCGCGGTGCCAGCATCTCCGGAGGCCGGCTGGACCCAGACGTGAGGGAAGTCGCCCTCGTCGAAAACACGGGTGTTCGCTACGCAATTCAGCGCCACTCCGCCAGCCAGACACAATGTGTCCGAGCTGGTCCGTTGGCGCAGCCAGCTGACCAGTTGCAGCAGAACGTCTTCGAGTACCCGCTGCACACTGCATGCCAAATCGGCGTGGGCGGTGTCGAGCTGTTGTGCTCCCGGCGCTCGCGGTTCGGTGAACACAGTCCAGTCGACATTCGGGGCACGAAATGTGCCGTCGCCGCACGAGTACACGTGTTCGGCAAGTTGTTCGGCATACGTGGGACGTCCGTAGGAGCCCATCGCCATCACCTTGTACTCGTCGCTCGATCGCGTGAAACCCAGGTGCTCGGTGAGACTTTCATAGAGCAGACCCAGCGAGTGTGGAAGCTCCTGAGTGGCAAGCACATCGAGCTTGCCGTCGGAGTACTCGCCCGCCAGCATCGAGGTTGACTCACCGCGGCCGTCCACGACGAGCACGGCACTGTCGGGGCGTGGTGAGGCCAGCGCCGTCGAGGCCGCATGCGCGACGTGGTGACGGACGTGGCGGACCACGCCCGGGTCTAGTCCAGGTAGTGCCGTGGCCAGGAATTGCGGCGCCCGCCGGGCATACGACGTTCGCAAATGCTCCCAGTCGCGATCCTGGCCCTCGATCGGGCCACCGGACACTTCGGCCAACGCCGGATCATAGGAGTAGCCGACCGCATCCAGGTCCGCGGCGTCGAGGCCCGCGTGCCGCAAACACCAGCGCGCCGCGGCCACGGGAAGCTCCCAGGTGGAAAACGGCACCGCTTGCTTTCCGTGCTTGCGGCGCGAAAACCGCTCTTCCTCGGCGGCGGCGACCGTCTTCCCGTCGATGACCAGAGCAGCGGCTGGATCGTGAAATACGCCGTTAATACCCAAAATTCGCACGGCACCCCCTTGAGAGTCGGAATCACCAGATGGTGAGGTGCGCCCGAGGGGCACCTACCCGCGCTTCTTGGGGGTAAAGATCAGAGACTGACTAGCGTCGGGCTAGACGGCCACCTGCGTTGACTCGAAACGTGTGCGGAACCAGCCGACGGTTTGCGCCAGGCCGTCTTCGGCGCGCACGGTCGGTTCCCAACCCAGCTGCTCGCGTGCGGTGCGAATATCCGGGCAGCGCCGCCGCGGGTCGTCCTCGGCAGCCGGGATGTGATGAATGGTGGACGCACTGTTGGCGGCGTCGCGGACGACGTCGGCGATCTTTAATACGGACAATTCTCGCGGGTTGCCGATGTTCACCGGCCCGGCGATATCGCTGCCTGCCAATGCAACCAGTCCCGCAACGGTGTCGTTGACGTGACATAGGGAGCGCGTCTGGTGACCGCTGCCCGCGACGGTGATCGGCTCGTTGCGCAGCGCTTGACGGCAGAACGTGGGGACCATTCGGCCGTCGTCGGCACGCATCCCCGGCCCGTAGGTGTTGAAAATCCGTGCGACGCCGATGTTTGCGGCCTGAGAGCGGTGATGCGCGAACACCAACGCCTCGGCGAACCGCTTGGCCTCGTCGTATACGCTCCGCGGTCCCACGGAATTAACGTTACCCCAATAGTTTTCGTGCTGCGGATGGACGAGCGGGTCGCCGTACACCTCGCTCGTCGACGCCAGGACGAAGCGGGCTCGGCTGTGTTGCGCGATGTCGAGTGCCACCGCGGTACCGTCGGCGCCGACTCGAAGCGTCTCGATCGGCAGCCGCAAGTAGTCCGGCGGCGATGCCGGCGAGGCCAGATGGAACACGGCGTCGAACGCAATGCCTCGTATTTTCTCGCCGGGGTGCTCGGTGATGTCGTGTTCGATGAAATCCAGACCGCGACGGTTCTGCAGATCTGCCACGTTGTCCGGCGAGCTCGTCGACAAATTGTCGATGCAGACCACTCGCGCCCCGTCCGCCAGCAACCGGTCACAGAGGTGAAAGCCGACGAAGCCGGCTCCCCCGGTGACCAGGACATGACTGAGCGGACGCATCTGCGGCGGATACCCACACCACCGTCGAGCAAACCGGTTCAACGGCGATGGGCGGATTGACATGACAGCCAATGGTTTTTGACACGGCGCTTCAGCCGTACTGTTGCCGCTGCCCGGACGCGATCGGCTGATGGCTGGGCACTACGCGGCGATACATTTTCTCGGTGTCGGCCGCAATCCGGTCCCATGAATAGCGCGCCTGCGCGCGCTCGTACCCGGCGGCGGCCCAGCGGCGGAGTCGCCGAGGGTCGGCGAGCATCGAGTTGAGGGCGTCCGCGCACGCCTGCGGATTCTTGGGCGGTATCAGCACGCCGGTCGTTCCGTCGACGACGGTATCGAGCATGCCGCCGACCGCTGTCGCCAGCACTGGCAGTCCGCAAGCCATCGCCTCGACGGGAACGATGCCGAAGGGCTCGTACCAGGGTGTGCACGCCACCACGTCGGCGGAGCGCAGCACGGCGGGCATGTCGGCCCGGCTCACCGATCCACAGAGCCGAACCCGGTCGCCGACGCCCAATTCCGCGGCCAGCGAAGACAATCGGCAGGCTTCCTGATCGGACGACAACTCCTCAGCTGCCGGTCCACCGACAATCAGCAGTTCAGCGTCAGGGACTGCGGCCATTGCCCGGATCAGCACCTCGAAACCCTTGCGCGGTACCAACCGGCCGATCGAAACAATTCGAGCGCGGGATCCACGTGTCTTGCGTTCGCCGTCAGGGTGGAACCTGCTGATGTCAACTCCACAGGGAATCACCGAGATTCGTGACCGTGGACGCCCCAGACGCACCAATTCGAACACTTCGTCGGTGCAGGTGGCCGCCACCCAGTCGGCGGTTTGCGCTATCGAACGTTCCAGCGTCAGACGCGCCTGCGGGCTGGTGTCCTCGGCCCCCTGGTTGCGCCGCTTGACGACTCCGAGTGCGTGGAAGGTCTGCACCGTCGGTATCGCAGAGCGACGAACGGCGCGCAGCGTTGCGATGCCCGACATCCAGAAATGTGCGTGGGCGACGTCGGGCTCGGCGCGGTACCACTGTTCGGCCAGGAATCGCCCGAAGTCCGGCATGTGCACTAGCAGTTCGTCTTTCGGCACGGGCTGGGCCGGGCCGGCCGGCACGTTTACCACGGTGTAGCCGTCAGGTGTTTGCACCCGCTCGGGAAGATCGGGGCTGTCGCACCGGGTATAGACCTCGACGTCGTGGCCGCGGCGGGCAAGTGCCGCCGACAGCTCGGCGACATGGACGTTTTGCCCGCCGGCGTCGACTCCGCCCAGCGCGGCCAGCGGGCTGGCATGTTCGGACACCATGGCGATCCGCATCGTATGACCTTGTTCCACAGCAGTATTCGCGTTCACCGAATCACCTCCTCGATCAGCTCGTCCCACTGGTGTAGGAACCGGCTCAAGCCGAAACGCTGCAGTGCGAAGTTGCGGGCCGATTTGCCGGCGGCGCGTGCCGCCTCGGGGTCTGCAACGTACTGGCTGAGCGCGTCGATCAATGCGTCGACGTCGGCGCTGACCACGCCCGCCTCGCTCGGCACGACAAGTGGCGCCATCGTCGATGCCACCGCCACCACCGGCATACCGAGAAACATCGCCTCGATCAGCGACAAGCCGAGCGATGTCCAACGAGCGGTGTGCACATACACCCGTCTGCGAGAGACCTCGTCATAGAGCGCCGGTGGAAGCAGATCACCGAATCCCCGAATGTTGTCTCCGGTCAGTTCATCGCTGCCCATGCCCCACACGTCTATCGGCACATCGCGCGACAGCCGCGCCAGTAAATCGGCCCCCACCACGCGGCCCCGACGGACCGGCTCGTTGATCATCGTTGCCGCAGAAGGCAATTCACCGCTGTATCGATAACCGGGATCGATGATCCCATGGTCGATGACAGCAGTGGGTGCAGTACCGCTGTCCCACATCAACCGGTTGAAGTCGGTGACGTGGACGACGGTGATGTCGTCCCGACCGCTCAACGGATGACGGCTGCCCGTCGGCGACGGGTGCGGCGCATTGTGTTCGACGTAGACCGCGGGCACGTCGACGCCTGGGCGCCGCCCTGACCACGCCGCCGACAAATCCAAATCTTCGGGTCGTTGAAGCACCACGATGTCGATCGCCTCGTCACGAAGATCATCCGATCCGACCTCCGCGGCGTGCGGCCAATTCCGGCCCGACAGCCCGCGGCCATCGGCATCTTTGGCCTCGTTGACCGGAATGACGTAGCGGTGGTGGCCCTGCACGAACGACTCGGTCCACGAGCCGTGCACGTGCCAAAGCAAAATATTGAGCGGTGCCGTAGTCGGCATAGCAAACCGGCTTCCCGACCTCTTTGACCGTCAAACATTACCTAGCACCGCTTCGAATCGGTGTATCAGCGAGAACGCGTGAGGCCTCGCGTGGCAGGACCTTCCAGCAGTGTGCCGTCCGGCGCAAAGCGCGAACCGTGCAGTGGACAGTCCCACGAGTTTTCGACGCTGTTCCAGTTGACGATGCCGCCTAGGTGCGGGCAGACCGGTGAAACTTGATGCCGCTCGCCGTCCACGGCTGACTCAGCCCGCAGATGCCAGGGCGGACCGCTGACGACGCCACCTTGGTCGGCCGGCGACTTCGGTGAGCGCACGATCGGCGCCAGCCAGCCTTTGGTCATCTGGAAGCCGACTTCGAGATTGGCTTGCATCGCCGTGGTCAGTCCCGTGACCTCGTGCGGACTCCAGGCCGCGAAAGCGCGCGCCCAGTCCATCCGGCCACCCAGGATCCGGCTGCTGAGTATTAGTGCCGCGGCCACACCACCGGTGAGTCCCCATTTGTTGAAACCTGTTGCCACGAAGATGCTCTCGCTGCCCGGAAGGATCGGGCCGACGTACGGCAACCGGTCCACCGGTGTGTAGTCCTGCGCCGACCAGCTGTGCGTCACGGTTGCGCCCGGGAAATGGCTTCGGGTCCAGGACTTCAGTTCGTCGAGTTCGGCATGAGGGCTTTTTCGGCCCACGGTGTGCCCGGCGCCGGCAACGACGAGTCGTTCACCGCCGTCGACCGGCGCGTAGCGCACAGAGCGAGTCGGAGAACCAGCGGAAAGGAACATCGGCCGGGTGATGGCACCGGGTACTTCGAAAGCGAACCCGTAGGACCTGCTGGGTTTCAGTCTGGCGAAGAAGCCACCACGGTCCAGAATTGGGACACCCGTGGCCAGCACACACCGTTCGGCCTCGACGTCCACGTCGCCCTGCGCCGCGGCGACTCGAACCCGCACAGTCCCGTGACGCGGTAGGGATACCGAGCGCACTCTGGCGCCTTCCACCAGCTTTCCGCCGCGGTTGGTCAGCTCGCCAATCAAGCTGTCCAGCAATGGCATTGGGTCGAACTGCGCCTGATCGTCGAGCCGAACTCCGCCGTGGAACGGAAAGGGGACATCGGCGTCGTCGTCCCACACCGTGTCCAGTCCGACGAGCCGACTGGCGACCAGCTCGGCGCGCGCCCGCGGGACTTCGTTGGCGGACTGCGCATAGGTGTACGTTGGTTCGCGTTGCACGGGAACGGAATTGGTCTCGCAGTACCGCAACAGCCAGTCCTGGCCCTCGCGACTTCCCTGGATGTAGTCGCGCGCCAACGCAGGGCCGTGCCGAGCAACGATCGTCGAGAGATTCGTGCCTTGCAGCAAGCTGATCTTGCCGGTGGTGTTGCCGGTCGTCACCGCGCCAGGGGTGCGGGCCTCCAAGACCAGGACGTTCTTCCCTGCCCTGGCCAGCAGCACCGCGGTCACGAGGCCGGTGATGCCGGCGCCGACCACGACGATATCCGCAGCGGATTGATCCAGTTCTGATTTTTTGTGCTGGCCGTCGTGGCCGGCCAACCATAGCGAAGATGTCATTGCGCTTCGGGTACCCGACCGGTGAGAGCCGAAACCGCTGATGGACGTGGCAAAAAGACCGCCCAGCCAACGATTTCGTGTGCGACCTCACATCGGCCGCAGGAGGCCACGTCACCAGCGCCGCGAGCGTGGCCTAGGCGCTCAGCACCGCCGCGGAGGTTTGGTCTTCCGGACCCGCGGGAATGCCGCCGATCGCGGTGCGGTTCGGTGAGCGACGCTCGCCGGAGTCGCATCCAACCGGTCCAGCCGTCGGCCGGTGACCGAGACAGCAGTAAGACATGAGCCAAGAGGAGGACTCGATGTCGGACGACAACAAGAGCGGTCCAGAAGAAGGCATCAAGGGCGTCGTTGAAGGCGCTAAGGGCCTGGCCAAAGAGGCAGTCGGCAGTGTGGTCGGCAACAAAGACCTCGAGCAAGAGGGCGAGGCCCAGCAGGACAAGGCCGAAGCGCAACGCGACGCAGCCAAGAAGGAAGCCGAAGCGGAGGCAGCCCGTGGCGGCGCCGAGGCTGCGGAGAAGCGCCAGGAGTCGCACCAAAACTGAGCACGTCGGAAAAGGGGCTCGGTCCGCCATGGATCGGGCCCCTTTTGCCGTCTCTTCATAACCATGCGTGATTACGCGTCTTGC
Source organism: Mycobacterium paraterrae (assembly GCF_022430545.2). Classification (NCBI taxonomy): domain Bacteria; kingdom Bacillati; phylum Actinomycetota; class Actinomycetes; order Mycobacteriales; family Mycobacteriaceae; genus Mycobacterium; species Mycobacterium paraterrae. The sequence goes on along the minus strand of NZ_CP092488.2, from coordinate 3,842,296 downwards.
AAGCGGGGTAGCCGCACCGTCATCACCGTTGCCCAATCCGCCTATCCCGCCAGGAGGAAGCCGATGCAACGCGGAAGTGCCAAACATGGGCCGCACACCGACGACCAGCTCAAGGATGAGCTGCGCGGAACGGTGCAAGGAAACCGCTCAAGTCGCGTCGAGGAGTGGCGCGATCCAGAACCGCCGGCCGACGACGACCCAGATGTGGGCAACACCGTGCCGCGTGCGGACGAGATCGACGAGGACTAAGCGATGAGCTTCCCCAAGCAACAACAGACCCCGCCGGGCAGTCAATCCCGGATGGACCCGCGTCCCGACTGCGGCGAGGACAGTTACCGCGGATCGGGAAAACTGTCTGGCAAGAAAGCGGTTATCACCGGCGGCGACAGCGGTATTGGACGCGCCGTCGCCATTGCGTTCGCCCGTGAGGGTGCCGACGTGCTCATCTCCTACCTCGACGAAGACGAGGACGCCAAGGAGGTGGCGAGCTACGTCGAAGACGCCGGCCGCAAGTGCGTGTTAGTCCCCGGCGACTTGTCTGACCCCGCGCATTGTCGGGCGGTAATCGACCGTGCAGCACAGGAATTCGGCAGTGTGGACATACTGGTCAACAACGCCGCTTACCAGATGACGCACCAGTCGCTCGACGAGATCACCGACGAAGAATGGGATTACACCTTCAAGCTGAACGTGGGTGCGTTCTTCTACCTCACAAAGGCGGTGTTGCCGCACATGAAGCCCGGCTCGTCGATCATCGGCAGCTCGTCGGTCAATTCGGATAGCCCCAATCCCACATTGGCGCCTTACGCGGCTACCAAAGCGGCTATCGCCAACTTCTCGGCGAGTTTGGCCCAACTTCTGGGCAGCAAGGGAATTCGTGTCAACAGCGTTGCCCCAGGGCCGATCTGGACGCCACTGATCCCGTCGACGATGCCCGAGGAAAAGGTTGCCTCATTCGGAGAAAACACGCCCCTGGGCAGGGCCGGACAGCCCGTCGAGTTGGCACCGGTCTATGTCATGCTCGCCTCCGACGACGCCAGCTATGTCTCGGGCGCGCGGATAGCGGTCACCGGCGGTCGGCCGATCCTGTAACTGCAGAGTTGATCATCAGTGCCGCTCAGTTGCCGAAGTTCCCGGCCTGGGCGCCGACCACCTGCGCGGCGCCACCTTGAGCACCCAGCTGACGGGCTGCGTAGTCGGCCCCCTGCCCGATGACATCTGAACCGTTTGAATATGACTGGTGCGCCGCGAAGTTCATACCATCCGAGCACACGGGATCCTCGACCGCGCACACCTGAAGGGTCTTGGCTTGATAAAGGGGCCCGATGATGATCTGCGGTTGGCCGAGGAAGTTCATCGCGCGCACGTTCGGCGTTCCGAAGAACACGACGGCCGCCACGTGGCTGGCGACATCGGGGCTCAACGGCTTGGGGATAGTCGCTGGGTCGATATCGGCGGGAATCGAATCAGGGACGGCCGGCGAGGTGACGAACCCCATGACGGCCGCACCCTGCGAGTATCCGCTCAACACCATCTTGGTGTTCGGGCAGCTTGCGGCCATCGAAACGACATGTCCACCAGCATCTCTGATGCCGTCGAGACCCGTGGACCACTGGTCGCTGGCGGGATAGTTCACCGCGTAGACGTCCATCGATCGGCCGCCGAGGCGCTCCCGGAGCGCATCGACGAACGCCTGTCCGGTCGGGCCGACACCAGGCTCGTCACCGGTTCCGCGGGCGAAGACCACCTGGATGTCTGGGCAAGGCTGCGCCGATGCAGTAGCGGTGCCGGCGAGAAGGCCGAAACTGGCCGTCGTTAGGAGAGAAGTGATGAAATAGCGAAAAAAGTTACTGGTGCACATATTTGGCGAAATCCCAATCGAGTCATGATTTGGACAGGATCATTCGGCTCGCTGCGCCCGTTCCCCCGCGGCGGATAGCAACGCGCTCAATCGGGCACGGACAAGGGCCCTGACTAAACCTCCCCTATGCCTGGACAATGCGAGAAACCACAGCGCGTCACCCTTCGCTGGGTGGCGCGATCGGTTGGGACCGCGGATGCCGAGTTAAAGGAAGTTTGAGCGCCGATACCCGAAAACAGTGGCGCATGAGGACACTTCGCATCAACCGGCACCAAGCGGGCCGAGGTGATGGCTGCCCTGACGTCTGAAGACAGACCGCTAGTCCGCTCTTTATAACATAGGCGCAGTCGACCTGCCAGCGGCCAACCGACATTCCACAGCAACTTCGCAGAAGTCAACGCACCAACAGTTCATGGTTCCAGGTATCGAAATGCCTTTGTGCGGAACGGTTTTCGCTACCGTCTCGAACAGCTTTCCAAAGCCGCGTTATTTGCCGCGCACTTTTCGGTTGTGCTTCTTGATTGCGTCTACCAGTTGCGCCTTGTCCATTGTCGACCGACCGGCGATGTCAAGCCTGCGAGCAACGTCGAGCAAATGCTTTTTGCTGGCGTTCGCGTCGACACCCTCGGCCGACGGGCCGGAGTTGTCCGGTCCTCCGCCCTCGGCGAGCTTGTCCGACGGCCCCTTCTTCTTCTTGGGCAGCCAGCGGTCGCCGACTTTCTCGAAACTGTGTTTGAGTGCGGAATAGGCGACTCGATAAGCCCGCTCCTCGCTGCCGTACTCGTCGGCAGCCGCGTCATGAGCCTTGGCGAACGTGCGCTGCGCCTTGGAGTTGGATCGCTCTACGGTGCTGGGCAACTCGTTCTTTTTCGGCTGGCCGTCCTTGGTGGTTTTCGGCATTGTTAACCTTTCGAATTTGTCATCCCTCAGCCGACTGCTGAGCTTTTGCGTAAGCCAGTTGCAAGAAGTCCGCACCGGCCAGTGCGGTGAAACTTCCCGCGATCAACCGCGTGAGTCTGGGCGCGAAGATCAGTCCGATGACGAACCCGGTCGCTATCCACACGTCGAGGCAGAACGGGCAGGTGAGCAATTCGCCCAGACTGTGTCGGAGTTGGCTGGAATCGCGGGTTTCCTCGTGCACCTCTGCCGGCCCCGCGGTGCCCTCGTAATGCGCGAACGGCGCGCGCAGCGGGCTGGTCACGGCATCCTTCGTGATGGTGCGCGAGAGTTTGTGCGCGCCAACGGCAACAGTGAACAGGTCCTGGGGTCGCCAGCCGTCGGGCAACGTACGGCCGGTCGCGACCGTGCCGATGCCCGCCAGCGCGACGATACTGATGTAGGTGCTCATGACCGCGACGTAACCGCCGAGCGGCCGCGTGTGGTCGCCGCGATAGGCGTCTGCCTCGCGGCGCGCGCGCCGCGCGATGTCACCGGCCAGTTGTTGGGTGTTGGCCACAGTCGCTCCTTGGAATTGCGCCCGCGAATTCGCCCGTGCGTGTGGCGGGCGGTCCGGGGATCCCAGTTGGCTGCGGGATTGGCTGAGTTTTCAGGTCTGGTGCGGGGTACCCACCGTCTGCGCCGAATCAACCGAAAGGTCCCTTGCAATGGCACCGAACGCCGTTCTCTTCGATGTCGACGGCACGCTGGTCGACTCCAACTACCACCACGTCGTGTCATGGCACCACGCATTCCTCGACATCGACCAAGAAGTGCCATGCTGGCAAATCCTGCGGCTGATCGGCCGATCGGGTGACGAACTGGTCAGCGCGCTACTCGGCGACGAGCTCGCCGACAAGCACGGTGAACACCTGAAGAAGCTGCACACCAACTACTTTGTCGACTCCGCACCGCTGGTGCGCCGTCTTCCTGGCACCCGGGAACTGCTGGAGGCGATCGCCGAGCGAGGTTGGCGGTCGGTGCTCGCGACGTCGGCCGGCGAAGAAGAGCTGTCGGTCCTGCGAGGCGCGCTCGACGCGGACGACCTGATTACTGCGGTGACGTCGGCGGCCGATGCCGAACGCGCCAAGCCGTACCCCGACATCGTGGCCATCGCATTGCAGCGCGTCGACGCCCAGCCCTCGGAAGCGGTGTTCGTCGGCGACGCCGTCTGGGATGTTCATGCCGCCAAGCGCGCCGAGGTTCCCGTCGTAGCGGTGCTCAGCGGCGGAACCGCGCGCCAGGACTTGGAGGAGGCGGGGGCCGCCGAGATCTACGACGGACCGCCCGAGGTGCATACACACCTCGGGCGGATCGCCGAACTGTTTGGAAAATAGGGAGTTTCGTTGGCCAGTGACTAACCCAGGTGGGCAGAGAGCAGCCAGGCCGGCACCGACTTGCGTCCGTTGCCCTCGTCGCGAACATCGGAGAAGGGGAACTCGGGGCTGTCGGTGTGGGCAAAGTTGGCGTGGATTCTCGCCGGTCGAATCTCGTCGATGACCCAATACTTCGAAACCACCGCACGCAGCTCGTCTTCGGTAACCGGATTAGCGGGACCACCGTTGCCTGTATTCGCGAAGACCAGCACGTAGTAGGACGCCCCAGGCGCCGCGGCCCGCACAATCGATTGCTGGTATCCCTCGCGTAGCTCGACGGGCATCGAGTGGAAAAGCGTGCTGTCCACGATGGTGTCGAAGCGGCCTTCGGAACCCGCCGGATAGCTCGTGAAGTCAGTGATGTCGGCCACCTCGAGCGAGACGTTGGTCAGGCCCTGCGCCGCGGCATGCTCCCTGGCCAATTTGATCGCGGTGGGCGAGGCGTCCAGGCCGACTGCGTTGTGCCCTAACGCTGCCATGTGCAGTGCAAACGCCGCCTCGCCACAGCCGGCGTCGAGCACGTCGCCGCGGATCTTCCCCTGATCGATGAGCGCGGCAATCTCTGGCTGCGGCTCGCCGAGACTCCACGGCGGGCGGGACCCCATGCCGAACTCGCTTGCCTCGCCGCGGTAGGCCGGATCGAAATCGAAGTCGAACTTCTGCGTCTCAGTCATACCCCATATATATCAACGTCATTGATATGTGTCAACATCGTTGATATGGGCGCCTCAGAGAACGCACCACTCGGCTATTTGTTGTTCCAGGTGATGGCTGCTCTGCGGCCGGAAGTGTCGGCCGCACTAAGTCCGCTGGCCCTGACGCTGCCGGAATTCGTCTGTATGCGAATGCTTTCCATGACACCGGGGCTTTCCAGCGCGGAGCTCGCGCGGCTGGGCAATGTCTCACCTCAGGCGATGAATACGGTGCTGCATCGGCTGGAGAACGCGCAAATCGTGAGCCGACCCGCGTCCGTGGCGTCGGGCCGGGCACTTCCGGCGTCGCTGACCGCTGACGGCCGGGCGCTGTTGAAGCGGGCCGAAGCAGCGGTAGGCGATGCAGACGCCCGGGTGCTGGCCAAGCTGACGCCCGCGCAGCAGCGCGAGTTCAAACGGATGCTCGCGACGCTGGGACCCGACTAGACCGCCGCGTCGATGCGCGCCCAGGGCCGGGCGTCTTCGAGTTCGTAAGCCAGTTCCAGCAGTCGGGCCTCGTGGCCCATCGGCGCGGTGAACATCATGCCCACCGGTAGCCCGGCGGCGGACATGCCGAGCGGCAGCGAGATGGCCGGCTCCCCCGTCACGTTCTGCAGCGGGGTGAATGCGACCCACTCCTGCAGTCGGTCGATGATCTGGTCGTAATCCGCCATCGGGTCGAGGTAGCCGATCTGCGGCGGCTGGTCAGCCAGCGTCGGTGTCAGCACGATGTCGTAGGTGCGGGCCAGTCGCTGGGTGTACCGGCGTGTGCGGGACAGCCGGATCAGCGCGAGCGGCAATTTGTGCAGGTTACGACGGGCGTGCCGGTCCAGTCCCCGAGACAGGTTGTCCAGCCTGGTGACGTCGAAGCCGTCGCACGTCCGCTTGTTCTGCTGGATCTGGCCTAGCGCCAGCAGCCCCCAGTACAGCACGAAATCGGAGACGAAACTGGTTGGTACCGGCGGCTTTTCGAGGTGATCGACGTGGTGGCCCAGCTCTTCCAGGAGCGCGGCGGATTTCAAAGTCAGCTCGCGAACCTCTGGGCTGGACTCTCGAAGCAGCGAATGGGTGATCACAGCGATCCGCAACCGTTGCCTGCCGGGGTGCTGCACGTCGCCGATCGGACGGAGTTTTGCGGCAGGCCAGATTCGTTCGGCTTCCCGGTAGAACGCCGCGGTGTCGCGCACCGACCGGCTGACCATCCCGTTGGCCACGATCCTGATCGGCATCTGCCTGACCTCTTTGTCCAGCGGCAGCCGGCCGCGTGAGGGCTTGAGACCGACAAGTCCGTTGCAGGAGGCGGGAATTCGAATCGACCCACCGCCGTCGTTGGCATGCGCGATCGGCACGATGCCCGCGGCGACGAAGGCCGCGGAACCCGACGACGACGCGCCCGCGGTGTGGTCGGGGTTCCACGGATTGCGCACAGCTCCCAGCCGAGGGTGTTCGGCCGAGGCGCTGAAACCGTACTCCGACATCCGGGTCTTGCCCAGCGGCGTCATGCCAGTCCCCAGGTACATCTGGGTGAATTCGCCGTCGGCGGGCGCCGGACGCGGCGGCCAGGCGTCGGTGCCACGCATCGTCGGCATCGCGGCGACGTCGACGTTGTCCTTGACGAATGTCGGCACGCCGCTGAAGAACCCCGGCTTCGGCGGCGCTGCGGCCTCGGCACGAGCCTGGTCGAACGCCTGATACGCCAGCCCGTTCAGCGCCGGGTTGACCGCCTCGGTGCGGGCGATGGCCGCCTCGATGACCTCGACCCGGCTCACTCGTCCGGCGCTGAGAGCCTCGACCACACCAACGGCGTCCAAGTGGCCGAGCGCGTCATCGGCGAATGCGTGCACCATCGCCGACGATGCTACTGCTGGCCTACCTCGAAACGGACGAATCGCGTGACCGTCACACCGGCTTCGTCAAGCAAGGCCTTGACGGTCTTCTTGCTGTCGGACACCGACGGCTGTTCAAGCAGCACGACGTCCTTGAAGAACCCATTCAGCCGGCCCTCGACGATCTTGGGCAGCGCCTGCTCCGGCTTGCCCTCTTCCTTCGCGGTCTCCTCGGCGATGCGACGCTCGCTGGCCACCACGTCCTCGGGGACGTCGTCCCGGGACAGGTAGCGAGCCTTGAGCGCGGCGATCTGCAACGCGGCGGCGTGCGCCGCTTCGGCATTACCACCGGTGTACTCGACCAGCACGCCCACGCCCGGCGGCAGATCCGCCGCGCGCTTGTGCAGGTAGGTCTCGACGGTGCCGTCGAAGTACGCGACCCGGCGCAGTTCGAGCTTCTCGCCGATCTTCGCGGACAGCTCGGCGATCACCTGCTCGACGGACTTGGCACCGACGCTGGCGGCCTTGAGGGCGTCGACGTCGGTCGCCTTGGAGGCGGCGGCCGCGGCCACAATCTCCTCGGCGACCTTTTGGAACTCGGCGTTCTTGGCCACGAAGTCGGTTTCGCTGTTCAGCTCGATCAGCGCGCCGTCCTTTGCGGCGACCAAGCCCTCGGCGGTGGCCCGCTCGGCACGCTTGCCGACGTCCTTGGCGCCCTTGATGCGCAACGCCTCGACGGCCTTGTCGAAGTCGCCGTCGCTCTCGGAGAGTGCGTTTTTGCAGTCGAGCATTCCGGCGCCGGTCAGCTCCCGAAGTCGCTTGACGTCGGCAGCGGTGAAGTTAGGCACTTCTCAGCCTTTCCTAGGAAGGGTCAGGGGTTGATTCTGATGCGACGGCGGCGGCCTGCTCGGCCGGTGCAGCGGTCGCGGTTGCCGAAGCGAGCAGCTCCTGCTCCCATTCGGCCAGCGGCTCGGCGGCGTCGGCATCCGGCTTGCCGTCGGTGCGGCCGGCGCCGGCGCGGGCCTGCAGGCCCTCGGCGACCGCGGCGGCGATCACCTTGGTCAGCAGCGCCGCCGAGCGGATCGCGTCGTCGTTGCCCGGGATGGGGTAGTTCACCTGGTCGGGATCGCAGTTGGTGTCCAGGATCGCGATCACCGGGATACCCAGCTTGATGGCTTCCGCGACCGCGAGGTGCTCTTTGTTGGTGTCGACGACCCACACCGCCGACGGGACCTTCGCCATGTCGCGGATACCGCCGAGGCTGCGCTCGAGCTTGTTCTTCTCGCGGGTCAGCATCAAGATTTCCTTCTTGGTGCGACCTTCGAAGCCACCGGTCTGCTCCATACCCTCGAGCTCCTTGAGCCGCTGGAGACGCTTGTGCACGGTGGAGAAGTTGGTCAGCATGCCGCCCAGCCAGCGCTGGTTGACGTAGGGCATGCCGACGCGGGTCGCCTCGGCTGCGATGGATTCCTGGGCCTGCTTCTTGGTGCCGACGAACAGGATCGTGCCACCGTGGGCGACGGTCTCTTTGACGAACTCGTACGCCTGGTCGATGAACGTCAGCGTCTGCTGCAGGTCGATGATGTAGATGCCGTTGCGGTCGGTGAAGATGAACCGCTTCATCTTGGGGTTCCAGCGCCGGGTCTGATGCCCGAAGTGGGTGCCGCTGTCAAGCAGCTGCTTCATGGTTACGACAGCCATAGTGGCTCATGTCCTTTTGTCGGTTGATGCCCGGCGACGGGTGAAGTCGGGCCCTGGCGGCTGCTGCGATGCCGAACCCGTCTGAGACGGGACCGCTCGGCACGCGGTGCGAACTCCTAGTGGCACGGGAGACGCGATGCAGACGCGCGAAGTCAGCTCGTAATACGGGCTGCGCAGAGCAGTTTACACCGTTCGGCCAGGTGCTTTGTCCACACCGCTGGCTGGCCGGTTCGGCCGGCCCGCGATCAACTGACCAGGTGCGAAGCGCGTTGGTCGTGGCCCTGGCGTTGGCCTGCGCGCCGGGGGCCTACGCGGACGACGTTCGGCTGCGCTGGCCGCTACGGCCCGCACCCACTGTGACGCGGGCCTTCGACGCCCCGGCGGCGAAGTGGAACCCGGGTCACCGCGGCGTGGATGTGGCGGGGGCGGTCGGGCAGCCCGTGTACGCCGCGGGCGACGCGACTGTGGTGTACGCGGGCACGCTGGCCGGCCGTCCACTGGTGTCGCTGGCTCACCCCGGCGGCTTGCATACCAGCTACGAGCCGGTGCGGGCCGCCGTGCGAGTCGGTCAGCGGGTGGCGGCCGGAACGGTGATCGGCGAGCTGCTGGCCGGGCACCAAGGTTGCCCCGCCGCAGCATGCCTGCATTGGGGCGCGATGTGGGGCCCGGCGTCGCGCGCCGACTACGTCGATCCGCTGGGAATGCTGGCGTCGACGCCGATCCGGCTCAAGCCGTTGCATCAGTAGTCACACCTGCACCCGCCGAGTCGGTGTGTGCTTTCTGCCCACCTCATAGCGACAACTTGAGTGTGCGCCCCGGTTGTCGCTACGAGGTGGGCACGAAGCATGCCGCTCACCGGAGGGGGCCGGTGCGGCCTATGTGACTCAGGCGCGCGGATGCGCCTGGTCGTGGACCGCGCGCAACCGGGCGACCGTGACATGCGTATACAGCTGTGTGGTTGCCAGACTGGAGTGGCCCAGCAGCTCTTGCACGACGCGCAGGTCGGCGCCGCCCTCGAGCAGATGCGTTGCGGCGCTGTGCCGTAGCCCGTGCGGCCCCATGTCGGGCGCACCGTCGACCGCGCCGACGGTCTCGTGCACCACGGTGCGTGCCTGCCGCACGTCGAGGCGCCGCCCCCGCGCTCCGAGCAGCAACGCCGGGCCGGACTCCGCGGTCACCAACGCCGGCCGCCCGTCGGCCAGCCAGGCGCGCAGCGCCTCGGCAGCCGGCTCCCCGAACGGGACACTGCGCTGCTTGTTGCCCTTGCCGAGCACCCGCAGAATCCGGTGGGAGGTGTCGATGTCGTCGATGTCCAGGCCGCACAGTTCGCTGACCCGAATCCCGGTGGCGTACAACAATTCCACGATCAGCCGGTCCCGCAACGCCAACGGGTCCCCTTGCTGGGAACCGGAGGTGGCGGCCGACAGGGCGGCCAGTGCCTGATCCTGTCGCAGCACCGCCGGCAGGGCACGTCGCGCCTTGGGCACCTGCAAGCGACTCGCAGGATCGTTGGCCAGCAACCCGCGTCGCAGCGCCCACGCGGTGAACGTCTTGACCGCAGAAGTCCGGCGGGCCAGCGTGGTCCGAGCCGCCCCCGCGCCGGCACCAGCGGCAAGCCACGACCGCAGCATCGGCAGGCTCAACGCCGACAATCCGCGCCCCGGCGCGCGCTCGTCGAGAAAGGCAAACAACGACCGCAGGTCGCCCAGGTACGCGCGGCGGGTGTGCACCGAACGCAGGCACTGCAGTTCCAGGTAGCTGTCGAACTCGTCGAGGATCGCCTCCACTACCTCACCGTCGCAGAGACCGGCGGAGCGACTCAGGTGACGCGCCGCAAGGTGTCCGGAGTGAGATCTTTCAGCGTCGGATAGCCGTCGACCGCCATGGTCAAGTCCGTCTCGGCCAGCAGCGACCGCAGCACGTGCACGATGCCGTCGACGCCGTCGAGCGCCAAACCGTAGGCGTACGGACGCCCCACTCCGACCGCGGTAGCACCGAGCGCGAGCGCTTTGACCACGTCGGCGCCGCTGCGGACCCCGGAGTCGAACAGCACCGGCACGCCGTCGGCGGCCTCGACCACGCCGGGCAGGCAGTCCAGCGCCGCCAATCCCCCATTGGCCTGGCGGCCGCCGTGATTCGAGCAGTAGATGCCGTCGACGCCACCATCGATCGCGCGCCGGGCGTCGTCAGGGTGGCAGATCCCCTTCACCAGCAGCGGCAGCGTGGTCAGCGAACGCAGCCAAGGCAGGTCGTCCCAGGTCAATGGGTTGCCGAAGATCGATATCCATTTCAGCACCGCGCCCTGCGGGTTCTCCTCGGGCGGCTGCGCCAGGCTGGCCCGAAACACCGGGTCGCTGGTGTAGTTGGCCAGACACTTGCCGCGCAACTGCGGGAAGTTGGACGTGCCGAGGTCGCGTGGACGCCACCCGGTGACCCAGGTGTCCAACGTCACGACGATGCCTTTGAAGCCGGCGGCCTCGGCGCGGTGGACCAGGCTGGCGGCCAGGTCCCGGTCGGTGGGCGTGTAGAGCTGGAAGAAGCCCGGGGTGTCACCGAACTCGGCCGCGACGTCCTCGAGCGGGTCTTCGGTGAGCGTCGAGGCCACCATCGGCACACCGGTACGGGCGGCGGCCCGCGCGGTGGCCAGGTCTCCGTGACCGTCCTGGGCGCACAACGCGATCACGCCGATCGGCGCCATGAACAGCGGGCTGGGCAGCGTCAGCCCAAACAGGTCGACCGACAGGTCACGTTGCGCGGCGCCGACGAACATCCGCGGCATCAAACCCCAGTGCCCGAACGCCTCGGCGTTGATCCGCTGGGTGCGTTCGTCGCCCGCGCCACCGGCCACATACGACCAGATCGACGGCGGCAACGCCTGTTCCGCCTTCGCCTCGATGTCCGCGAAGATCATCGGTAGCTTGGGCACCACCCCGCCGAGGCCCTGCAGGTATATCTCGTTCTGATAGTCGCCGAATGCCATCCGTTGAGCATGCCAGCCGGCGATCGGGCTGACGAGGCTCTACTGCGCGCCGGCCTCGGCCGCAGCGAGTTCCTTCTTCCACTGCCGGAACGTCTCCTCGGTGCGGCCGCGCCGCCAGTATCCCGATATCGACGCCCATTTCGCGTCGACACCGCGCTCCTTGCGGATGTAGGGCCGCAGGTTGTGCATCACCGCCTGCGCCTCACCATGCACGAAAGCGTGCACCTGCCCGGGCATCCAGAACGCGGTCTTGACGGCCTCGACCAACGGCGAATTGTCGCCGGCGCGGTCCGACCCGACCAGGTCGGCGCGCCCGCCGCGCAGGATCCAGTTGATCTGGACACCCTCCGGTGCGGTCAGCGGAATCTCGTCCTCGGGCTCGGCGACCTCGATGAACACCTGACCAATTGCGTTGGGGGGCAGAGCTTCTAGCGCGACACTGATCGCCGGCAGCGCAGTCTCGTCGCCGACCAGCAGATGCCAGTCGGCCGCCGGGTCGGGGCTGTAGGCCCCGCTGGGGCCCATCACGTACATCGGCTGACCGGGCTGAGCCGCGGCCGCCCACGGTCCGGCGGCACCGTGCTCGCCGTGCACCGCGATGTCGACGGTCAGCTCACGAGCGACCGGGTCTGCGCGGCGAACGGTGATGGTGCGCACAACCGGCCTTCTGGATTCCGGCAACTCGTTGAACGAGTCCAGCGTCAGCGGCTGCGGCAGAGCGGCGACGTCGACGTCGTCGGACACGAAAACCAGCTTGACGTAGGAATCGGTGAACTCACTGGGGGTGAAGGAGTCGAACCCTTTGCCGCCCAGCGCAATTCGCACCATGTGGGATGTAAGTTGTTCGGTGCGCACCACTTCAAACGTGTGCACTGGTCGACCGGGCACCTGGTTCCTTTCATTGGGGCACTGACTCGACTATAGAGGCGTACCACCACGCGCCGGTTGCCTACGATTTCGGACGATCCGCCAGCAGCCGTCGACACGCTCGGCCAGGCCCGCGAGCTCGAGCATGGCCAGCGGAGCCAGAACTCGCTCCGGGTCGACGGCCGCGGCGACGGCAATTTCTTCGACGGAGGCGCTCCCGCGGCCCGGCAGCGCCTCATACACTCGCCGCTCCTGTTCGCTGAGCTCGTCCAGCGGACTCAGCGGTCGAGTGGGCTCTGGCGCCCACTCACCCATCCGGCCGACCAACTCGACGACGTCCTCCGCGCGGGTGATGACCTCCGCACCCGAGCGAAGCAGCGCGTGGCAACCGCTCGACGCCGACGATGTCGCCGGCCCCGGCACCGCGCCGACGACGCGGCCGAGCGCTCGCGCCCATGCGGCGGTGTTGGCGGCGCCACTGCGCAGGCCGGCCTCCACCACGACCGCCGCCCCGGCGAACGCCGCGACCAGCCGGTTGCGGGTCAGGAATCGATGCCGTGCTGGGCGCATGCCCGGCGGATATTCGGTGACCAGCAACCCGGCCGTGGCGATGCGATGAAGCAGGGCGGAATGCCCTGCCGGGTAGGGAACGTCGACGCCGCCCGCCAGTACGGCCACGGTGAGGCCGTCGACGGAAAGTGTCGCTCGATGCGCTGCACCGTCGATCCCGTAGGCGCCGCCGGAGACGACCGCGACGTCGCGCTCGGCCAAGCCGACCGCAAGGTCGGCTGCCATGTGTTCGCCATAGCTGGTTGCCGCACGGGTGCCGACGATCGCCGCAGCCCGTTGTGCGACCTCGTCGAGTCGGGCCTGCCCAACGACCCAGAGCACGAGTGGCGGCATGCCCTGCGGTCTGGTCGCGACGGCGGCGCCCCCAAAAGCGGCAAAGGCCAGTCCCGGCCATTCCTCGTCGTCAGGTGTCAGCAACCGGCCCCCGCGGCGTGCCAGCACTTCGAGATCCTCGGCGGCGCGGTCGATGTCCCGCCTGGCTTCGGTGCGTCGCGCCGTCTTGTCGTCGACGTCACCCCTGCGCACCCGCTCGGCGGCGTCGACGGGACCCACTCGGGCCACCAGGTCGGCCAGCTCGGCGCAGGGCGGTTCGACGACCCGGGACAGGTAGGCCCATGCTCGCTGCGTCGCGTCGCTCATCGCGGTGACCCCGGCTGCCGGAAACTGAAGGCGGTGGCCACCTCGTCGCGTCCCGGCGATGTGCGGCCGGCCAAGTCGGTCAACGTCCACGCCACCCGAAGCGTTTTGTCCAGGCCACGGATGCTCAAGACGCCGCGGTCCATCGCGGCCCGCAGCGGCGCCATCGCGGCATGGCCCGGGCGGAATTTTCGCCGCAGCAGCGTCCCGCTGACCTCGGCGTTGGTGCGGAATCCATACGCCAGCCATCGTTGCGCCGCCGCGTCGCGGGCCGTTGTCACCCGGTGCCGGACATTCTCCGTCGACTCCGGTTCCGTACCGGCGAACACACTCATCCGCACCGGATGCATCTCGACCCGCAGATCGACGCGGTCCAGCAACGGCCCGGACAGCCGGCCAAGATAGCGGCGTTTGACCCCGGCCGCGCAGATGCAGTCTTGGGGATCGGCCGGCGCGCAGGGGCACGGGTTGGCCGCCAGCACCAGCTGGAAGCGGGCGGGATAGCAGGCCACACCATCGCGTCGGGCGAGACGAATCTCGCCCTCTTCCAACGGCGTTCGCAGCGCCTCCAACGAGCTGACACCGATTTCGGCGCACTCGTCGAGAAAGAGCACCCCGCGGTGCGCGCGGCTCACGGCGCCGGGACGCGCCATTCCTGTCCCGCCACCGACCAGGGCGGCGACGCTGGAGCTGTGGTGAGGCGCCACGAATGGTGGCCGGGTGATCAGCGGTGTGGCGTCTGACAACAGACCGGCCACCGAATGGATCGCGGTGACCTCCAGCGACTCGTCATCCGACAGCGGCGGAAGGAGTCCCGGAAGGCGTTGCGCCAGCATGGTTTTGCCCACACCGGGCGGTCCGGTCAACATGAGGTGATGCGAACCGGCCGCCGCGACCTCGACGGCGAACCGCGCCTGGGTCTGCCCCACCACATCGGCCAGGTCGGCGGGCTGCTCCGGCTCGGGCGCCGGCCTGCTGATCCGTTCCTCGAGCTGGGCCGAACCCTTGAGCCAGGCCAGTAGGTGGGCCAAGCTGCGCACACCCCAAACGTCGATCCCGTCGACCAGGCTTGCCTCCGCAAGGTTCTCGGCCGGCACCACGGCGACACCCCAGCCAGCGCTTTTCGCCGCCAGCACCGCCGGCAGCACACCGCGCACTGGCCGAACGCGGCCGTCCAGCGCCAATTCCCCAAGGACCACCGCGGTTTCCAGATGTCGCCATGGCTTTTTGCGCTGCGCCGACAAGACCGCCGCCGCGAGCGCCAAGTCGTAGACCGATCCCATTTTCGGCAACGTTGCCGGTGACAACGCCAATGTCAGACGCGACTGCGGCCATTGGTTGTTGTAGTTGGTGATCGCGGCCCGCACCCGATCTCGCGACTCCTGCAGCGCCGCGTCGGGCAGACCGACCAGGTGCACGCCGGGCAAGCCCGAGGTGATGTCGGCTTCGATTTCGACGATCTGGCCGTCCAGCCCGAGAACTGCAACTGAGAACGCGCGTCCGAGCGCCATCAGCCGATGCCTTGAAGATGGTTCAGTTCCGGGACTCGCTGCCTACCGATCCGCACGCCGATGACGTCGATGCGTACTGCATTCCAACGCCGGTTCTGACCGGCCAGCCAGAGGCCCGCCAGGCGCCGCAACCGGCGGGCCTTCTGCGCCGTCACCGCTTCGGCCAGTCCGCCGAAGCCATCCCCTGTGCGGGTCTTGACCTCCACGAAGATCACCGCGTCCGCGACGGGGTCGACAGCGATCAGATCCAATTCGCCGTACCGGCAACGCCAATTGCGGGCCTCGATCCGCAGCCCGATTCGCATCAGGTGTTCAGCCGCCACTTGCTCGCCGAGTGCGCCGATCTCGGTTCGCGTCCACGTCGTCATGTGGCCACCTTGCGACCGGTCACCGACGCAGATCTGCGCGGACTGTCCGACATTGCCGGTTTATCCCCAGTTGGCTGGCAATCCCCAATGAGCACGGGCGGGTCCCGTTGATCCGCGATTCAACCGCCATTAACATCCCGTTCAGGCGAAGAAGCCCGCCGTTTCCAGCTGATGGCTTCTACCCGAGCGGGTCAGAAGGCGGGGTGGTAGCCCTGAGTCACGAGCTCGCTGCTCTGCGACCTGTCGATCGAAATCGCTTGCCAGCATTCGCTTTTGACAGGCACCCGTTCGATCGCAGTCCCTCCAGAGAGGAAATCCGATGTTGTTTGTCACCACTCAACCCGAAGCGCTGGCCGCGACGGCTGCCGGCCTGGCGAGTGTCGGCGCCTCGCTGAGCGCCGAAAACTGTGCCGCGGCGGCCCCGACAACGGGCGTGCTCGCACCGGCCGGCGACCCGGTGTCGGAGTTGACGGCATCCCAGTTCGCCGTGCACGCGCAGATGTATCAGGCGATCAGCGCCCAGGCCGAGGCGATCCATCACCAGTTCGTCAGCACGCTGCACGACAACGCCTCGGCATACGCCGCCGCCGAAGCCGACAACGCCTCAGCGGCCCGTTGAGTTAGGACAGCACAATGGATTTCGCGATGCTTCCGCCGGAAGTCAACTCCGCACGCATGTATGCCGGCCCCGGGCCGGGGCCGATGCTGGCAGCGGCGTCGGCCTGGGACGCGCTGGCAGCTGAGCTCCAGTCCACCGCTGCGTCCTATCGCGCTTCGATCACCGAGCTGACGAGTGGGCCCTGGCTGGGCGCGTCGTCGACGGAGATGGCTGCAGCGACCTCTCCGTACGTGGACTGGATGGCGATGACGTCCGCGCAAGCCGAACAGACCGCCACGCAGGCGCGGGCGGCGGTGGCGGCGTACGAGGCCGCGTTTGCGATGACGGTGCCGCCCGCGGTGATCGCGGCCAACCGGAACCTGTTGATGGCGTTGATCGCCACCAACGTGCTGGGTCAGAACACCGCCGCGATCGCAGCCACCGAAGTGCAGTACGCCGAGATGTGGGCCCAGGACGCGGCGGCGATGTACGGCTATGCCGGATCGGCCGCCGTAGCGTCGACGCTGACGCCGTTCGCCGAGCCGCCGTCGACGACCAATCCGGTGGCCGGAGCGCAGCAAGCGGCGGCATCGATCCTGTCGACCGGCTCGCGGGTGCTCGATGCCATTCCGCAAGCCCTGGCGTCCGCCGCAGCACCTGCGGCCGCGGACCCGACGGCCCTGATTCCGCTGTTGACCGTTCCGCTGACGGCGACCGCCGTAACCGTTGGCACAGTGGGCATTTCGGCATCCTTCACGTCGTTCGGCACCACGTATCGCGGCTTGCTGATCAACGCCGACCGCGACTACGACAACGGCAAAGGCCCGTTCACCGGCAACGGACCAGGTGGAACGATGCTGCCGCAATGGATCATCAGCGGTAAGGGTGGCGTCGGCGCCCCGTCGGACGCGGTCCCCTCGACAGAAGGCGCTCTCGGGCAGGCGAACAAGGTTGGCCGGCTCTCGGTGCCGTCCTCGTGGACCGTCGCCGCCCCCGAACTGCGTCCGGCCGCGTTCACGCTGCCCGTCACCACTGCCGAGGCGGCGCCGGTGGTCGGCGGCGCGGGCAACCTGTTCAGCAGCATGGGTCTGGCCGGTGCGGCCGGCGGGGCGGTCGGCAGCACCGCATCGGTCGGTCGCGGCAACGAACGTGTCCGCGTCACTCCCCGACAGAGCCCAACTCCGGCGCCGAAGCCGAGCGACGCGGTGACGGCGATCGCCACCGAGTTGCAGGAGCTGGCCGCGCGGGCACAGTCGCTGCTGGCCAAGCTGGCCGAATCGGGACTAGTGAGCACCGAAGAGATCACCGAGCAGAAACGACGCTTCCTCGGCTAGCCCCGATCAGCTGCGGGCGGGCACGTCCTTCTTGGCGGCCCGCAGGCTGTCCTTCTCGGAGCGTGCGGTGGCTGTCGCCTGGGCGATGCGAGAGCCGACGTCGTAGGCGACGATCTGGGCGGTGGCGCCGTCGACCCGGCTGATCGCCCCGGCCATCTTGTCGGCGGTGCGGTCGTGCAGCAGCCGACCGACCAGCGGGGCGTACGTACGGCGCGGCAAGAGCACCGTCACCTTGGTGCCCGGGTCGTCCTCGATCTCGCGCATCACCAACTCTTGTGCCGCACGGCTGAGATAGCGGTCCGGACACTCGAGCATCTGCAGCGGGATCTCGTCCTGGAAGTGCTGCCAGCGATCCTGCAGTCGTTGCGCGTGGCGAGTGTCGATGATGAAGTGCACCGCACGCAATTTGTCGGCGTGCAATCCGCTGGCGTAGTGCAGGGCCTCGATCGTGGCGAAGTCGAAGTGGTCCACCAGCACGACGACCGTGTGGTGCGGATACTTCTGCAGGTCGTGCGGCTCGGTCAGCTGCATCTCTAAAACCGCGTTCTCGCTGCGATATTCGCGGTTGAGCCGCATCAGGGCCACCACCAGGATCGGGAACACGACGCACACCAGCCAGGCGCCCTCGGTGAACTTCGCGATCGCGAAAATCAGCACGATAATCGTCGACAAGACCGCTGCCGAGAGGTTGATCGCCAGCTTGCGACGCCAACCGGGATCGCGATGACCCAGGTGGTACTTCGTCATGCCGTAGCCACAGATCGAGAAGCCCATGAACACGCCCATGGCGTACAGGGGCACGACCGCGTCCACAGAGCCGTCGGTGACAAGCACCAGGGTCGTGGATGCCACCGTGAGCACGATGATGGCGTTGGAGAACACCAGTTTGTGTCCGCGCTTCATCATCGGCCGCGGCAGGAAGCTGTCCTCGGCGACAAAGCTGGTCAACGCCGGGAATCCATTGAAGCTGGTGTTGGCGCCGAAGAACAGGATCAATGCGCTGGCCGCCTGCAGCATGACGAACAGCACGTTGCCGATCGCGCCGCCGCCGAACACCGCCCGCGCGATCTCCGACAGCATCGACGGGTACCCGGCGGCGTAGGGCGTCGCGTGGGTAACGTGAGCCAGCCAGATGACGCCGAACAGCAGAAATCCGAGCAGACAGGCCATCATGGTCAACGCCTTGCGCGCGTTGGGGCCCTGCGGCTGACGGAAGACGTTGACCGCGTCGGCGATCGCCTCGACGCCGGTCAACGATGTGCCGCCGTTGGCGAACGATCGCAACAACACCAGGATCGTCGCGCCCATGATGAACCCGTTGCCCTGGTGAATCGTCACGGCCCCCGGGATGTGCTCAGGGTCGTATGTCGGGAGATTGCCGATGATTTCGCGGACCACGCCGGTGACGATCAGCGCCGTCATCATCGCGGCGAACGCGTAGACGGGCACCGCGAAGAGCCGGCCGGCCTCTTTCATGCCGCGCAAGTTGCCGAACGACAGCAGCAGCAACGCGCCCACGGTGATCTCCAGGTGGTACGGCCCGAGGCTGGGAACGGCGGAGACCACCGCGACCGTGCCGGCCGAACACTGGATGGCCACCGTGACCACGTAGTCGATGAGCAGCGCCGCCGAGGAGAGTTGGGCGATTTTCGGCCCGAAGTTGGAGCGCGCCACGACGTAGGAGCCGCCGCGCTGGGTGTAGACCATGACGACCTGCCGATACGACGCGGTGACCAGCGCCAGGATCAGCAGGATGATGCCGCCGAGCGGCAGGATCAGGGTGAACGCCGCGAGCCCGGCGGCGGGCAGCAGCTCGATCAGGATCTGCTCGGGACCGTACGCCGTCGACGAGACCGCGTCGGGCGAAAGAGCGCCTAGCGCAATGGGATTCGACAAGGCCTCGTGTTCGAGATCCTCGTTGATCAGGGGCTTGCCCAGAAAAAACCGCTTCCATGCGTCGACGAATGTCGGCGGGGCCTTGTGCTCGTCAGCCAGCTCTACCACGGTGATGTCTTCCCGCCCTCACGGCCAAAATCTTTACGCAATACTTACGCTCGTGAAGGGTAGCGGCTCTTGCTGGAATAAGCAGAACCAAGTGGGCTTTACCAGCGACTATTCTCAGCCAATTACCAGGTCAACGCACCGCCGTTGACAGCCTGCAGTCAGGACGCGGGTGTCGTGGCCTGCGTCTTTTCCGAGCTGTCCGGCGAATGACCCGCTGCGTCGGCGTCGCCCGCCCGGATCGCCCGGGCAATCCGGGAGCCAATGTCGTAGGTCACAATTTGTGCGCTCGCGCCCGGGATGCGGCTGATCACTCGGGCCATTTTGTCGGCGGTGCGGTCGTGCAGCAATCGGTCCGCGAGCGGTGAGTACATCCGCCTCGGCAGCAAGGCCGTCACCGTGGCATCCGGGTAGTCCCGTTTGACCTGCTCGACCAGCCGGTAGGCGGCCCGCGTGAGGTTTCGGTCCTCGCAGTCCACCATCTTCAGCTCGACGTTCTGGCTGAACCGCGCCCAGCGAACCTGCAGCCGGGCCGCCCGCGCGTCGTCCATCACGAAATGAACGGCGGTCAGCCGGTCGGCGTGCAGGCCACGGGCATAGCGCAACGCCTCGACTTGAGCAGGATCGATCGAGTCGATGAACAGCAGCACTCGATGCCGCGGATGCCTGGTCAGATCGGGACGCTCGAAGCGGGTCAATTCCAGCACCGACGCCTCCGCGCGGTACTGCTTGTTGAGTTGGATCAAGGTGAACACCAGCGCAGGAAAGACCACGACGATGAGCCAGGCGCCCTCGGTGAATTTCGCGATGGCAAAGATCAATACGACGACCGTCGACAGAATCCCGGCCGACAAGTTGATAGCCATCTTGAAGCGCCAGCCGCTGTCCCGGTGGGTCAGATGGTGTCTCGTCATTCCATAGCCGGCCATTGCGAACGCACTGAACACGCCCATCGCGAACAGTGGCACTAGCGCGTTGACCGACCCCCCGGTGGCCAACAGCAACACCACCGCCAAAACCGCCAGCAGCAGAATGGCATTCGAAAACACCAGGCGGTGACCACGTTTCATCAGCGGGCGTGGCAGGAAGCTGTCCTCGGCGACAAAATTCGCCAGGGCGGGAAAGCCGTTGAAGCTGGTGTTGGCGCCGTTGTAGAGGATCGCCGCACTGGCCGCCTGCAGCATGAAATACAGCACGTTGCCGATCAATCCGTTGCCGAAAACCGCTCGCCCGATCTCTGACAGCATGGACGGATACCCCGCGGAGTACGGCGTCGCGTGGGTCACGAAGGCCAGCCACGCGACCCCGGCGAGCAACAGCCCGAGGATCCACGCCATGATGGTCAGCACCCGGCGCGCGTTGGCACCTTCCGGTTTCCGAAACAGGTTGACGGTATTCGAGATTGCCTCGACCCCAGTCAGCGACGAGCCGCCATTGGCGAACGCCCGCAGGATCACCAGCACTGTCGCACCCATCACCAGGCCGTTGCCCTGGTGCACCGGGACCGCCCCGTCGAGGTGGGCCGGGTCATAGGTCGGCAAGCCCCCGAACGCCGCGCGTACCACCCCGACCACGACCACCAGCGTCAGCATCGCGATGAACCAGTACGTCGGCACCGCGAATGTCCGGCCGGCCTCGCGCAACCCGCGCAGGTTGGCAAAGCAGAAGACCAGCACCGCGGCGATGGTGATGTCGAGGCTGTAGGGACCCAATGTCGGGATCGCGGAAACCACAGCCACCGTGCCGGCCGCGCACTGGATGGCCACGGTGACCACGTAGTCGATCAACAGCGCCGCCGCCGCCACTTGCGCTACGCGCGGTCCGAAGTTCTCCCGGGCCACGATGTAGGAGCCGCCGGCGCGCGTATAAGCCATCACGACTTGGCGGTAGGAGGCGGCGACCAGGGCCAGGATCAGCAGGAGCACGCCGGTGATTGGCAAAAGCAACACGAACGACGCCATGCCCGCCGCCGGCAGCAACTCGACCATGATCTGCTCGGGGCCGTACGCGGTCGACGAGATCGCGTCAGGCGAAAGTGCGCCCAGCGCAACGGGATTCGAAAGCTTTTCGTGCTGGAGTTCGTCGGTGATCATCGGCTTGCCGAGCACGACTCGCTTCCACCCGTCAACCAATGACGGTGTGATCTTGTAGTCGGCACCCGGACCTGTCACCAGGCATTCCTAACCGATCCGAAGGCTTCGTGCCGCGCTGAGTGGGGGCTCTGCCGTTATCCTTAACGGCATCTTGACGGCCGCCGATTCGGCAAGCGGGCGCGCAGGAAGTCGACCGAAACGGTCGATACGGTGACACGTGGCGCAAACGGCTTGAAATGATGTGCGGGTGATGGACGAGGCAAACAACGGTTCGGGCGCGAGGCCGACGGCAGCAGACCCTGCCACAGTTTTTTCTGCGCTGGCCGAGATCATCTACCAGGGTTCGGAATCGAACCAGATTTACGCGGCCATCTGCGTCGCCGCAACGCTCGTTGTCACCGGTTGCGATCACGCGAGCCTGCTGGTCCGGCGGGACGGTCGCTACGTCACCGTCGGCGCCAGCGACGCCATCGCGCAGCGCATTGACGACATGGAGCGCGCGGCCGGGGACGGGCCGTGTGTCGACGCGATCGAGGAAGAGACGCCACAAATAGAAAGCGACCTCACCAATCCCAACCAGTGGCCTCAGTTGGCGGCCAGGATGGTCGCCGAGACGCCGGTGCGGGGCGCGATGGGTTTCCGGATCCTCGTCGACAAGCGCAAGACCGGCGCCCTGAATCTGTTCAGTGACACACCGGGCGTCTTCAACACCGAAGCGGCCGGGCAGGCCGTGGTGTTGGCGTCTTTCGCCAGCGTGGCGATCAATGCCGTCGCGCAGGGCGAGGACGTCTCCACATTGCGGCGCGGGCTGCTGTCCAACCGGGAGATCGGCAAGGCGGTCGGGATGCTGATGATGCTGCACGGGGTCGACGAGCAGGAGGCGTTCAACATCCTGCGGCGGTACTCGCAGGACCTGAACATCAAGCTGGCCGACGTGGCTCGCTCGGTGATCGAGAGCCGCGGCAAGCCGGCATTCGGTCAGGGTAACCGGGTGTAGCGCGGGGACTGCCTATTCGGGCAGCCGCAGCTCAGGCTTTTCGACCTCTTCGATGTTGACGTCTTTGAAGGTCACGACGCGTACCTGCTTGACGAACCGGGCCGGCCGGTACATGTCCCACACCCACGCATCGGACAACCGCAGCTCGAAGTAGACCTCGCCGTCGGCGTTGCGGGGAACCATCTCGACGCTGTTCGCCAAATAGAACCGGCGCTCGGTTTCCACCACGTAGCTGAACTGGCCCACGATGTCCTTGTATTCGCGGTACAGCGAGAGCTCCATCTCGGTTTCGTACTTTTCGAGATCCTCGGCACTCATCAGCTCAACCGTCCTTCTCCGTCGCGTGGTTGATCGACCCGTCCCATCTTTCCGCACTCGTCGTGGATCCGCCGACCTGGCTGGTCATCGACGTCCGGCGCGCACTCAGCGACGACCCGGGCACCCGAAGGGGCGGCTACCCGCCGCACGTTGATGAACGAATACCGGTGCTCCGGGCAGGGGCCGAGCTCGTTGAGCGCCGCCGAGTGAGCCGGGGTGCTGTAGCCCTTGTGCACGGCGAATCCGTAGCCGGGGTGCTCTGCTTCCATGGCCACCATCAGTCGATCCCGGCTGACCTTGGCCAGCACGCTGGCAGCGGCGATACAGGCCGCCGCAGCGTCGCCGCCGATCACCGGCAGCGACGGCACCGCCAGTCCCGGCACCCGAAATCCGTCACTGAGCACATAGCCGGGACGCACCGGCAAGCCTGCCACCGCGCGGCGCATGCCCTCGATGTTGGCCACATGCACACCGCGCCGGTCGACCTCCGTCGACGGGATGAACACCACGTGGTACGCCAGCGCGTAACGACGAATCAGCGGATACAACTTCTCCCGCGACGCCTCCGTCAGCTTCTTGGAATCATCAAGAGCGGCAAGGCTTTCCAATCGGTTGGGGCCCAGCACGCAGGCGGCTACCACCAGCGGCCCGGCGCAGGCGCCGCGCCCGACCTCGTCGACACCGGCGACCGGCCCGAGGCCGCTGCGGTACAGCGCCGATTCCAAGGTGCGCAGTCCCGACGATTTGCGGATCACCGTCCGCGGCGGCCAGGTGGTCGCCATGGCTAATGGTTCTGCTGAGGATTCACCGCTCGGACAGCACCCCAGCGCGACGGCGGCCACACAATGAATCGAGCCTTGCCGATGACGTTGTCGACCGGCACCGTGCCGGCCATCGGGTCGCCGGTGCACAGGAGGCCGTTGATCGCATCTTGAGGGGTGCTGGTGCAGTGGGCCCGGGAATCGGCAGAGTGCGTGCGATTGTCGCCCATCACCCACAGCCGACCCTGCGGGACGTGGACCGGCCCGAACTCGGGACCGAGGCAGGGGTAGACCGCCGGGTCGGCGTTCAGCGTGGCCGGGTCCAGGTACGGCTCGTTCAGCCGTTTGCCGTCGACCGTCAGCCCGGTGTTGTTGCGGCACTCCACAGTTTGACCGCCGACCGCGATGACACGTTTGACCAAGTCGTTCTCGTCCGGCGGGACAAAGCCGATGAACGACAGCGAATCCTGCAGCCACCGAATCGCGGCGACGTGGGAGCGAATCGACTTGTAGCCCACATTCCATGGCGGCGGCCCCTTGAACACGATCACGTCACCGGGCTGCGGCGAGCTGAAATCGAAGGTGACTTTGTCGACCATGATCCGATCGCCGACGCAGCCCGAGCAGCCGTGCAGGGTGGGTTCCATCGACTCCGACGGAATCAGGTAAGGACGGGCCACGAACGTCAACATGACGTAATAAAGCGCCAGCGCGATGATCGCGAGGACGACGGTTTCGCGCAGTGCCGCGCGCTTTTTGTCCACGTGTTCGTCGTCGTGGGCCGGCTCTGAGACCGCCGGCTCCGGAGTGGACGGGGAGTTCTTCGCGACTACTGGATCGGCCGGACCGGAATCGGGTTGACCCTCGGGCGAGTCGGTCGTGTCAGTCACCGGTTTAGCGTAGCCAGCGGTCCCATGCGAGCGGGCAGCGCCGCCACCGAAACCCGGATCGCGCCGAGAATCAGCGCTTTTCCTTGATCTTGGCCTTTTTGCCGCGCAGCTCGCGCAAGTAGTACAGCTTGGCGCGACGCACGTCGCCGCGGGTCACGACGTCGATGTGGTCGATGTTGGGTGAGTGCACCGGGAAGGTCCGCTCGACGCCGACGCCGTAGCTCTCCTTGCGCACGGTGAAGGTCTCGCGGACCCCACCGCCCTGGCGGCGCAGCACCACGCCTTTGAACACCTGGATACGCTCCTTGGCGCCCTCGATGACCTTCACGTGCACGTTGATCGTGTCGCCGGGGCTGAAGGCGGGGAGGTCATCGCGCAGCGACGTCTTGTCGACGAAGTCCAGCGTGTTCATTTCGACAGACACTTCCTTGCGGTCGCGGCCCATGCTGCTGCGCTCCGCGCAGACGGCGCGTGAGCAGGCAACTGAGCCGATGGATTCGGACATCTGGGAGTCTCGCAGGGGGCGGAAGCGGGCCGGCCGGCCGGCAACCGCCGGAGACAACTGGTCAATTGTGCCAGATCAGGCTCACGCAGCGAAATCAGGCCGGATCGCCGTCGCTGACTGGCCCGACCCGACGTCGCGCGCGTGCGACGCAGGAGTGGTACACAAGTGCCTGTCATGACTATCCGAACGTGGTTTCCGGTGCTGCTCGTCGCCTCGGCGTTGGCGACGTCTGCCGGCTGCGCGAAGGCCAGCGGTGAGCCTCTGGCAGCCAGCTTCGACGGGCTCGCCACCCGCATCGCGCAGGCGACCAGCGACGCCGCCAGCCGCGGCGCGACCATCTCCGTCGCGGTGCTCGACCGCGTCACCGAGCGGATGGTGGCGGGCGGCAACGACCCATTGGCGGCGATCGCATCGGTAACCAAGCTGTTCATCGCCGACGACCTGCTGTCGCAGGAGTCGAACGGCCCGATGTCTGCGACGGACCGCCAGGCTCTGGACAGCATGCTGCGGTCCTCTGACGACGGCGCCGCGGAGAGGTTTTGGGCCGCGCGCGGCGGCGACACGATCGTCCATGGCGTTGCCGACCGCTATGGGCTGGCATCGACCCTTCCGCCGGGAGACGGGCAGTGGTGGAACACGATCAGCTCCGCGTCGGATCTGGTGCGCTATTACGACCGGCTGCTCAACGGCACCGGCGGGCTGTCGGCCGATCGGGTGAACGTCATCGTCGACGACTTGGCTGGGTCGACGGCCACCGGCACCGACGGCTATCCGCAACGCTTCGGCATCCCGGATGGGCTCTACGCCGAGCCGGTGGCCGTCAAACAGGGCTGGATGTGCTGCCTGAACGGCGGCAGCTGGATGCATCTGTCCACCGGCATCGTCGGCGCCGACCGGCGCTACGTCATGGTGATCGAGTCGCTACAGCCCTCGGACGACGCGACGGCGCGGGAGACGATCACGCAGGCCGTCAAAACGATGTTCCCGTCCGGGCAGATCGCTTAGTCCTGTCCCCGCTGCCACAGGTCGGGACGGCGTTCGCGGGTGCGCTGCTCGGCGGCCTGCCTACGCCACGCGGCCACGCGGGCGTGATCGCCGGACAGCAGCACGTCGGGCACCTCGAGTCCGCGCCAGTTCGGCGGCCTGGTGTAGGACGGCCCCTCGAGAAGCCCGTCGGAGTGCGAATCATCCTGGTGCGACAGTGGATTGCCCAGCACATTCGGCAACAGGCGCACCACGGCCTCGATCATCACCAGCGCCGCGGACTCGCCGCCGGCCAACACGTAGTCCCCGATCGAGACCTCCTCGACACGCATCCTTGTGCCGGCGTCGTCGACAACGCGCTGGTCGATACCCTCGTAGCGGCCGCAGGCGAACACCAGATGCGACTCGCTGCCCCACCGCTGCGCGGTCGCCTGGGTGAACAACCTGCCCGCGGGCGTCGGGACAACGAGAAGCGTTTCCGGTGAACAGATCTCGTCGAGCGCGTCACCCCAAACCGGCGCCTTCATCACCATCCCCGGCCCTCCGCCGTACGGCGAATCGTCCACCGAGTGATGGACATCGTGCGTCCACCGGCGCAGGTCGTGTACCGCGAGCTGGACCAGCCCGGACTCGATCGCCTTGCCGGGCAACGACTGGCGCAGCGGATCCAGGTAGGACGGGAAGATCGTGACGACGTCGATTCTCATATCGCCGCGACCTCAGTTCTCCAGGTCCAGCAGACCGTCGGGCGGATCGATCTCGACCACGCCCTCCTCCAGCGACACCGACGTGACGATGGCGCTGACGAACGGCACGAGCAATTCGGGAGCCTGCTCGCGCTTGACCGCCAGCAATTCACCGGCCGCGGTGTGCAGAACCTCGGTGACGGCGCCCAGTTCGAGGCCTGCGGTGGTGCGCACCCGGAGACCTTCGAGCTGATGGTCGTAATAGGTGTCGTCTTCGTCGATGGGCGGCAGGTCCGCGGAGTCGATGACGAAGACAGTGCCGCGCAGCGCGTCGGCCGCATCGCGGTCGGCCACGCCTTCCAGCCTCAGCAGCAGGCGGGCGCCGTGCGGGCGAACCGTGTCGACTGTGTAGGTGCGTTCCCGACGATCAGATCCTTTGGCCCGCAACCTCGCTCCCGGCGCGAAACGCAGTTCGGGATCGTCGGTGCGTATGTCGACGACGAGTTCACCGGCGACGCCGTGCGCTTTGACTACGCGCCCGACCGTCAGCTCCACGCTACTGGTCGGTGTCCACCACGTCGACGCGAATGCCACGGCCGCCGATGCCGGCGACCAGCGTGCGCAGCGCGGTGGCAGTACGTCCGCCCCGGCCGATCACCTTGCCGAGATCTTCGGGGTGAACGTGCACCTCGACGGTCCGGCCGCGCCGGCTGGTGACCAGGTCGACGCGCACATCGTCGGGATTGTCGACGATCCCGCGGACCAGGTGTTCGACGGCGTCAACGACAACGGTGCTCATGGCCGTGATCAGCTCTCGGCCGCGGGTTCGGCCTGCTCGGCGGCGGCCTCAGGCGCGGCTTGCGCCGTTGCGTCAGCCGGCTTCTCGGCGGCCTTCTTCGCCGGGGCCTTCTTCTGCTTGGGCTTGGCGGCCTCGGCGTCGGGTCCGCCGTCGGCGGCGGCCAGCGCAGCGTTGAACAGCTCCAGCTTGGTCGGCTTGGGCTCAGCGACCTTCAGGCGTCCCTCAGCACCGGGCAGACCCTTGAACTTCTGCCAGTCACCGGTGATTTTGAGCAGCTTGAGCACGGGCTCGGTGGGCTGAGCCCCGACCGACAACCAGTACTGGGCGCGCTCGGAGTCGACCTCGATCAGGCTCGGCTCTTCCTTCGGGTGGTACCGGCCGATGACCTCGATGGCGCGGCCTTCGCGACGGGTTCGCGCGTCGGCGACCGCGATGCGGTATTGCGGGTTGCGGATCTTGCCGAGCCGGGTGAGTTTGATTTTCACAGCCATGGTGAAGCGACTTCTCCTAGAAAGTGTCACGCTGCAATTCAGCGATGCGGGCGGGAGTGCCCGGATCCGGTTTTGCCTCGCGTGTGTGACCGGCCGGCAAGCACTGCAAACGCAGCGGGTCGCGCGACGGACAGCCGCCTATTGTGCCAGAGCCGGGGGCTAGGTCAGAAATCCGCGTGGCGGCGGATCGCTACACGACTTTCTGAATGCACTTGGTCTCGACCCGGCGTGTCATCCGCCAGCCGTCGGCAGTGCGAGAGAACTCGTCGTCGTACCAAAGCCCGCAGAACATCACTTGATCGTTCTCACCGCCCAATGCCATCGGGTTGAAGCAGATCGTCCGCGACGACGCGGTGTCGCCGTCGATGCGGACCGAGAAATTTCCCAGCATGTGCATATACATCGGGAAATTTGGCAGAACCTCGGCAAGCCATGCCTTGACCTCGGGGAACCGGCCCTCGATTCCGCCGAGGGCGGTGTAGTCGATGTAGGCGTCCGGGGTGAAAACCGCGTCGAGATCGTCGAAACGGCGGGTGTCGATAGCCGTTGAGTAGTCGACGAGCAGCTGCTGGATTTCCATCCGGTCCGAGATCTCGGCGTGGCTCAACATGGCTCCATTGAACACACCGCCGGTCGAGGATGCGGCAAGCTCCGCAAAGCCGACGAAGGCAGCCGAGCCGATGTTCCGACGGCGACCGCAGTGGGTGTCGCAGCCCGGTAAGGTCCCCTGCCATGCGGATGCTGATCGTCGCAATCGCGGCCGTGCTCTCCCTCGTCACTTCGGCGTCGACCGCGTCGGCCGACGCCGGCGTGCAGCCGGTCGGCTCAGTGCCGATTCCAGACGGCCCGGCGCAGACGTGGTTGGTGGCCGACCTCGACTCCGGCCGGGTACTCGCCGCGCGGGACGAAAACCTGCGCCACCCACCGGCGAGCACGATCAAGGTGTTGCTGGCTCTGGTGGTCCTCGACGAGCTGAGCCTCGACTCGACGGTCGTCGCCGATGCGGCGGACAGCCACGTCGAGTGCAGCTGTGTCGGCGTAACGGCGGGTCACACCTACACGACGCGTCAACTGCTGGATGGGTTGCTGCTGGTGTCTGGCAACGACGCCGCTAACACGCTCGCGCACATGCTGGGCGGTCTGGATGCCACGGTCGCCAAGATGGACGCCAAGGCAGCCTCGCTGGGGGCCGTGAACACGCATGCCTCGACGCCATCCGGCCTGGACGGTCCCGGCGGTTCAGGCTGGTCGACCGCTCACGATCTAGCGGTCATCTTCCGCGCCGCGATGGCCAATCCCGTGTTCGCTCAGATCACCGCGGAACCGTCCGCGTTATTTCCCGGGGATGGCGGAGATCACCCGATCGTCAACCGCGACGAGCTGTTGACGCGTTATCCAGGCGCGATCGGCGGAAAGACCGGGTTCACCGACGCCGCCCGTAAGACGTTCGTCGGCGCTGCCGCTCGCGGCGGACGCCGTCTGGTGGTAGCCATGATGTATGGGCTGGTGCGCGAAGGCGGGCCAACCTACTGGGATCAGGCTGGCGGCCTGCTCGACTGGGGCTTCGCTCTGAACCCGCAATCGGGAATCGGCACGCTGTAGGCCTGCTACGACAATGTCGGCGGTTTCGGCTAGTCTTCCAGTGCCGTGGCAGTCTATTGCACAGGAGTTCAATGAGGGTCCGCGGCATCTCGTCGACATGCGTCGACATCGTCCGTGGGTTGAGTCGACAGCCATTACCAGCGATGTCTGCGATGCCAGCCGGCTCCGCAGACGTCCGTGAGGAATGAGAGATCGATGATGACCGAAAACCAACACGCCGCGTCCGGTTCGCCACCTCAATCCGAAAAGGACGACTTCTTCTCCCACGAATCCGAGGTCGAAGGGCTGGCGGTGGTGTCCGTCGGCGGCAGTGTCGACATGTTGACCGCCCCGAACCTGTCCGAAGCGATCGATGCCGCGTTGGCGAAGAAACCCAGAGGCTTGATCGTGGACCTGTCCAAGGTCGAGTTCCTCGGTTCGGCGGGCATCAGTGTCCTGATGAAGACCCGCGACACACTCGGCGACGCCACCCCGTTCTGCGTTGTCGCCGACGGGCCGGCTACCCACCGGCCGCTCACCTTGCTCGGGATCAACGAGCTGATGAGCCTGTGCCGCCACCTCGACGACGCGGTCAGCAAGCTCAGCGGGAGCTGACCGCCGGGCGGGTACCGCTCAGCAAAGAGACCAGTAACGCAATGCGCCGCTCTTCGATCTCGGGTTGAGGCAGCACAGCCCGCAGCATCGCGGCGCCGTCGAAGGTGTTGGTCAACAACGCAACCATCACCGGGAAAGTGTCTTCGGCCAGATCGTCGGCACCAGGCAACGCACGCGCGGCATCGCAGATCTTGCTGGTGTACTGCTCGAGCACGTGCTGCAGCGTCGCGTTGAGCTTTTCGTCCGTGCGCGCGGCGATCATCAGCTCGTAGAGGACCGCATTGGTGTCGTTGCTGGTGATGTCCCGCAGGATGGTCAGCCCCCTCTCCAGCGCAGGGCGGTCGGACGGAATCGCGGCGACTTGCTTGCTGAACGAATCCAGTTGTCGCCGAAGCACTTCGTACGCGGTGGCGGCCATGAAATCGCCCATCGTGTCGAAGTGCCGGAACAGGGCCCCGACGGATACCCCGGCGCGCTTGGTGATGACCGCGGCGGAGGCCCGCGCGTACCCGATCTCTATGATCGTCGCGATGCTCGCCTCGAGCAGGCGTGCCACGGTTTCTTCGCGGCGTTGCTGCTGGGTCCGTGCCATAGCTTCCCCTATGCCACCGCGCCCGCGAGCTGGCGATGCGCCGAGCCCGCTCGCAGGTATCGGCCGGATTTCACGGTCGTACCGTAACCTTCGCGAAATTGCCCGTCGCGGAACACAATTGCGCCTCCGACACCCGTCGCGACCACGGCAGCGTCGTTGCGATTGACCATCCGGCTCAGGTCGCCGTAGAACGGCACTTTCTCCTCGTGGTAGGCCTCCACCGACTCGTCCAGGCCAGCCGGATCGATGACGACGAAGTCGGCGCGGTCGCCTTCGCGAAGCGTGCCGGCGTCGAGCCCAAACCATTCGGCCACTTCACCGGTGAGGCGATGCACGGCACGCTCGACGGTGATGAAGGGCCGACCCTGGTGGTAGGCGTCCAGCGTGCGCTTGAGGAATTTCACCGGGAAGTTGTAGAACGCCATGTTGCGCAGATGCGCACCGGCGTCTGAGAAGCCGAGGTGGATGCTGGGCTCGTTGGCGAGCTTGTTGAGTTGTTCGGGACGATGGTTCGCGACGGTGGTGGTCCAGCGCACGTTGCGCTCGCCGTTTTCCACCAAGACATCGAGGAACGCGTCCAGCGGGTGCAGTTTGCGTTCGTCGGCGATGGCGCCGAAGCTCTTGCCGATCAGGGACGCGTCCGGGCACTCGACGATGACCGCCTCGTGAAAGTCCCTGTGCCACAACGACGGGCCGAGCTTGACGCGGTCGAACTGCCGCCGGAATCGCCGGCGGTACTCCTCATCGGCGAGCAATTCGTTGCGCTCCAACTGGTCGCGCAGGTGCAACGCGGCGGTCCCGGCGCCGAACTCTTCGAACACCGGAAGATCGATCCCGTCGGAGTACAACTCGAACGGCACCGGCAGGTGCTGGAAGCGCACCTTGGAGCGCAGCAGGAAATTCGTCAGCCGGGTGAGCCGGCCGAATACGTGCACGGCCAACGGCATTGACTTGGCGTCGGCCGACACCAGCAGGCTCATGCGAACAGCCTTGCGCAGACCGAACAATGGGCTACTGGACAGGAAGAACAGCAACCCGGACTCGGCTTTCGCCACATTGGGCGCGCTCTGCAGAATGCGGCCGCGTTTACGCAACACCTTGATCAGCTTGCGGCGCTCCCGCCACGTGGCGAAGGTGGACGGCAGGGCGCGGGAGCGGAAGCGATCGCCGTCGAGTTTGTCGATCGCGGCGTCCATCCCGGACATGCCGAGCATGCCGGCCTTGAGAGCGTCGTCGAGCAGCGCCGCCATCGTGTCGAGTTCGGCGACGGTGGGTTCGACGTCGGGCGTTGTCGCACGTTCGAGACCCAGCACCGCGGTCCGCAGATCCGAATGACCTAGCAGCGAGCTGACATTCGGTCCGAGGGGCAGATTGTCGAGGGTCTGCACATACTCTGCCGGATTCGACCACGTCTTATCCTGCAGAGCGCCCAGAACGAACTTGCGGGGTACCGCCTCCACCCGACTGAACAGGTCGGCGGCATCTTCGGCGTCGGCGTAGACCGTCGACAGCGAGCACATTCCCAGCAGCACCGTGGTGACTCCGTGTCGCACCGATTCACGCAGGCCGGGATCCAACAGCACCTCGGCGTCGTAGTGGGTGTGCACGTCGACGAACCCGGGCACAACCCACTTGCCTCTGGCGTCGATGACCTCGGGGCAGCCCGCCTCATCCAGCCGGCCGGACGACACGGTGACCACAACACCGTCTCGGATGCCCAGCGAGCGGGTCTGCGGCGTCGCGCCGGTGCCGTCGAACCACAATCCGTCGCGAATGATCACGTCGTAGGCCATATGCGCCACTCCTCCACCTCGTCGGGGTGAAGCGACGCTAACATAGAGAGTAAGTACTCACAATCTTTCGTGGCGGAGCCGCCCTCGACGGTGAGGCACCCGCAAACGGCTCGGCAAAACGCCGTCAAGGCGTCTGTGTCTCGAAAACCGTTGCCGCAGTGTGGTTACCGCTGTCCGCATAGGCGATTCGCCGATGCATGTCCTCCGGCATATCGGGGAGCTCGGCGAGATCGAACCACCGGGCCTGGACGCTTTCGTCGTCGGCCGGGAACGGGTCACCAGACAACCAGTCCATACGGAACACATGGTCGAGATACTGCGCGTGGTCGCCGTTGACATGGACGATTGGCCGCGTCACGTGCACCCAGGCAAGCCGACGCGCGACGGCTTCGATACCGGCCTCCTCCAACACTTCTCGCACGGCACAGTCCGCCGGATTCTCCCCCGGCTCGACGATCCCGGTGATGGGAGTCCATGCGTGGTTGTCGGACCGCTGCACCAGCAGCACGTGGTGGTCGCGAATCACCACGGCGGTGATCGCCGGCAACCACAGCAGCGAATGGCCGATGTGGCGTCGAAGCTCGACGATGAATTCGGGGATCGGCACCATCCCTGTCTAACAGAGACAATGCACTCGAGGTTTCAGGCACCTTCGGAAGGACAACCGCTATGCCAGTTGCTCGGATCGACCTCGTCGAGGGCAAGTCCGTCGACTATCGGCGGACTCTCGCCGACGTGGTCTACGAGAGGATGATCGAGCGATGGGCAACGGCGTGGCGACCTATGCCAACCGGGTACCGACCGACCGGATCCGAACTCCGTCTAGGCCTGGTCTCGCAGACAAGCCGACTCAGAAGCGCCGGCCGCGCAGGATCACCACGTCGGGCCGATTCAGCACCGACGGTCCCTGACGCGGATCGTCCTTGAAGCACAACAGATCTGCCGACGCGCCGTCGTCGAGACCCGGGCGGCCCAGCCACTGCCGCGCATCCCAGCACGCCGCGCCCAGCGCTTCGGTCGGGCTCATGCCGATGCCCTTGAGGGCCTCGACCTCGTCGGCGATGCGTCCGTGGGCGATCATCCCCCCGGCGTCGGTGCCGGCGAAGATACGCAGCCCGGCGTCGCGCGCGGCGGCCAGCCGCGGGTAGGCGTTGGCGTACAGGTCCCGCATATGTGCGGCGTAGACCGGATACTTTCCCGCGGCGTCGGCGATCCCGGGGAAGTTTTCGACGTTGATCAGCGTGGGCACCAAGGCAGTTCGGTGTTCAACCATCAGCTCGATGGTGTCGTCGGTGAGCCCGGTGCCGTGTTCGATGCAATCGATCCCGCCGCGGATCAGACCGGGCAAGGCGTCCTCCCCGAAGACGTGCGCGGTCACCCGCGCGCCGTGGGTGTGAGCGGCGTCGATTGCGGCCTTGATCACGTCGTCGGACCACAGCGGAGCCAAATCGCCGATCCCGCGGTCGATCCAATCGCCGACGAGCTTGACCCAACCGTCGCCGCGGCGAGCCTGCTCGGCCACCGCCGCCGGCAACTGGGACTCGTCCTCGATATCGATCGGCAGACCGGGAATGTAGCGCTTCGGACGGGCCAGATGCCGACCCGCGCGGATGATGCGTGGCAGGTCGTCGCGCTCGTCGAGGCTGCGGGTGTCGACAGGCGAACCGCAGTCCCGCAGTAACAATGCACCGGCATCGCGCTCGGCTTCGGCCTGTGCGATCGCCTCGTCGACGTCCACACCTCCACCCGGACCCAAGCCGACGTGACAGTGTGCGTCGACCAGCCCGGGCAGGATCCAGCCGCCGTCGAAAATCGTGTCGGCACCGGCCACCGGCTGGTGGCTCACCCGGCCGTCGACGATCCACAGTTCGATGGGTTCTTCGTCGGGAAGCCCGATCCCTCGAACGTGCTGCGGCACTAGTGGTTGCCCGGGAACTTCAGCTTGGACAAGTCGAAATCGGCCAGGCCCGGCGGCAGTTCGTCGAGACCCTGCGGCATGTTGGACAGGTCCGGAAATCCGGCCGGCATGCCGGCGCCGAGCGGGCCCCGTGCCTTGGGCGGCGTCGGGCCTCGCTGCTTTTTGCCCTTCTTACCCTTGCCCTTTGCGTTCTTCCGGGTTGCCGATTTACGCCCCAGCCCAGGGATCCCCATGCCGCTGACCATCGACGACATCATCTTGCGCGCCTCGAAGAAGCGGTCGACCAGCTGGTTGACCTCGGACACCGTGACGCCCGAACCGTTGGCGATGCGCAGCCGTCGGGAGGCGTTGATGATCTTCGGGTCGGCGCGCTCCTGCGGGGTCATGCCGCGGATGATGGCCTGCAACCGGTCGAGTTGCCGGTCGTCGACGGCGGCCAGCGCCTCTTTCATCTGGCCCGCCCCGGGCAGCATGCCCAACAGGTTGCCGATCGGACCCATCTTGCGAATCGCCAGCATCTGCTCGAGGAAGTCTTCCAGCGTGAGCTCGCCCGATCCGATCTTGGCCGCTGCAGCTTCGGCCTGCTGAGCGTCGAAGACCTGCTCGGCCTGTTCGATCAGGCTCAGCACGTCACCCATGCCCAGGATGCGGCTGGCCATCCGATCCGGGTGGAAGACGTCGAAGTCTTCCAGCTTCTCGCCGGCTGACGCGAAAAGGATCGGCACACCGGCTATTTCGCGGACCGACAGTGCCGCTCCACCCCGGGCGTCGCCGTCCAGCTTGGTCAGCACGACACCGGTGAAACCGACGCCTTCGCCGAAGGCCTGCGCGGTGGCCACCGCGTCCTGACCGACCATCGCGTCCAGCACGAAGATGGTCTCGTCTGGTGAGACGGCATCGCGGATGGCGCCGGCCTGAGCCATCATCTCCTCGTCGATACCCAACCGCCCGGCGGTGTCGACGATGACGACGTCGAAGTGCTTGGCCCGTGCCTCGGCCAGACCGGCTGCGGCGACGGCGACCGGGTCACCGGGCCCGGCGGATTGGTCGGCGTCCGCCGAGGTGCCCGGGTGCGGCGCGTACACCGCGACGCCGGCGCGCTCCCCCACGATCTGCAGCTGGTTGACCGCCCCCGGACGTTGCAGGTCGCAGGCGACCAGCAGCGGGGTATGGCCCTGCTTGCGCAGCCAGAGCGCGAGCTTGCCGGCCAGCGTGGTCTTTCCCGAACCCTGCAGACCCGCCAGCATCACCACGGTCGGGGGGGTCTTGGCGAATGCCAGCTGACGGGTTTGACCGCCGAGGATGCCAATCAGCTCCTCGTTGACGATCTTGACGACCTGCTGGGCCGGGTTGAGGGCGCCGGAAACCTCCGCACCCTTGGCGCGGTCTTTGATACGGCTCACGAAGGCTCGGACGACGGGCAACGAGACATCGGCTTCGAGCAGCGCCAGCCGGATTTCGCGGGTGGTGGCGTCGATGTCGGCGTCGGTCAGCCGGCCCTTGCCGCGAAGTCCTTGCAAAGCACCGGTGAGCCGATCAGACAGCGATTCAAACACGCGGTCAAGCTTAATCGCTGGCCGAACGTCAAGTTGCCGGGCCGGATTGCCTGTGCCGGTCCCGCGGAGTCGACGCTGGACACACTGAGCGTGCTCGAGCCGATCGAGGGATCCTGCGACGACGCGCGACCGGCTAAACCTCCGCTGCCGCCGGCTCCTCCAGGACCGCGAGCAGCCGGTGCTCGATCGCGCTTCGGGTGCTCGACCCGGGTTCGCCGGTCGCCTTCGCGGCGGCGCTGTGCTGGGGCAGCGCGATGCAGAACACGTCGTCCACCATCGACCCGCGGGTGGACACCTTGGCCCAGTCGATGTCGACTCCCGCCCGCTCCAGGGCACCGGTGAGCAAGGCCAGCAGACCCGGGCGGTCGTTGGCCCGGATTTCGATGATCAGCCGACCGGGCGTGCCTTCAAACCACAGGATGCGTGGCGGCGCCGACGGTTGATGCACCGGAACTGCCGTCGGCGCGTCACCGATCGGCTTGGGTTTGGTGTCGGCAGAGCGCTGCTCCAGCGTGCCAAGCACGTCAGTTTGGCCACCTAGCGCACGAATCAGCTGCTGGCGCAACAACCCCGCGGCGGGCGGGCTGCCAAAGTGAGGTGCGACCACGAATTCGCTGATCGCGACGCCGTCTTGGACGTTGATCGAGGCCGAGTGCACGCGTAGGGAGTTCAGCGTCAGCACACCGGCCGCCTTCGAGAGCAACCCACGCTGGTCCGGGGCGATCACTACCGCCTGATATAAGCGCCGGTCGGCGCCGGGCCGCAATTCGACGTGCACCTTACGATCGGCGGCCAGCGCGAGGTACTCGGGGTCGAGGGGGTCGGCGTGCGGCAGCTCTTCCCCGTTCATCGCCATCCGACTGCGTCGCACCAGATCCGCGACCAGCGAGGCCTTCCAGTCGCTCCACACTCCTGGCCCGGTGGCCAGCGAGTCGGCTTCGGTCAGCGCATGCAGCACGTCGAGCAGCACCGGGTCGCCGTCGAGCGCTTCGCAGACCGTGGCGATCGTCTGCGGATCGTTGAGGTCTTGGCGAAAGGCAACCTTGGCCAGCAGCAAGTGGTGCAACACCAGCTTGGACAGCGCCTCGACGTCCGAGGGCCACATGCCCAACCTGGTGCCGATCTGGGTGGCGAGCTGTGCTCCGAGCACGCAGTGGTCGGCGTCGCGACCCTTGCCGATGTCGTGCAACAACGCCGCCAGGATCAACAAGTCGGACCGGGCCACCCTGGTCGTGAATATCCTTGCCCGCGAGACGGTTTCGGCGAGGTGGCGATCAACGGTCCAGATATGCACCACGTCGCGCGGCGGAAGATCTCGCACCGCCCCCCACTCGGGAAACAGCCTGCCCCACAGGCCGGTACGGTCCAGCGTCTCGATCACCGCGATGGTGTCCGGTCCGGCGGTCAACATCACCAGCAGATTGTCCAGTGCGTCGCGAGGCCAAGGCGTCGGCAGTTCGGGTGCCGTATCGGCCAGCCGTGTCAGCGTGGACACCGCGATCGGCAACCCGGTGACGGCCGAGGCCGCAGCCACCCGCAGCAACAGGGCGGGGTCGCTTTGCGGTCGGGCATCGCGAGCGAGCACGATCTCGCCGGCGTACTCCACCACGCCCTCGTCGAGCGGTCGGCGAGGGCGGCGCCGGATCGCCGACATTCCACGCCGCGGCAACGCGTTGGAGGCGGTCCGCAACCCCGCGTCGACGCGATAGCTGATGGTGCGTCCCACGTCGGACAGCACTCGCGACAGATCGAAACGATCACCGTAGTGCAATGCAGCGCTGATCTCGTCGGCGAACTGGGCCAGCACCTGGTCGTGGCCGCGACCCGACACCCGGTGCAACTCGGTGCGGACATTCAGCATCGTCAGGTGGGCCCCGGTCAGCGAGCCCAGCGGGTCATCGGCCTCCCCCACCGCCAACCGGTCGGTGAGATGGGCGATGGCCAGCGCGTCGAGGAGCTGGATGTCACGTAGTCCACCCCGCCCGGATTTGAGATCGGGCTCGGCGCGGTGGGCGATCTCCCCGAAGCGACGCCATC
Source organism: Mycobacterium paraterrae (assembly GCF_022430545.2). NCBI lineage: Bacteria > Bacillati > Actinomycetota > Actinomycetes > Mycobacteriales > Mycobacteriaceae > Mycobacterium > Mycobacterium paraterrae. The sequence goes on along the minus strand of NZ_CP092488.2, from coordinate 3,804,423 downwards.
GCGCGTGGGTCTCGTCGACAACCTCGCCGAAGATGGATTGGATACCCGACCGCCACTGCCGACGAATGCCCTCGATGAGGCGGCCGGACAGCTCCTCGTCGCCGGCGATGTGGCGGGTGTCGAGCATAGCCAGGCAGGCCGAGACGTCCACGCTGGCGACCTTCAGCGTCTGGGCCACCGTCCGCACGCTGTGATCGAGGCGAATGTTCGCATCCCACAACGGGTACCAGAGCGAGTCGGCGACGTCTCGAACCGCGTCGGTGTTCATGCCGTCGTGCAGGAGCAGCAGGTCCAGGTCGGAGTAGGGCACCAGCTCGCGGCGGCCGAGCGAACCCGTGGCGACTATTGCAAAGCCGCTGCCCGGCATGATTCCGATCTCGGAAGCCTTTGTGGTCAGCCAAAATTCGTGTAGCTCGCCCCACGCTTCCCGCAGCGCGGCCGAATCCAACTCGTTCGGGCCCCGGGCCAGCAGCTTCTCCCGGGCCGCAGCCAAATCCGTTGCCGCACCAGAAAGCTTTTCCGCCACGGCCGGTCGTCCTGACGGATCGGGTGATTCTTCGTGCTGCTTCATTCCCGTCCTGGTCGGGTCGGCCCCACCGCCGGCATTGTTATCCGGCGGTTGTCAGATCGCGTCGGCTCCGCGCTCGCCGGTGCGCACCCGGACCACCGTCTCGACCGGGCTGACCCAGACCTTGCCGTCACCGATCTTGCCGGTGCGCGCGGCCCGCACGATGCTGTCGAGGGCTTTGTCGGCGTCGTAGTCCTCGACGAGGACCTCGACGCGGACCTTGGGCACGAAGTCGACGGAGTACTCCGCACCTCGGTAGACCTCAGTGTGCCCCTTCTGACGCCCGTAGCCCTGGACTTCGCTCACTGTCATCCCGATGATACCGACCTGCTCCAGGCTGGCTTTGATGTCTTCGAGCGTGAATGGCTTCACGATTGCGGTGATCAGCTTCATTGTTATTCCGCCTCTACTTTGTCGCCCACTCGATTATTGTCAAATGTGCTTTCGGGCAAACTTGCGTGCGGAAGAACGCCAGAGCCGGTGCCGCCCGCCGTCGCGAAGTCGTAGCCGGTCTCGGCGTGCTGAGACTCGTCGATACCCGCCGATTCGCCTTCAGGGCTCAGTCGTAGCCCGATCGTGTACTTGAGTATCAAAGCAAGGATGAGGGTGACGACGGCGGAGTAGCCCATCACGCTGAAGGCGCCGATGGCCTGCTTTTCGAGCTGCTCCCAACCTCCGCCGTAGAACAATCCCTTGACCGCGGCGGGAGCCTCGGGCGTGGCAACCAACCCGACGAGCAGCGTGCCCGCCAGACCGCCGACCAGGTGGACGCCGACCACGTCCAGTGAGTCGTCGAAGCCGAGCTTGAACTTCAGTCCGACAGCCAGCGCGCAGAGCACGCCGCCGACCGCGCCGATCACCAGAGCCCCGAGCACGTTCACCGAGGAACAGGACGGCGTGATGGCGACGAGCCCGGCGACGATGCCCGAGGCCGCGCCGAGCGTGGTGGCGTGGCCGTCGCGGATACGCTCGGTGGCCAGCCAGCCCAGCATCGCCGCGGCGGTGGCCACGGTGGTGGTGATGAAAGTCGATGCGGCAACGCCGTTGGAGCTGGTGGCCGAGCCGGCGTTGAATCCGTACCAGCCAAACCAGAGAAGGCCGGCGCCGAGCATCACGAACGGGACGTTGTGCGGCCGGAACAGCGTCGTCGGCCAGCCCTTGCGTTTGCCGAGGACGATGGCCAGCACCAAACCGGCCGTACCGGAGTTGATGTGCACCGCGGTTCCGCCGGCGAAGTCGATCGCTTTCAGCTTGTTGGCGATCCACCCGCCGTGCTCGGCCGTGACACCGTCGAACGCGAACACCCAGTGCGCAACCGGGAAGTACACGATGGTCGCCCACAGCCCGGCGAACACCAACCAGGAGCTGAATTTCAAGCGGTCGGAGACCGCTCCCGAAATCAGGGCGACGGTGATGATGGCGAACATCAGCTGGAAGGCCACGAAGACGTTCATCGGCAAGGTGCCGGCCAATGGAATGTCGGTCGCGGCTTTACCCGCCGCTGCGGCCGCGGAGTTGCCGCCGATGAGGCCCTTCAGCCCGAAGTACTCCAGCGGGTCGCCGAAGAAGTTGTCTTTGTCGTCGCCGAACGCGATCGAGTATCCATAAAGCACCCACAGCACGGTCACCACGCCCATGGCGCTGATGCTCATCATGATCATGTTGAGCACGCTTCGGGCACGCACCATACCGCCGTAGAAGAATGCCAGTCCCGGGGTCATCAACAGCACCAGTGCGGAACTTGCCAGCATCCAAGCGGTATCGCCGGTATCCGGCTGGCCCATTGTCGGGAAACTCACTCGCTTTCACCTCCGGTCAAGGCATGAACGGCCGTCAGACAAATGCCTGTGGCCTGCAGGAGAACCTTGCAAAGCGGTTGTTACAGAACGCGGCGCTGAAAGGTTTCGTCGGTGTTACATCTGCCGCGCGTCTACTAGCCAGCGGGGATCGCAAGCTCGGCCAAGCCGAGCGCAGCGGGTCGCCGCAAACTAACCCAGCAGTGCGTCGACGAACGCGGCAGGTTCGAACGGCGCCAGATCGTCCGGTCCTTCACCCAGGCCGACCAGTTTGACCGGCACACCGAGTTCCTGCTGGACACGAAAAACAATGCCGCCCTTGGCCGTGCCGTCCAGCTTGGTCAGCACGGCCCCGGTGATGTCGACGACATCGGCGAATACGCGCGCCTGCGCCAGCCCGTTCTGACCGATCGTCGCGTCGAGCACCAGGAGCACCTCGTCGACAGCTGCCCGCCGCGTCACCACGCGTTTGACCTTGCCGAGTTCATCCATCAGCCCCGTCTTGGTGTGCAGCCGTCCCGCGGTGTCGATCACCACGACATCGGCGCCCGCCTCGATGCCCTTGTCGACTGCGTCGAAGGCGACGGCCGCCGGATCGGCGCCCTCGGGTCCGCGCACGACATCAGCACCCACCCGTGACGCCCACGCCTGCAACTGATCGGCGGCGGCGGCGCGGAAGGTGTCGGCGGCGCCCAGCACCACGCGTCGCCCGTCAGCCACCAGCACCCGCGCGAGTTTGCCCACGGTGGTGGTCTTTCCAGTGCCGTTGACGCCGACCACCAACAGCACCGACGGGTGGTCGTCGTGCGGCAGTGCACGCACCGAACGGTCCAAATCGGGCTGCAGTTCGGCGATCAGCACGTCCCGCAACACCGCGCGGGCATCGGCTTCGGTGTGGACGTCCCGGCTCGCGAGTTGGCCACGCAGCTGCTCCACGACCGCACTGGTGACCGTTGGGCCCAGGTCGGCGATCAGCAGGGTGTCTTCGACCTGCTCCCAGGAATCCTCGTCCAGGTCACCACCGCCGATGAGACCGAGCAGGCTGCGCCCCAATGCATTTTGCGATCGGGCGAGCCGTTCGCGCAGCCGTTCCAACCGGCCTTCGGGGGGCGCGATCTCCTCTGCTGCCGGTGCCTCCACCGGCTCGGCGGGCGCGGCGGGCTCGGCCGCGGGTACCGGCTCAGCCGGCGGCGGCTCGACCGGTGCTGGCGTCGTATCGACTTGCGGCAGCTGCACATCGGCGACCGGGCGCTTGGGCGCGTCACGCGGAACAGTCGCGTCGTCGCCAATCGAGGGCAGCCCGGTGGTGTCGATGCGTTCGGGAGTTTCGGTGCGGCTGAACGTAATTCCCGACGACGCGGTGTACCCGCCGGAGCGATCCAGGGTGGGTGTCTGCTCGGGCCCGGAGAGGCTGATCCGGCGTCGCCGGTATCGAACCAATCCGATTACCAGGACGGCGATGACGATCAGTGCGGCGACAACCGCGATCGCGATCCAAAGAGCTTGCGGCAACGTATTCCTCGCTTATGTTGCGGTGACCAGCTGGTTGACCTGCTGACCACGCATCCGTTGGGAGATCACCGTGGTGATGCCGTCGTCGCGCATCGTCACGCCGTACAGCGAGTCGGCGACCTCCATGGTGGGCTTCTGGTGGGTGATGACGATCAGCTGCGATTTGGCGCGCAGCAGCTCGAACAGACCGATCAGCCGCCGCAGGTTGGTGTCGTCGAGCGCCGCCTCGACCTCGTCCATGATGTAGAACGGCGACGGCCGGGCCCGGAAGATGGCGACCAGCATCGCCACCGCGGTCAGCGACTTCTCGCCGCCGGACAGCAGCGACAGCCGCTTGACCTTCTTGCCCGGCGGCCGGGCCTCGACCTCGATGCCGGTGGTGAGCATGTCGTCGGGGTTGGTGAGCAGCAGGCGGCCCTCGCCGCCGGGGAACAGTGACGCGAACACACCTTGGAACTCGCGCTCGACGTCGACGTAGGCGTCGGTGAACACCTGCAGGATGCGGGCGTCGACTTCGGCGACGACGTCCAGCAGGTCCTTGCGCGCCGCTTTGACGTCTTCGAGCTGGGTCGACAGGAAGTTGAACCGCTCTTCCAGCGCCGCGAACTCCTCGAGCGCCAGCGGGTTGACCCGGCCCAGTTCGGCCAGCTCACGCTCCGCGCGTTTGGCGCGACGCTCCTGAGTGGACCGGTCGAACGGCAGCGGCGCCGGTGCGGTGACCTGCTCGCCGCGCTCGCGGGCCTGCTCGTATTCGGCCATCTCCAGTTCGCTCGGTGGCAGCGAAACCTGCGGACCGTATTCGGCGACCAATACGTCGGGCGACATGCCGAATTGCTCGAGCACCATCTGCTCGAGTTGTTCGATCCGCAGCGCCGCTTGGGCTTTGGCAACCTCGTCGCGATGCAGCGCTTCTGTGAGCACCCCGATCCGGGTGCCCAGTGCGTTCACCTCGTCACGGACCGCGGCCAACGCCGTCGAGCGTTGCTGACGCTCCGCGGCCAATACGTCGCGGTGCTGCGACGCGGCGCCCACCACTTGAGTCAGCCGATCGGCCAGGAGCCGCCCGGCCTGGGAGACCGCGGCCGCCACCTCGGCAGCGCGTTGGCGGGCAGCTCGGGCCTGCTGGGCCCGCACCCGTGCCTCGCGCTCCGCGGCCGCCGCTCGACGCAGCGAATCCGCTTTCCCGCGAACCGCATTGGCGCGTTCTTCGGCCGTACGTACCGCAAGCCGGGCCTCCACCTCGACGCCGCGGGCCACCTCGGCCGCCGCGGCGATCTGCTGACGCAGTTCACCATGACTGGGTTCGCCGGAAACCTCTTGCGGCTGTTCGGCATTGCCGAGCCGGATCTCGAGCTCACCGAGTTCGGCAAGGGTCTCGGCGCGCCCCGCCTCCAGTTCCTCACGCTGACGCATCAGCCGGTGCCACTCCTCGTCGGCGGCCCGGGCGTCCTGACCAAGTCGGCCGAGCTGCTCGTAGATCGCCGAAATCGCGGCGTCGGATTCGTTGAGCGCAGCCAGCGCCTGCTCGGCGGAGTCCTGGCGTGCGGTCTGCTCGCTCATGGCCCCGGACAGCGCCGCGCCCAGTTGGTTGGTCTGCTCCTCGGCGGCCGCGAGTTCGGCTCGCGCTCTGGCGATTTCGGACGTGATCTCCAATGTCGAAGGTTTACGGTCCGAGCCGCCGTTGATCCACCCGGCACCCACCAAATCCCCGTCGCGGGTGACCGCGCGCAATTGTGGTCGCGCGGCAACCAGCTCCATGGCCTCGGACAGGTCGCCTACCACGGCGACCCGCGACAGCATGGCGACCATCGCGCCGCGCAGTCGCGAGGGTGCCTCGACCAAATCGAGCGCCCAACGAGCACCGTCGGGCAAGGCGCCCAGCGGCCCCGGCTCGTCAGCAGGCCAATCGCTGAGCACGATGGCGGCGCGACCGCCGTCGGCCTGTTTCAGCGCGGTCACCGCATCGGCGGCCGCGGTGAAGTTCTCGGCCGCCAGCGCGTCGGCCGCCGAACCCAGCACCGCGGCCAGTGCCGCCTCGTAGCCCACCTGCACTTTCACGAGCTTGGCAATTGAACCGAAAAGCCCTGCTTCACTACGATTTTGAGTAAGCCAGGCAGCGCCGTCTTTACGCTCGAGGCCAACCGACAACGCGTCGATCCGGGCCCGCAGCGACGCGACTTGACGCTCGGCGCCACGTTCGGCGGCCTGCAGCTCGGCCACTCGCTCGTCGGCCTGTCGCAGCGCCGCGACCGTCCGGTCATGATGCTCGTCGAGACCGACTTCGCCTTGGTCCAGCTCTCCGACGCGGCCCTGCACGGTCTCGAATTCCGCCTTGGCGTGTTGCGCGCGGGCCGCCGCTTCCTCGATGCGTTCTGACAACTTGGCGACACCGTCGTCGATCGACTCGACTCGCGCCCGCATGGTCTCCACCTGGCCCGCCAGCCGGGCCAGGCCTTCGCGGCGATCGGCTTCTGCCCGTACCGCCGCCAGGTGAGCCTGCTCGGCTTCGGAGGCGGCGCGCTCCCGATCGGCCAACTCCGCGCGTGCGGCGGTGAGACGCGCGCGGGTGCTTTCGAGTTCGGCGAGCAATTGCTGCTCTGCCGCGGCGACCTGCTCGGCCTCGGCCTCTAATTCGTCGGGGTCCGGTCCACCGGTCGTCGCGGTCTCGACATCCAGATGCTGCGCCCGCTCACTGGCGATCCGCACGGTCGCGCTGACTCGTTCGGCCAAGGCGGACAACCGAAACCACGTCTGCTGCGCCGATTCGGCTCGCTCCGAAAGTCGGGCCAGCGCCTCTTCGTGCGCGGCCAGTTCCTCCGATGCCACGGCCATACGCGCCGAGGCTTCGTCGTGCTCGCGGCGCAGCGTCGCCTCTCCGTGGTTGGTGTTGTTGAGCTCGGCCTGGCGGGCGACCACATCGTCGGCGGCCAGACGCAACCGGGCATCGCGAAGGTCCGCCTGGATGGTCTGGGCGCGCCGAGCCACCTCGGCCTGCCGTCCAAGCGGCTTGAGCTGGCGACGCAACTCCGTGGTCAGGTCGGTCAGACGCGCCAGGTTGGCCGACATCGACTCGAGCTTGCGCACCGCCTTTTCCTTGCGCTTGCGGTGCTTGAGCACACCGGCGGCTTCCTCGATGAATGCCCGACGGTCCTCCGGCCGCGATTCCAGGATTTCGTTGAGCTTGCCTTGGCCGACGATGACGTGCATCTCCCGGCCGATGCCGGAGTCGCTGAGCAATTCCTGGACATCCATCAAACGGCAACTGCTGCCGTTGATTTCGTACTCGCTGGCACCGTCGCGAAACATCCGGCGGGTGATCGACACCTCGGAGTACTCGATCGGCAGTGCGTTGTCGGAGTTGTCGATGGTGACGGTGACTTCGGCGCGACCCAGCGGAGCCCGCGACGACGTGCCAGCGAAGATGACGTCTTCCATCTTGCCGCCGCGCAACGTCTTGGCGCCCTGTTCCCCCATCACCCACGCCAGCGCATCGACGACGTTTGACTTGCCTGACCCGTTTGGTCCGACTACAGCGGTGATACCGGGCTCAAACCGCAGAGTCGTCGGCGAGGCGAAGGACTTGAAGCCCTTCAGCGTCAGGCTCTTGAGGTACACGGCGTGCCAGACTACCGCTCCGCCCGACGACGATGCGGGACGCCGCGCATCCCGAGGTGGGGGTACCTCCCGGCTGAGAGGAAGAGCCGGGCTAGCGTTCCGAGAAGCCGCTGATGGCTTCGCCGCGCGGCGACCAGTCGGCTACGACGGTGTCGACATGGCCAGGAGTTTCCCCACTCTGTAACAGCAGTAACAGCTGTTCACACGGGTCACGTGGGCCTTGGGCGACCACCTGCACGCGGCCGTCGGGCCGGTTGGCTGCGTAGCCGGTCAGACCCAGCTCCAACGCCCGGGACCGGGTCCACCAGCGGAACCCCACTCCTTGCACTCGTCCATGCACCCAGGCGGTGAGCCGGACATCCTCATTGTCCGACATCGACGATCCGGAAGTTGACCTTCGTTCCCGCTTTAAGCGTTCGACCGACCGTGCACACCTGGTCGACAGCACGCTGGACCACCGTGAGCACGCGCTCTTTGTCGGCGTCGGCCAAACCCGACAGGTCGATTTCGAGCGCCTCGTCGAGCAGCGGATAGACTTCCTGCTCGCGGTCGGCGTCGCCGGAAACCCGAACGGTCGCGTGGTAGTCGTCACCGAGCCGGCGGGCCAGCGGCGAATCGCTCGACATCCCGCTGCAGGCGGCGAGAGCGATCTTCATCAGCTCGCCGGGCGTGAACACGCCGTCGACGTTGTCGGATCCGATGAGCACCTCTGCGCCCCGCGAGCTACGGCCGGTGTAACGGCGCACGCCGGTGCGCTCGACCCACAGTTGCGTCATGGTTCATTTCTACCTGTCGATTGACTCTGCGCTCAGGGCACGGGGCACTCGCACTTGGCGCCATGGACGCAGAGTCAACGCGCGACGGTCAGGCTCGCGGCCGCGGCTGACAGCGTGGGCAGTAGAACGACGATCGGTTCATGAACTTGTCCCGGCGGATCACCGCTCCGCAGCGCTTACACGGTTTACCCTCGCGGCCATATACATTCAGCGACCGGTCGAAGTAGCCGGACTGTCCGTTGACGTTGACGTACAACGAGTCGAACGACGTTCCGCCCTGGGCCAGCGCGTCGCGCATTACCTCGGCCGCCGCGTCGAGCAGCGTCGTCAGTTGTGGTCGAGTCAGCTTTTCCGCCAGCCGGGCACCGTTGATCTTCGCTCGCCACAGCGACTCGTCGGCGTAGATATTTCCGATGCCGGAGACCACCGTCTGGTCGAGCAACTGACGCTTAATCTCAGAGTGCTTGCGGCGCAACACCTTTACCACCGCATCAGTATCGAACCGGGGATCCAGCGGGTCGCGTGCCACGTGCGCGACGGGGATCGGAACCACGCTACCGTCGACAGTGACCAGATCGGCAAGCATCCAACCGCCGAACGTCCGTTGGTCGACGAAACTGAGCGTGGTCCCGTCGTCGAGCAGCGCGGCAATGCGCAGGTGGCCGGCGTTCGGGATATCGCCGAGCAACATCTGGCCGCTCATACCCAGATGAACGACCAACGCCTGCTCCTCGCCGCTGGGCGCATCGAGTGTCAGCCACAGATACTTTCCGCGGCGTTCTGTTGCGCTGATGCGTGCATCCAACAGTCGAGCGGTCAGGTCCGCGGGGCCGGCTTCGTGGCGACGGACCGCACGCGGGTGATGCACCCGGACGGCCGTGATCGTCTTGCCCACCACATGGGCCTGCAGACCCCGCCGCACCACCTCGACTTCGGGTAGCTCGGGCATCTAGCCGGCAGGCTCCCCGGGAAGGGCGCTCTCGTGTTGGTCGAGCTCGCGGCACGCCTGCTCGGCCGCCTTCTGCTCGGCTTCCTTCTTGGTCCTTCCGACCCCGAAGCCGTACTCGGTGTCCATCAAAACCACCACCGCGGTGAACTCGCGCTTGTGGTCGGGCCCAGTTGCGGAGACGCGATAGGACACCGCGCCGAGGCCGCGGGCCGCCGCCAACTCCTGCAAGCTGGTCTTCCAATCCAAAAGGCCTCCGGCATCGAGTAATTCGCTGAACAACCGCAGAATTACCTGCCGCGCCGCGTCGATGCCGCTATGCAGGTAGATTGCGCCGAGCAAAGACTCGAGGCTGTCGGCGAGAATGCTCGACTTGTCCATCCCGCCGGATTTCAGCTCGCCCCGGCCCAACAGCAAATGCGCGCCTAGTCCCTGATCGGTCAGTGAACGCGCAACCTCGGCCAGCGCCTGGGTGTTGACCACACCCGCACGCATCTTGGCCAGGTCGCTCTCCGGACGTTCTGGGTGCCGGTGGTAGAGCTCGTCGGTCACGGTCAGCCCGAGCACCGCGTCGCCGAGGAACTCCAGGCGCTCGTTGGTGGGCAGGCCTCCGTGCTCGTAGGCGTAGCTGCGGTGGGTCAACGCCAAGGTCAACAATTCGCCGGGCAGCTCGACGCCGAGCGCATCGAGCAGATCACTCACTACCGGCCCCGTCGTTCTCGCCCAGCATCGTCGTCAACTTCGCCCATCGCGGGTCGATCTCGTCGTGGTGATGCCCCGGCTCGGCGGTCGCGAGTGCGACGCCACACTTGGCGCACAGCCCCGGGCAGTCCTCCTGGCACACCGGTGAGAATGGAAGTTCCAGGCCCACAGCGTCGATAATCGGCTGCTCGAGGTCGACGGTGTCGGCAACGACGTGACCGACCTCGTCTTCGTCGGTGGTCGCCCGCGTGAGACTGTCCGAATAGGCGAACAGCTCGGTCAAGTCCACGTGAATCTGCTGCTCGAACGGAGCCAGGCAGCGCGCGCACTCGCCCGTCAGAGGTGCGGACATGGTCCCGCTCACCAATACCCCTTCGGACACCGACTCGACTCGTAGATCGAGGTCGAGCGGCGCACCGGAGGCGATACCGATCATGTCGAGACCCATGCGCGCGGGATTGGCGACGGTCTGCCGTAACAGGAACATCGCCCCTGGCCGGCGACCGAGCCGCGCGATGTTGACGACCAGCGGCGAGTCCGAACGCGGTTGAGCCGTCTGGCTGTGTTGGCGCGCCATGTCTGCGATTCTACGGGCGCCTACCAGCGGCTACCGCTGCGCGTAATCGTGGACGCCCGCCGCCGTGCGCAATTGGTGGCGGCCGCGGTTGACCGAGCGCAGGGTGGTGTTGAGGTGCTCCTCGAACTCGGCGAGCTTGCTGTCGACGTAGATGTCGCATTCGCCACGCAGCCGGTCGGCCTCCACGTGGGCGGCGTCGATCAACCGGGCGGACTCGGCGTTGGCCGACTGCACGACCTCGGTCTGCGACACCAGACGCTGCTGCTCTTTGATGCCCTCCTGCACGGCCTTCTCATAGGAGATGTTGCCGTTCTCGATCAGCCGGTCGGCCTCGGACTTCGCCCGCGTGACGGCGGCCTCGTACTCGCGCTTGGCCGACGCAGCCAGGCGCGCCGCTTCTTCGCGGGCCTCGCCGAGCATCCGCTCGCTGTGCTGGCGGGCTTCGCCGACCATCCGGTCGGCCTGCGCCTTCGCGTCGGCCAGAATCCGGTCGGCTTCCGCGCGGGCATGGTTGACCATCGACTCCGACTCGGCACTCGCCGACGACACCGTCGAATCCGCATGCGCCTTCGCTTCGTGCAGCAGCGAGTCGCGGGCGTCAAGGACGTCCTGAGCGTCGTCGAGCTCACCAGGAATGGCGTCCTTGATGTCATCGATCAGCTCGAGGACGTCGCCGCGGGGCACCACACAGCCCGCAGTCATCGGGAGGCCACGCGCTTCCTCGACAATGGCGCTCAGCTCATCGAGCGCCTCAAAAACTCGGTACACGGCAACACCCTCCCGGCTTCGTTGTTGTTACCAGTGTGCCTGGTGTTGCATATGTGACTGCGTTGCCAGGCTCGGTGTGTCGGGCTTTTTCCGGTATCGAAACCGTCCTCACTACCTGCACACTTGGGTGATTATGTCGACTTCTACTCGGTGGCGGCAATCCCGGATGACCTTGAGCGGCGAGGTCAGTCGCTCTGGAATACCCCTAGGGGGTATTTGGTTGGAGGCGTTATGACGCACGATGTGCTTGCTGCGGTGGGTCACGCCCTGGCGCTAGCAGGGTCGATGACGTGGGAAATTCTCTGGGCGCTGATCCTTGGATTCGCGCTTTCAGCGGTGGTTCAGGCGGTGGTGCGCCGTTCGACCATCGTGTCCTTGCTCGGCGACGACCATCCACGGACATTGGCCGTGGCGGCGGGTCTGGGCGCGGCATCCTCGTCGTGTTCCTATGCCGCGGTGGCCTTGGCCCGCTCCCTTTTCCGCAAGGGCGCCAATTTCACCGCCGCAATGGCGTTTGAGATCGGTTCGACCAATCTGGTGGTCGAACTCGGCATCATCCTCGCCCTGTTGATGGGTTGGCAGTTCACCCTTGCCGAATTCGTCGGCGGCCCGTTGATGATCGTGGCTGTGGCCCTGTTGTTTCGACTTTTCGTGAGGTCGCGACTTGTCGATGCCGCCCGCAGACAAGCTGACCGTGGATTGGCTGGATCAATGGAAGGCCATGCCGCCATGGACATGTCGGTGGCTGGCGACGGATCGTTTCTGCGGCGCCTGCTGTCCCAAGACGGCCTGACGGCGGTATCCCATGTCTTCGTGATGGAGTGGGCCGCCATCCTTCGCGACCTGATCGTCGGCCTGTTGATCGCCGGGGCGATCGGCGCCTGGGTACCCGAGTCTTTCTGGCAGCACTTCTTTTTCGCCAATCACCCGGTGTTGTCGACGTTGTGGGGCCCGGCCGTCGGCCCGCTCGTGGCGATCGCCTCGTTCGTCTGCTCGATCGGCAACGTGCCGTTGGCCGCGGTGTTATGGAACGGCGGCATCAGCTTCGGCGGCGTCGTCGCGTTCATCTTCGCCGACCTGCTGATACTGCCGATCTTGAACATCTATCGGAAGTACTACGGCACCAAGATGATGCTGGTACTGCTGGGCACCTTCTATACCGCGATGGTTTTCGCGGGGTACGTAGTCGAGTTCCTTTTCGGCACAGCAGGTCTCATCCCCTCGGAGCGCCATGCCATCGTGATGGAGTCCGGGATCTCCTGGAACTACACCACCTGGCTGAACATCGGCTTTCTCGGGTTGGCGGCGCTGCTCGTCGTCCGCTTCGTGGTTACCGGTGGCCTTCCCATGCTGAGGGCGATGGGCGGCTCCCCTGACACCGAGCACGAGCACCACCACCACCACTGCGATTGACGGGCTCGCAAACCTGACCCAATTTGCCAGGCACCGCACAGACCGGGCTAGGTTAACTCATGCCGAGTGCAAATAATTCACTTACTATGATGCCCAGGATTTGACGGACGTTGCCGCCCGAATGCGGGGGCCTGTGCGGTGACCACGCGATCGGATCGGCCGATCTCGACTGGAAGCTGACGGGCGGGCGTATGGCAGTGCGAGCTGCGATTCGGCGGGCCGACGAGCTGTCGGTCACCGCTTTTCTCGGCGATCTCCTCGATGCGCCGGTTGCCATGGTGATCGAGGGCGAAGCGGGAATCGGCAAGACGACACTATGGCTCGACGCGTTGGAGCGCGCCCGCGAACTCGGGTTCACGGTGCTGACCGCCCGGTCCGCCGAGGCCGAGTCGGTGTTGGCCTATGCCGGATTGGCCGACCTGCTGGCCGACATCGACGACTCGATCCTTGCCGATTTACCCGCACCGCAACAGCAAAGCCTGGATGCCGCCCTGCTACGTGGTAGCGCGTCGTCGGCGTCGAGCGATGCGCGAGCGGTCGGTGCGGCGTTTGTAGGTGTGCTCGAGCGCTTGGTCACGTGGTCTCAGCGCCCCGTGCTCGTAGCTATCGACGACCTGCAGTGGATCGACGTTTCCAGCGCCGACGCGGTGAGCTTCGCCGCTCGCCGCTTACCACGGGGGGTGGGACTGCTTGCCATTACTCGGAGCAATACGGTGGCGGCCCACGTGCAGCTTGCCCATCCTGACGCGGTACGTCGGATCAAGTTGCGCCCGTTGAGCGTTGGCGAGTTGCACCAAGTGCTGACCGTTCGGTTGGGAACCTCGTTTTCGCGGCCAACCCTGCTGCGTATCCACCAGATCGCCGGCGGAAACCCTTTCTACGGTCTGGAATTGGCTCGCGAGATCGACCCGAGGATCGGATCCGACTCCTTACAGCTTCCGAGCAGTCTCGCCGATCTGGTGGGCTCACGTATTGCGCGGATCGGCCGCGACGCGCTAGACGTGTTGCTGGCTACCGCCAGCGTGCCCGCGCCGACCGTAAGACTGCTGGCTCAAGCCACCGATAAGACCCCCGAGCGGGTGCTGGAAGTGTTGAGCGAGGCCGAAACTCACTCCGTGGTCGTCATTGACGGTAATCGGGTGTCGTTCACCCATCCTTTGTTGGCTCATGGCGTTTACAGTGAGTCGTCGCCGCGGCGGCAACGCGCCATCCACCGGAAGCTCGCGGAGCTCGTCGCCGAACCCGAACTGCGGGCACGCCATCTGGCGCTGTCGGATACCACCGGCGAGCCCGAAACCATCACAGCCCTGGACGCGGCGGCTGAGATCGCTAACGCCCGAGGTGCACCCGCGGCCGCAGCCGAATTACTCGACTTGGCAATCAATCTCGGCGCCACCGACCCGGCGCGCAGAATTCTGTGCGCGACACACCACTTCGCGGCCGGCGGCACCGGGCGCGCGCGTCTCATGCTCGAGGACGTGGTCGCCGATCTACCGGTCGGCTCACTTCGCGCCGAGGCTCTCTACCAGCTGGCCCTGGTCCGGCTTCACGAAGACGGTTTCGCCGACGCGGCAGAGCTTCTGGAGAGCGGACTACCGGAGCCGGGCACCGATGACCTATTGCGCGTCCGGATGTTGATCATGCTCGCCTATGCACTGTTCAACGCGGCGCAACCCGGTCATGCACTGGACCGCGTAAGCCAGGCGGTGACCGAAGCCGAGAAGGTAGCCGTGCCCATCCTCCTCAGTTCGGCCCTGGGCATGCACGAAACCTTGGGATTTCTCGCCGGACGTGGATTCGATCAAGCGACCATCCGGCGTGCGGTCGAACTCGAGGACCCGAATGCGCCGATTCCCGTGCCCTTCCGGCCCAGCGTTCAGGTCGCGCTGCTGCGCGGCTGGACTGGCGAGTTCGAACACGCCCGCAACGTGCTGGCGGCCGCAGGCACCAGATGCGTCGCTTTGGGTCAGGAACATGAATTGGTCTTCGTCGCCTTTTCACAGGCGATGATGGACCTCTGGCGCGGAGATCTGCACAGTGTCGCGATCGCCGGAGACGAAACGGTCGAGCGCGCATCGCAGCTCGGCGGCGACTTTCCGATGTTCATCGGCTTGACGATCCGCGGGGCGGCCGCCGCTTATGGCGGCCGTGTGACAGAGGCAGCGAACGATCTCGATGAAGCCATCGCCGCTGCAAAGCGTTGCGGGTCGATGCGAATGGGTGAATGGGCATCCACACTGCGCGGATTCGTGGAGAATTCCCTCGGTAATCACCAGGCAGCCCTGGACATCCTCGAACCGATGCTGGTCATGACCCGGATGCTGCCCGAAGCCACCGAAATCATCGCCGCGGCCTACCTCCCCGAAGCCGCCGAGGCTCTGATCGGCGTGGGGAGAATCGATGACGCCGAGCCGCTGATCGACACGTTGGAGGCCAACGGTCGCCGCCTGGACCGCGCCTGGATGCTTGCCACGGCGCTGCGCTGCCGCGCAATGTTGTGGGCCGCCCGGGGCGATCTCGACGCCGCCATCACGGCGGCCGAGCAGGCCATGACCGAGCACAAGCGCCTCCCCATGCCCTTCGAGATGGCGCGCACCCAGCTCTTGCTCGGACAGATCCAGCGCCGGCAGCGTCGACGCGAAAACGGGACCGCGACACTGCGCGATGCGCTGACCACTTTCGAACAACTCGGCACGGAGCTTTGGGCCGAACGCGCCAGAACCGAGCTGGCGCGCGGGATCGGAAGCAGACAGCGCGGAGAGGGATTGACCACGTCAGAGCGGCGTATTGCGGAACTTGCCGTATCGGGAATGACCAATCGCGACATCGCGGCGGCACTGTTCATCAGCCCGAAGACAGTGGAAGTCAACCTGAGTCGCGTCTATCGCAAGCTCAAGATCCGCTCACGCATGGAGCTTCAGCGAGCTTGGAACTCCGGCAGGGCCGACCAATAACTTTGTTCGCGAAATTAACTGGAGGCAGGCAAGCACGCTCGCAGCGACGCGCTACGCGCCAGCTCGACTGCGCGACCCTGCGGGTTGGCCGCACGCCGAGGCGCCGTCTGCCGGTGGATTCCCGGCGCGGTAAAGCAACGATTTGAGCTGGCGCCGATCGGCAGGGCTGAGATGGGCCAATAGCTGTTCATCGGCGGACGCAACCGCTTCTTCCGCCCGCTTGAGTAGTGCCTTGCCCTTGCGGCTCAGCTGCGCGGGTAGCGCGCGGCCCGAGGATGCCGTCGCCGGGCGGGTCACCAGTCCAGCGTCCTGCAAGCCCTGCAGGACCTGGTTCATCGCCTGGGCAGTCACGTGGGTGTGCCGGGCGAGTTCGGCGCTGGTGCGGCCCGGGTCTTCGTCCAAGATCCGCATGCAGACGAACTCGGGAAGGCCTAGACCCAGCGGGCGAAGTGCCTGCACCGCATGCGGCCGGAGTCGGGCCATCAGACCGCGGACCAGAAAGCCCAAGGGTTGATCCACGAAGTCGCTCATCTCGACCATGCTGACACGAAACCGCAGCTCTGGTGCCGCATTG
Organism: Mycobacterium paraterrae; assembly: GCF_022430545.2. Classification (NCBI taxonomy): domain Bacteria; kingdom Bacillati; phylum Actinomycetota; class Actinomycetes; order Mycobacteriales; family Mycobacteriaceae; genus Mycobacterium; species Mycobacterium paraterrae. The sequence continues at coordinate 3,788,222 of NZ_CP092488.2, read as the reverse complement.
GCCGGCGCGCCGGCTGCCCACCCGAGGCAATATCAAGTTTCTTGACACCGAAGAGGAGGGCCGGTATCAAGGAGCTAGATATCCAAACCGGCGACCGGGTCACTTCCGCCCCGGCGCCGTTACCTGAAGGAGGACAAGGATGTTCGGTGGAGGATTTGCGGGCGGCCCAGGATTTGCCGGCGGCCCAGGATGGGGTGGCCCCGGCTTCGGTTGGGGCGGACACGGCGGACCCGGCCACGGCTGGGGCGGACCCGGCGGGCCTGGATTCGGCGGACGCCACAAGCGGGTGGTGGTCGGTACGGCCGCGCTGCTGCTCGACGGGCCGGCGACTGCGGAGCAGATCGTGCAGCGGGTTTCCGAGGCGACCGACGGCGCTTTTGCGCCGCCGCAGGGAATCGTCGAGCTTGCCATCGGTAAGTTGGCCGGTCGCGGGTTCGTGACCGTCGACGACGGGGTCGCTACCCTGACCGAACTGGGCCGAAACGTATTGCAGTGGAAGGGAATCAGCAGCGAGTCCATCCACGCCAGGCTGGCCCAGGCCGGGAAGTTCGGCGACCTCGCGAAGATCCGCTGGGGCTTGGTCGAGCTCGCCGGATTGGCACGCACCATTCACTGGTCGGGCACCGACGCTCAGAAAGAGAAGCTGGCCGAGGCACGGACCAAGGTCCTGACAGCGATCACCGAGGCGAAGAAGTCACTACACGCCGCGCTCGCGGAAAGCTGAGATCACGAACGAGCAGCGCGGCCGCGGCATTCGCCCGGTCGCGCTGCTGGCTACTGCCCGTTGGTCTTTCGCAGTTTGGCGGCCAGCCGGCGATTCACCGCATCGGGCAGTAACTGGGACACGTCACCGCCTAGCGTCGCGACCTCTTTTGCCAACGATGACGACACGAACGAATACTTCGGGGCGGTGGCCACGAAAAACGTGTCGACGCCGGCGATGTGCTTGTTCATCTGTGCCATCTGCAGCTCGTACTCGAAATCCGTGCCGGTACGTAGACCCTTGACGATTGCCGTCATTCCGCGGGACGTTACGAAATCAACCACAAGCCCCCGGCCGGGCTCGACACTCACGTTCGGCAAGTGGGCTGTCGACTCTTCGATCATCGCGATCCGCTCGTCGACATCGAACATGCCCTTCTTCGCGGGGTTGACCAGGATCGCCACCACCACCTCGTCGAACTGAGCCGCTGCTCGCTCAAAAACGTCGATGTGACCCAGCGTCACCGGATCGAAGGAACCTGGGCACACCGCGCCGCTAGTCATCGGCGCCGCCCCTCGTCCGACCGTCGGATCGCACTGCCCTGTTGATCGAAACCGGCGCCATGCCCGATGACGGTACACGCCGTTCACATCCGTTCGGCCAGCTCCAAGCGGGTGTCGCCATAAAGCCGCTGCTGCCAGGGATCCCACCCGTCGGGCCAGCTCAAGGGTGGACTTCCGACTGCGCGCTCGACGACGACGAGACTTCCCTCGCGCACCCAGCCGTTGGCGGCCAACGCGACCAGCAATTGCTCGATGACCCGGGTGTCGACATCGTAGGGTGGATCCATGAGCACCAGGTCGACCGGACGAGTGGCTTTCGCGGCCAGCATGGTTGCCACCTGCCCGCGCCGCACCGTTGCCCCCGGCAGTCCGAGGGTAGCGATGTTGCGTTCGATCACCGCCGCCGCGCGGCGGTCCGACTCGACGAATAACGCCGAGGTTGCACCCCGCGACAGCGCCTCGAGACCGAGCGCGCCCGAACCCGCATAGAGGTCGAGCACCGCGAGACCGGCCAAGTCCAGTTGCGCGGACACGATGTTGAACAGCGACTCACGCACCCGATCGGTGGTCGGCCGGGTACCGTGCGGCGGCACCGCGACCCGCCGTCCCCCGGCGATTCCACCGATGATGCGCGTCAAATGCCGGGACTCCTCATCGGCGCCGCTCTTGCGGCGCATGACCCCGTCGTCGGCGCGTCAGGCGAGCACCACCAGCAAGTCCCCGCCCTCGACCTGGGCTGTGTCGGAGACCGCGACCCGTTCGACGGTGCCGTCGGCTGGCGCGGTGATCGGCGCTTCCATCTTCATCGCCTCGATGGTGGCGATGGTCTGGCCGGCGCTGACTTGGTCGCCGGCAGAGACCCCAACGGTGACCACCCCGGCGAACGGCGCAGCGACGTGCTTGGAATTGCCCTTCTCGGCTTTCTCCGCGGCGGGTACTTCGCTGGCGATGCTGCGGTCACGGACTTCCACTGGCCGCAGCTGACCGTTGATGATGCACATCACCGTGCGCATGCCGCGTTCGTCGGGCTCGGAGATCGCCTCGAGCCCGATCAGCAGCTCGACACCGGGCTCGAGCTGCACCCGGTGCTCCTCCCCCTGGCGCAGGCCGTAGAAGAATTGGTTGGCCGACAACCGCGAGATATCGCCGTAGGTTTCCCGGTGTGTCTCGAATTCCTTTGTCGGGCCGGGAAAAAGCAGGCGGTTGAGCGTGGCTTGGCGTTTGTGGCCGTGCAACCCGAGGTTGGTTTCGTCTTCCGGGGTCAATTCCTGGACCGGCTTCGGTTCGCCACGTCCGGCCAACGCCTTGGAGCGCAACGGTTCTGGCCATCCGCCCACCGGGTCGCCGAGGTCACCGCGCAGAAAACCGAGGACAGATTCCGGAATATCGAATTGCTCGGGATGCGAAGCGAATTCATCAGCGCTCAGGCCCGCGCCCACGAGTGCCAGCGCAAGGTCACCAACCACCTTTGACGAGGGGGTGACCTTGATCAGCCTGCCGAGGACCCGGTCGGCGCCGGCATAGGCCTCTTCGACTTCCTCGAACCGGTCGCCCAGCCCCAGAGCGATTGCCTGCTGGCGCAGATTCGACAGCTGCCCACCGGGGATCTCGTGGTGATACACCCGCCCGGTCGGTCCGGGCAGACCGGATTCAAAGGGAGCGTAGACCTTTCGCAGCGCCTCCCAGTACGGCTCCAGCCCGCAGACCGCCGACAGCGACAAACCGGTGTCGTAGTCGGTGTGCGCGGCGGCCGCCACGATCGAGCTCAACGCTGGCTGACTGGTCGTTCCCGCCATCGGCGCCGCCGCGCCGTCGACCGCGTCGGCCCCTGCCTGCCACGCCGCAATGTAGCTGGCCAGTTGACCCCCCGGCGTGTCGTGGGTGTGCACGTGCACCGGCAGATCGAATCGACTGCGCAGGGCCCCGACCAGCTCCCGGGCGGCCTGGGGGCGAAGCAGCCCGGCCATGTCCTTGATCGCCAACACGTGCGCGCCGGCCTCGACGATCTGGTCGGCCAGCCTCAAGTAATAGTCCAGCGTGTAGAGGTCTTCGGCCGGATCGGACAGGTCGCCTGTGTAGCACATCGCGACTTCGGCTATCGCAGAACCTGTTTCGCGTACCGCATCGATTGCGGGACGCATCGACTCGAGGTTGTTCAGCGCGTCGAAAATCCGGAAGATGTCGATTCCGGTGGCGGTCGCCTCGTCGACGAACGCAGAGGTGACCAGCTCCGGGTACGGCGTGTAGCCAACGGTGTTGCGGCCCCGCAGCAACATCTGCAGGCAAATGTTGGGCATCAGCTCGCGTAGCGTGGCCAGCCGCTCCCAGGGGTCTTCCTTCAGGAAGCGCAGCGCCACATCGTAGGTCGCGCCGCCCCAGCATTCGACGGACAGCAGCTGGGGCATGGTCCGCGCGATGTAGGGTGCGACGAGCCCGAGTCCGCTGGTGCGCACCCGGGTCGCCAGCAGCGATTGGTGAGCGTCGCGGAAGGTGGTGTCGGTGACCCGGACTCCTGACGAGTCCCGCAGCCAGCGCGCGAACCCCTCGGGGCCCAGTTCGACCAGCAGTTGCTTGGAGCCGGCCGGCGGCGTTGTGGTCAGGTCGATGTCGGGCAGCTTGTCCTGCGGGTAGACCGCCGACGGCCGGGAGCCGTGCGGCTTGTTGACCGTCACGTCGGCCAGGTAGTTGAGGATCTTGGTGCCACGGTCGGCCGACGAGCGCGCCGTCAGCAGCGCCGGATGCTCCTCGATGAACGCGGTCGTGATGTCGCCGGCCTGGAAATCGGGATCGTCCAGGATCGCTTGCAGGAACGGGATATTCGTCGACACCCCACGAATGCGGAATTCGGCGATCGCGCGCCGCGCCCGATTGACCGCGGTCGTGAAATCGCGACCCCGGCAGGTCAGCTTGACCAGCATCGAATCGAAGTGGGCGCTGATCTCCGCGCCCAGATTGGTTCCGCCGTCGAGGCGTATGCCCGCACCCCCGGGGCTGCGGTAGGTGGTGATCCGTCCGGTGTCGGGCCGAAATCCATTGGCCGGGTCTTCGGTGGTGATGCGGCATTGCAGCGCGGCCCCACGCGGGCGAATCGACTCCTGGCGCAATCCCAAGTCCTCGAGGGACTCCCCTCCCGCGATGCGCAGCTGGCTGGAGACCAGGTCGACGTCGGTGATCTCCTCGGTCACGGTGTGCTCGACCTGGATCCGCGGGTTCATCTCGATGAAGACGTGGTGGCCGCGCTCGTCGAGCAGGAACTCGACAGTGCCCGCGCAGCTGTAGCCGATGTGCCGGGCGAACGCCACCGCGTCGGCACACATCCTGTCTCGCAGCTCTTCTGGCAGATTCGGCGCGGGCGCCAACTCGACGACCTTCTGGTGGCGCCGCTGCACACTGCAATCGCGCTCGTAGAGATGAATCACGTTGCCGTAGTTGTCGGCCAGAATCTGAACCTCGATGTGGCGAGGGTTGAGCACAGCCTGCTCGAGGTAGACAGTCGAATCCCCGAACGCCGACTCGGCTTCCCGACTCGCCGCCTCGATGGCTTCGGGCAACGCATCGGCATCGGTGACTCGACGCATGCCACGACCGCCGCCGCCGGCAACGGCTTTGACGAACAACGGGAACTCCATCCCGTGTGAGGCGGACACCAGTTCGTCGACTGACGCCGACGGCGCCGACGATGTAAGCACCGGCAGACCGGCTTCGCGGGCCGCGGCGACCGCGCGGGCCTTATTGCCGGTCAGCGACAGCACGTCGGCTTTCGGGCCGACAAAGATGACGCCCTTCTTCGCACATTCGGCGGCCAGTCGCGGGTTCTCCGACAAAAACCCGTAACCCGGATAGACCGCGTCGGCGCCGGCACGCCGCGCGGTGTCGACGACCTCGTCCACAGACAGATACGCCCGCACCGGATGGCCGACCTCGCCGATTTGGTACGACTCGTCGGCTTTCAAGCGATGCAACGAGTTTCGGTCTTCGTACGGGTACACCGCTACCGTGCCGACGCCCAGTTCGTAAGCGGCCCGGAAAGCCCGAACGGCGATCTCGCCGCGATTGGCAACCAGCACTTTGGAGATCAACGTACGTTCCTGCTCCTCTAATCGAGACGGCGTGTTGTTCAGATCAGCGTGGACCAGTAGTCCCAGAATCGAACCACAATCAACAGAAAGACGACGGTGAACCAGATTGTGGCGATCGACCACCGCCAGTGGTGGAGTTCGTGCACGACAACTCCCTGGCGGTCATCGGACGGCCCGAACGCGACCGAGGAGACCACCACCAACAGCGAAAGCGTCGCCACCCACACCACCATGCAGTACGGGCAGAGCGCCCCAATGCGGTAGAGACTTTGAAAAATCAACCAGTGCACAAAGGCGGTGCCGAGCAGGGTGCCGATGGTCATACCGATCCAATACCAGCGCGGCAGCGGTACTTTCGCGACCGCCAGCACTCCGGTGAGGGTCACGACGGCGAACGCCGCGATACCGATCAGCGAGTTCGGAAATCCGAACGCGGACGCTTGCGGCGTCGTCATCACCGAGCCGCAAGCCACGACGGGGTTGAGATTGCACGACGGCACATACGCCGGGTTGATCAGGAGTTCGATCTTCTCGATCGTCAGGGTGGCCGATGCGATCAGGCCCAGCACTCCTGCGACCAAGATCAACCACGCGCCGGTCGTCGACAGCGTCGCCGGCCGACGGCCGGAATCTTCAACCGGCTCACCGGGAATGGCTGCCGACGGGGCGGTCACGACGCTGCTGGGGTGGCAGCCGAATCGATTCCCGGGACGTTACCGACGATTTCTTTGATCTTGCCGACAAACGCTTCGGGCGTCGAGAATTCGTAGTCCTGTCCGTTGATACGGACCGTGGGCGTGGCGTGAATGCCCGCCGATGCCACGAGGCCGTCGACCATCGGAAGATATTTGCCGTCCTTGATGCACTGGGGAACGTTGCCCACCACACCCGCCTCACGGGCCAGCTCTGTCAGCTTGGCGTTGTCGGGGAACGACGTCCCAGTCTCAGAGGGCTGAATGTCTTTGGTGTACAACGCGGTATGGAATCGGCGGAAGGCATCGATTGACTCATCGGCGATGCAGTAGGCGGCGTTCGCGGCGCGCGACGAATAGTCCTGATTCTGCGGCCGACTCAGGAAACCGGTCATGTAGTAGTCGGCGGCGATGGCGCCGTCATCGATCAGCTTGGAGACCGTCGGACCGAAACCGCGCTCGAAGTTGCCGCATGCCGGGCAGAGGAAATCTTCGTAGAAGGCGACGACGGCCTTCGGGTCGTGGGTGCCGTCCTTGGTCACCAGCTTGCTCGAGGTCACCCGGATCGCGCGTGCGCCTGTCGCGGCGGTCTTCTTGTCGTGCGAGATGACGATGTAGCCGACCAGCACGACGGCGAACAGGATCACGATCGAGGTGAGGCCGATCCTGACCAGCAGATCGCGTCGACGACTCGCGGCGTTCAAGTCGTACTTGGGGCGGTTTGATTTGGCGGCTTTTTCGGCCATGGGTTTGCTCACCATTCCGGGTTTGTCGACATCGCTGTCCGACCGCGGTGCGGGCGGGATCGCGCATAAGCCTACCTACGGCCGCAATTGCCGGACTCAGACGCGGGTGAGGTGTGCCCGCAACGCCGAGATCAATTCGGCGGTGGCCAGCGCGCTGCCACCCCCAAGCGGGAAGAGGCTGGCGAATCCGTGCGTCAGCGATCGCATCGAACGCAGGTCGACTCCGACGCCGGCCGCGCTCAGCGCCGCGGCATAGCTCTCGCCCTCGTCGCGCAGCGGGTCGAAACCGGCGGTCGCGATCAATGCGGGCGGCAGCCCCGACAACGACTCAGCCAGCAGCGGCGAAATGCGGGGATCGGTGGCAGCGGCGTCAGAGGAGCCCAGGTACTGCTCGGTGAACCAGTCGATGTCCGCTTTGGTGAGCAGGAATCCGTCGGCGAACAGGGTCAACGACCGAGTCTGCGCCGTGAAGTCGGTGCGGGGATAGATCAGCCACTGCAGGACGGGCTGTTGTGCACCCTCGTCGCGCGCGATCTGCGAGACGACCGCGGCCAGGTTGCCGCCGGCACTGTCGCCGCCCACGGCCAACTTGCCGGGGATTCCGCCCAACCGCTCGGCATGTTCGCAGGCCCACCGGAACGCCGCGTAGGCGTCGTCGACAGCGGCCGGAGCCGGGTGTTCGGGGGCCAGTCGGTAATCGACCGACAGCACATGGACCCCGGCGTCCCTGCAGGTCAACCGGCAGAGTGGGTCGTGGGTGTCGAGGTCGCCGATTGTCCAGCCGCCGCCGTGGTAGAAGACCACCAACGGCGCGGGGCCCGACGTCGCCGGGCGGTAGTGCCGAGCGGGAATCGAGCCGGCCGGTCCCGGAATGGACACGTCGCTGACAGCGACGTGAATCTGGGGTCCGCCGAAACCCTGTGTCATCTCCCGCATCTGGGTTCGCGAGATGTTGACGTCGCGGCCGATCACCAGCCCGTTCATTCCAAACGCGCGCATACCGGCCAGCGCCAGCTGCAGCGTCGGATCGAGGGTGTTGCCATCGATGGTCACGTCACGGCCGCCGGAGAGCAGTCGTTTCGCGCGGGTGGGCACCCACGGGATCACCCGGAGGCCGGCCGCGGTCGCCGCGGCCTGCAACCTCGCGGCCCATCCGCCCGCCTTGACCTGCGAATCCGAAACGCCTGGCAGACTTCGTGTCATGTCGAGTTCCTTGAGTCCTTCGGTCCCACTGAACGACGGTAATTCCATCCCCGTGCTCGGCTTCGGCGTTTTCAAAGTCCCGCCCGCGGACACCGAGCAGGCGGTCAGCACCGCCCTACAAGCCGGGTACCGCCACATCGACACCGCCGCGATGTACGGCAACGAACGCGAGACCGGCCGCGCGGTCGCCGCATCGGGCATACCCAGGGACGAACTGTACTTGGTCACCAAGTTGTGGAACTCCGAGCAGGGCTACGACAGCACACTGGCCGCCTTCGACCTCAGCATGGACCGGCTGGGCATCGACTACCTGGACCTTTATCTAGTGCACTGGCCCATGCCGAAGCGGAACAAATTCATCGACACCTTCAGGGCGTTCGCCCATCTTCGAGACCAGGGCCGGGTCCGGTCCATCGGCGTCAGCAATTTCGAGCCCGAGCACCTCACCGCGCTGGTCGACGCGACCGGGATCGTCCCCGCCGTCAACCAGGTGGAGCTGCACCCGCGGCTGCCGCAGACCGAATTGCGCGAGGTGCACGCCCGCCTGGGCATCGCCACCGAGGCGTGGGGCCCACTCGGCCAAGGTTCGTTGCTCACCAACCCCGCCGTCACCGCTGTGGCCGAGAGACACGGCCGCACCACCGCGCAGGTTCTGATTCGCTGGCATATCCAACTCGGTAATATCGTCATCCCGAAGTCGGTGAATCCTGAGCGTATTGCGAGCAACTTCGACGTGTTCGATTTTGAACTGAGCGAAAGCGACATGGCGTCGATCTCTTCGCTCGACGACGGAAACCGGCTTGGTCCAGATCCACGAACCTTCGATTTCACAGGCAGGTAAAGATGTCGGGCGGCGCTGACGTAGTCCCCTCCGTTGCACTCAACGACGAGAACACAATGCCGGTACTCGGCCTCGGTGTCGCGGAGTTGTCAGACGACGAGACCGAGCGAGCGGTCTCCACGGCACTGGAGATCGGCTACCGGCTAATCGACACCGCCGCCGTGTACGGCAACGAGGAAGCCGTCGGCCGTGCGATCGCGGCCTCCGGCATTCCGCGCGCCGAACTGTTCGTCACCACCAAGATCGCCAACGCCGACCAGGGTTTCCAGACGTCGCAGGACGCCGTCAAGGTCAGTTTGGACAAGCTCGGCCTCGACTACGTCGACCTGTTTCTCGTGCATTGGCCGATGGCGGCCCTGGGTAAGTACGTCGACACCTTCGGCGGACTGATCCAGGCTCGCGGCAATGGCCACACCAAGTCGATCGGGGTGTGCAACTTCACCGACGAGTACCTGGAGACGGTCATCGACCTGACGTATGTCACGCCGGCTGTGAATCAGATCGAGTTGCACCCGTTGCTCAACCAGGCCGAGTTGCGGGCCTCCAACGCGGCACGCAATGTCGTCACCGAGGCCTACAGCCCGCTCGGGGTCGGCAAGGTGCTGGACAACCCGACGGTGACGTCGATCGCCGGCGAGTACGGGCGCAGCCGCGCGCAGGTGCTGATCCGGTGGAGCATCCAGTTGGGCAATGTGGTGATTCCACGCTCTGCCAATCCCGAGCGGATCGCCGAGAACTTCGACGTCTTCGATTTCGAGTTGACCGCCGACCACATGGAGGCGCTGAACAGCCTCAACGACGGCACCCGGGTGCGGCAGGATCCGCTGACCTACACCGGCGCCTGATCAGCCGCTCGGGCACGTGCCCGCGGCTTGGCGCAACACGTTGCTTGACACCAGATCAATCGGCAGCCCGTAGCCGCGCGACACCGCGATGAACTGCACGGCGTACTGACAGTGGAACGCCGCGTTGGGCGGCATCCACAGCGCGGGCTGGGAGTCACCCTTGTCCTGGTTCGCCTGACCTTGCACGGCAAGGAGATTCGCGGGGTCGTTGGCGAAGCGGATCCGCTGCGTCAGCGGCCAGTCGTTGGCCCCCATGTCCCAGGCCAGCGCCAGCGGCACGATGTGATCGATCTGCACCGCCTCACCGACTTTGGCGCCGCGGTGAAAATTGATGCTGGCGTTGGTGTATGGATCGTGCAGGGTGCCGGTCTCGACGGCGTTGGGGCAGCGCTTGGTCCACACGAAGGTCTTGTCGACGAGGTCGCGGTTGAGGATGTCGTCGCGGGTATCACATCCGTTGTGCCCGCCCGGTGCGTCGGTGTCGTCGGTCCAGGCTTCGCCGAACGCGGCGCGGTGGTAGTCGTAGTGCCGTGCTCGCCACGGCACCACAGTGATCCCGCCGAGGACGTCGACACCGGGTTGCACGGTCGGCACGTCGGCGCGGGCCGCGAACTCCCGGTCGCGCTCTCCCGCCGAGGTAGCCACCACCTGGTAAGCGACCAGCACGGTGAGGATTGCGGTCGCCGAAAGCCAGAGCCACGCTCTGTGCGTCACGACTTGTCCAGGAATTCGATGCGTTCGTTTCCGGTGAACGGAGCGGCGAGTAACGCCAGTCCTCGCTGCGCCGCCGGATCGCCGTAAGCTCGTTCACAGAAGTCCCGAGCCGCTTCGATCACTTCGCGGTGATCGATCAGCGACAGCAGCTTCAACGTGATCGCGCGACCGGACTGGCTGCGGCCCAACACATCTCCTTCGCGGCGTTCCTGCAGGTCCAAATCGGCAAGCTGGAATCCGTCGAGGGTTCCCGCGACGGCGCTGAGCCGGCGACCGGCGCGCGATTGCGGCGGCATCCAGCTGGCCAGCAGACAGATACTTGCGTGTTCGCCTCGGCCGATTCGGCCGCGCAATTGATGCAACTGGCTGATGCCGAAGCGGTCCGCGTCCATCACCAGCATCACGGTCGCGTTGGGCACGTCGACGCCGACCTCGATCACGGTGGTGCACACCAGCACGTCGATCTCGCGGGCGCGGAACGCGGCCATCACCGCGTCCTTCTCGTCGCCGCTCAACCGCCCGTGCATGAGCCCCAGCTGCAGGCCAGAGAGCTGCTCGCGACTCAGCCGGTTGTAGAGCTCTTCCACTGTCGCCGAAGGTCTTTGGTTCGTCTCGCTCTGGCCGCCGCTGTCGCTGTCGTCGATCCGCGGCGCCACCACGTAGGCCTGACGGCCCTGGCGCACCTCTTCGATGATGCGATGCCAGGCACGGTCGAGCCAGGCGGGTTTCTCGTTGACGAAGATCGCGGTGGTGGTGATCGGCTGGCGGCCCCGGGGCAACTCCCTCAACGTCGACGTCTCGAGGTCACCAAAGACGGTCAGCGCCACCGTCCGCGGTATCGGGGTGGCGGTCATCACCAGCAAATGCGGCGTGATGCCGGCAGGAGCCTTGGCCCGCAATCGGTCTCGTTGCTCGACGCCGAACCGGTGCTGCTCGTCGACGACCACCATGCCGAGGTTGTGGAAGTCGACGCTGTCCTGCAGCAGGGCATGGGTACCTACGACGATGCCGACCTCACCGCCGGCGATCTCGGCCCGAACCTGCTTCTTTTGGGCTGCCGTCATCGATCCGGTCAACAACGCCAGCCTGGTCGCGTTGTCGTCGCCGCCGAGCTGGCCGCCCATTGCCAGCGGGCCGAGTACATCCCTGATAGACCGGAGATGTTGCGCAGCAAGGACTTCGGTCGGTGCTAGCAACGCGCACTGATAGCCGGCGTCGACCATCTGCAGCATCGCCAGCACCGAGACGATGGTTTTGCCCGACCCAACCTCGCCCTGCAAGAGGCGATTCATCGGCCGATTCGCCGCGAGCTCACCGGACAACACGTCGAGTACCTCGCGCTGCCCGGCGGTCAGCTCGAACGGCAGGCGATGCAGCAGTTCGTGTTTGAGTCCTTTCGGAGTGGACGGAGCCGGCGGACCCGACTGGGCGAGTTCGCCGTGGCGCCGACTGACCAGGGCCCATTGCAGGCCGACCGCCTCGTCGAAGGCCAACCGTTCCTTCGCCCGGCGCCGATCGACATCGCTCTCGGCTAGGTGGATAGCGCGCAACGCCTCGTCTTCAGAAATGAGATTATGTGTGGCACAGATACTTTCGGGCAACGGATCGGTGACCGGGTCGAGCAGCTCCAGCACCTGCCGGACGCAGTTGAAGATGTCCCAGCTCTGCAGCTTCGCGCTGGCCGGGTAGATCGGATAGAACGTGCGCTCGAAGGCTTCCTGCAGCACTTCACCGCTCACCGCCTGCGAGGCGTCGGCGATCATCTTCAGCGACCGGCTCCCATGATTGCGTCCGTCCGCGGAGTCCAGCACCAGAAAGTCAGGGTGGGTGAGCTGCATGGCGCCGCGGAAATAACCCACCTCACCGGAGAGCATCACGCGGGTGCCCTTGGACAGCTGATCGGTGATCCACTTCTTCGGGTGAAAGAAGGTGGCGGTCACCTTGCTGCGACCGGAGCCGACAGTGACGCGAAACAGTTTGTCCCTGGGGCGCTTTTTGATCGGGAGCAACGCCGCGTCGGTGATCACGTCGACCAGGGTGACGTGCTCGCCCTCCGGCGGCTGCTCGGCGTCGGCACCGCGGACAGATGAGCCTTCGACGTAGCTGCGCGGGTAATGGCGCAGCAGATCATCGACGGTCTGGATGCCGAAGACCTCGTCGAGCTGGCCGGCGGCCTTGGCGCCGACGATGAAGTCGAGGCGGTCGCTGAGCGCCGCCACGGCTACTCGACCCCGATCAGTAATGCGTCGCCGCGATGCCCTGTGCGATAGATGGCCAGCTCGATGCCCGGGTGCCGGTCGTGGACGTGCGCGCGCAGCGCCGACTCGACGGCGTCCTGATCGATGCCGTGGCCGACCAGCACGGTGATCAGCTCGCCGCCGGCACCCAAGAGCAGGTCGATCAGGCCGGCCGCGGCGGAGGCCACATCGGGGGCCACGATCAGCACCTCGTCGCCCGCGATGCCCAGGCCGTTGCCCGGCTCACAGGTGCCAGCCCACGTCAACGCCGTTTCGGTGGCGACGCGCACGGCTCCGTGCCGGGCGCTGCCCGCTGCCCTGGCCATCGTGTAGCCGTCGTCGACTGCCTGACGCCCGGGCTCGTGCACTGCGAGCGCGGCCAGCCCCTGCACCATCGAGCCGGTCGGCAGCGGCACCACATCTATGCCCCACCCGATCGCGGCGGTGCAGCCCGCCACGAGTTCCTCAGCCAGCACGTAGCCGTTCGGCAGCACCATCACCTGAGCGGCGCCGGTGTCGACGACCGCGCGCAGCAGCTGCTGAGCGGTGATGACGGTCGTCGGATCCTCGGCGAGCGGGTCGGGCCGCAGCACACAGGCGCCCTCGTCGTCGAACAGTTCGGCCGCGCCGTCCCCGTCGACGACGGCCAGCACCGCCCGCTCACGCGTCCAGCTACCTGGCGGCAATCCGCTGGTGCCGCTGGTCAGCAGTGAAATCTGGATTCGGCGCGGGTGCCCGGACCCCAGGCCCGCCTCGATCGCGGCACCGGCATCGTCGGTGTGGACATGTACCGAGTAGCCGCCCACCACGCCCGACGTCGCGATGGCCACCGATTCGCCGAGTTCGTCGAGCCGTTCGCGCAGTTGATCGGCTCCGTCGTCGTCGCACCCACCCAGCAGGTACATCACCTCGAACTGCGGCGCCGGGGGTTTCGCGGCGAGTTCGGCCGCGGGCTGTCGCGGTGCCGGCTCGTAGACGGCTCGGCTCGGCGCCTGTCCCGTGACCGTCGAACGCAAGGCGTCGAGGAGGACCAGCAGACCCCGACCGCCCGCGTCCACCACGCCGGCCTCCCCCAGGACGTCGAGCTGGTCAGGCGTCTTTTCCAGCGCCACCACCGCCGCGTCACCGGCGGCGATGACCGCTGCGGACAGGCCCGCGCTCGCCGCCTCGTCGACCGCCTCACCGGCTGCCTTGAGCACCGAGACGATGGTTCCCTTGACCTCGTGGCCGCCCATCGAGGCGACAACCAGGTCGACCCCGCGGTGCAAGGCGGCGCCGAGCAACGCCGCGTCGATCTCGGTGAGTTCGCCACCGGATTCCGCGGCCGCGTGGGCGGTGACATCGGCGATGCCCCGAAGAATCTGCGACAGAATGACCCCCGAATTGCCTCGCGCGCCGTTCAGGGCGCCGGCAGAGAGCGCAGCGGCCGTTTTCACCACGTCGTCAGACTTCGTCTCGGTATTGGCCTCCGCCAACGCCGAGCGCATCGTGAACAGCATGTTCACCCCGGTGTCGGAGTCGGCGACGGGAAAGACGTTGAGCCGGTTGATTTCGTCGATATGGGTGATCAAATCTCCGACCGCGGTGTGCGCCCAGTCGCGCAAGGCGGACGCGTCCAGCGCGCGGCTCGGCCCCGACCCCATCTCCGAACCACCTCCTCACGCGCCTCTCGGTGCGCGCCAGCCTATCCAGTCGCGGCGACAGCACAGGTCACCCGACACCTACCGGTTGTTGATCGTTTTGGCAGTTCCGCCTCGTTACGGCTATTCTTGCCAGGTTGTCCGGCCACCCGTCCAGGTTGCGCGCTGCGACGATGCAGGCCGGAATGGCCTGAGGAGAAGCAGGGCCTTTGGCCCTGGCCCAAGAGTCTGAGGAGTTTCACGTATGGCTGCCGTCTGCGATATCTGCGGGAAGGCCCCCGGCTTCGGCAAGTCGGTGTCGCACTCCCATCGCCGGACCAGCCGCCGGTGGGACCCCAACATCCAGAGCGTTCGCGTCGCCGACCGCCCCGGCGGCAACAAGCACCGCGTCAACGTCTGCACGTCGTGCATCAAGGCCGGCAAGGTCGTTCGCGGCTAGACCGTCCGGGACCGGCTAGGGCAGCGTCCAATCGACCGGTTCGGCGCCCATCTGGGCGAGTAATTCGTTGGCGCGGCTAAACGGCCGCGAGCCGAAGAATCCACGTGCCGCCGACAGCGGTGACGGGTGTGGTGATTCGATCGCCAGGCAGTCGCTGCCGGACAGCATTGGCTTGAGCGTCGAGGCGTCGCGGCCCCACAGGATCGCCACCAGTGGCTGACGCCGATCCACCAACGCGCGAATGGCACATTCGGTCACCGCTTCCCAGCCCTTGCCCCGATGCGACGCGGCATTGCGGGGTTGGACAGTCAACACTCGGTTGAGCATCATCACCCCGCGCCGCGACCACGGCGTCAGGTCGCCGCACGACGGTGCCGGCAACCCCAGGTCGCTGGTGTACTCACGGAAGATGTTCTCCAAGCTCCGCGGCAATGGACGTACGTCGGGAGCCACCGAAAAGCTCAGCCCCACAGCGTGCCCGGGGGTCGGATAAGGATCCTGTCCGACGATGAGCACCCGCACCTGGTCGAAGGGAAAGGTGAACGCGCGCAACACATTCTCTCCGGCCGGCAGATAGCCTCGACCGGCCGCGACCTCCTCGCGGAGGAACTGGCCCATCTTGGCGACCTGCTTCTCTACCGGTTGCAGCGCCGTCGCCCAGCCCTGGTCGACGAGTTCGCGCAGTGGTCGTGCGGTCACGCGGCTACCCTACTGGGCAAAAGACTGCCAGCCCGCGGCTCCCCGCCACGGCTCCCCGTCGACGAGCACGCTCGGTGGCCCGTCGAGCACTCGGCCGATAGGCCGCCATCCCATCGGAATCGCGCCAGCGAAGGCCGCGACCAGAGCGTGGTCTTCGCCGCCCCCGAGCACCCACTCCCACGGATCTGCACCGACGGCCTGCGCGGCGCTGGCCAACGCCGCGCGATCGGAGCGCAGCGTGTCGGTACTGAGATCGATTGACACCCCCGATGCCTCTGCCACGTGACCGAGGTCGCCGACCAGGCCGTCAGAGATGTCGATCATCGCCAGGGCGTCGGCCTCGGCGGCCGCGCGACCTTGCCCGTACGGCGGGCACGGCACGAGGTGTCGTCGACGGAGCTCGTCAAAGTCTTCAACACCGTTGTCCCACAACGCAAAACCCGCCGCAGACAAGCCCAGATGGCCGGTCACGGCGAGTTGCGAGCCCGGCCTTGCCCCCGATCGCAACACCGGCGCCCGGCCGCCGAGGTCACCGAGCACGGTGACCGACAGCACCCAGTGCGGGCTGCCGACCAGGTCTCCCCCAACGATGCCGGCGCCGACCCGCACGGCCTCGTCCCACATGCCATCAACGAGCGCATCGACCTGTGCGGCCGGGGTGTGCGCCGGGGCGCCGAATCCGACCACGAATCCGGTGACCCGTCCACCCATCGCCTCGATGTCGGCGGCGTTCTGTGCCACCGCTTTACGACCGATGTCGCGGGGGGTCGACCAATCCCGCCGGAAGTGGCGGCCTTCGACGAGCATGTCCGTCGACACCACCACGCGTCCGTCGCCGGCCGCGACCACCGCGCCGTCATCACCCGGTCCGATCAGCACGTCACGTGACGCCGCTCTACCGCGCGTCAGCCGCTCGATAACCCCGAACTCGCCGACATCGCCGAGCGTTGGGCCCAACCCATCGCTGTGCACACCGACAACGGTAGTTTCTAAAGCGCCTGAACCGAGCGGGGGGCGGTGGGAATGCCTGACGTTGAAGACGGCCCGTCACGGGCGGTGCTGATCGCTGCGTTGGTGGTGGCGATCGGCACCATCGGTGTCATCCTCGGCATCGCCGCGACCCGCCACCGGGTGGCGCCGGCGGTCGTCGCCGCCGTACCCGCACCAGGTGCGCAGGACCCGTTGTGCCACAACCTCATTGAGGCACTGCCCCAACGACTCGGTGATTACACCCGGGCTCAGCTCGCCCAGCCCGCCCCCGCCGGTGCCGCCGCGTGGCAGCCCGCGGGCGACGGGGATCCAGTGGTCTTGCGGTGTGGGTTGGATCGCCCGGCCGAGTTCGTCGTCGGGTCGCCTGTCCAGGTCGTCGACCGGGTGCAATGGTTCGAGGTCAGCCAAGACCAGCGATCGACGTGGTACACCGTCGATCGCGCGGTCTATGTCGCGCTGACGTTGCCGCCGGGCTCTGGGCCGACGCCGATCCAACAACTTTCCGACCTGATCGACCGCGTTGTGCCGGCCCGTCCGGTGGACCCCGCGCGGGGCTGATCGACCGACTTCTCCTCGGGCCGCGCCACGGCCCGCATCGTCGTCGGCGGCTGAACTAGCCGCGGCCGAATCATGCGCATCGAGTGTGCATCCTGGGATTCCAGTGTGGATCCTGGGCGGACAAAACGGCTATTTCGCCGCCGTCAGCACACACTCGACGACGTAGCTACACAGTCGAAGGGTCGAGCGCCGCGTACGGTCTAGCGCAGGCCGATTCCGCGCGACAGCGCGGTCTCCACCATCGTCGCCAGCAGTGTCTGGTAATCCATTCCGCTGGCCGCCCACATCCGGGGATACATCGAGATCGTGGTGAATCCCGGCATCGTGTTGACCTCGTTGATCATCGGTCCGTCGTCGGTGAGGAAGAAGTCCACGCGCGCCAGGCCCCGACCGTCGATTGCGGTGAACGCGCGAATTGCCAATTCCCGGACCGCATCGCTGACGTCGTCGTCGATCTTGGCCGGCACATCCAGCTCGGCGGCGTCGTCGAGGTATTTGGTCGAAAAGTCGTAGAAGGAATCTTCGCGCCCGCGCACCCCGGCCACCCGGATCTCACCGACCGTGCTGGCTTGCACTGTGCCGTCCGGGAATTCGAGCACACCACATTCCAGTTCGCGACCGACGATCGCGGCCTCGACGATCACCTTCGGGTCGTGCTGCCGGGCGTAGGCGATTGCCTCGGGCAGTTCGTGGCGGCCGGTCACCCGGCTGACGCCGATCGACGAGCCACCGCGGGCCGGTTTGACGAACGCAGGAAAGCCAAGTCTTTCGAGCTGTTCGGCGGCCAGGGCGGATTCCGACGGTCGCAATACCGCGTAGTCGCCGATCGGCAGTCCCTCCGCCACCAGCAGTTTTTTGGTGAACTCTTTGTCCATGCCGGCCGCGCTGGCCAGTACTCCGGCGCCGACGTACGGCACGCCCGCAAGTTCGAGCAGACCCTGAATGGTGCCGTCCTCGCCATACGGCCCATGCAGAACCGGGAAGACCACGTCGACCGACGCCAATACCTCGGCTCCACCGGGCGACAGCGAAACCAGCTGGCCGGCGCGTCGCGGATCGGCGGTCAGCGCCAACTCGGTGCCCGACTTCGAGGTCACCGTCGGCAATTGCCGGTTGGCGATCGCCAGCGCGTCGGGATCGCCGTCGGTGAGCACCCAGGAGCCTTCGGGTGTGATGCCCACGGCGACGACCTCGAATCGATCCGGGTCCAGGTTGCGCAGGATGCTGCCGGCCGAGACACAGGAAATAGCGTGCTCGTTGCTGCGTCCGCCGAAGACGACGGCGACCCGGACGCGGCCGGAATCGGGCGTCTTGGAGGGCAGGCGGGCGTCCACAACCTAGAGAGGCTACCGTCTGGCACGGCGGTACTGGTTACAAGCTCATTCCGGCTTGGTGCTGCGGCCGAGCAGGGCGATTACCGCTTGATCGACCGAAAGCCCCTTGTGACAGACCCGGTGGACCGCGTCGGTGAGCGGCATTTCGACGTCGTAGCTGGAGGCCAGCGCCAGCACGGACTCGCATGACGTCACACCTTCGACGACGTGACCACCGCGTGCCTCCATCGCCGACGTCAACGTCTCACCCTGGCCGAGGCTTTCGCCGAAGCTGCGGTTTCGCGAATGCGGAGATGTGCAGGTGGCGACCAGGTCGCCGACCCCGGCCAGTCCGGCCAGTGTCGCGCCTTTGGCGCCGACCGCGATGCCGAGCCGCATGATCTCGGCGAGCCCGCGAGTGATGATCGCTGCAGCGGTGTTCTCGCCCAGGCCGACCCCGGCCGCCATCCCGCAGGCCAACGCGATCACGTTCTTGCAGGCACCCCCGATTTCGGTGCCGATCACGTCGGCGTTGGTGTACGGCCGGAAGTACCCGGCATTCAGCATCCGCTGCACCGCCACGGCCCGGCCGGAGTCGCTGCAAGCAATCACGGTGGCGGCGGGCTGGCCGGCCGAAATCTCGCTGGCCAGGTTCGGGCCGGAGATCACGCCGACCTGTGACGTGTCGATCCCCGTCACGTCGACAATGACCTGACTCATCCGCATCAACGTGCCCAGCTCGATGCCCTTGGCCGCGCTGATCAACGTCGCGCCACTCGCGAAGTGGTCATTCCACGTTTCGAGGTTGGCTCGCATCGTCTGAGCGGGCACCGCCAACAGAACGGTCGTCACGCCGTCCAACGCTTGGCTCGCGTCGGTGGTGGCCGTGATGCCCGGCGGCAAGTCCACCCCCGGCAGGTAGCCGGCGTTACGTCGGGTGGAGTTGATCTCGGCGGCGACGTCGTCGCGGCGCGCCCACAGCCTGACCTCATTGCCGGCGTCCGCGAGCAGCTTGGCCAACGCCGTTCCCCACGCGCCCGAACCCATGACCGCTACGGCTTTTGTGGTGGGCATGTGTGCGCTGGTCCCGTCTTGTCAGTCTGCTCTAACTCCCGGCGCTTCACCGTAGCCCAGCGACGATGCAGGCCGGCACGGCCTGAGGAGGCGGGCAGTCCAACTCCAGCCCAGCGACGATGCAGGCCGGCACGGCGAGCGCCGCGACCGTCCGACGACGGATCCTGGCAGGATGGTGCGGTGAGCCCCAGCCGATCCGACGGAGACGTCGGCGTGATCGTGGCCGTCAAGCGGCTGGCTGCCGCCAAGACCAGGCTCGCTTCGATGTTCCCTGCGCCGGTCCGACAAGACATCGTGCTCGGAATGCTGGTCGACACGCTCACTGCGGCAGCGAGGGTGAGTGCGGTGCACTCGATCACCGTCGTGACGCCCGACGACGTCGCGGCCGCGGCGGCGGTCGAGCTCGGGGCCGCGGTGATCGCCGACCCGACGCCAGTCGGTCACCTGGATCCGTTGAACAATGCGATCACGGCCGCCGAACGGGTGGTTTCCGAGTCCGTCGCGAATGTTGTTGTCCTGCAGGGCGATTTGCCTTCACTGCAAACGCAGGAGCTGGCCGAAGCGATTGCCGCGGCACGAGCGCACCGGCGTAGTTTCGTGGCAGATCGGCTCGGCACCGGGACCGCGGCGCTATTCGCCTTCGGATCTCCGCTCGACCCTCGGTTCGGCCTCAATTCGTTTGAGCGACATAAGCTTTCGGGCGCTGTCGAACTCACCGGCGGATGGCCGGGACTGCGCTGCGACATCGACACCCCCGACGATCTGGCGGTCGCACGGCGACTTGGGCTGGGACCGGC
The DNA here is from genome assembly GCF_022430545.2 of Mycobacterium paraterrae. Lineage (NCBI taxonomy): Bacteria > Bacillati > Actinomycetota > Actinomycetes > Mycobacteriales > Mycobacteriaceae > Mycobacterium > Mycobacterium paraterrae. Next base: position 3,768,089 of record NZ_CP092488.2, on the reverse strand, counting down.
GACGCACAGTGCGATCGAAGGGCTCTCTCACCAGGCCGGGTAACGACGGGTGAACGGTGGCTCAACGGCAAATGTCCCGCTCCGAGTCGGTGGCAGCATCACCCACCCATGGGGAATGATCGCAAGGGTGACTGACATCGAGACCCACGGCACCCCCGTCGCCGCCGAATGGCCTGCCGCCGACTCCGCGCCGGGAGCGCCGCCCGCCACCACGGCTGCCGCGGTCGAGAACGCACTTCCCGAAGACCGCTACCTCAACCGTGAATTGAGCTGGTTGGACTTCAACGCCCGGGTTCTCGCGCTGGCCGAGGACACGTCGCTGCCCCTGCTGGAGCGCGCGAAATTCTTGGCAATCTTCGCGTCTAACCTCGACGAGTTCTACATGGTCCGTGTCGCCGGCCTCAAGCGCCGCGACGAGATGGGACTCTCGGTGCGCTCTGCCGACGGACTCACTCCGCGCGAGCAACTTCGCCGCATCGGCGAACAGACCCAGCGAATCGCGACGCGCCACGCCGAAGTCTTCCTGAATTCGGTCGAGCCGGCTCTGGCTGCCGAAGGCATTCGGATCGTCACCTGGGCCGATCTCGACCAGCCCGAACGCGACCGGCTGTCGACCTACTTCACCGACCAGGTCTTCCCGGTCCTCACTCCCCTAGCGGTCGACCCCGCCCACCCCTTCCCGTTCGTCAGTGGCCTGTCGCTGAACCTCGCCGTCACCGTCAAGCGGCCCGACGACGGCGGTCAGCATTTCGCCCGAGTCAAGGTGCCCGACAACGTCGATCGTTTCGTCGAACTCGACGAACGGGCCGGATCCGAGGATTCGAGCGGCCCGAAAGAGGTCCGCTTCCTTCCGATGGAAGAACTGATCGCGGCTTACCTCCCGGCATTGTTCCCCGGCATGGAAATCGTTGAGCACCATGCGTTCCGGGTGACCCGCAATGCCGACTACGAGGTCGACGAAGATCGCGACGAAGACCTGTTGCAGGCGCTGGAACGCGAACTGGCGCGACGCAGATTCGGGTCGCCGGTGCGCCTCGAAGTCGCCGACGACATGACTGACCACATGCTCGAGTTGTTGTTGCGCGAACTCGACGTGAACCCCGGCGACGTGATTCAGGTGCCTGGGCTGCTCGATCTTTCGTCACTGTGGCAGATCTACGGCGTCGACCGTCCGGCGTTGAAGGATGGAGCTTTTGTCCCTGCGACTCATCCGGCATTCGCCGATCGGGAAACACCGAAGAGCATCTTCGCGACATTGCGCGAAGGCGACGTGCTGGTGCACCACCCGTACGACTCGTTTTCGACGAGCACGCAGCGTTTCATCGAGTTGGCCGCCGCGGATCCCAACGTGCTTGCGATCAAGCAGACGCTGTACCGCACCTCGGGCGACTCACCGATCGTGCGCGCGCTGATCGAAGCGGCCGGTGCCGGAAAACAAGTCGTGGCCCTGGTCGAGATCAAGGCCCGGTTCGACGAGCAGGCCAACATCAAGTGGGCGCGCGCGTTGGAGCAGGCCGGGGTTCACGTCGCCTACGGGCTGGTCGGTTTGAAAACGCATTGCAAGACCTGTCTGGTCGTGCGCCGGGAAGGCTCGACGATCCGGCGGTATTGCCACATCGGCACCGGAAACTACAACAGCAAAACGGCCCGGCTGTACGAAGATCTCGGCTTGCTGACCGCTGACTCAGACATCGGCGCCGATCTGACCGATCTGTTCAACACGTTGACCGGGTACTCCCGAAAAGTCTCGTACCGCAATCTTCTGGTCGCGCCCCACGGTATTCGCAACGGAATTATCGAACGCGTCAACCAAGAGATCGCCGCGCATGAAAAAAGCGGTAACGGACACATCCGGCTGAAGATGAACTCCCTCGTCGACGAGCAAGTCATCGACGCGCTCTACCGGGCGTCTCAGGCCGGCGTTCACGTCGACGTGGTGGTGCGCGGCATCTGCGCGTTGCGGCCAGGGGTGCCGGGCTTTTCCGAGAACATCGCTGTGCGCTCGATCCTGGGTCGGTATCTGGAGCATTCCCGGATCTTCAATTTCCGCGCGATCAACGAGTTCTGGATCGGCAGCGCTGACATGATGCACCGCAACCTCGATCGCCGGGTCGAGGTGTTGGTGCAAGTCAAGGATCCCCGCCTGACTGCTCAACTGAACGACATCCTCGATTCAGCACTGGACCCGGCGACCCGTTGCTGGGAATTGGGACCCGATGGCCATTGGAAGGCCATGCCGCAGGCCGGCCAGTCGGTCCGCGACCACCAGGTGGCGCTGATGGACAAGCACCGCAGCAGCTAACTGCTGCGCAGCCGCTAAGCTTCTGGCCGCGGGCCACCCGGGGCTCGAATTGACCTGCAGGAGTTCAGGTGTCGACACAAACCTCGTCGAGTCGCTCGGCGGGCAAGATCGTTCTCGCTGCGGGCGGCGTGCTCTGGCGCCCCGGTCATCGCGAGTCCGGCGAGGAAGTTGCGGTGATCCACCGTCCGCGGTACGACGACTGGTCCCTGCCCAAAGGGAAAGTCGATCCCGGTGAGACCGAACCGGTGACGGCCGTTCGCGAAGTCTTCGAAGAGACGGGTCATCGGGTTGAGCTCGGCCGGCGGATTGCGACGGTGAGTTATCCGATTGAGCCGCGCACGAAAAGGGTGCAGTACTGGTCGGCTCGCAGTATCGGCGGCAGCTTTGCCCCCAATAACGAGGTGGACGATCTGATCTGGCTGTCGGCCGCCGCCGCGATCAAGAAGGTGTCGTATCCATACGACCGAAAGGTATTGCGGCGGTGGGCCAAATATCCTGCAGACACGAAGTCGGTCTTGATCGTGCGGCACGCCACCGCGGGCAGTAAGTCGCGTTTTTCCGGCGACGACAAGCTACGGCCACTGGACAAGAAGGGCCGCGCGCAGGCCGAGGCACTTGTCGCGCAGCTGTCCGCCTTCGGTCCCACCGACGTCTACTCCGCCGACCGGGTGCGCTGCCACCAGACGGTGGAGCCGCTGGCCGAGGAGTTGGGCGTCACCATCAACAACGAGCCGAGCCTGACCGAAGAGGCCTACGCCGACAATCCCAAACGCGGTCGACGCCGTGTGTTGCAGATCGCCGAATCACACCGGACACCGGTGATTTGCACGCAAGGCAAGGTGATCCCAGACCTGATCGCATGGTGGTGTGAGCGTGACGGCGTACGGCCGGACAAGTCGCGCAACCGCAAGGGCAGTACCTGGGTGCTGTCGTTGGTAGACGGGCGACTGATCGCCGCCGATCACATCGGCAGCGCTCTCGCCTCGAACACCCTATCCTGACACGTAAATTCGCCGCGGACGGCTCGTTGGAGCCCGCTCCGCGGCGAATTTACGTGTGATGCGGTGAGTGCCTAGCGACGACCGCGGCGTGCTGTGGCCTTCTTGGCCGGAGCCTTGCTGGCCTTTTTGGCCGGCGCCTTCTTGGCGGCGGTCGTGGTCCGCTTGGTCACTGCCTTCTTGGCCGGAGCCTTCTTCGCAGCGGTCTTCTTGGCGGCGACCGTCTTCTTGGCCGGAGCCTTCTTCGCCGCGACCTTCTTGGCCGGAGCAGCCTTCTTCACCGCCGCCTTCTTGGCCGGAGCCTTCTTCGCAGCGGTCTTCTTGGCGGCGGCCGTCTTCTTGGCCGGGGCCTTCTTCGCCGCCTTCTTTGCTCCAGTTGCCACGACGCCTCTCTTCACTGCCGGTCCATCCGATGGGAGTTTTTGTGCGCCAGAGACAACGGCTTTGAACTGAGCACCGGGCCGGAAGGCCGGAACCGAGGTCGGCTTGACCTTCACGGTCTCACCGGTGCGGGGGTTGCGGGCCACTCGAGCGGCACGGCGGCGCTGCTCGAACACACCGAATCCGGTGATCGTGACGCTCTCGCCCTTTTGCACCGCGCGCACGACTGTGTCGACGAAATTCTCGACGGCCGCGGTTGCATGCCTACGGTCAGTGCCCAATTTCTCAGTGAGTGTATCGATGAGCTCTGCCTTGTTGACCATCCATATCCTCCGAAGCTAGTGGCCCTCTTTGGGCCGACTAGCAAACACGGTAAACCCTCAGGTGCCTGATTTCCAAGAGCCACGCGCAATTTCAATGGCTCACGGCGAATTTTTTGGGAATCCGCTTGCCCCCCTTGGGAGGTGGCGCGGTGGTCAAATACGCCCCTGGGGCGCCGTGAATTCGGCCTCGATCGAGCCGTTAAGAAGCGGGCAAAGTCTTCGGCTTCCAGTCCGGGCGGGCCGCCTCGTAAGCTTCGATCTGATCGCGTTTACGCAGCGTAAGGGCTATGTCGTCGAGTCCTTCAAGCAGACGCCAGGCGGTGTAATCGTCAATCTTGAACGGCACCACCACCGTTCCCGCCGACACATTCCGATCTTGAAGATTTACAGTGATTTCCAACCCGGGGCTGCTCTCGATGAGCTTCCAAAGGAGTTCCACATCATCTTGAGCAACTTCGGCCGCTAACAGACCGGCCTTCCCCGCATTGCCCCGAAAAATGTCACCGAAGCGCGACGAGATCACTACCCGAAAGCCGTAGTCCATAAGCGCCCACACCGCGTGCTCGCGTGAGGAGCCGGTGCCGAAATCGGGCCCGGCAACCAGTACTGAACCCCTGTCAAATGGGCTGAGATTCAAGATGAAAGAAGGATCGTTGCGCCAAGCCGCGAACAATCCGTCGACGAAACCCGTTCGGGTGACTCGCTTCAGATAGACCGCCGGAATGATCTGGTCCGTGTCGACATTGGAGCGTCGCAACGGCACTCCGATCCCGGTGTGGGTGTGAAATGCGTCCATTGTGGTTATCCCTGTCGTCAATTCAGGTCGGCCGGCGCGGAAAGCGTTCCGCGGACCGCGGTGGCAGCGGCAACCGCCGGTGACACCAGATGCGTACGGCTGCCCTTGCCCTGGCGGCCTTCGAAATTCCGGTTCGATGTGGCGGCGCAGCGCTCGCCAGGGGCCAGCTGGTCAGGGTTCATACCCAGACACATCGAGCAGCCGGCCTGGCGCCACTCGGCACCCGCGGCGGTGAAGATCTGGTCCAGGCCTTCACTTTCGGCCTCTGCGCGCACCCGCATCGAGCCGGGCACGATCAGCATGCGAAGGCCGTCGGCCACTTTCCGGTCCCGCAAGATGTCGGCGACCGCGCGTAGATCCTCGATCCGGCCGTTGGTGCACGATCCGACGAACACGGTGTCGACCGCGATCTCACGCATCGGCATCCCAGGCCGAAGGTCCATGTACGCCAGCGCTTTCTCGGCCGCCTGACGCTCGTGGTCATCGGTCATCAGCTCGGGGTCCGGCACGCTGGCTCCCAGCGGAACACCCTGACCTGGATTGGTGCCCCACGTCACAAACGGCGTCAACGACGCGGCATCCAGGTAGACCTCGGTGTCGAATTCGGCGCCCTCGTCGGTGCGCAGCTGATCCCAATATGCCTGCGCCGCATCCCACTGCGCACCGGTCGGAGCGTGCGGGCGACCGCGCAGGAATTCGTAGGTAGTGGCATCCGGTGCCACCATTCCCGCCCTGGCCCCGGCTTCGATGCTCATGTTGCAGATCGTCATCCGGGCTTCCATGGACAGGGATTCGATGGCGCTGCCGCGGTATTCGATGACGTGGCCTTGTCCGCCACCAGTGCCGATCTTGGCGATCACCGCCAGAATGATGTCCTTGGCGGTCACGCCGGCCGGCAGTTGTCCGTCAACGTTGACGGCCATCGTCTTGAACGGCCGCAGCGGAAGCGTCTGCGTCGCCAGCACGTGCTCGACCTCGGATGTGCCGATGCCCATTGCAATTGCGCCGAACGCGCCGTGCGTCGAGGTGTGACTGTCGCCGCACACGACGGTCATGCCCGGCTGGGTCAGCCCCAGTTGCGGGCCGACGACGTGGACGATGCCCTGCTCGATATTTCCCATCGGGTAGAGCCGAATCCCGAATTCCGCACAGTTCCGGCGAAGCGTCTCCACCTGATTGCGGGAGACGGGATCGGCGATCGGCTTGTCGATGTCGATCGTCGGCACATTGTGATCCTCGGTGGCCAATGTCAGGTCTGGGCGGTGGACCGGTCGACCCTCGAGGCGCAGTCCGTCGAAGGCTTGCGGACTGGTCACCTCGTGCACCAGATGCAGATCGATGTAGATCAGGTCGGGCTCGGTGCCACCTCCCGATGCCACCACATGGTCATCCCAAACCTTCTCCGCCAGCGTGCGCGGCCGCCCGGCAGACCCCGGGGCCGAAGTTTTCGTCACGAGCTCATCCCAATTCGTTGATCTCACTATGCGAGACGTTAGTATCTGTCTGTGAGACAGGATAGCGGCATTGGGGTGCTCGACAAAGCCGTGGGGGTACTGCAGACCATCGCCGAATCGCCCTGCGGTCTGGCCGAATTGTGCGAGCGGACCGGACTGCCCAGGGCGACCGCGCATAGGTTGGCCGCGGGCCTGGAGGTTCACCGCTTGCTGGCGCGTGACGGCGAGGGGCGCTGGCGACTAGGTCCTGCGGTGAACGAACTCGCGGCTCGGGTCAGCGACCCCCTGCTGGCGGCGAGCGCCGCGGTGTTGCCGCGATTGCGTGAGATCACCGGCGAGAGCGTGCAGCTGTATCGCCGCGAAGGCACCTCGCGGGTGTGCATTGCGGCGGTGGAACCGCCTGCGGGTCTTCGCGATACCGTCCTGGTCGGCGCGCGCCTGCCGATGACGGCCGGCTCCGGAGCCAAGGTGCTGTTGGCCTTCAGTGACGACGCCACCCGGGCGGCAGTGTTGCCCGATGCGAAGTTCAGCGATCGCACGCTGGCCGAAGTACGGCGGCGTGGTTGGGCGCAAAGCGCCGCCGAACGTGAACCCGGGGTGGCGAGCGTGTCAGCGCCGGTGCGTGACGCGCACGGTTCTGTGGTCGCCGCCATCTCAGTGTCGGGACCCATCGACCGCATGGGGCGCCGACCGGGCGCGCGTTGGGCCGCCGATCTTCTCGCAGCCGCCGACGCGTTGACGAGGCGGCTGTGACGCGCTCCTCTGCGGTGCGGCACCGAGTGTGCGTTCACGGCGACGACACGCCGCGGTGACCGCGCCGCTCGTACACACTCGAAACCGGCATCGCACACTCGCGTTAAGGCCCGGCGCGTGACCTGAGACACTGTCGCGATGGGAACCAACCAGCGCGCGCAGATCGTCATGTCCGAGTCGGAGATCGCCGATTTCGTCAACAACAGCCGTACGGGCACCCTGGCCACCATCGGGCCCGACGGACATCCGCACCTGACCGCGATGTGGTACGGCGTGGTCGACGGTGAGATCTGGTTGGAGACCAAAGCCAAGTCGCAGAAGGCCGTCAACCTGAAGCGCGATCCACGGGTGAGCTTCATGATCGAGGACGGTGACACCTACGACACCCTGCGCGGGGTCTCATTCGAAGGCTTCGCCGAGATCGTCGACGAGCCGGACGCGATCTTCCGTGTCGGCGTCAGCGTGTGGGAGCGCTACACCGGTCCGTACAGCGACGACATGAAGCCTGCTGTGGACATGATGATGAACAAGCGGGTCGCGGTCCGTATCGCCGCCCAGCGAACGCGCTCGTGGGATCACCGCAAGCTGGGGATCCCGGCGATGCCGGTGGGCGGCTCGACCGCACCGTCAGCCGGCTAGATCAGCCGGCTTGGAGGATGAAGTAGCCCCGATGGGATTCGAACCCACGCTACCGCCGTGAGAGGGCGGCGTCCTAGGCCGCTAGACGACGGGGCCGGACCAGTACCGAGCAGCCAGCATAGCTCACTGCCGAACGCCCACCTAATCGCTTGCGGTGGACCATTTCTGCTGGGGTACCAGGACTCGAACCTAGAATGGCTGAACCAGAATCAGCTGTGTTGCCAATTACACCATACCCCATTGGCTGCCTAAAACCGCTGGTCAGAGGCTTGTCGGTCGACGTCGTGCGGTCGAACGATCGCTGCTCCCAGCCGTGATGGGCCGACGAGCAGACTACCAAACAAATTCCTCACCTCTGACCAACGCCCGACTCCCCTGCCGCGGCACCGGGCGCCACGTTCGGCACGTCGCTTCGGCCCCTACTAATCCTGCTTTTGCACAACGGGATTCGACAGCGTCCCGATTCCGCCGATGGTGATGTTGACGGTGTCACCGTCCACGATAGGGCCGACACCGGCGGGGGTCCCGGTCAGGATGAGATCACCCGGCAACAGGGTCATCACTGCGGAGATCCATTCCACTATTGCGCCCACGTCGTGGATCATCAGCGACGTCCGGCTGTCCTGTTTGACCTCGCCGTTGACGTCGGTACGCAGCTCCAAATCAGCGGGGTCGATCTCGGTCTCGATCCACGGGCCGACCGGGCAGAACGTGTCATGGCCCTTGGCTCGGGTCCACTGGCCGTCGGATTTCTGCTGATCACGCGCGGACACGTCGTTGGCGATCGTGTAGCCAAGGATGCTCTCGGCGGCGCGGTCGGCGGTGACGTCCTTGCAGGGTCGGCTGATGACCGCCGCCAGCTCACCTTCGAAGTGCACCGGCGACGCATTGGACGGCAATCGAATTGGCACGTTGGGTCCGATGATCGCGGTGTTGGGCTTGAGGAAGATCACCGGGTCCGGCGGCGCCTCGCCGCCCATTTCGGCGATGTGGTCGGCGTAGTTCTTGCCGATGCAGACGACCTTGCTGGCCAGGATCGGGGCCAGCAGTCGCACATCAGCCAACGGCCAGGAGCGGCCGGTGAAGGTTGGGGTGCCGAACGGGTGCTCGGCAATCTCGCGGACGGTCATGTCGTCGGACTCGCCCTCGATGGAGACGAATGCGACGCCATCGGGACTGGCAATTCGGCCAAGGCGCATTCGCTTTAGCCTAGTCGGCCGACAATGCACGCCGAAACGGCGGGCTGAGGAGGCCGACCACAGCGATCCCGCTGCTTGTGTAAGCATTGATCATGACTTCGGACGCGGTCCCACTCAGCGTGGGCCGACGCTGGACGATCGTCGTCATTTCATTGCTGGTGACCGCGAGCGCGTTCGTCTTCATCAACGGCGTCGCGTTTCTGATCCCCGCGCTAGAAGAGGATCGCGGCACCCAACTCGGCGAGGCGGGCTTGCTGTCATCGATGCCGAGTTTCGGCATGGTGGCCACGCTGATCCTGTGGGGCTATCTGCTCGACCGGGTGGGCGAGCGGATCGTGCTGACCCTTGGGTCAGCACTCACGGCGGGCGCGGCCTACGCGGCGGCCAACACGCACTCCACCGTCGGCTTCGCGGCCTGGCTGTTCGTCGGCGGCATGGCGGCCGCGAGTTGCAATTCCGCCGGGGGCCGACTGGTCTCGGGATGGTTCCCGCCGGAACAGCGTGGCCTCGCAATGGGTGTTCGGCAGACCGCCCAGCCACTCGGAATCGCGTTGGGCGCGTTGGTAATTCCCGAATACGCCGAAGCCAGTAAGTCGGCGACGACGGCGCTGCTCTTCCCGGCGGTCCTGTGTGCGGTCGCCGCGGCACTCAGCGTCGTCGCGATCACCGATCCGCCACGCAAGGAATGGGACGAGGCCACCGCAGAGGAATTGGCCAACCCCTATCGCCGATCGTGGGTGCTGCGACGCATTCATGCCGTCTCGGCCCTGCTGATGGTTCCCCAGACGGTGACGGTCACGTTCATGCTGATCTGGCTGATCGCGAACTACAAATGCTCAATCGCGTTGGCGGGCTGTCTTGTGACGGTGTCGCAGGTGCTGGGCGCGCTGGGCCGCGTCGCGGTCGGGCGGTGGTCGGACCGGGTCGGATCACGACTGCGGCCGGTGCGCATCATGTCGGTCGTCGGTGTGCTGGTGCTGATCGGCCTGGCATTCGCCGATCATCTGCGTGCATCGATCGCGGTGCCGTTGATGGTTGCCGCGTCGGTCGTCGCCGTCCTCGACAACGGCTTGGAGTCCACGGCGATCACCGAGTACGCGGGCCCGTTCTGGAGTGGACGTTCACTGGGCCTGCAGAACACCTATCAGCGCTTGATGGCGGCCGGCGCGCCGCCGGTGTTCGGCGGATTGATCGCGTCGCACGGGTATCCGCCGGCATTCGTTGCGTGCGCGGTGTTTCCGCTTCTGGCGGTGCCGATCGTGCCGGCCAGGACGTTGCCGCCCGGCTTGGAGGTCAGAGCGCGGACGCAATCCTTTCGCCGACTTCGGCGGTGGATAGCTTTACGCTCGGGCGACTGGCCAGATGGGACGCCACGGCCTGGTCCACTCGCGCGGCGGCAGCGTCTTCGCCGACGTGGGAAAGCAGCAGCGCCACCGACATAATCGCTGCGGTCGGGTCGGCGACTCCCTGGCCGGCGATGTCCGGCGCGCTGCCGTGCACCGGCTCGAACATCGACGGGTTGGTCCGGGTGGCGTCGATGTTCCCACTCGCCGCGAGCCCGATTCCCCCGCACACCGCCGCGGCCAGGTCGGTGATGATGTCGCCGAACAGGTTGTCGGTGACGATCACATCGAAACGGCCCGGGTCGGTGACCAAATGGATGGTGGCGGCGTCGACGTGCTGATAGGCCACCTCGACGCCCGGATACTTCTCGCCGACTTCGTCGACGGTCCGCGACCACAGCGAGCCGGCAAACGTCAGCACGTTCGTCTTGTGCACCAGCGTCAGATGCTTGCGACGTTGTTGAGCTCGCGCGAAGGCATCCTCGACGACACGGCGGATCCCGAACGCGGTGTTGGTGCTGACCTCGGTCGCCACCTCGTGCGGGGTGCCGACGCGGATCGCGCCGCCAGTACCGGTGTAGGGACCCTCGGTGCCCTCGCGGACCACCACGAAGTCGATGGCTGGTTCACCCGCCAGCGGGCTGCTCACGCCCGGATACAGTCGGCCTGGCCGAAGGTTGACGTGGTGATCGAGTTCAAATCGCAGGCGTAGCAAAAGCCCTCGCTCCAGCACACCGCTGGGAACCGAGGGATCGCCGATCGCGCCGAGCAGAATCGCGTCGTGGTCGCGCAGTTCGGCGATCGTCGAATCGGGCAGCAGTTCACCCGTGGCGTGGAACCGCTTGGCGCCCAAGTCGTAATGGGTCTTTTCGACGCCGGGCAGGACCACGTCGAGCACCTTGACTGCCTCGGCAATCACCTCGGGCCCGATCCCGTCACCCGGGATGACGGCGAGTCTCACGACAGGTCAACCACTTCGAGTTTGTTGGCCGCGACGGCGGACCGGATCTCGGTGCGGACATCTGCGGGGATGTCGCGGTCGACGCGCAGCAGGATCGTCGCGCCCGGGCCCTCGGCATCCTCGGACAGCTGAGCGGCCTGGATGTTGACCCCCGCGGTGCCCAGCAGCGTACCGATCTTGCCCAGCGCCCCAGGCTGATCGGCGTAGTTGATGACGAGATAGATGCCCTGCGCGCGCAGATCGAAGTTGCGGCCGTTGATCTGGACGATTTTTTCCACCTGCTGTGGGCCGGACAGCGCGCCGGCCACGTTGACAACCGAACCGTCGGCGGCCACCGCGCGCACATCGACGACGCTGCGGTGGTTGGGGCTTTCGGTGGCAGTGCTGAGGTCGGCGGCCACGCCACGCTCCTCGGCGATCGCCGGGGCGTTGACGAACGTCACCTGGTCTTCGATAACCGCTGAGAAGAGGCCGCGCAACGCCGAAAGCCGAAGCACCTCAACATCTTCGGCGGCAAGCTCGCCACGGACCTGCACCGACAACGACGACGGCAGTTCCTCGGTGAGCGCGCCCGCGAGCAGACCCAGTTTGCGCACCAGGTCCAGCCAGGGCGCGACCTCTTCGTTGACCGTGCCGCCGCCGACGTTCACCGCGTCGGGAACGAACTCCCCCGCCAACGCCAGCTTGACGCTCGCCGCGACATCGGTGCCGGCGCGATCCTGGGCCTCTTCGGTGGAGGCACCAAGGTGCGGCGTCACCACGACCTGAGGCAGCTCGAACAGCGGGCTGTCGGTGCACGGCTCCTTGGAGTACACGTCGAGTCCGGCGGCACGGACCTGCCCGCTGGAGATCGCGTCGGCCAGAGCGGCTTCGTCGACCAGTCCGCCGCGGGCGGCATTGACGATGATGACGCCCGGCTTGGTCTTCGCCAACGCGTCCTTGTCGATCAACCCCGCGGTTTCGGGGGTCTTCGGCAAATGCACGGAGATGAAGTCGGCGCGGCCCAGCAGTTCGTCGAGCGACAGCAATTCGATGCCGAGTTGAGCGGCCCGTGCCGCCGACACGTAGGGGTCGTAGGCCACGATCTTGGCTTCGAAGGCGGCGAGCCGCTGCGCGACCAGTTGGCCGATGCGGCCGAGTCCTACCACTCCGACCGTCTTGCCGAAGATCTCGGTGCCCGAGAACGACGAACGTTTCCACTCGTGCTCGCGCAGCGTGGCGTCGGCCGCGGGAATCTGGCGGGCGGCCGACAGCAGCAACGCCAGGGCATGCTCGGCGGCGCTGTGGATGTTGGACGTCGGCGCGTTGACAACAAGCACACCCTGTTCGGTGGCGGCCTTGACGTCCACGTTGTCCAGCCCGACGCCGGCTCGGGCGACGATCTTCAGTTTCGGCGCGGCTTTGAGCACCTCGGCGTCGACAGTGGTCGCGGAGCGGACCAGCAGGGCGTCGGCTTCGGGCACCGCCGCGAGCAGCTTCTCGCGGTCCGGGCCGTCTACCCAGCGCACCTCGACCTGGTCGCCCAGCGCGGCGACGGTTGATTGGGCAAGTTTGTCAGCGATGAGAACAACAGGCAGGCTCACGCGGGCAAGCCTAATGGCAGCGGTTGTGCGCAGTTGCGTCACGGTCGCCGATCGGTGCTCCTAGCAGCGTCGAACGCGCACTCAACGCGAAAAAATCGCCAAAATGTCGCTCTGAGCGCACGTTCGACGCGATGTCGGTGCCGGGGTGAATCCTGTCAACAAGTACGACGACAGGAGATGCAGCAATGTGCTGGAGATGCGATCATCCCGAGGCCAGCATGCAGGATTGGCTGGACCTGCTCCGCCAGACGGTGGAAACGCACGGCTGGGCGGTGCAATTCGTGGAGAGCATAAGAAGCCCTTTCGCCTACACGATCGGTTTGCATCCGCAAGGACTGCCCGAATTACTGGTGACAGGACTGACGCCGCAACGGGCGACGCTGACCCTCAACAGCGTCGCCGATTATCTGGTGAACGGTGGGCGCCCTGTACCGGGCGACTTCATCACGCTCGGCGCTGAAGTGGAGCTTGCTGTCGTTCAGGTTGACCACCCCGAAGCGCACCTGAACATGGCGATGGCGCTGTACGGAAAAGACGTAAAGGCGCTGCAGCTGGTCTGGGCGGACGCGCAGGGGCACCGACCCTGGTGTCCCGAATTCAGTAACGGCGGATTACGCCAACCGGTGTTCGGCGTTCGCCCCGACTTATCGGATGGGTTCGCAACGTCGTGACGCCGAGTGTGAAGCCGCTGCGAAACCTTCACGAGGTAATCGCAGCAGCTTCACACTCGACGCGGAAACCTAAGCGGTTTCGGTGATCGGCCGGTCGACCCAGCTCATGAGGTCGCGCAGCTTCTTACCGGTGACCTCGATCGGGTGCTCGGCGTTCTCCTTGCGCAGCTGTTCGAGCTGCTTGTTGCCGCCCTCGACATTGGCGACGAGCTTCTTGGTGAAGGTGCCGTCCTGAATATCGCGCAGGATGCCGCGCATCCGCTCCTTGGTGTCTGCGTCGATCACGCGCGGACCCGACAGGTAGCCGCCGAATTCGGCGGTGTCGGACACCGAGTAGTTCATCCGCGCGATGCCGCCTTCGTACATCAGGTCGACGATCAGCTTGAGTTCGTGCAGCACCTCGAAATAGGCCATCTCCGGCGGATAGCCTGCCTCGACCATCACGTCGAAACCGGTCTTCACCAATTCCTCTGTGCCACCGCACAATACGGCCTGCTCACCGAACAGGTCGGTTTCGGTCTCGTCCTTGAAGGTGGTCTTGATGACGCCCGCGCGGGTACCGCCGATGGCCTTGGCGTAGGACAGGGCCAGCGCCTCACCGTTTCCGGTGGGGTCCTGGTCGACGGCGATCAGCGCCGGCACACCCTTGCCGTCGACGAACTGCCGACGCACCAGATGGCCGGGGCCCTTCGGCGCCACCATCGCGATGGTCACGTTGCCTGGCGGCTTGATCAGGTCGAAGTGGATGTTGAGCCCGTGACCGAAGAACAGGGCGTCGCCGTCGTTGAGGTTGGGCTCGATGTCGTTCTTGAAAATGTCGGCCTGCGCGGTATCGGGCGCCAGCAGCATGATCACGTCGGCCCACTTGGCCACCTCGGCGGGGGTGTCGACGGTCAGGCCTTGCTCCTCGACCTTGGGCCGCGACTTCGAGCCCTCCTTGAGCCCGACGCGGACCTCGACGCCGGAGTCGCGCAGGCTCAGCGAGTGCGCGTGCCCCTGGCTCCCGTAACCAATAACGCCGACCTTGCGGCCCTGAATGATCGACAGGTCGGCGTCGTCGTCGTAGAACATCTCCAAAGCCACGTGAATGTCTCCTTTTATCTCGGCTTTATTGCAGTGAATGACTTATTTGGCGGTACTGATGGCCCGCGGCCCTCGGGACAGTGCCACCACTCCGGACTGAACGATCTCGCGGATGCCGAACGGCTCGAGCACCTTCAGCAGCGCCTCCAGCTTGCCGCGGTCGCCCGTGGCCTCGATGGTCAGCGACTCCGGCGACACGTCAATGACCTTGCCGCGGAACAGGTTCACGGCCTCGATCACCTGGCTGCGGGTGCCGGCGTCCGCGCGGACCTTGATCAGCGCCAACTCGCGAGACACCGAGCTGTCGTCGTCCTGCTCAATGATCTTGATGACGTTGATCAGCTTGTTCAGCTGCTTGGTGATCTGCTCGAGCGGGGTGCTCTCGGCGGAGACCACGATGGTCATCCGCGACATGTCCTTCTGCTCGGTGGCGCCGACGGCCAGCGACTCGATGTTGAAACCACGCCGCGAGAACAACGCGGCGACGCGCGCCAGCACACCGGGCTTGTCTTCGACCAACACCGAAAGGGTGTGAGTCCGCGTCGTCGTGCTCATCAGGCGTGCCCCTCGACGCCGTCGTCGAACAGCGGACGGATCCCGCGGGCGGCCTGGATCTCGTCGTTCGAGGTCCCGGCGGCCACCATCGGCCAGACCTGCGCGTCGGCCCCGACGATGAAGTCGATCACCACCGGCCGGTCGTTGATCGCCCGCGCCTGGTTGATCACGTCGACCACGTCTTCCTCACGCTCGCAACGCAATCCGACGCATCCCAGCGCCTCGGCCAGCTTGACGAAGTCGGGGATCCGGCGCGAGTGGGTGGCCAAGTCGGTCTGCGAGTAGCGCTCCTCGTAGAACAGGGTCTGCCACTGGCGGACCATGCCGAGGTTGCCGTTATTGATCAGCGCCACCTTGATCGGCGCACCCTCGATGGCGCAGGTCGCCAGCTCCTGGTTGGTCATCTGGAAGCAGCCGTCACCGTCGATCGCCCACACCTCAGCCTCGGGCCGGGCCATCTTCGCACCCATCGCGGCAGGGACAGCGAAGCCCATGGTGCCCAAACCGCCTGAATTGAGCCAGGTTCGGGGCTTCTCGTAGGACACGAATTGCGCGGCCCACATTTGGTGCTGTCCGACGCCCGCGACGTAAATAGCGTCGGGGCCGGCGATCTGGCCCAGTTTCTCGATGACGTACTCGGGGCTCAGGCTGCCATCGCTCTGCGGTCCGTAGCTCAACGGGTAGGTGGCCTTGACCTCGTCGAGGTAGCTCCACCAGTCGGCAATGTCGATCTTCGAGGGTGCGTCATGGTGCCGCAGCGCGCCGATCAATTCCGTGATGACGGCTTTCACGTCACCGACGATCGGCACGTCGGCGTGACGGTTCTTGCCGATCTCGGCGGGGTCGATGTCGGCGTGGATGACCTTGGCCTCCGGGGCGAACGAGTCGAGCTGCCCGGTAACCCGGTCGTCGAAACGGGTGCCCAACGCGATCAGCAGGTCGCTTTTCTGCAGCCCGGCCACCGCCGAAACGGTGCCGTGCATACCCGGCATGCCCAGGTGCTGGCGGTGGATGTCCGGGAAGGCGCCGCGCGCCATCAGCGTGGTCACCACCGGGATGCCGGTCAGCTCCGCCAGCTCTCGTAGCTGCTCGGTGGCCTCGCCGCGAATGACCCCGCCGCCGACGTAGAGCACCGGCTTGCGCGCGGCAGCGATCAGCTTCGCGGCCTCGTTGATCTGACGGTTGTGCGGCTTGGTGTTCGGCTTGTAGCCGGGCAGATCCATCCGCGGCGGCCAGCTGAAGGTGCACTGGCCTTGTAACACGTCCTTTGGGATGTCGACGAGCACGGCGCCTGGGCGTCCACTCTTGGCGATATGGAAGGCCTCCGCCATCACCCGGGGAATCTCGTCGCCGTCGCGGACGAGGAAGTTGTGCTTGGTGATCGGCATGGTGATGCCCGAGATGTCGGCTTCCTGGAAGGCGTCCGTCCCGATCAGCGACCGCCCGACCTGGCCGGTGACGGCGACCACCGGAATCGAGTCCATCTGGGCGTCGGCCAGCGGCGTCACCAGGTTGGTGGCACCGGGACCGGAGGTTGCCATCATCACGCCGACCTTTCCGGTGGCGTGGGCGTAGCCGCTGGCCGCATGGCCGGCGCCCTGCTCGTGGCGGACCAGCACGTGGCGCAGCTTCTTGGAGTCGAAGAGCGGGTCGTAGACCGGAAGCACCGCACCGCCGGGGATCCCGAAGATGACCTCGACGTCGAGCTCCTCCAGCGACCGGATTACCGACTGTGCGCCGGTAAGTTGCTCGGGTGCAACATGTTTCGGCCGAATCGTCGGCGGCTTGGGGGCAGCTTTCGCCGCGTCGGAGGCGAGACTGGCGATCTCCGGCGACGCCGGCTTGGCGGGTGCGCTCACGGTTCCCTCTTAGTCCTCATGGTCCTTGGTCTTGCTCTGGAAAGTCGTAGATGATCGTCCTGTTGACGCCACATCGATGGTGGGCAACAAAAAACCCCCGTCAGCTCAGCAGCTGCACGAGGGTTGCGCGTTGGTGGACTCGATCAGTCAGGCACCAACGCGCATGTGGATTACTACGAGCTTTCCAGAAGTGTTCATCGCCCCACGACGGTAGCTGCAGTACTGGTCAAACGTCAAATTCCGGTGGCCGGCGGGATCGTCGACCGGCTCGGTGCCATGATGCATCCATGGCCACCGATTCAGCGGAAAACGCCGAACACGCTCCGCCGGTGGTGCTCAAGATCTCGCCGATGGCCCACTTTGCGGTGGGATTCTTCGCCCTCGGACTGCTCGTGCCGGTGCTGACCTGGCCGGCGACAGCTCCGCTGCTGATCATTCCGGTGCTGTTGTCGGCGTTGATCGTTCGGCTCCAGACGCAGGCCGATGAGACCGGCGTCACGGTGCGCACATTGCTCGGCAGCCGGTCGGTGCGGTGGGAGGACATCGACGGCCTGCGATTCAGCCGGGGCGCCTGGGGCCGCGCCCAACTGAAGGACGGTCACCAGGTGCGGCTGCCCGCCGTCACGTTCGCGACCTTGCCGCAGCTGACCCGCGCCAGCGCCGGCCGGGTGCCCAACCCGTATGCGGACTAACCGACCGGGTTGGCGCCGTGCAGCAATACCCACAGCCCGACACCGGCGCCGATTCCCACCACCAGCGCCGCAAACGAACCGATGAACGGTCTGCGGGCCCATCCCCGGCTGGCGTCGAAACCGTAGCGGCCCGGCCCGACCAAGATGACAGCGGCGGCCATCACGATCAGCGAGATCTCGTACTCGTGGCCGTTGGGCAGGAAGTACGGGA
This sequence comes from Mycobacterium paraterrae, assembly GCF_022430545.2. Classification (NCBI taxonomy): domain Bacteria; kingdom Bacillati; phylum Actinomycetota; class Actinomycetes; order Mycobacteriales; family Mycobacteriaceae; genus Mycobacterium; species Mycobacterium paraterrae. The sequence goes on along the minus strand of NZ_CP092488.2, from coordinate 3,750,286 downwards.
ACGACCGATGACCGTGCTGCGCGGAGATCCCGGCCAGCACGCTGTTGGTCAGGTAGGCCAGCGCGCCCGCAGCGGCGATCGGCGTGAACAGGCCGAGCACCAGCAGGACACCCGCGCCGATCTCGCCGCCCGCGGCGCAGTACGTCAGGATGTCCGCGTGGTGGTAACCGGCGTCGGACAGCGCGTTCTTCAACCCGCCCAGGCCTTCTCCACCCCACCAGCCGAACAACTTCTGCAACCCGTGAGCGAGGAATACGGCACCGAGACCCACACGGAGAATGAGCAGGCCAAAATCCTGGGTGCCGCGGCGGCCGGCCGCGCGAACCCGCTCGTCGTCGAAGTGCTGGTGTTCGTCGATGCCGTCCGGCGCGAACACAGGGTGCCCGCCGGTGGGCTGGGGTTGGTACGGCAGCGGTTGATGACCGCCGATCACGCCGGCGCCGCTGCTCGACGAGCGAACGCCGCCGGAGTCAGCGGAGTCGTAGTGCGGGATCAGCGTGGTCTCGAAGTCGCCTGCGTAGGTCTCTGATGGCAGGTCGTCTTCGGGGTCGACCAATTGCGCGGCGGTCGGCCGCTCGGCAGTTGGCAGCGCGGACGAGTCCTGTCGTTGCCAATGTGCGTCTTTCGATTGACTGCTCACCCGTGCCAGGGTAAGGGCAATCTCCTGCAAATCGGGGATTTGAGCGGGGCTTTCGCGGACGTGATTTGCGTGCCGGACGACGGGAGTCGGTGTTTGCGGACGGATCCGGTCGGCGTTGGGCACCCGTCACGGGCGCAGACGACGGCATGTCCGTAACCTGGCAGTCATGCGGTTGTTGTGGACGGGGCGACGCGGAGTGCCCGCGCTCTGCTCGGCGATGCTGGTCCTGGCTGGTTGCGCCCAGTTCAACGACATCCAGTCCCAGCCGTTCACCACTGAGCCCGAGCGGCATGGCGCGCCGAGTTCCTCACCTCCTCCACCTCCGCCGCTGCCCGACAAGCCGTTCCCCAAGGAATGCCCGGCTCCCGGCGTGATGCAGGGCTGCCTGGAGAGCACCAGTGGGCTGTTGATGCAGCCCGACAGCAAGTCCGCTCTGGTGGCCGAGCGGACGACGGGCGCGGTCAAGGAGGTGTCCGTCAGCGCCGAGCCCAAGGTGAAGACCGTCATTCCGGTCGACCCGACCGGCGACGGCGGATTGATGGACATCGTGCTTTCGCCGACCTATTCGCAGGATCGATTGATGTACGCCTACATCAGCACCCCCACCGACAACCGGGTTATTCGGATAGCCGACGGCGACATTCCCAAAGACATCCTGACGGGAATTCCCAAGGGCGCCATGGGCAATACCGGCGCCATGCTTTTCACGAGCCCCACCACGTTGGTCGTCATGACCGGCGACGCCGGCAACCCGGCAGCGGCCAATGACCCGGCGTCGTTGGCCGGCAAGGTGATTCGCATCGAGCAACCCACCACGGTGAACCAGGCGCCACCGACGACCGCGCTCAGCGGAATCGGTGTCGGCGGTGGCATGTGCACCGACCCCGTCGACGGCTCGCTGTTCATCGCCGACCGGACGCCCACGGCGGACCGACTGCAACGGATCACCAAGGACTCCAAGGTGTCCACGGTGTGGTCCTGGCCCGACCGACCCGGAGTCGCGGGTTGCTCGGCACTGGACGGCACGGTGTTGATCAACCTGGTCAACACCAAGCAGACGGTCGCCATCCACCTCGCGCAGGGCAGCGGTGCCGTGACCGGTCAACCGGACGTCGTCCGGCAGGACACCCACGGTCACGCATGGGCGCTGAAGATGTCGCCGGACGGCAACATCTGGGGCGACACCGTCAACAAGACCAGCGGCGACGCACAGAAGCTGGACGACGTTGTCTTCCCGCTGTTCCCGCAGGGCGGTGGATTCCCGCGGGCCAACGACGACAAGACCTAGCGCGGTTGATGTCAGGCTTCGTGGCCGGGCGTGAGCCCCGCGACGTCGCGAGAGCTGACCAGATCGTCTGAGTCATCGCCCACCGCCCCCGCGACCGGTTCCAACAGGTAACCGACGTGATCGCCGAGCTCGATGCGCTCCAGCGTCCTGCCGACGAACCAGGCCGGCGCGTCGTCGAGGACCGGCATGCCCTCGGGTCCCGTATGCCATGAACAGCGCTCGAACTTGTCCACTTCGTCGCCGGTTTCGCCACCGAACAGTCGCGCCACGTCGACGTGGCGACGTTGCATCACATGCACTGCCAGGAACTCCGACTCGGCCGCGATCCGGCACGTGTGGTTGGACTTGGAGATCGCGGCCAGGAACCGCTGCGGATGAATGCTGGCCTGAGTGGCGAATCCGACCAGGCAACCCGATGGTTCACCGTCGGCCTGAGTCGTCACCACAAACATGGTGTCGTCCAGCAGGTCGACGAGCCGGTCAAACGCTTCGTTGTCCATTTATGTTGCAGCCGTGCCGCTTTCGTCTATTCGCGAGATGAATTGTTCGATCAGCGCGCTCACGAGTGCGGGATTTTCCAGCCCGGCCAAATGAGCCACGCCGTCGAGCACGTGAACGGACGCCCCCGGGATGGCATGGGCCATCTCGATCGCGTCGCGCGGCGGGAAGGTCGCATCTTCGACACCTCCGACCACCAGCACAGCTGTTTGTATGCGGCTCAACAGTTCCCGTTGGTCGGGTCGGCGCGGGACCACACTCTTCACTGCCCACGAGGCCGAGGCTATGTTGACCGACTTCACCGTTGCGCTCACGTGCTCGACGACGTCGGGCCGTTCTCGCATCGTGGTGGGGCCGAGAAACGCTTTAAGCACGGGACGGATCAGCAGCGGCCCGATCCCGCCGGTCCACTTCGCGGTCTGGAGCAAGATCGCGAATTCGATCTTCTGCCGGAGGCTGGCGCGACCGGCGGTGCAATTCATCAAGACGGCTCCCCCGACCCGGCCGGGATACGTCGCGGCGAAGGTCGCCCCGATCATGCCGCCCCAGGAGTTCCCGACGAAGTGCGCCTTGTCCAGGCCGACGCCGTCGAGGATGTCGGCTACGCACCGGGCGCAGTCGTCAAAACCGAAGAGCCCAGTCAGCGGCTGACTTCCACCTTGGCCGGGAGGATCGACGAGCACAACCTGGTGGTCGGCAATCAGCCGGTCGGCCACGCCGTACCACATGTCGCCTGTCATCAGCAGGCTCGGCCAGAAAACGATCGGCGTCCCAGATCCGCCGACTTGCAATCGGATTCGGCCGAGCGCGGTGTCGACCGTTTGTTCGCGGAGTTGCTGTCCAATACTTGTCATGTCGCTGCGGTCCCGTTCTGCGTCCGCCGGCCATCGGCTCGAGCTTGTGCGCCACCGAGTCTCTCATGGCGCCGCGCAATTGAGGGGTATCAACTTTTGCGGGGCCGTCAGTAAAAGTTCCTCCGAGAATTCGGGCCGCACGAACAATGACATCAAATCAATTCGGGCGTTTCACCGTGTCTGAGGCCGGGTATTGACCGACAATAATTTGGGCACGAGCCCTCGCAGTGAAAAGAGCGGTCGATGATTCAAACCGGCGTCGCGTCATATGAGGAATTGCTGGCCGACTTCACTGCGGCGCTCGAGACGGCCTTGTCCGGCGTGGGACCCAGCCCGACGTGTGCGACCCTGAGTCCGACTTTGTTGATGAGCCTCGAAGACATCGCCGGGGCCGTGCGCGGTAGGCGACCTACCCAAAGCCTGGTCACCCTGGCCTGCGCCGCGTTCACCGTGTATGCGGCCGACAGGAGTCCAATGCGGCAGTCTTATCGGGTGCGCCGGGAGGCGGCGGCGCCCGCGGTGCTGAAGCGCCGCGTCGTCGCGCAATCGGCCTGATCGTCGCTTACTACTGCGGGCTGAGATCGCCGGAGTCGACGAAGACCAGACCGCCCCCATCGAGGGCGACGGCCCACCGGCGACTCGCGTCGGCGATGAGCTCGTCGCCGATCGTGACACTGGTTCCGGCGTCTTGCCCGAAGTCGTCGACAATTTCGCCGGTTTTTTCGTTACTGCTGCCCGGATAAACCCGCACTCGCGTACCGACATTTATCTCTGAGTCAGAGTTGTTCACCGCAGTGCCCGATTCTTGACCTTCACCAGCACTCACGACGAGCCCCCATTCACGATCGCTTTGCTCAGGCGTCGGCCGCTTGTTGAGTGGGCCGCTCGACGGATCACAATATCCCCTCGAATACCCCGTTGCGTAACCCTCAAGCCACTTCGGCCGGGCGTTTCTGCCCGCCGGCACCACCGACGTCGTCGACGCGTCCACCACGGCCGCTCCGGCCCATGGGGCGTCAGGGTTCTCACCGATGAGTGTGAACGTACCTGCGAGCACGACGCGAGACTGCCTTGCTATTCGATCGGCTCGTCGCCAAGCACGGTGGTGCGCAACATTTCGCGTTGCGAGTCGGGGTCGTAGGGAGCAGCGCGGTGTAGCACACCCCGGTTGTCCCAGATGACCGTGTCGCCGATCGACCAGGAATGGCTGTATATCTTGTCCGGCGAGGTCGCTCGGCGCAGCAGGCCATCTAAGAGGGCGCGGCCCTCGTCACGGTCCATGCCGACGATGTAGTCGGTCGACGCGCCAAGCACTAACGACTTACGGCCGCTGCGATGCGTCCAGACCAGAGGATGCTCGTGGGTGGGGCGGCCCCGCCAACGCTCGACCTGCTCGGGCGTCGGGTCCGGATAGACCCGGCTTTGTGACGCTTCCAAGGAATGCACCACCCGCACAGAGGCGAACCGTGACTTCTCTTCATCGCCCAGCGCGTCGTACGCCGCATAGGAGTTGGCGAATTCAGTCTCGCCGCCCGACTCGGCGACCTGCACGGCCGAGAGCACCGTGGCCTTCTGTGGGCACTCGTCGCGCAGCGGTGTGCAGCCGTCGATGTGCCAGTCGAACGTCGCCTTGAGATAGGCCGCGGAGGCATTCTTGGATTTGTCCAACGTGACCGGGTAGATGCCAGGGACAGCGTGATGGCCGTCGGACGAGTGGTCGATTTCGCCGAGACGCCGGCAGAAGACAACCTGCGCCTCGGGATCCAGGTGTAGTCCGCGGAAAACCAGAACGCCGTTGTCTTCCAACGCATCTAACACCGATTGACCGACCGAGTCGTCGTGTGCCAGTGCGTCCGAATCCAAGCCGACGACCTCGGCGCCCACCGTGTCGTTGAGTTTGGTGATGGTGAGCAGACTCATGGTCGCTCCTCTCGGCAGGGGGATGCGTCAGGGCGTGGGTTCGCCGGTGCGGATCATGACCGCGTCGGCAGCGTCGACCGGCGTGGGCTGATGCATGACCTCGACGGCCATCGCGACCATGATCAGCGAATAGATCATCTGCAGCAGGTGCAAGACGTCGTCAGGCAAGTCGTCGAGGGGGAACTTGTCGCAATACTCGATGGCTTCTTCGAGGCGCGGAAAGAACGCGTCGTAGAACTCGTGGAGTTCGGGCATCGAGGCGCTCACCCGAGCGTCCCACCGCTCGGTCTCGGTGGCCAGACACCACCGCTGCGCGAAGCCCTCTAGTTCAGCGAATGCGCTGGGCAGCAGCGTATCTGACATGATCACACCTGCGCTGTCATGCGCTCACGGCGATACGCCTCGACCCACTCGACGACCACCTTGTGCAGGTGGCGAACCAGGATCTCCTGATCGTTGAGAGGAAAGTCGTCGACGATGCCGTATTCCAGCGCCGCCTGGGTGCCGCCGAGCATGCCGGCATCCTGCAGTGCGAACTCTTTGAGGACCACGGAGGCCACCTCATGCTCGATGCGTTCGCGCACGGTACGCGCCGGGTGGAAGTAGGTGTAGGCCTCGAAGCGGTGGGTGTTGTGAGAGGTGGGCCAATAGCGGTAGAGCAGGTACCAGCCGCCGTAGATCAAGATCTCGATGTTAGGGAAGATCTGGAAGTTGCTGATGCCCCAGGGTTCGATGCCGCCGGGGTTGAGTCCGGCCGGCAACTCGCCGATGTCTGGTGTGCGCCACGGCCCGACGAGTCCGCTACGCGTCGCACGCTCGATTGGGTACATGTACTCGGGCGGTAACAGCCAACGGCGCCGGCCTGCGGTCGAGACCAAGCGGTGTGGACCGTCCAGTTGGAAGTGCCCGCAAGTGAATCCGGCGTTCGGGTCGCGCACTTCTGACGGCACCTGCTGCGAGTGCAGCGAAGGCACGTGGTAGTACTCCTGGAAAGCGTCGGCGAAGATCTTCCAGTTGCTGTTGTTGTGCGCCACCCACTCGTACCGCTCGGTGAGCCTGGCGAATGGGTAGTCGTCGAGCGCGGTGATCATCGGCCCGAGGAATTCGCGCAAACCCTGGCGAGGCTCGGGGTCGAAGTTGATGAACACAAAGCCGTTCCACACCTCGCAGCACACTGGACGCAAGCCGTACTCGGCCGGGTCGAGGTCGAAAAACTCCGACTGCTGCTGGACGAACGTCAGCGCACCTTGTAGGTCGTACCGCCAGCCGTGGTACTTACAGGTGAACTGGCGACAGGTGCCACGAGTCTCCGCGCCGGGAAAATCATTCCACACCAATTTGTTTCCGCGGTGGCGGCAGACGTTGTAGAAGGCGCGAATCTGATCGTCCTTGCCTTTGACCAGAATCACCGACGTGCCGACGATGTCGATCTCTTTGGTGAGGTAGCTGCCCGCACGCGGCAGTTCCTCCACGCGGGCGACATTGAGCCAGGCCCGTTTGAAGATCGCGTCGCGTTCGAACTCGTAGAACTCCGCAGACGTGGAGTCCCTGAACGACACCGGTCCCGTCCCCAACTCGGGATAGTGCTCGGTCCAGGAACCTTCCGGGGGCCTGCCAGCCCTGGTCATCACCGCCTCCTCATGTCACATCACCGCTCCGCCGTTGACACCGAGCACCTGGCCGGTGATGTAACGGGCTTCGTCGGAGCACAGAAACCCCACCGCAGCAGCGACATCCGCGCTATTGCCGAGGTAACCCAGCGGGATATTGCTCGCCATCTGCTCGTTGGAGGGGAGGTATCCGGCCGCCTGACCCTCATGTTGCATGGGAGTCTCGATGCCCGACGGCGGAATGTTGTTGACCGTGATTCCCTGTGGCGCGTATTCGCGAGCCAGCGACTTGGTCAGGGTGATCACCGCACCCTTGGACGCCGCATAGTGGGCGGCGAACGGGGAGCCACGCTGCGCGCTGGATGACGAGATCATCACGATCCTGCCCCACTGCGCGTACACCATGTCAGGCAGCGCGACCTGACAGCAGTGAAAGGTACCGGTCAGGTTGACATCGATGATGCGCGACCAGGATTCGACGGTGATGTCAGCGAAGGGCGAGAACCTGAACTGGCCCGCGCTGGTCACCAACACGGTCACCGAGCCGAGTTCGCTGCGGACCTTGGCAAAGGCATGCTCGACCCCGGCGCGGTCCGTGACGTCGACACCTACCCCGATCGCGGTGATGCCGTCGGAGCGCAGGTCGTCGGTGACTCGTTGCGCGGCGGCCTCGTTGACGTCGAGGACCGCTACGTTCATGCCGCGCCGGCCCAGTTCATGGCAGGTCGCCTCGCCCATTCCTGACGCGCCGCCGGTGACCAGCGCAACCCTGGTCATTCGTAAACCACCCGCAGGGTTCGGCTGGTCGGAAGCGACTGGCACGTCAGCACCCAGCCTTCCTCGAGTTCGTCGGCGTCGAGCGCATCGTTGTTGAGCATTCGCACGCTGCCTTCGGTTACACGCGCCATACACGTTCCGCAAGAGCCGATTTCACACGACGACGGAGCGTTGAGGCCGGCCATCCGGGCGGTTTGCAGGACGGTGTCGCCATCGGCGTACGGCACCGTCACCGTTTGCCTGCCGAGTTCGATGGTCACCGACTCGGTACTCACGCCGTCGGCGGACAGCGGCTGGGCGGGACACCGCGTCGTGGAGGGCGAATCATTCATCGCCGTCAGAGTATCAACTACTTGTCATTAATCTCAAGTACTAGATATTTCCCCGTTGCACGACGACGCTTCCCGTCAGTTGTCGACGTGATCGGTGAAAAGTTGATGCCCGGTGCCCCTTTCGACGACACGGCCGAGGAGATCGCGCAGCGTTTGTTGCTCGTCGGCCGTGAGCACGCCGAACACTTCTTGGTGCGCCTCGATGGCATCGTTGACGACGGTTTCGGCGACCTCGCGGCCTTCCGCGGTGAGGTAGGCCTGCAGGATGCGCGCGTGCTGCGGGTCCTGTTTCCTCTCGACCAGGCCGCGACGTTCCAGCGCGGTGAGCGCAAGCTGCACTCCCTGCGGACTGATCAGCAGGCGGCGGGCCAGCTCGGCTCCCGACAGCCCGGGCTCATTGGCCAGCTGGCGCAGCACACCGATCTGGGCCGTGCTCACGCCGTGGACTTTCATGGCGTCGTTGATCGTGGTGAGCGAGTAGTAGAACGCCTGCTTGAGCAGCCACAGAATGTTGTCGGTGAGTTCCACGGTGACCCCTAGGCGGCAGGCGACTTGTAGATCTGCCCATTCTTCATGACGAAGCGCACGTCGAGGGTGGCAGCGATATCGGCGAATGGATCTCCGGGCACGGCGATGATGTCGGCGAGGTAGCCAGGCGCGAGTCGGCCGAGTTCGCCATCGGCCTCGATGAGTTCGGCCGCGACGATGGTCGCCGCCCGAATGGCGTGCGCGGGAGTCATTCCACGAGCGACCAGAGCACCGAGTTCTTTCGCGTTCTGGCCGTGGGGAATCGCCGGTGCGTCCGTGCCGCAGGCAATGCGCACACCGGCCGCAATAGCCTTGGGCAGCATGGCTTTTGCGCGCGGAAACACCTCGAGCGCCTTCGTGCGCAGTTCCGGTGCAATGCGATCGATGGCCATCGCGTCGGTCAGATACGTCGTCGAGACCAGGAATGTGCCGTGGTCGACCATCATCTGGATGGTCTCGTCGCTGGCCAGAAAGCCATGTTCGATGCAGTCGATGCCGGCACGGATGCAGGCCCGAATCGCGCTGTCGCCGACCGCGTGCGCCGCGACCCGAACACCGGCGCGGTGCGCTTCGTCGGCGATCGCGGCGAACTCGGCGTCGGAATATTGCTGCGCGCCGGGCGCGGTGCTGTGTGACATGACTCCGCCGGATGCCGACACTTTGATCAGCTTGGCGCCGTGTCGAATCTGATACCGCACGCAGGCGATGACGTCTGGAACGCCGTTCGCGATGCCCTCCGCAACCGACAACGGCATCACCCCGGGCGCGAGCCGCTGAAACACCGTGGGGTCCAGATGGCCGCCGTAGGGAGTGACGGCGTGACCGGCGGGATAGATTCGTGGGCCCACGTGCCAGCCTTGGTCGATGGCACGCTGCAAGGCGACGTCGAGCAGATAGCCGCCCGTCTTGACCATCAGGCCGAGATTGCGCACGGTGGTGAAGCCGGCCTCGAGTGTGGTGCGCGCGTTGACCGCTCCGCGCAACGTGCGATATGCCGGGTCATCCTGGACGCCGTGCATCGGCGAAGGCAGGCCTTCTGGACCACCGGGACCGCCGATGAGCAGGTTGAGTTCCATGTCCATCAGACCGGGCAGCAACGTGACGTCGCCGAGGTCGATGACCGTGGCCGAATCCGACAGCGGCGCTTCGGGATTGATCGCGGTGATCCGCTCGCCGTCGACCAGGATGAGCGCGGGCGTACGGATTTGGCCGGCGGCGACGTCGGCCCAGCGCGCTGCCCGCAGGACCGTGGGGGCGGTCACGGAACGGGCTCGGAGATGCAGTCCAGGGTCGAGGCGCCGGAGTCGGGAACACGGGGCTGCTTCCAACACTCCACCGGAAACGACACCATGATCATCGAATACAGCAGGTGCATGAGATTCTGCACGTCGTCAGGCAGGTCGTCGAGCGCGAACTTATCGCAAAACGCAAGCGCCTCTTCGGCCCGAGCGGTGATCGCGTCGTAAAACGCCTTCATCTCCACCATCGAACTTGCCAACCGCTTGGCGTATCGCTCGCGTTCGCTGGGCAGACACCACTCGGAAAACGGTTCCAGGTCGGCAAATTCCGCAGGCAACATCACGACGACACCCCCGCGGCCGCGCGGCGGTATTCGTCGATCCACGCCGCGGTTTCCTTGTGCAGGTGGCGCAGCAGGATTTCTTGGTCGTTGAGGACGAATGTGTCAACCACGCGCGATTGGATCATCGTCTGCGTCGCCTCCAGGGTGTTGGCGTCTTGCAACCCGTATTCCTTGAACGACACCGCTGCCAGTTCCTGGGCGACGCGCTCACGCGGTGTGCGTGGCGCCGGAAAATACAAAGTGCCTTCAAAGACGTGGCTGTTGAACGACGTCGGCCAGTAGTGGTAGGTCAGGTACCAGCCCTGTCCCCAGAACAAGATCACGAAATTGGGGAACAGCTGGAACGAATCCAGGCCCCACGGTTCGCATTTCGCGGGGTTCAGACCCTCTGGCATCGGGCCGAGGTCCGGCTTGTCCCAGGGCCCGAACAGGCCACTCTGGCAGATGTCCTCGATCGGCTTGCGCATGTCGGCCGCCATTTCCCAGGCGCGCACACCGGACGTGCTGACCAATCGATGCGGTCCGTCCAGGCGATAGTGCGGAGCCTCGAATCCTGCCTCCGCAGCGGCTTTCGAGTACGCGGTAGGCGACTGGTTCGCGTGCAGCACCGGCGCGTGATAAAACTCCTGGAACGCATCCATGTACAGCTTCCAGTTCGCTTTGACCTCCGAGCGGTAGGCCCAGCGTGAGGTCATCCGGTCGAAGGGATAGCCCTCCAACGCGGTGATCATGGGGCCCAAGAACTCTCGCAGCGATTGTTCCGGCTTTTCGGCGAAGTTGACGAAAATGAAGCCTTCCCACACCTCGCAGTGCACCGGCACCAGACCGTAGCGGCTTTTGTCGAGGTCGAAGAACTCGCTTTCTTGCTGCACGAAGGTGAGGTTGCCGTCGAGGTCATAACGCCAGGCGTGGTATTTGCACGTGAACTGACGACAGACCCCGCGCGTCTCCTCCAGCGGCATGTCGTTCCACACCAGCTTGTTGCCGCGGTGGCGGCACACGTTGTGGAAAGCCTTGATCTCGTCGGAACCGTTGCGCACCAGGATGATCGACGTGTTGGCAACCCGGAGTTCCCTGGTGATGTAGCTGCCTTTGCGCGGAAGTTGTTCCACCCGGCCTACATTGAGCCACGCGCGCTTGAAGATGGCCTCGCGCTCGAGTTCGTAGATCTCGGGACTGATGGAATCCTCGTACGAGACGGGCCCGGTACCCAACTCCGGGTAGTGCTCCGTCCAACTACCTTCGGCAGGTTTGGGGAATCGAGCCACAGCCGCTCCTCACTGGTCGGACTGGCACGGCGCTTACTCGAAACCGCTACGTCCGCAGTGGGTTAGCCGCACCCGCGGAGCCGACGGTATCCCCTCACGACGTCAATAGCAAGTAGTTGATACTCTCCCTCTTGGTCGTGCTCGTCGAGGGCTTCTCGCGTGCGGCGAATAGAGTCAAAAAATATGTGTTCCCAGTACTCCTGCACAGAGGACGCGAATGGTTGATCTCGAGTTCGACGACACGGTGGCCGTGATCACCATCAATCGTCCCGGCGCTCGCAACGCTATTGCGCCGCAAACCATGGACCAGCTCGAGGAGGCGATAGCGGGCGCAGCCGGCGCACAGTGCCTGGTCATCAGGGGTGAGGGCGAGAAGGCGTTCGTCTCAGGCGGAGATCTCAAAGAGCTGAGCGCGTTACGCACCGAGGAGCAGGCGGCGGCCATGGCATCGCGGATGCGGTCCATCTGCGACGAGCTTGCGCGCTTTCCCGCCCCGGTCGTCGCCGCATTGAACGGCCACGCGCTGGGAGGCGGGGCGGAGGTCGCCGTCGCCGCCGACATCCGGGTCGCCGCCGACGACATCAAGATCGGGTTCAACCAGGTATCCCTCGACATCATGCCCGCCTGGGGTGGGGCGGAGCGGCTCGCGACGCTCGTAGGCCGTGGCCGCGCGCTGATGCTGGCCGGTAGCGGAACGATCCTCACCGCGCCTGAAGCCGAGAAGTTCGGGCTGGTTGATCTGGTACTGCCCCGGGCGAGCTTCGACACCGAGTGGCGATCCTTGGCGCGGTCCCTGGCGAACAAGCCCGCCGGCGAGATCAAGCGCGTCATCGCCGGCGTGTCGGCAGACGATGCCATCGCCGCGTTCGCCGCCCTATGGGTTTCCGACGAACATTGGGCCGCGGCAGACCGGGTGATGAATCGCAGCCGATCGAAGTCATGAGCGTCGTCGCGATGGCCAAACTATCGGCGGCCTAGCGGGTGTCGTTGGTGGTGGCCGACTCGACCAGCAGCCGCCCGGCGGCGGTGTATGGATCACATCGACCCTCGGCGACCGCGGCGGCCAATTCCGCGAGTTCGGGATGGCGGTGCAGGCGAGTCTGTGCAAGCGACAGGATCTGCGCCCTGGCACGCGACGCCCGCCGGGCGGGCGTGTCCGCGCGGTGGTGGGCGTCGATCGCGTCCATGAGTTCGGTGACGCCCTCGGAACGGGCGGCCACGAGCGTGAGAACGGGCGCCGATGTCTCGGCGCGTAGATCGCGGGCGGTCTCCTTCGCGCCGTCGCGATCGGCCTTGTTGACGACCACGATGTCGGCGACTTCGAGCAGCCCCGCTTTCGCGGCTTGCACCGCGTCACCCGCCCCAGGGTTGAGGATCACGATGGTGGGGTCGGCGACGGCGGCGATCTCGATCTCCGACTGGCCGACGCCGACGGTTTCGAGCACGATCAGGTCGTAGGACAGCGCCGCAAGCAGCCGGATCGCCGCGGGCACCGCTGCCGCCAGACCGCCCAGGTGACCGCGAGTGGCAATCGAGCGGATGAACACGTCGGGATCGTCGATATGGGCGGCCATCCGGATGCGATCGCCGAGGATGGCGCCGCCGCTGTAGGGCGATGACGGATCCACCGCAAGCACCGCGACGCGTTGATCTCGAGCGCGGTAGGCGCCCACCAATACCGCGATCGTCGTCGACTTCCCCGCGCCCGGCGGACCAGTGATGCCGACCACGCGAATCGGCGCGGCGCCCAGGGCGTCCAGCACCTCGTCGCGGCGGGGGCCTTCGACCAGGCTCAGCAGGCGCCCCGTCGCCCGGGCAGAGCCGTTCAAGGACGCCTGAATGAGCTCAGAGATGTTCACGTGTCACCGACATACATCCCTCGAACTCTAAAGACTCGCTTTGCCGTGCTCACCGAGAAGCGGTGGTGCGCCGTAGTCGGGCTCGTAACCCTCGACCCGAATTGGGCTGCGGATCAATCGAAATGCTCCCGCGTTGATAACGACTTCGGGGTTGGCGGCCAGCGCCTCAGGCAGCGTTCGGACGGCGGCGACCGGCACACCGAGTGGACGCAACCGCGCTTCCCAGTTCGCCGCGGTATCGGTGGCCAGCGCGGCGCTCACCAACGCGAGAACCTCGTCGCGCCGCGCCGACCGCTCCCGCATCGTCTTGGGGCCAACAATATTGGCCTCCGCGGCGAATAGCCGCCAGAATTTGTCGTGCGTGATGAATAGCGCCAGGTAACCCTCTGCGGTCGAAAATAGCTGAGCCGGAACGTAATACGAATGAGCACCCATCGGTAGCCGTCGCGGCTCGCTGCCGTCGTTGAGGTAGGCGGACGCGCGATAATTCAGCTGAGAGAGCATCACGTCGCGCAGCGACACCTCCACCTGCCCTCCGCGACCGGACAGGATCTGGGCCAGCAGCCCAAGCGCGGCAGTGAGTCCGGCGGAATTGTCCGCAGCGGAATACCCCGGCAAGGTCGGTGGCCCGAGAGGATCACCGGTCAGCGCTGCGATGCCGGTCGTCGCCTGGATGACGTAGTCGAATGCCGGATCGTCTCCCGCATCCAGCCCGAAACCGGTCAGTGCTACGCATACGATCCGGTCGTTCCACACCCGCAGCGCTTCGTAGTTCAGGCCGTATCGGTGAATCGCGGATGGTTTCAAATTCGCCAGCACGGCATGGGATTCGGAGACGAGTTCGCCGAGCTCGCGCTGGCCTGCCTCGGACGTCAGATCCACACAGATGCTGCGCTTGCCCCGGTTGAGGCTGGCGAAATAGGAATCCCCGACCTGTCGGGAGATATCGCCACTCGGAGGTTCGATCTTGACGACCTCGGCCCCCAGATCCGCCAGCATCATCGTGGCGTACGGCCCGGCCAGCATGTGTCCGATCTCGAGGATCCGGATACCGGAGAGCGGTCCGGTCACATCAGGACCCGAGGTGGCGCACCGAGCCGCATCAGGCCTCGTCCCCGTCTTCGGTCAATGCCTTGACGTCGCGGACGAGCGTCTCCAGCGACGTCCCGGTCGGAAACACCGCTGCCGCACCGGCATCCAGCAATTTCTGCACGTCGGCCTGCGGGATGGTGCCACCGACGACCACAGCGATGTCGCCGGCGTCCGCGGCCCGCAACGCGTTGATCGTGCGGGTGGTCAGGGCCACGTGCGCCCCCGACAGGATGGAAAGCCCGACCAGCTTGACGTCCTCTTGCAGTGCGATCGAAACGATGTCCTCGATTCGCTGACGGATTCCGGTGTAGATGACCTCGAACCCGGCGTCACGCAGCGTGCGCGCAACGATCTTCGCACCACGGTCGTGTCCGTCCAGACCGGGTTTCGCCACCAGGACGCGTGCCCCCATCGTTACCCTTCCTTTTTCGCGCAAACGCAGAGCGGCGCAAGCACTTTCAGAACACCACCGGTTGCTGGAATTCGCCCCACACGGCTTTGAGCGCGGTGACCAGCTCTCCGACAGAGCAGTAGGCATTGGCGCAATCGATGAGACGGGGCATCAGATTCTCGGTGCCCTCGGCTGCCCGCGACAGCGCGGCCAGCGTCTCCTTGACCGCGACCGAGTCACGCTCGGCTTTGACTTTCGCCAAACGCTTCAGCTGGAGGTCGCGACCCTCGGCGTTGAGCTCGTAGGTATCGATGTCGGGTGAGGGCTCGTCGGTGACGAATTTGTTGACGCCGACCACGGGGCGCTCGCCCGACTCGACCTCCTGGTGGATCTTGAACGCCTCGTCGGCGATCAACCCCTGCAGGTAACCGTCTTCGATGGCGCGCACCATGCCGCCGTGCTTTTCGAGGTCGTCCATGATCTCGATGATCTTGGCCTCGGTGGCGTCGGTCAGTGCCTCGACGAAATACGACCCACCGAGCGGGTCGGCGACCTTGGTCACCCCGGTCTCGTAGGCAAGGATCTGCTGAGTGCGCAGCGCCAGCGTCGCGGACTCTTCGCTCGGAAGAGCGAACGGCTCGTCCCACGCGGCAGTGAACATCGATTGGACGCCGCCGAGCACCGCGGCCAGTGACTCGTAGGCAACTCGGACCACGTTGTTCCGCGCCTGCGGCGCATAGAGCGACGCGCCCCCCGCGACGCAGCCGAAGCGGAACATCGATGCTTTGTCCGTCGTGGCGCCATAGCGTTCCCGCACGATGGTCGCCCAGCGGCGCCGGCCCGCGCGGTATTTCGCGATCTCCTCGAAGAAGTCGCCGTGGGTGTAGAAGAAGAACGAGATCTGCGGTGCGAACTTGTCGATGGTCATGCGACCGCGTTCGACGACGGTGTCGCAATAGGTGACCCCGTCGGCCAAGGTGAAGGCCATCTCTTGGACGGCATTGGCGCCCGCGTCGCGGAAGTGAGCACCCGCGACGGAGATCGCATTGAACCTCGGCACTTCGGCGGCGCAGAACTCGATCGTGTCCGCGATGAGCCGCAGTGACGGCTCCGGCGGCCAGATCCACGTGCCCCGCGACGCATACTCCTTGAGAATGTCGTTTTGGATCGTGCCGGTGAGCTTTTCGCGGGGCACGCCGGTCTTTTCCGCGGCGGCGACGTAGAACGCCAGCAGGATTGCCGCGGTGCCGTTGATGGTGAAGCTGGTGCTGATCTTGTCCAGCGGTATGCCGTCGAACAGCAATTCGGCATCGGCGAGCGTGTCGACAGCGACACCGACGCGGCCAACCTCTTCGCCGTACTCCGGGTCGTCTGAGTCATAGCCGCATTGCGTCGGCAGGTCCAGTGCGACGGACAGTCCGGTGCTGCCCTGGTTCAGCAGGTAGTGATAACGCTTGTTGGATTCTTCGGCGGTGCCGAATCCCGAATACTGACGAAAGGTCCAGGTTTTGCCGCGGTAGCCGGACGCGAAGTTGCCGCGCGTGAACGGGAACTGTCAGGGCGCCGGCTCGGGCGCGCGATCGCTCGGCCCGTAGACGGACTCCAACGGAATGCCAGACGGAGTCTGCACCACGTCACTCATTGCCGACCCGGGCGTGAAGACACTCGATCACCGTCGTCAATTGCATTCCAGACCATCCTGCGATGTGGACACTGCCGATAGGTAGTGCGATTGCTGCAACAGTGTATGTCAATGCGATTCTCTTTTTCTGAGAGCGTCATGCTTTTCCACCGTGGGTCGGTTCTCACCCGACCAATGCTCCACGCTCAGCTCAATCTCAGCTAACATCTAGCTGCCTGTGGGGGGCCGACGCGCGTAGGAGACGCCATGGACATCACCGCTAGCCCTTGGACCACCGCAGGATTTGCGGTCGCACTGGTTGCCGCCGGTGCGCTGGGCGCCTCGGCTCCCGACCAACCCGGTGTGCAAACCCGCGCCGTGCGACTCGTCTCGGGAGACGTCCCCTGGGACCAGGTGCTGCAGACCGCACTGGCCAACTCGACCGACATCTACGACCACTTCTCCCCCGCCGCATTCGCCGATCTCCAGCAGTTTGCCGCGAACGTCCCGGCCTACCTCGAGGGCACCCGCAATTTCGATACCGACCTGGGCCTGGCGTACACGGCAGCAACCTCGGTGTTCCTCCCGTCGAATCCCGAGCCCTACATCTACTCCTCGGTCGCGCCAACCCCCAGCAACCTCACCATCGAAACGCTGTTGGGAAACATCCCGATATCACTCCCGGGCAAAGACGACCTGATCGGAATCCTGACCAACGGACTCCCCTACTCGATCGGGTTCTGCCCGCTCTGTCTCAGCGGAAACATTGATGTGTTGTCGCTTCTCGTCGGCAGCGACACCGCCGATGCGATCAAGCCGTATCTCGAGTTCTCGGGATCGCCGCTGAGCGGCATCCTGTGGGGCAGCTTCGGGACCACCGTCGGCCCACTCGTGCAGCTACACGACGACATCACAACCATCAGTGCCGCGCTCAGCGGCGCAGCTCCCGACTACACGACCGCGCTCAACGAACTGCTCGACGTGCCGGCGAACTTCAGCAACGCGTTCCTCAACGGCTACGGCCAAATCGGTCTCGGGACCCTCCTGGAGGATTTCGGAGCGACCGCGCCCTCGGGACTGGACGTCAACGCCATCCAGCTCGATCTCGGCGGGCTGCTCAGCCCGGCCGGCTCGCTGATCGACGGGATCGGCTTCACCCAATCGATCGGTGACTGCGATCTGCTGTGCGTGTCGCTCAGCGTCCCGTCGACTGAAGTCGGACCGCTCGCGTCACTGTTCCTGCAAGACCAGGCGATCGCGGAGGCGATCAACTGGGACGGCGTCGGTCAGCCGCTGGCCGCTCTATTCAGCGAGCTCACCGGGACGTTCAACTAGCTGCAGGCGGCAAGCACCAATTCGCGCACCCGCGCGGCGTCGGCCTGACCCTTGGTGGCTTTCATCACGGCGCCGACGATCGCACCGGCCGCCTGCACCTTGCCACCGCGAATCTTCTCGGCCACATCGGGATTGGCGGCCAGCGCTTCGTCGACCGCCGCCTGGATCAGCGAGTCGTCGCGCACCACGGCCAACCCCCGCGCCGTCATCACCTGCTCGGGCTCGCCCTCGCCGGCGAGCACCCCCTCGATGACCTGACGAGCCAGCTTGTTGCTGAGCTTGCCCTCGTCCACGAGCGCCACCACCGCCGCGACTTGGGCTGGGCTGATCGGCAATTCGTCGAGCTCCACGCCGGCCTCGTTGGCCTTCTGCACCAGGAAGTTGCCCCACCACGCACGCGCGGACTCGCTCGACGCACCCTGCTCGACCGTCGCGATGACGAGCTCGACAGCGCCGGCGTTCACCAGGTCGCGCATGACCTCGTCGGAGATGCCCCAATCCTGCTGGATCCGCTTGCGGCGTAACCACGGCAGTTCGGGAATGGTCTGGCGCAGCCGGTCGACGAGCTGGCTACTGGGCGCGACCGGCTCTAAATCAGGCTCGGGAAAATATCGGTAGTCCTCCGCGGTCTCCTTGGTGCGGCCCGCACTGGTGAAGCCGTCCTCGTGAAAGTGCCTGGTCTCTTGGACGACTCGGCCGCCCGACTCCAGGACGGCGGCTTGGCGCCGCATCTCGTAGCGGACCGCGACCTCGACGCTTTTGAGCGAGTTGACGTTCTTGGTCTCGCTGCGGGTGCCGAACTCGGTGGTCCCGATCGGTCTCAGCGACACATTGGAATCGCATCGCATCGAGCCCTGGTCCATTCGGACATCGGAAACGTCCAACGCGCGCAACAGGTCTCGCAGTGCGGTGACGTAGGCACGGGCGATCTCAGGGGCCCGTTCACCGGTCCCCTCGATCGGCTTGGTGACGATTTCGATCAGCGGGACTCCGGCCCGGTTGTAGTCGGCCAGTGACGTCGTCGCACCGGCGATACGTCCGGTGTCGCTGCCCAGGTGCGTGAGCTTGCCGGTGTCCTCTTCCATGTGCGCACGTTCGATGTCGATCCGCCAGATGCTGCCGTCATCGAGCGGAACGTCGAGATAACCGTTGACCGCGATCGGCTCGTCGTATTGCGAGATCTGGTAGTTCTTCGGCTGGTCCGGGTAGAAATAGTTCTTCCGGGCGAACCGGCCCCAGGGGGCGATGTCGCAGTTGAGCGCCAACCCGATCCTGATGGCCGACTCGACGGCGGCCTCGTTGAGCACCGGCAGTGATCCGGGGAGCCCGAGACACACCGGGCACACGTGCGTGTTCGGCTCGGCGCCGAACTCGTTGGCGCAGCCGCAGAACATCTTGGTCGCGGTGGACAGTTCGACGTGCACTTCCATGCCCATGACCGGGTCGTAGCGCGCGATCACGTCCTCGTAGTCGAGCAGCTCCGCACTCGCCATGGCCGCTGAAGTCATGGCAACGATCCTAATTGGCCGCCGGATTGGTCGCGCGATCGCCGCTGACACCGTCGCCGCCGGTCAGCAGCGCATGGTCGAAGACGGTCCGAGACGCGATCGCGTCGTCGCGGACGTCGCGGAAGTTGACGACGATCTGCTCGGCGAGTCGCCGCAGCTTGACGTTGCTCGACTGCGAGCGCCATCTCAGCAGGTCGAAGGCCGCATCCTCGTCGAGGCCGTAGACGAGCATCAGCATGCCTTTGGCCTGCTCGATCACCGCACGATGTTCGGTGATCTCGGCTACCCGTTCGGTGATCAGATCTTCGCGCGCCTTGTCGGCGCTCGGCGTGATGTCCACGTAATAGCCGTGGGTGCCGACCACCGTGTCCTGATCGTCGGTCAGCTGATCACCGACCACTACCATCTGATGGGTGACACCCTTGGTGTCTACGATGCGGTGGCGGGTGCTGAACGCGCAGCGGCTGTGCCGCATGGAATCGATGGTCTTGGCGACCGCGCGGCGGTCGTCGGGATGTTTGTGCCGCAACACCAACTCCGTCGTCGGAGTCACCTCGCCGGGCTCGTAGCCATGCATCCTCTGCACCTGCTCCGACCACTCCCAGCGCTCGTCGTCGAAGTAGAAGCGGAACCACCCGACCCGCTGTGGCGCACCCGCGAATGCCTGGCCGACCTCGACCTCGCGGCCGTCGAGTTCCGGGGCCATTACGACCGGCCCTCGCCGCTCGAAGGCTCGACTGCCTTGACACGGGACTGGCGGTCCAGCGCGGAGGCCCGCTGCGATGCGATGGTCTGCCGCAGGGTGTCAGCAGCGTCGCGGCACAATTCGCGGGAGCGGCTCTGCTCGCGCCGTGCTCGCTCGATGGTCACGGCAACGTCGGGTTTGCTTACCCGCGGCTGCGGACGTATGCGCGGTGATCGTGGATCGGCCAGCGCTGCGATACGACGGGCCGTACGGCCTCGGTGCGCTTTTTGCCGACACGCCGACGAGCAGTAGATCGCGTCCGACCGACCACGGAACCCGATTCCACATCCCCCGCACGACAAGAGTTCGGTCACGGACGATACGTTACAGCTAGCCGTTACGTAACGACTGTGTTCCGGCACTCGGTCACTGAAATAACAGCCGTGGGCGAGCGCCGTCTAGCCGAAGAAGGCGGCCGCGTCGTCGTAGCGGGTCTGCGGCACCAGCTTGAGCTGTCGTACCGCGTCGGCCAATGCCACCCGGCCGATCTCCTGTCCGCGCAACGACACCATCTGACCGTATTCACCGGCGTGTGCGGCATCGGCGGCGTTGACACCGAACCTGGTGGCAAGCACGCGGTCGTAGGCGGTCGGGATGCCGCCGCGCTGGACATGGCCGAGCACGGTTACCCGGACCTCTTTGTTGATTCGCTTCTCCACCTCGACGGCCAGCTGCGCGGCGACACCGGTGAACCGCTCGTGCCCGAACTCGTCGGTGCCGCCCTGGGCGAGCTTCATCGACCCCTCGGCAGGTTTGGCTCCCTCGGCGACCACGCAGATGAAGTGCGCGTCGCCACGCTGGAAGCGGCGCTTGACCAGACGACACACTTCGTCGATGTCGAACGGCTGCTCGGGGATCAGCGTCATGTGCGCTCCCGAGGCCAGTCCGGAGTTGAGCGCGATCCAGCCGGCGTGGCGGCCCATCACTTCGACCAGCATCACCCGCTGGTGCGACTCGGCTGTGCTGTGCAGCCGGTCGATGGCGTCGGTGGCCACCGTGAGTGCGGTGTCGTGGCCGAAAGTCACGTCGGTGCAATCGATGTCGTTGTCGATAGTCTTAGGGACCCCGACGACCGGCACGTTCTCTTCGGAGAGCCAGTGCGCGGCGGTCAGCGTGCCTTCACCACCGATCGGGATGAGCACGTCGATGCCATTGTCGTCGAGCGTCTGCTTGACCTGATCGAGCCCGGCCCGCAACTTGTCCGGGTTGACCCGCGCGGTGCCGAGCACCGTTCCGCCCTTGGCCAGCAGACGGTCGTTGCGGTCGTCGTTGGCCAACTGGATGCGTCGGTTCTCCAACAGTCCGCGCCAGCCGTCCTGAAATCCGACCACCGACGAGCCGTACCGGGAATCGCACGTACGTACCACCGCCCGAATGACCGCGTTGAGTCCAGGACAGTCACCGCCCCCGGTGAGAATTCCGATCCGCATGCACTTATCTTGCCCTCCGCACGCCGTCGGAGCAGGACATCGGTGGGGCGACGGTCTGGAGCGGGATACCGCCGGCTAAATCGCGGTTGGCAGCGCACCCCGAGCGGCCTCGTAGGCAGCCCCCACTCGGTAGAGCCGATCGTCGGCCAATGCGGGCGCCATGATCTGCAGCCCGACCGGCAGGTTGTCGTCGTCGGACAAGCCGGACGGCACCGACATTCCGCAGTGTCCGGCCAGGTTCAGCGGCAACGTGCACAGGTCGAACAAATACATCGCCAGCGGATCGTCGACCTTCTCCCCCAACGGGAACGCGGTCGTCGGGGTCGTCGGAGACACCAATACGTCGACCGACTGATACGCGGTGTCGAGATCGCGGGCGATCAGGGTGCGCACTTTCTGCGCCTGGTTGTAATACGCGTCGTAGTAGCCCGCCGACAATGCGTAGGTGCCAATCATGATGCGCCGCTTGACTTCTGGGCCGAAACCGGCAGCGCGGGTCAGCGCCATCACTTCCTCGGCGCTGTGCGTGCCGTCATCGCCGACCCGCAGCCCGTAACGCATCGCGTCGAACCGGGCCAGGTTGCTCGACACCTCCGAGGGCAAGATCAGGTAATAAGCCGGCAGCGCGTGGTCGAAATTGGGACAGTCGACCTCGGAGACGTCGGCGCCGAGCGCGGTCAGCTGCTCGACGGCTTTGTTGAACGACGCCAGCACGCCCGGTTGATATCCCTCACCGCGCAGCTGCTTGACCACTCCGACGCGCACGCCGCTGAGATCGCCTGCGGCACCCGCCCTTGCGGCGCCGACGATGTCGGGCACTGGGGCGTCGATCGACGTGGAGTCGCGTGGATCGTGTCCGGCGATCACCTGATGGAGCAGCGCGGTGTCCAAGACGGTGCGCGCGCACGGGCCGCCCTGATCAAGCGACGACGCGCAGGCCACCAGGCCGTAGCGCGACACGGTGCCGTAGGTCGGCTTGACCCCCACGGTGGCGGTCAGCGCCGCCGGCTGGCGGATCGAACCGCCGGTGTCGGTGCCGATCGCCAGCGGCGCCTGGAACGCTGCGAGCGCCGCGGCGCTACCGCCGCCCGACCCTCCGGGGACTCGATCGGTGTTCCACGGATTGCGGGTCGGGCCGTAGGCCGAGTTCTCCGTCGACGAGCCCATCGCGAACTCGTCCATGTTGGTCTTGCCGAGGATCGGAATGCCCGCGGCGCGCAGCCGCGCGGTCACGGTCGCGTCGTACGGCGAGCGCCAGCCCTCGAGGATCTTCGAGCCGCATGTGGTGGGCATGTCAACGCTGGTGAACACGTCCTTGAGCGCCAGCGGGACACCGGCCAAGGCCGACGCCGGTTGCTCACCGGCGGCCAGCGACTTGTCCGCGGCCGCCGCGGCTTCCAACGCGGTCTCGGCAGCCACGTGCAGGAAGGCCCGGTATTGCTGGTCGGTTGCCGTGATCTGGGCGAGAAAGGCCTGCGTGACCTCGGTAGACGACAGTTCCGTGGCGGCGATTTTCTCCGCCAGCGTCGCCGCATCCAGGCGGATGATGTCGTCGCTCACTGCGGTTCCCCGAGAATCTGCGGGACAACGAAGCGGCCGTCGAGCGCTTCGGGCGCCTGGGCCAGCGCCTCTTGTTGGGTCAGGCACGGCGTGGTCTGGTCGGGGCGGGTGACGTTGACGGACTTGAGCGGGTTGTCGGTCGCCTCGACGCCGGTGACGTCGACGGCCTGGATCTGGCCCACATGGGTCAAGATCGCGTCGAGCTGGCCGGCGTAGCTATCCAACTCGTCGTCGGTCAATGCCAGCCGGGCCAGTCGGGCCAGGTGGGCTACCTCGTCGCGGGAGATCTGGGACACGACAGAAAAGCCTAGCCGGGCGACGATGCGGCCCGCGCCGGGCCGCTGTGGGGGTACCTCCCAGCCGCGCAGCGGCGAGGGGGCGAACCCGGCACTCACGCCCAGCCGGGCGACGATCGGTGAACCTGGCCCGTGGGGCATCCGCCGACATGCCGAGCGCACGCCGCTGTGAAACAGTGTCCGCGTGTCGTCGTATCTGCTTCGGGTCCAGTTGGCCGACCGGCCAGGCAGCCTCGGCTCGTTGGCCGTGGCGCTGGGATCTGTGGGCGCAGACATCCTGTCGCTGGACGTCGTCGAGCGGGGACCGGACTACGCGATCGACGACCTGGTGGTCGAACTTCCGCCGGGCGGCATGCCGGATACGTTGATCACCGCAGCCGAAGCCCTGCAGGGCGTGCGGGTCGACAGCTTGCGACCACACAGCGGATTGCTGGATGCGCACCGGGAACTGGCGCTCATCGATCACGTCGCCGCCGCGGGCAACACCGCCGCCAAACTCCACGTGCTCGTCACTGAGGCACCGCAGGTGCTTCGGGTGAGTTGGTGTTCGGTGCTGCACAAAGCCGACGGCGGATTCGAGCGCGTCGCCGGCAGCGCCGGAGCGCCGGAAACCAGTCTCAGTGACGTGCCGTGGATGCCGATCGACCATGCCACTGCGCTCGACGCCACCGAGGACTGGGTACCGCAGGTCTGGCGCGACTTGGACACCACGTTGATCGCAGCCCCTCTGGGCTCCGACGACACGGCAGTGATGCTCGGCCGGCCGGGCGGCCCCGCCTTCCGTCCCTCCGAGGTCGCCAGGCTCGGTTACCTGGCCGGGATCGTCGGGACCCTGCTGCACTGAGTAGTCGGAAAACGGGGTATGCCCTCGAGCGTGAATCTGCTATCCGACGACCAGATCGCCGCGCTGTCGCCCGCCGAGCGACGTCAGCTGATCCAGCGCCTTGAGCGACCACTGTCGGACATCCTGCCGACCGCCCAAGCACACCGGATCCGCTGGAGCTGGCTGGGGTTCATGATCGGCGGGACTCTGGTGCTGATTCCGTGGATTGTGTATCTGAGCTTCGCGTTGCCCGACGACTATTTGGTGCACGACTGGACGGCGACCTGGGTCGGCTTCGACCTTCTGCTGCTTGGTTTGATGGCCGCCACCGTCGTGTTCGGGATGCTGCGCCGACAGGTCATGTTGCTGACTGCCTTCGCGACCGGAACGTTGTTGATCTGCGATGCCTGGTTCGACCTGATGACGGCCGGAGCCAACGACTTTCGGGTCGCTGAACTGACCGCGGCGCTTGGCGATGTGCCGATGGCCGCGGTACTGATCACCGGCACCCTGCGGCTGTTCCGATTCACCGCGATTCGGCTGTGGCTGCTGGAGCCGCACACCCCGCTGTGGCGCCTCCCACTACTCCCCTGACCCAGAAGCGCCTTCCTCCAACAGCTTTCGAAATCCGTCCTCGTCGAGAATCGGCACGCCGAGTTCGACTGCCTTGTCGTACTTGGAGCCGGGAGAGTCGCCTGCGACGACGTAGTCGGTCTTCTTCGACACCGAACCGGCCGCCTTGCCGCCCCGCGTCAGGATTGCCTCCTTGGCATCGTCGCGGGAGAAATTCGGCAGTGACCCGGTGACGACAATGGTCAGGCCCTCCAGCGTGCGCGGCACGCTGGAGTCACGCTCATCGGCCATCCGCACCCCTGCCGATCGCCACTTTTCGACGATCCGGCAGTGCCAATCGACGGTGAACCACTCCGTCACAGCGTCGGCGATGGTCGGACCGACGCCCTCGACTGCGGCCAATTGCTCGGTGGACGCAGAGGTGATCGCATCCAGGTCGCCGAACTCGGTGGCCAGCGCCCGCGCCGCCGTCGGCCCGACGTGCCGGATCGACAGCGCCACCAGCACCCGCCACAGCGGCTGCTTCTTGGCCTTCTCGAGGTTGGCGAGCAGGCGTTTGCCGTTGGCGGACAGCGTCCCCGCTTTGGTGGTGAACAAGTCGGTGCGCAGCAATTCGTCTTCGGTGAGGCTGAACAGGTCGCCCTCGTCCTCGATTACCTGTGCCTTCAACAGGGCGGTGGCGGCTTCGTAGCCGAGCCCCTCGATGTCGAACGCACCGCGACCCGCGACGTGGAACACCCGCTCGCGCAATTGCGCCGGGCAGGACCGCGAATTGGGGCAGCGAATATCGGCGTCGCCCTCCTTGGCCGGCGCCAACGGTGTGCCGCATTCGGGACACGTTGTGGGCATGACGAATTCGCGCTCGGAGCCGTCGCGCAGATCGACGACAGGGCCGAGCACTTCAGGGATCACATCGCCGGCCTTGCGGAGCACCACCGTGTCCCCGATCAACACGCCCTTACGTTTAACCTCCGCGGCGTTGTGCAGGGTGGCCAAGCCGACCGTCGACCCGGAGACGGTCACCGGCGTCATGAACGCGAACGGGGTGACACGCCCGGTGCGGCCAACGTTGACACGGATGTCGAGCAGTTTGGTCTGGACTTCCTGCGGCGGGTACTTGTAGGCGATCGCCCAGCGCGGTGCCCGCGACGTCGAGCCGAGCCTGCGCTGCAGCGCTACGTCGTCGACTTTGACGACGACACCGTCGATTTCGTGGTCGACGTCGTGGCGGTGCTCGCCCCAGTAAGCAATGCGCTCGAGCGCACCGGCCGCGTTCTCGACGCGGGTGGTGTGGTCGGAAACCGGTAGGCCCCAAGCCGCCAGGGCCAGATACGCGTCATGCAGGCTATCCGGCCGATAGCCCTCGACATGGCCCAGACCGTGGCAGATCATCCGGAGTTTTCGACGAGCCGTGACCGCCGGGTCCTTCTGGCGCAAAGATCCGGCCGCGCTGTTACGCGGGTTGGCGAACGGAGCCTTGCCGTCCTCGACGAGCGCGGCGTTGAGAGCCTCGAAATCGTCGAGGCGAAAGAACACCTCGCCGCGCACCTCCAAGACGTCCGGCACCGGGTGGTCATCGCTGGGCGTGAGCCGTTCGGGTACGTCGTCGATGGTGCGCGCGTTCAGCGTGACATCTTCGCCGGTGCGCCCGTCACCGCGGGTTGCGGCCCGCACCAAGCGGCCGTTGCGATAGACCAACGCCAAAGCAACGCCGTCGATCTTGAGCTCGCACAAAAAAGGAACGTCGCTACCGACTTCGCCATGGACGCGGCCGGTCCACAGGTCGAACTCTTCGGCGCTGAACACGTTGTCCAGGGACAACATTCGCTCGAGGTGATCAGCGGAGGTGAAATCGGTGGCGAACCCGGCACCACCGACCAGCTGGGTCGGCGAATCAGGTGTGCGCAGTTCGGGATGCTCGTCTTCGAGTGCGGACAACCGGCGCAGCAGTACGTCGAAGTCCGCGTCGGAGATGATCGGCGCGTCGCGCACGTAGTAGCGGAACTGATGCTCGCGCACTTCGTCGGCCAGTTCGCGCCACGTACGACGTATCTCCGGCGGGACAGGATCGTCCTCGGGTGAACTCACCTGGGCAGGCTATCGGAGGTCGCCGACAGCCCAGGTCAGCTAGTCGCGATACAGGTCGGGGAAGTCCGATTTGAGCGCCCCAAGCTTGGGCAGGTCATTGGCGACGATGTACGGGTTGTTCGGATGCAGCCTCAGATAGTCCTGGTGATACGCCTCGGCGGGATAGAAGTTGGCGCCAGTCGTCACCGTGGTCACGATCGGCGACGGGAACGAGCCCACCCGATTCAGTTGAGCGATGTAGGCGTCGGCGATCTTCTGCTGGTTGTCGTTCTGCGCAAAGACCACCGAACGGTAGGACGGTCCGACGTCGGGCCCCTGGAAATTGAGTTCGGTCGGGTCCTGGACCACACCGAAGAAGACCCGCAGCAACTGGCCGAAGGTGATTTGGCTCGGGTCGTAAGTGATGCGCACCGACTCGGCGTGGCCGGTAGTCTCGGAGCTGACCGTGTCGTAATTGGCCGTCGCCGCGTCTCCTCCCGCGTACCCCGACTCTGCCGACGTCACCCCTTTGACGTGTTGGTACACACCCTGCACACCCCAGAAGCAACCGCCGGCCAGCACCGCGGTCTCGCTCTTGGGACCGCCGGTGGCCGGCTCGTCCACCGTCGGAGACGGCAGAGCACTCGCCGTCGTACCGCTCGCGGAGGGGATGGCCGGGCCGTGGACGAGGAACGCCCCAGCGGCCAGCCCGACGAGTGCGAGCCAACTTGCCAACACCGCTCGCTGACGGCGGGTTCCGGTTGTGCGATTCATGTGCGTGCTGTCCTCTCGCGCCCAACTCTTGGCCGCATGTGAAACACGTTGCCAGACAATCCAAAGTTCAGTCTTCCACGTAGGCGCGCAGCCGGTCGATCGCAGCATCCCAGCGACGGGACAGCTCGGTCAGATAGTCCCCCGCATCGATCAACGGGCGAGTCTGCAGCGTCCAGATGCGTTGGCGACCGCGCCGGCTGCTGACCACCAGCCCAGCTGCCTCCAGCAACTCCAAGTGCTTCGTGGCAGCTTGCCGCGTAACCGAAACCGATGTGGTGACTTGAGAAGTCGAGCTCGGCCCGCTCTCACACAGGCGAATCACGATGCGCAACCGATTCGGGTCTCCGAGCGCATCGAACAGCGGCGCCGCCGCGAGTGCCGACCTCACACCCGCTGCTCCAACGACAAGTACTTGCGCACGAGTTCGGTCTGCTTGGCCCAGCCCCGGCCGTTGGCCTCGAACGCATCCCTGCGCCGCGTCTCGGCAATGGCGTCGAATCCCGACTCGACGATCCGGAGCTGCACACCGTCGGGCGTATCGGACAGCATGAATTCGACGAGCGTGGTGGGCTCGCTGTCGTAATCGACGCCCGGCTCGACGGCGAACGGATGCCAGCGGTAGGCGAAGCGCTGTGGCGGTTCCACCGCGACGATCTGCCAAGTCGCTTTCGCTCCGGCATGTGGTCGCTGCATCTCGGCGACCTCGTCGTCGACGGTGGTACCGGTGACTGTCGCGGTCACCGACGTCCCAGCGACGAACGGTCCGTCGACGCTGACGCCGAACCAACGGCCAAACTCCTGCGAATCGCTGATCGCCCGCCACACCCGCTCGAGTGGCGCGCGGAGCAGCACCTGCTTCTCAATGCGATCGGTGTTCATATGCAACCTCCTGGTTGCTTTGAGGAGATCACGTTCGACTGCGATATGCAACCGTTTAGTTGCGTTTGCGTGGACGTTGTATGTCAGATTGCCTCTGGGTCGTCGGCCAGACCCTCCGCCACGCGGCGGGCCAGTTCGATGGCGGTGCGGGCCCACTGCGGGGTCGCCCCGGCCAGCCCGCACGCCGGCACGATGCCGATCCGATCGCGCAACACCGACCGGTTGAACCCGATCCGGTCGGTGATGGTGACCGCGCTGCTCGCGACCTCTTCTGCGGCCGGGCGCCGAGCCGGGGCGATCGACGGCACCACCCCCAACATCACCACCCGGCCCGATTCGACGAACTCCCCAACCGCGTCCAGATCGGCTGCGGCCAACGTGCCGGCGTCCACCGACACCGCGCTAATGATGCTGCGCTGCAATATATTCCACGGAATCGAGGAGGCACAGCTGTGCACCACGACGTCCACGCCTACCGCCGATGCGCAGAGGTCGAGCATGGTGATCGCGACCGACTCCTCGACAGCAGCCACCGGGCTCAGCGAGGTCACACCCGTGAGGTGACCGGCGACGGCCGCAGGCAACGACGGCTCGTCGAACTGCACGACCACCGGCGTATCGAGCCGGCGGGACACCGACGCACGATGCGCGGCGACCCCTTCAGCCAGCGACGCGGCAATGTCGTTGAATGCGCCCTGATCGGTGATCGCGCGATGTCCATTTGGCAGTTCGAGTTCGGCGGCAAGCGTGATCGGACCCGGCGCCTGAACCTTGACCGGTCGACCGCTGCCCCGCAGGCCCGCCACCTCCCAAGCCTCCTCGAGGGCGTCGATGTCCTCGGCGAGAAGGCTGGCCGACCGCCGCGTGACCGCACCCGGCCGAGCCGTCAGGCGGTAGCCGCGCGGCACGGTGTCGAGCGCGATGTCGACCAGGAGTGCGCCCGCACGCCCGACGATGTCGGCGCCCACTCCCCTGGCGGGCAACTCCACCAGGTGGGCCATCGCCGAGCCCAACTCGCCGACGATGACTTCGGCGGCCGGTCGCGCCGCAGTTCCAGGCCACGAGCCGATACCGGTGGCGGTTGCGAAAACACTCACCCCAGAACCGTATTCGATCGCGCCTCGCGCACGCGGAGCGAGGGCTGGCCCGGCCGATTACCCTTGAGACCCACGATGACCACGCGACGGCTGGCCTTATGTGCCGCGGCTCTGTTGGCCGCGGCCTGCACCCGCGTGGTGGGCGGCGCACCGACGACGGAAACGGGCCTGACGCCCAGCGAATTCGACGTCGGACGGGTAATGCTCGATCAGCCCCGCATGCAGGCGATCACCGGCGGCGGAGAGCATCTGACGGTCATCCCGTCGATGGATACCGCGTCCCCGGTCGACATCGACACCTTGGCTCAGACCGCGCCACCACCCTGCCGGTTCGTGTTCGCCGAGACCGTGACGTTTGGACCCGACGTCGAGGCGTTCCACAAGACCACGTTTCAAGATCCGCCGCACGGCGGCATCATCTCCGAGGGTGCCGCGGCGTATCACGACGGGGATACCGCTCGGCGCGCGTTCGGCGCGTTGGTGTCCACCGTGCGCACGTGCGCGGACAGTTCGGTCGGCTACGGCCTCATCGGAGCATGGAACGCCGACGACCGGTCGCTGCAAACGCGGCCCGGCGGCTGCGGTCGGGACTACCAGATCAAATCTGTGGTCCTGATGGAAGTCACCTACTGCGGATTTCCGGACTCTGTGTCGACGATCGTGATGTCGAACCTCGCCGCGAACGTGCCGGGGTGACGCCGCAGGCACTACTGCGCGGCGGCGATGGTGGCGCTGGCGATGACCTCGTCGCCGGCCGGGTCGCGCCGATAGAGCACCAGCATCTGGCCCGGGGCCACGCCGCGCAGCGGCGAACGCAGACTCACCGCTAGGTGTTCGCCGGCCAGCCGTGCTTCGGCGTCGACGGTTTCGCCGTGCGCGCGGACCTGCACTGCGCAGTCGATGGCACCGGCCGGCGCCGTGCCCGCGGTGAACACCGGGCGCGTTCCGCTGAGCCGCCATACCTCCAGGTCGGCCGCCGAACCGACCCGTACGGTGCCACTCTCGGCGTCGATCGCGGTGACATATCGGGGTTGGCCGTCCGGCCCCGGGCCGGCAATGCCCAGCCCTTTGCGTTGGCCGATGGTGAAGCCGTGCACACCATCGTGGGTGGCCAGTACCTCGCCGCCCTGGCCGACCACCGCGCCGGGGCGCACCCCGATGCGCTCGCCGAGAAAGGCCCGGGTATCGCCGGACGGGATGAAGCAGATGTCGTGGCTGTCCGGCTTTTCGGCGACCGACAAGCCACGGCGGGCGGCCTCGGCGCGGATTTGCGACTTGGGAGTGTCGCCGATCGGAAACGCCGCGTGGCGCAATTGCTCGGCGGTCAGCACCGCCAGCACATAGGACTGGTCTTTGTCGGCGTCGACGGCGCGGCGCAGCCGCCCATCCGAAAGCCGGGCATAGTGCCCGGTCGCCACCGCGTCGAATCCCAGCGCCAGCGCGCGAGCGGCCAACGCGGAGAACTTGATTCGCTCGTTGCACCGCACGCATGGGTTGGGCGTTTCACCGCGGGCGTAGGACGACACGAAGTCGTCGATCACGTCCTCTTTGAACTTGTCGGCGAAATCCCACACATAGAACGGGATTCCGAGGACATCGGCGACCCTGCGGGCGTCACCGGCGTCCTCCTTCGAACAGCAGCCACGGGAGCCGGTGCGCAACGTACCCGGAGCGTGCGATAAAGCCAGGTGCACGCCCACCACGTCGTGACCCGAGTCGACCATCCGGGCAGCGGCAACCGACGAGTCGACACCGCCGCTCATCGCGGCGAGCACCCTCATCGCGATACCGCCGCGGTGGCAAGCGCGGCCTGCCGCGCCCGCGCGACGGCGCCGGGAATGACCTTCAGCGCCGCATCGACGTCAGACTCGACGCTGGTGTGGCCCAACGACAGTCGCAGCGATCCACGAGCACTGGCGGGATCGGCGCCCATCGCGAGCAGCACATGCGACGCCTGCGCGACACCGGCCGTACACGCCGATCCCGTGGAGCACTCGATTCCGTTGGCATCCAACAACATCAGCAGCGCGTCGCCTTCGCAGCCGTCGAAGGTGAAGTGCGCATTGCCTGGCAGCCGGCGGGAGCCGGGGGCGCCGTTGAGCCGGGTGTCCTCGACCGCAGTCAGCACTCCGTCGATCAGCCGGTCGCGCAGCAGCCGCAGCCGTGCGCCGTTGGCCTCCAGCCCGTCGACGGCGATCCGAATAGCCGTCGCCATACCGACGGCGGCGGCGACAGCGGGTGTGCCGGAGCGGATGTCACGCTCCTGACCGCCGCCGTGTGACAACGGCACGCACGCGACGTCGCGACGGAGCAGCAGCGCGCCTGCTCCGACCGGGCCACCGAACTTGTGCGCCGCCACGCTCATCGCCGAGAGCTGGCTGGCCCCGAAGTCGACCGGTAGCTGTCCGACGGCCTGAACCGCGTCGCTGTGCATCGGCACGTCGAATTCGGCGGCGATCGCGGCAAGCTCGTCGATCGGCATGATCGTGCCGACCTCGTTGTTGGCCCACATCACCGTGACCACCGCGACGTCGTCGTGGCGCTCCAAGGCGTCGCGCAGCGCAGCACCGGACACCGACCCGTCTGCGTTGGTGGGCAGCCAGGTGACCTCGGCGCCCTCATGCTCGGCCAGCCAAGTGACCGCATCCAAGACCGCGTGGTGCTCGACCTCGGTGGTGATGATGCGGCGGTGTTGCGGATCGGCATCGCGGCGCGCCCAGTAGATGCCCTTCACGGCGAGGTTGTCGCTCTCGGTGCCACCCGCGGTGAAGATCACCTCTGAGGGGCGGGCGCCGAGCTTGGCCGCAATCAGCTCACGGGCTTCTTCCATACGCCGACGAGCCAGACGGCCGGTGGCGTGCAGCGAGGAGGCGTTGCCGACGGTGGCCAACACAGCCGTCATCGCCTCGACGGCAGCGGGGTGCATCGGGGAGGTGGCAGCGTGATCCAGGTAGACCATGACTTGCCCAGGATAGCGAGGGTGCGGCCGGCCCGATCTCGGCGAGGTCAGGATGCGAGGACGGAGGGACGTTGCCCGTGATCCGGGCGCAGCGCCGGGGTGACGCGGATCGCGGCCTGACAGCGGCGGGCCAACTCCCGCCGATCGTTTCCGGGAAGCTGAAGCGATTCAACGTAGATCTTGGCCACCGTGCGCCGGGCGACCATCAGCCGACCGATCGAGGCCAGCAACGTGTCGTCGCCGATATAGGCCGGCACGGTGGAGACGCTGCCGTCGCGGTGCTGGTAACGCAGCCGCAGCGGCTGGACCGGCCGGCCGGTGTCCACGGCGGCCTGGAACATGGCCGGATAAAACGGCCCCGATCCCTGATGGGAACGGCCCGACGTGCCCGATAGCCCGCACCAGGTGGTGCCTTCGGGGAACGCCACCACCGTGTGACCGGCGTAGAGCCGGGCGGCGACGGTCGCCACCACCTCCGGCAGTTGTCGCAGCCTCGCGCGTTCGATCGGGATCACCTTGACAATGCGCGCCATCATCTTCACCGCGCCGCTGGCAGCCACATCGGCACGCGCCACGAACGACAGCGGCGAGGCGCGCCACCGACTGGAAGGCAGCGTTGCTCCGATGGTCAGGATGTCCAGCCAGGACATGTGGTCGCTGACCACGAGAACGCCGGGCAAATTGCGGATCGGCCCCCCGGATACCTGGATCTGGACGCCGAGACACCACAGCAGGAGCCGGCAGTAGATCTGCCTCGACTTCGACCAGCCCGGGATCACCCCGGCCAGCAGTGGCAGCGCGGGCGCCAGCAGCACCAGCAGGGTCATTCGCCGAGCGACCCGCAGCGCGACGATGAGTCGGCGGGTCGTCTCGTAGCCGCCGGCGCGTATGCAGTTGGTGTCGCAGGTGGCCCGCGGGAGCCAGGCGTGGTCGCGCGGCGCTGAGGTGCTCATCATGCGCCCAAGCTCGCTGCCTCAGTCGCCGCCGACATCGACCGGAGCCTTCGCAGGTAGCGGGTATCGGCTTGACGCTTGTCCAGCAAGGCCGGGAAATCCCCCACCCCAAAGTCGGGATCGAGGGCTGGCTCGCCGCAGATCTGGGCGCCCAAGCGCAGGTAGCCGCGCATCAGCGGCGGTATGACCGGCCGAGGCGGTGGCGCGATCTCGTCGAGGGTCCGGCCGTCGATGACGACCGGCCGATACGGGCGAACCGCATATTCCGCTGGAGCGGCGTGACGGCGCATGACGAAGTCACGCACACCGCGGATTTGCGTGCCCGCCGGCTCGCCCTCGACGACGACCGGCACCGACACGCAACCGGTGACGTAGTCGTAGTCGCAGTGGTCTAGATATGCCAGGATGCCGGCCCACATCAGCAGCACGACCGCACCGTTGCGGTGCTCGTTGTGCACCACCGCACGTCCCATTTCCACCAGCGACGGCCGCAGCGAATCGAGCGGCGTGACGTCGAATTCCGTTGCGGTGTAGAGCCCGCCGGCCGCGATCGCACCGGTCGGTGTCAGCATGCGATAGCAGCCGACCAGCGCACCGGAGTTCTCCTCGCGGACCAGGAGATGGTCGCAATGCTCGTCGAAGCGGTCGGCGTCGAGGTCGTCGTCCGCGCCGCTCAACGCGAATCCCGGCTCGCTGCTGAACACGTCGTAGCGCAGTCGTTGCGCGGCTTCGATGTGGGCCGGATCGTTGGACAGCAGCAGTGAATATCGCGGTTTTGCCGATGCACGCGTCCCCGGCTTGTCGGCGGCGATGAGGACCGATTCAGTGCCCATAGGCGCCACTGTCGCTCGGCTGATCAGCTAAATGGCATCGGAGCCGTAACGTGTCCGTGCACGGCAGATGACGAAGATCCACACCTCGGCGTTGCCTACGTCACAAAATTGGACCAGTATTCAGCCGTGACGTCTGGCGTTGGCGGAGGATCGTTCGATCCGGCTGCGTTACGCGCCAAGTATGCCGAGGAACGCCAACGCCGGCTCCGTTCCGACGGGATTTCGCAGTATGTCGAGATCACCGGTGCTCTCCGCAAGTTCGGCGAGGACCCCTGGGCCGACCCGAACTTCAGCCGAGACCCGATTCACGACTCCGTCGACGTCGCCGTGGTGGGCGCCGGCTTCGGCGGGTTGCTGATCGGGGCCCGGTGCAAGCAGCTCGGTGTGCACGACGTGCGGCTGATCGACAAGGCCGCCGACGTCGGCGGAACCTGGTACTGGAACCGCTATCCCGGAATCGCCTGCGACGTCGAGTCCTATGTCTACATGCCGCTGCTCGAGGAACTCGGTTACGTCCCCACCGAGAAATACGCCAAGGGTTCCGAGATCTGGGCTCACTGCCGCCGGATCGCCGAGCACTACGATCTATATCGAGACGCATGTCTGCAGACCGAGGTGCGCGAAATCCATTGGGAGCAAAACGATTCGCGATGGATTATTTCCACCGACCGCGGCGACGAGATTCGCGCCCGATTCGTGGCGCTGGCCAACGGGTATCTGCAGAAGCCGAAACTGCCTGGCATCGATGGCATTACACGCTTCGCCGGCCACACCTTCCACACCAGCCGGTGGGACTACCGCTACACGGGCGACGATTTGAGTGGGCTGTCCGACAAGCGGGTCGGCGTCGTCGGCACCGGGGCGACGGCCATCCAGTGCGTACCGCGGTTGGCCGAGGCGGCCGGCCAACTGTTCGTGTTCCAGCGCACCCCGTCGACCGTCGACGTGCGGGCCAACCGGCCCACCGATCCGGAGTGGGCCGCGTCGCTGCAGCCGGGCTGGCAACAGCGACGGATGGAGAATTTTCAAATCCTCACCGCCGGAGGAACTTCCGACGAGGACCTGGTCGACGATGCGTGGACCAGCCTGACCAAGAAAATGCCCATCGTCAACGAGGGCGGGCCCAACTCCGCCGAACTCGCCGACTTCGCCAAAATGGAGGAGATTCGTGCGCGGGTCGACTCGATCGTGACCGACGCCGCCACCGCCGAAGCCCTCAAGCCGTGGTACGGGTACTACTGCAAACGACCCTGTTTCCACGACGAATACCTGCAAGCCTTCAACCGCGACAACGTCACGCTAGTCGACACCCGCGGCGTCGGGGTCGAACAGATCACCGCCCGGGGCGTCGTCGTAGCCGGTGTCGAATACCCGTTGGACTGTTTGATTTTCGCCACCGGATTCGAGGTCGGCACCAGCTACTCGCGACGAACCGGCTTCGAGATCGTCGGCCGCGACGGATTGACCCTTACCGACAAGTGGGCCGACGGGGTCCGCACGATGCACGGCCTGCACGTACACGGCTTCCCGAACTGCTTCATCGAGAGCATCGCGCAATCCGGCTTCACCGTGAACTTCCCGTACTTGATCGACACCCAATCCCGACACATCGCCTGGGTCATCGCATGGGCGCTCCAGCACGGCGCCGCCGAACTCGAGACAACGGCGGAAGCCGAAGCCTCCTGGGTCGACACCGTCCTCGAGCGTTCCAGTCTGATCGCCGGCCGGCGGGAGTCATGCACGCCCGGCTATTACAACCGCGAGGGCCAAGCCAGTGCACGCCTCAACCGGGACAGCTTTTTCTTCGGCAGCCCAACCGAATACGCGGACATCCTGGATGCCTGGCGCAGCGCAGGCACGTTCGAGGGATTCGACGTCCGCGAGTCCACCTCAGCTCGGTAGCGCGACCCGGATAATCAGCCGCGGCTTCGCCCCGCGAGCCAGCAGTCGCTCGATGAACGTCACGATGGTGAACTCGAAACCATATTTATGGCGGATGACGCCGGCCAGCCGCTGCACGGTCGCGGCATCGGTGACCAATTCGGCGACTCCTTCGACAGGACGAGCACCCTCGCGAACCTTCCCGCTCCGACTGCAGGGCACCATCACGACTCTGGGATTGTTCTTGGCCCGCTTGGCCTTCCAGCTCTCGACCGGAGTCCAGAAGAACAGGTCGTCACCATCGCGCCCAATCCACATTGGTGTCGCGACCGCCGAGCCGTCTTTTTTGAAGGTCGTCAGCGAGACGAATTTTTCCGCACCTAGGGCCGATACGGGTTCTGTCATCGCGCTCCTTGCCCATGCTGGGTTGATTCGATCGCCTTCGGCAAGGGTATGGCACCCAGATGAGTCCTGACTCCCGACGCTGGTGTTTCGCCGACCAGCTCGGGCCGCACTTTCTGGACGAGCCCGACCAGCCGGTGTTGCTGATCGAGTCGCGGGCGGCATTCGCACGACGTCGCTTTCACCGCCGCAAAGCGCATCTGGTGCTGTCGGCATTACGCCACCGCGCAGCCGAGCTTGGCGAGCAAGCCGTCTTTTTACAAACGCGCACGTACCGCCAGGCGCTCGAGCAGCTCGACGAGCCGATCAGCGTGTGCCAGCCCACGTCGTGGGCTGCGGATCGGTTCGTCCGGTCACAGCCGAATGTCGAGGTGCTGCCGGCACGTGGGTTCTGCACCGACCGCGACGCCTTTGGCTCGTGGGCTGAAGGCCACCGCACGTTGAAGCTGGAGAACTTTTACCGCGATGCGCGCCGCCGATTCGACCTGTTGATGGACGGAAACAATCCAGTCGAGGGTCGGTGGAACTTCGACGCCGACAACCGTGAACCCGCTCCCAACACTGCCGAACTGGGGATCAAAGCCCCCTGGCGACCGGAGGAAGACGAGATCGACGAGCAGGTCCGCGCGGACCTGGACCGCTGGGAACGCGACGGCGATGTGTCGTTCGTGGGCCGCGACGGCCCGCGCGAATTCGCCGTCACCGCAGCCGAAGCACGGCAAGCTCTCGATGTGTTCGTACGAGATCGTCTGCCGCACTTTGGTCCGCACGAAGACGCCATGCTCAGCGGTGACCGCTTCATGGCGCACAGCCTGCTCTCGGCCCCAATGAACCTGGGTTTGCTCGACCCACTTGACTGCGCGTACGCCGCCGAGGATGCCTACCGTTCGGGCAAGGCGCCGTTGGCCAGCGTGGAGGGCTACATCAGGCAGCTGATCGGCTGGCGCGACTACATCTGGCATGTCTACTGGCATTTCGGCCGGGGCTACCGTCGGCGCAACGCCCTCGACGCGCACGGCCGGTTGCCGAAGTGGTTCGCGGAGTTGGACGCCGACTCCGTCGATGCGCACTGTTTGAAAGACGTGCTGGCCCAGGTCCGCGATCACGGCTGGGTGCATCACATTCCGCGGTTGATGGTGCTGTCGAACTACGCGCTGCAGCGTGGATGGAACCCCGCCGCGATGACCGACTGGTTCCACCGCTGCTTCGTCGACGGCTACGAGTGGGTGATGGTCGCCAACGTGGTCGGTATGTCGCAGCACGCCGATGGTGGGCTGATGGCCACCAAGCCGTACACCTCCGGTGGCGCCTACATCAACCGCATGAGCAACTACTGCGGCGACTGCCGCTACCGCCCCTCCGAACGGGTCGGCGACCGGGCCTGCCCGTTCACCGGCGGATACTGGTGGTTCCTGGAGCGCAATGCCAAACACCTGGAGAACAACCAGCGGATGACCCAGCCATTGGCCGGGATGCGACGCCTCAAAGACCTCGACGCCGTGGTCGAGCAACAACGAAGCCTCGGGGGGCGGGCGCCCTGATGCTCTCCGTCGACCGAGTCATTGCCGCGCCGCCGTCGGTGGTGTGGAGCGTCCTGGTCGACCTCGACGCATGGCCGCGGTGGGGGCCGACGGTCAGCGGCGGCCGACTCGATCCTCCGTACACCCGGCTGCAACTAGGTGCGACCGGCACTGTTCAGACGGCGGTGGGCATCGCCGCACCGTTCGTCATCACCGAGTTCGAGCCGGGCCGGCATTGGGCATGGAAGGTGGCCGGCATCCCGGCAACACATCATCGGGTCGAGCCGGTCGGCGACTACGCGCGGGCGAGCATGGCGGTTCCGGTGTGGGCGGCGGCCTATCTGTCGGTTTGCGCAATTGCGTTGCGCCGCATCGACATCATTGCGACCTGCGGTCCGTGAAGCGTCACCAGCCCATCGATCCCGGAATTCCCTTGAAGGGTCCGACAATCCAGCTGGTAATCCAGCCGCCGTAAAACCCGCCCGGTTGCGGGACAACCGTCTCCCCGTTGACTGTGCAACGGTCCACCGCCGCGGCCATCACGGCGACGGCCCCGGCCAGCGGCGCGAAACCCGGCGTGGGTCGAAGGTAGGTCCATCCGGCCCGCGGTGCCACTCTTGCGTCGGTCACCAGATCGAAATATGTTGCCTGCCCTTTCCATTCGCACCAGGACGCGCCATCAGCGCGGCGCAGCACCCCGTCGGCGAAAGCGGCCTGGGGCAGGTAGTACGTCGGCGGGTGGCTGGTCTCAAGCACCCGCCAGGCGCGGGTGGTCGACGCGACGGCGCGGCCGCCGAGCTCGACAGTGATCGATCCACCGAACTCTTCCAAACGTGGCGGACGCGGATAATCCCACACCGACTCCTGTCCGGGTCCTGGTCTATCAGGTTGGGGCCACGGTTGCACACAGCCATTGTGCCTCGCTTCACAGCATGTGTGACTCGCCGCACGGTGGGTAATCTGCAGCGTCGGGTCGCAGCCGTGCGGCGCTGAGAAATGGAAAGAGGGCGCTGTGTCAAACCCTGAGAACGCGACGCGCCCCGAGCGCATCGAGCAGTGGCCGGGCAAGGCATATCCACTGGGCGCTACGTACGACGGTTCGGGCACCAACTTCGCCATATTCAGCGAGGTGGCCGAGAAGGTGGAGCTCTGCCTGTTCGACGCGGACGGCGCCGAGACCAAAGTGGCGCTCAACGAAGTGGACGGGTTCGTCTGGCACGGGTTTCTTCCGTCAGTTGAACCGGGCCAACGGTACGGCTACCGGGTGCACGGTCCCTACGATCCGGCGGAGGGACACCGCTGCAATCCCAACAAGCTTCTGCTCGACCCGTATGCGAAAGCAATCGATGGCAACTTCGAGTGGCACCAGTCGCTGTTCAGCTACAACTTCGGCGATCCCGACAGCCGCAACGACGACGACTCCGCCCCACGCATGCCCAAGTCGGTGGTGATCAACCCCTTCTTCGACTGGGGCAACGACCGGCCGCCCGACCACGAATACGCCGATACCGTCATCTACGAGGCGCACGTCAAGGGACTCACCGAGCTACACCCGGACGTGCCCGAACGTCTGCGCGGAACCTATGCCGGGATCGCCCATCCCGTGATCATCGAGCATCTGAAAAACCTCGGCATCACCGCCATCGAGCTGATGCCCGTCCATCACTTCGCCAACGACTCCACGCTGGTCGACAAGGGCCTGTCAAACTACTGGGGCTACAACACAATCGGCTTCTTCGCGCCCGACTTCAAATACACCTCGAGCAACAGCCCGGGTGGCCAAGTCCAGGAATTCAAGACGATGGTCCGCGCCCTCCACGAAGAGGGCATCGAGGTAATCCTGGACGTCGTCTACAACCACACCGCCGAAGGTAACCACCTCGGACCGACGTTGTGCATGCGCGGAGTCGACAACGCGGCCTACTACCGCCTGGTCGACGACGACCGCCAGTACTACATGGACTACACGGGAACCGGTAACAGCCTCAACGTCGGCCACCCACACGCCCTGCAACTGATCATGGATTCGCTGCGCTACTGGGTCACCGAGATGCACGTCGACGGCTTCCGGTTCGACCTGGCCTCCACACTGGCTCGCGAGTTCTACGATGTCGACCGCCTTTCGGCCTTTTTCGAACTGGTGCAACAGGATCCGACGGTCAGCCAAGTCAAGCTGATCGCCGAGCCCTGGGACGTCGGCCCCGGCGGCTACCAGGTCGGCAACTTTCCGCCGCAGTGGACGGAATGGAATGGCAAATTCCGCGACACCGTTCGCGACTACTGGCGCGGGGAACCGGCGACGCTCGGCGAGTTCGCCTCCCGGCTGACCGGCTCGGCCGATCTGTACGAACACACCGCTCGCCGGCCGGTGGCGTCGATCAATTTCGTCGTTGCCCACGACGGTTTTACGCTTCGAGACCTGGTCTCCTACAACGAAAAACACAACGAGGCCAACGAAGAGGGCAACAACGACGGTGAAAGTCACAACAGGTCGTGGAATTGCGGGGTCGAGGGCCCGACCGACGATCCGGCAGTAAACGCCCTGCGCGCTCGGCAGCAGCGCAACTTTTTGGCGACAACCCTGTTAGCGCAGGGCGTTCCGATGATCTGTCACGGCGACGAGCTCGGCCGGACCCAGAACGGCAACAACAATGGGTTCTGTCAGGACAACGAAATCACCTGGGTGCACTGGGACAAGGCGGACACCGAACTGTTGGCATTCACCGCCTCGGTGTCGGCCCTTCGCGCCGACCACCCGGTGTTCCGGCGGCGGCGATTCTTCCAGGGAGTACCGGTGCGCCGCCGCGGAACCGAAGGACTACCCGACATTTCCTGGTTCCGCCCCGACGGCTCCGAAATGAACGACGACGACTGGGATTCGGGCTTCGGAAAATCGGTGACGGTCTACCTCAACGGTCACGGCATCCCCGACCTCGACAGCCGGGGCCAGCGGGTCACCGACGACTCATTCCTGTTGTGCTTCAACGCCCACCACGAACCCATCGAGTTCACCATGCCGCCCGGCGAGTTCGGTCGAGAGTGGACACCGGTGGTCGACACCTCCGGTGAACTGACCGAACAGGAAGACGCGCAACCGATTCCGGCAGCAAAGACGGTCCGGGTCGAAGCGCGGGCAATGGTGGTATTGCAGGCCGGCGGCGAGTGAGCCGCCGGCGCAACCTTTCCCGCGCTCAGCCGTGCGGAGCCTCGTCGATCTTGCTGTCCGGCTTGCCCAGCGTCTGGCAGTAGGTCACCGCCGACAACCGGGTGGCGCTGATCTGCAAGTTCGACGGTTCGGCGCCGCTCTTGTCCTTGAGCATCTTGCTGACCTCGTCGTTCTGCTTCTTCTCGTCCTGCGTGGTGAAGTCCTTGCACTTGGTGTCCCCACCGGTGTTGACGATCTGCGATGCAGAACATCCGCTGAACAGAACCGCGGCGATCGCGATTGCGGCCGGCGCCATTGCCTTCATCATCGGGTCCCTTCCCTGGAACGAGTTTGGCACCTGTTTGTACACCGCTACCTCAGGGTTCAAACGCGTAATTGACAGCTTCTTCCCAGCGAGCGGCCTGGCTTCCGCAATCAGGAATCGTCGACCGAGGTCACGCGGATGCGGATGGGCCCGGCTGGTTGCTGGCCCGGATCGACCACGGCACCGCGCTGGGTGATTTCCACGTCACCTGCGCGTGCCAACTCGAAGGCGATGCTGCGACTGGGCTCGGTCAACTCGCGCCAACGGTCGCCGCCGACCGCGCGGGCCGCATCGGAGGGACAGATGCTGCTGCCCGGGCCGCGGTGGCGCGCCAACGCCAGGATCGCCGCCCGCACGCGGGCGGTGGCCGATCCGCTGCCCAACGCGGTCTTGCCTGAAGCGGCGCCTGGGCCGCTGCCCTCGGCCACGCTGACCAGCTCGCGGTGCGGGTCGCTGCTCACCACACCAGGCTAGTAAGCAACCCGCCGACACTGCGGCTGGATGCAGACTCGACACCGCCACCGCGGCTAGACGCAGGCTCGACGGGCGGCCCCTCACATGCAGAAAGCCCCCGTCACGCGTACAGGCGTGGCGGGGGCTTTCCCGTTGGATCAGCCCTTGCGGGTCTTGACCGCCTCGGTCAGCTGCGGCGCGACCTTGAACAGGTCGCCGACGACGCCGTAGTCGGCGATCTCGAAGATCGGCGCTTCTTCGTCTTTGTTCACCGCGACGATCGTCTTCGAGGTCTGCATGCCGGCGCGGTGCTGGATGGCCCCGGAGATACCGAGCGCGATGTACAGCTGGGGCGAGACCGTCTTCCCCGTCTGGCCCACCTGGAACTGGCCCGGGTAGTAGCCGGAGTCCACGGCGGCACGCGATGCACCAACCGCGCCGCCCAGCGAGTCGGCCAACTCCTCGACCACGCTGAACTTGTCGGCGCTGCCGACTCCTCGACCACCGGACACCACGATGGTGGCCTCGGTCAATTCCGGACGGTCACCGGCGACGGCCGGTTCACGCGAGGTGATCTTGGTGGCGTTCTCGGCCGGCTCGGGAACCTCGACGTCGACCCGCTCGCCAGCACCATCGGACGGCTCGGCGTCGATTGCGCCCGGGCGCACAGTGATGACGGGGGTGTCACCGTTGGCCTGGCCCTCGACGGTGAATGCGCCACCGAAGATCGACCACGTCGCCTTGTTGTCAGGCTGCACGTCGACAACGTCGACCAGCAGACCAGAGCCGATCCGGGCGGCGAGCCGACCGGCGATCTCTTTGCCGTCCGCGTTGGCGGCCAGCAAAACCGCTGCGGGACTGGCGGATTCGGCCAACGAAGCCAGCACGTCGACGAACGGGGTGATCAGGTAATTCTCCGCATTGTCGGACTCGGCGACGTAGATCTTGGCGGCGCCGGCAGACTTCAAGCCGTCGATCAGTGGCTCGGCCGTGCCCGGCTTGCCTACGACGACGGCGGCGGGCTCGCCCAGAGCGCGTGCCGCAGTGATCAATTCGGCGGTGACCTTTTTGATAGCGCCTTCAGCGTGCTCGACGAGCACGAGTACTTCAGCCATGAGTTTTATCCGTGTCTTTCGGTAAGTGTGGACGTCTTAGATGATCTTTTGACCGACCAGGTACTTGGCGATGTCGTTGCCACCCTCGCCCTCGTCGGTGACCTTCTCGCCCGCGGTCTTCGGCGGCTTGGGCGTCGACGTCAGCACCTTGGAACCGGCGTTCTCCAGCCCGACCTCGTCGGGCTCGACCCCGATCTCGGCCAGCGTCAGCTTGGTGACTTCCTTCTTCTTGGCGGCCATGATGCCCTTGAAGGACGGGAAGCGCGGTTCGTTGATCTTCTCGTTGACGCTCACCACGGCGGGCAGCGAGGCCTCGACCGTGAAGACGCCGTCGTCGGTCTCACGCTCGCCGGTGATCTTGCCGCCTTCCAGCGACAGCTTGCGCAGGTGCGTCAGCTGCGGCAGGCCCAGGTACTCGGCGATCACGGCCGGCACCGCACCGCCGGTCCCGTCGGTGGCCTCGTTGCCGGCGATGACCAGCTCGGTGCCTTCGATCGTGCCCAGCGCGCGCGCCAACGCCCAACCGGTCTGGACGACGTCCGAGCCGTGCAGGCCGTCGTCGAGAAGATGAACGGCCTTGTCGGCGCCCATCGACAGCGCCTTACGGATCGCCTCGGTGGCGCGCTCGGGCCCCGCGGTCAACACGGTGACCGATCCTTCGGTGCCGTCGGCGGCTTCCTTCTCGCGGATCAGCAGCGCTTCTTCGACCGCGCGCTCGTTGATCTCGTCCAGCACGGCGTCTGCGGCTTCACGGTCCAGCGTCCAGTCGCCGTCTTTCAGCTTCCGCTCCGACCAGGTGTCCGGGACCTGCTTGATCAGGACCACGATGTTCGTCATGAGAGTGGCTCGTCCTCCTCGAGTGCGTTCTGCAGCAACAAGCCACAGAACTTATGTCACATCTTTGTGCGCACCGCACCCGCATGTTACTGACTGGTAACTTAGTGTGGCTTGCACCCCCACCATAGCGGGTCGTCCTGCGGGTTTCGCCCCCCCGGTGCCCTCACAGGCGCGTGATGCTCGTCGCTCGCACGGGAATACTTGCGGTGAACATTCGCGAACCCTTCACGACGGGTTAGCCTGCCTAGGCAATGAGCGCATTCATCCCTGACGTTCCGCATCCCCTCGCGGACACCGCGTTGCCGTTGACCGGTGAACGCACGATTCCGGGCCTCGACGTCGAGAATTACTGGTTCCGCCGCCATGAGGTGGTCTACCAACAGCTGGCGCGGCATTGCCGCGGCCGCGACGTGCTCGAGGCCGGTTGCGGCGAGGGCTACGGCGCCGACCTGATCGCCGGGGTCGCGCAGCAGGTGACCGCGGTCGACTACGACGCGTCGACGGTCGCGCACGTCCGCGCCCGCTACCCGCGCGTCCGGGTGATTCACGGCAACCTGGCCGAACTTCCCCTGCCTGACCAGTCGGTAGACGTCGTCGTGAACTTCCAGGTGATCGAGCATCTATGGGATCAGCCGCAGTTCGTCCGCGAGTGCGCCCGGGTGTTGCGT
This sequence comes from Mycobacterium paraterrae, assembly GCF_022430545.2. Taxonomy (NCBI): domain Bacteria; kingdom Bacillati; phylum Actinomycetota; class Actinomycetes; order Mycobacteriales; family Mycobacteriaceae; genus Mycobacterium; species Mycobacterium paraterrae. The sequence goes on along the minus strand of NZ_CP092488.2, from coordinate 3,705,848 downwards.
CCGTCCGGCCTGTTGATGGTGTCGACGCCCAACCGGATTACGTTTTCACCGGGCCGTGACACACCGATCAATCCGTTTCATACTCGCGAGCTCAATGCCATCGAGCTGACAGAACTGTTGCACGAGGCGGGCTTTGAGGTCCGCGGCATGTACGGCGTCTTCCATGGAGCTCGGCTTCGCGAGATGGACGCTCGACATGGCGGCTCGATCATCGACGCCCAGATCGAACGGGCCGTCGCCGACGCGCCGTGGTCGGAGGAACTGCTGGCCGATGTCGCTGCCGTCGCTGCCGACGACTTCGACATCGTCGAGGCCGGCACCGATGCGGCGCGACCCATCGACGACAGCCTCGACCTTGTTGCGATCGCGGTGCGCACGTGACGCCGATCGACAGTCCGAGCGAGCCGGTACCGGGGTTGTTCACCCTGGTGTTGCACACCCACCTGCCCTGGTTGGCACATCACGGCCGATGGCCGGTCGGCGAAGAGTGGCTGTACCAGTCGTGGGCGGCGTCCTATCTTCCGCTGCTGCAGGTTTTGCGCCGATTGGCCGACGAAGACCGGCACCGGTTGATCACGCTGGGTGTCACCCCGGTCGTGATGGCTCAACTCGACGATCCGTATTGCCTTGACGGGATGCATCATTGGCTCGCCAACTGGCATCTGCGTGCAGCCGAGGCGGCCAGCCTGCGACCCGGCGACACCTACGACGGATCGGCCGCCTCAGCCCCAGAAGCGCTGCGCGCCTTCGGCATTCGTGAGATGGCCGAGACAGAACGCGCGCTCGAAGATTTCCAGACGCACTGGCGGCACGGCGCCAGTCCGTTGCTGCGCCGCCTGATCGACGCCGGGACCGTCGAGCTGCTGGGCGGTCCCCTGGCTCACCCGTTCCAGCCGTTGCTCAATCCGCGACTAAGGGAGTTCGCGCTGCGCGAGGGATTGGCCGATGCCCGACAGCGGTTGTCCCACAAGCCCACTGGCATCTGGGCGCCCGAATGCGCCTATGCCCCGGGCATGGAGCACGACTATGCCGCCGCCGAAGTGGGCCACTTCATGGTCGACGGCCCGTCGTTGCACGGCGATACCGCGCTCGGACGGCCGGTGGGCGACTCCAGCGTCGTCGCATTCGGCCGCGACTTGCAGGTGAGTTACCGCGTGTGGTCACCGAAGTCGGGTTACCCCGGTCACGCCGCCTACCGCGACTTTCACACCTACGACCATCGCACCGGCCTCAAGCCGGCCCGCGTCACCGGCCGCAACGTACCGTCGGAGAAAAAGGCGCCCTACGACCCTGAACGTGCCGATCGCGCAATCGACAGCCACGTCGCCGACTTCGTCGACGTGGTGCGGCGCCGACTGATCGCCGAGTCAGCTCGGATCGGCCGACCGGCCCACGTAGTCGCGGCCTTTGACACCGAGTTGTTCGGTCACTGGTGGTACGAGGGGCCGGCCTGGCTCGAGCGCGTGCTGCGGGCGCTCCCCGAAGCGGGCGTGCGGCTCGGCACTTTGAGCGACGCCATCGACAACGGCCTCGTCGGTAGCGCCGTCGAACTGCCGCCCAGCTCTTGGGGTTCGGGCAAGGATTGGCAAGTGTGGTCGGGCGAGAAGGTGGCCGACCTGGTTCAGCTCAACGCCGAGGTGGTCGACACCGCCTTATCAGCCGTCGACAAGGCGTTGGACCACAGAGCATCACTCGACGGGCCGACCCCCCGCGACCACGTCGCCGACCAAATTCTGCGCGAGACCCTGCTCACCGTGTCTAGCGACTGGCCGTTCATGGTGAGCAAGGATTCGGCGGCCGACTACGCCCGCTATCGCGCGCACCTGCACGCCCACGCCACCCGTGAAATCGCCGGCGCCCTGGCGTCGGGCCGCCGCGAGGTGGCACAGCGCCTGGCCGAGGGCTGGAATCGGGCCGACGGATTGTTCGGCGCGCTCGACGCCCGGAGATTGCCGCGATGAAGATCCTCATGGTGTCGTGGGAGTACCCACCGGTGGTGATCGGTGGATTGGGTCGCCACGTCTACCACCTGTCGACCGCGCTTGCCGCTGCCGGCCACGAGGTCGTCGTGCTGTCGCGACGCCCGACCGGCACTGATCCGAGCACCCATCCGTCGTCGGATGAAATCAACGAGAACGTAAGGGTTCTCGCGGCCGCACAGGACCCGCACGAGTTCACGTTCGGCACCGACATGATGGCGTGGACCCTGGCGATGGGACACGCGATGATCCGCGCCGGCCTCTCGCTCAAAGAGCAGCGCAGCGACGAACCGTGGCGGCCTGACGTGGTCCACGCCCACGACTGGCTGGTCGCGCACCCGGCGATCGCACTTGCTGAATTCTACGACGCACCACTGGTTTCGACGGTCCATGCCACCGAGGCCGGTCGGCACTCCGGCTGGGTGTCCGGTCCCCTGAGCCGGCAGGTGCATGCGGTCGAATCGTGGCTGGTGCGCGAATCCGACTCGTTGATCACCTGCTCGGCATCGATGAGTGACGAGATAAACGAGTTGTTCGGACCGGACCTGGCCGATACCACGGTGATCCGCAACGGCATCGAAGCCGCACGCTGGCCGTTCGCGCGGCGCAAAAGCCGCACCGGCCCGGCGGAACTGCTCTACGTGGGCCGGCTCGAATACGAAAAGGGCGTGCACGAGGCGATCGCAGCGCTCCCCCGTATCCGGCGCGCCCACCCGGGTACCACGCTGACCATTGCCGGCGAAGGTACTCAACACGACTGGCTCGTCGCACAGGCACGTAAATACAAGGTGCTCAAGTCAACTCGCTTCGTTGGGCGGCTGGATCACGACGATCTGCTGGCCGCATTGCATCGTGCCGATGCCGCGGTGCTGCCCAGCCACTACGAACCATTCGGACTGGCGGCACTGGAAGCCGCCGCCGCCGGAACTCCGCTGGTCACTTCCAACATCGGCGGCCTGGGTGAGGCCGTCATCAACGGCGAGACCGGGATGTCCTGTCCGCCACGGAATGTGGCCCGACTGGCCGAAGCTGTCAACGCGGTGCTCGACGATCCGGCGGCTGCGCAGCGGCGGGCCCAGGCCGCGCGTCGGCGCCTGACGGCAGCGTTCGACTGGCACACGGTGGCCGAAGAGACCGCGCAGGTGTACCTGGCCGCCAAGCGTGCCGAGCGTCAACCGCTGCCGCGGCTGCCCATCGTCGAGCATGCGCTGCCGGATCGGTAGGCGTTGGCCTCCGGCGACGATGCAGGCCGGCAACAGCCTGAGGAGGAGCCGGGGAGTTCTTGGCCTCCGGCGACGATGCAGGCTGGCAACAGCCTGAGGAGGAGCCGGAGTTCTTAACGGCGGAGGTACCGTCGGCTCATGGGAATCGAATATTCGAGCGTGGTCGACGCCCCGATCTATGAGGTCTTCGACTGGCACGCCCGGCCCGGTGCATTCACGCGGCTGACACCGCCGTGGTCGCCGATGAAATTGATCAGCGAAGCGGAGTCACTGGAGAATGGGCGGGCCGAACTCGGCCTGCCCGGTGGTCTGCGCTGGGTGGCCGACCACCAACCGGACGGCTACGACCCACCGCGTCGCTTCGTCGACGAGATCGGTTCCGACGGGCTGGCGTCGCTGCCCGCAAAGCTGGCGGTGCGCTGGCGGCACACCCATGACTTCGAGGAGGTCGACGGCGATCGCACGCGGGTGATCGACCACGTCGACACGCCGGTTCCCGGGGCCGCGCTGAAGTCGATGTTCCGCTACCGCCACCAGCAACTGGCCGACGACCTCGCCGCACACCGCAGGGCGGCAGACCACGGACTAGCCCAGCTCACGGTTGCCATTACTGGTGCATCCGGGCTCGTCGGGTCGCAGTTGGCCGCGTTCCTGTCCACCGGCGGCCATCGGGTAATTCGGCTGGTTCGGCACGCCTCGTCGAATGCCGATGAACGACAGTGGAATCCGGGTAATCCAGACCCCGAGCTGCTGGCCGGAGTGGACGCGCTCATTCATCTCGCCGGCGAATCGATCGCCGGCCGATTCACCGAGGATCACCGCGCCGCGATTCGAGACAGCCGAATCGAGCCGACGCGTCGACTCGCCGAATTGCTCGCCGGTGCCACCGACGGACCCAAAGTTCTGGTTAGTGCGTCGGCGATCGGCTTCTACGGCTACGACCGCGGCGACCAGACGCTGACCGAGACCAGCGAGCGCGGCGACGGATTTCTCGCCGACGTTGTCGCCGACTGGGAGGACGCGACCACCCCGGCCGAGCAGGCCGGCATCCGCGTGGTGCGGGTGCGCACGGGGATCGTGCAGTCCCCCGCCGGCGGGACGCTGCGGTTGCTGCGGCCGTTGTTCGCCGCGGGACTCGGCGGGCGGCTCGGAGACGGTCAGCAATGGTTCTCGTGGATCGGGATCGACGATCTCGTCGATGTGTATCACCGCGCACTGTGGGACGCCGACCTCTCCGGTCCGGTCAACGCGGTAGCCACCGACCCGGTACGCAATGTCGAATACACCCGGGTTTTGGCGCGTGTGCTGCACCGGCCGGCGTTGCTGCCGGTGCCGCCGCTCGGGCCCAAGGTGCTTCTCGGCGACCAGGGCGCCCGTGAGCTCGCGCTGGCCAGCCAGCGGGTGCTGCCCGCAAGGCTGCAGCAGGCCGACCATCGCTTCCGCCGTCCTGGCCTCGAGCAAACCCTCCGGCACCTGCTGGGGCGGGGCTAGAGCCCGCGCGGGGAGTCGCGGATCGCAGCGACTGCGGCGGCGTCACCGGCAAAGTTCACGCGCACCGCGTCACGACCAGCGACGAACAACAGCAGCTCCTGCGGTTCGCCGGTGATCGTGACCGTCTCACCCCGACCTACTGTCGCGATGCGGTCGCCTTCGGGCGTCTGCAGGACGGCATGGGCGGGCAGCTTGCTCAGCATGATCCGGCTCATCAGCCCAAGCTGGCGCCGCAGTTGCACCGCGGTCGAAGCATCGAGCACGCGCGGCTCCCAGCCGTCGACGGCTCGGCGCACGTCCTCGTGGTGGATGAACATCTCACCGAGATTCGCGATCGGGTCGAGCAGCTTGAACGGTGAGTAGATCGGCGGACCGGATGCCACCAGCTCGACCAGTGCGTTCCAGTTGGTGGATCGTGCGACCTTGTCTTGGACTTTTGCGGTGTAGCCGGCCAGAAATGGCAGGGCGATCCCTGCGGTGGCGTCGATTCGTCGTTCGCGCACCACCAGGTGCGCGGCGAGGTCGGTGGTGTTCCAGCCTTCGCACAGCGTCGGCGCTCGCGGACCCACCTCGCGAAATGTCGACACCAGTGCACGTCGTTCGCGCTGCGCTGAAGTCATCTGCGCCGCTCCTCCTCATCGCTTCGCTCTGCATCGTCAACACTAGGCGCCTTGGATCGCTGGCGAGGCAAGGAGATGTTCAGTAAGTTAATCTTTAACTCAATGAAGTGAACCTTGGCTGGCCCGGGTTCGCCGTGTTTGTCTTTGCCCTTCGGGAGGTATAGCGCGTGAGTCCGAGGTATACGGCCAGGCCGCGACCCAACCGTGCGAGAGGGGCCTAAGTGGGCGAGCTGCGTGCACTCTCCTTGGCACCGCCGGCGGCCCCCGCTGAGCTAGATCAGCAAACGTGGTCAGATCCCGCGCAATTCGAGGTATGGCGGATCGGCTTACGTGCGAAAGTGCTGTCGCACCTGGGTGAATTCGTGGCCGCTCGATGCGCCGCAGAACTCGCGGAGTCGGGCGTCGACGTGGCCGGCGATATCCTGCTGAACTTCGTGGCCGGCGGAAAGTGCCTGCGGTCGACCTTCATGTACCTCGGCTGGCTGGCGGGATCCGCAGACAGCGACGAAGCATTGTTCGCGTCGGCCGGACTGGAATTGCTGCATGCCTTTGCGCTGATACAGGACGACGTGATGGATGCCGCGTCGTCGCGTCGCGGCCGCCCTGCCGCTCACATTCAATTCAGCCAGTGGCACCGAAAGCGAAAGCTTTCTGGAACTGCGGAAAGGTTCGGTGAGTCAGCGGCGATCCTGCTGGGCGACCTTTGCCTGATCTGGGCCGAGCAGATGATGCGGGAAAGCGGCCTGGAGTACCGGAGTCTGCGGCAGGCCTGGCCGCGGTATGACGCGATGCGCACCGAACTCGCGCTGGGCCAATTCGCCGACCTGGCAAGCGATATCCGCGATCTGCCTTCGATGGACACAGTTCTGGAAGTGGCACGTCGCAAATCGGGCAATTACACGGTGCGCCGGCCATTGGAGATCGGCGCGGCGATGAGCGGCTGCAGCGACCGCACCATCACAGGTCTGGGCCGATACGGCGAAGCGGTCGGCGAGGCGTTTCAACTGCGAGACGACCTGCTCGGGGTCTTCGGGTCCGCGGCGGTAACGGGCAAACCCGACGGTCAGGACCTCGTCGAGCGTAAGGCCACTAGCGTCGTCATCGCTGCACATCAGTTGGCCGACCCGGCCACTCGCACGCAGCTGACCGAGCTGATGAACATCGCCGATCTCGACGAGGACGCCATCAAGCGTTGGCGGTCCCTGATCGTCACGACCGGTGCCGTGCAGTGGATCGAAGACACGATCAGCGACCGGGTGGGCTCGGCGCTCAAGGAGCTCGACCAGCTCCGAATCAATGAACCGGTGCGCGCCGCTTTGACGAACATGGCTTCCGTGTGCACGGAGCGAACTGAATAATGCGCAGTGTGCCTGGCCCTAACAATCACGTCGTCGTTGTCGGCGCCGGCTTGGCCGGACTGACCGCGGCCCTGCATCTGGCCGGCCGCGGTCGCGAGGTGACTGTTGTCGAGCGCGAGAACTGGCCCGGCGGGCGTGCCGGGCGCGCCGACATTCGCGGCTATCAGCTCGATACCGGACCGACCGTGCTCACCATGCCGGACATCATCGACGAAGCTTTTGCCGCAGTCGGCGAAAACCGTTCGGACCGCCTGCAATTGATGCCGGTAGATCCCGCATACCGCGCGCAGTTCGCCGACGGCAGCAGCCTCGACGTGCACAGCGACGCGGACGCCATGGCGCAGGCGATTAGCGCGTTCGCCGGCGCGCAAGAGGCAGACGGCTATCGAAAGTTGCGCGATTGGCTGACGCGGTTGTACCGCACCGAATTCGACGGGTTCATCGCGGAGAATTTCGATTCGCCACTATCGCTGTTGAATCCGCAGCTGGCTCGCCTGACGGCACTCGGCGGTTTCCGCAAATGGGACACGATGGTCGGCCGCTACATCTCCGATCCGCGGTTACGTCGGGTGTTCACGTTCCAGTCGCTGTACGCCGGAGTCGCGCCCCGTAAGGCGCTGGCCGTCTACGCGGTGATCGCGTATATGGACACCATCTCTGGCGTTTACTTCCCACGAGGCGGAATGCGGGCGCTTCCCGACGCGCTCGCCGCCGCCGCGGCCCACGCGGGAGTGCGGTTCGTGTACGGCGCGACCGTCACGGGCTTGCAGCGCAACGCAAACCGAGTCTCGGCCGTGCTGACCGACACCGGCGAGCGCATCGCGTGCGACGCGGCGGTGCTCACGACCGAACTACCCACCACCTACGCACTGCTGGGCCGCCAGCCGCGGCGCGTCGGTCGTTTGCGGCCGGCCCCCTCTGCCGTCGTCGCCCACATCGGTCGACGTCGAACGGAATCAGCGAGTCCGCCACTAGCCCATCACAACATCATCTTCGGTGAGGAGTGGAACCAGACCTTCACCGACATCATCCAGGACGGCCGGCTGATGCGGGACCCGTCCCTGCTTGTCACCCGACCGACAGCCAGCGATCCCAGCCTGGCCCCGGACGGCCACGAGTTGTTCTACGTGCTCGCCCCGGCGCCCAATCTGGAGCGCGGGATAATTGACTGGTCGCGCATCGGTGACAGCTACACCGAGCAGCTCATCGATACCGTTGACGCACAGCTGATTCCGGGTTTCCGCGACGGGACCGATGTCTTGCATGTCGTCAACCCCGAGGACTGGGCAGCCCAAGGCATGATTGCCGGCACGCCGTTCGCGCTCGCGCATACGTTCGCGCAGACCGGACCGTTCCGACCCGCGAACACGGTGCGCGGCATCGACAATGCGGTCCTGGCGGGGTCGTCGACCGTTCCCGGTGTCGGCGTGCCCACCGCGATGATCTCGGGCCGGTTGGCCGCTGACAGGGTCACCGGCGTCGCTGACACATCACCACACACCGTCATCGCGAAAGCCGGCCGCTCGTGATCCGCACCGAGTTGAGCGCGGCCGGTATCGACGATCCGGAACTACGTGCGGCCTACCAACGTTGTCGGACGCTCAACGCCGCCCACGGCCGCACCTTTTTCCTTGCCACCCGGCTTCTCGCGCCCGACCAGCGGCCCCCGATCCACGCGCTCTACGGTTTTGCGCGCTACGCCGACGACATTCTCGACGACTTCGACTCGACCTTGGACACTCCGAACCGGGCAACCCGTCTGCAGCAGTTGTCCGACGAGTTCTTCTCCTCCGAAGAACATCCGGGCAACCCGGTGCTGGCCGCCGTCCGGCACACCGCGCGGCGCTACGCGATCCGCGACGAATTGTTCGACGATTTCTTGACATCCATGCGAATGGATTTGACGATCACCGACTATCCCGACCGCGACGCTCTCAACCTCTACATGAAGGGGTCCGCGGAAGCCATTGGCCTGCAAGTGCTTCCGATCTTGGGTACCGTCGTCTCCGCCGACGAGGCCGCTCCCCGCGCGGCGGCTCTGGGCCGGGCGTTCCAGCTGACGAACTTCCTGCGGGACATCGACGAGGATTTGCTACGTGGGCGCGTTTACCTGCCGGCTGACGAACTTGCCGCCTACCACGTTGACCGCGAATTGCTGACCTGGTGCCACACACACCGCACGACCGACCAGCGGGTGCGCGACGCACTGGCCGCTCAGCACGACATCGCCCGGGGCGTCTATCGCTTTGCTGCCGACGGCGTGGCCATGCTCGAGCCGCGCTCGCGTCCGTGCGTCTCGACCGCGTTGACGCTGTACGCCGAGATCCTTGACCGCATCGAGGACAGCGGCTTCGCCGTGTTCAGCCAACGCGCGACGGTCGGCAACGCGCGACGGCTGCGGGTCGCCGGAGCCGGCCTCATCCGGTCTTGGCGGGCGCGGCGCACACACGTCGCGTCCGATGCCCCCAGATCTGGTGCGGTGTAGTGGATCGCTGGCAGTATCTGATTGTGCTCGGTGCCTGCTTGGCCATCACCTTGCCGCTGGAGACCTTTCGCCCTGGCGTCTATCGCCAGGTTCGGCGTGCGGCTCGCGCCGTGCTGCCAGTGGCCGCGGTATTCGTGATCTGGGACGAAATCGCGATCGGCCTTGGCATCTGGACATACAACCCGGCATACGTGACCGGCGTGAACGTCCCGTTCCACATGCCGATCGAAGAGGTGTTGTTCTTTCTCGTGATTCCTCTGTGCGCGTTGCTCACCTACAACGCGGTCAGCGGGATTCTGCGACGGGTCACCCGCAAATGACGGGGCTCGGTTACACGGTCCCGGCTGTGGTGTCGGTGCTGGCCGTCGCAGTACTGGAGTTCACGGTGTTACGGACCGGGCTGTTTCGGCGCGGGGCCTATTGGCTGTCGATGATCATCGTGATCGGCTTCCAGATCCTCACCGACGGTTGGCTGACCAAGCTCAGCGCCCCGATCGTGATTTACGACAACCGGCAGACCAGCGGGATCCGGTTCCCATTCGACATTCCGATCGAAGACTTTCTGTTCGGCTTTGCCTTGGTCACCGCCGTCCTGCTGCTATGGGAGCGTCAACGTGAGCATCAGTAATTTCGGCCTACCCCGCGCGGACGTGCCGGCCGCCTTCGATGCCGGCGCCTCCGCATACGACCGGCTGGTCGGGGCGAGCCCGGGATACCATGCGCACCTTCGCCTTTCGGCCCAGCGGCTTCGGCTGCCCAACCAGGGACGCGGATTGCGGCTACTCGACGCGGGATGTGGTACCGGTGCGTCGACGGCCGCGTTGCTGAGCGTCGCACCGCACGCCGACATCGTTGCCATCGACGCGTCCAAAGGCATGCTCGACGAGGCGAAAAACAAGTCGTGGCCACCGTCGGTGCAATTTGTGCACACGCCCGTCGAAGGTCTCGCCGAAAACGGTGTCGTCGGACCGTTCGACGGAATCCTGGCCGCATATTTGATCCGCAATTTGGCCGATCCCGACACGCAGTTGCTCGCCCTGCGCAATTTGCTGGCGCCCGGAGCCACCTTGGCGGTGCATGACTACTCGGTGCGCGACTCCCGGCTCGCCACCGCGATATGGAACGCGGTCTGCTGGGGCATCATCATTCCGTCCGGGTGGTGGCAAACCCGGGACTCGACGCTGTATCGGCACCTGTGGCGCAGCGTGTTGAGCTTCGATGGCGCAACACGGTTGCGGCAACGGATGCGCGACGCGGGTTTCGTGGCGGTACATAGTGAGACGATGCCGGGCTGGGAGACCAACATCGCGCACACCTTCCTCGGGGACGCGCCATGACCGACCGGCACCGCCGCACTTTCCCTGCCCCGCAAGGCCTTCCGAGCGCGAAGGCCCTGTCGTCGCAGCCGCGGGCCGTCGTCGTCGGCGCTGGCATCGCGGGGCTTTCGGCCGCAACGGGTTTGGCCGAGCGGGGAATCTCCGTCGACGTCATCGAACGCCAGCAATATCTGGGCGGGCGAGTCGGCGCCTGGACCGAGCAGGTCGACGGCGCCGAGCTTGCCATGAACCGGGGTTTCCACGCGTTTTTCAGGCAGTACTACAACTTGCGTGCGCTGTTGGAGCGCATCGACCCTACGCTGTCGATGCTCACCGCGGTCGACGATTATCCGCTTGTCGACGGTGCCGGACGCCAAGACACCTTCCGCGGCCTGCCGCAGACGCCGCCCTGGAATGCCTTGGTATTCGCGTTGCGCAGTCCGACGTTTCGGTTCACCGATCTGCTCAAGATCGACGCGCGTGCCGCGGCACCGCTTGCCGCGGTCTCGCTGCCGGATATCTTTGCGCGCCTCGACCACATCGATGCCGAGACGTTTCTGCAAAGCATCAACTTCCCTGAGGCGGCCCGGCACTTAGCCTTCGAGGTGTTTTCCCGCAGCTTTTTCGCCAGCCCGACTGCGCTGTCGGCCGCGGAGCTGGCCACCATGTTCCATATTTATTTCCTCGGCTCCAGTGAGGGCCTGATCTTCGACGTCGCCAATTCCAACTTCGACACCGCTCTATGGGAGCCGCTGCGTCAGTACCTCGTCGACCTGGGAGTCCGCTTCCAGCAAGGCGTGTCGGTGTCGAGCATCGCCAGCGGGAGTGGCCAGACGTTCCGTGTGCACACCGACGCCGGTGAGCAGCTGGACGCCGACTCCGTCGTCCTGGCCACCGACATTGCCGGACTACAAGCGATTGTCGAGTCGTCTCCGCAGCTCGGCGACGAACTGTGGCGGGCGCGGATCAAGCGGCTGCGGACCGCGCCGCCGTTCCTGGTGCAGCGGCTATGGCTGGATCGTCCCGTGGCCAACGACCGAGCAGCGTTTCTGGGAACGTCCGGTCACGAACCCGTCGACAACATCAGCGTCCTCGACCGCTACGAACGCCAAGCCGCCGATTGGGCTCAGCGCACTGGCGGCTCGGTGGTCGAAGTACATTCCTATGCAGTCGAATCCGCGCAGCCCCAGAACGCGATGCTCGACCAACTGCACAAGCTCTATCCCGAGACCCGCCAGGCGCGGGTCGTTCATGAGCGCACACTGCAGCACCAAGATTGTCCGCTGTTCGCGCCCGGAACCTACGCGCACCGACCCGGAGTGGTGACCCCGCAACCGGGACTCCTGTTGGCCGGTGACGGGGTCCGAATTGACCTACCGGTCGCGCTGATGGAGCGTGCGGCCACCACGGGCTGGACCGCCGCCAACGAGATCCTTCAGCGGTGGGGCCTCGCCGGTCACCCGCTGGCGACGGTGCCCACCCGGGGCCGTTCGGCGTTGCTGCGCCATCTCGCCGGCCGAGAAAGGGTGGCGCAACCATGAGCATCGGCGACAGTGTGCGGCAGCGCTGGCCGAAAGACTGGCCGCTGCAACCGATCCCGTCTGCCACGTGGACGGGTCAGCGTCCTACTTATCGCGACGCCTCGCCGGCGATCATCGCGGCGGCGCTGGACCGGTCACAGCGCCGGCCGACGGGGAATTGGTACACCTTCGCCGCGAGTCGCGACGTTCGCCACGACAAACCGCTCGGGTGCACTGTTGCCGGTGTCGAGCTGGTCGCCTGGCGCGATCAGCAATCCCGGCTGTGCGTCGGCCCGCGAAGTTGTCCGCATCTCGGCGCCGATCTCGCGACGGCCGCAGTTCACGACGGCGACCTGATCTGTCGGTGGCACGGACTGTGCCTCGGTCGTGACACCGACGAATACCGCTGGCGACTACTCCCCAGCTGCGACGACGGCGTCCTGGTCTGGGTCCGGCTCGACGCCGTCGGCGGCGAAGAGCCGCTCGACCATCCGGTGATTCCGGACCGACCGACCGGCGACACCCTCGATGCCGTCGCAACGATGGTCGGCACCTGCGAACCGTCCGACATCATCGCCAACCGGCTAGATCCCTGGCACGGCGCGTGGTACCACCCGTATTCGTTCACTCAGCTCGAAGTACTCACCACGCCGACCGAAGAGGTGGACAGCTTCCTGGTTGCGGTGACGTTCCGGATCGGCCCGGTCGGCGTGCCGACCGTGGCCGAGTTCACCAGCCCTGAGCCGCGCACCATCCTGATGCGGATCGTGGACGGTGAGGGCGTCGGTAGTGTCGTCGAAACCCACGCCACGCCATTGGGTTTGGGGCCGGACGGGTTGCCGAGGACCGCAGTGATCGAGGCGACCGTCGCGCACTCGGACCGCACCGGCTTCCGGCGGGCGCTTTCCGCTGCCCCGATGATCACACCGCTGATGCGTCTGGCCGCCGCCCGGCTATGGAAGGACGACCTCGTCTACGCCGAGCGTCGCTATCAGCTACGTGCAGCCAAGGCGTGATCGTCGGCCCGACCTTCTCGACTCTGGGCGTAGGCATACGCACGCAGGTCAGCCAGCCAGTTCGGATACATCGCGACCCCCGGTCCGGTGTTCAACACGGGGTCGAAAGAAATGTCCCGGCCCGGCGTCGCGTGCGTCAGCGTCAGGCGCGCCAGCGGACGGAAGTGTGACGCTGCTCCGCCTTGCTCGATATCGATAGCAATCGCGTGATGACCGAGCGTGCTTCGGATGCCGTCCAACGAAAGTCCCGAGCCGTCGATCGGGGTCGCGACCTTAGCCCGCAACCACCAGTTCGTGCCCCGGTATCGCAGCGGAGCGAGGCTGGTCATCGAACTGCCGGCCCACGATGTCACCGGGCGAAGCCAAATCGAGCGAACGACGGGTCCCGGCACAGCCGAAGCCAGCAGGACGTCCCAGTGCGATGTCGAATCTTCTTCGGTCTCAACACGAAAGGCCAGGCCAATAATGTCAGGCAGAGCCGAAGGCGTTCCCAACGCTTTCGACAGCCGCGCAACGACCTTCGCCGAAGGTAGCGGCAAGCCGGTGCCGGCCGGTGCCAGCCGTTCGATCACGCCCTCTGCCACAACACCGTCAGGGTGGAATATCCGCCGTCCTCGTAACGCCGACCCCCATCGGAAAGGCGCGCTGAGCGATTCCATCAGACTCATCCGGATCACATTCCCGCTGCGGTCTAGCCGAAAACTGCAACGGGTATGCGGCGTTGGGCCCGAAGCGGCGTCGGGCCGGCCAGAGTTTCGGACGTTATTCAAAAGGTTAATAGTTAAGTTATTGTGGGTTCTACCCGTACGGAAAGCAGTTCCCGCCGCTGGTGACCCACTTGTCTTCTGATACGAGAAGGAGGCCCGTCAGTGGCGGACGAGTTCAGCAAGGGCGACAAGGTTTCGTGGAAAAGCCACGGCAAGAACGTCAAGGGAACGGTCGAGGAGAAGATCACCGACGACCGAAAGGCCGCCGGGCGCCAAGTCCGCGCGTCGAAGGACGACCCGCAGTACCGCGTAATCAGCGACAAGACCGGTTCCGACGCGGTTCACAAGCCCGACGCGTTGCGGCGCGACAAATCCTGAGGAGGCCAGAGACATGAGTTCCGAGGATGCCGCCACTTGGGATGAGTTTCACGACGCGGTCAACATGACCGCGCGCGAGCTCGAGAAGTGGCTTGACACCGACGAATCCAAGGAAGTCGGCCAGAAAAGCGGTAGCGGCGAATCCACTGGACACGAGAGCGGTCGACACATCATCTCGATTCTGAAAGCCAAGAAGGGCGACCTGACCGACGACGACTATGCCCACATGCGAAAGGTCGTTGGATACGTGAAACGTCATGCTGCACAACGCCCTTCCGGCGACGTGAAGGACACCCGTTGGCGTTACTCGTTGATGAACTGGGGCAACGATCCGGTCAAGAAGTAGTTGGGCGTCACGGAAGCGAACGTAACGACGATGGCGGCATTCGATGACCACCTGCGGAGGTCACAATCCGCGATGTATGTCCAGGCCAACCAATTGGTTTTCGATCTGCACCGGCGTGCGCCGTTGGACGTTTTCGAGCTACTGCAGGACCTGATCGCGGGCGCAGCGCAGTCGGTGCCAGGCGCGCGGCACGCGGGCATAACGGTTGTCCAGCCACGGCGGCCGGCCGAGACCGTGGCCAGGAGCGACCAATATCCGGTCGTGCTGGACGAGATTCGGAACGAGTGTGATCAAGGCCCGTGCCTGGCCGCGGCCGAGTCGCAGGAGACGATTCGAGTCGACGACGTTGCGCGTGACTCGCGCTGGCCGACCTATTGCCAGGAAGTGCTTGCGCGGACTCCGATCCGCTCGGTGATATCGCTGGCGATGCTGCGGGAAGGATCTACAGCCGCCAGCCTGAACCTGTTCGGTGACCATGCCCACGCCTTCGACGACCTCTCAGTCCACATCGGCCTGACCTTCGCCAGTCACGCCGCGCTGGCCTGGATGATGATGCGCCGCGACCAGCAGTTTCGCGCCGCACTGGTGTCACGCGACCTGATTGGCCAGGCGAAAGGCAGGATGATGGAGCGGTACGCCATCGACGCCGTCGAGGCCTTCGAAACGCTCAAGCTGATGTCCCAGGATTCCAATACGCCCCTTGCGGCTGTGGCGCAGCGTGTTGTCGCCGGCGACGACTGGCCGCCTCGGTAACGGGTGCGGCCGCGCAACAAGGGTTGCTGCTCGCCTAGTCAGTCCAGCGGGGCTGCGCCGCTGTCCATCCAGGCGAGTCCATCCGACATTGTGTAGGGTGCTCGCGTACCGTCCCTGATCCAGCCGGTTTGGATACCCTGGATCTCGATTCGCTGGGAAGGATGCGGTCAGGTGGCTAAACGCGGCGCAAGCACTTCTTCTCCCAGTCGGGCCCAGCTGGAGAAGCTGATGTCCGCCGACATGCGGGCGGTTACAGCTCAATCCGACCGAGTTGGCCGCTACTTCGCACGTCAGCACGCCGTCAGCGGCAACGATTTTCACGCGCTGTTGCACGTCATGGTCGCCGAGACGGCGGGTACTCCGCTGACCATGGCTCAGCTGCGACAGCGAATGGACGTCTCCCCTGCAGCGATCACCTATCTGGTCGATCGCATGATCGACGCCGGGCATCTCCGGCGTGAAACGGATCCGGCGGACCGGCGCAAAGCGCTGCTGCGCTACGAGGCCAGTGGGATGGAACTCGCGCACGGATTCTTCAATCCGCTCGGCGCCCACCTGCGGGCCGCATTGGCCGACCTGCCTGACGACGACCTGATGGCCGCCCACCGCGTTCTGACCGCGATGGTTGCCGCGATGTCCGTCTTCGAGGACGAACTCCTCGCCCGGCAGAAGGCGCCGGCCGAAGCGGCCACCGCGGCGACGACCCCGTCTAACTCGCAAGCAGGCAAGTCTTAGCGAGTGTGGATTGGCGCGACTCCGATGTGGCGGAGCGCCCGAAGGTCGGACGCGCCGGCGCCGTGCAGACAGATGCGCAGCTCGTCGATGAATCGCTGCAGCCAATCCACCACTGCCGCAGTGGATTCGATCGCCGCGGGCAGCAATGGCCGCGCGACGGCCACAACATCGGCGCCCAGGGCCAGCGCCTTCGCCGCATCCATGCCGGTGCGGATGCCACCGGATGCGACCAGCGGCACGGTGGGCAGCGCCGAACGCACCTCGATGACGGCCTGCGCTGTGGGTATCCCCCAGTCGGCCAGGTCGGGATACCGGACCTCGCCGTAGCGTACGAGTTGTTCCACCCGTGACCACGAGGTCCCGCCGGCGCCTGCGACATCGATCGCCGCTACCGGCAATTCGCCCGACTGACCGGTCAATTCGGCGATCGCCGAGCTACCGATGCCGTGGCCCACTTCCTTGAGCAGGATTGGATATTCGAGCGTACTTGCGACTTGACGCAATCGGTCGAGCGATCCGGAGAAGTCGCCGTCACCGTTCCACTGGACAGCCTCTTGCAGCGGATTGGTATGCACGGCAAGCGCATCCGCGCCGACCCGCTTCAGCGCGTTCGAGATATCTTGCGCGGCAGCTGCTGTCAATTGAGCAAGACCGATATTGCCGAACAGCAACACGTCCGGCGCGACATCGCGAACCGTGAAGCTGGATGCGGCCTGCTCTCCCAACGCACTGTCCAACATGATGCGCTGGGATCCGAGCATCATCCCGACGCCGAGCTGTTGCGCGGCGGCGGCCAAATTCTTGTTGATCGTGCCGGACAACTCGGCACCGCCCGTCATCGCGCCGACCAAGATCGGAGCCCGTAGCGGCGCCCCCAGAAAGTGCGTCGACAGCTCGACGTGCGCGAGGCTGGTCTGCGTCAGCGCGTTGTAGGGCAGGCGGTAACGTTCCAGACCGGTCGTGACGCCGGTGTAGCTGACCCGCTCATCCAGGCACACGTCGATATGACGACGCTTGCGAGTAGTCATACCGTTGGACTCCGTTGGCACCTGACCTCCCCTCTTCACGTGCTCAGTCGGCGGGCGGCTCGGGCAGTTTGAGCGATGCCAGGTCCTCCTGGTATCTGCGCATCGCCTCGATCAACGCGGTAAACACTCTGCTCGCTGCGTGCAGGTCGGCATCGGGCAAGTCTGCCATCGCGTCGTGAGAGTGGATGCCCAGCGGCGCGAAGAACGCACGCGCGGTCGCCAACCCGGATTCGGAATAACGCAGGATTACCTTGCGCCGATCCGCCGGGTCAGACTCCCTCTTGATGTGACCGGAGGCCATCATTCGATCCACCAGATAGGTGATCGCGGCGCCCGAAAGTCCCATCCGCTGACGCAGCTCGCCGGAAGTGACCGGCGCGCCAGCGGTTTCGGCCACCATCACGTGCAGCAGCGCCCGAAAGTCGGTGGGGCGCACGTCGTGGACGGCAGCGAAGGCGCGGCCGATCTGTTCGGACTCGGCCGTCATCACCCGCAGGCAGGCGGTGATCTGCTGCTCGAGTGCGGCGCGGCCGTCCGCGATCTGATCCGGGCCCATGACGTGAGTCAGTTTATCCGCAATTGAGCATTACTTCAGTTGATTAATACTTAAACGACTGAAATACTCCTCGTACCGAAGGGAGCTTAGGTGAGCAAGCAGACATTGGCCGCGACGAGTGTCGCGGTCGCGGCCACGGCGGGGATCGGGAGCGTCGCCAGCAAGCCACGAATCACCCGGTGGTACCGCACGCTCCGCAAGCCACCCTACGTCCCGCCCAACGGCGTGTTTCCCATCGCGTGGACGACCCTGTATGCCGACATCGCAGTGACTTCGGCGACCGCGATTGATCGTCTCCGCGCCGCTGGCCGGCACGACGAGGCACGTAATTACGTCGTTGCCTTGGGTGCGAACCTGATCCTCAATGCGGGATGGAGCTGGCTGTTCTTCAGATACCAGAAATTGGGGGCGTCGGCGCTCGGCGCAGTGGTGCTGGCGGCTAGCAGCGCTGATCTCGCCAGACGGACCGCCGCCGCCGATGCGCGCGCTGGCGTCGCCCTGACCCCGTATCCCCTGTGGTGCGCTTTTGCCACCCTGATGTCCGCTCATATCTGGGTACTCAACCGCCGATGAATCCGGTGACCCGCTGATGCCCGCGCTGTTGTGGTTCCGACGCGACCTACGACTGCGTGATCTCCCGCCGCTTTTGCGCGCCGCAGCGGACAGCGAAGACGTGCTGGCATGTTTCGTGCTCGATCCCCGACTGGAAGCGTCGTCGGGTGCGCGGCGGATCCAGTTTTTGTGTGACTCCCTGCGTCAACTGCGTGACGACTTGGACGGCCGACTGCTGGTCACCCGCGGGTCTGCCGAGGACCGAATCCCGGCTCTGGCCAAGGAAATCGACGCACCGAGTGTCCATGTGTCCGAGGACTTCTCGCCCTACGGTCGACGACGCGACAGCAAAGTGCGCGAGGCGCTGGGCGACGTGCCGCTGGTGGCCACGGGATCGCCGTATCTGGTGTCGCCGGGGCGGGTGGTCAAAGACGGCGGTGAACCCTACAAGGTGTTCACGCCGTTCTTCGGGCGCTGGCGCGACATGGGCTGGCGATCGCCGGCCCGTTCGACGGTCAAATCCGCGAAATGGGTTGACCCCAAGCAGATCGGTAAGGGCGCGCAGCCGGTCGACATTCCCGACCCCGGTGCGGACATCGACCTGCCCGCCGGCGAGGCCGCCGCGCGAAAGCAGTGGAAGAAGTTCCTCGCCAAGGGGCTCGAGACCTACGGTGACGACCGCAACACCCCGGGACACGATGGCACCAGCCGGATGTCGGCCCACCTGCACTTCGGCACGATTCACCCCCGGACGATGGCCGTAGACCTCGACCAGCGCCAAGCTGGTGCGCGAGCGTATTTGCGCGAGTTGGCCTTTCGCGACTTCTACGCCGCTGTGCTGCATCACTGGCCGCGCAGCGCCTGGTGGAACTGGAACCGCGACTTCGATGCCATCGAGGTCGACACCGGCGCGGACGCCGAGAAGAAATTCGAGGCGTGGAAGGCTGGCGAGACGGGGTTCCCGATCGTCGACGCCGGCATGCGTCAGCTGCGCGACACCGGCTACATGCACAACCGCGTACGAATGATCGTCGCCTCGTTCTTGGTCAAGGACCTGCATCTGCCCTGGCAATGGGGCGCCCGTCATTTCCTCGATCAGCTGGTCGACGGTGACATGGCCAGCAACCAGCATGGCTGGCAATGGTCCGCGGGCTGTGGCACCGATGCCGCGCCGTACTTTCGCGTGTTCAATCCCACCAGGCAGGCCGAAAAGTTCGATCCGTCGGGCAACTATGTCCGCCGCTGGGTGGCCGAGCTCGCCGACGCCAAAGACGTCACGCTGACCAAGGGTGAGCGGCCGGCCGGGTATCCCGAGCCCATCGTCGATCACAGCGCCGAACGGACCGAAGCGTTGCGCCGATACCAGGGGATCGGTTAGCGAGCGGCCTTCTTGCGCTCGATGTCGGCCAGCGCAGCAGCGAGTTCGGCGCGCTGAGCAGCCGAGGTTTCCCAGGCCAGCTGGCGGTTCTTGACGACTTTGGCCGGGGCACCAACCGCGATCGAGTAGTCCGGCACCTCACCGCGTACCACGGCGTGCGAGCCGAGCACACAGCCGCGCCCGATGGCGGTACCGCGCAATACGGTGACCTTCACCCCCACCCAGGTGTCTGGTCCGATTCGCACCGGGGATTTGACGATTCCCTGGTCTTTGATCGGCAGGGTGATGTCATCCATCCGGTGGTCGAAATCGCAGATGTAACACCAGTCGGCCATCAGTACCGAGTCGCCGAGCTCGATGTCGAGGTAGCAGTTGATCACGTTGTCGCGACCCAGCACCACTTTGTCGCCAAAGCGCAGCGAACCCTCGTGGGCGCGAATGGTGTTCTTGTCGCCGATATGCACCCATCGCCCGATCTCGAGCTGCGCCAGTTCGGGTGTCGCGTGGATCTCGACGCCCTTACCGATGAAGACCATTCCGCGCGTGATGATGTGCGGATTGGCCAACTTGAACTTCAGCAGCCGGAAATAGCGAACCAGATACCACGGTGTATAGGCGCGGTTGCGTAGCACCCATTTCAGCGAGGCCATCGTGAGGAACTTGGCTTGCCGTGGGTCACGCAGATTCGAGCCCCGCCAGCGGCGATGGATCGGGGCTCCCCACATGCTCGTCATGGCCGAAAAGCCTATCGCCGCCGCGTCGGGCGCGACGAGGCGGGCAATCACGGTTACGCAGTGCGCGGCGGGTTACCCTCGCAGCGTGTCCTGGCCGATCTCCCGCCGTGTTCTGCGGCATTGGGCATCGGTGGCGTGGGCGACGGTGGTGGCCGCAGTCGTTGCGGGTTGCGGTAACACCGACACGTGGGTCGACACTGTGCCGGGCGCGGGTTGGCCCGCTCAATATGGAGACGCCGCCAACAGCAGCTACAGCACGACATCAGGTGCCAGCCGGCTGAGCCTGCGCTGGACCCGCTCGGTTAAGGGTTCGCTGGCGTCGTCGGTGGCGCTCGGTTCACGCAATTGGCTCGCCGCCAATGCCCAGACACCCGGCGGGTGTTCGCTGATGGAGTGGGAGAACGACGACAACGGCCGCCAGCGCTGGTGCACACGGCTGTTCCAGGGTGGCGGCTTTTCGAGTCCGTTGTTCGACGGCTTCGACAATCTCTATGTCGGCCAGCCCGGAGCCATCCTGTCTTTCCCTGTGACGCAGTGGATTCGTTGGCGCCGTCCAGTGATGGGGATGCCGTTGACACCCAGGATCCTCGGGCACGGTCACCTCTTGGTCGCGACACACCTGGGGCAGGTTCAGGTTTTCGACGGCCATCGCGGGACGGTGGTGGGCAACTCGGTGGATCTGGTCGACAATGTGGACCCCCGCGACTTCACGCGTGGGCTCGCCGACTGCGGAGCGGCCAAGGAGGGCTGCCCGGTGGCGGCTGCCCCCGCCTTCGCGAAAAGCAGCGGCCTGATCGTCGTCGGCTTGTGGGAGCCGGGCGCCCCGGCGCCGATCCTGGTCGGGCTCAAATACCATCCCGGGCAGGATCCGCTGCTGACCCGCGAGTGGACCAGCAATGTGGTCAGCGCCGGCGTCGAAGCCAGCCCGGTGATATCGAGCGATGGCTCCACGATTTATGTCAACGGACGCGACAAGCGACTATGGGCGCTGCACACGGCTGATGGCCAGCCCAAGTGGTCGATTCCGCTGACATTCCTCGCACAGACGCCGCCATCGGTGACACCGGACGGCCTGATCGTGTCGGGGGGCGGGCCGGACACCCGCCTAGTCGCTTTCAAAGACGCCGGCGACCATGCGCAGGAGATCTGGCGCCGCAACGATGTCAGCCCACTGTCTACGTCGAGCCTGGCCGGAACCGGAATCGGCTATGCCGTCGTCACCGGCGGTCCTGGCGAGGGCGCGCGGGGCATGACGCTGCTGGTTTTCGATCCGGGCAGCGGCCGAACGCTTAATAGTTACCCGCTGCCGGAGGCGACCGGCTATCCGGTCGGGGTCTCAGTCGGTCGCGACCGCCGCGTGGTCACCGCCACCAGCGATGGCCAGGTATACAGCTTCGCGCCGAGCTGATGCCTAGCTTTTGATTGCCAGGGGCGGGACGGCATTCCGCGGGACATGAACTTGGCTGGCGCCCGCCAGCGAGGGCAACAGCTCGCCCGGAGCGAAGTAAAAAATGAGCTCGTCATCGGTGATCGCGAAGTTCTGGTAATGCGATGCATCCAATCCGGAGCCGGGTGAAATGGCGGCTCCCAGCCCGGTTTGCTTTCCCACTTCCCGTTGAACAATCGGGAAAATGGAGTCGAGCGGCTTGGCATTCGGCGCGAAAAGCGTGTCGAATGTGATTGCCTTCTGTCCGGCCACGTCGTAATTGAAGCTCTTATAAAAGGTCGACGGCCGCGGACCCCCGAGGTCTTCGAAAACCTTGAGCACCACGCTCCGGGTTCCGCCGGGCGCTTGGCCGGAGTGGAACTGTTCGGAAGTCACGTCCATTTGATAGGGCACGTCGCGTGGACCCGAGGCCTGAGAAGAGGTTTGCGCGACGTTGACGAAACCGTCGCGGTTTTGACCCAGAAAATCGGTCAGTGCCTGGTCTGGATAGTCCGCCGGAAATGTCATGTTGACGGTGTAGGCCGGCGTAACGGTGTGCACAGCGCAGATTTGATCTTCCTGCAGTACTCCACCCAACGTCGAGCAGCCCGAGTCTGCGACCGCTACCGCGCCGCCGGAGCAGACCAGCAGAGCTCCGGCCGCCACCAGCGCGGCCGACATGATCTTGCGCATCGGTCGACTTGTCCTCGCAGACTCAGAACGGCTCGAATGCCGTCTCGCCAGCGTACCTGGCCCTGTCTCGACGGACTGTAAACCTCTTGCCAATGAGCTCCCGCCCAGGTCAGCGACCACCGTCCTCCCTTACGGCGGCCGCTGACCCGGTCAGGCGGGCCTGCTGTTAGAACAGCCCGGCGAGATCAGTCCAGAAGTTGCTCAGATCGGCAGCCGTGCCGGCACCGTCGAATGCTCCCACTAGGTCGGTCCACAGATTGGCGAAGTCTCCGGCGCCGGCCGTGCCCGCACCACCGAGCAGATCCGTCCACCAGTTGCTGGCGTCGGTCACTCCACCCGAACCACCCAGCAGGTCGGTCCAGAAGTTGCTACCGGCCGTCAAGGCGCCCTGGGTGTCGCCGGAGAAGAGGTCAGACCAGAAGGCCTGACCCTCGGCCAATGCGCCCGTGCTGTCGCCGCTCAGGAGGCCGGTGCTCTCGGCAGCGCCGGCCGTGGTCGGGGTTCCGTCGCCGTAGAACTTCAAGATGTTGAATAGGTAATCCGCGCCCTGGGCCTTGGCAGTTCCAAGGTTGTCGCCCTCCATGTAGGCGCCGTCGTAACTGCCGGCTCCCAACGCGTTTCCGCCTGCCAGGGCGGTGTTCCCGTCGCCGAAGATGATGGCGTAGTTAAAGGTGCCGGGGTTGGCGGCGTCGTAGCCACCGGCATAGCCGGTGCTGTCGTCACCGAAGACAAAGGCCGTGTTTGCGGTGGAGTTTTGGGCCATCGCGTCGGTGTAGCCGCCGGCGACCGCCGTCGAATCCGTCCCGTCGACGCTCGCGTAGTTGCCCGTTCCGAATGCATAGGCCATCGCTCCCGCGCCATTGGCGATCGCGATGTTTCCTCCGGAGCCCGTGTAGGCCTCCGCCGTGCCCTCCTGGAAGATCGTCATTCCGTCGAAGGAAATGGCCAGGTTCAGGGCCGGGGTGGTGTCCGCGGCCGATAAGGCGCTACCGGAAAGAAAGCTGTCGACAGTCGAGAGCCAATCGAAGGTCGAATCCGCCGACGCAATTCCGGGCGTTGCCGCGACAGCTCCGCCAATGCCTAGCCCGACGGCCAGCATTCCCAGCCGTGTCAAAGCACGAGTGCTCCTCATGGATAGTTCCTTCCCCCTACGCACAAAGTGCGCGCCATTTAATCGTCAGCGCCCACCGCGCCGAGTGGCCCCTAGCCTATGCGGAAGCGTCAATTCTGTTCGAACAAAGCCTAATAATTGAAGAAAAATTCCTCAGCGCGCATTTGGTGAATTAAAGCCGGTTCCCAGTATCGCGGCTTCCCCCGAACAGGCGTCCTGTGCAGGATTTTGATCATGATCAGCGGCCGCCGGTATGGTTTTCGAGCCTAAGTATCGGAGTCATGATCAAGATCAATCTGAGAGATACCGGCTATCTTCTTAGAAGAAGTATTCGAACATCCGGAAATTTTTGCCAAGACCTTGGATTCAAACTCTGAGTTTGCCCGACGGCTCAGTGTCGGAGGTAACACGGCGGCACCCGGAAAATTTTTTCTTCGGTGATCTCGGCAGCTTGCTGGTGCCACTGAAGCCAATCATCGGTGCGTGGAGCGTCGCCCCGGTTTGTTGCAACTGGGTTTCCGCTGCTTCTCGCAACCGACAGCCTGAACGTGAGTGCCGCGGTCGCGGGTCGCAATTCCTTCGACAGAGCCGACGACGGACGGGCCGGCCCCAGGGCTAGCGGCCGTCAAGGTGCCTGACCAGGACAGATCTGATGGGGATCCCAGCAGCGAGCTGACAATCAGGCTCCCCGCCAGGAGCCCCACCCGGACCATGCCACGGGACTTCATCGTGAACTTCCTTTCGGTGACGGTCAGACCGGCAACGCGGACTCGTTCGGATGTGACTGCGAATTAACTGTAGGCGAGAAATTGTGTTAAAACCAGGTTACCTGACAAATGTTTACTAATTAGCAATGTCGGTCCCGTGAAGGACAGAGAAAGCACGCTGACGTGCACTAAATGGCTTTTCGGCCAAGAATGGGTCATAGCTGAGAGCATCGCTGGCAAATGCCCGAGCACACCGTCGGCCGCAACCCCTGGCGGGTTCGCGCTGAGGTCTTAACGTGAACCCGCCAGGAAGCCCAGGCGGCTATCGCCGGATATCGCGCCGCCGGGGGCGGCGAGACTGCGGCAGCCACATCATGTCCCGGTAATGCTTCGCTGCAGCCCCGCCGACCCCCGGCGCGCTTTCCTCAGTCTGCGGCGCGGACAGGCCTCAAATCATGGGGAGATCTCCCTATTTTTGGGCGACCGGCCGAGCCGTCCCCCGCCTCCGCCCAGGGCCCTCCCGTGGCGGGCGTCAGCTGAATGCCAGGGAAATCCCTGTATCCCGGGCCTACCCCGTCGACCTAGCGTCTCGAGCAGTGACCTGAGTTTTTGCTAAGAGACCACGAAGACCGGTCTTGCTCGGTCGCGACGAAAGGAACAGCAGATGGGAAAGTTTCACCGCATCGCGCGCGCTGGAGTCGTTGCCACCGGGCTCGGCCTAGGGGCCGCGGTGGCATCCGTGCCGGGCATCGCGACCGCCGACTACCTCAACGGCTCCGACATTGCCGCGTACCTGCCTGACTTCGGCGCGGTTGCGGCCGCGTCGGCGGCAGCGGTCACACCCCCGACGGTCCCCGATGACTTCTCCAACTTCGCCATCTCCTTCAGCGGAATCCCGCTGTACCAAAGCGGCAGCGCGCTCGCGCAGTCGAGCTTCGGCAACATCGCGATCGCCCACGGCGCCAGCACCTACGCGCTCGCCTACGGCGGGTTGTTCAACACGGCCAACGTCGACGGAGACGGAAGCGGTGCCTTCGTTGGTTCGGCAGGGAGCCTGGGCTTTCCGCTTTTCAACACCGCCTCGGTGACCGGCGACCATAGCGTCGCTGAAGCCGCGTACGGTTTCGGTTCCGGCAGTTACAACACCGCGACCGTAGTCGGCAACCAGTCGACCGCTTACGCGGGCACTCCGAATGGCGGGCTGACCACAGGCAGCTTCAACACCGCCACCGCCGAGGGCTATCAGGCTCACGCGGCCGCTGGACTGGATGGCAGCAGCGGCAATGTCGCCGATGCGAACGGCGACCTCGTCACCGATGTCAGCCCGAACGGACTGTCCGGCGCAGCCGATCCGGCCAGCGCCGCAGCGAGCGCCGATCTGCTCGACAGCGCAGCAGCAGCGGCATCAGTCACGCCGGCCACGCTCCCCGACGACTACTCGAATTTTGCCGTTTCCATCAGCGGACTCGATGTGATCTCGATCGGGCATGCCAGCGCCGAATCGAGCTTCGGCAACATCGCGATCGCTCACGGGCTGTATTCCGACGCCAACGCCATGAGCGGCTTCTTCAACTACGCAACCGCCGACGGCGATCACAGCACCGCTGTCGTCGGAGACACCGGATCGTTCAACTTTGCCTCTGCCACCGGTCTCTGGAGCTCTGCGGCAGCAGCCTGGGGCAGCGGCAATACCGCGGTTGCCAACGGCGACTACGCCGTTGCTCAAGCAGGCGCAGGCGATGGAACTGCGATCTACGACAGCAATTTGAACACAGCGACCGCCGAAGGCTCGCACGCCATCGCCTTGGCAGGCTGGGACGGGTCCAGCAACCACGTCGCAAACGCGGTCGGCGACAACGTCCATGTCTACGATCCGACGGGTACTCCCATGGGCTGGCCGGCCGAAAGCTGGACGACGGACCTGCTCACCTCGCTCGACGGCCATTCGGCTGCCACCGAGGGCGGCAACTGGTTCACCGACCTGCTGTCGTCGTTCGACGGCTCCGCCGCGGCGGAAAGCAGCAACTGGCTGACCGAACTGGTGGCGTCGTTCGACGGCGGGTCGGTCGCTGCCGATGGCGCCAATTTCTGGTCTGAGCTCACCACGCTGTTCTGAGCTGGGTACTGCAGGGTCGGTGACCACCGTTTGAGGCGGCAGACGGTGGTCACCGGCCCTTTAGCGCGACGCCCTGCAGACGAACGCGGTCCCCCGCGCCGCCGCGCCGGAGCCGATTCGCGTGATGATTACCGACAACGACTGGCCACCGCGGAGGCTCATCCGCCGGCGAAGCGCATCGGGATCGATATCCACGCCGCGGACCAGCACTTCGAGCGCGCCGCAGTCGAGCCGCGCCAAGACCTGACGTAGCCGCCGCTCGTCGAAAGCCAACTTCTCGAGTACCTCGAATCCACGTAGTCCCGCCGGTACATAGTCGCCGGACAGGTAGGCGATGTTCGGATCGAGCTGCCAGAGGCCGTGTCGCGCCGCGAAGTGACGCACCAGGCCGGCCCGCACCACCGCACCGTCGGGGTCGACAATCCATCGGCCCGCCGGGCGGACCGGGCAATCGTCTGGCTCCGCGTCGGTGAACCGCTCATCGCGATCCAGGATGCTGGCCCGTCGGCGTACACCCGGTTCGGCCAGGCCGGCCGACCACAAGCAGGCTTCTCGCACCGAACCTCGATACGACGTCACCTCGATCTCACCGTCAAAGCCGAGTTGCGTCACCGCGTCGAAATCGACTCCGGGCGCACACTTCACGACCAGATCGCGGTGCCGGTAGGTATCGATCAGCTCGTCGAGGGCGGGCCGGTAGTCACGAGGATCGAATCGGCGCCGACCACCGCTGCGTCGGACCGGGTCGGCAAGCACCACCGTGCCACGGGTGACCGGATGCAGCGCGTCGGCGCGGCACAAGTCGACGGCGCCGCGGAGGTTGTGGCGCGCCAACGCGAGGCGGACCGGGTCGATGTCGCTGCCGACGACGCGGGTCGCCCTGCCGAGCAACGCCGCCAGTTCGGTACCAATCGAGCAGGTGACGTCGTGAACGACCCTGTGCCGCAACCGATTCGACCGATGCAGGGCCACCGAACCGGCGCTCGCCTGCTGGAGCGCCTCGTCGGTGAACAACCAATCGTCGCTACCCGGCAGTTGGGACAACTTCTCCTGCGCACGCCGACGCAGCAACACCGTCTCCACCAGTACCGGCGTGCGGTCGCCGAATCGCTTCCGCAAGGCTGCGATATCGCCGACCCGATCCGACAGCGGACTGGCCGCGACCACGGCCAGCGCGGCCGAGCCTTCCTCCGACGTCAGGTAGGCGACGTCGTCGAGGGCGAAGTTCAGGACGGCTTGATCCCGGTGATCTCGACGTTGTAGAACCAGCCCTTGGGTACCAGGTGTCGCCAGACGTTGGCGTCGGCCCAGCTCAGCACTTTCCAGCTGCTGAACGCAAAGTTCGCCCACGCCCACCCCAACTTGTCCGGCTGCACCGCGTACTCGAAGGTCCGCAGCGGCCAGCCGAGCATCGCGGCGGTGAACTCGACGGTGGCGGTATCGACGTCTACGGCGCCGGCCGACCTGGCCATCTTCTCCAGCTCGGCGGGAGCAAAGGTGTGCAGGTCGACAATCGACTCCAGGGCCGCGGCACGCGAGGACTCGTCGAGCTCAGCCTGCGGACGCCGCCAACTCCCGAGACCCGGCAGCTTGGTGGCGTTGGTAGCGACCCGCCAGGTTAGCGTGGACAGCGTGCGCGCGTAGCTGTTGCCGACCGTGGTGGGCTCTCCGGCGAACACGAATCGGCCGCCCGGTCGCAGCACGCGAAGCACTTCGCGAAGCGTCAACTCGACGTCCGGAATGTGGTGCAGCACAGCATGTCCCACGACCAGATCGAAGGAGTTGTCGTCGTAGGGGATGCGCTCGGCGTCGGCAACGCGGCCGTCGATGTCTAGTCCCAGCGACTGTCCGTTGCGGGTGGCGACCTTGACCATGCCCGGTGACAGGTCGGTCACCGATCCGCGCCGGGCGACGCCCGACTGGATCAGGTTCAGCAGAAAGAAACCACTGCCGCAGCCCAGCTCGAGCGCGTTGTCGTACGGCAACCGGTGGATCTCGTCGTCCGGGACGACGGTGTCGAAGCAGTCCCGCGCGTAGTCGACGCAACGCTGGTCGTAGGAGATGGACCACTTCTCGTCGTAGTTCTCCGCTTCCCAGTCGTGATAGAGCACCTGGGCCAGCTTGCTGTCGTGGCGGGCGGCCTCGACCTGCTCGGCGGTGGCGTGCGGCTGCGGCGCCGGATCGGTACTGGTCATGGTCGCCCAGCCTATAGCGGTGATCGCAAGCGCGGCCCTGGCGGGCCGCGCGCAGCGGGTCGACGCCATCAATCACGGAGCCGGTCCACCGGCAGCTTGGCTACATTCCCGCGGCGCTGACCGTCACGGAGACGGCGCTGGCACCGGGGTTGGACGCGATCACCAGTTCGGCGGCGTTGGGCGCCGAGACGACCTCGCCGCCGGTGACGCTGACCTGGTAGCCGCCCGGAAATTCGACGCTGGGCACCGAGATCGTGGTGTGCGAGCCGGCCGGGAAGCTGCCCAGTCCGTCGGGCTCCTGAGTCGAGTAGCTGAACTGGAAGGTGCCGTTGGCGAACGAGTAGGACTCCGGGGTGCCGGAAACCAGTTGCGGGTAGGGCTCGGCGAGGGTCTCCAGGTTGGCGGTGTTGACGTTGGCCCCGATCGGCGGATCGGCCGGGTTGTAGACGAGCGACTCGGAATCAGGCGGGCTCGCGCTGGTGGTGATGTCGCCTTGGCCGGAATAGGCCCACTCCGTCCATCCGATCAGATGCTGGTCGGCGCCATGCATCGGTCCGAGGATCTGCGCCTGGTTGCTGGTGGCGCCGAATTCGCTCATGAACGCCGGAATCCCCTGCGCCTGCGCGTAGTTCTCGGCGTTGCCGACTATCCCGCTGACGCTCGGGATGCAGCCAAGCGGGCCGAGGTAGAACTCGCAGTAGTCGTGGAACGACAAGACGGTGTTCGTAGCGTCCACGTGATCGAGATCGACGGGCACGCCAGCGTTGGCGAGGACGTTGGGTTCGAAGAAGATCGGCGTGGTCGGATCGACGGACCGGATCGCATCGGCCCCCTGGTCGTAGAACGGCGTCAACTGCTGACTGTCGAAAAACGGGTTGCCGAACAGGGTCGACAGGAACGTCGACGAGCCCGGGGATGGTTCGTTGATGAGCTCGAACCCGGCCACGTTGGGATTGCCGTTGAAGGCGTTCGCCACGTATTGCAGCATCTGCGCGTAATTGTCCTCGAGCCCAATACCGTTCGATGCGTCGACGTTGGTCCACAACGACTCCCACGCCTGCTGCTCGGCGGGGTTGAAGAACTCGTTGTACGGGAACGGCAGCGACGGGTTGGCGCCGCCGGCGGTGACCGTCGCCCAGTCCGGCGCTCCCTCCCCGCCGAACGCGGTGGCGTACGCGTCCTGGTGGAAGTCGATGATGCTGTAGATCCCGTGGTTGCCGAGCGTCTGGACGGTCTGTTCGATCGAGTTCAGGTAGGCGCTGTCGAAGACGCCGGGCTCGGGTTCGAGGTAGGACCAGATGACGCCGAGACGCACTGCGTTGAAACCGTTCTGGGCCAGGAATGCGGCGTCGTCGTCGCTGAAACCGTCCGCCGACGGCTCGCCCGGCGCGATCTTGTAGACCTCGTTGACGCCGTGCAGCAGGACGACCTGACCGTCGCTGTTGGTCAGCCAGTCACCGCTGGCCGTGAGGCCGCCTTCAGTCGGCATCGCGGGAATTGCGCCGAAGTCGCCGACCATGCCGTGCTGGCCGAACGCGCCGGCATTGCCACCGGCTCCGCCCAGGGCGGGCAGGCCCGCCGCGGTGAGCCCGGCGCCCGCGGTGCCACCATCGCCGCCGATGCCGAACAGCGACCCGGCGTTGCCGCCGTCGCCCCCCGCGGCGCCCGCGCCGCCCGATCCTCCTTCGCCGCCGCTGCCGAAGAAGCCGACCGCGTCACCGCCCGCCCCGCCCGCCTGTCCGGGTTGGACACTGTCCCAGCCTTTTCCGCCGTCGCCGAACCACAGGCCGCCGTCACCACCGTTCGGGTCGGCGGAGGTTCCGTCGGCGCCGTTGCCGATCAGAAACTGCCCGGATGCCATGTTGATGGCATGGTCGACCTGCTCGCCGAATGGGCTGTTGATCCAGCTCTCGACGCCGGCATGCAGAGGATCGTAGATGTACTGCTGGAAAAGCGTTGCCGCAGAAACCGTTTCGGCGGCGCTGAGTGCCTGCTCGATGGCTTGGTTGCCGACCTCGGCGGATGTCGCGCCGGTGACGAGGTTGCCGAGCAGGTCGCTGAGGCCGAAGTCGTCGGCGTGTGCCGCAGGCGAGGTCAGCAATGCCGTCGCCGCGAATGCGGCACCGAAACTAGATCGGAAGATCATGTGCGACCCCGCTCGCTGACGCCGGTGTGAGCTAGCCCATACCTTAAGTCGGCGGCATCGTCGGCGGTCGCACATTGGCGTCGAATACTTCGAGGTAGCGGCGTCGCTCGACATCCCATCGCTCCGCGGGAGCTATCCGGTAGACGTCGTCGAGGGCGGCCTTGGCGGCTGCGAGCGCCGCGCCGGGCGCGTCGACGAAACGGCTGGCCCACGCCGCCGCGGTGTCGTATACGCCGTCGGGAGCCGCCAGCTCGTCGACCAACCCCAGGGCCTGGGCCTCCTCGGCGTCGAAGAATCGGCCGCTGTACACCAGCTCCTTGGCCTTGCTGGCTCCGACCGTGCGGGCCAGCCGCGCCATCGCCTCGCCGTCGGGAACCAGGCCGGCCAGGATCTCCGTCGCGCCGAAGCGAACGTTGTCGCCGCTCACCCTCCAGTCGGCGGCCAACGCCAGGCCGAGCCCGGCGCCAAGGGCGTATCCGGTGATTGCGGCGACGGTCGGCTTGGGAATCGCGGCGACGGCATCGACAGCGGCGCGGTGCACGCGTATCCAGCTCTCGGCTTCCGACGCGGTCAGGGTCCGCAGCTGTTGCATGTCGTCGCCGGCCGAAAAGATCTCGTGGCCACCGAACAGGATGACGGCGGAGACGCTGTCGTTGCCACCCACCTCGGCCGCCGCCTGCTCGATTTCCCGGTAGACCTGCCGGGTCAACGCATTGGTCGGCGGCCGTGACAGCACCACGGTCCCCACACCGGGGCGTGCGGCGTCGAAGTGGACGCTGACGAACTCGCTCAAAGGTGCCAACCCTGTCCACCGGCTTTGCGGGCCCGGTGATACCGGTCAGAGTCGAAGAACTCGAAAATCCAATTGTCACCGTCGATTTCGAGATTCGGCTGCACCGTGACGATCTGACGCTCGACGGCCAGCACGTCGGCGACGGTGTGCCCGTTCAGTGAATCCAGCTGGGTCCATGTCGGCGGTAGCAGGAAGCAGCGTCCGTTTTCGAAGTCGGCGATGGCCGCTTGCGGCGTGGTCCACTCCGCGCGGTCGGATTCGGTGTTGTCCCCGTCGGCCCGCTGCCCCTGCGGCAGCGCTCCCACGAAGAAGTAGGTGTCGTAGCGACGGGTGCGCTCAGCTTCCGGCGTCACCCAGTTGGCCCACGGCCGCAGCAGATCCGAGCGCAGCACCAGGCGCTCGCGGCGAAGGAAGTCGGCGAACGACAGCGTCCGTTTGTCGAGATCGCGTCGGGCGTCGGCGTAGACCGAGGCGTCGCCGACGATGCCGTCCGGGTCGTCGGCCGGGCCGGCGAACAGCACCCCGGACTCCTCGAAGGTTTCCCGGGCCGCCGCGCACACCAGCGCCGCGGCCAGTTCGGTGTCGGTGCCGAACCGCTCGGCCCACCACGCGGGCGGCGGTCCGGCCCACGCGATATCGGCGTTGCGGTCGCGGTCGTCGACACCGCCACCGGGGAAAACCATGGTGCCCGGGGCGAACTCCATCTTCGAGTGGCGCCGCATCAAAAAGACGTCTAGTCCGTGGCCGCGGTCCTGCCCGTCGCGCACCAGCATCACGGTCGCGGCCGGCCGCACCGGCAACGGAACGAACGTGTCTTCTGTCATCAGCGCCTCCGGTGTGCCGCGCGGGTACGGGTGCGGCGGGCGAAATAGCGCCCGTCGAGCACGTCCACCTCGATCGACTGGCCGAACGCCACGGACAGGTTCTCGCTGGTTAGCACGTCGGACAGCAGCCCCGCCGAGACGACCTGCCCCTCCGATAACAGCATGCAGTGGCTGAAGCCGGGTGGAATCTCCTCGACGTGGTGGGTGACCAGAACCAACGCCGGCGCATCCGGGTCGGCGGCCAGGTCGGCCAGCCGCGCCACCAGCTCCTCGCGCCCGCCCAGATCGAGGCCGGCCGCGGGCTCGTCGAGCAACAGCAGCTCGGGGTCGGTCATCAGCGCCCGCGCGATCAGGATCCGCTTGCGCTCGCCTTCGGACAGCGTGTGGTAGCGGCGATCGGCCAGGTGCTCGGCGCCCAGACTCTCCAGCATGTCGACGGCGCGGTGGTAGTCGACGTCTTCGTACTTTTCCCGCCAGCGGCCCAGCACCGCGTAGCCGGCGGAGACGACCAGGTCACGGACCACCTCGTCGCCGGGAATGCGTTGGGCCAGAGCCGAAGAACTCAGGCCGACCCGCGACCGCAACTCGGACATGTCGACCCGGCCGAGTCGCTCCCCGAGCACGTAGGCGACTCCCGAGGACGGATGCTCGGCCGCGGCGGCGATGCGCAGCAGCGACGTCTTGCCGGCGCCGTTGGCCCCGATGATCACCCAGCGTTCGTCCAACTCGACCGACCAGGTCACCGGACCGACCAGGGTGTGGCCGTCGCGGCGCAGCGACACGTCGGTGAAGTCGATCAGTAGGTCGGGGTCGACCGCCTCATTGGTCATGTCGGTTCCATCATCGGATTCTCCCGAATCTTGCGATCGCTACTGGGGCGGGATGTCGACGCGACGCACCACGCCGTCGAGCGCGTCGGCGGCTTCGATCTCTCCGCGCGTCACACCGAGCAGGAATAGCACGGTGTCCAAGTAGGGGTGGCTCAGCGACGCGTCGGCAACTTCCCGCAGCGCGGGTTTGGCGTTGAAGGCGATACCCAGCCCGGCGGCGGACAGCATGTCGATGTCGTTGGCGCCGTCTCCCACCGCGACCGTCTGTGCCATCGGCACACCGACCTGGCTTGCAAAGTTGCGCAGCGCCTTCGCCTTTCCGGCGCGGTCGACGATCTGGCCGACCACGTGACCGGTGAGTTTGCCGTCGACGACCTCCAGCACGTTGGCAGCCACGAAGTCGAGCATCAGCTCGTCCGCCAGCGGCTGGATGACCTGTCGGAACCCTCCGGAGACCACGCCCACGTGGTAGCCCAACCGGCGCAGCGTCCGGATCGTCGTCCGGGCGCCCGGAGTCAGCTCGATATCCCGGGCGACCTCGTCGAGCACGTCGGCCGGCAGCCCGGCCAGCGTCCCGACCCGCTGGTGCAGCGACTCGGTGAAGTCCAGCTCACCGCGCATGGCGGCGTCGGTGATCGCCTTGACGGCTTCCTCGGCCCCGGCCCGCGCCGCGAGCATCTCGATGACTTCCTGCTGGATCAGCGTCGAGTCGACGTCGAAAACGATGAGCCGCTTGGCCCGGCGCGCAATGCTGTAGTCCTCCAGCGCGACGTCGACACCCACTTCGGCGGCCACCCGGGTCAGCGCCTCTTGAAGACGGCCGTCGGCTCCGGTCGGCACCGACACCCGCAACTCCAAACCGGTGACCGGATAGTCCGACACACCGCGGATCAGGTCGATGTTGACGCCCAGCGCCGCCACTTCATGGGCGACGACACCGAACGCCTCAGCCGTGATGGGCCGGCCCAGCACCACGATCGTGTGCGTCGACGGTTCCCGGATGATCCGCAGATCATCGCTGCGCTCGATGGTGACGTCCAATCCGACACCGTGAATCGCCGCCTCGACCTCGTCGCGAAAAGCGTTGCCGTCGACGACATCTACCGGAGCCGAGACGACTACACCCAATGTGAGCCGGCCGCGGATTACGACCTGCTCGACGTTCAGCAACTCGACCTGGTGGCGCGAGAGGACGCCGAACAGCGCCGACGTCACGCCTGGCTTGTCGTGACCGGTGACGGTGATCAACGCCGACACCTTGCGCGGGGTACTCACCCCAGATTGCCTCCGGCAGAGGGCATTACGTGCGGACGTTGACGTCGTCGGCTCGGGTGACGTCGCCGTCCGACGGGCCGTGCGCCCGACCCACATGTGCCTCGGCGCGGATCCGGTCGATCATGTGCGGATAGTGCAACTCGAACGCGGGGCGCTCGGAGCGAATGCGCGGCAGCTCGGTGAAGTTGTGCCGCGGCGGCGGGCAGCTGGTCGCCCACTCCAGCGAATTACCGTAGCCCCACGGGTCGTCAACCGTCACGACTTCGCCGTAGCGCCAGCT
The DNA here is from genome assembly GCF_022430545.2 of Mycobacterium paraterrae. Classification (NCBI taxonomy): domain Bacteria; kingdom Bacillati; phylum Actinomycetota; class Actinomycetes; order Mycobacteriales; family Mycobacteriaceae; genus Mycobacterium; species Mycobacterium paraterrae. Next base: position 3,671,277 of record NZ_CP092488.2, on the reverse strand, counting down.
CTTGAACACGTTCCAGACGAACGGGATCATCGAGACGCCGAGGATGAACGCGCCGATCGTCGAGACCACGTTGTAGGGCTGGAACCCGTCGGTGGGCAGGTAGTCGGCGTACCGACGCGGCATACCGATGTCGCCCAGCCAGTGCTGCACCAGGAACGTCACGTTGAAGCCGATGAAGGTCAACCAGAAGTGCAACTTGCCGAGGCGTTCATCGAGCAGGCGACCGGTCATCTTCGGGAACCAGAAGTAGGTGCCGGCAAAGGTCGCGAACACGATCGTGCCGAACAGCACGTAGTGGAAATGGGCGACCACGAAATAGCTGTCGGTCACGTGGAAGTCCAGCGGCGGGCTGGCCAGCAGCACGCCGGTCAGGCCACCGAGCAGGAACGTGATCAAGAAGCCGATGGAGAACAGCATCGGCGTCTCGAAAGTCAACTGCCCCTTCCACATCGTGCCGATCCAGTTGAAGAACTTGATCCCGGTCGGCACCGCGATGAGGTAGGTCATGAACGAGAAGAACGGCAGCAGGACCGCGCCGGTGGCGAACATGTGGTGCGCCCACACCGCGACCGAGAGAGCCGCGATCGACAGGGTCGCGTAAACCAGCGTGGTGTAACCGAAGATCGGCTTGCGGGAGAACACCGGGAAGATCTCGGTCACGATGCCGAAGAACGGCAGCGCCACGATGTACACCTCTGGGTGTCCGAAGAACCAGAACAGGTGCTGCCACAGCAGGACGCCGCCATTGGCCGAGTCGTAGATGTGGGCACCCAGGTGGCGGTCGGCGGCGAGCCCGAACAGGGCCGCGGTCAGCAGCGGGAAGGCCAGCAGCACCAGGATCGACGTGACCAGGATGTTCCAGGTGAAGATCGGCATCCGGAACATGGTCATGCCGGGGGCGCGCATACACACCACCGTGGTGATCATGTTCACCCCGCCCAGGATGGTGCCCAGACCGGCGACGATGAGGCCCATGATCCACAGGTCACCGCCCGCGCCGGGCGAGTGCACCGCGTCGGTGAGCGGGGTGTAGGCGGTCCAGCCGAAGTCGGCGGCGCCGCCGGGAGTGATGAAGCCGGCCATCCCGATCAGCGCGCCGAACAGGAAGAGCCAGAACGAGAAGGCGTTCAGCCGCGGGAAGGCCACGTCGGGCGCGCCGATCTGCAGCGGAAGCACCAGGTTGGCGAAACCGAACACGATCGGGGTCGCATAGAACAGCAACATGATCGTGCCGTGCATGGTGAACAGCTGGTTGTACTGCTCGTTGGACAGGAACTGCAGTCCGGGAGCCGCCAGTTCGCTGCGCATCAGCAGCGCCAGCAGGCCACCGATGAAAAAGAAGATGAAGCAGGTGACCACATACATGATCCCGATCAGCTTGTGATCGGTCGTGGTGATCAGCTTGTAGATCAGGTTGCCCTTGGGACCCGTTCGCGCCGGGTATGGGCGACTAGCCTCGAGTTCTCCCAAAGGGGGGGCTTCGGCAGTCAAGAGCTCCTCCAAACGTCGAGCAGGGCAACCGCAATCACAGAATCCCGAGTCTAGCCCGCCTACCGGCGCCGCGACGGACAGGTCCTACAAACTGTCGTAATAAGCGGGTGAACTCTCTTGGCTTGCCGCGACGCGCGTTCGGCGAGGTCGGCTTCACCTGGCCGGATGTTAACGTCGGACCCGTGCTGATCAGGGGTGGGCGACCCGCGCTGGCCGCTGCGATGACGGCAGCGCTGGCCGTCGCCGCGTGCAGCGGTTGCACCTCTGGATCCCAGGGAGGCGGCAAGCCGCCGTCGGTGTCGGTAATCACCAGCACGACTCAGATTGCCGGCGCTGGGGTGCTGGGAAACCAGCGCCGCCCCGACGAGTCATGCGCACCAGAGCCCGCCGGTCTGGATCCCGCCGCATCGCCGCGCATCGCGCACAACGCGGCCGGCGTCGAACCGGATACCGCCGAGGTGCCCGCCGACCCCCAGCGCATCGTCGTGCTCTCCGGCGACCAGCTCGACGCGTTGTGCGCGCTGGGTCTGCAGGCACGCATCGTCGGGGCCGCACTGCCTGACGGCTCGCCTGAGCAGCCGTCCTACCTGGGCACCGTCGTGCACAAAGTGCCGGGTGTGGGCACCCGCAGCCATCCCGACCTGAACGCGGTCAAGGCCGCCAAACCTGATCTGATTCTCGGCTCGCAGGCCTTGACCCCGAAGCTGTACGCCGATCTGGCGGCTATCGCGCCGACTGTGTTCACCGGTGCACCCGGTGCCGCCTGGCAGAACAACCTGCGCGGGGTCGCCGAAGCCACCGCGCGCGCCGACGCCGCCAACGACGTGATCGAACGCTTCACCGCCAAGGCTCACGACGACGGCGCCGCCCATGATTCCGCGCACTACCAGGCGTCGGTGGTGCAATTCACCGCGAATGCCGTGCGCGTCTACGGGTCCGACAACTTCCCGGGCAGTGTCTTGACCACGGTCGGCGTGGATCGCCCTGCGGCGCAACGTTTTACCGACAAGCCCTACATCGAGGTGGGCAGCACCGACCATGACCTGTCGGGCAGTGCCGACTTCTCGCCCGCCGACGCCGACGTCGTCTATGTGTCGTTCGACTCCCCTGCCGCCAAAGACCGTGCGCCGACGATCTTCGACAGTGACGCGTGGCGCCGGCTGTCCGCCACTCGCGACAACCGGATCTTTGTGGTCAACAATGAAATCTGGCAGACCGGCCAGGGCGTGGTTGCGGCCCGCGGCATCATTGACGACCTGCGCTGGATCAACGCGCCGATCAACTAGTCGCGGTGTGAGGTCGACCGCAGACCCGCGGTTACATAGCTTGTCTATGCTAATCTGGGTGGCGTTCAATGGAATTCGAGACAAATTCACGCGCACTGAAGAGGATCGTTGATGAGCACCGTTTCCGCGTACGCCGCCTCGGACAAGTCGGGGCACCTGACCAAGACCACGATCGACCGCCGCGAACCCGGCCCGCACGACGTTGCCATCGACATCAAGTTCGCCGGCATCTGCCACTCCGACATTCACACCGTGAAGGCCGAGTGGGGCACTCCCACCTACCCGCTTGTGCCTGGACACGAGATCGCGGGCGTCGTGACGGCCGTGGGTGCCGAGGTGACCAAACACGAGGTGGGTGACCACGTCGGCGTCGGCTGCATGGTGAACTCGTGCGGCCACTGCAGTAGCTGTACGGCCGGACTGGAGCAGTACTGCAAAAACGGCGCGATCATGACCTACAACTCCAAAGACGAAGACGGCACCATCACCCAAGGCGGGTACAGCCAAGCCGTCGTCGTGAACGAGAACTTCGTGGTGCGGATTCCTGACTCGCTGCCCCTGGACGCCGCGGCGCCGCTGTTGTGCGCCGGGATCACCCTGTTCTCGCCGTTGCGGCACTGGAAGGCCGGACCCGACACCCGGCTCGCGATCATCGGGCTGGGCGGCCTGGGGCACATGGGCGTCAAACTCGGCGCCGCGATGGGCGCCGAGGTGACGGTGTTGTCGCAGTCGTTGAAGAAGATGGAAGACGGCCTGCGCCTGGGCGCCAAGCACTACTACGCGACTTCCGACAAGGACACCTTCAAGAAGTTGCGCAACGGCTTCGACCTGATCCTGAACACCGTCTCGGCCAACCTGGACCTCGGCGCTCACTTGGGCCTGCTCGACGTGGACGGCACGCTGGTGGAACTGGGCATCCCGGAGCACCCGATGGAGGTGCACGCTTTCTCGCTGGCGCTCGCCCGCCGCAGCCTGTCCGGCTCGAACATCGGTGGCATCGCCGAGACCCAGGAGATGCTCAACTTCTGCGCTGAGCACAACACGCTGCCCGAGATCGAGGTTATCGAGGCGAGCTACGTCAACGAAGCTTACGAGCGGGTCCTGGCCAGCGACGTGCGGTACCGCTTCGTGATCGACGTATCGACTATCTGAGTCAGGGCGCCGTGGCGCCGGGCTGGTCGCTGATACCAGACAGCGGCCACCCGGCGGCGGCCAGCCGAGCGGCGACTCGGGCGATGTTCTCCGGACTCGCGTCGTAGTGCGTCATGTCGGCGATGAAGTCCGCGATCACGTCACGGTCGATACGGCTTCCCGACAAGTCTTCCTCGTCGATCGAGTCCACGACCTCGGTGATTTCTTCTTCGGTCAGCGGCGTGCTGCGCAGCAGTGCCAGCAAGGGGACACGGTCGGGCCCGGGGACACCTTCCGGATAGCCGACCTGCAGCCACTTGATGACGGATCGGAAGAACTTGGCCGCCGAAGTCGGTGTTATCGCCATTGCATCAGTGTCAGGGCTCGAGGGGCGGCGTCGCCACTGTCACGGCCGAACGCGGGTGAAATTCATCCGCCGTTCAGTCAGCGTGCCTGGCGAAGCGCGGAGTATGGCCCGGGGACCTGCCCTTGGTGGAGGACGGAAAACGGTCCGTGATGGGCACGCGGCGACGGCACTTGGGGTTCCACCGGCGCTACGTGCGTGCCATGCGCCTGGGCAAGGCCGGCCGAGCCGAACAGCAAGAGTGCACTCGAGGCCAGCGCCGTGACAACCCTGCGGACAACTGTGACGGCGGCCATGGACGACGAGTGTAATCGGCACTCGTTTTCATCTAGCCGCGTGACGCGCCCGCCTGAGATTTAGAAGTCCCAGTCCTCGTCTCGGTGATCGAGCTTCACGCGCCCCGACTCCTCGGAATGGGACTTAGAAGTCCCAGTCCTCGTCTTCGGTGATCGAGCTTCACGCGCCCCGACTCCTCGGAATGGGACTTAGAAGTCCCAGTCCTCGTCTTCGGTGACGACGGCCTTGCCGATCACGTATGACGAACCCGAGCCGGAGAAGAAGTCGTGGTTCTCGTCGGCGTTCGGCGACAGGGCCGACAGGATTGCCGGGTTGACGTCGGTCTCGTCGCGCGGGAACAGCGCCTCGTAGCCGAGGTTCATCAGGGCTTTGTTGGCGTTGTAGCGCAGGAATTTCTTGACGTCCTCGGTGAGCCCGACCTCGTCGTAGAGATCCTGGGTGTATTCGACCTCGTTGTCGTAGAGCTCGAACAGCAGCTCGTAGGTGTAGTCCTTGAGCTCGGCCTGCCGGGCCGCGTCCTCGTTGGCCAAGCCCTTCTGGAACTTGTAGCCGATGTAGTAACCGTGCACGGCCTCGTCGCGGATGATCAGCCGGATCAGGTCGGCGGTGTTGGTCAGCTTGGCCCGGCTCGACCAGTACATCGGCAGATAGAAGCCGGAGTAGAACAGGAAGCTCTCCAGCAGCGTCGAAGCGACCTTGCGCTTGAGGGGGTCGTCGCCGCGGTAGTAGTCCATGACGATTTCGGCCTTGCGCTGGAGGTTGGGATTCTCCTCTGACCAGCGGAACGCCTCGTCGATCTCGACCGTCGAGCACAGCGTGGAGAAGATCGAGCTGTAGCTCTTGGCGTGGACCGACTCCATGAACGCGATGTTGGTGTACACCGCCTCCTCGTGCGGGGTCAGCGCATCGGGAATCAGGCTGACGGCGCCCACCGTGCCCTGGATGGTGTCCAGCAGCGTCAACCCGGTGAACACCCGCATGGTCAACTGCTTCTCGCTGGGCGTCAGCGTTCCCCACGACGGGATGTCGTTGGATACCGGCACCTTTTCTGGCAGCCAGAAGTTGCCGGTCAGCCGCTCCCAGACCTCCGCGTCTTTCTCGTCTTGCAGACGGTTCCAGTTGATCGCGGAGACACGGTCGATCAGCTTCATTCCATCAGTCACCAGAACCCCACTTCACCAGGACGGATAGTCGACGTTGCGTAGGTCACAAACACTACCCCTGGGGTACGACATCGCGATGGAACACAACAACTTGTGTTTCCGCGTGTCGCACGCAGGACAGCTACTCGCTTTGCATACCCCTCATTCTGCGCTAGGTATTCCCACGACTTCGATGTACCATTTGGTACATGTTGACCGAAGACAGCATCGAGATCGACGCTCCACCGCAGCTGGTGTGGAAGGTGTTCAGCGACGTCGAGCATTGGCCCGACTGGACCGAATCGGTCACCTCGCTGATCGGTCACGACGGCCCCGACCTTGCTGTCGGCAAACGGTTCTCGATCAAGCAGCCCGGAATGGCGAAGCTGGTCTGGGAAGTCACCGACATCGACGCCGGATCCACGTGGACCTGGGTGCAACGATCAGCCGGAGTCGACGTCAGCGCCCGACATTGGGTCATCCCCCGGTCCGACGGGCGCACCCTGGTGCGTCAGCAACTCGAGCAACGCGGCCTGCTCGGCGCTTTGGTCGGACGAATGCTGGCAAAGAAGACCAGACGCTTCCTCGCACTCGAGGCCCAAGGACTAAAGAACCGCTCTGAGCAACTTCATCGCGCCAGTGGCCAGCCGTCCTGATCGGAGCCGGCGCGGTCAGTTACTGGACAAGCTGGTCGACGAGTTCGCCGCCGGCGGAGTAGGCGACCGGTCGCTGCGCGACGTCGCCGCGGCGGTCGGCACCAGCCACCGAATGCTGTTGCATCACTTCGGTTCTCGTGACGAGCTTCTACTGGCGATCGTCGCGGAAGTCGAGCGCCGGCAGATGGCCGTCCTGGCCGATCTGCCGACCGATCCAGCCGATCACTTTGCCGCGATGTGGGCCGATGTGAGGCGCCCAGAACTGCGGCCGTTCGAGCGACTGTTCTTCGAGTGCTACGCGCGGGCGGCCAACGGCGAGAAGCCTTTTGACCGAATGGTCCCCGGCGCCGTCGACGAGTGGCTAGAGCTCACCGAGGGTCTGGCCGAGCCCGCGGCGGCGCGACTCGGGCTCGCGGTCGTCCGCGGACTGTTGCTCGACCTGGTCGCCACTGGCGATGACGCAGGAGTGGACGCGGCCGCCGGCGCGTTCGCCCAGCTACTTCGACTTCGGCAATAGCGAGATGACGGTGTCGACCAGCTCTTCAGCCGTGGTGTGCCACTTGGCCATATCGAGGTGGCCACTGAGGTCCAGCCCGGTGATGCCGTGGGCCGTCGTCAGCAGCAGAGCACCGTAACGGTGCGCCTGTCGCGGACCGGTAATACGACCCACGATGTCGAGGAACAGGTGCTGGGTTCGCTCGGCCGCCTGGACCGCCCCCGCGATATCCCCTGTCGGCGTGCTGAACATCAACCGATACAGGTGCGGCCGGTCACGACCGATGTCGATCAGGGCGAGCAGACCCGACCGCAGGCACACTTCGGCCGAATCCTCGTTGGCGACAAGCACTTCCAATGCATCACCCAATTCCTGCAGCCCGTTGGCGGCCACTTGGGTCAGCAATGACTCCTTATCGGCGAAATGCCGATACGCCGCCGAGCGAGACACCCCGCTTCGCGCTCCGACCTCGCGGAGCGTCACGGCTTCCGGGCCACCGAGGTCGAGCAGGGCCGCGGCGGCGTCGATCAGCGACTGGCGGGTTGCCGCCGCACTCTCCGATCGTGTCGCCATCCGCAGAGCATATGCCCGCACCCCAGTTGACAATGTCAACTCAATTACCTAGCTTGAGTGGACAACGTCAACTGAAATTGCGCTGGAGGCAGTGATGGACCGCACCGAACTGATCGTCGTGACCGGGGCGTCCACCGGCATCGGCGCCGCAACCGCTAAAGAGTTGGCCGGCAGGGGCTTTCACGTACTGGCAGGTGTGCGCCGCGAGGTCGACGCGCAGTTGCTGCGTACCGTCGACGGCATCGAGCCCTGCATCCTGGACATCACCACGGACACCGACGTCGCGGCGCTCGCCGACCGCGTCGCCCGCGACTCTCGGCCGCTTCGCGCCCTGGTGAACAACGCCGGCGTCGCCATCAACGCACCCCTGGAGATACTGCCAATTGCCCAGTGGCGCCGACAATTCGACGTCAACCTGTTTGGCCACATCGCCGTGACGCAGGCGCTGTTCCCGTATCTGCTGAAGAGTTCCGGCACGGTGGTCAACATCAGTTCCATCGGCGGCAAGGTGGCATTGCCGACCTATGGCGCCTACGCCGGATCCAAGTTCGCAATGGAGGCCGTCAGCGACGCGTTGCGTCGCGAAACGGGCGGCACCGGAGTCAACGTCGTGGTCATCGAGCCGGGCGCGGTCAAGACGCAGATCGCCGAACGCGGAATCGCCACCTCCGAAAAGCTGACAGCAGCCATGAGCACCGAACAGCGCGCCCGCTATCACACATTGGTGAACGCCGTAACGGCACAAGCCCGTTCGTTCGATGCGACTGGCGTGCCCGCGGAATCCGCCGCGAAGGTGATCGCCCACGCCGCAACCGCGTCGCGCCCCCGGACTCGCTACACCATCGGACGCGACGCCGCGATGCTGGCGCGGGTCAGCCGACTCGTCTCCGACCGGACGATGGACCGCATCATGCGGCTCAATCTCCGGCAATTCAGTCGCAAAGCGAGCTAGGCACTGACCTTCGCCCGCGCGCCGCTGCCCACTCCGAAGAATTTGTACTCGGCCATCTTCAGCGAGCGGGTGTCGCGCCAGTACTGCCACGTCATACCGCTCCACAGGGTTCGGTTGACGCCGTGCTCGTCCAGATACCAACTGCTGCAACCACCGGTGTTCCAGACCGATCCGGCCAGCTTGTCCTGCAGTTCGGCGTTGGACCGATCCTGCGCAGAACGACTGGGCGCCAACGCTTGTGCGCCGGTCTTGTCGACCGCCGCGATCGCCTGGGCGACGTAGTGGATCTGCGACTCGATCATGAAGACCACCGAGGTGTGGCCCAACCCGGTGTTCGGCCCGAGCAGGAAGAACAGGTTCGGCATGTCGGCCACGGCAATGCCGCGATGCGCGACGACTCCTTCACGGTTCCAGCGGTCCACCAGGTCCTCGCCCCGCGGGCCCTTCACGTCGACGTAGGTGTAGGAGTCGGTGGTGTGGAAACCGGTGGCGTACACGATCACGTCGGCGGGATGCTCGACACCGTCGCCGGTCACAATGCCGTTCGCGGTGATCCGGTCAATTCGCTCGGTGATCAATGTCGCCTTCGGGTTGGCGACGGCCTGGTAATAGCTGCCTGAGTAGAGGATTCGCTTGCAGCCGGCACGATAGCTCGGGGTGAGCCGACGGCGCAGATCCTTGTCCTTGACGTTGCGGCGGATGTTCCAGCGGCCGACCAGCTCGACGGCGCGCAGCAGGCTCGGCCGCTGCGTCATGGCGAACCCGAGGCCTTCGAGGCCCCAGTAGATTCCGGAGCGCACCAGAAAACGCAGGCCGGGCACCGTCGCGAACGCCGTGCGGACCGCATCAGGCAGCAAGCTGTTCGGCCGTGGCACCACCCATGGCGGCGTGCGCTGGTAGAGCTGGACCTCGGCGACGCCGGCGTCACGTCGCACCAACTCCGGCACGATTTGGATTGCGCTCGCACCGGTGCCGATCACTGCGACACGCTTTCCGGCCAAGTCCACGCCGTGGTCCCACTCCGCGGAATGGAATGCGGGACCGCGAAATTCGTTCATGCCGTCGATGTCGGGCAAGCGCGGGATGTGCAGTGCGCCAGCGCCCGAGATCAGGAACTGCGCGACGTACTCGTCCCCGGATTCGGTGTAGACGTGCCACCGGTATTCGCTGTCGTCCCAGTGCGCGCGGCTCACCTTCTGCCCGAAGCGGATGTAGCGCCGCAACCCGTATTTCTCCGTGACGCCCTTGAGGTAATCCAGGATTTCTGGCTGCGGCGAGAACAGCTTGCTCCAGGTGGCTTTCGGCTCGAAGGAGAACGAGTACAGGTGCGACGGCACGTCGCATGCGCAGCCCGGGTAGCTGTTGTCGCGCCAGGTGCCGCCGATGTCGTCGGCCTTCTCGACGATGACGAAGTCCACGCCTTGCCGCTGGAGTGCGATGGCCATGCCCAGGCCGGCGAATCCTGTCCCGATGATCAACGCGCGGGTGCGAACCGGCTGGGCCGCTGCCTCAGGCTGGATGGTCGACTCGGCTGTACTCATGGAAATCGAGGGTAGCAACGCCGCCCGCGATCAAATAGCCGCCAAACAGAAGCCAGGGCTGCGGTCTGCGCGAAACCACGACCACAGCTTCTGCACCGCGGCCGCCCTCGGCTAGCTGGCAGCGGAGTTACGCGGCATCGCATCGTGAATCGGCTGGTCAGGGTCCAGCTTGATGCCGAGCATCTCGGCGGTGCCACTGATGACGCCCATCGTGATCGTGGTCAGATGCTCGACGAATTGGTCGTGAGGCATCCGACGTGGACTGTCCACGTCGGAGCCCAGCCACCATTCGGTGGCCGCCGCCGCGCAGCCGTAGGTCGCGAACGCCGCGAGCTCGAAGGCGCCGGGATCGAGTTCCATCTCCCGCAGCTCGTTGTTGAACATCTCCGCCATCGCCAGCGTGATCTCACGGCCCTCGCTCAACGTCCGGGTCGCCGATTCCGACTGCTCGGGGAAACGGCCCTGGATGAAGAACCGCAGCACGTTGGGATGCTCGTCGACAAGGTTCACGTATTCTTCCGCGGTCCGGCGGATGATCTCGCGTACGGAGTTGTTGGCGAAGTCAATCGACGGGAAGACCGCCGCCCACAGCATGTCGCGCAGCCGTTCGCCGATCGCTTGGAACAGGTCGGACTTGTCGGTGAAATGCCGGTAGATCTTGGGCTTGGCGGTGCCCGCCTCTTCGGCAATCTCTCGCACGCTCAGGTCAGGACCCAGGCGGTCGATGGCGCGAAACGCCGCCTCCACGATCTCCGCGCGCACCTTCTTGCGGTGCTCTTTCCACCGCTCGCTGCGCGCGTCGACCTTCACCGCGGGCTTGGGCCCGGGGTGCGGGATGGGAGGCCGCGGAATTCTGACCACGTCAAGCACCATACCCCGGTGCGGGCGCTGACCTGGCATTCCTCGCGCCGTCGAGTGGCCAGTTATGGCCGCCAAAACGCCGCCCGTTCGCGTGCATCAAGTGTCCACTCGGCGGAAGGACCTCGAGGGTCACAGCATGCAGGAGACGCAGCCCTCGACCTCAGTGCCCTCCAGCGCCATCTGCCGCAACCGGATGTAGTAGAGGGTCTTGATGCCTTTACGCCAGGCGTAGATCTGCGCTTTGTTGACGTCACGCGTGGTAGCGGTGTCTTTGAAGAACAGCGTTAGCGAAAGCCCTTGATCCACATGCTGAGTGGCCGCGGCGTAGGTGTCGATGATCTTCTCGTAGCCGATTTCGTAGGCATCCTGGTAGTACTCCAGGTTGTCGTTCGTCAGATACGGCGCCGGGTAGTAGGCACGGCCGATCTTGCCTTCCTTGCGGATCTCGATCTTGGACGCGACCGGGTGTATCGACGACGTCGAGTGGTTGATGTAGGAAATCGACCCGGTCGGCGGGACCGCCTGCAGGTTCTGGTTGTAGATACCGTGCTGCTGCACAGATTCCTTGAGCCGCTGCCAGTCGTCCTGGTTCGGGATCCGGATGCCGGCGTCGGCGAACAGCTGAGCCACCTTGTCGGTCTTGGGTTCCCAGACCTGCTGGGTGTACTTGTCGAAGAACTCACCGGACGCGTACTTCGAGTTCTCGAAACCCTTGAAGTGCGAACCGCGTTCGATCGCAATGCGATTCGAGGCACGCAGCGCGTGGTAGAGCACGGTGTAGAAGTAAATGTTGGTGAAGTCGATGCCCTCTTCGGACCCGTAGAAAATGCGCTCGCGGGCCAGGTAGCCGTGCAGGTTCATCTGCCCCAGCCCGATGGCGTGTGAGTCGTTGTTGCCCTGCTCGATCGACGGCACCGACCAGATGTGGGTCTGGTCGCTCACCGCGGTCAGCGCGCGAATCGCCACCTCGATGGTCTGCGCGAAGTCCGGCGAGTCCATCGTCTTGGCGATGTTCAGCGAGCCCAGGTTGCACGAAATGTCTTTGCCCACTTTGGCGTACGACAAGTCATCGTTGAACAACGACGGGGTGGACACCTGCAGGATCTCCGAGCACAGGTTCGAGTGGGTGATCTTGCCTTCGATGGGATTGGCCCGGTTGACCGTGTCCTCGAACATGATGTACGGGTAGCCCGACTCGAACTGCAATTCGGCCAGCGTCTGGAAGAACTCGCGCGCCTTGATCTTGGTCTTGCGGATCCGCGCGTCGTCGACCATCTCGTAGTACTTCTCGGTGACCGAGATATCGGCGAACGGGAGCCCGTAGACGCGCTCGACGTCGTAGGGCGAGAACAGATACATGTCTTCGTTGTTCTTGGCCAACTCGAACGTGATGTCCGGGATCACCACGCCCAGGCTCAGCGTCTTGATCCGGATTTTCTCGTCGGCGTTTTCCCGCTTGGTGTCCAGGAAGCGGTAGATATCGGGGTGATGCGCATGCAGGTACACCGCGCCGGCGCCCTGCCGGGCCCCCAACTGGTTGGCGTAAGAGAACGAGTCCTCCAGCAGCTTCATGATCGGGATGACACCAGACGACTGGTTCTCGATGTTCTTGATCGGTGCGCCGTGCTCGCGAATGTTGCTCAGCAGCAACGCAACTCCCCCGCCGCGCTTGGACAGCTGCAGCGCCGAGTTGATCGAGCGCCCGATCGACTCCATGTTGTCCTCGATGCGCAGCAGGAAGCAGCTCACCGGCTCGCCGCGCTGCTTCTTGCCCGAGTTGAGGAAGGTCGGGGTCGCGGGCTGGAACCGGCCGTCGATGATCTCGTCGACCAGCTTCTCGGCTAGCGCGGTGTCGCCGGACGCCAGCGTCAGCGCCACCATCACCACTCGGTCTTCGAACCGCTCCAAATAGCGCTTGCCGTCGAACGTCTTCAGGGTGTACGAGGTGTAGTACTTGAACGCGCCGAGGAAGGTCGGGAACCGGAACTTCTTGGCGTAGGCGCGATCCAGCAGCGTCTTAACGAAGTTGCGGCTGTACTGGTCGAGCACCTCGCGCTCGTAATAGTTCTCCTTGATCAGGTAGTCGAGCTTCTCGTCCTGATTGTGGAAGAACACCGTGTTCTGGTTGACGTGCTGCAGAAAGTACTGATGCGCCGCCTCACGGTCCTTGTCGAACTGAATCTTGCCGTCGGCGTCGTACAGGTTCAGCATCGCGTTGAGCGCGTGGTAGTCCGTTTCGTCGGGCAACCCGTGAGCGCTCGTGGTTACAGGCTCTGCAGCGACGGTTGTTGGCACGTCTGTTCCTTCCAGAAGTCAGCGAGGCCGGCGCGGACGGCGTCCACGTCGTCCGGGGTACCCATGAGTTCGAAGCGATAGAGGTAGGGGACGCCACACTTGCGGGAGACCACGTCACCCGCATAGGCGAATTCGGCACCGAAATTGTTGTTGCCCGCCGCGATCACACCGCGGATCAGCGACCGGTTGTGCTCGTTGTTCAGAAAGGCGATGACCTGTTTGGGGACGTAGCCACCGTCGTTGATGTTCGGAGTCGCCCTGCCGCCGCCGTATGTCGGCAGCACCAGCACGTACGGCTGGTCCACCTCGATGCGTTCGTGCAGCGGTATCCGCGTCGCCGGGATACCCAGCTTCTGCACGAATCGGTGTGTGTTCTCCGAGACGCTGGAGAAATACACCAGGCTGGCGGACGGCACGGCAACTACCTCCCTAAGTCCTACTGCGCCGTTTGCCGTTTAGGCGCTCAGAACGGCTCCGGTGAGCCCCTTGATCCGGTCTGGACGGAAGCCCGACCAGTGGTCGTTGCCGGCCACCACGACGGGGGCCTGCAGGTAGCCGAGAGCCATCACGTAGTCGCGCGCCTCGGAGTCCAACGTGATGTCGACCTTCTCGTAGGCGATGCCCTGCTTGTCCAGCGCCTTGTAGGTGGCGTTGCACTGCACGCAGGCCGGCTTGGTGTAAACGGTGACGCTCATCGGCGGTACGACCCCTCTTCGATGGTGAGACACAGCATGGACTGGCAAAACTCAGGTACTGCTAGTTCAGCGAACCGGCGGGCCATGGAATTCCCGTCTCGCCGGTCCGCGTCGGCCGGTTGTACCGGTCGGCTGGCGCTTCCCGACTGACCTGGTACTTCTGGGGCCTGTCGGTGTCGGAAACACTACACCTAGTGGTCGACAATCGGTGCGTATACAAGATGTTCTGAAAAACAATCATGAAATTCCCTGGTCGTAAGCCCTGGCGTCGGCGAGTCTTCGGCGTGTCGCAGGTCACAAAACGGCCTCGCGACGGTATACGGATAGAAGTACCACCCGGCACCGACATGTCGACCCGCCGTCGGCACGCAGCAAAGCGCCCCAGCGCCATCGAGGTCGCTGGGGCGCTCGGCTGAGAATTAGCTGACTTCGGCAGCCAGCTTGCCCAGCGCGTCGCGAACGTTTGCCGCCACCTCGTCGTGCTCGCGCGGGTGCTGACCGTTCAGCGTGGTGAACGGAATCGACAGCTTGATCGTGTCGATCACCCGGGCGCCGGCGATCCCGAACGACTTGCGGGTGTCGTCGTGCGCCCACACCCCGCCGTACTGGCCGAAAGACCCTCCGATCACGGCCAGCGGTTTGCCTTTGAGCGCGCCGTCACCGAACGGGCGCGACAGCCAGTCGATGGCGTTCTTGATGACGGCCGGGTAGCTGCCGTTGTATTCGGGCGTCACCACCAGGGCAGCGTCGGCGTCGGCTGCCGCGGCACGCAGGGCGGCGACCGGAGCGAGGGCCGGCGCTTCGGGGTTCATCACGTCGTCGATTTCGTCGTTGTAGAACGGCAGATCGCCTAGGCCCTCGAAGACGACGACGGTGATGCCGTCCGGGGCCACTTCGGTGGCCAGATCGGCGATCTGACGGTTGATCGACGCGGCGCGCAAGCTTCCTACCAGCGCCAACACTGTAGTGTCCGGCATATCACGTTCCCCTTCGCTCGTTGGTGTACATCCTTGCACCGATTAAACCGGACTGCAGTCCGCTTTGTTCCGGTGACGCTACAGTAATTCTGTGAACGCCGTCGACCCGGTTCGGGACCTGCCGGTTTCCGCGCCGCACGAGCGCGGTGACGCTGCCCGCAACCGTGCCCTCCTGCTCGACGCGGCACGCCGGCTGATTGACCAACGCGGGGCCGACGCGGTCACCATGGACGACATCGCCGCAGCCGCGGGAGTCGGCAAGGGTACCGTCTTTCGCCGCTTCGGGAGCCGGGCGGGGCTGATGATGGTGCTGCTCGACGAGGACGAAAAGGCCCTTCAGCATGCATTCATGTTCGGCCCTCCTCCGCTGGGTCCCGGCGCACCGCCGATCGATCGACTCGTGGCATTCGGGCGTGAGCGGATCCGCTTCGCCCACGCCCACCACGGCTTGCTGTCGGCGGCCAACCGCGACCCACAGAATCGGCACAACGCGCCCGCGGCCGTGTCGCGCACCCACGTGCGGGTACTGCTCCGAGCAGCGCAGTCCAGCGGCGACCTCGATGCGCAGACCGACGCGCTGCTGGCCCTGCTGGACGTGGACTACGTCGAGCACCAACTCACCGAGGGTGGCCACACCCTGACGACACTCAGCGACGCGTGGGAAAGCCTGGCCCACAAGCTTTGTGGACGATGAAGCCGCGCTGGATCCTGCACGTCGACCTCGACCAGTTCCTCGCGTCGGTAGAGCTGGGGCGCCATCCCGAACTGGTCGGGTTGCCGGTCATCGTCGGGGGCAACGGCGACCCCACCGAACCCCGCAAGGTGGTGACCTGCGCGTCCTATGAGGCCCGCGAATTCGGTGTGCACGCGGGCATGCCGCTACGCTCCGCGGCCCGGCGCTGCCCGGATGCGACGTTTCTGCCGTCGGACCCCGAGGCGTATGACGCGGCGTCCGAGCGGGTGATGGCGCTGCTGCGCGACTTGGGTCACCCGGTCGAGGTGTGGGGCTGGGACGAGGCTTATCTCGGCGCCGACGTAGATAACCCGGCCGAGTTGGCTGAGCAGATCCGCACCGTCGTCGCGGAGTCCACCGGCCTGTCGTGCTCGGTGGGCATCAGCGACAACAAGCAACGCGCCAAGATCGCGACCGGATTCGCCAAGCCGGCCGGCGTATATACGTTGACTGAGTCGAATTGGATGCCGGTCATGGGAGAGCGGCCCGTCGACGCATTGTGGGGCGTTGGCCCGAAAACCACGAAAAAGCTTGCTGCCCTTGACATCACGACGGTGTGGCAGTTGGCGCATGCCGACGCCGAACTGCTCACCGCTACGTTTGGACCCCGAACCGGGCTGTGGTTGCTGCTATTAGCCAACGGCGGCGGCGACGAGACAGTGAGCTCCGAGCCGTGGGTGCCACGCTCGCGCAGCCACGTCGTCACGTTCCCGCACGACCTCACCGATCGACACGAAATGGATTCGGCGATCACCACTCTGGCGTCGCGCACGCTGCGCGATGTCGTGGCCGAGGAGCGCATCGTGACCCGGGTGGCGGTCACCGTGCGCACCAACACGTTCTACACCCGGACCAAGATCCGCAAGCTCGACCAGCCCACCGTCGACGCCGGCACCATCGTCGCGGCCGCGCTGCGCGTGTTGGATCTCTTCGAACTGGACAGGCCTATTCGACTGCTCGGTGTTCGGCTCGAACTACAGATGCCGGAGCGGGCTTGAGAGTCTTGCTGAACACCAGGTTCACCTGCCGCATCGCGACGCTGTAGGGCCACCACGCCAGACGCTTGAACGCATACAGCGCGCGGATGTCGGCCGAGGTGTAGATCAGGAACCGGTTGCGGGCGACACCCGCCAGGATCTTCTCGGCGGCCTTCTCCGGCGAGACCGCGTGGCCGCTGAAGCGGTCCACCCAACGGCTAACCTGCGGGTCCTCGCGGTCGACGCCGGCGATCTCGACGGTGTTGACCAGCGGGGTCCGCACGGCGCCGGGCACTACCACCGACACCCCGATGCGGTAGCGGGCCAAGTCGAACCGAAGCACTTCGGAAAGGCCGCGCAGACCGAACTTGCTCGCGCTGTAGGCGGCATGCCACGGCAGGCCGATCAAGCCCGCCGCCGAGGAGACGTTGACCAAATGGCCACCGTTGCGCGCGGCGACCATCGGTGGCACGAAGTTCTCGATGACGTGAATCGGGCCCATCAGGTTGATCGAGATCATCCTGTCCCACTGCTCATGCGAGAGCCGGTCGACGGTCCCCCAGGCCGAGACGCCGGCGATGTTCATCACCACGTCCATGCTCGGGTGATCAGCGTGGATCGCAGCGGCGAACGACGCGACCTCGTCATAGTTCGAGATGTCCAGCGCCCGGTACACAGGAACCCGAGCGCCACGGGCGCGAACCTCGTCCACCGTCTCGGTCAGTCCGTCGGCGTTGCGGTCGGTGAGGTACAACTCGGCACCCTGACTGGCCAGCCGAAGCGCGGTCGCGCGGCCGATACCGCTGGCCGCACCGGTGATCAGACACCGCTTGCCCGCGAACGTCTTCTTCGACATGAGCAGTGACGATACCGGTCCGCGGCGCGGCTAAGTCTGCGGCGAGCCGCCCCACAACGCGTTGAGCCACAGCGCCTCCAGCACCCGCACCCCGCGCTGCACGTCACCGTGGTCACCGAGATAAGCGGTGTCACCGGAGAGCATCTGCGCGGTGGTGACCGACAAGGTGCGCACCAACGTTTCGATGTCATCACTGATCGGGTGCGCCGTGCCGGCCTTCAGTTCGTCTTCGACGATGCCGATGATCTGCCGGACGACACCCTCGACCTGTTGGTCGAGCAGGTCTCGGATTTCGGCGTCGGTATTTCGCGCGGCATTGCATGCCGACATCACCGGGTCGTTGTGGGCGTAGACCGCCGCGGCGCTGCCGACCATTCGCTTCGCGAACGCCGCCGGTGTTTCGTCAGCCCCGCGCGGAGCGAAGTATTCGGTCAATTCCTCGAGTTCCCGGGTGGCGTCAGCCAGGATCTGCGCCAGCACGGCGTACTTCGAATCGAAGTAGAAGTAGAACCCGGAGCGCGCCACGCCGGCTCGGTCGCTGATCGTGCTGACCGACAGCTGCGCAAACGGCTTCTCCTCGAGCAACTCGCGCACCGCCTGGACGATGGCGTGCCGCTGCCGGTCACCGCGGCGTCGCGGAACCGGCGCAGCCGGAACCCGCCGGGGCACCCGGTCGGCCTCCTGGTCGATTTGCACCACCAAACCTTGCACCACGCCACACCCAAATGGAAACTTGACAGCCGTCAAGTTTCACTCGAAGATATCGATAAGTGACGCCTGCCACAACGCCCGTGAGTGCCCGACCACCCTTGATCGCAGGCATCGAGGAGGAAAGACATCGATGTCCCAGGCCACCATCAACACCCCGAAGTACCTGCTTGACCAGGCGCGGCGACGATTCACGCCGTCATTCAACAACTTTCCAGGCATGGGCCTGGCCGAAGCCAGGCTGCGAAACACCCGGTTTCCAGAGACTTTCCTTGCTCATCCACCAGCAGGGAGTGGGCTCAAGCCGATTGCGGGCGATAGAGGGCTGCCGATCCTCGGGCACATGATCGAGATGCTCCGAGGTGGACCCGAATACATGATGTTCCTCTACGAGACCAAAGGTCCCTTCGTTTTTTGGGACTCGCCCATGTTGCCGTTCGTAGCCGCACTCGGCCCGGACGCCGCGCAAGAGATTTACTCCAACCGCAATAAGGACTTCTCCCAACAGGGTTGGACACCGGTGATCGGTGCCTTCTTCAACCGCGGCTTGATGCTGCTGGATTTCGAAGAGCACCTCTTCCACAGGCGCATCATGCAGGAGGCGTTTCACAGATCTCGGCTAGTCGGCTACCTCGAGCAGATGGACCAGGTCGTCTCGCAAGTAATCGCCGACGACTGGGTGGCCGACGACGCGCGATTCCTGCTTTACCCCGCGATGAAAGAACTCACCCTGGACATCGCCTCGATGGTGTTCATGGGACATGAGCCAGGCACCGATCGCGAACTGGTTACCAAGGTGAACAGTGCCTTCACCATGACCGTTCGAGCCGGCAACGCCGTAATCCGCACCGGCGTGCCGCCCTTCACGTGGTGGCGCGGCCTCAAGGCCCGTCAACTGCTGGAGAACTACTTCGAAGAGCGGGTCCACGAGCAGCGCCGCAAAGAGGGCAACGATCTGCTGAGTGTGTTGTGCCAAACGGCGGATGAGGACGGCAACCGCTTCTCCGATCAGGACATCGTCAACCACATGATTTTCTTGATGATGGCCGCCCACGACACCTCCACCACCACCGCGACGAACATGGCCTACCAGCTGGCCGCCAATCCGGAGTGGCAGGAACGCTGCCGCGACGAATCCGATCGGCTAGGCGACGGACCGCTAGACATCGAGTCGCTGGAGAAGCTGGAGTCGCTCGACCTGGTCATGAACGAGTCCATACGGCTGGTGACGCCCGTTCAGTGGGCGATGCGGCGGACGGTGCGCGACACCGAACTGCTGGGCCACTACTTGCCGAAGAACACCAACATCACCGCATTTCCCGGTGTGAATCATCTCCTGCCAGAGATTTGGACCGACCCACTGAAGTTCGACCCGGAACGCTTTACCGAGCCTCGCAACGAACACAAGCGCCACCGCGGTGCATGGACACCGTTCGGTGGCGGTGCGCACAAGTGCATCGGGATGACGTTCGGTCAACTTGAAGTCAAGACCATCATGCATCGGTTGCTCCGCCATTACCGGCTGGAACTGCCCCGGCCGGGATACCGGGCCAAATGGGATTACCGCACCATCCCGCTTCCGATGGACGGCATGCCGATCGTGCTGCGGCGCCTCTAGTCGCCGGCGGCGTACAGCCGGTTCGCGCAGGCGATCACCGCCGACAAAGCGGACTCCGTCGGGTCGTCCGAATAGCCCATCGCCCATTCGGCCCTGGTGCCGTCGGTGCCTTGAATGAACGTCGCTGTGGTGTCGTCGGAGCGCAACTGGTGAAACCGCAGCATCTCCAGGGCGACGCCTTGCTCGTGCAGCATCGCGGTCAGTGCGGCGACCGGCCCGTTCGCGGTGGCGGTAGCGGTCTCGATTCGATCACCGAAGACCAGCGCGGCCTGGAACGTTCGGGGCCCCAGCCGGGTGGCGGAACGGCCGTCCTCGATGCAGCTCCAGTGGCCCAGCCGCAGCGGTCCGGTGCTCGGCGCGTAGACGGCGGTGAAAGTGCTCCACGACATGGAGTCGGCGTCTTCACGCAGCCCACGCGGCAGCGGGACGCCGTCGAACAGCATCGTCGAGGATTCTGGAGCGAATGTGATGGTCATCTGCCGGTCTTCTCTGGTCTGAGGGAGTGACCGACGGGTAGTAGCTTTCGACCCACAGCGGGGGGTCGGTCTAGATCAGACCCCGCTGCGGGTGCTGGCTACTACGAGAAGATGTGGCACGTCGCCGAGATTAGCCGCTGCCGAGCGGCCGATGCAACTTCTTTTACAGCCACCACGTCGCGGCGGCGTCGAGGTGGCGCCGGATGCGGTGGCGGGCCAAGCTGTCATCGCCCCGACCGATCGCGTCGACGATCCGCAGGTGAGCGTGGCGGACGTCGATGAGATCCGCCTGGCTGGGGACTGGCTGGTCGGTGCTGGCCCAGTAGCGTCGAAAGACCTCGACTAGGATCCGCAGGAAAAGCTCCAACACGGGATTGCCTGCCAGCGTGGCCAGCCCGGCGTGGAACCGGAACTCCTCGACGCCTGCCCTTCCCGGGTCGTCGCCGACCTGCTCGATCATCCGACGCTGACTGTCGAGGAACGCGCGCACCTCCGGCTCGCGGTGGCGCGCGACGACCTTGGCGACGTTGTCGATCTCGATGGCGTCACGAATCAAGGTCAGGTCTTCGCGGCGAGGACGGCGGTACTGCAAATACAGCGCGATGGTGTCAATGCTGGCTTGCGCTTGGGGTTCTGTGACCACCAGACCGCCGCCCGGTCCGCGCCGAGTGGTGGCGACAGCGTGATACTCCAGCAGCCGCACCGCTTCTCGAAGCACCGCCCGGCTGACCTGGTAGCGCTCCAGCAACGCGATCTCGCTGCCGAAGACCTCGCCTACGGGCCAGCCGCTGTGCGCGATGTCGTCGCGGATGGCGGCGGCCAGTACTTCGGCCAGCTTGCCTTGTGGCGCTTCTTCCTTGGTGCGACGTTGACGACGCGGGCCGGGCTGGCGATGGTGGCGCAGCCACGCGCCGACTGATTGCGCGTGCTGCTCGCTCAGCGTCATCGCGCGGGTCGTATCACCAGCGATGACAGCCGCGGCGATGGCCGAGTGTTCACGGTAACGATGCTCGATCACCTCGAACGCCTCGGTGGCGGAATTCAATCGCGAGTCCTCGGCGTACCGGATGGTCAGCCGCGTGAGGATGTCGATAAACAATTGCAGCACAGGGTTTTTGGTCTGCTCGGCCAACGCGGTGTGGAACTCGTCGTTCGTCGACTGTCGGTCCTCTTCGGCGCGCAGCACCGCACGCAGTCGGTCGATGCCCGCTTCGTCGATCTGCTGCGCGGCCCGGGCCGCAGCAAGCGGTTCCAGTAGTAACCGCGCATCGAGCAGATCGCCGATCGTGATGTTTAGATACTCCAGGTAGATGATGATCGCGTGGGTGGCCGGAGCGGCGTCCGGTTCGCAGATCAGCAGGCCGCCGTTCGGGCCGCGCCGCATGCGCGCCACACGATGGTGCTCGATCAGCCGAACCGCTTCCCGCAGAACCGATCTGCTGACGTGGTAGCGCTCCTGCAGTGCCTGCTCCGAACCGAGCGACTCCCCGATCGGCCAGCCTCGCCGAATGATGTCGGCCTCGATACGGCGTGCGATCTGGGAAGCTCGCTTATTCGACCGGGCTTCGGCGCTGGGAGCGGACGCCAGAGCCTCACCGCTCAATGGCCGGCCCGCACAATTGGATCAGCATGTCAGCAGCATGCAACCCGCGATGGGCCCGCCGCCGACCGCGGCGACGGCCACCTCGGGACGTCGAGGCACCTGCCGCTCCCCAGCCTCGCCACGCAGCTGCAGGCACGTCTCATGCAGCAACCAGTAGCCGTGCATGCGGCCCGCCGAAAGCTGCCCGCCATAGGTGTTCAACGGCAGGGCACCGTTCAGGGCGATCCGCTCGGCCCCCTCGACGAACGGTCCCGCCTCGCCGTCACCGCAAATGCCCAGCGCCTCGAGCCAGGCGAAGGCCAGGAAGGTGAACCCGTCGTAGAGCTCTGCAAGGTGCAGATCGGCGGGTGTCAGATCGGTCCGCGCCCACAGTTGTGCCGCCGCGTCGACCGACGCCATCTTGGGGTAGTCCGGGCGATGGAACCAGCCGCCCGCGCCGTTGCTGCCGCCGATCGCCTCGACATGGACGGCCCGATGTGGGCAGTCGTCGGCGTAGCTGGCTGCCGAAACCACCAGGGCGATCGATCCGTCGATTGGGACGTCGCAGTCCAGCAGACCCAACGGCGACGACACCGGACGTGCGCTCAGGTAGTCGTCCATGGTCAGCGGATCCCGGTACACCGCACGAGGATTGAGCGCCGCGTTACGACGGCTGTTGATCGCGAGCCAGCCCAATTGCTCCTTGGTGGTGCCGTAGAGTTCCATGTGCCGGCGACACACCAATGCCAGCCAGTTCGCCGCCGAATATGCTTGGGCGGCAACCAGATCGTTGACATCGTCCATTGGACCGACCGCCGGCGGCGTCTCACCCTCCGGGGTTTCGAACATCTTCGCCAGCGGCGGGGCGGGCGCGTTCTCGTCCTGCTTGGCCAAAACGGTGCCGCCCAACATCTGGATGGTGCGGTAGATGACGACATGTCGCGCATGGCCTTCGGACACCGCGCGGCACGCCGAGATCACCGGGTTGAGCAGACCGCCGGTGCTGAAACCCGTACCACAGTCCGGGGCCTCGATGCCCAGCGCGGCGTTCACCTCGGCGGCGGGAGTGTCGCCCAGGGTCGCGATCCCGTCGATGTCACCGGCGCTCAAGCCGGCGTCGTCGATAGCGGCCCGGACCGACTCCAGCGTCAGATCCAGTCCGGGAATGCCGGTCCGACGGCCGATTCGAGAAATACCGATGCCGGAAATGATCGCGTCTTTTTCGAAGTAGCTCATCTACGCCGTCCGTCAGGTCAACCGAAGCGAATTGAGTGTACTGTATTGCCCGTGTCAACCGAGCTGCTGATCGAGCACTGCGACACCTGCGCCCGATGGGTCCACCCCGCGGCCGGCACCTGCCGCGACTGCGGCGGTTCGCTGGAAGCCAAGCCGGTGTCGGGCCGAGGGTCGATATTCACCTACACGGTCAACTACCACGCGTTCAATCCCGAGATCGAGACGCCGTATGTAATCGCCCTGGTCGAGCTCGCCGAGCAAGACGGGTTACGAGTGGCCGCGAACATCGTTGGGTGCGAACCGGATTCGGTGGCGTGCGGGATGCGCGTCCAGGCCCTACCGGAGTCCGGACCAGGCGGCGCACCGCGTTTCGTTCCCGCGGTGTGATCAGCGCCTGCGCGCTGTGACGATCAGATACTCCCACTCCATCACCGAAGACCCGGCCAAGTATCGGTCGCCGAGTTCGGCAAGCTCGGCGTCCAACGCCGCCACGCCGTCGCCGTCGCCGGCGATGCCCCGGTAGGCCGAGATCGTCGGGCCGTAGAACGTCTTGAAGTAGTCGCGAAACGCTGCACCGTCGGTGAAGTGGTCGACCCTCAGCGTGCGGCGTTGCGTCACAACGCCGGCGACGCGTTCGCCCAGCAAGCCCCGGACGTGCTCGGCGTCGCCCCACAGGGGCGGTGGCTGCACGCCGGGCGGCGGCGCCGGCACATACGGCTTCATGGTTGCGAACATCTGGCCGATGAAGCCGTCGGGCGTCCAGCTCAGCACGCCGATCGTCCCGCCGGGTCGGCAGACCCGCAGCATCTCGTCGGCCGCCTGCTGATGGTGCGGGGCGAACATCACACCGATGGCGGACAGCACGGCATCGAACGACGCGTCGTCGAACGGCAGCGCCTCGGCATTGGCTTCGCGCCACTGCAGGTCGAGCCCGCGACTCCGGGCGAGCGCCGCGCCGCGCTCCAGCAGTTCCGGAACCAGGTCGCTGGCAACAACTTTCGCCCCCGTGAGCGCCGCGGCGATCGCCACGTTGCCCGAACCGGCAGCGACATCGAGCACCCGCTGCCTCGTGCCTATCCCGCTTTCCCGCACCAGGACCGGGCCCAGCGGCGCCACCAACTCGGCTGCCACGGTTGCGTAGTCGCCCAGCGCCCACAGCGCCCGGTGCTTGCTTTCCAGCCCGCTCTCGGCGGTGTCGATCGTCGTCATGACGCCATCGTCACGCCTCGCGTCGAACCGTCTCCAGTGCCAGATCTGAACCCGGCGAGGTTCACGATCTGTACTAGTCAATTCTGTTGTCGCGAGTTCTACTAGGACCATGTCGACGTATGGCCAGTTCTGCCCGATTGCCAAGGCGATGGAGCTTCTCGACGAACGCTGGACCTTGCTCGTGGTCAGCGAGCTGCTCCGCGGCAGCGTGCACTTCAACGACCTACGGCGTGGATTGCCGAAAATGTCACCGGCGCTGCTGTCCAAGCGACTCAAATCGCTGACCCGCGCCGGCGTCGTCGAACGCCACGAGGCGGACGGCCGCGTCTCGTACGCGCTGACACCCTGCGGCCAGGAGCTCGCCGGAGTCGTCGGCGCGTTGGGCGCCTGGGGAATTCGCTGGATTGGTGAACTCGGTGACGCGGACCTTGACCCGCACCTGCTGATGTGGGATATCCGCCGAACCATTTCCGTCGACACCTGGCCGCGGACACGCACGGTATTGGAATTCAACCTTTCTGGCGTTGATCCCAAGGCCGCGCATTGGTGGCTGATGGTGTCGGAGGGCGAACCCGACGTCTGCGATTTCGACCCCGGCTACGACGTGACGGCCACCGTCGAGACGACCCTGCGCACCCTGACCCAGATCTGGCGAGGCGACGAATCCTGGGCGGCCGCCCTGCGGGACGGCAATCTGACCATCCACGGATCCGCCGACGCCCGCCGGGCCGTGCCGACCTGGCTGGGTCAGTCGCTCGCGGCCGCAGTGCCCCGACCGGCTTAGTTGATCAGCGGGTCGCGCGGCATCCCGAGGATCCGCTCGGCGATCTGGTTGCGGGTGACCTCCGACGTGCCGCCGGCGATGGCCATGCCGCGGGCACCCATTACCAGGCGGCCCGCCAGCGCTCCGGCGCCGTCGTACAGCGCGGTTTCAGGGCCGGCGAGCGCGGTGGTGATCGCAGCGCCCTCGATCATGTGGTCGGCGAGCTTCAGCTTGGTCACGTTGCCCTCCGGACCGGGACCCGAGCCCTCGACGCTGCGGGCGACACGGCGCAGGTTGAGCAGTCGTAGCGCGTTTTCCTCGGCCAGGTAGATGCCGACCCGAGATCGCATGCCGTTCAATCGGTCCGGGTCGTCCTTGACCTGCCGCACCAACTGCGGGGCGAGGTCCGCGTAGAACGAGCCGCTGCCGCCGATGCTGACGCGTTCGTTGCCCAGTGTCGCGCGGGCGACTGTCCAACCAGTGTTAGGTTCGCCGACCACGTCTTCGTCGGGGACGAAGACGTCGTTGAAGAACACTTCGTTGAAATCCGAACCGCCCGTGATCTGTCGCAGTGGCCGCACCTCCACACCGGGGGCCTTCATGTCGATGATCACGGTCGTAATGCCCGCATGCTTGGGTGCGTCAGGGTCGGTGCGCACGGTGGCCAAGCCTCGTGCGCAATAGTGTGCGCCGCTGGTCCAGACCTTCTGGCCGTTGATCTTCCAGCCGCCGTCCACCCGGGTCGCCTTGGTCTTGATCGACGCCGCATCGGAGCCGGCCTCGGGCTCGGAGAACAGCTGGCACCAAATCTCGTCCTTGCGCAGCGCCTTCTCGACGAATCGTTCGATCTGCCATGGTGTTCCGTGCTGAACGAGGGTCAGGATCACCCATGCGGTAATGCCGTAGTCGGTGCGCTTGATGCCGGCGGCGCGGAACTCTTCCTCGATCACCAATTGCTCCACCGCATCGGCGGCCAGTCCCCACGGCTTGGGCCAGTGCGGCATCACATAACCGGTCTCGATCAGCTTCTCACGCTGCTCCTGCTTTTCCAGCCCGGCGAACTGCGCGACGTCGGCACGGATGCGGCTGCGCATCTCTTCCGCCTCCGGCGGCAGGTCCAGGCTGTTCTCGCGGGTGACGCCCGCGGCGGTGCGTTCGAAAACGTCCTCGGCGGGGGCATCTCCGCCGAACAGTGCCGTCGTCACCAGCGCACGACGCAAGTGCAGATGCGCATCGTGCTCCCAGGTAAATCCGATGCCACCGTGCACCTGAATGTTGAGTTCGGCATTGCGGGCATACGCCGGAAACGCCAGTGCCGCAGCCGAAGCGGCGGCGAGCCGGAACTGGTCCTCGTCCTCCGATGCGGCACGGGAGGCGTCCCATACCGAGGCGATGCCCGACTCGGAGGCGACCAACATGTTGGCGCAATGGTGTTTGATGGCCTGGAACGTAGCGATCGTGCGGCCGAACTGCTGGCGCACCTTGGCGTAGTCGACCGCGGACTCGACGCAGTCGGCCGCGCCCCCGACCGCCTCGGCGGACAGGAGCGTGCGGGCTCGCGCCAGCAGCGAGTCGTGGGCCCCGCGCAGGATGTCCTCGTCGTTCACCTTGACGTTGTCGAGCCGCACACGTCCCGAGCGCCGGGTCGGGTCCAGGTTTTCGGGCACCTCGACCGAGACGCCAGGGCGACCACGGTCGATCACCAGCACGTCGTCACCGGCGGTGACCAAGAGCAGGTCGGCCAGCCCCGCCCCCAGCGCGATGCCGGCGTCACCGTCGGCGACCCCGTCGCCGAGACTGACCTGGCCGCCCACGCCGATGCCGGCGACCACAGATCCGTCGATGAGGCCGGGCAGCAACCGCGACTTCTGGTCCGCGGAACCGTCTTTCGCAATCACCGAGGAGGCGATGACGGTCGGTACGAACGGCCCGGGCGCCACCGCGCGACCGAGCTCGTCGATCACGACGACGAGCTCCGGCAGCCCGTACCCCGAGCCGCCGTGCTCCTCGTCGATATGCAGGCCCAGCCAGCCCAGTTCGACCAGCGCTTGCCAGAACGGCGGCCGGTCCTCTTCGGGCGCGTCCAGCAGCGACCGCGCGGCGGCGCGTGCCTTCTGCGAGTTGAGAAACCCGCGGGCTACCTCGGCGAGTTCGCGATGGTCGTCGGTCAGTGCGATACCCATTGCAGGGCCTTCCTCTTGGACGCCATTGGCCGGTCGGAAAGAGTGTACTTAAATACGGACGGCCTCCCAACCAGGTGGTCGGTCGGCGTGCACTGTCGCGAGAAAGAAGCCAGGGCTGCGATCTGACTAGTCATCAACACCCCTAACTACGAAGTGTTGCAACCACCCCCTGAACCCAAGGCCAGAATCACGACCCTGGCTTCTGTCTCGCGGAAAATCACTTGGGGGCGAAGCGCTGACCGGCGTCCAGACGCAGGCACTGACCGTTGAGCATCGGGTTGTCTACGATCGCGGCCGCCAGCTTGGCGTACTCCTCCGGGCGACCCAGTCGCTTCGGGAACGCCGCGTCTTTGGTCAGTGCCGACACGTACTCATCGGGAATGCCCTGAGTCATCCCGGTGAGGAAAAGGCTCGGCGCGATGGCCAGCACCCGGATGCCCAGTGAGCCCAGGTCACGCGCCATCGTCAGGCACATGCCCGCGATGCCTGCTTTCGCGGCGGTGTAGGCGACCTGCCCGATCTGTCCCTCGAACGCCGCGATCGAGGCGGTGTTGATGATGACGCCGCGCTCTTCGTCTTCCGGCTCGTTCTGACTCATGTGGTGTGCGGCGAGGCGGCTGATGTTGAACGTCGCGATCAGGTTGAGGTCGATGACCGATTGGAACGACTCGAGATCGTGCGGACCGGACTTCGACATCGTGCGCTTGGCGATGCCGCCACCGGCCGTGGTCACCGTGACGTGCAGGCCGCCGAGCTTCTCGACCGCGGTGTTGAGCGTCTCCTCCGTCGCGGCGTAGTCCGTGACGTCGACCGGGTAGAAGTCTCCCCCGATGCCGGCCGCCACGTCCTTGCCGTCGGATCCTTCGCGGTCGAAGATCGCGACGCTGGCCCCGCGGGCATGCAGCAACTCAGCGCTGGCGCGTCCCATGCCCGAGGCACCGCCGATCACGATGACCTTCTTGCCGTTGATCTCCATCCAAACCTCCCTGTTTGTCCGGGCGGGGCCCGCGAGTAATCAATTCCCCGGCTCCTCTCATCGCGCTGCGCGCTCTGCATCGTCACCGGGGCTACCTGCAGGTTATCGCGGCGGTACGTGACGTTGTCGGCCAGGCATGTAAAGGTGGGTTGTGCAGTTGATCGACGTCGCGACCACCTCGGTCGACGTGAGCGGGTCGGCGTCGCGGCGGGCCAAGACCACGCGAATTGCGGAATTGCTCGGCCACGCCAAGTCCGACCCAGCGCTGGTCGCCATCATCGTCGCGTGGCTCGCCGGTGACCTGCCACAGCGCCAGATCGGCGTCGGGTATGCAGCGTTGCGGTCGCTGCCACCCGCGGCGTCTGCCCCAAGCCTGACCGTGACGGGTGTCGACGCCGCCCTGTCGGCCATCAAAGCTGTCGCCGGCAAAGGGTCGCAGACCCGGCGCGCCGAGTTGATCGCCGAGTTATTCTCCGCTGCAACCGAACCCGAGCAGACATTCCTGCGTCGACTGCTGACCGGCGAGTTACGGCAGGGCGCGCTGATCGGCGTGATGGCCGATGCGGTGGCCGCGGCGGCCGAGCTGCCGGCCGCTGCGGTGCGCCGTGCGGCGATGCTCGGCGGTGCGCTGCCCGCGGTCGCCGCGGCCGCATTGCGCGGCGGGACCGCGGCACTGGACGAGTTCACCCTGCAGGTCGGTCGACCGGTCGGCCCGATGCTTGCACAGACCGCGGCCGATGTCGGCGAGGCGCTGGAAAAGCTCGGCGGCGAATGCGTTTTCGAGGCCAAACTGGACGGCGCGCGAGTGCAGATCCACCGTGCCGGCGACCAGGTCACGGTGTACACCCGCAGCCTCGACGACGTCACCGCCCGACTGCCGGAGGTGGTCGAGGCGACGTTGGCGCTGCCGGTGCGGGATCTGATCGCCGACGGCGAGGCCATCGCCCTGCGCCCCGACGGACGGCCGCACCCCTTCCAGGTCACGGGATCACGCTTCGGCCGCTCGGTCGACGTCGCGGCAGCGCGTGACACCCAACCGCTGTCGGTGTTCTTCTTCGACATCCTGCACCGCGACGGCACCGACCTACTCGACGCGCCGACCAGTGAACGCGCCATCGCGCTCGACGCGATTACGCCCCCGCAGCAGCGGGTCGACCGTTTGGTCACCTCCGATCCCGCCGCGGCGCACGGCTTCCTGCAAGCGACCCTGGCCGCGGGCCACGAGGGCGTGATGGCCAAGTCGCTGACCGCGCCGTACGAGGCCGGCCGGCGAGGAGCGGGCTGGTTGAAGGTCAAGCCCGTCCACACGCTGGATCTGGTGGTGCTCGCCGTCGAGTGGGGCTCGGGGCGACGGCAGGGCAAGCTGTCCAACATCCATCTCGGCGCCCGCGACCCCGCCACCGGCGATCTGGTGATGGTCGGTAAGACGTTCAAGGGGATGACCGACGCGATGCTCGAGTGGCAGACGGAACGGTTCCAGGAGTTGGCCGTCGGCGGCACCGACGGCTACGTCGTACGGGTACGGCCGGTCCAGGTGGTGGAGATCGCGCTCGACGGTGTGCAGAAGTCGACACGCTACCCCGGCGGTTTGGCGCTGAGATTCGCTCGCGTGCTGCGCTATCGCGACGACAAGGGACCCGACGAGGCGGACACGATCGACACCGTGCGAGACATGTACACGGGCTAAGCTGCCAGCGGCCCAATCCGGCGTGTTCTCCCGACAGGAGGCGCAGTGGTAGCACCACCGCAGCCCACCTCTCACACCGACGACCACCGTTTGAGCTACGTCCATACCGACGCTGCCCTGCCGCCGGTCGCCATCATCGACCGCTCGCCGATCAGAACCCGGCACAAAATCGTCTTCGGACTGATCGCGCTGATCGGCGCGGCCGCGTGGACGATGATCGCCGTTGTTCGTGGCGAGACGGTCAACGCGGTCTGGTTCGTCGTCGCGGCGATCTGCACCTACGTCATCGGATACCGGTTCTACGCGCGGTTGATCGAGACGAAAGTCGTCCGCCCGCGCGACGACCATGCCACTCCGGCAGAGGTTTTGGACAACGGAACGGATTACGTCCCGACCGACCGGCGCGTGCTGTTCGGCCACCACTTTGCCGCGATCGCCGGCGCCGGGCCGCTGGTCGGGCCGGTCCTGGCGACCCAGATGGGCTACCTGCCGTGCAGCATCTGGATCATCGTCGGCGCGGTCTTGGCCGGCGCCGTGCAGGACTACCTCGTGCTGTGGATTTCGACCCGGCGCCGTGGCCGATCGCTCGGTCAGATGGCGCGCGACGAATTGGGCGCCATAGGTGGCGCGGCCGCACTCATCGGCGCCTTCGTCATCATGGTGATCATCATCGCGGTTCTGGCGCTCGTAGTGGTCCGCGGCCTCGCTGAGAGCCCCTGGGGGGTGTTCTCGATTGCGATGACCATCCCGATCGCGGTCTTCATGGGCTGCTACCTCCGCTTCATCAGGCCAGGACGGGTCGCCGAAGTATCTGTTATCGGGTTCGTGCTGTTGATGGTCGCGGTGGCATCCGGCCACCAGGTTGCCGAAACAGCATGGGGCGCTTCGTGGTTGAACCTGTCAGCGGTAGCTGTGTCGTGGTTGATTGTGGGGTATGGATTCGTCGCCTCGGTGCTGCCGGTGTGGCTGCTACTGGCGCCGCGCGATTACCTGTCGACGTTCATGAAGGTCGGAGCCATCGCGCTGTTGGCGGTCGGCATCTGCGTTGCTCATCCGCTGATGCACGCACCGGCGGTCTCGCGGTTCGCGACGCATGGTGGCGGACCCGTCTTCGCAGGGTCGCTGTTTCCTTTTCTCTTCATCACGATCGCGTGCGGCGCGTTGTCGGGATTTCACGCGCTGATCTCCTCGGGCACGACACCGAAGTTGCTGGAGAAGGAAAGCCAGATGCGGCTGATCGGCTACGGCGGCATGCTCACCGAGTCGTTCGTCGCGGTGATGGCGCTCATCAGCGCGTCAATTCTGGACCAGCACTTGTACTTTGCGATCAATGCCCCGGCCGCTCGCACCGGCGGCAGCGCGGCCGCCGCGGCGGATTACGTCAATCAGCTTGGCCTATCAGGACCTTCGGCGACCGGCGCCTCGCTCACCGACGCCGCCTCGAGTGTGGGCGAAAAGTCGATCGTCTCGCGGACCGGCGGTGCGCCCACTCTCGCGGTGGGAATGTCCGAAGTGCTGCAGCGGTTTCTGGGCGGATCGGGGCTCAAGGCGTTCTGGTACCACTTCGCGATCATGTTCGAGGGGTTGTTCATCCTGACCGCTGTCGACGCCGGCACCCGGGTCGCGCGGTTCATGCTGTCCGACGCGCTGGGCAATCTCGGCGGACCGCTGCGCAAACTGCGCGACCCGAGCTGGCGTCCGGGTGTCTGGACCTGCAGTCTCGCGGTCGCTGCCGCGTGGGGCAGCATCCTGTTGATGGGAGTGACCGACCCACTCGGAGGGATCAACACGCTGTTCCCGCTCTTCGGTATCGCCAACCAGTTGCTGGCCGCGATCGCGTTGACCGTCGTCGCCGTGGTCGTCGTGAAAAAGGGATATCTGCAATGGGCGTGGATACCCGGCATTCCGCTGCTGTGGGACCTGATTGTCACGCTGACCGCGTCATGGCAGAAGATTTTCTCCGCCGACCCGAACGTGGGTTACTGGGCTCAGCACTTCCAGTACGCGGCCGCCAAGGCGGCGGGTAAGACGTCGTTCGGATCTGCCAAGACCGCCGATCAGCTGGCCGCCGTCATCAGGAATACCTCTATTCAAGGCACGCTATCGATCGTCTTCGCCGCGGTCGTGGTGATCGTGCTGATATCGGCAATCGGCGTGACAGTCAAGGTGATTCGCGGCAGCGGCGGTTTACCGCTCACCGAGGCCGATCCGGTGCCCTCGAAGACATTCGCTCCGTCCGGCATGATCGCCACCCCCGAGGAACGCCGCGTGCAACGCCAGTGGCTGGCCCTCATGCATCTCGACCATTGAGCATTGGTAACGGGTAGCGCGGACACAGCTGTCACATAGATCTCGGGTTTAGCGTGCTAGGAAGCCGTTAAACCCTTCACGTACAGCGTGTTTGACATCTCAATTGAGTAGCTTCGCGATGACCATGTACATGAACGGACGGAAAACGTCCGGCAAAGGATAAGGTTGGACCAGTGGCAGTAACAACTGATCGCCCGGTCCGACCAGTCGATGGCGACCCCTATACCGCGCCTGCTGGAGGACGTCGCCCCAGTCGGCCGTCCACCGCGAGCACCGCCCAGCCCCAACCGACAGGTCGCGAGCGCCGGCTCACAGCGGCGAGGCGGGGCGCCGTCGCCGTCTGGGCGGCCGTCGTCGTCTACCGAACCGCCACGGATGGGTTTGCGTTCAATCGCGAACTGCTGCTCCTCTACATCGCGACCGGGCTGATCGCCGCGAGCATCGGGCGCGGACACAGGGTATTAGCGGTGGTCCGCGACTGGTTGCCCTTCGCCCTCGTCCTGGTGCTCTACGACTTCAGTCGCGGTGCCGCCGACATGCTCGGCGCGCACACGTTCTGGCGGTTTCAGCCAGAGGCAGATCGCTGGCTGTTCTTCGGCACCGTTCCGACGGTGTGGTTGCAGGAGCACATCAAGCTCGCACAGCCGCCGTGGTGGGAAGTGATCATCAGCAGCATCTACATGTCGTTCTTCGTGCTGCCCTACATCGTGGCCGGCGTGCTCTGGCTGCGCGACCGAGCCGCATGGGCGGCCTTCGTCCGGCGGTTCGTCGCCCTGTCCTTCGCGGCGCTGGCCGTCTACGTGGTGCTGCCGGCCGCGCCGCCGTGGGCGGCGGCGAGTTGCACGCCGGCCGACGTTGCCGGTGGTCCGGCGAACCCGCCATGCATGTTCCACGGGGCAGCTGGCGTTCCCGACGGCGGTCTGCTGGGCGCCATGCACACCGGGCAGCCCGGCGCTCACCAATTCGTCGAGCGCATCTCGACCCGCGGCTGGGGAACCCTGCATTTGCAGTCGGCCGGGGCGCTGCTGGACTCCGGTCAGGCCAGCGTCAACCTGGTTGCGGCCATACCGTCGTTGCACGCCGCCGTGACCGCGATGATCTCGATGTTCCTGTGGCGACGGGTCAGGCCACCGTGGCGCCCCCTGCTGCTGGCCTACCCGCTGGCCATGGCGTTCGTGCTGGTGTATTCCGCCGAGCACTTCGTCATCGACATCCTGCTGGGATGGAGCCTCGCGGCGGCAGTGTGCGCGGCGATGGGTCTGCTCGAAGCCTGGTGGTCGCGCCGTCGCGGCGCAGAGTCACTCGGCCTGGGTCAACCAGCGGGCGATCTCGCGAGCGGCCTCGCCGTAGAACACCCGGTAGATCTGCTCGGCGACGTAGCCCACGTGCGGGGTGGCGGTGACCGTGTCCAGGGTGCGCAGCGGATGGCCCGCCGGCAGCGGCTCGGTGTCGAAGACGTCCAGACCGGCACCGGCAATGCGCCGGGATCGCAGCGCGTCGATCAGCGCCTGCTCGTCGACGATCGGGCCGCGAGAGGTGTTGACTAGCAACGCCGTTGGCTTCATCAATGCCAGTTCGGTGGCTCCCACCAAGCCGCGGCTTCGCTCGCTGAGCACCAGGTGGATCGTCAGCACGTCCGCGCTGGAGAACAGGTCGTCCTTCGACACGTAGCCGACCCCGGCCCGCTCGGAGGCCTCGGGAGTCAGGTTCGGACTCCACGCGACGACATCCATGCCGAACGCCTTGCCGACCTTGGCGACCCGGCTACCGATCCTTCCCAACCCGAGCACCCCCAGCGTGGTGCCCCCGAGTTGCCGGCCCACTGCCGTCTGCCACCCGCCGCCGCGGACCGACACCGCCTCGTCGACGACCCGCCGGGCGGTCGCCAGGATCAGCGCCCAGGTCAGCTCGACGGTCGACTCCACATAGCCACCGGTGCCGCTGACGTGGATGCCGCGTTCCTCGGCGGCCGCGATGTCGATCGAGGCGTTGAACGGACCGGTCGACGCGATCATCTTGAGCTGGGGTAGCCGCTCGATGACGCTTCGCGTCAATGGTGTGCGTTCCCGCATCACGCAGACCACATCGAAAGGGTGAAGGCGCTCGACCACCGCATCCGGGTCGCCGAGGTGGTCGTTGAACACGGTGATCGTCGCCCGGTCAGCCACCTGCGACCAGTCGGCCATGGTCAATGCGACGTCCTGATAATCGTCGAGGATCGCGACCCGCATCACGCCAATCTCGCACACCGGGGTTTAGCCGCCGAACCGGCCGGGTACAGACCCGACGCGAAGCAGCATTGTCCAGCGAAGGGAGCTGACGCGCATGGGAGCCCACGACAAGGTGAGCAACAAGATCGACGACATCGGCGGCAAGGCCAAGGAAGCGTTTGGCAAAGCTACCGGCGACGACAGCACCGAAGCCGAAGGCAAGCTCGATCAGGCGAAGTCCAGCGTGAAGGACGCGGTCGAGAACGTGAAGGACGCCTTCAAAAAGTAATTCGCAGACTTGAGTAAAGGACGGCCACCGGTGTACTCGACCCCGGTGGTCTTCCGCTTTCTAGGGGGCAGTCCAGTGCGTGCCGGATGCGGCGCCGTCCGCTGGCTCGTCGGCCCCGAAGACAAACGGCGCGAACACCACTTCCCGGCCGTCCGGGTCCCGATAGGTGACGGCGCCGGTCGCCGCCCAATAGGGATGAGAGTCAACAGGTTTGGCACCCGAGGCCGCTAGCTTCGCGGTAGCCCGCTGCTGGCTGGCATGGTCGGGAAAGTACATACACAGCTGCTCGTGACCGTCGACCGCGACGGGTTCGGTGGCCTCCACGATCTCGAAGGTCAGCGACGATCTCGGGAGACCGAATATCGCGCCGGTGCTGCCGTAACTCTCCACGAACGTCGCGCACAGCGGCAGGCCGACTAAGTCTCGGTAAAAGTGGACCGTCTCGGCGAAATGCGCTGAGCGCCGGGCGAATCGGAGAGCGGCTAGCGCGGACAGGTCCGCGGGCCAGGCGGTATCGGAGTGAGTCATGGCGAAAAGATTAGAACCTCAACCATTGTTCAGGTCAAGGCCCGACGCGACGCAAACCGGGCGATGCCCACGGTGTTGAATGCGTTCATGACCCACCAGATCCGCGTTGAGGTTTCCGCCGACCACGTCGCCACCGTCGAATTCGAACGCGGCCCCCGCAACCATTTCGATACCGCTCTGATCGCCGAACTGGCCGATGCCTTCGAGCGTCTCGACGCCGATCCCCGCGCGCGGGCGATCGTGTTGTGTTCGGCGGGACGGCATTTTTGCGCGGGTGCAGACCTGCCAGGCGCATTGAGCGGAAGCGCGCCTTCGGTCGAGGGATCCACCGGCTCGTTATACGACGAGGCTGCGCGGCTGTTCGCTACCCACACACCGGTCGTGGCCGCCGTGCACGGCGCCGCGGTCGGCGGCGGCCTCGGTTTGGCATTGGCTGCCGATTTCCGCGTCGCCAGTCCCTCCACCCGCTTCGTCGCAAACTTCAGCCGACTGGGGCTGCATCAGGGTTTCGGGATCACGGTGACGCTACCGGCGGTCGTCGGTTCGCAGCGCGCTCAGGACCTGCTCTACACCGGCCGCGAGGTGCCGGGCGACGAAGCGGCAAGCATCGGCTTGTGCGACCGCCTGACACCCGACGGCGAGGTGCGTGCCGGCGCCCACGCCCTGGCCGCGAAAATCGCGACAAGCGCTCCACTGGCGGTCGTCTCGATCCGCAAAACCCTGCGGGGTGATCTCGCCGAACGCGTACGCGCCGCGACCGCGCTCGAACAGGCCGAGCAGCTCCGGCTGGCGGCGACCGCCGACTTCGTAGAAGGGGTGGCGGCCACCGCGGAGCGCCGGGCGCCACGATTCACCGGCTCCTAACCAGCACCTTTGCCGTTATCGACGCGGTAAACGGCACCATGGACGGCCGACGCGGCATCGCTGGCCAGAAACGCGATCACGTTGGCCACCTCGAGCGGCTGCATCATGCCGCGCGGCGAGGCGGTGCGCAGGATCAGCTCGTAGTTGGGGTTGTCCGGAGGCGTGAAGTGTTCGATCTGCGGGGTCAGCATGCCGCCAGGACAAACAGCGTTGACGCGCAAGCGATCCGCGGTGTACTCCACCGCAAGGGCGCGCGTCAGCCCGATCAGACCATGCTTGGCCGCGCAGTACCCGGCCGAATACGCCTGGCCCTCGAGGCCGGCGATGGAGCTGACGTTGACGATGCTGCCACTTCGCTCGAGCAAGTGAGGCAGGGCGGCGCGGCACAGGTAGTACGGCCCGTTCAAGTTGACCGCAAGATCCTGCTGCCATTCGTCGTCGGTCATCGCCTCGGTACGGCGCATCTGATGACGTCCGGCGATGTTGACCAGAACGTCGAGGCCGTCGAACTCGTCGACGCACTGCGCGACGGCATCCCGACAGGCCTGGGCTGACGCGACATCGACGACGGCGTAGCGGCCACGTGGGATATCGGCGAACACGTCGGCCAACCGTTCGGTGTCGCGACCGACACCGAAAACCGTTGCGCCGTAGCGTGATAACAGCCGAGCCGTCTCAGCACCCAGACCCGAAGAGGCGCCGGTCACGAATGCGATCTTGCCCTCGAGCATCGTCGGCACCCCACTCACCAACCCGGCGCGCCGCGGTAGGCACGCATCCGCGTCACGCTAACGGGTCGCAACGCCTGTGGCACAACGATTCTCAGCCCGAAAAGCTGGACGACGGGTTCGGCTCGGAATCTGCGCCGAACACGGCGCGCGGCGATCAGCAGGAACAGGTTCACCGCCTGGCGTCCCAGCGCGATCCGGCTCGTACGCTGCCTCCACGACGACGGCGCGGCAGCCGCGCGTCGTCCGCAGAGATAACCCACCGACGTCGCCAATGCCAAGGCGGCTGTTACCGCGAGCATTGTCATGCTGATGAGCATTTCTGCTCACCATCGCGGTGAGGTCACACGCGGGCTACACCTCGGCTAAAACGCGAGGTGACCGTTCAGCCGATCTCGCTGTCGACGTTGACCGCCACGTAGCCGATCGGGATGCCGGTCCACATCGCGATGCATTCACGAGCCGCCACTTCGACCGCGGCGCGACGATGCGCACGGGTCGTCCTGCCGATCTCGGGAATTCGGATCACCCACCCGTCCGCGTCGCGAGTGACTTCTATATCGAAGCACTGGCCGACCGTCGGGCATTTAACGCGGGAAGCGAATCGCTGGGCGCTGCGCACCTGACGTGGGCGCACCAGCACGGGCTGAATACTCATGGCCGCTTTCGGAGAGTCGTGAACAAACCGCGGGCAAGCGTATTGCGGATTCGACGGAAAACCTAATCGACGCAAAGCGTCACCAATCCGATCTAGAAAAAGGCACTCTGAGCTGCGCCTTTATCATGTCTCGCTGGACGACGATCGCGCTCGTCACCAGTAGTTTTCCCATTGGCCAGCGCAGCGGGGATGAACCGAGCTGGGTCGGATGTTAAAACCAGCTGAGTTTGACCATCGAGACCCCAGGAATGAAGATGACCAACGGCATCGACGCCGAAGCCCACACTGCGGTGGAGTCTTCCACCACATACGCTGCTCAAAAGCGACCTCGCTTTGACGAAAGGCCTCCCCGTGCATGAGTCGACCCGTCCTGGCAAATCGCCTCTGGCATGGTGCGCACAGTCGGTGACGAAGCTGTTGCGGTGGACGATGGTCGTGGCGACGCTCTATGCGGCGGCAGTCACTACCCCGGCGATCAGTACCGCCGCCGCCGACGGGCAGTGCGCCGACGTCGAGGTCATCTTCGCGCGCGGCACCCTCGAGCCCCCCGGCCCCGGAACCGTTGGTCAGGAGTTCGCAGACGCCCTCACCGGGCGCCTCGGCGGGCGGACAGTCGACGTCTACGGTGTCAATTACCCTGCCTCGCTGAACTTCTCGCAAGCCGCCGATGGTGTTGCCGATGCGGCCAACAAGGTTCTGGACACTGTCAACAACTGCCCGGCCAGCAAGATCGTTCTCGGCGGCTACTCGCAGGGAGCCGCGATCGCGGGCTACATCACTTCGGACAGTGTGCCGCCGGGTTATGTGCTGCCGGCCGGCATCTCGGGACCGCTACCGCCCAACGTTGCTCCGCATGTCGCCGCAGTCACGCTGTTCGGCAAGCCCTCGGCCGGATTCCTCAACCTGGTCGACCGCGACGCGCCGCCGATCAGCATCGGGCCGTTGTATGCCAGCAAGACCCTGGAACTCTGCACGCCGCAAGATCCGGTGTGTTCCACCGGTGAAGGGTTCAGCCGCGCCGCTCACAGCGCCTACAAGACGAACGGCATGACCGATCAGGCGGCTGACTACGCCGCGACCAAGCTGCGCGGCCGCTAGCTAACGGCCTTCAGAGGGGCCGTCGCGCTAGGCGCACCCCCCTCGGAAGCTGCCGCGACTCGGGAGAACTGGAAGCAGGCCCGCGAAACCAAGTAGTTTGTCGGCTGGCCATTTCGCGCCGCGTAAGCGATGTCGAGCAGCGCGAGGGTCAACGGCCCGTCAGGGATGGCGGTTCGAGGCATGATCGATCCGGACAGTGCCCGATTCAGCGCGAGCTTGAACTCGCGCAGCAACTCGTCATAGGACGGCTGACCTACCGCTTCGCTGACCGTGTCTTCCATTCGACAATCCCCCTGGGCGCGTGTGTGTTGCGTGCATACCCCGGTGCGACAACCCCCAACCCCTGCGCGCTGCCCTACCGCCGGATTAGGTCACGCCGTCGTCGACGTCGGCGATCAGCGCGGCCTGGGAACCGCGACCACCACCAGGAAGATCGACGTGGGTCTTCCATCGCTCAGACCTCTTCCCGGCGACGTTTCTGCGACTTACGCTGACGTGATGAGACACATCGTGTTACGCGCGGTTCTGCTGCTGACGGCGTGGGCGATCGGACTCTTGTTGGCCGCGGCGGTGGTTCCGGGAGTCTTGTTGTCGCTGTCCGGGTTCCTCGTTGCCGTCGTGACCTTCTCGCTCGGGCAGGCGGCCCTGTCGTTGATTCTCTTGAAGCTGCCTCATGGCTATGCCTCGCTACTTTTGGGGGGCACCGGTCTGGTGCTGACCGTTGCCGCGCTCGGACTGGCGACGACGTTGTCGGCGGGATTCACCATTCCCGGCATGGCCTGCTGGGTGGCGACCACGCTGGTGGTTTGGCTCGTGACAACGATCGGCGCGGTATCGCTGCCGGAATTGCTGGGACCCGAGCAAGCTGGCACGACCTGACTCAAATTGCCTATTCCCGCAGGTGCGCGGGGTGAGTAGCATCCTTCATATCTCATCCGACGATGGAGGGAGACGAGATGGGCGACACTCATCACGACCCCACAGATCACGTTCGGACCACGCAACCGCATGCCGGCTTGGCCATGAAGGACAACTTCTACTGGCCCGGCTTGATCCTGTTTGCCATCTCCACCTTCGGAATGATCAGCACGGTTGTCGCCGCGGCCTATCAGCATTACGAGTGGCTGACGACGACGGTGCTGATCGCGGTGCTCGCGGCGGTCGCCGGGGCCCTGTGGCTCGTCGTCGAACACCGACGAGTGGGCGGCATCGAAAAACAGTGGCATGCGGCGCATCCCGGAGGGATGCTGCGCTAAATCGCTGGCCCGTCGTCAGCGAGTCCGCTGTGATAAGTCGCGGATACGGCGCTGACGACTCAGCGTCATTCCAGTCCGTTTGATGAGAGACGTTCAGTAACAGTTCTTTTCGCGCCGTGGGTCCCGCCCCCGACGGCTGATACGCCACGCTTTACTACGGGGCCGAGCGTGGGCCGGGCGATGCATTCACCACCTGGGGGTTGTTAAACTCACCGCCATCTTTTCAGCGGCAAATCGTACCTTCAGGTTAGTATGATATACAGGTGCAAACTTGCGATACCCGGGTCGCGGAGGTGTGAATTCTGTGTGGACGTCAACGAAAACTGGCCGATACCTGCGGTATTTCAGTTTCACGGCGGTCACGGTCGGCTCGTGACGCGGATTCCCGGTCGCTGGCTCGACCCGAACCTCAGCAAAGCCCTTAAAGAGGGCGCCGTATGGCAACGCACCCGCGGGGCACACGAACAATCCGTGCGCATCCTCAGAGAAGTCAACGGCCGCGTCGGAGACCGATACCTGGTTCAAGGCCTCGAGTCTGGGCGGCAGTGGTTGGTTTCGCAATCCACGCTTCTGGACGCCTACCGGCCAAAGCCCTAAAGAATTCGAGCGCAGCCATTCACGCCGCCGGGGTGTGACTATGTCGACCAATTGGTGAACGCTCCATTGACGACTGGGCGGGAACGGCTCGAGCACGCTGAGGATCGATCCGCGACGCCACCACCCATCCGTACTGTCCGATATCGCACTGTGGATGGGTACGGCAAACAATACGGCTCGCTGGCGCAAGCACCCGTTCATCGCAACGTCACACATCACCGCCGACGCCGCTAACGTAATCGTGCCCGGGCAGGTGATCAGAATTCCGTGAGCAGTGGCCCGTCGCTCATTCGGGCAGCCTTTCGATCGCACCATGGTCATGGCTTGGCTAGTCAGGCTTGACTTAAAGCCGAGGGGCGGCGCGCAGGACCAGCAGCCGCAAGTTTGCTGCCACGCATCGCTTGCCCCTCGGGCCAATACCTCGTGTTTCAGCGAGCTGGATCAAACGGACACATTGGGCAATAGGACGGAGCAGAATCCGAAAGCGTTGAGGCCACTTGAAGTTCAAGATCGGATGAAACAATGAAGAGATTCCTAACGTGCGCTTCATTGATATCCTTCGCCTTCTTTGTGTCCGTGCTCTCCTCGTCTGGATCGGCTCACGCGGACCTTTGCCCATATCCCGGCGTGGGGTCCGGCGGCGGCGCCCTGTTCTCCCAAGGCGGCTTCTGCGACTACCCCACCGAGATCAACGGCTCGCATATGCATTGTGAGGCAGGCGGATTCGGTGTCAACGGCATCCTCGGAGCCGCTGGCGGGGGCGCTAGCGTCGCGTTCGGTGGTGCCGGAATCGGCGCCCTCAGTTGTACGTGGCGCTGCCCAGACGGCGCGATGGCACCAGCACCCAACCCACCAGGCTTGTGGCGGGAATACATGGTGGTGATGAACTCTACGAACTTCTGCAAAGACCATATGGCACCGGATGGCTTTTGGAGCGCTCCGGTGCTACCGACTGAGGGAGTCCCGCCGGACGAGCGAGCGCCGGAAGCACCGGAAATCCCCGGACGACCGGTACCGAAACGGGCGCCACCGGCGCCCGCGTTACAAGTAACGCCGGGTGTACCGGGAGCGTTGACGCCGGGAATACCGAATCCGTAATGTGCCGCAAGCTCCGCCGGCTGCTCAGTAGTGACACGATGTTGGCGTGTGCGATGCTCACGACGGCGGCAGGGCGTTTCACGGGGTAACGGTGTCACTAGTGCGAAAAGCAGTGGCCGTCGGGATCCTCGCGCTTACCGTCGTCGCGGCATCGTCGTGTGGCAATGCAGCACGCACCCCGCTAGCCGAAGGCGCGCAGACGCTGGTTGCAAATCCCGCACCTCCCCCGACACCACATCCGGCTCCCACGCCTGCGTCGCCAACGCCCAACGCGGCTCCCCCACCCGACTTTGCGACGGTCTCCAAGCTGATGAACGATGCGATTGCGGCACATACGATCCCAGGCGGCGTCGTGGTGATCGGGCATGGCGGCAAGGTCGTCTTCCATCAGGTCTATGGCTCGCGCAAGCCTGCCGGGGAACCGGGGTTGGATGGATCGCCGGCACCTGCAGAGCCGATGACCGAAGACACCATCTTCGATGTCGCGTCGTTGACGAAATGCCTCGCAACGGCGACGGCGGTTATGCAGCTGTACGAACACGGCAAAGTCGAATTCGACGATCCCGTGCAAAAGTACTTGCCCGAATTCAATACAGCGAATGATCCACAGCGGGCCAAGGTCACGATTCGCATGTTGCTGACGCACACCTCAGGCGAACCAGAAGACGTGCGTCTCGACGATCCGTGGGGACTGGACACAGACGACAAAGCGGAAGGGATTCTGCGTGCACTCACCACGCCGCTGGAGTCGCCTCCCGGCGAGTATTTCAACTACGCCGATATCAACTTCATTCTGCTTGGCGCGCTGATCGAGAAGATCACCGGCGAGCCTGAAGACGTTTACGTTCAGCGCAACGTCTTTGAGCCGCTGGGCATGGACGAAACCCGCTACCTTCCCCCGGCCAAAGCATGTGGCCCGCATGTGATGCGGGGATCTGCGATTGGCTGGGCGCCGGCGCCGATCGGCGGCATGCCGGGAGGTTGTCCGGCGGGTACATGGAGCACGAGCCTGTTGTCGCGCACCGCGCCGACGGCACATGACGACGAAAGCAGAAACGATCCCGGTAAGAATCCCGATTTCGATGCTCTGCTGCGCGGCGCTGTGTTCGACCCGACGACGCGCCGCATGGGAGGTGTAGCCGGGCACGCCGGTGTGTTCTCGACAGCGCATGATCTCAGCCTCTACGCGCAGGCCCTGCTCGATCGGCTCGCGAACCGCCCCAGCAAGTTTCCCTTGACACAACCGACTCTGGAGTTGATGACCGCCCCAGAGCAGCCCGGGCATACGGCTGGGCAACTCGAAGCCGCCAACGATGCCTCCCAGCAAGCCATCGCAAAGACACCGAACACCTATGACCCCATGCTCGCTCCGCGCTATCCGGCGATCCGGGGGCAGAATCTACGTGGGTTCGGCTGGGATATCGACACCGCTTTTTCCGGCACGCGAGGCATGATTTTTCCGATTGGCAGCTTCGGCCATACCGGCTTCACCGGAACCTCGATGTGGATGGACCCGCGCTCGGATACCTATGTCCTTGTGCTCACCAGCGCGATCGATCCGCGCGACGATCCACCGATCGCGTATCTGAGAGGTGATGTGGCCACGGCAGCGGCGCGGGCCTTGAGTTGAGGGTGCGTCGTCCTGCCCCGATTGCGTTCATGCAATTCACGCCGGTCAAGCGCCATCGCTGTTAGCCAGCCTGGATCGCGGGTAGCAGGAACCCGATGCGGGTGTCGAGTTCG
Source organism: Mycobacterium paraterrae (assembly GCF_022430545.2). Taxonomy (NCBI): domain Bacteria; kingdom Bacillati; phylum Actinomycetota; class Actinomycetes; order Mycobacteriales; family Mycobacteriaceae; genus Mycobacterium; species Mycobacterium paraterrae. The sequence continues at coordinate 3,628,137 of NZ_CP092488.2, read as the reverse complement.
GCTGCGACGCTGCGAAATTGCGCTACGTCGGCCGCACCGGCTGAGGGATCAGGAAGACTCCAATGCACCGCCGTGGCCGAGCTGTGGTCGCGAGGGAACTCGCGCACCTTGTCGCACAGCGTAACGACGTAATCGAAGCGTCGATCATCCACCGCGGTAAGCGATTTCGGACGTCGACGGCTGATATCGATGTCGTAATCGTCCCGCATTACCCGCACGGCGTGGGGGTGAAGTCGCGGCTTTGGATGGCTGCCGGCGCTCGCCGTACGTACACGACCGTTGCTGCGGCGCCGAAGCATCGCTTCCGCCATGGGTGAGCGTGCGCTGTTACCGGTGCAGAGAAACAACACCGAGACACCAGCCGTGGATCGGCCGCCACCCACCGGAGTCAGCGCCGGGTGCAGAGCGGTTGCGGCGTCAGTGAATGCGGACGCGCACCGAGCAAGGTCGAGGTGATAGTAGGTGTCGCGACCGTCGAAATTGCTGCGTCGGGCACTGACCAAGCCTGCGCTGCGCAGCAGTCGCAAATGATACGAGACCAGGTTCTGCGGTGCGTCGATCGCGTCGACCAATTCACGAACCCTACGATCGCCGGTCCTCAACTCGGTCAACAGCACCCACCGCAGCGGGTGCGAGGCCATCTGTAACAGCAGCGGAACCGACACGCCATCAGTCATAGTCATCAGAAGATACATCAATTTAGATTGATGTATCGTGTGGCCGCATGACCGATGCCTTCCGCGCAGACGCCTCCCAGGACGTCATCCCGTTCCGGGAAGCCCTACGGGCCTGGTGGGCAATCTCGCTGCAGACCTTCGGCGGACCGGCTGGTCAGATTGCGGTCATGCAGCACAGCCTGGTCGACGACAAACGATGGATCGGTCAGAGGCGTTTCCTGCACGCCCTGAACTACTGCATGTTGCTGCCGGGCCCGGAGGCACAACAGCTCGCGATTTACACCGGGTGGCTACTCAACGGCACCCGCGGCGGCATTGCGGCCGGCACGCTGTTCGTCCTGCCCGGAGCGGTGACGATGCTGGCGCTGTCGGCGATCTATGTCCGCTTCGGCGACACCACCGCGGTGATGGCGATCTTCGCCGGCCTGGCTCCCGCGGTCGTGGCGATTGTGATTCAAGCTGTCTGGAAAGTGGGACGGCGTGCGCTCACCGGTCCCGCCCCGGTGGCGCTGGCCGTGGCCTCGTTCGTGGCATTGGGCGTTTTTGGGCTGCCGTTCCCCCTCGTCGTGTTGGCGGCAGGGATGATCGGCTGGGCGCTGGGGCGTTTCGCTCCGGCGGCGTTGCACCGGCCTGGCCGCAACCCCGAGGGCGAGTCGGGTTCAGCACCAGTCATTTCCGATGACGTCCTGCACACCGCGGCGCCCTCGCGTTCCCGGGCGCTCAAAGTGCTGGCCGTCGGCGTCGTGCTCTGGGCCGTGCCGGTTGTCTTGGTCGCGATCTTCACCGGCCCGTCGAGTGCGTTGACCGCCCAGGGTGTCTTCTTCAGCGGCACGGCGCTGGTGACTTTCGGTGGCGCGTATGCGGTGTTGGCCTACGTGGCTCAACGGGCCGTCGAGGTGTTCCATTGGCTGGCGCCCGGGGAGATGGTCCGCGGACTGGCACTGGCCGAGACCACCCCCGGTCCGCTGATCATGGTGGTGCAGTTCGTGGCGTTCGTCGGTGCCTACCGCCACCCCGGAACGCTAAATCCCTGGGCGGCAGCGACTCTGGGCGCATTGCTGACCACGTGGGTGACGTTCGTGCCGTGTTTCCTTTTGGTGCTGCTCGGCGCACCCTATGTCGAGCGGCTCCGCGACAATCAGGCGTTGTCGGCGGCACTGACCGGTATCACTGCCGCCGTCGTCGGCGTCATCGCGAATCTGGCCGTCTACTTTGCGATCCACACGCTGTTCGCGGCGAGCGTCCACCCGGCGTGGGGCCCGATCAGCATCCAACTGCCGGTGCTGAGTAGTTGGCGTCCGGTCGCGGTCGCCATCGCCGTCGTTGCCGCCGGGGTGATCTTCGCGTTGAAGTGGTCGGTGCCACGCACGCTGGGGCTGTGCTGCCTGCTGGGCTGCGCCGCAGCTCTCGCCCACCTGCCGATCAGTTAGAGCGGGTGTCTGCTGAGCGCCCAAAAAGGCGCTGACCTGCATAAATAAGTGGAGCTAAGGGTGTGTGAGTTCACGACATAGGTGACAGATGAGTCGCGTCATGGGTTACACCTGCGATGTCCGGTGATGAGTCGCGTCATAGGTGACAGTCATGGCTCATGTCGAAAGCGCGTGTGGTCGTGTTGGAAGTCGTCAGCGGAAACCTCACCGTCACCGCGGCTGCTTCGGCTTACGGGCTGTCGCGGCAACATATCTATCGGCTGCTCAAGCGTTATCAGCTCGGCGGTTTGGAAGCGGTTGAGCCGCGGTCGCGACGCCCTGCCAGCAACCCCCGGGCGGTCTCGGATGAGGTCATCGCCGCGATCGTGCTGCTACGGGAAAAGCTCGTCGCCGAGGGCCTCGACGCCGGTCCGGTCACGTTGCAGCACCATCTGGCCCAGCAAGGGTTGCCGGTGCCGGCGGTCTCCACGATCCGGCGCATCTTGGGCCATCACGGCTTGATCGTCCCGGCACCCCGTAAACGCCCGAAAAGCTCCTATCGCCGTTTCGCCGCCGAGCAACCCAACGAATGCTGGCAATCCGATTTCACCCACTGGAGGTTGGCCGACGGCAGCGACATCGAGATCCTCAACTGGCTCGACGACCACTCCCGATACCTGCTGTACTGCACCGCCTATCGCCGCGTCGCCGGTCCCGATATCGTCGCCAGCTTCACCGCCACCGCCGCCACCCACGGACTACCGGCCTCCACACTGACCGACAACGGCTCGGTCTACACCTCCCGATTCACCCACGGCCACAACGACTTCGAGCGCCTTCTCAACAGCCTGGGCATCACCCAGAAAAACGGTCACCCCGGACACCCCCAAACCCAAGGCAAAATCGAACGCTTCCACCAAACCCTCAAACGCTGGCTGTCCGCCCGGCCCCGACCCGCCACCATCGCCGCCGCCCAAATCCTGCTCAACGACTTCACCACGATCTACAACACCGAACGCACCCACCGAGCCCTACCACCAGCCACCACCCCAGCCCAGGCCTACACCGCCCGCCCCAAAGCCGGCCCCACCCACACCAGCGGCCGACACTTCCGCATCCGCCGCGACACCGTCGACCAATTCGGCAAACTCACCCTGCGCCACGGCAGCCGCCTGCACCACCTCGGCGTCGGCCGCATCCACGCCGGCACCTCAGTCCTGATCCTGGTGACCACCACCACCGTCACCGTCATCAGCAAAACCAGCCACCACGTCCTAAGCAGCCACCACATCAACGCCGACACAAACTACTGGCGCAACCAAAACAAAAACCCCGGCCGATGGCCGGGGAATCTGTAACCCATGACGCGACTCATCTGTCACCTATGACTCGACTCATCACATAAGTGGAGCTAAGGGGATTCGAACCCCTGACCCCCACACTGCCAGTGTGGTGCGCTACCAACTGCGCCATAGCCCCGAAGATGTGCCTGTCGAAGTTACACCACGGCTTGCCCGGCTTCAAAGTCGCTGGTCACGCTCGCTGTTCGGCGGACTCGGAATCCCAGTCGTTCTGGGTCAGCGGGTCGAGGTGTTGTGTCTCCGGTGAGAACATCCATACCACCGCGGAGCACAGCATGACGAAGGCGCTGACGACGAAGCCCCACTCGAAGCCGTAGTGCTCGGCGATCTTGGCGACCCCCATGGCGCCGGCGATGGCACCGAGGTCGGCCATCATCTGAAACGTCGCCACCGCGGTGCCCGCACGCGCCGCGTTGCCGAGGATGTCGGCGATCGCGGCCTGCTGCGGTGAGGCGAACACGCCCGAGGCGGCGCCCGCCACGCACGCGGCAACGAGGAACACGGTCAGCGACGACGAGATACCCAGCCCGACCGTCGCCACACTGCAGGCCAGCAGACCGCCGATCAACAGCCCGCGTCGGCCCATCCGGTCGGACAGGTAGCCGCTCGGCATCACCACGATCACGTTGCCGATCGCGAACACCGCCAGCGCCACGCCAGTCATCTGAGGTCCACGATGCAGCACGTCCGAAATAAACAGTGGGACAACGGCCATTCGGACACCGAACACCGCCCAACCCGTCGCGAAGTTCGACAGCAGCGCGGAGCGATACGCGCGGTGCCGCAACGCGGTACGCAGGGTGACGGGCGGATCGATGTGCTCGGCCGGCGCGCCGAGTTCCGACCCGCGCAAACTGAGGGAGACGGTCAGCGCGGTCAGCATCATGACGACGCCGTAGATGAAAAACGGCGCCCTGATCCCGAAACCTGCTGTGAGACTGCCCATCAGCGGGCCCGCGACCAGACCGACCAAGAACGAACTCGCGAACAGCCCAGCCACCCGCCCTCGGGCGTCAGGCGGGCTGATCCGAATCATCAAGCCCAGGGCGGAGATAAAGAACATCGTCGAACCGATGCCGCCGACCGCGCGGAGCACCAGCAGCTCCTGATAATTGTGCACAAAAGCACACGCGCCGGTCGACACCGATACGATCAACAGCCCGGCCACGTAGACCGGGCGCTCCCCTACCCGCTGCACCAGCATTCCGCTGGGCGGCGCGAAGCACAGCCGCATCACCGAAAAGATGGTGATCGCAAACGTCACCGCTTCGATGCTGACGCCGAAGGTGCGAGCGAATGTCGGCAGGACCGGCGACAGCACGCCGTAGCCAAGCGCGGCGATCACGTTGGCCCCGATCAGCACCCACGCTTCGCGCGGCAGCCTCGTCTTCTCACGACGCCACGCCGTCAAGCGAGCGCGCGGGGCGACGGAGATCATCCAATGACTGTATCGACTACCTGTTGCGCAGCTCTCTGTACGTCGGATAAGTGATCTGGACCACGAAACGACTCCGCATAGATTTTGTACACGTCCTCGGTTCCCGACGGCCGTGCGGCGAACCAGGCGTTGGCCGTCGTCACCTTCAACCCGCCCAGCGGAGCGCCGTTGCCAGGCGCCGTCGTCAGCTTCGCGGTGATCTGCTCACCCGCCAGCTCCGTGGCGCTGACTTGGTCCGGCGACAGCTTCGACAGCCGCGCCTTCTGCTCACGGTCGGCGGGTGCGTCGAGCCGCGCGTACGTCGGAGCACCGTATTTCTCGGTGAGCTCCTGGTAGCGCTGCGACGGCGTCTTACCTGTCACCGCGAGGATCTCGCTGGCCAGCAGCGCCAGGATGATGCCGTCCTTGTCGGTCGTCCACACAGATCCGTCGCGCCGCAGGAACGACGCGCCGGCCGACTCCTCACCGCCGAAGCCGATCGTGCCGCCGATCAGCCCGTCGACGAACCATTTGAATCCGACCGGCACCTCGACGAGTTTGCGTCCGAGGCCGGCGACCGCGCGGTCGATGATCGACGAGCTGACCGCGGTCTTGCCGACGGCGACGCCGGCGGGCCAGCTCGGTCGGTGGGTGTAGAGGTAATCGATGGCGACCGCCAGGTAATGGTTCGGGTTCATCAGGCCGCCGTCGGGGGTGACGATGCCGTGCCGGTCGGAGTCGGCGTCGTTGCCGCTGGCGATCTGGTAGTGGTCCCGGTTGGCGATCAGTGAGGCCATCGCGTCCGGTGAGCTGCAGTCCATCCGGATCTTGCCGTCGTGGTCGAGCGTCATGAATCGCCAGGTTGCATCGACCAGTGGGTTGACCACGGTCAGGTCGAGGTTGTGCCGTTCGGCGATCGCGGCCCAGTAGTCGACGCTGGCTCCGCCGAGCGGGTCGGCCCCGATCCGGATGCCTTCCTTGCGGATGACGTCGATGTCCACCACGTTCGGCAGGTCGGCCACGTAGGCGTCCATGTAGTCGTGCCGTTGGACGGCCTGCAGCGCCCGGGCCAGCGGCACCCGCTTCACCGCCTCGCCGCTCTTCAAGATGTCGTTGGCGCGCTTGGCAATCGCGTTGGTCGCGTCGGTCTCAGCCGGTCCCCCGTTGGGTGGGTTGTATTTGAACCCGCCGTCGTAGGGCGGATTGTGCGACGGCGTCACCACGATGCCGTCGGCCAGCTGGTCGCCGCGTCCGCGGTTGTAGGTGAGGATCGCGTGGCTGATCGCCGGAGTGGGCGTGTAGCGGTCGGCCGAGTCGACGGCCACCACGACATCGTTGGCGGCCAGCACCTCCAGCGCGGACACCCACGCCGGTTCGGACAATCCGTGGGTGTCGCGGCCGATGAACAGCGGCCCGGTGGTGCCGTGCGCGGCGCGGTACTCGACGATCGCTTGGGTGATCGCCACAATGTGGGCCTCGTTGAACGCACCGTTGAGGGCCGAGCCGCGGTGGCCCGATGTTCCGAACACCACTTGCTGCGCGACGTCGTCAGGATCGGGTTCGATCGAGTAATACGCGGTGATCAGATGGGGCAGATCGACAAGGTCTTCGGGCAGGGCCGGCTGACCGGCGCGAGGGTTGGCCACCATGGGTTCGATTCTGCCGAATAAGCTGCCAAAGCACTCCCTGCAACGGAAGGGATTTCGGAGAGTGGCCAACTCTGCGTCGCCCCGCGACTACCGCGAGTTGGCCGCGGTGTTCGTGGGAGGCGCCCTCGGCACCGTGATACGCACCGCTCTGAGCTTGCTGGTCGCCGCCGATCCGGCGCGTTGGCCCTGGCCGACATTCGCGGTCAACATCGTGGGCGCGTTCCTGCTCGGCTATTTCACGACGCGACTGCTGGAACGCCTTCCGCTGTCGAGCTATCGCCGGCCGCTACTGGGAACGGGGGTGTGCGGCGGCCTCACCACCTTCTCCACCATGCAGGTCGAGACGCTGCGGATGCTGGAGCACCATCATTACGGCCTGGCGGTCGAATACACCTGCGCCAGTGTCGTTTTAGGGTTGCTTGCGGTGCACCTGGCGTCAGGATTGGTTCGCCGGGCAGCGGTGCGCTGATGGTCTGGATCGGGGTGATACTGGCCGGCGGCGTGGGCGCCGTGCTGCGCTTCCTACTGGACGGCGCGGTCGCTCGCCGGGCGGGAAAGTCCTTCCCGTTCGGGACATTGGCGGTCAACATCAGCGGCGCGGCCCTGCTCGGTTTCCTTGGCGCTCTGGCGTTGGATCGCCAGGCGGCTCTACTCGCGGGCACGGCGTTCGTCGGTTCGTACACCACGTTCTCCACCTGGATGTTGGAAACGCAACGCCTCGGCGAGGAACGTCAGCTCCGCAACGCCGTCGCCAATGTCGTCGCCAGCATTGTGCTGGGCATCGGTGCGGCGCTGCTCGGGCAGTGGATCGGCGGTCTGGTGTGAACCAGCCCTGCCTGAAACTCACCACGTACTTCGGCGAGCGGCAACGCGCGACCAGCGACGCCCGCCGCCCAGCGTTTCTGGCCGATGCGATGCTGGATCTCTTCGACACCCGGGAGATCGCGACCAGCGTGATGCTGCGCGGCATCGCCAGTTTCGGGCCGCGGCACGTGTTGCGCACCGATGAGTTGCTGACTCTGTCAGAGGATCCACCGGTTGCGATTGCAGCGGTCGACGTCGAGTCGAAAATCAGCGGCCTAGTCGACGATGTAATCGCGATGACGGGCCGCGGCTTGGTCACGCTGGAACGCGCCGGACTCGGGGCCGCCGACTCACTCGATGTCAGCGGTGACGACGCCGTCGAACTCACCGTCTACATCGGTCGTCAAGAACGCATCGGTGGTCAACCCGCCCACCGTGCTGTGGTCGAACTTCTGCATCGAAACCAATTCTTCGGCGCCGCAGCATTTTTGGGTGTCGACGGAACCGCCCAGGGCGTGCGCTACCGTGCCGCGTTCTTCAGCCGCAACGTCGACGTTCCGATGATGATCATCTCGATAGGGACCGCCGCACAGGTGTCTGCAGTGATCCCCGAACTCAACGAGCTCGCACCCCGCGCGCTGCTGTGCGTGGAGCGGGCGCGGCTGTGCAAGCGCGGCGGCAAGCTGATCTCTCGACCACACCGATTGCCTGAGGCGGACAGCCAGGGTCGGCCACTCTGGCAGAAGCTGATGGTGCACACCTCTGAAACCACCACGTTCGGCGGCGCCCCCCTCCACCGCGCACTCGTGCGCCGGTTGCTGGACTCCGGCGTGACGCGAGGTGCCACCGTCGTGCGGGGTGTGTGGGGCTTCCACAGCGACCACATGCCGCACGGCGACAAGCTTTTCCAGCTGACGCGTCGGGTTCCGGTAGCGACGATCGTCGTCGATACACCGGAACGGATCGCCCGCAGCTTCGAGGTCGTGGACGAGCTGACGGCCGAGCACGGCCTGGTCACCAGCGAGATGGTGCCGGCCGTCATCTGGTTGGACGGAACAGGCCGAGCGGGTGACGGGCGGTTGGCCCGTCACGACTACTGAGGCTCAGCCGCCGCCAGCACAAGGATTTCCGCGCCTCAGGCGTCGGTCGGCGACACCGCCGATTTCAGGAACGCCGGAAAATCGGGAAACAGTTTGCGATCGACGATCTCGATGCGGGTGCCGAATGCGTCGATGTAGTAAGCGAACAGTGCCAACTCACCTGACGAGGTGTCAGCGGTTCACTCGAACGCAAAGCCGTTGGCCTCCAACGCTTTAGCTGTATCGGCCAGGTCGTCGACGAAGTATTCGAGGTGATGCACCGAGTTGCCGGCCGCCGCCGTCCACGGGCTCTCCAGATCGTCGACCTCGATGTCGCGTCCCCACAGAGCTCACTCGCCCGCTCTTCCTCTTGGATGCAGCACCGCAGGCAGACTAGCGCCCCCCGCGCAGCGTTTGGCCGCACTCTGCGCGGGTACGCAGAAGCGACCGGCCGCACGGCCGTCATCCATCGACGCGAGCAGTGCTGGGAGAAAATGATGTCCGAGATGATTATCGAATCGCCCGATGAGGTGATCGCGTTTCTCAAGGCACAGCACAACCTGATCGAGGACATGTTCGACCAGGTGTTGCACGCCTCAGACCCTAAGGCCCGCGAGAAACCATTTGTGCAATTACGGCAACTGCTGGCCGTCCACGAGACCGCCGAGGAGATGGTGGTACACCCGCGGGTGCGCCAAGCCAAGGAACCTGTGGACTCTATTGTTGACGCCCGTCTCGAAGAAGAGCACGATGCCAAGCAGTTGCTGTCGAGCATCGAGAAACTCGATGCCACCTCGCAGGAGTTCATCGACGAACTCACCAAGCTTCGGGATGCGGTGCTGGATCACGCCCAGCACGAAGAAACCTACGAGTTTCCCAAGCTCGAGGAACAACTCGGCGCCGAGGAATCCAAGCGGCTGGCAACAGCGGTGCGCGCCGCCGAGGCCATCGCGCCAACCCGTCCACACGCTGGCGTGGAGTCCGCCAAGCTGAACTTCGCCGTGGGACCGTTCGCGTCGATGCTCGACCGTGCTCGCGACCTCATCACGCACGGGCTCGGCTGAACCGACTGAGAGATGACACATGAGTAGGCACGAGAAGCCTGACGACGACACCGAAACCCAACCCGCGACCGAGAACGACACCGGCGACGACGGTTCGGCCAACCCGCCGACGTATCCGGCCTACTCCACCCCTCCCGCGGAGGGCTTACCGGACGCCGAGCACCGCTGATTGCTGCTAGGCGGTCAGCGTGCTGATCCGGCGGATGACTTCGTCGCGGCCCAGGGTACGGGCGATCTGGAACAGGTCGGGACTCTTGGTCGACCCGGTCAAGCCGACCCGGATCAGCTGTGAAGCCTCTCGGATCGACCCGGGGTAGGCCTCTGGGTTCTTCTTGTATTCCTTGGCGTTGGCCGCAAAGCCGAACTTCGCGGCCAAGTCGCGGATCTGCTGGAACCACTGCACCGAGTCGTCGAGATCCTGATAGGTCGCAACGAAGTCACCCGCGAACGACCGCACCAACTCGGGCGGCAATCCACCCAGTCGAGGGTCGTCGGCCGTCACCGGAGTGAACAGTTTGGCAAAGAAAAAGCCGTAGGCCTCCCGGAAATCCGACCACTTGCGCAGGTCTTTGCGCGGATTGTCGACGCCGTCGCGCTCGACGGCCAAAGCGGCCAGTGTTTGGTCGGGGTGAGCCTCGATCACAGCGTGCAGCTCGGTGTCGAACTCGCCCGCCCATACCGCCAATGCACCGTAGATCTGGGGCCCGCTCAGCGTCGCGATGTGGTCGGCGCTGATGTCCTCCAACTTCACTAGATCCACCAGCGGCCCGGCCCCGCCGCACTCGGCCAGCGAGATCGGCGCGGCAATCGCTTCGGGCAACGCAATCTCGGCCAGCCGGCCGTTGGCCAGCCCGCGCAGGTAGTAGAGCACCGCCTCGGCGGGATAACCGGAGCGGATGTAGAAGTCGACGTCGGCTTCGGGGTCTTTGCGCTTGGACAGCTTGCGTTTGCCGCCAGGGATCTGCTTCATCAGCAGCGCGATGTGCGCATAGGTGGGCGGCTCGAAACCCAACGCCTCGAACAACTGCAGGTGCAACGCCGTCGACGACAACCATTCCTCGCCACGGATCACCAGGTTGCACCGCATCAGATGGTCGTCGACCGCGTGAGCGAAGTGATACGTCGGAAGTTGCACGCCCGCAGACGATTTCAGGATGACGACATCGTTGTAGTTGTCTTCCATCGACAGCTCGCCGCGGATGGCGTCGGTGAACGTAGCGCGTTTTTCGGTGCGGCCCGGCGAGCGGAAACGCACCACGTAGGGTGTGCCCTTCTCCAGCTGCTCACGGACGGCTTCGTCGTCGGCGTCGCGCCACAGCGCCCATTCGCCGTAGTAACCGGTCGGCCGCTTCAGTTGCTGCTGTCGCGTGCGGATCTCGGTGAGCTGGTCTGCGGTGGCGAAGCACAGATACGCCTTGCCGGAACGCAGCATTTCCCGCGCGTAGCTCAGATAGATCGTGGCTCGCTCTGACTGGCGGTAGGGGCCGTAATCACCGCCGGCGCCGACTCCCTCGTCGGGAACGACCCGGAAATAGCCGAAGGCGCGGTCGAACTGTTCGTAGGCACCCGCCACTTCGCGTGACTGGTCGGTGTCTTCGATTCGGACGAAGTACCGTCCACCGGTCTCACGCGCGACCGACAGGTCGATCATGGCGGTGTAGATGCCGCCGAGGTGGATAAAGCCGGTCGGGGACGGCGCCAGCCTGGTCACCTGGGCCTCCGCGGGCAGGTCACGGGGCGGATAGCGCTGTTCCCACTGGCCCGGTTCGGGCAGGTCGGCGGGAAACAGACGGTCGACCTCGTGCAGCTCCAGCATTCCGGTGACGGCTCCAATCTCGGCGGGGGTCGCCTGGTCGATGTTAGCCAGGCTGGTCACCACCCGTTCCGTCCGTAGGCTGGGCGGGATGAGCGTCGCACCGGATCCGTCCGACGATGCGAACCTGGATGGTTCGCCGAGGAGGCGGTCCTTCAACCCAGTCACCGTTGCCCTGCACGACCGCTTCGCCAGCGACCTGCCCGAGATGGCCGTCAGCTGGCGGGCTCAGAGATTTCCTGACCCGCGGCTATTGGTCTTCAACGCGCCGCTTGCCGTCGAGCTTGGCCTCGACCCGATCTGGCTGCAGAGTCCCGACGGGGTGCGCTTCCTGGTGGGCGACCAGGTCCCCGACGGTGCCGCGCCCGTCGCGCAGGCCTACGCCGGGCACCAGTTCGGCGGCTACGTCCCGCGGCTCGGCGACGGCCGCGCGCTGTTGCTCGGTGAGCTCGCCGACCCTGACGGGCGATTGCGCGACATCCATCTCAAGGGCTCGGGTCCCACCCCGTTCGCTCGCGGCGGTGACGGGTTGGCGGCCGTGGGACCGATGCTGCGCGAGTACATCGTCAGTGAGGCGATACACGCGCTGGGCGTCCCGACGACGCGCTCGCTCGCGGTTGTGGCGACGGGTCAGGTGGTGCAACGCGAGACCCCGCTGCCGGGAGCCGTGCTGACCCGCGTCGCGTCCAGCCATCTGCGCGTGGGCAGTTTCGAGTACGCCGCCGCCACCCGCGACCTCGATCTGCTGCGGCGTCTGGCGGACCACGCGATCGCCCGCCACTATCCCGGCGCGGCGATGCTCGACAATCCCTACCTCGCGCTGTTCGAAGCCGTGGCCGCGGTGCAGGCATCGCTGGTGGCCCGCTGGATGCTGATTGGGTTCGTCCACGGTGTGATGAACACCGACAACATGACGATCTCGGGAGAGACGATCGACTACGGCCCATGCGCGTTCATGGAGGCCTACGACCCGGACACGGTGTTCAGCTCGATCGATCACTGGGGCCGCTACGCCTACGACAATCAACCGGCCATTGCCGGATGGAACCTGGCCCGATTCGCCGAGTCGCTGTTGCCATTGCTGGCCGATACGGTCGACGAAGGCGTTGCTTTGGCGCAGAAGGCGTTTCAGGTGTTTCGAGACCAGTACGACGCGACATGGACCGACGGGATGCGGGCCAAGCTCGGGCTGCCCGCCGAGGTCGACGCCGAGACGGTCGCCTCGCTATCGGAGGATCTACTCACCGCGCTCAAGGCCGGTCGCGTCGATTACACGTCGTTCTTCCGTGTGCTGGCTGACGCCCCTGAACGTCTTGAAGTCCCTGGCATCGACGGCTGGATCGCGCGCTGGCGAGCATTCCATCCCGATGCGGCACTGATGAATCGCAGCAACCCGATCTATATCCCGCGCAACCACCTCGTCGAAGAGGCGCTGACCGCAGCCACCGCCGGCGACCTTGATCCGCTTGCGCAGTTGCTCGCTGCGATCAGCGCCCCGTACGACGAACGACCGGGCTTGGAACGGTACGCCCTGCCGGCCCCGGACGAATTCGGCGTCTACCGGACGTTCTGCGGCACCTGAGCATCGAACGACAACGAGCGTAGGCTGGCTGGCAACAGTCTGGGGGGGACGTAATGGCCATAGAAAACTGGTGTGACGCGCCTGAAATCCATCCGTCGCAGATCCGCGTCGGCGATGTCATCGGCACGCGTCGCGAAACGAGCGTGCGCTACACCGTCAAAATGATCAGCGTTCCGCAGGCAAGCCCGCGGCGATGGACCTTTTTCGGCCGTGACGAACGAGGCCACGACTACGCGAAGGCGTTCGGTGAAGACGACCTCGTCCGGCGGTACGCGCAGGCATCCTGACGTACCGCCGCCGGGGCCGCTACCGGACGTTCTGCGGCACGTGATGCGCCCTCGGCGCCGAGCCCAGCTTGAACGATTTGCGAATCCCGTTGTCCAGCACGGCGGCTGGGGCAATCCTCTTCAGCAATGCGAGCCGACGGGCCAGCGGGCCGGCGGGATAACGCAGCTTCGGTGAAACGCTGGTCGCCGCTCGCACTACCACCTCGGCCACCACGGCCGGATCGTCCCCGGCGGGAATCGCGTCGGCGAGCACCTGCTTGACGTGCTCACGGATCGGCGCGTAGCCGACGATCGGCGAATCGGCGTCGACCGCGGCGGCCTCGAAGGAAGTGTTGGTGAAGCCTGGCTCCACCGCCGTCACGCGAACGCCGAATTCGCGGGTTTCGTGATCGAGGGATTCGGAGTAGCCCTCCACCGCGTGCTTGGTGGCCGAGTACAGCGCGCTGTACGGCGCCGGCAGAAAGCCCAGCACCGAACTGATGTTGACGATCCGACCGCTGCGCTGGGCCCGCAGATGCGGTAAGACTTCGCGGGTAACTCGCACCAACCCGAAGAAATTCGTGTCGAACAGTTGCTGCGCCTGTTCGATCGAGCTTTCTTCCGCGGCGCCGAGGACACCGAAGCCGGCGTTGTTGACCACTATGTCGATTCGTCCAGCCCGCTGAACGACCGTCGCGACCGCGGCGGCAACCGACTGCTGATCGGTGACGTCGAGGGCGATCAGCTCCACGCCGGGAATCGGCTCGGTGCGTTGCGGGTTGCGGCTCGTTCCGAACACCTCGAAGCCCTTGGCCGCGAAGGCGCGGGCGATAGCCTGCCCGATTCCTGACGAAGCCCCGGTAATCAACACCACGGGCGATCGCTGTGTCATGCTCACTCCTAGTAAACCGATTGGTGTACATCCGATGCGGCCACCCTACACACACTGGCGGAGAATGTAAACCGTTCGGTATACTCCTGCTATGAATAAGGCTGCACCCCCCAAAGGTGGCCGCGGCGCGCGTCAACGCATCCTGGATACGGCCACCGAGTTGTTCTACCGCGACGGCATCAACGCCACCGGCGTCGAGAAGCTCGCGGCCGAGTCGTCGGTTTCCAAACGCACGCTCTACCAACACTTCCCGAGCAAGACAGCGGTCGTGGAGGAATACTTGCGCGGCATGGAGCAACGCATCGCCGAAGGCGTCATGCACTCCGCTGACGACCTAACGCCGCGGGCGCGGCTACTCGCCGCTTTCGACGGCCACACTTCTGACGGAAAGACGTTTCGCGGCTGCCCCCTTCACAACGCGGCCGTGGAATCGGCCGGCACCATGCCCGCCGTGCAGGACATCGTGCGGGCATCCAAGATCGCCTTCGCCGAATGGCTCATCGACTTGGCCACTCAGGCCGGGGCTGCGAATCCGCAACAACTCGGCAACCAACTGGCGCTGCTCTACGAAGGTGCCGGCGCGCTGGCAACGTCGTTGGACGACGCCGAGCCGTGGGCCCGGGCCAAGGCGGCGGCTGAAGTGCTGATCGACGCCGCGCTCGACTAGCGCGCCCCGCGGACCAGCCGTCCCGGCCGCGCGCCGGTGTCAGCGCCGTCGCGACGAGTCACCACACCGTTGACGATCGTGGCGTCGTATCCCGATGCTCCTTGGATCAGCCTCTTGCCGCCCGCCGGCAGGTCGTAGGCCATCACCGGCCGGTGCAAGGTGATCGCATCCATGTCGATCACGTTGAGATCCGCGCGCTTTCCGATCTCGACGACACCGCGATCGGACAACCCGAAAAGTTGGGCCGTGTCGTAGGACTGCTTGCGAATAACGTACTCCAGCGGCAACTTTTCGCCGCGGCGCCGGTCTCGGGCCCAGTGCGTCAGCAAGAATGTCGGGAACGAAGCATCGCAGATCATGCCGCAGTGTGCGCCGCCGTCGGACAGCCCGACCACGCCGGCCGGATGCGTCAGCATTTCGCGAATCGCGTCGTGGTTGCCGTAGGCGTAGTTGTAGAACGGCAGCATCAGCATCGACGTCGCATGGTGTTCAAGCATCAGGTCGTAGAGCGTCGAGAGCGGGTCCTCGCCACGCTCGGCCGCGATTTTTTCCACGGTGCGCTCGTCAGTGGGCTCGTAGTCCGGCGGATCGCCCATCGCGTAGGTGCGTCCCATCGCATACTGCGCGAGCGCGAACATGTTGTCGAACAACAGAGTTGGATCTGGCGGCAGGTCGTCTTCGGCGAGGATCGCGGCCTTGACTCCTCCGTCAGCCAATCGCTTCGCGAGCTCCTCACGGGTGCATTCAGCCTTCAGCCGCCGGAAGGTGGGGCGATGGGTGAACGCGTGGTGGCCGTCGAATCCGAACAGCATGCCGAATGGACGCGCTGCGATCTGCGGATACAAGCGGCTGCCCGCGGCATGCGCCGCGGCCGAAATATCCAGCTGCTCGCGCCAGAGATCCGGGGCGGCGTCGACCTGGATCATGCCGAACGAGATCGGGCGATCGATCTCAGCGCCCAACCGCTGCATCCACTCCAGCTCCTTTTTGGGCGCGATGATGTCCTCGCCGGCTACGCCTTGCGGGGCCAATTCGAAGACCGCCTGGCCTCCTGCGGCCATCGCCCGGCCGAGCCCGAACAGCTCGTCCTCGGCGGCGTACGTTCCCGGCACCGGCTCGCCGTCAATGGCGCGGTGGCCGAGCGTACGAGAAGTCGAAAAGCCCAGTGCGCCAGCCTCGATCGCTTCCTGAACCAAACGTGCCATCGCCTTGATGTCGTCGGGTGACGCCGGCTCGTTGCGGGCGCCACGCTCCCCCATCGCATACGCGCGGATCGCACCGTGGGCCACCTGGCTGCCGACGTCGACGGCGAACTCCTGGCGCTCGATGACGTCTAGGTAGTCGGGGTAGCTTTCCCAACCCCACGAGATGCCTTCGGTGAGCGCGGTGCCGGGAATGTCCTCCACGCCCTCCATCAGGCCGATCAGCCAATCCTCTTGACCGGGCCGCACCGGCGCGAATCCGACACCGCAGTTTCCGGTGACGACAGTGGTGACGCCATGACCGCTGGACGGTTCCAGTAGCGCGTCCCAACTGACCTGTCCGTCGTAGTGGGTGTGGATGTCGACGAACCCGGGCGCGACGATCTTCCCGGTCGCGTCGATGGTTTCGGCGGCATCACCCTCCAACGGCGCACTGTCCGGTCCGCGGCGGCGAACTTCGACGATCGTGCCGTCTTTGACCGCGATGTCGGCGTGGAATCGGTCCGCGCCGGTGCCGTCGACGACGGTGCCGCCGGTGATTTTGAGATCGAACACAATTGCTCCCTAGGCCGCGCTGCCCGCAGGCTACAGTGACTACCGAAACGGACTGTAACACCGTTACAGAGATGTCGGGAGTAGTTGGATGACGACGCACGCGACGCCCGGCGTCCGGCGCGAGGATGCGACCGGTACGCCGCCTCGGCGGCCCACCCGGGTGCCGGCCGAGCGCTATTACTCCACGGCGTTCGCGCAACTGGAGACCGAGCGGATGTGGCCGAGGGTCTGGCAGGTGGCATGCACCGTGGACCACGTCGCCGAGCCGGGTGACTACTTCGAATACCGTTGCGGGCCTTACTCGGTGCTCATCGTCCGCGACGACGACGGCACCCTGCGTGCCTTCCAAAATGTCTGCCGCCACCGCGGTAATTCGTTGTGCGCCGGATCCGGTACCGGCTTACGCGAACTGCGCTGCGGCTACC
This sequence comes from Mycobacterium paraterrae, assembly GCF_022430545.2. Taxonomy (NCBI): domain Bacteria; kingdom Bacillati; phylum Actinomycetota; class Actinomycetes; order Mycobacteriales; family Mycobacteriaceae; genus Mycobacterium; species Mycobacterium paraterrae. Next base: position 3,611,275 of record NZ_CP092488.2, on the reverse strand, counting down.
ACGGCTGGACGTGGGACCTGGCCGGAAAGCTGACCCGGGTCCCCAACCGCAAAGGCTTCGGGGCGCTGCCGCTGGCCGACCTTCCGCTGTTCACGGTCCGCGTCGACACCTGGGAGCGTCTCGTTTTCGTCAACCTCGACCTGTCGGCACCGTCGCTGGCCGACTATCTCGAAGCAGTACCAAGCGACATCGCCTGGCTCGGTCTCGGCGACTTTCGTTGCTACGCAACGATGACCGTCGACGTCGACGCGAACTGGAAGACAATCGCCGACGGGTTCAGCGAGACCTACCACATTCAGACGCTGCATCCCGAGTTGCACAGATGCATGGACGACGTCCACGCACCACAAGTGATTTGGGGCCATACGGGCAAGTCCGAACAGCTATATGGTGTGCCGAGTCCACGTCTCAAACAGTCATTGACCGACGCCGAGGTGTGGGACGCCTACGTCTGCACCCAGGGTGCACTGATGGGCGTCGCCGAGAACACCCCGTTTCCGGGTGGCCGACCCGTCATGGACGAGATCGCGCACCACATACGAGCGTTCGCGGCAGGGCGCGGCGTCGATGTGAGCTGGGCCAGCACCGACCAGTTGATGCGACTGCACCAGTACAACGTCTTTCCCAATCTGACCGTGCTGGCCAACGCCGACCACCTGACCGTGATGTGCTCTCGGCCGGGCGCCGACCCCGACCACGGCGAGCTGGTGATGATGCTGTGGATGCGCATGCCCGCCGGAGCACCACGCGGCACACCCGCCGACATTCGACTGGCCGCGGACCAGGCCGAGCCGGGTCTGGTTCTAACACAGGATATTTCGGTGCTTGCCGGGTTACAGCGCGGTCTGCATCAGCCGGGCCTTACGCATTTGACGCTGTCGGCGGAGGAGCGGCGCGTGATCAATTTGCACCGCAACCTCGACCGCTACCTGGACCTGCCCGAACACGAGCGGATACGCGGAGGTGATACCGGTGCCGGAAGCGCTTGACGCCGCGACGATCCTGGACACCGCCGCCAGCATCATCGAACGCGAAGGAGTCGAAGCCTTCAGCATGCGGGGCCTTGCCGAGGAACTCGGTGTGGCCGTCACGTCGATCTACTGGCACGTCGGCGGCCGCGACAAGCTCTTCGACAACCTGGTCGACCGGCTGCTCAGCGAGATGGCGCACCTACCCGTCGACGGCGACGACCCGCTGGAACGGATTGCCTCCCTTGCCCGTTCGCAACGAAAGGCGTTGATCGACCGGCAACACCTGCTAGCCATCGCCCATGAACGCGACCGGACGCCGACGCTGTTCTTACCCATCCAGCAGACGCTGGCCGCGCTGCTGGCCGAGCTGGGGGTGACTGGGACCGACGCCGCGTTGGTGTTGCGGGCGGTGCAGGTTCACGTCATATCGTCTGCAGTGATGCAGTTTTCGGCGGTTCGCGGAGCAAAACACGAGGAAGAAGATCCGTCGCTGTGGACCGACGATTGGCCGGATCATGCCCTGGTGCAAGCACTTCAGTCCCCCACTGATTACGACGCGGTATTCGAGTACGGGCTCGACGCGCTGCTCGCGTCGCTTTCCTGAGTGAGGAAGTCGGCCACAATTTCGGCCATCTCGTCGATCGCGGCACGACGAATGACTTCGAAGCCGTGTGTGCTCAGGGTGGGCAGGCAAAGCAGTCCCGCACGTGGAGTTACGCCGCTGGCCTTGGAGTGCGAGGCATCGGATTCGAAGGCGCCCAACGTGGCGGCTTGGGGTGACAGTCCACGCTCGCGGGCAATGGTCATCAAGCGGTCGGCGACGTCTTTGTCGTAGACACACAGCTGGTCGCCGTAGCCGACGATCGGTCCGCCGGCGACGGTGGTCCCGTACTCCCGTTCGGTGGGCCCCACCTCCAGCGCCACGGTGAGCGTGCCCGGCAACGTGGCGCTCGCGTAGGTCCCTCCGACTCCCCCGATCTCCTCGTTGGTGGTGAAGACCAGGTACACATCCTCGGGCGGCCGATTGCCCCGATCGTGAAGCAGTCGTGCGCTGCCCAGCAACGCCGTCACCGCGGCACGGTCATCGAGGAAATAGCAGCCGATGTAGTCGCCGAAGTGAACCAGGTCGCGCTTGCTGCGGTCGACGCAGACCCGCGTTCCGGGGTGCACTCCGGCAGCCGCAAGGTCGTCGGGGCTGCGCCCGGTGAAGACGTAGACGTGATGCCAATCCAGCGCGCGATCTCCCCTGTCGGGCTTGGTCTCCCAAATTCTGGAACTTTCCTTGGTGGTGTGCTCGGAGCCGAGAGTAAGCACGCCGGTCAGGGTCTGAGCGTCGCCGAGGATTGTGACCGGTCCGAGTCCGAAATTGCCCGGGTACATCGTGCCGAGCTGCGTCATGTGCAGCGTGCCGTCGGTCTCGATCCGCTTGACCATCATGGCGAGTTCGTCGAGGTGCGCCATGATCCGCGTTGCCGATCCGCCGGCAATGGAGCTGGTGCGCTGCCGGTGGTCGGGCGACTCCGAGGGGTGCGCCGCAACATAGCCGATGAGGTTGCCGGCCTCGTCTATCCACATGTCGTCCACGAGCGGTTGCAGCTCACGTGCGACCACCGCCCGGACCGCGTCCTCTTGCCCGCCCGGCCCGTATGTCCACAGCAGTTCCTGCAGCAGACGTTCGGTCGAATCGAGATCATGAAGCGCCATTGGTTCCCTCCCGTTGCTGCCAACCGTAGCGACCCCCGAAGAAGTGGTTTGCCGGGATAGGTGAAGTGGTAGCCGCAGGATCGACGGTGCGCGATGCTAGAACGCGGACGGGCGACGACGGGACGGCGGAGGTAGTGACGTGAACGAAGAGCAGCTCAAGGAGATGGGTTCTGGCCGCGGATTCATCGCTGCCCTGGATCAGAGCGGCGGAAGCACCCCCAAAGCGCTGGCTCTCTACGGAATTCCCGAAGACGCGTATGGCAACGAAGCGCAGATGTTCGATCTGATGCACCAGGCGCGCGCACGGCTGATCGAGAGCCCCAGCTTCACCGGCGAGAAGATTCTGGCGACCATTCTCTTCGAGCAGACGATGGATCGGACTGTCGCGGGTGAAAGCACCGTCGATTACCTGTGGAAGCAAAAGCACATCGTTCCGTTCGTGAAAGTCGACCAGGGGCTCGCCGACGTGCAGTACGGCGTTCAGCTCATGAAGCCGCTGACGCAACTGGAAGGGCTGTTGGAACGCGCGGTCGCCAAAGGGGTCTTCGGGACCAAGATGCGCTCATTCATCCAGGAGGCGAATGGCGGCGGCATCACAGCGATCGTCGACCAGCAGTTCGACGTCGCCGCGGCAATCGGCCGACACGACTTGATGCCGATCATCGAACCCGAGGTCAGCATCAAATGCCCCGACAAGCCCACCGCGGACCGGCTGCTGATGGAGGCAATACTGGCGAAGCTGGACGAGCTGCCGGACGACCGCCAAGTGATGCTCAAACTGACGCTTCCGGATGAGGACGGCCTCTACACCCCGCTTATCGAACATCCCAAGGTCCTGCGCGTCGTCGCGCTCTCCGGTGGCTACAGCCTCGACCAGAGCGCCGACATCTTGTCCCGCAACCACCTGTTGATTGCCAGCTTCTCCCGGGCGCTGACCGAGGGCCTGACCGTCGACCAAACCGAGACCGAATTCGACGAGAAACTGAAAGCGAACATCGACGAGATCTACGCCGCGTCGGTCACCTGACGAGGCCGCCAGCTCTGGTGTCGGGATCTAGATAAGCTGGCCGACGATGCTCAAAGTCCGCCACCAGCCGACCGCTCCCACCCGCACCCTGCGCCTGGCCTCGGGCGACGAAATTCCCGCGCACCGGCATGACGACCACCAAATCGTCTACGCCGGCCGCGGAGTGCTGGCGGTGACAACGGATCGGGGATCCTGGGTCGCTCCGGCGACCAAAGCGATCTGGATCCCCGCCGGCACGTTTCACGCTCACCGTGCCTACGGAGACGTGAAACTGCACACGGTCGGATTGGGCGCCGAGGACAACCCGCTGCGTCTCGACTCGCCGACCGTACTGGTCGTCGAGCCCCTGCTGCGCGAGTTGATCGTCGCCTACACCGGAAGTGCGGACGCGACCCCCGAGAGAGCACGGCTACGCGCCGTGCTCCTCGACCAGTTGCGGAGCTCTCCACAGCAACCCCTGCACGTGCCGACTCCGACCGCGCCGCTGCTCGTCGCGGTCTGCGACATGCTGCATACCGATCCTGGCGACGGCCGTACGCTCGCCGAACTCGGCCGCATCGTCGGGGCGAGTGAACGCACCCTGTCGCGTCTGTTCCGCCAGGACCTCGGCATGACCTTCCCGCAATGGCGGACTCAGCTGCGGCTGCACCGGGCTCTCGTTCTGCTGGCCGAGCGGACACCGGTCACCACGGTGGCCCACCAGTGCGGTTGGTCGTCGGCGAGCGCGTTCATCGAAGTGTTTCGCCGAAGCTTCGGCTACACCCCCGGCGCCGCAGTCCGATCGGAGACTCATCAATTCGACTCCGCTGCAGGCTAGTTGGGTTTAATTGCCCGCCATCGCAGTCGAACACCAGCAACGTCCACCCGAACATCGCTGAACCCGGCGCGGGTCAACCGCGCTTGCAAGTCGTCAGGTCGTACGGGGTTGTAGGTATCACCGATGTGGATGAGCCTAAACACCAACGAACCCACACGATCACTGCCGGCGAACACTCCGCCGGGCCGCAGCACGCGAAACGCTTCGGCGAAGAGCCGATCCTGCAAGTGAACCGTCGGAACGTGGTGCAGCATCGTGAAACACACCACCGAGTCGAAAGCCCGATCGGGCAAGCCGGTATCGCCGCCGTCACCGTGCAACACCCGCGCACGATCCCCATACAGTCGCATCAGCCGCTCGGCCATCGGCTGATCCACTTCTACGGCGGTAACCGAGCCCGCCCGGTCGAGCAGCGCGCGCAGAGTTGCGCCGTAACCCGGCCCGATCTCGAGCGTCGCCTCACCCAACTCGATGCCAGCGAGCGCCCACGGCAACAGGTCATCACGAACCGCGTCGGCCCACCCCTCCGAACTACAACGCCGCTGATGCAACAGGTTCATCGCCATGATGGGACGCCCTTCCTTGCCGAAAATCTTGTGTCGACGTGGACGCTACGAGACGGGACACCCTGCTGGCTTTCGAAAAAATGCCGTTTTATATCGGAAACCCGCCAGGGTGGGCACAGGCGCGAACGCAACGAGTCGCTTCGACCGCCGGCCGCCGATTGTTAACTCTCCGTTGCTGATTCGTTCATGCCAGGCCCGGGGTCGCCGGCGATATGCTGAGGCCCTTACCCGGTGTCATCCGCCCGGCGTGGACGGGTGATCGCGCTATTAGGAGGACCTATGACTCGGACTCGCGTGCTCGGCGGCGGCGCAGGCGGTGGCAAACTGCTGGGCGGCGGTGCAGGTGGCGGCAAGTTGCTGGGCGGCGGCGCCGGCGGCGGCAAGTAGCCACACTTTCGCTCGACTTCACAACCGGTCTCGCCCTTCATCGGGGCGAGACCGGTTTGTTGTCAGTAGCTCTCGCGCAGTAGCCGGTAGCGATGACCGACGCGCGCCGTGAGCATGGACATCTCGGTTCAGATCTCCTGGAATATATCTGGTGGCAGCCTCGTTGCGCCTCGCGTAAAGCGAGTGATTCGCCAAAGCCCGCCGACGACGTGCCCCGAGTCAGAGGGCGCGCCATAGCAGCGTGCTCGCGACGAGAGGTGGCGCTATGACGACAACGCAGATTCGCGAGAGCTTGCTGGTGAACGGGCTCGGCAAGCCGGTCCCCCTCAACGCTGTCGACTGGAAGATCAAGCACCACAACCCCTCCGCGTCTGCGGCCGAGGTCCAGGGCGACACCCTCGAAATGATTCGCGGCCTGGCCGACGATGGGCTGGTGAGACTGGGCGCGGTCCGCAAGCACCGTTTCATCCCGTCGCGGAGACCGTTGAATCGTTCAATGCATCGCATTTCCAGGCACTACGTCGACCATTACGACAACCCCAAAGCTTGGATGTTCTCGACGTGGATGGCCCTGACGGATGAGGGACGACGGGTCGCGCTATCGCTGGAGCAACGGACATTCGATTCGTACCGCGACAGTTGGGCCGGCATTGACCGGTGCAATCATGAACCCCCGCAGAGTGTTTCAGAGCAGCCAATGGCCGAACTGAAACAGCTTCGCCGTCAGGTCGACCAATGGCAGACCAACGGTGACTTCATGAGTCGGAACGTCGCCTGACCCTCAGTCGGTGACCGCCGCCAAGAAGCGGCCCGCCCGCAGGTCGGTGCCAAACCCAGGTGCGAATTCGCCTGCCTCATAGACGATGTGACCACCCACGAGGGTCGCGCTGATGAGTTCGTCGTTCCGGTTGACCATCCGCTTGACGTCCGGCGCCCCCGGGTACGGGGCTTCGGCGTAGGCGGCGCTCGAGCCGTCAAATCCGGCGGGGTCGACGATCGCGATGTCAGCGCGCTTACCTTCGCGAAGATACCCGGCGTCGAGGCCGTACCAGTCGGCGAGCTCGCCGGTCAGGCGCCGCACTGCGGTCTCGACCGGCATCGAACGACGGTGGTGCACCCGTTCCAGCATGCGCAGCCCGGAGTTGTAGAACGCCATATTACGAAGATGCGCACCGGAATCCGAGAAGCCGATCTGCACGTTCGGCGAACGCTGCATGCGGTCCAACACCTCTTCACGGTCGTTGGCCACGACGGTCCGCCAACGCAGCCGGGCCCCGTGTTCGACCGTCAGGTCCAGCAGCGCGTCGGCGGGTTCGATGCCGCGGATTTCGGCGACGTCGGCGAAGGACTTGCCCACGACGGATTGATCTGGGCAGGCGACGATTTCGGCGTCGGACAGGTCGCGGCTCCACACCCGCGGTCCGAACTGTTTGGTCATGTCTTTGCGGAACCGGCGACGGTAGGACTCGTCGGCCAACAATTTTCCGCGGCTCATTTCGTCGCGGAAGTTGAGCGCCGCCGAGCCCGAACCGAACTCCTCGAAGACGACGAGATCGACGCCGTCGGCATACATTTCGAAGGGCACCGGCAGGTGTTGCCAGCGGAAGTTGCCGCCGGCGAGGTTGGTCAGGCCGGCGGCGAGCAGGGTCAGCCGTGCCGCCCTGCGGTCGGCCTTGACGTCGGCGGCCGCGATCAGGGTCGTCTTCAACGCCTTTCGCCGTCGGCGGCCGATGCTTTGGGCAAGGTAGCGCGACACTTCGGCCTGCCTCGCCAGATTCGGGGTGCTCTGGTGCACGCGACCGCGTTGCCGCAGCACGGTGTTGAGTGCGCTGAACTCTGACCAGGTGGCGTAGGTCGACGGCAGCTGGCGCGCCGGAAAGCGGGTGCCTTCGAGCTTGGAGAAGGAACTGCGCAGGGTGGACAGTCCGATGAAGCCGGCGTCGAGCGCCTCAGCGAGCATCTGCTGCATTTGGGTGATCTGGGCGCGGGTGGGCCGGTAGTCCGCATCCACCGATTGACCGAGGCCCAGCACCGCGGCGCGGATGTCGGAGTGGCCGATGAAGGCGGCAACGTTCACCCCGAGCGGCAACGAATCCACCGCCTTGACGTATTCGGCCGGCCCACACCACGTTTTCGCTTCCTTGACCGCGTCGTGAACGATCTGCCACGGCAGGGCCTCGACGCGCGCGAACATGTCCGCGCAGTCGTCGGCGTCGCTGTAGACCGTCGACAGCGAACAGTTACCGAGGATGACCGAGGTGGTCCCGTGCCGGGCCGACTCGCCGAGCCCGGGACTGATCAGCACCTCCGCGTCGTAATGGGTGTGCACGTCGATGAGTCCGGGCAGCACCCATCGACCGCGGGCATCGACGGTGCGAGCACCCTCAGGCAGACCATGCCCGATCGTGGCGACCTTTCCGTCCCGGATACCGACGTCCGCGGTGATCGGCGCCGCACCCGTCCCGTCGAATACTGTCCCACCACGGATGACAACGTCCAAGCTCGGCACCACAACCCGCCTTTCGATACTCATAGGTATCCAGTCGATACTGGGGAGTATGCTCAGCCGCATGTCGCCTGTCAAGCCGCAGCGAACCCGCCCTACCCGAGGCGAGGTGCGGGACCGGATTCTTGATGCCGCCTCCAAGGTCTTCGCCGCCGAAGGTTTCGCCGGAGCCACCATCGACGCCATCGGCCAAGCCGCCGGCTTCACCAAAGGAGCCGTGTATTCCAACTTCGGCTCGAAGGACGAATTGTTCCTGGCGCTCCTCGACCGTGAATTCGAGCTCCGCGGTGAGCAGATTGCGACAGCGCTGGAAAGTGGCGGCGACGTCGCCGCAGCGGCTCAGTCGTTGAGTCGGTCGGTTCTCGACTCGGTTCACGATCACGCCGACTATTACGTGTTGTTCGTCGAGTACTGGCTGCGTGCGGTGCGTGATCCGGCTTTGCGTGAGCGCCTGATCGCACGTCGACGCGCAGCCGCCGCCCAACAGGCAGAGAACTTCGCCGACTCGTCCGCCGTGGTGCCGTCGGGTCGACCACTGGCCGATATCGCCCAGCTGGTAGTCACGATGAATCTGGGTATCGCAATGGAAGAAGTGTTGCGGCCGGGAACGATCGACCCGACGCTGCTCGCCCGGCTGATCACCACTTTGCTGAAATCTGCTGCCGCCCAGGGCGACTAGGAGCACTACATGGACACACAGGACGCTAGCGACGCGCCGGCGGTGATCACCGCTACCGGCCTGGGGGTCGACGGCGAACACGGACCGCTGTTCTCCGATATCGATGTGACCCTTCCCGAGGGATTCCACGCCATTCAGATGCCGGGTGGGCCCGGGCAGACCGCGCTGCTGCTGACGCTGGCGGGCCGGTTCAAGCCCACGCACGGCACCCTGAGCGTTCGGGGCGACACCACGCCCCGGCTAATACGTCGGCACTGCGCGATCGCGGCGTTCCCCGACATCGACGAGCTCGAGGAATCGGTCACGGTGCAGACCGTGCTGGCCGAGCAGCAACGCTGGCTGGCGCCCTGGTACGCGCGTATCCCCCGCGACGCGGGCCAGAGCAGGATGACCGAGGTATTCGGCGACATACCCGCGCCCGCGCCGAATACCTACATCGTCGAATTGTCGGACCTAGAGCTGTTTTTGCTGCGGATCACGCTGGCGACGATGTCGAGTCGTCCCATCCTGGTCGTCGGTGACCTCGAGCAGGTGCGGGACAACACTCGCCGCGCGATAGCGGTGGACCGGCTGGGCGCCCTCGCCGAACAGTCCACCGTGGTGGTCGGCGTGACCAATCCGCTCGGTGAGCAAGCACCAGACCATGAATTACACGATCACCGCGCCGAAGGAGACTGACGATGCTCGCTGGACTTGGATTCGGCTCGGAAATCAAGCGTTTCGGCCGCAGCCGGCTCAGCCGGGTGGCGATCGTCGTGCTGATGTTGCTGCCGCTGGTATACGGCGCGCTATACCTGTGGGCTTTCTGGGACCCGTTCGGCCATGTGAATAAAATGCCTGTGGCACTGGTCAACTCGGACAAGGGTGCGGTGGTGTCCGGGCAGCAGTTCAACGCGGGCGCCGAGATCGCCAAGAGCCTGACCGCCGACGGCAGCCTCGACTGGCACGTGACGAGCCCCGCGGAAGCGCGGAATGGAGTCGATCACGGCAAGTACTACTTCATGGTCGAGCTTCCGCCCGATTTCAGCGCGGCGATCGCGTCGCCGGTGACTGGGCAACCCAAGAAAGCCAACCTGATCGCCGTCTACAACGACGCCAACAACTACATCTCGACCAGTATCGGTCGCACCGCAATCGATCAGGTCCTCAACGCGGTCTCCTCTCGAATCTCCGGCCAGGCGGTCAATCAGATGCTGTCCGTGGTGGTGTCGTCGGGTGCCGGCATCAAAGAGGCGGCCGACGGGGCAAACCGGCTCGCCGACGGCGCAAGCCAACTGGCAGGCGGACTGGACACCGCGCGATCCGGCTCGGCGACACTGGCGACCGGAGCGCGACAACTCTCGGACGGAATCAACTCGGCCACCGACCCGCTGATCGCGGTGACCAAGGCCGTGTCCGAAATCGGTGGGAGCACCGAGCAGTTGCAGCAGGGTGCCACCGCACTGCAACAGGCCGGCGATCAGATCGGTGCGATCGCGACCGCGCAGGACAGCGCCGCCAATGCGCTCTCCGCGGTCATCGACCAGCTTGCCGCACGCCAGGATCCGCTGGCGAACAATGTGCGGGGTATCCAGGATCAGCTGCGCCAGCACCAGTTCACCCCCGACATTCGACGGCGCCTGACCGATGCCCAGAACGCCGCCATCAACTTGACGTCCGGGCTGCGCACGCCCGGCAGCCCGCTCAGTTCAGCCCTGAACCAAGTCGGTACCAAAGGTCAAGAGCTGACGAACAAACTCACCCAGCTGCGTGACGGGGCCCAGCAGGTCGCCGACGGCAATGCCCAAATGGCAAGCGGTATAGCCCAACTCGACGACGGCGCCCAACAGCTCAAATCCGGTTCCGCCGAACTGGCGACCAAGCTGAGCGACGGGGCCAAACAGGTGCCGAACTGGACCCAACAGCAGAAGGACGCCGTCGCCGACACCATCGGGGGCCCGGTACAACTCGAGAGCGCGCATGAGAACGCGGCACCGAACTTCGGCACCGGCATGGCGCCGTTCTTCCTGACGCTGGCGCTGTTCTTCGGGGCGCTAGTGCTCTGGATGGTGCTGCGGCCGTTGCAGAGTCGGCCGATCGCCGCCGAGGTAATCCCGATTCGGGTGGCTCTGGCAAGCTACCTTCCCGCCGCCGCGATCGCGACGTTCCAGGCGGCCATCCTCTACTGCGTCGTGCGATTCGGCCTGGGCATGCACGCCATACACCCGGCCTCGATGCTCGGCTTCATGATCTTGATCTCATTCGCCTTCGTGGCCGCCACCCAGGCGATCAACGCCCTCGTCGGCCCAGCGGTCGGCCGGGTGCTGATCATGGCGCTGCTCATGCTGCAGCTGGTCAGCGCCGGCGGCATGTATCCGGTGGAGACCACCTCCAAGCCGTTCCAGGTACTGCACCGCTTCGACCCGATGACCTACGGGGTCAACGGTCTTCGTCAACTCATCCTCGGCGGCATCGACGGCCGGCTCTGGCAGGCGATCGTGGTGCTGATCGGCATCTGGGCAGTGGCGATACTGATCTCGTCGCTGTCGGCTCGACGAGATCAGCTGTGGAACATTGACCGGCTGCTACCGGCCATCAAGGTGTAAGCCCTCGACGGTAAGCCCCGCGTAGCACGCCCGTGAGCTTTCGTTAACGAACCGGACGTAGATTGCGTGCCTGCCGTGTAGACGTCGCTGCGACAATCTGCACGTCCGCAGCAGACGCCCGTGCGCAGTGCACCGATCTAGGGAGTAGGACTCACCATGACCGATGTCGACCAGACACCCGCGGACGGAAAGTCCACTGCCGTGCGGGCCGACCTCAGCGAGCACTCCCGCACCGGGATGGGTGCCCACGCCCTGCAGCGGGCGATCACCGACCACCTTCGTTACTCGATCGGCCGCCCGGCTGCGGCCTTGAAGCCCGAGCACTACTACCGAGCGCTGGCGCTGGCCGTGCGCGACCGGATGCAGGACCGGCGAGTGGCATCGACCCAGACCTCGCTCGATCTCGGCCGTAAAGTCACCTGCTACCTGTCGGCAGAATTCCTGATGGGCCCGCAGTTGGGCAACAACCTGCTCAACTTGCGCCTCGAACAGGCGGCCAAGACCGCGCTGGCGGCGATGGGTCAGGACCTCGACGAGGTGCTGGCATGTGAGGCGGAGCCCGGCCTGGGTAACGGCGGCCTCGGCCGGCTGGCGGCCTGCTACCTCGACTCGCTGGCGACCCTCGAGCGTCCGGCGATCGGCTACGGCATCCGTTACGAGTTCGGCATCTTCAACCAGGAAATCCGCGACGGCTGGCAGGTCGAGAAGACCGACAACTGGTTGGTCAACGGGAACGCATGGGAGATTGCCAAACCCGACGTGAACTACTTGGTGAAGTGGGGCGGCTACGCCGAGCACTACACCGACGACAGCGGCCACGACCGGGTCCGATGGATCCCGGGACGTCTGCTCAAAGGCGTCGCCTACGACACCCCGATCCAGGGCTACGGCGTCAACACGTGCAACGTGTTGACGCTGTGGAGCGCGCGGGCCGTCGAGTCCTTCGCGCTGGAGGCCTTCAACACCGGTGATTATTACAAGGCCGTCGAAGACGAGGTGACCTCCGAAACGGTCACCAAGGTGCTCTATCCCAACGACGAGCCCGACGCCGGCAAGCGGCTGCGCCTGCTGCAGCAACACTTTTTCGTGTCCTGCTCGCTACAGCACGTGCTGCACATCATGGACGATCTCGCCGACGCCGGGGTCCGCGAGCTCCCACAGCGGTTCGCTCTGCAGCTCAATGACACTCACCCGTCCATCGGTGTCGCCGAGCTCATGCGGCTGCTGGTCGACGAGCGTCGTCTGGACTGGGACGAGGCATGGGCGATCACCGTCGCGACGTTCGGCTACACCAATCACACCCTGTTGCCCGAGGCGCTGGAGAAGTGGCCGCTGACGCTGTTCGCCGAGTCACTGCCCCGCCACCTCGAGATCATTTACGAGATCAACAGCCGATTCCTCGACGAGGTCCGCGCCCGGTTCCCCGGTGACGAGGACCGGATCCGTCGCATGTCACTGATCGGCGAGGACGGCGGCAAGAACGTCCGGATGGCGCACCTGGCCACGGTGGGCAGCCATGCCATCAACGGTGTCGCTGCACTGCATTCGGAGCTGCTGAAAGAGAGTGTGCTCAAGGACTTCTACGAGCTGTGGCCCGAACGGTTCAGCAACAAGACCAACGGGGTGACGCCGCGACGATTCCTCGCGCTAGCCAACCCGGGGCTGCGTGCTCTGCTGGACCGGACGGTCGGTGACGGCTGGCTGACCGACCTCGACAGGCTGCGCGGTCTCGAACCTTTCATCGACGACTCCTCATTCCGCGCCCAGTGGCGCGACATCAAGCGCAGCAACAAGTCTCGTCTGGCCAAGTACCTGCGTGCGGAGACTGGGATCGAGCTCAACCCGGATTGGATGTTCGATATCCAAGTCAAGCGCATCCACGAGTACAAGCGCCAGCACCTCAGCGTGCTGCACATCGTTGCGCTGTACTATCGGCTTAAGCAGAACCCGGGACTGTCGATACCGCCGCGCGCCTTCATCTTCGGCGGTAAAGCCGCTCCCGGTTATTTCATGGCCAAGCGGATTATCAAACTCATCAACGCCGTTGGCGAAACCATCAACGCCGACCCCGAGATCAACAAGGTCCTAAAGGTCGCGTTTGTGCCCAACTTCAGCGTGAAGAACGCGCAACTGATCTACCCCGCCGCGGACCTGTCCGAGCAAATCTCCACCGCCGGCAAGGAAGCGTCCGGAACCGGCAACATGAAGTTCATGATCAACGGCGCGCTCACCATCGGCACTCTGGACGGGGCCAACGTAGAGATGCGTGACGAAGTGGGCGCCGAGAACTTCTTCCTGTTCGGCCTCACTGAATCCGAGGTAGCGAACGTCAAGGCGAGTGGATACCGCCCGGCAGACTACATCGATGGCAATGACGAACTGGGCGCGGTGCTGAATCTCATTGCAGGCGGCCAGTTCTCCCACGGAGACGCTGAGGTCTTCAAGCCGCTGGTGGACAACCTGCGTTACGACGACCCGTTTCTGGTGTGCGCGGATTTCGCCTCCTACGTCGCCACCCAGGAGCAGGTCAGCGCGGCGTGGCTGGAGAAGGACGACTGGACCAAGATGTCGATCCTGAACACCGCGCGCAGCGGCAAGTTCTCTTCGGACCGGGCCATCGCCGAATACTGCGACGAGATCTGGAAAGTGTGGCCGCTGACCGTCACGATGTGACGTCGCGCCTCGGCGGGATCGGAAGCCGCGCACTTTCGTCGAGGTCGACATCGAGGGCATTGAGCATAAGCGCCAGGCCTGCGTACCGGTTGATGACCATCAGCGCCTCGACGGTGGCCTGCGAGCCGAGGGCCTGGTGGACACGGTCGAAGGTCTGCGCCGCGACGTGTTGCGTGGTCAGCAGCTCTGTGGTCAGCTCTAGCACCGCGAGTTCGTTCGCATCGAAAGGCGATGTCTGCCAGTCATTTTCAGAGAGAATAGCGTCGATCTCGGCACCACTTAGGCCGGCGGTGCGGGCGACGTCACGGTGCTGGCCGAGTTCGTAGGCGCAGTCCATCAGGTGAGCGGTGCGCAACACCACGATCTCGCGCAACCTGATCGGCAAAGTCGGGCTGGTCAGGGCCGCGTTGCCGGCCACCATCCAGCCGGTGAACACCTTCTCGGCGTTGGCCAGCGCACGGTAGACATTGAGGTCGCCACGCGCGTGTGTCAGTTCGCGGGCTTGGGGCGTCATGTCCGCCGGGTCGCGATAGCTGATGCGGGTCATCGGCCGTCGACCTCCACGTCGACCGCGTTGACTACCAGCGCCAGCCCGTAGTAGCAGCCGACGAGCATCAGGAGTTCGGCGATGCCCTCGTCACCAAAGATGTTGTGCGCTTTGGCAAACAACTGATCGCCTAGTCTGCGGGTGGTACAGAGCTCGGTGACCGTGTCGAGCGCTGCGCGCTCGGTGTCGTCGAAATCGGCGTCGTCGAAGTCATCGGTTTCGACGATTGCGCTGATCTGTTGCTCGGTCAGACCGGCGCGGCGGGCGACATCAATGTGCCGGTCGAGTTCGTAGCGCGAGTTCTGCAGCCGAGCGACCCGCAATATGACGAGTTCCCGCGCGCGAGGGGTGAACGTCGGGCTCTCGAGCAACTCGTCAAGCATCTGCGTCCACCCGGCGAACACGTCCGGGGCGTTAGCCAGCATCCGGAACACGTTGAGCTCGCCTCGACGCGCCATGAATTCACGGATGGCGTCGGGTTGCTCCTCGACGGCGACCAGCGGTATGCGTGACATCGGCGTCCTCCGTCGGCTATTCGGCGGCCAGTGTAAACGTCCAGTCCAGGGTGACGAACGGTTCGTCGACCGTTGCTCCGTCCGGGGCGATTCCGGGCTCGTGCCGCACGAAGTCCGCCATCAGTGAGTCTTGGTCGGCGAATACGGCATCGCGGCCGATGTAGGGGTCGTCGCGCCAGAACAGTTGAGTGATCAGCGGCTGATAGCCCTCGGCGGTGAACCAGAAGTGCACATGCTGCGGACGCATGGGCGAACGATTCGCCGCCCGCAGGATCTCCCCACACGGGCCGTCAGTCGGCACCGGGTAGTAGCGCGGCGTGATGGACCGGTACCAGAACCGCCCGTCGTGGTCGGTGGTCAGCAGTGCTCGCATCGCGAATTGATCGTGCAACTGCTCGGTTTGCTGAACGTCGTAGTAGCCCTTACCGTCGCTGTGCCAGGTGTCTACCCGTGCACCCGCGACCGGCTGGCCACGCTCGTCGACGACCCTGCCGGTGACGAACATTGGCGTGCCGGAGACGCCGGCGGAAATGTCGGAGCCGTTGTCGGCGGTGGGACGCCCCTCGACGTAGAACGGGCCGAGCAGAGCGGAGTCGGTCGCCGACGATCCGGTGTGCTGATTGATCTTGTCCAGCAACATGCTCAGGCCCAGGATGTCGGAGAGCAGCACGACCTCTTGGCGAGTCGGCGTGGAAGCCTTACCCACGCGTTCGACGAAATCCATTGCGGCGAACCACTCTTCACCGGTCAGGCGCACTTCGCGGGCAAACGCGTGTAGGTGCTCGACCAAGCACTGGAGCACTTCGCCGAATCGCGGGTCGGTCGAGTCGTCGAAGGTCCGCTGCACGGCCGCGGTGAGCGTTTGCTCGGTCAGGTTGGACGACATCAGCGTGCCCTTCGTGTGTCAAGGCCGGATCACGACACGGCCGCCGGCGTTGTCAGCGACGGCTTGATACGCCGCCTGCGCCTTATCGAGCGAATAGGTGGCGGCAATGGGAAGCGGGCGAAACTGCCCCGACTCGAAGTACGGCGCCATCCGCTCGAGACGTCGCGCCGAGTCGATCATGCTCAACTTTCCGCTGTCGACGCCGAGCACACGACTTTCGTTGCGGTACAGGGCGCGAATGTTGACCTCCACGATCGGTGAGCCGATCGCGCTGATCACTACCAGCCTTCCCCGCCGCGCCAGCCCGGCAAGTGCTGAGGGCGTCGTTGCGCCACCTACAGCGTCGTAGACGATCTGGGCGCCCTTGCCGTCGGTCAGCCGCTTGATTTCAGCGCCGACGTCGACGGCGGGATCGTACGCGACGAAGTGGTCGAGCACGGCTGCGGCCGGAGTATCGGGTCTGGGTGGACGGCGGCCCAGCCCAATGACTTTGCCGTCATGGGCATGTGCGATCTGCGCGACCGCTCCCCCGACGCCGCCCGTTATCCCGAACACGGCGACAGTCTCGCCGGCAACCAATTGTGCGGTTTCGATCAGCCCGTACCACGCGGTGACGAAATTGACGCCGACGGTCGCGGCTTCGTCGAAACTCAGCCGGGCCGGCTTGGGCGCAAGAGCGGCCACCGGGACCGAGATGAGCTGGGCGTGTGAACCGTCGCGACTGAAGCCGGTGTCTCCTCCGGTCCCCCACACCGCGACGCCCTCCCATTCGGCAGGCCCGCTGACCACAACGCCTGCGAAATCGCGACCGGGGGTACGCGGCAATACCGTCCAATCCATGGCACCGGCAACGTTTTTCACATCCGACGGATTGACCGACGCCGACTCGACACGAACCACCGCTTCCTCGGCGGTTACCTCAGGGGCCGGGACGTCTTCGAGGCGCAGCACCCCGGGCTCACCGAATTCGCTGAAACGCAAAGCCCGCATCGGCTCAGTCGTCGGGCGGTGCGGGCGTCGTCTTCGGGGTGCGACGCACCGCGCCCCAAAGTCCGGTGCCAACGCCCACCGCGGCGCCGCTCAAGCCGATCAACTGTTGTGAGCGCTTCATCTGTTGATGCACGCTCAGGCCGCCCAGCAGATCGGCAGCGTCCGCACCGGCGGAGGCCAGAAACCACCCGCGGGTGTTGCGGCCGCGCAGCGCGGATGCGGCGAGTAGCGCGCCGATCAGCGCGTCGCGGTAACCCATCGATCGCAGCAACAGCTGCGCGGTCGGTGACGGTTCGTCCGGGTCGCCCCACACACGGTTGGCCCGCAGCGGGTCGACGAGAAACGAGAGGCCAGAGGCAAGCCGGATGCTGCCCACCGCCAACGCAGCACGGTCGATCGTCATGGAGCCCGAGCCTAACAAGCGCCGTCGACGGCCGTGGTCGCACGGAATGCCAGAATTCAGGGCATGACCGCAGCGCCCCCTCCAGAGTCGACTCCAAGGTTCGAACCCGACGAAGGCTGGGTGCCGGCCGACGAGCGGCGCTTCGGCTTGGACCGGCGCACCCTACGCCCGACGCTGGCGGTGTTCGCGCTGGTCTTCGTGATGTCGGTGGTGTTGCCGGTGGTCAACGCAACCGTCCCGTACCACGACATCGTCAGGGCCGGCGATGTCATGCAACTCGAAGGCGGTGTCACCTTTGTCCCCGAGGCGGGCTGGGGCATCACGTCGGGCGTGCGCGCCGGCCACCCGCCGATATCGGGGCAGTACCCGTCCTCGGCCACCGTCGAAAACGGCGCCCTGAAATTCACGGTGCGCACGGGCGAGTTCCGCGGTGACGCCAACCAATTGCTCGATCAAATAGAAGCGACGTCCGACGCGCTGAACCAGGGCCGCGGAGTGCACATCACCGGCGCTCCGGCCACGATCACCACGGCTCAGGGCAAGCAGGGCGCGACGGTGCGGGTCACCGGACCGCACACCGGAGGCTTGATCGCCTCCTTCGTGTTCGACGGTCGCGGCGTGGAGGCCGTGGCCACCGGACCGACCGATGCCGGCACCGACCAGAGCGCGGCGGTGCTGCGGATGATCGGCAGCATCAGCGAGCCTAAGCTGGAAAAGAAATGACGACGATCGCCGAACTCGACCGCGCGCGCGACGTCGCCCTCGACGTCTCCGGCTGGGGCCGCCGGTTCGTGTTCTACCAGCCGCGCAACTTCGCCTTCTGGGGATACGTGGCGTTGGTCGGCATCGGCGTCCTCACCTTCTTTTCCACGCTGGCGCGTGAATACAACGCCTACGGCGAGGCGATCGGATTGGCGGTGACGTCGTTCGCGGTGTACGCGACGTTGTTCTGGTGGTTCACCGATCGGATCGACCACTACGCCAAACTTCCCCACAAGCTGATGGTCGTCGCGTTTCTGTGGGGTGGCTTCGCCGCCACCGGGGCGATGGCTGCCAACGCCAACGATGCACTGTTGGCCCTGTACGGCAAGAACTTCGGTCAAGTGTGGGCGCTGAACTGGGGAGCCGGTCTGGCTGCGCCTTTCACCGAGGAGCTGGCCAAGGGGTCGGGACTGCTGCTGCTCATCGCCCTTGCCCAGCGGCACGTGCGCACCGCCTTCGACGGGTTCATCCTCGGCGCGTTCATCGGTCTCGGATTCCAGATCATCGAAGACATCACCTACGCGATGACGTCGGCCGGAACTCAGTTCGGCGCCAACCAGATTGGCGCATCGGTGGGCACCATCATCTTGCGCATGCTCACCGGGGTGGCCGCGCACATCCTCTACAGCGCCATCTTCTGCGCCGGTGTGGTGTACCTGCTAGGCCGCCCGGGCGAGCCACGCAAGATCGGTCGCGGCCTGATCCTGATCGCGATTCCCATGCTGCTGCACGGGACCTGGGATTCGGTGTCCGCTATCGCCGGCCAGAATGCCTTGCTGCTGATCGGACTTTTGATCGGCACGATCATCGTCGCTTTGATCATTGTCGCGCGGGTTTACAAGCTGACCGTTGCCCGAGAACGCGAATTCGTCCGCGCCGTGATGGCGCCCGAGCAGGCTCGTGACGTCATCACACTCGTCGAGTTGGATGCGATGGCCGGTAACCGCAAGGCGCGCAAGGTGTATCGCAAAGCCGGGCGCAACCGTGGGGAGCGACGGCGGGCCCGCTACATCCTCAACGCTGCCTACGCGCTGGCCGACGAGCTGGCCGCCGCCCGAGGAGCCGACACCGACCGGGTACGGTTCGCGCGTTCGGAGGTCGCTCGCATCCGCGCGGGCTTACCATCGCCCTGGTGACGTTATCGGACGACTGAATCGTCGGGGACCCGCGGCGACTCGTCAGGCGTCCAGGCCAACGGTTGACCAGGCTGCCCGGGAAACAGGAAATCGACGAAAGCCGCTGCGGTGGGCTGCGGTTCATGATTGGCCAGGCCCGGCCGCTCGTTGGCCTCGATGAACGTGTACTCCTCGCCGGCGACATCCGGCACCAGTAAGTCGATGCCCGTCACCGGGATACCGATCGCCTCCGCAGCCGTCACCGCGACCCGGCACAGCTCGGGATTCACCTCAGGCGTGACGTCGTGAATGGTGCCACCCTGATGCAGGTTGGCGGTGTGCCGGACACGCAGCCGGTTGCCCTGCGGCAATACGTCATCCAGTTGCCAGCCACCCTCGATGACCGTCGCCTCGGTGACGGCGTCCAGCGGGATTTTCGACTCGCCGCCGGTTGCCGCGGAACGCCGCCGACTCTCTGCCAGGATCAAGTCGCGCACGCTGTGTTCGCCGGTGCCGATCACCTCGGGCGGCAGCCGCAACGCCGCAGCCACCACCCGGCCGTCGATCACCACGAGTCGCAAGTCGTCGCCGACCACCCGCTGCTCGATCAACACCTCGCGAAACTGCTCGCGGGCCAACGCGATTGCCGCGGTGAGGTCATCTGGTCCGTTCTCCGCGGTCACACCGACCGTGATGCCCTTGCCTTGCTCTCCCTTTGTCGGCTTGACGACAACCTCGCCCACTTCTTTGAGAAATGCGTAGTCTTCGTCGTCGAACGTCGCCAGGCGGGCGCGCGGCACGACGATGCCCGCATCTGACACCAGCCGTCGGGTCAGTCGTTTGTCGTCACACCGGCACATGGCAATGGCAGAGGTGAACTCCGACAACGACTCTCGGGTAACAACGCTACGACCGCCGTGGCTCAGACGCATCTCGCCGGTCTCGGCGTCGAGCACCTCCACCCAGATGCCGCGACGCAACGCTTCGTCGGCGATGATGCGCGCGTACGGGTTGAGATCGTCGACAGTCTCGGGCGGCGGACTGAACAACGGCTGGTTTATCGCGTTCTTGCGCTTGATGACCAGAACCGGGACCCGGCGGAATCCCAGCTTCTCGTAGAGTCGGATCGCGGCCGTGTTCTCGTGGGTCACCGACAGATCCATGTAAGAGCGGCCGGCGCGGCGGAAGTGCGCAGCCAGTTGCTTGGTCAGTGCGATGCCGATGCCGGGGATTCCGGCGCCCGGATCTACCGCCAGCGTCCACAAACTCGAGCCATGCTCTGGATCTTTGAACAGCACTTCGTGGTCGACTCCGGTGACCGTTCCCACCACAGCTCCGTCGTCGTCACGCACTGCGAGCAGATAGGTGACGGCCGGCTCTTCGAGATTGTTGCGCCAGATGACGTCCACCGGCGAGGGAACCATGCCGCACCTGACGAAGACCCGGTTCATTGCGTCGGCGTCGGACGTGTCTTTGATCGGTCGGACGGTGACACCGACCGGCAGTGAGGAGTTCGGGTCGTCTTCGGAGTCGTCGGTGAATCGCAGCCGATAGGTGTGGCTCGGGTCGATGAAAAGCTCGGAAGGTGCTCCGGCTACGACGATCTGGGGCTCACGGGCGTAGATGCAAATGTCGCGCCGCCCAGGCGCTTCCCGCCGGAGCGCGTCAGCCAGCGTGTCGGCGTCGGCGAACGTCTGACCGAAAAGGAGCCTGCCCCAGCCCAATTCGAGCTCCACGTCCTTCGACATGGCGTCAACCAAGTGCGGCGGTGACGCGTCGTGCAACCCGAGCGTGATCGCCTCGGGGTGGTCCGCCGATGGACCGATGGAAGTCATGCTGCCGGCCCGGTCACACCATGACGTTGTAACCACAGCTCGAGCAGAGCGATCTGCCAGAGTTCGTTTCCGCGCAGCGGGGTGAGCCGACCGTTGGGATCGGCCAACAGAGCGTCCACCGCTCCAGTATCGAATAACCCTCGCTCCTTGGCGACCGGAGAGAAGAGCGCGTCACGGACCATGTCCAGGTACGGGCCTTCGAGGTGCGTCAACGCGGGCACCGGGAAATAACCCTTCGGCCGGTCGATGACTTCAGACGGAATGACCCGGCGCGCAGCCTGTTTCAGCACACCTTTGCCGCCGTGCGCCACTTTCAGTTCCGGTGGGCAGGTTGCCGCCAACTCGACCAGTTCGTGGTCGAGGAACGGAACCCTGCCCTCGAGACCCCACGCCATCGTCATGTTGTCGACCCGCTTGACTGGATCGTCGACCAACATCACCATCGTGTCGAGCCGCAGTGCGCGATCGATGCCTGTCTCGGCACCGGCCTGGGCGAAATGCTCAGTGACGAAGCGCAAGCTGGGATCGCCCTGGGCGAGGTAACCCCCGGCGAGCAATGCGGCCAAACCTGCCTCGTCGCGATCGAAGAAGGCACCGCGGTATTGGTTGACCGCACCCTCCAAGGTGGCGGCGGCCGGTTCGCCCATCGGCGGGTACCAGTGGTAGCCGGCGAAGACTTCGTCGGCGCCCTGCCCGGACTGGACGACCTTGACGTGCTTCGCAACTTCCTGGCTGAGCAAGTAGAACGCAACGCAGTCGTGGCTGACCATCGGTTCGCTCATGGCGCCGATAGCGCCGTCGAGCGCGGGCAGCATGCGCTCGGTGCCGATCCGGATTTGATGGTGGTCGGTGTCGAAGCGCTTGGCCACGATGTCGGAGTACTGGAACTCGTCGCCCTTGATGTCGCCGGCCGACTCGAAGCCGATGGAGAACGTCGACAGGCCGTGCTGGCCGGCCTCGGCGAGCAGGCCGACGATGAGGCTGGAGTCGACTCCACCGGAAAGCAGGCAACCGACCGGCACGTCGGCGACCAGTCGGCGCTCGACCGCGGTACGAAGCGACGACAGCACGGCGTCTTCCCAGTCACGTTCAGACCAGCCCGCGCGGTCCTCGTGCCGGGTGAAGTCGGGCAGCCAATACGTGCTCGCGACCCGACGTCCGTCCGGTTCGATGGCAAGCAGCGACCCCGGCGGGATTTTGCGCACGCCCCGCAGGATGGTGGCCGGCGCCGGCACGACCGAGTGGAACGTCATGTAGTGGTGCAGCGCGACATGGTCGATGCGGGTGTCGACACCGCCGCCGGCCAGTAGCGCCGGCAGCGATGAGGCGAATCGAACGCGGTGGCTGTCCTCAGTGATGTAGAGGGGCTTGATGCCAAGCCGGTCGCGGCCGAGCAGGACACGGCCGCTGTCGCGTTCGACGATGGCGAAGGCGAACATCCCCATCAGGTGGCTGACAAAGTCGTCGCCCCAGCGGTGGTAGGCCTTGAGAAGAACCTCGGTGTCGCTGGTCGAGAAGAATCGGTAGCCGTAGCCCTGCAGCTCGGTGCGCAACTGCTTGTAGTTGTAGATGCAACCGTTCCAGGCGATGGTCAGGCCCAGGTCCGAGTCGACCATGGGCTGAGCGCCCGCCTCGGTCAGGTCGATGATTTTCAATCGGCGGTGACCAAGTGCAACTCGACCCTGTGACCAGGCCCCCGCGCTGTCGGGGCCGCGCGGCGTCATGACGGCGGTCATCGCCGCCACCGCCGCTAAGTCTGGTGCCCGACCATCAAGTCGCACCTCACCGGTGGCTCCACACACGTCAGTAACCCTACAGAGGTCCAATTCGGCGTGCGCGCCGTTGACTGGCGGCCGCGTTGCCCTTTAGTGCCGTGTGGCCTGCTCGTTCCACGTAACGCCTCACTTCCTGTCACCCGCGTTGTCT
Organism: Mycobacterium paraterrae; assembly: GCF_022430545.2. Classification (NCBI taxonomy): domain Bacteria; kingdom Bacillati; phylum Actinomycetota; class Actinomycetes; order Mycobacteriales; family Mycobacteriaceae; genus Mycobacterium; species Mycobacterium paraterrae. The sequence goes on along the minus strand of NZ_CP092488.2, from coordinate 3,588,381 downwards.
TGACCACACCCGCGCGGGAGCCGCAGCAATTTGTCGGCATCCTCGTTCTGCACCTGGAGGTAGCGGCGCCCGTTGGCGGCGGTAGCGACGCTGATCGCCGCACCGTCGCCGCTGACGCTGTCCGGCTCCATGAACAGCTGCAGTTCACCGGAGTCGGCGTACAACATCGCGTCGTCATTGGACAACATCCAGGGCTTGTGGTCCGTCGGCCAACGCCCCCCGACGAGCCGCACCTCGCCCTGGTCTGACTCCTCGCCGTCGCCGACCTCGACGCAGCCGATCCACAGTTTCGACGGCAGCGGCCGGAAATACACCGCCAGACGCTGACGATTGAAGTCCACATCGATCGGTATGCCGATCGGCGGTAGCGACGTACCCTCGGGGCGATCGTCGAGCGACTGCTTGACCTGCCGCGAGCCGAGGCCGACGCCGAACCAGTCGATGGTCAGCACCGTGGTGAGGTACTGCACGATCGCCAACGTCAAAAGGCCTCCCGCTCCGGCGGCGCCCACCCCGGCGGCGCCAGCTGCCCACGTCACCGGCAGCGCCAGCAGACCCGCGGTGGCCGCGGCGCCGGCCGCCGCCGCCACTTTGCCTGGGACCGTCAGGCTGAACTCCGGATTGACCTCCGCTTCAGGCGGATTCTGCGTCGGACGCACCCCGACAGTTTTCGGAAGCTCGTCGAGCCGCTCATGTACGCGTTTGACCTCGGCCTCGTAATCCTCGGGGCTGAGCTGACCGGCACGCTTCTGCTCGCCGGCGGCCCGCAGCGCCTGTTCGAGGCTTTCGATGGTTTCCAAGTCCGCCCGTCGCGTTTCCTTGCCGCCGGGATCCCGGGGTATCGCATCGAGGCCCATCTCGTAGGTGACGTGGAAGGTGGCCTTGAAGTCGTAGAGGGTGGTGTCGGCGCTGACGGTGCCGTCGACAACCAGCCGACCGTCTCCGGTTCGCGGCACGATGTCGGCGTCGAGCGCTTCCAGGCAGCGGTCCTGTCCGCCGATGGTGATGGTCTTGGGCCCAGCCAGCAGGCATGGCACATCGGCGTCGAAGTCGTCCTCGTCCAGGTCGAACGTGTTCATCACGGTGTCTCGGACTTGACGCAGGATGCTCCACCCGGTAACCGCCAATCCCGTTTTCTCGTGCGGGTTTTCAGCCAGAATCGACGGGGGCAACTCTTCTCCGGACGGAAGCTCCCGCACGGTCTGCAGCTGGATCACCATGGATTCGTGGGTCGTCCCGTCGACGTCGAAGCGCTGCACGAGCGCGTCGAGCGCTTTGACCGTGGTGTCGTCGCGCGATTCGGCGTCGACGTCCAAGGGGGACGGCATCAGGTCCATCACGCCGCGCTCCCCCATCTCGGCGAGTTTGGGACGCACGGCGTCGGTGATCTGCGCGGCCAGCGAGTCGAGCATCCTGATCCTGGCCTCGTCATCGGAAATTGTTGGGTGCTGCAGCTTTTCGAGGTTGACCATCAGCTCGCCGGCGATGCAATGGGTGATCCAGTAGGCCTCGGCGTAGTCGAGCTCCCAGGTGATGCGCGGGTCCTGATCGGCGAAGGCAATGCTGCCGTCCGGACGACGATCGATGTGCGCCCCGAATAGCTGCGGAGCGTAATCACCGGGTAGTGGGTTGGCCACCAGCAGTGGGGCGTCTTGACCGGTGAAGTCCAGCGCGATGGTTTGTTTGCCGGGCTCGGTTTCGCGCGGCTCAAGTTGATCATGGACGGTCAGCCGGCCAAACAGCGGAATCTCGTTGTAAGCGATTTCCCGAGATTCGTTCGCGCGAGGACCGTCTGGGATGGTGATCGTCGCGGGCGGCAATGACACCAGCGGTATGCAAGTCACCGAGTCGATGGTGATCTTGGAGTCGAAGATAGCCAGGTCGATAGCGAAATGCCTTAGCGGGTCGCGGGTTTCGTCGTCGTGCTGCTCCTGCCACAACCGCTGCTGGCCGTCGAAGACGAACCAGACGCGGTCTAATGTGAGATCGAGCGTGGCGGTCGCGGAGTAGCCAGGCCCGTCGACGGCCTCGGTGTATTTGTCCCCACTGAACATGTCGACGGTTTGGTCTTGGACGCGTTCGCGGTGGATCTCGATGATCGTGTCGGGCCGCTGCATGCCGGTCCTGTACCCAGATCGGGCGGTGTTGCAACCGCCACCGCAGTTTGCTCAGTACGGTGGAGCGATGGAGCCACGCCAGGTCGTTGCGACCTTCATGGCCGTCACGTTCGCGTTGCTGGCCTTCCTGATCGTCGCCGTCGATTGGGCTGCCGCTAACGGTCGCCTCAAGCGCAATCAATGGGTGGGGATTCGCCTGCCGTCGACCATGCGCAGCGACCGCGCCTGGCTCGCCGGCCACCAAGCCGCCTTGCGGTTGATGCCGCTGCACTTGCTCACCGGCGTCGGATTGTTGCTGGCTGTCTTGAGCGCGCCGACCATCGAGGCTGTGAATGTCATCGGCATCGTTGGCGCCGCTGTCTTCGTCGTCGTTGCGTTAATTACCGGAATTGCGGCTGGCAGGGCAGCGAAAGCGGTGGAGGAATAGCGCGGCGACTAGGCCGGGTTATCGGGACCGATTTTCGCAGCAGGCGAATACTTTTAAGCGCGGATACCAAAGGCGAAGCAACGCCCCTTAGAGTGGTTCTCCGATTTCGGGCAGCAGGGAGATGTCTTCTGGTTGGCCATACTTCCGAAACATCGCTGCGGTCTCTCGAACATTTCTCTTGGCCCAGGCAGTATTCAGCTGGCTAAGCACATCGTATTCGTACCTAAAACGGTCGGCACGATCGCCGAACTTCTTTGCGGCTTGACTCGAAATTACACCCTGGCAATACCAGTACAGAACGTCATCAAGGCTGCCTGACCGGTCGAAGCTGAGACGTCCTCGCTCGTAGAACGAGTAATGGTAAGAACCGTCCTCAGCAACATAAATGTTAAGTCCGTCACTTGTCCGCAGACCGACTCGAATAGGAGGGACGCCAAAAAAATCTGCAAACCGGTCTATCTCCGCCTGCAGTTCAGCGGATTTACCGTCCGAGGCGGGGTCCATAGTTATCCAAAATTCCTAGTCTGACAAGTTCTTGCACGGTTGGTGTAACGCCCTCGGGCCCTTGGATCATATATTGCAGCGTTCCTGGCGACGGTGTCTGGCCATAGAATGGTTCCACAGGGCCCTCGACGATTTGCCAGCCTGGGGGCAATCCTTTTCCTGTGACCATGTATCGGTTGTAGTCTCCTCCCGATGATTCGGGAGGCAATGCGCGATCAGCGAACGGCGTGCCGTCGGGCGCGAGGTAGCGGCCGTACTCGGAACCGAACCGGTCAATGATTGTGCCTTCGGGCAGATGGGCGGGTTGCAGTTCGTAGCCCGCCGGAAAACCGTCATTGCCTGGCCACGCACGAGTCTCAGGGGTGCCGAAGTGCGTCGCGAAGTCGTCCCACGACATTCCGCCTAACGGATCCCAACCTCGCATAACGGCCAGGGGCGCACCGCCTTCAGTCACAACTTGGGCGGGAAGACCGGCCTCGACAGCCGCTCCTGTTCCGCCGAACATCATCGCTGGGGCGGAAAGGGCGCCATCCGCGGCTCTCTCACCGAGGTAGTACGACGGGTTGTCCGCGAAACTCTTGACCTCACCCACCGCGTCAACAAAAGGAGCGGCAGGGCCGAATACCAGGGCTTCCTCCGCCTTCTGACCGAGCCCTTTAGCCATGCCGCTCCAGGCGTCGCCCATCTTGTCGAGCCCGTTTGCCCCGACGAGGTCCTGAATACCGGTGATGGAGGAATTCCATCTGTCACCGAATCCCTCGCCAAACCCGGGCGGCGGCGGCTTCGGCGGCTGCGGCGCCTCGTAGTGCGGCATGCCAGCGTCCATCCACTGCTGGGTGCGGGCGACAACGTCGTTCAATCTGGATTCGATTTGATCCGGTGGTACACCGTCGGCGATCATGCTTTTCCGCGCCAACGCCTTGAAGCTCTCGATATCCGCCGGGTTCAGTCGCTGCGGTGGCACAACCGGTGGCTTGAGTTGGCTCAGCATGCCCAGCGGATCCCCAGGCGGCGGCTTCTGGTCAGCCGGTTGGCCCCGCCCAAGCATCAGGTCCTGCAACGACGGTGGTCCCCCGGCGCCGGCAGGAACCGGCGGCCCCTTCGTGGGGTCGGCGCCCGGCTCGGGACTCGCCGGCCCACCTGGTAAGAGCATGTCCTGCCAGGTCTTTGGCTTACCGCTGGTGGCGCCAGCTGTTGAGCCCGGAGCAGGGGCCCCCGCCCCAGGTGCACCAGCACTCGTCGGAGGCTCCCCGACGGCTGCGCGCACGGCATTCGCTAGTTCCTGATCGGCGTTGTGCGCGTGCTGCTTACAGGCGTCGAGCTGCTCTTGCAGCAACTGTTCTTCGGCGACCAGGGTCACCTCGTCAAAACCGATCGCACCCACGCCGGCGTCGATTCGCCAGTCCGGGGTAATCGAGAAGCCATAACTTTCCGCGGTCTGCTCGATTCCATCGAGCTCCGACTTGACCGCCCGCACATCGGCTTCCGCGCGCGACACCGCCCCGGCTACCTGCCTGGATTCCTGCCCGTCCGCTTCGATGTCGCGGCGCGTCTTGCCGATGTCGGCGCGAAAAGCGTCTCCCGCTTCACCGTGCCATTCGCTGAGATTGTTGTGGACCTGCTGCAGGCTGTCACCCAGGGTCTGCAACGTTGCAGCCCGGTTGGTGGCGGTCTGGAACACCGCGTGAATCGCGTCGGCATCCCAGCGCTTGACGTCGGCCGGGGTCAGCGGCGCCACGAGCTACCTCTTTACTCCGCCAGCGACCGCAGTGATCGAGCTGCCTCGTCCTCGTTGTTCACGTAGCGGAGCATCGCCTCGGCGACATGCGTCCCGAGGTTGCCGACCTGCAGTTTGTGGTGTCCGTGCCGCGCCTCCCAGTGCGCCGCCAACTCACCTAACGCCTCTTGTGACGAGCCGATCCAGCCGGGTGCGGCGTCCGCCAACGCATCCTCGTGATCGACGAAGCTCAAGGCGGCCTCGCCGACCGAGTCCAGCATGTCGTTACTGCCGTTGTGTAGGGCGACGGGATCGACTTTCAACTCGTCCGTCACGGCGATCCCTCCTGTTCAGTGGTCCTGCGGGCTGAAGCATAGCCCGAACAAAAGGGGTCCGCCCCTCACCTTTTTGGGACAGCCATGCCGATTCCAGAGTCGCCAATCTGCCCCTAGGGGCGCCGAAGCGTGACGATCGTGACGTCGTCATGACCGTCATCCCACTCCATCACTTCTCGGATGCGCGACGCGGGCGCATCACCGGGACGGGTGAGGATCTCGGCGAGACGATTGATGCCATCGTCGATGGCCTCACCGCGACGCTCCACGAGACCGTCGGAGTACATGACCAACCTGTGGCCCGGCTCGATGGTGAAGGTACTGGCCGCATAGGTCACGTTTTTCAGCCCGATCGGTGGCGACAGCTTTATCGGAGCTTGAAAAGCCCTGACCGAATTCGTCAGGTACGGGATGAGGTGGCCCGCGCAGGCGGCCTCCACCCGACCGGACTGCAGGTCGATACGCGCGATGACGACGGTGGCGAACGCACGAGGCATCAAGTGCTCACAGAATTCGTTCAGCTCGCGGAGCGCCGCGGCCGGCTCGGTGCCGACGAATAATTGCGCACGCAACGCATTGCGTAGCTGAGCCATGGTCCCTGCTGCGGTAATCCCGTGTCCCGCAACGTCTCCGAGGACTACCACCAGGCGGCCGTCACGAAGTTCGAACGCGTCATACCAGTCGCCGCCCACGCGGCCTCCAGCCGCCGGTTCGTAATACGCTGAAAGCTGCCAATTCTCCAGTGTCGGAATCGAATCCGGTAGCAGACTCAACTGCATCGTTTCGGCCATCCGTAGTGCACTGCGTGTGCGGCGATACAACGACTCGACTAGGTGACGGCGCAGCGCTTCGGCCGATTCGGTTTCGGTCAGCGTCCAAGGCTCGCTGCGTTCCCGCACGACCTCGCGCCAGCGTTCGAACGACCTGCGTGGGCTGAGCCGGACTTCGTCGCCCTCGCTGACGGCAATCGCCTTGTTGTGTGGATCGCCACCCCAGTCCACGGAACGTTGCACCTCGCGCCGAAACCAGATGGCGTACTGGGCGTCCGGCAGGTTCAGCGCCAGCGCACCGGCGGCCACTTGCGGATCAATACGTAACGCCGGAACGTCCTGAGAAAGACATTCGCTGCTGGCGACGTCGTCTCCAGCCCCGCGAGCCCATTCGGCCACCGTGGCAACGACATCGGTCGGCGGAACGCTCCCCCGCACTTCGGTGTCGCCGTCGATGTTGACGACGACACCATCAGCGGGGACCAGGTCGAGCAAGTCTGGCGCACCCAGCAGCGCGGACGCGATCGGCTCATCGTCTCCCAGGGTCGCGGCGGTGAGTTTGGCCAGCACAGCCTGCGAGGTAAGGCGCCTGTGCAACTGGTCGTCTTCGAATTGATCCACCAGGCGCAGTGACAGGGTCGACCCTAAGAACTCCGCCGCGGCCCGAGTGCCGAACGGCGGCAGGTGAGGCCCGGCGTAGTGATGGCACGCGATGAGCCCCCACAACCTCCCGCGGCGGAGCAGCGAGATCGACATCGAGGCGTGGACGCCCATGTTCTGCAGGTACTCGATGTGGATCGGCGAGACGCTGCGCAACGTGGCGTAGGTGAGGTCGAGCGGCGTCCCGGTTTCCGGATCGACCGCGGGCACTAGCGGTGTCGGGGTGTAGTCGACATCCGAGATGAGGCGGATCCAGTTCTTCTCGTAGAGCGCTCGCGCCTGAGCCGGGATGTCGGTCGACGGATAGTGCAGACCGAGAAACGGATTGAGGTCGTCCCGCTTCGCCTCGGCCACGACTTCACCGTTGTAGTGGGCGTCGTACCGATACACCATCACCCGGTCGAAGCCGGTGAGATCGCGGACTGCGCGCGCGGTGGTGTTGTACAGCTCGGTGAGCGTGGTGGCTTGATTCAGCTCTTCGACGGAACTGCGCACAGCTTGGTAGGTGTTCGGGAACGAGAACGGCCGCTCACCGTAAGCGATTTCGAGTTCGACCAACAGCACGCCACCCGGTTCACGGCGCAGGATGGCGTCGAACGCGCGCACGTCACCGTTGACCTCGACATGGCATTCGAGCGGATTGCGTTGACGCAGTTCGCCGAACGTCGACGCAGCTTGCTGGACGCGCGCAGCCTGGTCGATTCCGATTAGCGCCGATAAATGCTGGCCCAGCACCTCGTCGACGGCGCGGCCGAGCAATTCGGCAACGTTGGCGCTCACCTGCCGAATGACGAAGGCGGGCTCGCGCAACACCACCAGCACCCCGCGTGGCTGGATGCTGCCCGGAATGTGGATGGGTTCGCGCGCGCAGTTATCCAGATCGATGGGCGTGCCGACCGGGACGAATCCGTCGACGGGCTGTCCGTCCGACATTGCTGAGTCACTCGTCACGCGAACGACTCACGACGTACGTGGAGGCGAGTTCGTCGAGCAATGCCTGATTGAGCTGGAACGCGAGTTTGACTTCGCGCATCAGAGTGTCGACCTGCTCTGCATTGGGGCTGAGGGAGTCAAGGCTGTTGCGGTATCGATCCTTGAGCAGTTTCGGCCGGCTTGGAAAGCGGTAGAGCTCCAGACCGGTGCCGCCGAGCTGAAAAACACTGTCGAGCGTACGGCCGATAACCTGTCCGCCGGACAGGTCGCCGAGATATCGGGTGTAGTGATGGGCTACCAGCGCTGCGCCGTCGTCAACGCTGAGCAGCCGAGACCGATACGACTCTGCGGCCGGCGACATGAGCATTCCGGGTGACCCGTCCGACCAGGTGAGCACGTCGGCATCGATGGCCGCTCGGCGCTCCAGCCCGGGGTCGTAGACCGCGGCAACCAGTGGGTCGCGTCGGTGGGCCCGCACCCTTTCCTCGAGCGCGGCGTACACCACCTGCAACCGAAGCAAATACGCGACGTACGCCTCTTTGCCGAGACGGCCACCGAGCAGTTCGGCGAAAAACGGCGAACTCTCCGCCAGGTCGTGTTCCCGCTGAGAGGCAGCCCGCATGACGGCCGATAGCTGCTTATCGGCCGCGGGAACTGCAGCATTCACCAATGTGCTCCACGGGTCGAGACTCACGGTGACGGGACAGTGACGGGGGCCGATTCGGACAGTCTGTCAGACACCTACCCACGGCTCACCTGCGAGGTGGCATGTCTTCCGGCTTTGCTGCCGCGACGACAAGCGCTCTCTCACCGCCCGTCGAATCTATTTCGACTAGAAGAGTTTATTCAAACCGTGACCCGGGAATTACACAAGTGTGATTCTTCGTTATCACTTCTGAGACACGTCCAGCCCTGAGCCGAAAGGGACAAACCAGATGAACACGATCCTGTACTTCAGCCCTGAAGGTGCCGTCTACGAAACTCGCGCCTACAGCAACGCGGATATCGTCAGACTGGTTCACGATTACGGGCTGGAAAGTCTGACCAGTTCCGATCGGCAATTCGACTTCTGGTTCACTCCCACGACACGGCGCTGCGGGCGGAAGGTGAACCGCGCCGCAACGGAATTGTTGCTGGCCACGACGCGCTTCACCGCGAAAACAGTGCCGCTTTTGTACGGCGCGGTAGTGCTCGCCACTCACGACTCCGTCGGCGAACTCGACGGCCTCAGCTGGCGGCAACTCGACCTTTTGTCGAAGCGCAGCACTACGCTGACCCGACGTGATGACCGCGTGCTCGACCGACGGATCAAGCGGGAGGCCCGCCGCCTCGAGAATCAGGCGTCGGCCAACGTGGTCACCGGTCGCTACGTCGAGCAACGCATTGTCACCGGGGGTTGACCTCAGTTTGTAACGTGAGCGCATGGAAGTGCCTCGCGGCTCGTTTGATCGTCGCCGGTGGTTGCGGCTGGCAACCGGATTTGCAGTCGCGTCGACGGTCGGCGCCTGCTCGAGCGCGGCGCCGTCGACGACCAATCCACGTTTGGCCAGTGCCTCCTCGGCGATGTTGATCTGCCGTGATGCCTGGGGCGCCCGACCGGCACGTCCGGGAGGCAAACACCACACCATCACGCGGATGACTTTGCATCACGAAGCGGTCGCCCTCGGCGACAACCGCAATGCCCCGGAAAGGTTGCGCCAGGATCAGCGATATCACCAGGATCAAAAAGGCTGGATCGATATCGCGTATCACGTTGCCGTGGACCGCAACGGCAATCTGTATGAATTGCGCAGCACCGATCTTGCCGGCGACACCGCGACCGACTACGACACGACCGGCCATTTCTTGGTGCTCTGTGAAGGAGATTTCGACCGCGAACCGGTATCAGAAGCTCAGCTGCGCGGCACCGCTCTTGCATTCGCTTGGGCCGCACAACAATTCCGCATCAAGTCTGACACGTTGGCCGGTCATCGGGACTTCGCCCAAACCTCGTGTCCAGGCGCAAACCTCTACGCCCACGTGGCATCGGGTGACCTCAAGCACCGGATCGACGCCCTTCTCGCGGCGGGTGGAGTCAATCTCGAGCGCTCCTGCGGGCCGGATGCTGCTGCGCATGTCGCCGCCATCGAAGCAGGCGGCTGACCAGCAGTCATCTTGTCGAGCGGCGCCCTTTCGAGGCGGGCTCGCAGGCGAATCCATCGCCGTCGAGGTCGAGGTCGGGCCGGTAGGCGGGATCGGTGGCGGGAATGCTGGACCGTCCGTCGGCGCGTGCCTCACTGCAATTCTGATATGGCGGATCAGCGATAGCCACGGTGGCGTTCTTGATTTCGAAGCTTAATAGCGTCGCGACGACCGCCGCCGAGAGCAGGCTGAGTGCACCCCTACCTCTGGCAATCACGGCGTCATTTTACGTAATGCGTGCGCGTCGAGCACGGTGAACACGTGAAGCCGCAGGCTCCGACAACGCTGCTAGAACAGTGCCATGAGTTCGGCCCACCAGTCCGCGGCGGTCGCCGCGGCGGCATTGGTTTCAGTGCCGAGCGTCGTGACGATGTCGTAGAGGTAATCGGCGCCCGAAGCGCCCTGGTTAACGATGTTGTCGTCGAAAAGAATGGCTCCGAAGTCGTAGTTGCCGGCGTGGAAGCCATTCACACCGGTGTTGACGATGTCGTTACCGGTGCCGAATGGGTCGAAGACGATAGCGGTGTTATTGCTGCTGTCGTAGCCCGACTGAAGAATATCGCCGCTGGCGGTGGCCTCGCTGTCATTGGCATCGATGAAGGCGAAGTCGTGGCTGCCGGCGCCGGCCAGCGCAAACTGGGGCTGGTCGCCGGTGAGGTTGTTGTCGCCGATGTCGATCGCGGTGTTGTAGTCACCACCGCCGGTCAGAGCGATGGCGTTCGTGCCGTCCGCGAACGAGAAGTTGCCGAGACCTGTCTGAGCAGTGGCATTTGACCCGTCGCCGAACGCGATCGCGAGGTCCCCCATGCCTGAAGTCGCCGTGGCGGTGTTGCCTGTGGTCGGGAACAGGTCGTAACCATCGATCGAGATCTGATAATCCAACCCGTCGGCCAAGGCCGGCGCGGCGGCCACCGCCGCGCCAATGCCCATTCCGAGCGCAAACATGCCGAGCTGGGCGAATCCGCGAGCGCTCACTGCGATCTCCTTCATCTCGACCGCGGCGATGAGCCTGTGGTCCCCACATGAAAAACACCTGAAAAAAGCCTGGGCTAGGTGCGAGTGCGGATCAATAGGGGCTTTCCCTACATTTTCGAGACCCTCGGCGCGTGTTCGTCGAGATAGCCGCAATGGGCCGCGCACGAACAGCCGGGCCGTTAGGGTCGTATTGTCGTCGTTGACCGGCTGGTGGAGGCACCATGAGCTATCGGACAATCGTCGTCGGGACTGACGGCTCGGAGTCGTCGTTCAAGGCGGTGGACCGCGCGGCAGCGATCGCGGCGCAGGAATCAGCGAAGCTGATCATCGCGAGCGCGCATCTCGACACATCCGAGAAGGGCGGCTGGTCACGGCCGCCGTCGCCGGATCGCCTGATGGACGGCAGAGCCGCCGACAGCCTGGGCGACTCCGGGTATCGAATGCACGGAAGCGCCCCGGTCTACGCAATTCTGCAGGACGCCCGCGACCGGGCGAAGGCAGCCGGCGCCCACGACATCGAGGATCGGTCGATCGTCGGTGCACCGGTGAGTGCGTTGCTGCACCTGGCAGACGAGGTCAAGGCAGACTTGCTCGTCGTCGGCAACCTGGGCATCGGCACCGTGGCCGGCAGGCTATTGGGATCCGTGCCGGATACCGTCGCCCGCAAGGCCAAGGTCGACATCCTGATCGTCCACACCGTCGGGTAGCGCAGACGCAACGGCGGCGAGGGACGATGTCCCTATGGTCGCCGTATATCGCGCTCCGATGCGGTCCCGCAACGATGCCGTGGAGTTGGAAGCCACTCTCGATCGCGCTCGTCGGCTCGGAATTTGCGGATTCGGGCAACTCGTCAGCCGATCCTCCGAACAGGAGAGACTCGTCCGCCGCATCGATCGCTTCGCCGAGCTGCCCGACGGCTCGTTCGTCTGGACCCGTGACACCGACGGGTTGTTTTGGCTAGGGCGTGTTTCCGGCGCGTACTTCTACGACGCCGACCAAGACGCGATGGCTGTTGACTTGGTACATGTTCGCCCTTGCGAGTGGTTAACCACCCCGATCCTGGAACACGACGCGCCAGCCGCCGCGGTTGCTACCTTCGGCCGGAGTGGCCGCAATTTCCAGGAAATTCACGATCCTTCGATCGGTGAAGAGACACAACGGATTTGGCAAGCACGATGATGTTGAGGCGTGTCGACTAAGGGCCGAGGAATACGTCGTTAAGCGTCACGGTCCGCAAGTTACGCGCGCGGATGAGGTCGCGGAGTTGCCCGTAAACGTGGGTGACCGGCAGATGGTTGAGGTGTCCGATCACAATTGCCTGCGGGGTGAACGACCGTTCGGCCATCTGGACGATGTAGTCCTCGGTGATCACGGTGGAATCCGACAGCGAGCCCGACCACAGCGTGATCGCGCGGTAGCCGAGATCAGCGGCAACGGCATCGACGGCGGCGTTGCGCTTTCCGTAGGGAGGCCGGAAATACGGTCGAGCGTCCACGCCGAAGGCGTTCTTCAAAAAGTCGTCGTTGTGGGTGATCTCGCGTGCGATTCGACTCGCTGGCACCTTTGTCAGGTTCGGATGCGACCAGGTGTGGTTGCCCAGCTGGATCTGGCCGCAGTCGACCAGCGGGCGCAGCAGCGCCAGGTTGTCGGTCCAGGAGCGGTAGGTGCCGTTGACGAAATAGGTCAGCCGGACGCCGGTATCTTTGGCGAACTCGGTGTAGAGGCGTACTACGTCGGTGTTCACGCCGTCGTCGACGGTCAGCGCCAACAGGTTGCCGTTGCCGGGGAGCTTGTTGAGCACGCCGCCACCCGGCAGCGCTACCCGCACTATGGGAGCAGGCGGTGGCAGCAACGCTTCGGCAACGGCTCCGCCGCGCCCTGCCAGCGCCGGTGCGACGGGAGCTGCGCCGGCTTTCGGGGGTGCCGGTGATCCGCCAAGGACGTCGCGCGTCGCGCCGATGCCGCCAATACCGCCGACAACCGCGGCGGAGAGCGCCGCGAGAAATCGGCGCCGGTTCAGCTCGGACACAGACGTAAATCATGCCATCGAGCAAACGCGCAACGCTGAACCTGCCTGCGCGTCGTACACATTTCTGCAGGCAGACGAATTCACGCAGGCAAAGCGAAGACCCCGACCGGTTATTTCCCGATCGGGGTCTTCCTCGGTGGAGCTGCCGGGAATCGAACCCGGGTCCTACGGCATTCCCTCAAGACTTCTCCGTGCGCAGTTCGCTATGCCTCTACTCGGATCTCTCGGTCACGCGAACAAGCCGAGATGACGATCCCAGTCGCTGTTTGATGTCCCCACGGGTCCCGCGACCGAACCCGTGGGTGGGTCCCTCTAGCTGATGCCAGGGTCCGGGCCGAGGGCAGTCCCGGTCTGACAGACACGCAGTCGCTTAGGCAGCGAGTGCGTAGTCGCGCTGATGTGAATCGGCGCTTATATGGTTGCAACGACGCTTACGGTGGTCTCTTGCCTGCACCGGCACGCTTCCCTTGATTCGATGCGCGAAGTCGAAACCGTTCAGCCCCTCGCACCCTCGCCGGATATCGGCAAGACAATCAATCATACGGGTGTTTCAACAGCTCGCCGCGGATTTTTCTTCCGCTACCGATCACGATCCGGCCAACGGTCAACCCCCCGGCTGTAGCCGAGGGGCTGAGCCGAGTACCTAGCTGATCCCTACGACTTCCTTGGCGATGGCAGCGACGCGGGTTTGCGCCGCGGACACGATGCGCTGGCGATTCTTGTGCGCCTCCTCGTAAGCGATGATCGCGCGAACATCGTCGACGGCGTCGAGTTCGCGGATCGAGGCCACCGCGTCGTTGACGTTGAGGCTGTCGTAGTCAGCGATCGGCAGTTCGCTGGCTTCGAGTACGCCGACCTCGGCGCGCGCCGTGTGCAGTGCGTCTGCGGCCTTCGTGGCACCTTCGGAGCGGGTGACCCGCTCGGCGGCCTGCAATGCGGCGGTCTGCGAGGCGGACAATGCCTTCACAGCAATCTCACCGGCATTTCCGCTGCGTTTCACCAGGTCGTTGAGTGCCGGGCCGGTGGAGCGCAGGGCCTCCACGGCCCGGTCGACTCCCCGCGCCGACCACGTGACGGGCAGGTTGACCAGCTTGACCGCCGTGCCTGCGGCCGCCTGCAAAGGGGTCCGCCGCAACGCGGCCGGGCCGCCGAGTGCATCCTCGGCCAACACGGTGGTCAACCAGTCGACAGTCGCGGAGTGCGCGGTGATCAGCCGGTCGGCCAGTGCTTCGACGCCGGGGTGCTTGGCCGCAACCGCCAGCGCCTTGGTGTAGCGCGCCCGGTCGAGCAGCTGGTCCTCGAGTGCGAGGTCGCCCAGCAATGCCTCTTCGAACGGAGCGGCCTGCTCGGTGAGCGCCTTGACGGCGGCGGCCGCGCGACCAAGGAATGGCCCGATGACATCGGGGAATCCCCCGAGTTCGCGAATCTGCGCCTCGATGGCTTCGGCGCGCTCACGGCCGTGAGCGGCATTCTGGGCGAGCTCCCGGCGCACGGCATCCGTGCGGGCCTGGGCAACTCGAGTTTCGGCGACCTGGATCTCGGTGTTGGTCAGATCCAACAGTGTGCGCAGTTGGGTCAGTAGTTTTGTCGTGTCCGGTGTGCTCAAAATTCTCAGCCCCCTGGTTAACGAATGTGCTTCGACGCGGCCGGGCGCGCCCGTTGAGGTCGCCTACCCGTCGCCGTCGGGCGTGTATGCGTACGACGACCGAGTGTGAGCCATGTCACTGTTCGCGCGGCTTTGACCAGCGCCGCCGGGTCAGACACGAAGTTGAGCCGGTCGAAGTCAGGCCGCGGCGATCATGCTGACCGACATCGCGGCCAGCACCATGCCGATCGCCTGCCATCGGGTCAGCCGCTCGCGCAACACGATGATCGCCAAAACCACCGTCGTCGCGGGGTACAGCGATATCAAGATGCTGGCCAGCGACAGCATCCATTTCTGGATCGCCAGCAGCATGCTGACATTCGCGCACGTATCGAGTAGTGCCGCAAGCACCGCCAAGCGCAAGGGCGTGGTCGAGGGAAGCTGCAGGTTCTTGCTCGCCGCGGCCAGCGCCACCACCAGCACGGTCGCCGCGGCGCGGGCGAAGAACAGCGGCCACATCCGGCAGACCACCGGGGCTTGATGCAGCAGCACGAAGTCCAGACCGAAAGCTACGCCCGAGCCGATGGTGAGCCAGGCGACCTTGCTGGTGAATCGGTGCGTACGGACGTCCTGGTCATCTGGCGACTCCCGGCTGACCAGGAGCACCGCAAACATCGCCAACACCACGCCCAGCGAGGCGATCGCGCCCGGTCGCTCACCGAGCGCTACCCCGACCGCGACGGGAACCGCCGCATTCAGCACCGCGGCCAGCGGTGAGACCACCGAGATCGGCCCGGCGCTTACCGCGGCGTAGAACCAGTAGACCCCGATCGCCTGGCTGATTCCGTAGAGCGAACCCCACAACAACGCGCCCGGGTGAATCGGGCCGCCGGCGGTGAAGGCCAGCACCCCCAGCAACAACGTCGCCAGCGGGTATGTCACCAACATGATGCGCAGCGCGGCCGCGCGCCGGGAAGCTACGCCCCCGACGAAATCACTGACGCCGTAGCTGACTGCAGAAAGCTGGGCGTATGCCGCTCCGATCAGCTCATGCCCTTGGCTCGTCTACCCAGTTCGCGAACCACTTCGCGCTGGGCATCGCGCTTGGCCATGTCTTGCCGCTTGTCGTGCGCTTGCTTACCGCGCGCTAATGCAAGCTCCACCTTGACTTTTCCTTCGGAGAAATACATCGACAACGGAACGAGCGCGAGGTTACCATCCTTGATTTTGCCGATGAGAACATCGATTTGGCGTCTGTGGAGAAGCAGCTTCCGGTTGCGGCGCGGCGCATGATTGGTCCAGCTGCCGTGGTGATACTCAGGAATGTGCAGGTTACGCAGCCAAACCTCGCCGTCGTCAACGGTGGCGAACGCGTCGGCCAACGACGCTTTGCCTTCCCGCAAACTTTTAACTTCAGTGCCGACTAAAACCACGCCGGTCTCGTAGACGTCCAGAATCGAGTAGTTGTGGCGAGCCTTGCGGTTGGTCGCCACAATCTGCCGGGCCGGAGCGGATTTGTTCGGCGGCTTCTTGGCCATCGCTACCGCCGCACGTAGAGGCGCAGCGTCACGTATGACGTGACGCCGGCGATCGCGACGCCGACCAGCAACAGCAACGGCGAGATGTAGAGGATGTCGGCGTAGTCCACTTTCGCTATCAGATGCGCTTGGTAGAACTGACTCAACGCGCTGTCGAGGAACAATGCCCGCACCACGATCAGCCCCAGAATCGCGATCACGACACCGACAGTCGCGGCGAGCATCGCCTCGACCAGGAACGGCAACTGGGTGTACCAGCGCGTCGCCCCGACCAGGCGCATGATGCTGATCTCAGTGCTGCGTGTGCGCGCGGCAACCTGAACCATGTTAGCGATCAACAGGATTGCTCCGATCGCCTGAACCAGCGCGACGGCGAAGGCCGCGTCGGAGAGCCCGTCCAGCACCGCGAAGAGCCGGTCGATCAGCTCCTTTTGGTTGAGCAAGTGATCGACCCCGGGCTGGCCTTGCATCGCGGCGTCGAATTCCGCGTGCTGCTCAGGGTTTTCGAGCTTGACGACGAAGGACGCCGGAAATGCGTCCTTGCTCGCCAGATCCTTGAATTGCGGGATCTTTCGGATGGCGTCGTTGTAGGCATCCTGCCGGTTGAGAAAGCGCACCGACTTGACGTCGCTGCGCTTTTCGATCTTCTCGCGCAAGGCCTTACATTCCGGGCTCTCGCAGTTCATGTCGTTGGCCGAGATGTCGTTGGTCAGAAAGACCTGGGTCTCGACCCGGTCGAGATAGATGCTGCGCGAATGGTCGGCCAAGCGGACTACCAGCAGACCGCCACCGAACAGCCCGATGGAGATGGCGGTGGTCAGGATCATTGCGACGGTCATCGTCACGTTGCGACGAAATCCGGTCAGGACCTCGTTGAAGAGAAAGCTAAAGCGCACTTACCGGTCCATCCCGTAGACGCCGCGTTGCTCGTCACGCACCAGCCTGCCCAGCGACAGCTCCACGACGCGCTGCCGCATCGAGTCGACAATGTGATGGTCGTGGGTCGCCATCAGCACCGTGGTGCCGGTGCGATTGATCCGCTCCAGCAGATCCATGATGTCGCTACTGGTCTCCGGGTCGAGGTTGCCGGTGGGTTCGTCGGCGAGCAAGATCAGCGGCCGGTTGACGAAAGCGCGTGCGATGGCCACCCGCTGCTGCTCGCCACCGGACAGTTCGTGGGGCAGTCGGCTGGCCTTGCCGGACAGGCCGACCATCTCGAGCACATCAGGGGTCACCCGGTTGATGACGTCGGGCTTCTTCCCGATCACCTCCAGCGCGAACGCGACATTCTCGAACACAGTCTTCTGCTGTAAGAGCCGGAAGTCTTGGAAGACGCATCCGATCACCTGCCGTAGCCGGGGAATGTGCCGGCCGGCCAACGTATTGACGTGAAACTTCGAGACCCGGACATCACCTTTGGTCGGCGTCTCGGCCCCGAGCAGCAACCGCATGAACGTGGACTTGCCAGAACCCGACGGACCGATCAGGAAGACGAATTCACCCTTGTCAATCTTGAGGTTGACGTTGTCCAGTGCGGGTCGCGCCGATGACTTGTACTGCTTGGTCACGCGGTCGAGGGTGATCATCACGGGTCGCCAGTCTAACCGTGAACGGCAGGTGTCCGGACGACGCGGCGCACTGGCAAGCCAGGACGCATCATCGGGGCGGTGCCGGTGTCGGGCCAGGAGGCGCGGGCGACGGCGTCGTGGTGCCGGGCCCGAACGGCGGCGGCAACACGATCGGCGGGAACAACGGCGGCGGCGTGGTTGTGGTCGTCGGGGGTGTGGTCGGCGGCGTGGTCCGGGCCGTCGTGGTGGGCGTGTAGGTCGGGGTGTTGTAGGTGGGCTGAGGCTGCTGTACCCGCGTCCGCGGTACCCAGGTGTAGTTGGGGTCTGGGACGTATCCGGGCGGCACGACTTGCGGCGCTGCCGGCGGTGGCGGTGGATGCGGCTTGTAGGTGTTGTACGTCCACCACGCCGCGCAGAACGCGATGACCAATACCAGCGTCGACGTCCGGACTCGCCCGCCGAACATGAAGTTCGGCCATTGCTTGTCGGCGTCTCGGCTGGGGTTTTCCAGGAAGTTGAGGGTGAGCTTCATCAGTGCTGAACCGACTCGCGGGCTTTTTCGTACTCGTGCTGTTGGGCTGCCGCCACCTCGGCGCCCGGACCTTCCACGACGCCTACCTTGGCGTCCTCGGCGGTCATGATGCCGGCACGGGCCAGCGCCCGGATGACCAAGACGCGCAGCTGGCGGCCGGCTTCGAACTGTTTACCGGGCAGGGTCCGGGCCACCAGGCGCAGGGTCACCGTGTCGACCTGGATGCTCTCGACACCCATCAGAGTGGGTGCATCCAGCAGGAGGTCCTTGAGGATGGGATTTTCCAGGGCGCTTTCGCACTCCTGGCGCAGCACCTCCGCAACCCGGTTGAGGTCGGCGGTGGTCGAAACGGGGATGTCCACCACCGCACGCGCCCAGTCCTTGGACTCGTTGACCGCCTTGACGATCTGACCATTCGGAATGGTCAGCACCTCGCCGTTTGGCGACCGTAGCCTGGTCACACGCAGCGTCACGTTTTCGACCGTGCCGCTGGCTTCGGTCGCCGAGACCACGGTCAGCGTCACCAGGTCACCAAACCCGTACTGCTTCTCGACGATCAGGAAAAAGCCGGCCAGGATGTCTCGGACCACCTGCTGGGCGCCGAAACCGAGGGCCGCACCGATCACCGTCGCGGGTGCCACCAGGCCTGCGACCGAGAAGCTGAACACGTCAGCTATTCGGACGATGCACCAGATCGCGATCAGGACGATCGCCACCCATTGGGCGACCGACGCCAGGGCCTGCCGATGCTTGGTCGACTCGGACCGGACCAGCGCGTCACCTTCGACGAATCGCTCGTCGAGTTGTCGGCTTATCTGCTCGGTGACCCAGGTGACAAATCGGACGGCCAAGACGGCGGCGATCACCACCATCACCAAGCGCAGGCCACGGGTGATGATCCATTGACCCAAAACGCCGTGCCAGAAGTCGTGCCAGCGCTGCGCCGTGCTCACCGCTAGAAGCGTTGTATTACTCGTCATCTTTTCTGTTACGCCACCTGATTCCTGCTTCCAGGAACCCATCGATGTCTCCGTCGAGAACGGCCGCCGGGTTACCTACCTCGAACTCGGTGCGTAGGTCCTTGACCATCTGATACGGGTGCAGCACATAGGAGCGCATCTGGTTACCCCAGGAGCTGCCGCCGTCACCCTTCAGGGCATCGAGCTCGGCGCGTTCTTCTAAACGCTTGCGTTCCAACAACTTTGCCTGAAGCACCCGCATCGCCGCAACCTTGTTCTGCAGCTGCGACTTCTCGTTCTGGCAAGTGACGACGATACCTGTCGGGATGTGGGTCAGACGAACCGCCGAGTCGGTGGTGTTCACCGACTGACCCCCGGGACCGCTGGAGCGATACACGTCGACGCGCAAATCCCCTTCAGGGATGTCGATGTGGTCGGTGGTCTCTACGACCGGCAGCACCTCGACTTCGGCGAATGATGTCTGCCGTCGGTTCTGGTTGTCGAACGGGCTGATGCGCACCAGTCGATGCGTGCCCTGTTCGACGGAGAGCGTTCCGTAGGCGTACGGGGCGTGGACGGCGAATGTCGCGCTCTTGATCCCGGCCTCTTCGGCGTAGGACGTGTCGAAGACCTCCACCGGGTATTTGTGTTGCTCGGCCCACCGGATGTACATCCGCATCAGCATCTCGGCCCAGTCAGCGGCGTCCACCCCGCCGGCGCCAGAGCGGATGTTGACCAGCGCTTCGCGCTCGTCGTATTCACCGGATAGCAGCGTGCGGACTTCCATCGCCTCGATGTCGGCGTGCAGAGCCTTCAATTCGGCGTCGGCCTCGGCCTTGGCGTCCGCTTCATCCTCCTCGGCGGCAAGTTCGTACAGCACCGGCAGGTCGTCGAGCCGCTGGCGCAGCCCTTCGACGCGGCGCAGCTCGCCTTGGGCGTGGGACAACTCACTGGTGACGCGCTGTGCCCGGGCTTGGTCGTCCCACAGATTGGGATCGGCGGCTTCGTGCTCGAGCTTGTCGATGCGGCTGCGCAGACCGTCGACGTCGAGCACTCGCTCCACCGTGGTCAGCGTGGTGTCGAGAGCTGCGATATCAGCTTGGCGGTCGGGGTCCACGCCTGATCACGTTACCGGCCAGCGCGATCAAGACCCACGGCGACAATGCGCTGCACCCCGTGGAGCAAGATCTAGCGCGGCAATCAGCGCTGCCCGCCACGGACGATGCGGCCTGCCGTTTAGCATCGTGGCTTATGCGTCCGTATCACGTTGCGATCGTCGGGTCTGGACCCTCGGGATTCTTCGCGGCGGCTTCCCTGCTCAAAGCCGCCGATGCCGACGACAACTTCGACATTGCCGTCGACATGCTGGAGATGCTTCCCACGCCATGGGGTTTGGTGCGCTCCGGGGTTGCGCCGGACCATCCGAAGATCAAGTCGATCAGCAAGCAATTCGAGAAAACGGCCGAGGACCAGAGGTTCCGGTTTTTCGGCAACATCGCGATCGGTGAGCACGTCACCGCGCCCGAGCTTGCGGAGAAATACGACGCGGTGGTCTACGCGATCGGTGCCCAATCCGACCGGCCGCTGAACATTCCCGGCGAAGAACTGCCGGGCAGCGTCGCTGCGGTCGACTTCGTCGGCTGGTACAACGCGCACCCGCACTTCGAAGAGGTCACACCCGACCTGTCCGGAGCCCGGGCGGTCGTCGTCGGTAACGGCAACGTCGCGCTCGACGTCGCCCGCATCTTGGTGACGGAGCCGGACGAGCTCGCCAAGACCGATATCGCCGACCACGCGCTGGAGTCGCTGCGCCCCCGCGGCGTGGAAGAAGTGATCGTGATCGGTCGCCGCGGGCCCCTGCAGGCCGCGTTCACCACGTTGGAGCTTCGCGAACTGGCCGACCTGGAGAACGTCGACGTGATCGTCGACCCTGCCGACTTCGAGCACATCAGCGAGGACGACGCGGCGGCGGTCGGCAAAGTCTGCAAGCAGAACATCAAGGTGCTCAAGGGCTACGTAGGTAAGGAGCCCCGCCCAGGGCACCGACGGATCGTGTTCCGGTTCCAGACCTCACCGATCGAGATCCACGGCCAGGAGCGTGTGGAAAAGATCGTGCTGGGACGCAACGAACTGGTCACTGACGACAGCGGGCGGGTGATCGCCAAGGACACCGGTGAGCGCGAAGAGCTGCCCGTGCAGTTGGTGGTCCGCTCGGTGGGCTACCGGGGGGTCCCCACCGAGGGCCTGCCGTTCGACGAGAAGTCCGGGACCATCCCGAACAGCGACGGCCGGATCGAGGGCAGTCGCAACGAATATGTCGTGGGCTGGATCAAGCGCGGTCCGTCCGGCGTGATCGGCACCAATAAGAAGGACTCGCAGGACACCATCGACGCGCTGATCGCCGACCTCACCGCGTCGGCCGACAAGGCGGACTTCGGCCCCGACCACGCCGACCTGATCGCCGCGTGGCTGCTCGAACGCCAGCCCAAGGTCGTCACCGATGCGCACTGGAAGCTGATCGACGAGCACGAGCGATCAGCGGGTGAGCCGCACGGGCGGCCGCGGGTCAAACTGCCGAACCTGACCAAGTTGCTGCATATCGGGCACGGCTGACGGCCGTCACTCGGCCGTCGGCGGGGTCTCCGGCGGCTCGTGGGGTTCGGTTGGCTCCGCCGGTCTCGGCGGTTCGGCTGGGGCGAACGCCCACTTTTCGGGATTGCGCTGGGAGTACACCACCGGCCTCAACTCCCCCATCGCCGGCCATCGGTCGACGTCGGCCGTCATTCGCTGGTAAACGGTGAAGTCACTGACGGTCGGCCCGTCGATGACGCCAGTGATCGTGACGTACTGCTCGCCGACGGCGTCTGGGCGTGGACTGACCCCGGTGATCAGCAACGTGCCGCTCAGCCAGTCACTGCCAGGGCGCTGACGAAACACGCGAGGCGCCAGCAGGCCAGCCCCGATCGCGATGATCAGCAGTACCGCGAGGATTTCCCACACGACGCCATGGTAGGTCGCCGGCGATCAGACAGACGTATCCCGATAGTCGGGGTGCCAATGCACCTGTGTGATCCGTTCAGCCAGTTCGTCGTCGCTTCGCTTCGGCGCGACACCCTCGGCCACCGCCTGCTGCGCGACGGCCTGCGCAATCCGGATGGCCACATCGGGCGCATCAGACCATGCCGGCAGCAGCGGCGCGTTCGGATCACTGAGCGCCGGCGATGCGTCACCGAGAGTGGCCGCGGCGACTCGCATCATCTCGTCGGTGACTCGAGTAGCCTGCGCGGCGGTCACGGCCAGCCCCATCGCCGGGAAGATATAGACGTTGTTGCACTGCGCCACAACATGTTCCACACCGTCGCGGTTGATCGGTGGAAACGGGGACCCGGTGGCGATCAATGCCCGCCCGTCGGTCCATGCGTCCAACTCGGCCGGGTGCGCCTCCGCGCGACTGGTCGGGTTGGAAAGCGGGAAGATGATCGGCCGTTCGGTCTTGGCGGCCATTTCGCGCACGATCGACTCGGTGAATGCCCCTGTGGCGGTGGACAATCCGAGTAGGACCCCAACATCGACGTGGTGGACGACGTCGGCGAGTTGAGCCGGGCCCGACAGGTCCCAGTCGGCGACGCGCTCGGCGGGTTGCGCGAAATCGCGCTGCGCCTCCGATAGGTCGGTGCGATCGTCGGTGAGCAGACCGGCCACATCGACCACCCAAATACGTTCCGAGGCAGCCTGTTCGGTCAGCCCCTCGGTTACCATCTCGCGACGGATCATGTCGAGAACGCCGATGCCCGCCGAACCGGCTCCCAGCATGACCACGTTCTGTTCCGACAACGGTCGATCGGCGACCTTCGCAGCGCCGTGCAACGCGCCGAGTGCGACGGCGGCGGTGCCCTGGATGTCGTCGTTGAAGGTGAGCAATGTGTCGCGATAGCGGCCGAGGATCGGCAGCGCGTGCGCGGTGGCGAAGTCCTCCCACTGCAGCAGGACATCCGGCAGCGCTTTGTGGACCGCGGTGACGAAGCGGTCGATGAATTCGTAGTACTCGTCGCCGTCGATGCGGCGGTGGCGCCACCCCAGGTAACGCGGATCCTGCAGGAGTTCGACGTTGTCGGTACCCACGTCGAGCACGATCGGCAGCGTGCGGGCCGGATCGATCCCACCGATCAGGGTGTAAAGCGACAGCTTGCCGATCGGGATGCCCATCCCGCCGATTCCTTGGTCACCCAGACCGAGGATGCGCTGGCCGTCGGTTACCACGATCACGTCGACCTCGCGTTGGGGTCGGTTGTCCAAAACCTCGTCCAAGTAGTCGCGGTCAGGATAAGAGACGAACAATCCCCTTGGCCGACGATAGATTTCGCTGAAGCGCTGGCACGCTTCACCGACGGTTGGCGTGTAGACGACCGGCAACGATTCGGGGATATGGTCGCGCAGCACCCGGTAGAACAGCGTCTCGTTGCGATCCTGCAGGGCCCGCAGATAGATGTGCCGATCCAGATCGTCGCGACGGGTGGAGAATTCGTGCCAGCAATGCGCCGCCTGCTCGTCCTGCGTCTTGACCGCCGTCGGCAGCAACCCCAACAGACCGAGCTCGTGGCGTTCGGATTCCGAGAAGGCCGTGCCCTTGGTCGTCAGCGCGTCAAAAAGGGCGGCTTGCCCTCGTTTCTGGTCAGCCACCCTTAATGTCCCTTCTGATGCGATATCGGCCTTGATCGCAGCTCACCGGAATCATCGCTGATCCGCCCGCGGACCGTGCACGGAAGTGTGCGTCCCCCAGTTGAACGAATTCGAAACGAACCCGCCTGCGCAAGAATGCGGGGTCGAGGATTACATAGACGTCACAGCGGGCGCGAAAGGCGGGCAAATGAGCGACGACGACCTAGCGGTGGGGTTGAGCCTTGCCGATCAGGCCGACGAGGTGACCTTGGCCCGATTCGGCGCGGTCGACCTCCGCGTCGACACCAAGCCCGACCTGACGCCGGTGAGCGATGCGGACCATGCGGTCGAAACGGGGCTGCGCGAGACATTGCGCGGCGTCCGCCCCGACGACAGCGTTCTCGGTGAGGAATTCGGCGGCACAACCAGTTTCGCGGGACGGCAGTGGATCATCGACCCGATCGACGGCACCAAGAACTTCGTGCGTGGCGTACCGGTCTGGGCCAGCCTGATCGCGCTACTCGACGACGGCGTGCCGCAGGTGGGTGTCGTCAGCGCTCCTGCACTGCAGCGACGTTGGTGGGCGTCGGCCGGCAACGGCGCTCACGTCACCGTCGGCGACGGACCCGCGCGGCGGTTGTCGGTTTCAGCTGTCGCGCAGCTAAATTCGGCCAGCCTGTCGTTTTCCAGCCTGTCCGGCTGGGCTGAGCTCGGCATTCGCGATCGCTTCCTCGAGCTCACCGACGACGTCTGGCGGGTACGTGCGTTTGGCGACTTCCTGTCGTACTGCTTCGTGGCCGAAGGCGCCGTCGACATCGCGGCTGAGCCCGAAGTGTCGGTGTGGGATCTGGCCCCGCTCGACATCCTGGTCCGCGAGGCGGGCGGCCGATTCACCAGTCTCGACGGCACCGGAGGACCGCATGGCGGCAACGCGGTGGCGACCAACGGTCTGCTGCATAACCAGGTCCTGGGGAAACTCGCTGCTGATTAAGCCGAAAACGTGTGAACTAAGTAACAGGTACTTTCTATCTTACTTTGGAGTAAGATAGCGTCATCGCACTGCCCCAACGACCGAGGCTGCATTCATGACAAACACTGTCACCCCCGCACATGGCTCACGAAACGGCTCCAAGCAGCGCCCCAAGCGCAGCGGCAAGGAGTCTGCAATCGGCCAGCAGACCCACAAGCGCACCGGCATCGACGTGGCGATCGGACTGCTCACGCCGCTGGTCGGCCAGGAGTTCCTGGACAAGTACGGCCTGCGCGACCCGCTGAATCGCGGACTGCGCTACGGCACCAAGCAGATCTTCTCCGCCGCCGGAGCGGCGAACCGCCAGTTCAAGAAGGTGGAGAATCTGCGCGGTGGCGCGACCCGACTGAAGACCAGCGGCAAGGACTACTACGACCTGACGCCCGACGACGACCAGAAGATGATCGTCGAGACCGTCGAAGAGTTCGCTGCCGAGATCCTGCGCCCGGCGGCGCACGACGCAGATGCGGCGACTACCTACCCTGCAGACCTCGTAAAGAAGGCCGCGGAGTTGGGCATCACCGCGATCAACATCCCCGAGGAGTTCGACGGCATCGCCGCCGAGCGCTCCAGCGTCACCAACGTCCTGGTTGCCGAGGCGCTCGGCTACGGCGACATGGGTCTGGCCCTGCCGATCTTGGCGTCGGCCGGCGTGGCCGCCACGCTGACCCATTGGGGCAGCGCCGGCCAGCAGGCGACCTACCTCAAGGAGTTCGCCGGCGACAACGTGCCGCAGGCCTGCGTGGCGATCGCCGAACCGCAGCCGCTGTTCGACCCGACCGCGCTGAAGACCACCGCCGTCCGGACTCCCAGCGGCTACCGTTTGAACGGCGTCAAGTCCCTGGTTCCGGCTGCTGCCGACGCCGAACTATTCGTCGTCGCAGCCCAACTCAACGGTAAGCCGGCGCTGTTCATCGTGGAGTCGTCGAGCGACGGTCTCTCGGTGAAAGCCGACCCCAGCATGGGTATCCGCGCCGCGGCACTCGGCCGCGTCGAATTGAACAACGTCGCGGTGCCGCTGAGCGCACGACTGGGCGAGGACGACGCGACCGACTCGGACTACTCCGAAGCCATCGCGCTGGCCCGGCTGGGCTGGGCCGCGCTCGCAGTCGGTACCTCACATGCGGTGCTCGACTACGTCGTTCCCTATGTGAAGGAACGCGAGGCGTTCGGTGAGCCCATCGCCCACCGCCAGTCCGTCGCCTTCATGTGCGCCAACATCGCGATCGAACTCGACGGTCTCCGACTGATCACCTGGCGCGGAGCCGCTCGCGCCGAACAAGGGCTGTCGTTTGTCCGCGAGGCCGCATTGGCCAAGAAGATCGCTACCGACAAGGGCATGCAGATCGGCCTGGACGGCGTGCAGTTGCTCGGTGGCCACGGGTTCACCAAGGAACACCCCGTCGAGCGCTGGTACCGCGACCTTCGAGCTATCGGTATAGCCGAGGGCGTCGTCGTCATCTAAGTCGGACTTCTACAAGGCAACGAAAGACCAATCATGGCAATCAATTTGGAACTCCCCGGCAAGATGCGCGCGGTGATCGAGAAAGCCCACCAGGGCGCCGCCGAGATGATGCGGCCGATCGCACGCAAGTACGACCTCAACGAGCACGCCTACCCGGTCGAGCTCGACACGCTCGCCGAGCTCTACGCTGGCGCCTCAGAGTCCAACACGCTGGATATGGCCGGCGCCAACGGACTTCGCGCCAGCGAGAGTAACGGCGAGAACCGCAACGGCGCCAACATGGCCGCGGCGCTGCAGGCGCTGGAGGCCAGCTGGGGCGACGCCGCCATGCTGCTGTCCATCCCCTTCCAGGGCCTCGGCAACGCCGCGGTGTCCGCCGTCGCCACCGACGAGCAGCTCGAGCGACTCGGTCGGGTCTGGGCCGCGATGGCGATCACCGAGCCGGGCTTCGGTTCCGACTCCGCGGCGGTGACCACGACCGCCAAGCTGGACGGTGACGAGTACGTGATCAACGGCGAGAAGATTTACGTCACGGCTGGCTCGCGGGCCACCCACATCGTGGTGTGGGCGACCCTGGACAAGTCGAAGGGTCGGGCTGCGATCAAGTCGTTCATCGTGCCGCGCGAGCACCCCGGTGTGACTGTCGAGCGGCTCGAGAACAAGCTCGGCATCAAGGGCTCCGACACCGCCGCGATCCGGTTCGAGAACTGCCGAATCCCGAAGGACAACCTGCTCGGAAACCCCGAAATCGAGCCGGGCAAGGGCTTTTCCGGCGTGATGGAGACTTTCGACAACACCCGTCCGGTGGTTGCCGCGATGGCCGTCGGCATCGCCCGCGCCACACTGGAGGAGCTGCGCAAGATCATGACCGACGCCGGCGTGGACATCTCCTACGACAAGCCGGCCCAGGTGCAGAGCGCCGCCGCGGCGGAGTTTCTCCGGATGGAAGCCGAGTGGGAGTCCAGCTACCAGCTGACCCTGCGCGCCGCATGGCAGGCCGACAACAACATCCCGAACTCCAAAGAGGCGTCGATGTCGAAGGCCAAGGCCGGCCGGGTGGGCAGTGACATCACCCTGAAGGCTGTCGAATTGGCCGGTACCATCGGCTATTCCGAGGAGACACTGCTGGAGAAGTGGGCGCGCGATTCGAAGATCATGGACATCTTCGAAGGCACTCAGCAGATCCAGCAACTGGTGGTCGCCCGGCGGCTGCTGGGCCTGTCGTCGTCCGAACTGAAGTAACCGTCAGGATCACCGGCTTCGCTCGCCTGCCAGGTCGAGTGCGATGTCGATGAGCATGTCTTCCTGACCGCCGACCATTCCCCGGCGGCCGGCTTCCTCTAGGAGTGTGCGGGCATCGATATCGAAGCGGCCCGCAACCACTTCGGCGTGCCGCAAGAAGCTCGAATACACGCCCGCGTAGCCGAGAGTCAGCGTCTCGCGATCTACGCGCACGGGGCGGTCCTGCAGCGGGCGGACGATGTCGTCGGCGGCATCTTGCAACGCGTGTAGATCGCAGCGGTGCCGCCATCCCAGACGGTTCGCCGCCGCGATGAACACTTCCAGCGGCGCATTGCCTGCGCCGGCTCCCATTCCAGTCAAGGATGCGTCGACGCGAGAGGCGCCGTGCTCCACCGCGGCGATGGAGTTTGCGACACCCAACGTCATGTTGTGGTGCGCATGGATGCCGATTTCGGTTGCGGGCGAGAGGTTTTGGCGTAATGCATCGACCCGCTCCGCGACATCCCGCATCATCATCGCCCCGCCCGAGTCGACCACGTATACGCACGACGCTCCATAGCTTTCCATCAGCTTCGCCTGTTGACTCAAGACTTGCGGGGTAGCGAGATGACTCATCATCAAGAATCCGACAGCGTCCATTCCGAGGTCACGGGCGGCTTCGACGTGCCGGGCCGCGACGTCGGCTTCGGTGCAGTGAGTGCCCACCCGCACGACCGTCGCCCCGGCCCGGTGAGCATCGCGGAGGTCTCGGACGCTTCCGACGCCGGGCAGCACTAGGGTGGCGACCTTGGCTTGCCGCACCACGGCGGCGACGGCTTCGATCCACTCCACGTCGGTGTGCGCGCCAAAGCCGTAAATACAGCTGGAACCGCCCAGGCCGTCACCGTGTGCAACCTCGACGGAGTCCACGCCGGCGGCGTCCAGAGCACCCGCAATCTTCGCGGCCTGCTCGAGTGTGTATTGGTGGCGCACGGCATGCATTCCGTCACGCAGAGTGACGTCGCTGATGTAGATCATCGGATGACTCCTGGCGTTTCGCAGCCACGGGCAGCGATCCGCTCGGCCGTGTTGAGGGCCGCCGCCGTCACCAGATCGAAAGGTCCTGCGTGAAAGGGAAAATGGTCCGCCGCGCCGATGATCTCCAGAAACATGGTGACACGAGTGCCGCTGAACTTGCCGGTCTCCGGGATGACGAGCGGGTCGGCGGCCGGGATGGTGTCGAACTGGATCGGTCGCTTGAGCCGGTACCCAGGCGCGTAGGCCCTGACCTTCTGAACCATCGCCGCGACATCATGTTCGATGCGATGCCGATCGGGGTCACCTTCGAGCAGGCAGTACACGGTGCAGCGAGCGGCAGGCGGCGGGTCGGCGGGGGTCACGATGGAGATCGTCTTCGCGCGCTGCGCGCCGCCGACGAATTGCACAGCGGCGGTTGTTTGTTCGTTCACGTGATCGATGTCGGTCCGCACGTCAGAACTCACCGCTTTGGTGGAAATCGATGACACGACCTCGGCGTACGACACGATGGCACTCCGCGTCATCGCAGCGACTACGGGGACGCCGACCTGAGCATCCCCCGTGGCCATGTTCAGATAGGCATCGTCGAGATTGTCGTCGAGATTCACCGCAGGCACGCACCAAGGCCCAGTCCCCGGAACCAGGTCGATCATGCGAGCCGCCGACCCGGTGGCACGATCACGGCCCCCGGGCAGGGTGTTGAATACGACTCGTGCGTCGGGGAATTCGTCGACGTGCATCGCCGAGATCGCCGAGACCGGCCCGTTGCGTCGTCCGATCTTCATCATCAGGTCGGTGCCGACCGGCCCGCTGCCGAGCACCAGCGCCGGAAAACTGCCCCTCGCCATCACCTGCGGTTACCTTCGGAGACCAGCCGCAGCGCGGTGTCGTACAGCGCCTGAGCGTGCAACTCGAAGAGCTCAAGCAAATTCACCGCGTCGCCATGGATCTCGCTGGCGATGAACAGCCCGTCGGCACCCGCGATCGCATACGTAACGAGTTGATGGATCTGCACATCGCTCAGGTCCGGGGCGAACTGGCGCATGTTGTCGGCTAATTGGCCGTGGGTTTGCGCGCGCACTTGGAGGAACATCGCGCGTGCTTTCGGCTCGACCGGGCGGCGTTCCAGCGACAGCATCAGGCCCAGCCGGATGAAGTCGGGCGAGTCCAGCAGGGCCTTCGCGATCTGCATCGCCATACCGGCCAAACGATCACGCGCCGAGCCTTCGACAGGAATCTCCCAGGCCTTCGCCCAGTCGGCAAAGCTGCGCTCGATCACCGCCGCGATCAAGTCGTCTTTGTTCTTGAAGTGCCAATAGATGGAGCTTGCCGGCAGCCCGCACTTGGCACTGACCAACGCGATGCTGGCGCCCTCGTAGCCGCGCTCGGCCGCGATCTCGGTAGCGGCTTCGAGGATGCGTTCGCGCGACAGCTCCCCGTCAGCACGCTTGCGGCGCGCCGGTTCCGATTTCTTGGCCACGGCATCCCCTTGACTCTGTAGTGATCGCTACATTACCGTAATAATCACTACAGAACAACCTCGACGACGAGAGGTCATCGTGACGGGTTCAGAGACCTACGACGTGGCGGTCATCGGCTACGGCCCGACCGGCGCGACTGCCGCCAATATTCTGGGTCAACTAGGGCTGAAAGTTGTTGTGCTCGAGCGAGATCCAGACGTCTACAACCGGGCCCGCGCGATCTCGACCGACGAAGAGGTGATGCGGATCTGGCAGTCGGTAGGCCTGGCCGAACGGTTGCAGCGCGACATGCTTCCCGACCGTCCGCTGACCTTCGTCGACGCCAACAACGTGCCGTTCATCGACCTGAAGATCCGGCCCCACGGTGCGGGCCATCCACCGCAGCAATTTCTGTATCAGCCCGCGGTCGACCGGGTACTGCGTGAAGGCGTCGCACGCTTCACCGACGTCGACGTGCTGCTGGAGCACGAATGCCTGCGGGTGCACCCTCATGACGATCGGGTCGAATTGATGTTGGCCGACCTCCGCACGGACACGCTGAAACGGATCCACGCGTCGTACGTGATTGCCGCCGACGGCGGCTCGTCGCCGACTCGAGGCCAACTCGGCGTTGGCTACACCGGGCGGACCTACAGCGAACGCTGGGTCGTCATCGACACGAAGGTACTCGAGGAGTGGGACGGCCACGACAGGTTGCGCTTTCACTGCAATCCCGACCGGCCCACCGTCGACTGTCCAACCCCACTGGGTCATCACCGATGGGAATTCCCTGCCCGCACAGGTGAACTCGAGGCGGATCTGCTTCGGCACGACGCGATCTGGAAGGTCCTCAACGACCAGGGCATTACCACACGCAACGTCGAGATTCTGCGGGCCGTGATCTACAGCCACCACGTTCGGGTCGCCGACCGATGGCAGGTCGGCCGCATATTTCTCGCCGGCGATGCCGCGCACGCGATGCCCCCGTGGATCGGGCAGGGGATGTCGGCCGGGGTGCGCGACGCCGCCAACCTGTGCTGGAAGCTGGCGGCCGTCCTCAAGGGGGACGCCTCGGATGCTCTGCTCGATTCCTATCAAGTCGAGCGCCAGCCTCACGTCACCGAGGTGACGCGACGTGCGGTTCGCACTGGGCGGGTCATCACCGAGCGAAACAGGGCGGTCGCCGTTGCGCGGAATCATCTGCTGCGCACCATCTTGAGGGTCCCCGGCGTCAACGGTCACCTGGACAGGCTGACCTGGATCCCTGCTGCGCGATACCGGCAGGGCTATCTGAGCACGGTCAGGCATCCCGCCGTGGGATGGCAAGTCCCGCAACCGTGGGTTGCCGGCGCCGACGGCGCGAAAACCCGTCTCGACGAGGTACTCGGCGGCCGGTGGGCCGTCATACACACGGGTGCGCCGCCCCGCGACGCGAATGCATGGGGAGTCCCGCTCATTGCGGTGACTGAACCCAGCCTCGTTCGCTGGCTGCAGCGCAGGAAGGCTGGGTCGGCGGTGCTGCGTCCGGACGGCTTCATCTATGCCGCAGCAAAACCCGGCCAGCCCTTGCCCCCACCGCCGACGGGTTGGGCATGCTCCACCGCGACCCGGGTGGAGGCCAACGCATGACCGCCACACTCGCCGAGCACACCGTCAGCGTCGCCGATAGGCGTATCTTCTTCGCCGAAGCGGGCAGCGGGCAACCCGTGATCATGCTGCACGGTGGCGGTCCCGGCGCGTCCGGGGTGTCCAACTATTCCCGCAACATCGATGTTCTCGCACAACACTTCCGGGTGATCGTCCCGGACATGCCCGGCTACGGCCAGTCCAGCAAGGGCGTCGACCAATCCGACCCGTTCGGCGACCTCGCCGATACCATCCGCGGCCTGATGAACGAAATCGACATCGCCACAGCGCATCTGGTCGGTAACTCCTATGGCGGCGCGGCCGCGCTGAGATTGGCACTGGACACACCGGACCGAGTGGACAAGCTCGTGCTGATGGGTCCCGGCGGCATCGGCACCACCCGTGGGCTACCGACTGTCGGCTTGACGAACCTGCTCTCCTACTACGGCGGCAGTGGCCCTAGTCGCGACAAGCTGGCCAGCTTCATCCGCAACTACCTCGTCTACGAGGGTGCCTCGGTGCCCGACAGCCTGATCGACACCCGCTACGCGGCCTCCCTCGATCCTGAGGTTGTTGCCGATCCCCCACTGCGCCGACCCTCGGGTCCGCTGGCACTGCGGACGCTGTGGCGGATGGACCTCACTCGCGACAAGCGGTTGACCCGGTTGACGACGCCGACGCTGGTGCTGTGGGGCCGCGACGACAAGGTCAATCGGCCGGCCGGCGGGCCGATGCTGGCGCGCATGATGCCCCACGCCGAGCTGGTCATGTCGTCGCGGACCGGCCACTGGCTGCAATGGGAGCGCGCCGCGCTGTTCAATACGCTTGTCGTAGATTTCCTCAGCGAATCAACGGTTTTCGACGCGTGAACGTCTTCGGCAGCGTCCACCTCGGCTACGTCGTCGTCGACACCGAGAAATTCGATGACTGGAGGCGCTTCGGTCGCGATGCCATCGGCATGCACCTCGACGAGACGCTGCCCGGGCTGATGCGGTTCCGGGTCGACGACCACCGGTGCCGCCTGCTGGTGCGACGTGGACCGGCCGAAGACGTCGGCACCCTCGGCTGGGAGATCGACGACCATCAGACGTTCGACGACGTGCTGGCCCGAGTAAGCGGCCGCGGCGTGCCGGTAGTGGAGGGAACGGCCGACGAAGCCGCGGTGCGTGGCGTCGAACGCCTGGTCCGGTTCCCGGGGCCCAATGGGTTGATGCAGGAGATCTTCACCCGGCCCTGCCTCGACGATGCACCGCTGGACATGGCTGCTCGCGGCGGCTTCGTGACCGGAAGGTTCGGCCTTGGTCACGTCGCCGTCACCAGTACCAAACCCGAACAGGTGCGCAGCTACTACGGCACGGTCTTCGACGCGCGGCTCACCGATTACATCGACGAGACGATCAGCGGCCTCAAGTTCAAAATCCGGTTCCTGCGCGTCAACGAGCGCCATCACTCGATCGCGATCGCGGCGGTGAACCGGCTGCCGGTCAACCCGATTCGCACGCGGGTGCAACACGTCAACGTGCAGGTAGCTGACCTCGAGGACATGACGGCGTCCTATCAGCGCGTCAAAGCCCTCGGCTTCGACATGGCTCTGGCGGTCGGTCAGCACACCAACGACCGGGAGCTCTCCTACTACGCCGTGACGCCCTCGGGATTCGAATGGGAAGTGGGCTGGAATCCAATTGTGGTCAACGAGAAAACCTGGGAGCCAACGACATATCAAGGAATCAGTATCTGGGGCCACACCCGCGAAGGGCAGACGATCGTCGAGAAGCTGACCCAGTTCAAGACCGCCGCCCGGTCGCTGCTGCACCGCGAAGACACCGTGCTCACGCTGGCTCACAATTGAGGAGGAGACCGTGCTACGCATCGACACCCATCACCACGTAATCCCGCCCGACTACCGAAAGGTGTTGCGGGAGCGCGGCCTCCTCGAATCCGGTGGACGCGCTCTGCCGGAGTGGAACGTTGACTCATCGCTTCAGGCGATGGCCGAGCTTGACGTCGGCACCGCGATCTTGTCCGTATCCACCCCTGGCACAGCGTTTTTGCCGAGCCCGGCTGATGCCGCCGCGCTGGCACGCGACCTCAACGACTACACCGCTGATCTCGCTGCGGCCCGGCCCGAACGATTTGGGTACTTCGCCACCGTTCCGCTACCGCACATCGATGAGTCGATCACCGAAACGGTTCGCGCGCTCGACGAACTCGGCGCCGACGGTGTTGTCTTGCTTGCCAACAACGCCGGAACCTACGTCGGTGAGGACGGTCAGGACGCGCTGTTCGCCGCCCTCGATGAACGCTCGGCCGTGGTATTGATTCATCCCGGGGAACTTCCCGGTCCCCAGGTGCCCGGCATCGTGCCGTTCGCGGTCGACTTCCTGCTCGACACCACACGTGCCGCATACCTGTTGGTGCGCAACGGTATTCCGACCCGCTATCCCAGCATCCGATTCATCCTCAGCCACGGCGGAGGATTCGTCCCCTACGCCAGCCACCGGATGGCGATAACACTGACCGCTGAAACCGGCCGCAGCCCGGCGGACATCCTCGACGATTTCGCGAGCTTCTATTTCGACACCGCCTTGTCCTCCAGCGCCGCGGCGTTGCCGACACTGCTGGCCTTCGCCCGGCCGGGTCATGTCACGTACGGATCCGACTGGCCCTATGCCCCTACCGTCGCCGGAAAGCTGTTCGCGGCGGGCCTGGAGACTTACCCGGCACTCGATGCTCAGGATCGGGTGGCCATCGAGCGGACCAACGCGTTGGCCCTGTTCCCCCGGCTCGGCGCTGCCCCGCAACCGATTCCGCAATCACCGGTTCAGCGCATCCGCCGTACTGTCAGCCGCTCGGTGCTGCGCGGGGTTGCTCGTCTGACAAGCACTAGTTGACCGGCGAGAAAACGTAACCCGATATGTCAGTGGTCCTGCTTAGCATTCGGACATGACGAACTGGATCAACACCGTCAGCCGTGACCATGTCGAAAGCGCGGTGCGCGGGCGGTTCACTCAGGCCAACCACGGCAAGCCGCACATGCTTGGCAAGATGGCCCGAGGCGACTGGATCGTCTTCTACTCACCGAAGACTCTCTACCCCGACGGCGAGCCGCTGCAGGCCTTCACCGCGATCGGCCGAGTTGCCGATGATGAGCCATATCAGGGTGAAATGGCGCCTGACTTCCACCCGTGGCGGCGAAACGTCGACTTCCTCGATTTCCGGGAGACACCCATCCGCCCGCTGATCGATCAACTCGACTTCATCGAGGATAAAGCCCGGTGGGGCTTCAAATTTCGATTCGGGGTGTTCAAGATCGACGAGCACGATTTGGAGGTGATCCGCTCGGCGATGACGGGCTCGTGAACCGTCAGCCTCGCCTCTCCCCGGATTCCTGCCATCTGCCTCAGGCCGGGTCCTCGGCGTCCCAGGGGACCATGCCGGATACCCAGTGCGTAATCACTTCCTCCTGGTCGTTGCGGTGCAGATGCCGCGGCGGTTGAGCAAAGGTCTCATAAGGCTTGCAGCGCACGACGACCCGATTCTCCTTTTCGGCCATCGCTTCGATGAACGGGCGGGCTTCCTCGCCGAGCGGCTGGCCGGACATCCGCCCGGCGACCGCCGTCATGACGTCGACGACCAGGTCGCGATCACTCTCGATGACCGCGTCCGCGTAGACCTGTAAGTAGGCGAATGGCCAGCGTTCGTCGAGCACACAGAGGCTCACCTTGCCGTCGCGCCCGATCACTCGGGCCTTGCCGCGGCCGGCCATCGTCGATACAAGCAACTCGCCGTCGTCGGTGGGGATGTAGTACACGATCGACATCCCGGGTCCGTCGTTTTTGCGGCGGTAGCCAAACACACACGTCCGATGAGTCCGCACGAATTCGCGCCGCTCTGACGGCAGCATGTCGCGGTCGGTGGGAGCCGTGAACGGTTCGGTCGAAAGGGGAAGCAGCATGGTCGGCCTGTCCTCGTCGTTTTATTAATGGTTACAGTGTTGCCGTTATTGCGGATGCTGTCAAGGGTCGCCATACTGACGCGGTGAGCACCACCAATTCCCGCACCCGCGGACGTCCACCGGTACCGCTGGACCGCATCGTCACCACGGCGCTGCAGATCGTCGACGACGAAGGCGCGGACGCCCTGTCGATGCGAACGCTTGCGCAGCGGCTGGACTCCGGTACCGCCACGCTGTATCGGCACTTCGCCGGCCGGTCGGAGTTGATCGCCCACGTCGTCGACCGGCTGTTCGGCACCATCGAATTGGACCCGGCAACACTTGGCGCGCTGCCCTGGCAGGACGCGGCTAAAGCGGTGGCCCACAGCATGTTTGACGTATTGCGACGCCACCAGAATGTGACGTCCCTCCTGTCCGGCAACGTGCCGATCGGACCGAACGCCCTTGCCGCCCGGGAACAGATGCTCGCGTTCCTGCTCGCCAACGGTTTCCCGACAGCACTCGCGGCGCGGGCGTACGCAACACTGGCCCGCTACATTCTCGGCTTTGCCATGCAACTCAACAGCAGCCATGGGGATCTCAGTGATGCGAAGTTGGCGCAGATCTTCCACGACCTCGACAGCAACGAGTTCCCCGCCACCGTCACTGTGGCGGATAGTCTCCCGGTGCCCCTGGACGACGAGTTCGCGTTCGGCCTCGACCTGATCGTCGACGGATTGGCTCAGGCGCTTCACCGTACGCAGTCGCCCGGGGCTAACGTCAACGGCTAGCGACTCACAACGGAGGTGGCATGCGCGCAGCACAATTGACCAGGCTGGACGGTCCTGAGGCGGTCGAGGTCGGTGAGATCGACGAGCCGACCGGCGACGGCGTCATCGTCGACGTGCATGCGGCCGGCGCGGCTTTCCCCGACGCGCTGCTGACCCGGGGCCTCTACCAGTACCGCCCGGACCCGCCGTTCGTCCTGGGCGCCGAGATCGCCGGCGTGGTCCGATCGGCCCCGGCCGATGCGCACATCAAGGAGGGCGACCGCGTCGTCGGTTTGACCATGCTGACCGGAGGCATGGCCGAAGTCGCCGTGCTGCAGCCTGACCGGGTGTTCAAGCTGCCGGACAACGTCAGCTTCACCGCGGGCGCGGGCCTGCTGTTCAACGACTTGACCATGTACTTCGGGCTTACCGTCCGGGGACGACTGCACGAAGGCGAATCGGTGTTGGTGCACGGCGCGGCCGGCGGCATCGGCACTTCGACGCTCCGGCTGGCCAAGGTGCTCGGAGCGTCCAAGGTCATCGCCGTTGTCAGCACCGAGGAAAAGGGCGACATCGCACGGGCGGCAGGCGCCACCGACGTCGTGCTGGCCGACGGCTTCAAGGACGCAGCCAAGGAACTGACCGGAGGTGCCGGTGTCGACATGGTGGTCGACCCGGTCGGTGGCGATCGATTCACCGACTCGCTGCGCTCGCTGGCTCCTGGCGGTCGGCTGCTGGTGATCGGCTTTACCGGCGGTGACATCCCGACGGTCAAGGTCAACCGGTTGCTGCTGAACAACATTGACGTCGTCGGCGTCGGATGGGGGGCCTGGGCGGGCACCCACCTGAACGCGTTGACCGAGCAGTGGGCCGCGCTCGAGCAGCTGCTGGCTTCCGGCAAGCTGCCGCCGCCCGAGCCGGTGGTCTACCCGCTGGAAGAAGCGGCGGCCGCGATCGCCTCGCTGGAGAATCGCACCGCAAAAGGGAAAGTCGTTCTACGCGTGCGTGACTGACGATTACGTCTCCGCGGAGATCACCTGCTCGCCGCCAGGTCGGACAAATTCCGGAGCGACTTCTCCAGATGTGAAGGCTCGAACGGCGGGAATTGAATGTGCTGGCGCAATTCGGCCGGAACCGCCGACCAGTCGTAGGTGAGCGTGACGTTGGCTTCGGTCGGCCCGGCGCCTGCGATGTCGTAACGCCAGACCCAGCCGCCGAATGACATCTGCCCGTCGCCGGCCACGTCCTGGCCCGGTTCCCAAGCGATGGCGCGGGGACGGTCGAATACCACGACCTTGTTGGCCATCTCGTAATTCTTGTTGGGGTGGTTGTCGTGGTACATCGCGATTCGGAAGATCTGGCCGGCCTCGGTCAGCGACTTCCCATCGAGCGATTCGCGCACCCATCCGGTCCCGTCGATGGCGGCGTGCGTCGTCGGGTCCGCCAATACGTCGAACACCGCTTCGGTCGACGCGGGGATGGTGAGGGTGGCGATGATCGTGTCTTTGGTCATGCCGAGACAGACTGCGCATGGGCGGAAAAATAATCTCCACGTGTCTTGTATGCGCCAGGAAAAAAAGTAATGTCACTTTCAGTTTTTGCCCGATCCGTAGGCAACGAACCTCTGGAGCTGATGTGGAATCCTTCGTTCACCTGCGCAAAGGCAGAACACCGCAACGGCTGCACGCCGATCTCGACGGCCTCAAAGACGACGAACTTGGCCGAGGCGGCTTCACCGGCCGCACCGCGAACCTGTATCGACGCAACGATCCCACTGCCTACCGATCCGAGGGTCCGCTGCGCCCGATCGACGTCCTCTCCAGCGAGCTCAAACCCAGCGACGCCACCGACGCCGACGGCGGGCCGCTGCTGATGTTCAGCAATGCGGACTGCCGGATCTCGTTGTCCCGCCGTGACCAGCCGATGCCCTACTTCGCCCGGTGCGTCGACGGCGACCTGCTGTGCTTCGTGCACCGAGGCGAAGGTCTGCTCGAGACCGAGTTCGGGCCGCTGCGCTACCGCTCCGGCGATTGGGTGTACCTGCCGAAGGCGTGCACGTGGCGCCAGGTGCCCGACGCAGAGACGACACTACTGATGATCGAAGCCAGTGACGAGTTCCGTGTTCCGCCGCCAGGCTCGTTGGGTCGCCACTTCCCGTTCGATCCTTCGCAGGCGGTCATCCCGGAGCCCGCGCCGATAGACGACGACGGCCGCGACGAGTACCGCGTCCGGCTGATCCACGAGGGTGGTCCGACAACGCTTGTCTACCAACACCATCCGCTTGATGTCGAGGGCTGGCGCGGGGACAATTTCGCGTTCACGTTCAACATCGCCGACTACAACGTGGTGACCTCCGACAGCGTCCACCTCCCGCCTACCGTGCACCTGTTCATGCAAGCCACCGGTGTTTACGTGATGAACTTCCTGCCTAAGCCCGCCGAAAGCGTGCCCGGCACGGAGCGCACGCCGTGGTACCACCGCAACGTCGACTACGACGAGATCGCGTTCTTCCACGGAGGCTCGCTGTACGGCATCCCGATGCCGCCCGGACTCATTTCTCATGCGCCCCAGGGCGTTCACCACGGCGCACCGGAGAAGGCACGCGAACGGGCTCGCCGCAAGTTCGACGAGTACTCGCGCGTCGACTGGATGGTCATCGCCGTCGACACCCGTCGACGGCTCACCCCGTCAGCGGAAGTGCTGGCGCACGACTTAGGACAGCACTGATGACGACCACCACTGCTCCGGTAAAACACGACTACGAGCGGATCCCGTATCTGGTTGCTTTTCAGAACAATTCGGAGGTTCGCGACGTCTACGGCGGTCTCGCCGAGATCGTTGTGCTGGAGAGCTATTTGCTCAAGCCCAAACAGCGTCCGTCGGACACCGTGCTGGTGTTCATGCATCCCATCGGCGGCGGGGCCTACCTGCCTATGATCAACGCGCTCGCCCGAGCAGGTCATCACGTCATCTACTGCAACAGCCGATTCCGCGGTACCGACTCCGCGCTGCTGATGGAGAAGGTCGTTGAGGATCTCGGCGCCGCCATCAAGGACGCCAAGGAGCGTCTCGGTTACCGCAAGGTGGTGCTCGCCGGGTGGAGCGGCGGCGGATCGCTGTCGGTGTTCTACCAGCAGCAGGCACAGCACGCGACCGTCACCTGCAGCCCGTCCGGCGACGGCCCCGACCTGACCAAGCTCGACCTGCCCGCCGCCGACGGCATCATGCTGCTGGCCGCCCACATCAGCCGGCACGGCACGTTGACCGAATGGCTGGACGCCTCGATCCTCGACGAGTCGGATCCTACGAAGCGTGATCCGGAACTGGACCTGTACAATCCGGACAATCCCAATCAACCGCCTTACAGCGACGAGTTCCTGTCCCGCTACCGGCTGGCACAGATCGAGCGCAACCGCCGAATCACCGCCTGGGTCAAGGACAAGCTGGCCGAGTTGCGATCCAGCGGGCGCCCGCACGATGAATTCGGATTCGTCGTACACGGCACCATGGCCGACCCGCGCTGGCTCGACCCGGCCGTCGATCCTAACGAACGGGTCCCCGGAACCTGCTATTTAGGAGATCCTCGAGTCGTGAACATGAGCCCGGTCGGCCTGGCACGCTTCTCCACCCTGCGCAGTTGGTTGTCGCAGTGGAGTTACGACGACGCGCACGGAGACGGGATCGCTTGCGGGCGGGACATCGCGGTACCGGCGCTGGTAATCGGCAACCTTGCCGACGACGCGTGCACACCCGAGCACACCCGGCGACTGTTCGAAGCCATCGGGCATCCAGACAAGGAGATGCACGAAATCCACGGCGCCACGCACTACTACGCCGGGCCTGACCAACGCGACAAACTGCGCGAGGCCGTCACCGTTGTCACGGATTGGCTGGAACGCCATGGGTTTGCGGGGGTTTCATGACGGGCGCATTGGAAGGCATCAGGGTGCTCGAATTGGGCACGCTGATCGCCGGACCATTCGCAGGACGGCTGCTCGGCGACATGGGCGCCGACGTGATCAAGATTGAACCCCCGGGCGCGCCGGACCCACTGCGCACCTGGGGCCAAGCCGAGGTCGACGGGCACCACGTGTTCTGGACCGTGCACGCTCGCAACAAGCAAGCCATCACCCTCGACCTGCGCCAACCGCGCGGCCGCGACGTGTTCCTTGATCTGGTCGAAAAATCCGACATCGTCGTCGAGAACTTCCGGCCCGGCACACTGGAAAAGTGGAACCTCGGTTATGACGTTCTCAGCGAACGGAATCCGAGGATCATCCTGGTCCGGGTGTCCGGTTACGGGCAGACCGGGCCCGACGCGCACAAAGCCGGTTACGCCTCGGTGGCTGAAGCGTCCAGCGGCCTGCGTCACCTCAACGGCTTTCCGGGCGGACCGCCGCCACGGCTGGCACTGTCGCTGGGCGACAGCCTGGCCGGAATGTTCGGCGCCCAGGGCGCGCTCGCCGCGCTGTACCGGCGCAGCGTCACCGGACATGGTCAAGTCGTCGACGTGGCGCTCAACGAATCATGCTTGGCTGTCCAGGAATCCACCATTCCCGACTACGACGTGGGCGGCGTCGTCCGGGGACCGTCGGGCACACGGCTGGAGGGTATTGCTCCCTCGAACATCTACCAGAGTGCCGACGGGTCGTGGGTGGTGATCGCCGCCAACCAGGACACCGTGTTCGCTCGGCTCTGTCGGGCGATGGGTCGAGCCGAGCTGGCCACCGACGAGCGTTTCGCCAACCATGTCGCCCGCGGCCGTAACCAAGACGAACTCGATGTGATCATCGGCGCCTGGGCCGCCGAGCGTCAGCCCGGCGACATCATCGAGACACTCAGCGCCGCAGGGGTGATCTCGGGACCGATCAACACCGTCGCCGAGGTGGTCAACGACCCACAGTTGCGGGCGCGCGGCATGCTCGTCGAGCACTACGACGAGCGTCTGGGCCGGCCCGTGCTGGGACCGGGTATCACGCCGGTGCTGTCGGAATCGCCTGGCGGCGTGCGCAATGCCGGGTCGGCGCGGCCGGGTCAGCACAACGACGACGTCTACCTCGGGCTGCTCGGCAAGACACCCGACGAGGTCGAGGTGCTGCGCAGCGAGAAGGTGATCTGATGGCACACGTCGACATCCGCGAGGTCGCGCTGCGCGACGGCCTGCAGATCGAAAAGCCAATCCCGTTGTCCGCCAAGCTGGATCTATTGGCCGCGGTCGCCGCCACCGGAGTACGCGAGATCGAAGCCACCGCGTTCGTCTCCCCGTCGAAGGTGCCGTCGATGGCCGACGCCGCCGAACTGGCCGCCGAACTGCATCGCTATCCCGGCATCGACTTCTCCGCGCTGGTAGCGAGCGCAGGAGGCGCCAAGCGAGCCGTCGCCGCCGGTCTCCGCTCGATCGAGTATGTGGTCGCGGCGAGCGACTCGTTCAGCCAGACCAACGTCGGGCGCAGCAGCGCACAGGCCACCCAGCAGATCGGCGAGATCGTTGCGATCGCACAAGACAGCGATGTCCGCGTGGAAGTGATCGTCGCCGTCGCCTGGGACTGTCCTTTCGACGGACCCACGGCACCGCAGCGGGTTCTCGATATCGCCAGCGCCGCAGTCGACTACGGCGTCGATCGGTTCAGCATCGCGGACACCATCGGCACCACTACCCCGGGACGAGTCCGGTCGCTGATCTCGCAGCTGCGCCCGGTCATCGGCGACCTTCCCCTGGGCGGCCATTTTCACAACACCCGCGGCGCCGGTCTGGCCAGCGCGTACGCCGCCGTGGAAGCGGGCGTCACCCGGCTGGATGCGTCGGCCGGCGGGCTCGGCGGATGCCCATTCGCGCCGGGTGCGACCGGCAATATCGCCACCGAAGACCTCGTGTACCTGTTGCGCGACAGCGGCATCGACACCGACATCGACCTACCTGCCGCGATCGCCGCCGCCGGTGTCGCGAAATCCGTTGTCGGACATGACTTACCGAGCGCCCTGTTGCGTGCCGGCGACCGGAAACACCTCGATGCCGTCTGACGTACTCACTCCGAAAGGCCGCCAGACCAGGGCGGCCATCGAGCAGGCCGCCCGTAAGCTCTTCGCGGAGCGCGGCTTTCACGGCACCACCCTGGCCGACATCACCTCGGCCGCCGGTAAGTCAGGTGCGGTATTCTACCGCTACTTCGGCGATAAAGAGGACTTGCTCGCCGCCCTGGCGGAGTCGTTTCTCCACGAGGTCGTCACGCCGTCGGGCCTCAGCCTCCACCTCGCTGACTCCGCGGACGACGAGGCCTTTTTCACCACGGTCGTGACCGGCTACTGGAACATGTTCAAACAGAACATCGGCATCATGATCGCCGTGGACCAGCTAGCCACCACCCAGCAGCGGTTCGCCGACGTGCAGAACGAGTTTCGCCGGTTCGGCATGGACATCGTCGCGGCATCGGTGCGGCGCGCACAGCGGCACGGTTACGCGTCCGACCTCAATCCCGAACACATCGCTGCGGCCA
This sequence comes from Mycobacterium paraterrae, assembly GCF_022430545.2. Classification (NCBI taxonomy): domain Bacteria; kingdom Bacillati; phylum Actinomycetota; class Actinomycetes; order Mycobacteriales; family Mycobacteriaceae; genus Mycobacterium; species Mycobacterium paraterrae. The sequence goes on along the minus strand of NZ_CP092488.2, from coordinate 3,545,854 downwards.
TCGCGTTACTGTTCGAAAACTTCACCACGGTATTCGTCGGGAGCTCTGGTCTGGGGATCGCGATGAGCGACCACGACGCGATCGCGACGCTCGCCACGGTATGGAAGAAAACCTTGTACGGCTGAGAAGGAGAAATCATCGTGGATTTCACGTTGCCCGAACACCTTGCGGGCCTACTCGCCGACATGGATGCGTTCATCGAACGTGAGATCGCGCCGCTACAGGCCGAGAACATCCAGTACTTCGACAAGCGTCGGGAACACGCGCGCACCGACTGGGACAATGACGGCATCCCAACCCGAGAGTGGGAGGACCTGCTCGCCGAGATGCGCCGACGTGCCGACCGCGCCGGGTGGTTGCGCTACGGCCTGCCCGCATCGCTGGGTGGCCGCGACGGCACCAACATCGACATGGCGGTCATCCGGGAACATCTCGCGCACAAAGGCCTCGGCCTGCACAACGACCTTCAGAACGAGTCGTCGATCGTCGGCAACTTCCCGCAGGTGATCATGATGGAGCGGTTCGGCACCGACGAACAGCGCGCCGCCTGGTCCGAGGCGCTGATCACCGGGGAACGCTCGATGGCCTTCGGACTGACCGAGCCGCTGCACGGCTCCGACGCGACGTGGTTGGAAACTCACGCCAAGCCCGACGGTGACGATTGGATCATCAACGGCGCCAAACGATTCAACACCGGCGTACACCGCGCCACACACGACCTGATCTTTGCCCGCACCTCTGGCGACCCCGGCCAGGCGCAGGGCATCACCGCGTTCCTGGTGCCCACCGACACGTCCGGCTTCGACATCCCGTACTACTGGTGGACCTTCAACATGCCCACCGATCACGGCGAGGTCGAACTGACCGACGTACGGGTGCCCGCCGACGCCGTGCTCGGCGAGGTCGACCGGGGACTCGAGGTTGCGCAGACATTCTTGCACGAGAACCGAATCCGCCAGGCCGCCAGCAGCCTGGGGGCGGCCCAGTACTGCATCGACCGTGCCGCGGAATACGCGAGCACACGAAAGGTTTTCGGGAAACCGCTATCGGCCAACCAAGCCGTGCAGTGGCCGCTGGCCGAGCTGCAGACCGAAGCCCAGATGGTGCGCCTGCTGGTGCAGTACGCGGCGTGGCACCTCGACCGCGACCACCACATGGAGGTATCGGACAAGGTGTCGATGGCCAATTACCGCGCGAACCGATTGGTGTGCGATGCCGCCGACCGCGCGATGCAGATCTTCGGCGGCCTGGGCTACAGCCGTCACGAGCCCTTCGAACACATCTACCGGCACCACCGCCGATACCGAATCACCGAAGGTGCCGAGGAGATTCAGATCCGCCGAGTAGCTCAGCGACTGTTCAAGTTCGGCCGCGCGTGAACCTCGACCTGGCGCGGGAACTCGCCGAGCTGCTGGAACCGGTGCTCGGCCCTGGCACGACGGTCGAGAACCTGACTGCGCTGACGGGCGGCGCCAGCCGGACTACGTGGGCGTTCGACGCGGCCACCGGTCAACAACGAAGGGCGCTGATCCTGCGCACGGGACAGCCCGACGAAGTGCACGCGGGAATGGAGCTCGAAGCCAGCGCCCAGCGCGCAGCGGCGACCGCCGGCGCGCCGGTCCCCCGCATTTTGATCGCCGACGATTCCCCTGCGGCACTGGGCAATCCATTCCTGATCTGTGACGCGATCCCGGGCGAAACCATCGTGCGGCGCATTCAGCGTCGGCTGGGCGACGACGGTCGGGCCCGGCTTTTGAGTCAGTGCGCCGCAGCGCTGGCCGCCATCCATCGAGCTAACCCAGATCTGCCCGGCATCAGCGGCGAAGATCAGATGGCGGAGTGGCGTGAACAACTGGACATCATGAGCGACACGACTGCCACGTTCGAGTGGGCGTTTCGCTGGCTGGACGACAATCGGCCACCTGCTTCCCCACCGCGTCTGGTGCACGGCGATTACCGGATGGGCAACCTCATCGTCGATGAGTCCGGCCTAGCGGCCGTCCTGGACTGGGAACTGGTGCACATCGGCGAGGTGTACGAAGACCTGGCCTGGTTCTGCATCCGGGCCTGGCGCTTCGGCGCGCCAGTGACTCACGCGGCCGGCGGGCTGGGCAGCATCGAGGATTTTCTTCACCGTTATGAAAAGGCCGCCGGCGCAACGGTCGACCGAGCCGCGTTCCACTGGTGGTTGATCCAGGCCACCCTTCGCTGGGGAATCATCTGCCGCTACCAGGCGGAACGCCATCTCAGCGGGCAAACTCGCTCCGTCGAACTCGCGACTATCGGCCGCCGTGTCTGCGAGACCGAATGGGATTTGCTCGATCTGCTCGATAACACTGCCGCGCATACCGAATGAAGGCCTAGGGTTGTGCCGTGGCCACTCCTGATCAGGCAATCGAGGCAATCCGCGCGACCGGTGGCGCCCAGCCCGGCAATCGGGCGCTACACGCCAAAGGCAAACTCTACCGAGGCACCTTCACCGCGACTCCGGAGGCCGCCGGGCTCTCCCGTGCCGCGCACCTCAGCGGTGAGACGGTGCCCGCGCTGATCCGATTCTCCAGCGGCTCAGGCAATCCCGACCAACCCGACAATGCTCCAGGCGTCCGCGGCCTAGCAGTGAAGTTCACTCTGCCGGACGGGTCGACGACAGACGTCTCCACCCAAACCGCCAAGCTGTTCCCGGCGAGCACGCCCGACGGTTTCCTTTCGCTGTTGCGGGCGTCGCGCCCAGGACCCACCGCTCCCCTGCGCCTCATCGGGTATATCGCCACGCACCCGCGGTTCGTCAAGGCCCTGCCCGTCGTCAAAGAAGCGAACAAGGTGCCGGCCAGCTACGGCACCGTCGCTTACCACGGCCTGCACGCATTCCGCTGGGTGGCCGCAGACGGCAGCGAGCGGTTCGTGCGATACCACCTGCAACCGGTCGCAGGTGAAGACTTCCTGGCGCCGGACGTCGCGAAGACCAAAGATGCCAACTTCCTGACCCGGGAGCTTGACGAACGCCTTGCGGCCCAACCGGTTCGGTTCGACTACCAGGTTCAGATCGCCGCGCATGGCGACTCCACCGTCGATCCGTCGAAGGGCTGGCACAGCGATCAGACAGTCACCGTCGGGACACTCGAGATCACCGGTGTTGAAACGGAGCGCGAACATGGCGGCGACATCGTCGTCTTCGACCCGATGCGCGTCACCCCGGGCATCGAGCCTTCCGATGACCCGGTCCTGAGGTTCCGCACCCTCGCCTACTCGGCTTCGGTGAAACTACGCACCGGTGTCGACCGTGGCGCGGAGGCGCCCGCCACCTGATGACGTCGGCACACGGTCGACCCACCGCAGCGGAATTGATCGCCGCTGTGGCCGAATTCCTCGAGAAGGACGTCCGCGAGTCGACCTCCGGACAGGTCAACTTCCACTCCCGGGTCGCCGCCAACGCCCTGCGGATGGTCGAACGTGAACTGACCGCCGATTCCGATGACGGCGTGGCCGCCGTATTGACCCGTATCGGGTTCGACCACGAGGCCGCACTCGCCGCTGCTATCAGGGCCGGCGACGTGGACGGGGCCGACCCTGACGTGCGGTCGGCGTTACGCGCGCTGGTCGGCCGCCGGCTGGCCGCCGCCCACCCGGGCTACGAGCGCGAAAGTAGTACCCCGCCCGCCTAGTTTCAAGAAGACCTGTGTCGCGCCCGAATATCGGGTAACCAATCTTGGCTGATTTCTTCCGGTTTCGACTTCGACGGAGAGCCATCTATGGCCAGGACAGACATTGCAGCTTTGCTGGCGCTGGGTTCGGCGCTGTGCGTGGCGATCGGCGACGTACTGCAGCAGCGTGCAGCGCACAGCGTCGACGGCAGATCGCGCGGACACGTCACCGTGCTCATCGCGCTGCTGCGTAATCAACGCTGGTGGTGGGGTGCGCTGCTGTTGGTGGTGAGCATCGGATTGCAAGCGGCCGCGCTGGGCCAAGGCTCGGTCTTGTTGGTCCAGGCCTTGCTGACCTTTTCCGTGCTTTTCGCGCTGCCCATCAACGCGCGGCTGTCCCGCCGCAGCATGTCCGGCAGCGAGTGGATGTGGGCCGGCTTGCTGACCGCCGCGGTGACGGTCATTGTGACGCTCGGCAGTCCCAGAGCAGGTCGATCGAGCGCCTCGCTGCACACATGGCTCGAAGTGGCGTGTGTAGTGGCGCCCCTGCTGATTGTTTGCGTCGTCACGGGCACGATGCGAGGCGGCGCCACTGCTGCGGTGCTCTTCGCCCTTGCCTCCGGGTCGTTGTGGGGGATCTTCGCCGTGTTGACCAAAGAGGTCATGGCGCGACTCGGTCACGGCCCGTCTGCGGTTTTTACGACCCCAGCGCTGTATGCGTGCATACTGGCCGCCGCCGGCGGTGTGGTGTTGAGCCAGGCGGCATTTCGCGCTGGCTCCCTGGCGTCGTCGATGCCTGCGTTGCAAGTGTCGCAGCCGGTGGTCGCGGCGGTACTCGGAGTGATCGTTCTCGGCGAGAGCCTCAACACGGGCTGGGCCGGGATGATCGCCATCTACCTGGCGCTGGCGCTGATGGCCGCCGCCATCTTGCGGCTCGCCCGCCTCGACGCGGACGCGGCCGATCAGCAGCTGACCGAACGACAACGGGTGCCGGCTGCCTAACCGCCCTGCGACGCGGGCTGCCTTCTGATGATGTGTTCGTGATGTTGCGGTGTGTCGCCCAACCAGCGCCGTCGGCCCACCGCCGCCTCGGCTTCCTCACCAGTGCCGACCCGATCACGCAGGCGGGCAAGCGGTTTTGGTGCCCACCAAGTCCACCTGCCGAGCAGGTGGATGAACGCGGGCACCAAGACCATCCGCACTAAGGTCGCGTCCACTAGCACAGCCAGGGTCAAGCCGACCCCGAGCATCCGCATGAACGACACGTGCGCGGGAATCAACGCCGCGAAGGAGATCGACATCACCAGTGCCGCCGTGGTGACGACCCGGCCGATGCCGGCAATACCTTGCGCCGTGCTCTCGTCGTTGGCCGCGCGCGCCACGGCTTTGCTTGGTAGCACCTCACGGGTCACTTCTGAAGCCACCCAGTACTCGTGAATGCGCGAAACCAGGAACACCTCGTAGTCCATGGCCAGCCCGAAAGCGATGCAGAACAACAAGACTGGGATGTTCGCGTTCAATGTGCCGTTCGGTGTGGTACCGAAGGCGCTGAGGTGGCCGTCTTGGAAGACCCACACCAGCGCGCCGAAGGCGGCAGTCAGCGACAACACATTGCACACCAGTGCTTGACCGGGCAGCACCGCGCTGCCGGTCAACAAGAACAGCAGGGCGAAGGTGATGAGCGCGATCAGTCCCATCACCATCGGCAGCCGGGTGGTGATCGCGCTGACGCTGTCGCGGTTGATCTGCGCCAGGCCGGTCATTTCCACGGGCCGGCCCGACGGTGTGGCGACCTGGTGCAAGCGGTCCAGTTGGGTGTTTGAGGCGGCGGAATACAGCGGCGCGGTGGTCGACACCGTGAGATACGCGCTGCCGTGCTCCAGTCCGGTGGCCGCGGCCGGCGGCCCGGCCAGCGCGCCCCGGACGTAGGTGCCGTTCGGTGCGGTGACCGACGACACGTCCGGCACCCGCGCCAGGTCGGCGGCGTAGCGCCCCAGGTCAGCGAGGTCGCCGGCACCGGGAACAGCAATGGTGACGCCGGTCCCCAGGCCGTTGCCGAAGTCGTTGTCCAGCATGTCGGCCACCTGGCGCGCCGACGCCGACGGCGGAAGCACCCGCTCGTCCGGAAAACCCCATTTGACGTCGAGGAATGGGGTGCCCAGCAACAGCAGGAGCGCCACCACGCTCAGACCGACGGTGAGCGCGTGACGTATCACGAACCTCGTCGACCGGTACCAGAACTGGAGGTGGACGGGCTTGTGCGCATGATCACGCCACGTTCTGTCAGGCGGCATCAGCCGCCGGACCAGCTGATGGGCGTCGAGGGCGTCCAGTCGCGGTCCCAGAAGGACGATGGCAGCGGGGGTGATCACCACGGCCGCGATGGCGACGATGACCGCCGTAGCCACGATGGTGTACGCCGAGGACTTCAAGAAATACATCGGAAACAGCGCCATGACCGCCATTGACAGTCCGACTGTGGTGGCCGAGAACAAGACCGTCCGGCCGGCTGTTGCCATGGTCCGCACCAGCGCCTGGTGCGGGTCGGTCGTCCGCGCGCGTTCCTCGCGGTAGCGGCTGATGATCAGCAGGTTGTAGTCGATGGCCAGCGCCAGCCCCATCGCGATGCTCAGGTCGAGCGCGTACGTCGAGACGTCGGTGGTGAAGCTGATCAAACGCAGCACCGCCATGGTGCATACGATCGCGAATCCACCCAGCAGAATCGGCAGCGCCGCAGCGATCACGCCGCCCAGCACCCAGACCAGTACCGCGAAGCTCAGCGGGATCGCGATGGATTCCATCAACACCAGGTCGTGTTCGTTCTGGTCGTTGATCTGGGCGTAGGCCACCGCCATCCCGCCTGCCCGCATCGTGACCCCGTCGCGGTCGTGGACGAGCTGCGACGTCAAAGTGCTGGCGTATTTCTGCGCGTCGTTCTCGCCGCCCTTCAATCCGGCGGCGATCATTCCGGATTTGCCGTCCTTGCTGATCAGACCGGCGGCGGCCTGCGGCGGGGACGTCCAGGCCGACGACACGTTCAGCACCCACGGCGACCGTCGCAGCTGATCGACCACGTCGGTGCCGACCCGGCGCGCCTGATCGCTGTTCGCCCCGGCGGGCGCCGTCACCACGATCAGTATCTGCTGATCGGTCTGGTCGAATTTGTGTCGAAGCAGGTCGCTGGCGCGAGCGGACTCCGACGTGGGGTCCTGGAATCCGCCGCCCGAGAGCCGGTCTATCACCGGTAACCCGAAGATCGCCGCCCCGACGAGGAGCAAGACTGTCACGGCGATGATGCGGCGCGGCGCGGCGATTGAGAGTCGAGTGACTCGTTGCAACATCCCGGCGTCCCTCCGCTTTCGTTTTCGGCCCTCGAGGCGCATACCCGATCGAGGATGTACCACAACCCTCGCAGCGTCGTGCGCTGGATTGGCCCGGCCGGTTCGCGGGTACGTGACGACAAGCGTCGCCATGGATTCAGCAACTCAGTCTGGGCAGATCGGGCGTTTCGACATCTGATTTTTGCAGTGCCGACACCGAATGGGACAAGCGATGAATACGACGCAGGACGGCATCATCATTCGGCACCCAACCGAAAAAGATTGGGACGCAGTCTATGCGAACCAGGCACGCACGTTTGGTGATCCGATCGACGCGAGCAGTATCGAGGCGTGGAAGCAACGTGTCGATCTCGAAGACATTCTGATCGCCGAGGATGCCGCAGACCCGGACGACACTTTTATCGTCGGCACCACGATCATCTATCGTTCGCGACTCACGGTGCCCGGCGGCGCGAGTCTGTCTGCGGCGTGGTTGACGATGACTGCGGTCGCGACCACACACCAGGGCCGCGGCGTCTGGGCTCAGCTCAGCGCCAAAGGGCTGGAGATCCTGATCGAACGCGGCTATCCGATCGTCTGCGGCGTTCCGACACAGACCGAGATGTACGACAACGTCGGCGCGGGAGTGGCCACCTACAGCCAGAATTACGCCATCGATCGCCGCACGGCGAAACTACGCGACGCACCGAGCGATTTCCACACGCGCGAGATCAATGCGGCGCAGGCACTGCACGTCCTGCCCGGCATTTACGAAAGATGGTGCACTGCAACACAGGGAGCGGTCGAGCGCGACGGCGCCTGGTGGAGCGACTGCCTCGAGGATCGTCCCACGCAACGAGGCGGTGGATCAGCCCTGAACTGCACAACGCACCCAGACGGTTTTCTCACCTACCGCGTGTTCGGTCAGACAGCCCACGCGTTTTTGCCACCGCTCGGCACCATCGTCGTGGACGACTTCTGTGCCATCACGGACCAAGCGCACACGGAATTGCTGCAGACTCTGTTGAGCCTGGAGATGTTCGACGAGATCAGCATCGACCTGCCGCTTGACGATCCGCTTCAGCTCAAGCTCACCGACCCGCGCGCCGCGCGGGTCAAGGGCGTCAGCGACTGGCTGTGGGTGAGGATCAACGACATTCCCGAAGTGCTGGGGGCCCGCACATATAGCGCCGACGTCGATGTCGTGCTCGAGGTGGTCGACCCGCTCGGCCTGTCCGGCGGCCGTTTCCGGCTACAGGTGCGTGAGGGCGTCGGCAAATGTGTGCCCCACGAAGGCGACGCGGATGTCGAAATCGGCTTAGCGGACCTGGCGACGATATACACCGGCGCACACCGGCCTTCAGAATTGTTGCGTGCCAACCGAATCAAGGAATTACGCAGTAACGCCCTGCGCGAGCTGGACGCGACGTTCCGAGTGGACCGCGACCCGTTCTGCAACACGCTGTTCTGACACCTAACCGGCACCGCGGCGAGTACCGTTTGGCCATGCCCGCCAACGAAATCATCCTTGATGTGGGCGACGATCTGCTCGTGGCGAACGGGTGGCGCGGACGACGCGCGCCAACGACGATGCGGGGACGAAGCGATGAAGAGGAGTGGCGTTGATGAACGTCGAGACTTTGCTGAACGACCCAGACACCGCCGGAGTGTGGAACCTGGACCGCGACCGCTCCACCGTCGGGTTCAGCATCAAGAACTTCTGGGGACTGCTCAACGTCAAGGGGACTTTCACCGACCTCACTGGCGACGGCCAAATCACGGGTAGGGGCGCGATCTTCGGCCGGCTGGAAATCCAGGTGGCGTCGCTGCGGACCGGCATCGGAAAGCGTGACGAACACCTGCGTTCGGCCGACTTCTTCGACGCGGACCGCCATCCCGAGATCACCGTCGAAGTGACAGCGATCGAGCCAGCCGCCGGGAACGCCGCCACGCTCGCTGCGACGTTCACGATCAAAGGGGTGACCGCGCCGGTACCGCTGCCCGTCCAGGTCACCGAGGTCGGTAGCGGGGCCATGCGGGTCACCGCGAACGCGGTAGTCGACCGCGACCAGTTCGACATCGGATGGAATCGGCTCGGGATGGTCGGCAAAACCGCGACGGTCTTCGCCGACGCGTACTTCGTACGGGCGCCGCGGTAACCGCAGTCGGACGTTACGATCTGGACCGTGTCTGCCACCAGCCCCCTGCGGGTCCTCGTGTACAGCGACAATGCCAATACCCGACAGGCCGTCATGACGGCGTTGGGTAAACGGGTCCACCCGGACCTGCCCGAGCTGAGCTACGTCGAGGTCGCGACCGGACCGGTAGTGGTCCAGCAGGTCGACGCCGGCGGCATTGATCTGGCGATTCTCGACGGCGAGGCGACCCCGGAGGGCGGCATGGGCCTGGCCAAGCAGCTCAAAGACGAAATCGACCAGGGTCCCCCGATCGTGGTCCTGACCGGCCGCCAGGACGACGCTTGGCTGGCCAGCTGGTCGCGAGCAGAAGGTGCCGTCCCCCATCCGATCGACCCGATTCGGCTGAGCAGGACCGTCCTGGAGCTGCTGCGCGCCCCCGCATAAAAGCGCGAAAAACCAACGTCGACATCCCGCACACCCCGCCGATGGCCGGGCGTTTCGACGACTGACATCCAGCTCGAAAACGAGTCAAACAGCCCTGCGCTGTTTGCGATCCGCGACTCAAGACTTGTCGACTTCCCGAACCGGATGGCGCTTCATTCAGCGCCTAACTCGCTGTGGTTGAGGTCACAACTAACCTGCTGAGCGGGCGACCACACACGGTCGCTAGGCTGTGGTTGCGCTCACAGTCCAGCCCTAGACCAAGAGTGAGGAAGCGTCGTCGCGGCATGAATCTTTACCTGCCCATTCTCGTACTCGGAGGGATCGCCGCCGCCTTCGCGCTCGGCTCGGTCGCACTGGCCCAGATCACCGGTCCGCGCCGTTACAACCGGGCGAAGCTAGAGGCCTACGAGTGCGGGATCGAGCCCAGCGACCAACCCGCCAACGCGCCGCACGCCGGCAGCGGCCAGCGGTTTCCGGTGAAGTACTACCTAACGGCCATGCTGTTCATCGTGTTCGACATCGAGATCGTGTTCCTCTACCCGTGGGCGGTCAGCTACGACCAGCTCGGGATGTTCGCACTGATCGAGATGGTCATCTTCATGCTCACCGTATTCGTGGCCTACGCGTACGTGTGGCGCCGCGGCGGATTGACTTGGGATTGAGGTAGATCGTGGGCATCGAAGAAAAACTTCCCAGCGGATTTCTGCTGACCACCGTCGAACAGCTGGCGGGCTACTTCCGCAAGAGTTCGCTGTGGCCGGCCACCTTCGGGCTGGCGTGCTGCGCGATCGAGATGATGGCGACCGCCGGCCCTCGCTTCGACATCGCACGCTTTGGCATGGAGCGGTTTTCGGCCACCCCGCGCCAGGCCGACCTGATGATCGTCGCCGGGCGGGTCAGTCAGAAGATGGCGCCGGTGCTGCGCCAGATCTACGACCAGATGGCCGAACCCAAATGGGTGCTGGCGATGGGTGTCTGCGCCTCGTCGGGCGGAATGTTCAACAACTACGCGATCGTGCAGGGCGTCGACCACGTCGTGCCGGTGGACATCTACCTGCCCGGCTGCCCGCCACGCCCGGAGATGTTGCTGTACGCAATTCTCAAGCTGCACGAGAAGATTCAAGAAATGCCGCTCGGCGTCAACCGCGAGCAGGCCATCGCCGAGGCTGAGCAGGCGGCGCTCGCTGCGCGGCCGACGATCGAGCACCTCGGGCTGCTGCGATGAGCTCTCCAGAACACGACCCCAAGCGGGCCGCAGCCGAGGTCGGCGGCGACCCCGTCGGCTCCGACACTGCCGGCGCGGAACGGATCAGCGTGCGCCGCGGCATGTTCGGGGTCCGCGGCAGTGGTGACACCTCGGGCTACGGGCGACTGGTTCGCCAAGTCACCATCGACGAGGGAAGCCCACGTCCTTACGGCTTCTACTTCGACGAGGTCGTCGACCGGTTGTCAGAGGCGCTGAAAGCCGACGACGGCGTCGAATTCACCGACGCGATCGAGAAAGTCGTGGTGTACCGCAACGAGCTGACCCTGCACGTGCGTCGCGAGCTGTTGCCACAGGTGGCCCGTCGGCTGCGCGACGACCCAGAGCTGCGCTTCGAGCTATGCCTGGGCGTCAGCGGCGTGCACTATCCGGACGACACCGGACGCGAGTTGCACGCCGTCTACCCGTTGAACTCGATTACCCACAATCGTCGTGTGCGGCTGGAAGTGGCTGCGCCGGACGAGGATCCGCATATTCCATCGCTATTCGGGATTTATCCGACCAACGACTGGCATGAGCGCGAGACCTACGACTTCTTCGGCATCATCTTCGACGGACACCCGTCGCTGACCCGCATCGAGATGCCCGATGACTGGGAGGGACACCCGCAGCGCAAGGACTATCCGCTCGGTGGTGTTCCCGTCGAATACAAGGGCGCCAAAATTCCACCGCCCGACCAGCGGAGGTCCTACAACTGATGAGCGAGACCACTGGCACGGACACGTTGATCGCTGTCACCGGCCAAGACTGGAATCAGATCGTCGAGGCCGCCCGCAAGGGCGAGCCCGGCGAGCGGATCGTCGTGAACATGGGGCCCCAGCACCCGTCCACCCACGGCGTGCTGCGACTGATCCTGGAGATCGAAGGCGAGACCGTCACCGACGCCCGGTGCGGGATCGGCTACCTGCACACCGGAATCGAGAAGAACCTCGAATACCGGTACTGGACGCAGGGCGTCACCTTCGTGACCCGAATGGATTACCTGTCACCGTTTTTCAATGAGGCGGCGTTCTGCCTGGGTGTGGAGAAGCTGCTCGGCATCACCGACGAAATCCCCGAGCGGGTCAACGTCATCCGGGTGATGATGATGGAACTCAACCGAATCTCCTCGCACCTGGTCGCGTTGGCGACCGGCGGCATGGAGTTGGGCGCAATGACGCCGATGTTCACCGGCTTCAAGGGCCGCGAGATCGTGCTCACGTTGTTCGAGTACATCACCGGCCTGCGGATGAACAGCGCCTACATCCGGCCCGGCGGCGTGGCGCAGGACCTTCCCGCGGACGCCAAGACCGAAATAGCCGCTGCGCTGGTCGAATTGAAGAAGGCGCTTGCTGAGATGGGCGACCTGCTCAACGAGAGCGCCATCTGGAAGGCCCGCACCAAGGACGTCGGCTACCTCGACCTCACCGGCTGCATGGCGCTGGGCGTGACCGGGCCGGTGCTGCGTAGCACCGGGCTGCCGCACGACCTGCGGAAGGCCGAGCCCTACTGCGGATACGAAAACTACGACTTCGACGTGATCACCGACGACGGCTGTGATTCCTACGGCCGCTACATCATTCGCGTCAAGGAGATGTCGGAGTCGGTCAAGATCGTCGAGCAGTGCCTGGACAAGCTGAAGCCGGGGCCGATCATGATCGAGGACCGCAAGATCGCGTGGCCCGCCGACCTGAAGGTCGGTCCGGACGGATTGGGCAACGCGCCGGAACACATCGAGAAGATCATGACCGGTTCGATGGAAGCCCTGATCCACCACTTCAAGCTGGTCACCGAGGGCATCCGGGTTCCGGCCGGGCAGGTCTACGTCGCGGTCGAGTCACCGCGCGGCGAGCTGGGTGTGCACATGGTCAGTGACGGGGGCACCCGCCCGTACCGGGTGCACTATCGAGACCCGTCGTTCACGAATCTCCAAGCCGTCGCCGCAATGTGCGAGGGCGGCATGGTCGCCGACGTCATCACCGCGGTGGCCAGTATCGACCCGGTGATGGGCGGAGTGGACCGATGACCGCAGTACCCGAGGCCGGCGCCAGTAACGGCGGGCCCGGCCCCAACAACGGCGAACGCGTGTTCATTCGGCTCGGGCCGCCCGCGGAGGAGCCCGGTCAGTTCGTCACCGAAGGCGCGCCGAAGTCGTACGCGGCCGACGTGCAGGCTCGGCTCGAGGTCGACGCCAAGGAGATCATCGGCCGTTACCCCAACCCACGCTCGGCGTTGCTGCCGCTGCTGCACCTGGTGCAGTCGGAGGACGGGTACGTGACGCCGGCCGGTGTGGAATTCTGCGGCGCACAGCTCGGCCTGACCGGAGCCGAAGTTGCCGCTGTGGCAAGCTTTTACACGATGTACCGCCGCGGGCCCACCGGGGAATACCTGGTCGGGGTCTGCACGAACACGCTGTGTGCGGTGATGGGCGGCGACGCGATTTTCGACTCGCTCAAAGAGCACCTCGGCATTGGCAACGACGAGACCACCGACGACGGGTCGGTCACCCTGCAACACATCGAGTGCAACGCCGCGTGCGACTTCGCGCCGGTGGTGATGGTCAACTGGGAGTTCTATGACAACCAGACCGTCGAATCGGCCCGCACGCTGGTCGACGGTCTGCGTTCCGGCAATCCCCCGGCCCCCACCCGCGGAAACCTGTGCACGTTCAAGGAAGCCGAGCGGATCCTGGCCGGTTTCCCCGACCCGCGGCCCGACGAGGGCCAGGGCGGTGCCGGCGCCGCGACGCTGGCCGGACTCGAGGTGGCCCGAGAGAAGAATATGACCGCACCGTCTGCCGGGGAGGGCACGTAATGGGGTCGCCGACACCGCTGGCTCCAGTGCTGAGCCGATTCTGGGACGACCCGCAGTCGTGGACGCTGGAGACCTACCGCCGCAACGACGGCTACCAGGCGCTGGACAAGGCCTTGAAGATGGATCCCGACGCGGTGATCTCGGCTGTCAAGGACTCCGGGCTGCGCGGGCGCGGCGGCGCCGGCTTCTCGACCGGCACCAAGTGGTCGTTCATCCCGCAGGGCGACAGCGGCGCCGCGGCCAAGCCGCACTACCTGGTGGTCAACGCTGACGAGTCGGAACCCGGTACGTGCAAAGACATTCCGCTGATGCTGGCGACTCCGCACGTGCTGGTCGAGGGCGTCATCATTGCCTCGTACGCAATCCGGGCCAGCCACGCGTTCATCTACGTCCGCGGCGAGGTGCTGCCGGTTCTCCGGCGCCTGCAGAACGCCGTCGCCGAGGCTTATGCGAATGGCTATTTGGGCAAGGACATCGCCGGCTCGGGCTATGACTTGGAACTGGTGGTGCACGCCGGCGCCGGCGCCTACATCTGCGGTGAGGAGACCGCACTGCTGGACTCGCTGGAGGGCCGTCGCGGGCAGCCCCGGCTGCGCCCGCCGTTCCCCGCAGTCGCCGGCCTCTACGGCTGCCCGACGGTGATCAACAACGTCGAGACCATTGCCAGCGTCCCGTCGATCGTGCTGAACGGCGTCGACTGGTTCCGCTCCATGGGCAGCGAGAAATCGCCTGGCTATACGCTCTATTCGCTGTCGGGACACGTCACCAAGCCCGGGCAGTACGAGGCGCCCCTGGGCATCACGCTGCGCGAGCTGCTCGACTACGCCGGCGGCGTGCGGGCCGGGCACAAGCTGAAGTTCTGGACGCCTGGCGGATCGTCGACACCGCTTCTCACCGACGAACACCTCGACGTGGCACTGGATTACGAGGGCGTCGGGGCGGTCGGATCGATGCTGGGCACCAAGGCGCTGGAAATCTTCGACGAAACCACCTGCGTAGTGCGCGCGGTCGGCCGCTGGATCGACTTCTACAAGCACGAGTCCTGCGGCAAGTGCACGCCGTGCCGCGAGGGCACGTATTGGCTGAGCCAGATCTACCACCGTTTGGAAAACGGTCAGGGCACCACTGAGGACCTGGACAAACTCACCGACATCGCTGACGCGATACTCGGAAAATCGTTCTGCGCCTTGGGCGATGGCGCGGCCAGCCCGGTGGCTTCCTCGCTCAAGTTCTTCCGTGACGAGTACGTCGCACACATCGAGGGCGGCGGCTGTCCGTTCGACCCCAAGCTGTCCATGCTCGAGGCAGACGGAGTGAAAGCGTGACCCACACTCCTCCGCGCGAGGGTGCGTGTTTGCACCGCGACACGCCGCCCCGCTTGGCATTCTGCGCACGCTCGCGCACTAGTTCGCTGAAGGAGTGGCGCCAATGACGCAGGTGGCGGATACCGGAGAGAAGGTCACCGAGCCCGAGTTGGTGACGCTGACCATCGATGGCACTGAAGTCAGTGTTCCGAAGGGCACGTTGGTGATTCGGGCCGCCGAGCTGATCGGTGTACAGATCCCCCGGTTCTGCGACCACCCACTGCTCGACCCGGTCGGTGCCTGCCGGCAGTGCCTGGTCGAGATCGAGGGTCAGCGTAAGCCGATGGCCTCGTGCACGATTCCCGTCGCCGACGACATGGTGGTACGCACGCAGTACAGCTCCGAAGCGGCCGATAAGGCGCAGCACGGAGTCATGGAGCTGCTGCTGATCAACCACCCGCTCGACTGCCCGATGTGCGACAAGGGCGGCGAATGCCCCCTGCAGAACCAGGCAATGTCGAACGGCCGCCCGGATTCTCGGTTCGAAGACGTCAAGCGGACGTTCACCAAGCCGATCAACATCTCCTCGCAGGTTCTGCTGGACCGCGAGCGCTGCATCTTGTGCGCCCGCTGCACCCGGTTTTCTGATCAGATCGCCGGCGACCCGTTCATCGAAATGCTGGAGCGCGGCGCGCTGCAACAGGTCGGCATCTATGCCGAGGAGCCGTTCGAGTCGTACTTCTCCGGCAACGCCGTACAGATCTGTCCGGTTGGGGCGCTCACCGGCACCGCTTACCGCTTCCGCGCCCGCCCCTTCGACCTGGTCTCCAGCCCAAGCGTGTGCGAGCACTGCGCGTCAGGCTGCTCGCAGCGCACCGACCACCGTCGCGGCAAGGTTCTGCGCCGGTTGGCCGGTGACGAGCCGGAAGTCAACGAAGAGTGGAACTGCGACAAGGGCCGATGGGCGTTCACCTATGCGACGCAGGGTGACCGGATCACCACTCCCCTGGTTCGCGGCGCCGACGGCGCACTCGAGCCCGCGTCTTGGCCGCACGCCCTCGCAGTGGCGCTCGACGGCCTCACTAAAGCAGCGGGCGGCGCGGGCGTGCTGACCGGCGGTCGCTTGACCGTCGAAGACGCCTACGCCTACTCGAAGTTCGCCCGAATCGTGTTGCGCACCAACGATATCGATTTCCGTGCCCGCCCGCATTCCGAAGAGGAGACGCAGTTCCTCGCTGCCCAGGTCGCGGGCAAGCTCACCACCACCTACTCCGACCTTGAGTCGGCGCCGGTGGTGCTGCTGGCCGGCTTCGAGCCCGAAGAAGAATCGCCGATCGTCTATCTGCGGCTGCGCAAGGCCGCCCGCAAGCACGGGCTGCCGGTGCACGCCGTTGCGCCGTTCGCCAGCAACGGTTTACAGAAGATGCACGGCACGCTGATCCAGACCGCCCCCGGCGGCGAGGCCGCCGCACTCGACGGGCTGGCTGGTGGCGAACTCGCCAGCCTGCTCGCCAAGCCCGGTGCCGTGATCATCGTCGGTGAGCGGCTGGCCACCTCGCCCGGTGCGTTGTCGGCCGCGGCCCGGCTCGCCGAGAGCACCGGAGCGCGGCTGGCGTGGGTGCCGCGCCGCGCCGGCGAGCGCGGAGCCATCGAGGCCGGCGCGCTGCCCGGTCTGCTGCCCGGCGGGCGGCCGCTGAGCGATGAGACCGCCCGCGCTCAGGTCGCCGCGGGCTGGAATGTCGCCGAACTGCCCAGTGCCGCAGGGCGCGACGCCGAGGCCATCCTGGCTGCCGCCAAGGACGGAACCCTGGGAGCGTTGTTGGTCGGCGGCATCGACCCCTACGACTTCGCCGACCCCGACAAGGTGCTGGCCGCCCTGGACGCGGCGGGCTTCATCGTGAGCCTCGAGCTACGGCGCAGCGCCGTCACCGAGCGCGCCGACGTGGTCTTCCCGATCGCGCCGGCCGCGGAGAAGGCCGGCACCTACGTCAACTGGGAGGGCCGTCAGCGCAGCTTCTCGGGCGCGCTGACGCCGACCGCCACACCGGACTGCCGCGTGCTGGACACCCTTGCCGACGAGCTGGGTATCGACCTCGGATTCCCCACCGTCGCAGCCGGTCTGGCCGAACTCAACAAGTTGGGCACCTGGGACGGCGCACCACCCGAAGCACCGAAAGTTGACGCGGCGTCGTCTCCCGAGCCCGGCGCCGGTGAAGCCGTCCTGGCGGGCTGGCGGATGCTGCTCGACGACGGGCAGCTCCAAGACGGCGAGCCGCATCTCGCCGGGACCGCACGCACCCCGGTGGTGCGGTTGTCGGCCGAGACCGCGAACGGTATCGGCGCGGCCGACGGCGACGACGTCACCGTCAGCACCGCTCGCGGCTCGATCAGCCTGCCGCTAGCGATCACCGAGATGCCCGATCACGTGGCGTGGCTGCCGCTGAACTCACCCGGGTCGGCGGTGCACCGGCAACTGGGCGTGACGCCCGGTGCTGTGGTGAAGATTGGAGCTGCGCAGTGACCGCCAGCGACCCGAGCGTGCGCCGCACGAGCGGCGCCAGTGGGGAGGAGCGGCGCAAATGATGAGCGCCTTCGGACACGACACGTGGTGGCTGGTTCTTGCCAAAGCGCTTCTTGTCTTCGTATTCCTGGTTCTGACCGTATTGGTGGCAATCCTTGCCGAGCGCAAGATCCTCGGCCGCATGCAGATGCGGTGGGGACCCAACCGGGTCGGGCCGCGCGGCTACCTGCAAAGCCTCGCCGACGGCATCAAGCTGGCGCTCAAGGAGCCGCTGATCCCGTTCGGGGTGGAGAAGCCGATTTTCCTTCTCGCTCCGGCAATCTCGACCATCCCCGCGATCACCGCGTTCGCGTTCATTCCGTTCGGGCCGCAGGTGTCGGTGTTTGGCCACTGGACCCCGCTGCAAGTCACCGACCTGCCGGTGGCGGTGCTGTTCATCCTGGCGTTGTCGTCGATCGGGGTGTACGGGATCGTGCTCGCCGGGTGGTCGTCCGGATCGACCTATCCGCTCCTCGGCGGTGTGCGCTCCACCGCTCAGGTGATCTCGTACGAGGTCGCCATGGGCCTGTCCTTCGCGACCGTGTTCCTCTACGCCGGAACGATGTCCACGTCGGAGATCGTCACCGCCCAGAACCGGGTCTGGTACATCTTCCTGCTGCTCCCGTCGTTCTGCACCTACCTGATCTCGATGGTCGGCGAAACCAACCGGGCCCCGTTCGACCTGCCGGAGGCGGAGGGCGAACTGGTCGCGGGCTTCCACACCGAGTACTCGTCGCTCAGCTTCGCGATGTTCTTTCTCGCCGAATACATCAACATGACCACGGTCTCGGCCCTGGCTGCGACGCTGTTCCTGGGCGGCTGGCACGCGCCGTGGCCGCTGACCATGGTGTGGGCCGGCGCCAACAGCGGCTTCTGGCCGGTGCTGTGGTTCACCGCCAAGGTCTGGGTGTTCCTGTTCATCTACATCTGGCTGCGTGGTGTGCTGCCGCGATTGCGCTACGACCAGTTCATGGCGCTCGGCTGGAAAATCCTCATCCCGGTGTCGCTGGCGTGGGCGCTGATCGCCGCGGCTATCCGCACGCTGCGCGACCAGGGCTACGCGCACTGGACGACCGCGTTGGTCGTCGCGAGCCTCGTCGTCACAGCGGTGTTGCTGTATCTGCTGCAGAGGCCGTTCAGCAACCGGCATTTGCGTAAAAAGCGTCGCCGCACAGAGTCGGAGGCAAGGTCCGCGCAAGCGACGGCCTTGGAGCCGGCATTCCCTACGCCGCCGATGCCCGCCAAGCAACTAGCGGCGGCGACCAAGGAGACAGCCGATGGCTAAATTCCTCAGTTCCCTCGCCGGATTCGGCGTCACGTTCGGCGCGATGTTCAAACGCCCGATCACCGAGAGCTATCCGGAGAATCCGGGACCGGTCAAACCGCGCTACCACGGCCGTCACCAGCTCAACCGGTACGCCGACGGCTTGGAGAAGTGCATCGGGTGCGAGCTGTGCGCCTGGTCGTGTCCCGCCGACGCGATCTACGTCGAAGGCGCCGACAACACCGACGAGGCCCGCTATTCGCCGGGTGAACGCTACGGGCGGGTCTACCAGATCAACTACCTGCGCTGCATCGGATGTGGGCTGTGCGTCGAGGCCTGTCCCACCCGCGCGCTCACGATGACCAACAAGTACGAGATGGCAGACGACAACCGGGCCGACCTGATCTACGAGAAGCAGGACTTGCTGGCTCCGTTGCTCGAGGGCATGACCCCGGCCCCGCACCCGCGAGCCGAAGGCGCCACTGACGCCGACTACTACCGGGGCAACGTCACCGCGAATGGCTTGCGGCAGCTACCGATTTCGGATGTTTCCAAATGATCACTCACCTCGCGGCCGACGCGGTCGCTCGCACGTCCACGGGCGAAGCGGTGACTTTCTGGATCCTCGGCGCCCTGGCGCTGGCCGGCGCCCTCGGCGTGGTAGTGGCCGCCAACGCGGTCTACTGCGCGATGTCGCTGGCAATCACGATGATCGTGTTGGCGGTGTTCTACATGATCCAGGACGCATTGTTCCTCGGCGTCGTGCAGATCGTCGTCTACACCGGCGCGGTGATGATGCTGTTCTTGTTCGTGTTGATGCTGATCGGCGTGGACTCGGCCGAATCACTGGTGGAAACCCTTCGCGGACAACGGGTTGCCGCGGTGATCGCCGGGATCGGCTTGGGCGTGGTGCTGATCGCCGGGATCGGCAACGTCGCCACCGACCGATTCCTACCAAACGGCAACTCTGTGGACATTGCGCCGCAAGGCAACGTCCAAGGGTTGGCGGCGCTGATCTTCTCGCGGTATTTGTGGGCATTCGAACTCACCAGTGCGCTCCTGATCACCGCGGCAATCGGTGCGATGATCCTGGCGCACCGCGAGCGATTCGAGCGCCGGAAAACCCAGCGCGAGCTGTCCATCGAGCGGTTCCAGCCCGGTGGCCACCCGACACCGCTGCCCGGCCCGGGCGTGTTCGCCCGACACAACGCCGTCGACACACCCGCACGGTTGCCCGACGGGTCCCCCTCCCGGTTGTCGGTGCCTGCTGTGCTCGAGCCTCGACCGGTTGGGAACCGCGATCTACCGGCCCTGCACGGCTCCAACGGGAACGGAACGTCATGAATCCGGAGAACTACCTGTACCTGTCCGCACTGCTGTTCACCATCGGTGCGGCCGGTGTGCTGTTGCGGCGCAACGCGATCGTCATGTTCATGTGCGTCGAGCTGATGCTCAACGCGGTCAACCTCGCTTTCGTCACCTTCGCCCGGCTGCACGGCCATCTCGACGGGCAGATGATCGCGTTCTTCACGATGGTCGTCGCCGCCTGCGAAGTGGTGGTCGGGCTGGCCATCATCATGACCATTTTCCGTGCCCGCAAATCGGCTTCGGTCGACGACGCCAACCTCCTCAAGGGCTGACGCATGACACATCTGACCTGGCTGCTCGTCGCGCTGCCCGCGGTAGGCGCCGCAGTGCTACTGCTCGGCGGCCGGCGTACCGACCCGTGGGGACACTGGTTGGGCTGCCTCACTGCCCTGGCGTCGTTCGGTGTCGGCGTATCGCTACTGACCGACATGCTCAGCCGGCACGGCGACGCGCGGACCATCAGCCAAAACCTGTTCACCTGGATCCCGGTCGGCAACCTGCAGGTCGACTTCGGGCTTCAAATCGACCAGCTGTCAATCTGTTTCGTGCTGCTGATCACCGGGGTCGGATCGCTGATCCACATCTACTCGGTGGCCTACATGGCCGAAGACCCCGATCGCCGAAGGTTTTTCGCCTACCTCAACCTGTTCCTGGCGGCGATGCTGCTGCTGGTGGTGGCCGACAACTTCGTCGGCCTCTACGCCGGCTGGGAGGGCGTGGGTCTGGCGTCCTACTTGCTGATCGGGTTCTGGTATCACAAGCCGACCGCGGCCACGGCGGCCAAAAAGGCGTTCGTGATGAACCGGGTCGGTGACGCCGGACTCGCCTTGGCGATCTTCGTGATCTTCGCCAACTTCGGCACCTTGTCCTACTCAGGTGTATTCGGTCAGGCGGCGGGAGCCAGCCAGAGCGCGCTGACCTGGATCGGACTGCTGCTGCTATCGGGGGCGTGCGCCAAGTCCGCTCAGGTCCCGCTGCAGGCCTGGCTCGGCGACGCGATGGAAGGCCCGACCCCGGTCTCGGCCCTGATCCACGCGGCCACGATGGTGACCGCCGGTGTGTACCTGATCGTGCGGTCCAACCCGCTGTACAGCCTGTCCCCCAACGCCCGACTCGGCGTGATCATCGTCGGCACGGTGACGCTGCTCTTCGGGGCCTTCATCGGTTGCGCCAAGGACGACATCAAGCGCGCGCTCGCGGCGTCGACGATGAGTCAGATCGGCTACATGGTGTTGGCCGCGGGCCTGGGTCCAGCTGGCTACGTGTTCGCGATCATGCACCTGCTGACCCACGGCTTCTTCAAAGCGGGCCTGTTCCTCGGCTCGGGTTCGATCATCCACGCGATGCACGAAGAGCAGGACATGCGCCGCTACGGGGCATTGCGTGCCGCGCTTCCGATCACGTTCGCCACGTTCGGATTGGGCTATCTCGCGATCATCGGTGTATGGCCCTTTGCCGGCTACTTCTCCAAGGACGCGATCATCGAAGCCGCGCTGGGCGCCGGCGGTTTCCGCGGCTACCTGCTGGGCGGGGCCGCGCTGCTGGGCGCCGGCGTCACCGCGTTCTATATGACCC
Source organism: Mycobacterium paraterrae (assembly GCF_022430545.2). Classification (NCBI taxonomy): domain Bacteria; kingdom Bacillati; phylum Actinomycetota; class Actinomycetes; order Mycobacteriales; family Mycobacteriaceae; genus Mycobacterium; species Mycobacterium paraterrae. Next base: position 3,524,183 of record NZ_CP092488.2, on the reverse strand, counting down.
GCGTGATGCTCATGACGTTCTTCGGCGAAAAGCGTTGGGCCGAGGACGCGCATCCTCACGAGGCTCCCGCGTTGATGGCCTGGCCGATGATCCTGCTGGCCGTCGGTTCGGTGTTCTCCGGTGGTGTGTTCGCTATCGGCGGCAGGCTGCAGCACTGGCTCGAACCGGTCACCACCTTCGAAGAGAGCTCACATGTGCTGCCGACGTGGACGTTCAACGTCGTCACTCTCGGCACTGTTCTGGTCGGGATCGGCGTGGCGGTCCTGCTCTATGGTCTTCGTGCGGTGCCCGCGACGGCGCCGGCCGACGTGTCCGTACTCACCGTGGCTGCCCGCCGGGACCTCTACGGCGACGCGTTGAACGAAGAGGTGTTCATGCGACCCGGAGCGCAATTCACCCACGCGCTGGTCGAATTCGACGACCAGGGTGTCGACGGCTCGGTCAATGCGTTGGCCAATCTCGTTGGCCGCACGTCGGATTGGTTGCGAGGCTTCCAGACCGGGTTTGCCCGTAACTACGCCTTGTCGATGGTGGCTGGAGCGGCAATCGTCGGCGCCGCGATCCTGGCGGTACAGCTGTGGTGATTCTCGTCTTGGACGATCCGATGAAGGAGCAGCGCTCGTGACTAACGCCCCGTGGCTCTCGATCCTGTGGCTACTGCCACTGGTGGGTGCCGTCGTGGTCATCCTGATTCCACCGGGTGGACGGCAGTTGGCAAAGTGGCTCGGTGTCGCAGTGTCGCTGGCAGTGCTGGCACTGTCGATCGCACTCGCGGTCGCCTTCAAGTCCGGCGGCGCGACCTACCAGTTCACCGAATCGCACCCGTGGATACCGGCGTTCGGTGCCGGCTACACGATCGGCGTGGACGGCATTGCGCTGATGCTGGTGCTGGTGACCACGATTCTGGTGCCGTTCCTGCTGGTGGCCGGTTGGGAAGACGGCGGCGAAAGGGCCCGTGGCACACAAGCTTTCGTAGCGTTGACGCTGACCATCGAATCGATGGTGCTGATCTCGGTGATCTCGCTGGACGTGTTGCTGTTCTATGTGTTCTTCGAGGCGATGCTGATTCCGATGTACTTCCTCATCGGCGGATTCGGTGGTGGCGCCCACCGGTCGCGCGCCGCGGTGAAGTTCTTGCTGTACAACCTGTTCGGTGGGCTGATCATGCTGGCCGCGGTGATCGGCTTGTACGTAGTGACCGCGGAAACCGGATCCGGCACGTTCGACTTTCGCCAGATCGTCGCGGCCGTCACCTCGGGCACGCTGGGTGCCTCGTCGGGCGTGATGAAGGCATTGTTCTTGGGTTTCATGTTCGCGTTCGCGATCAAGGCGCCGCTGTGGCCGTTTCACCGTTGGCTGCCCGACGCTGCGGTCGAGTCGACTCCGGCGACGGCCGTGCTGATCACTGCGGTGATGGACAAAGTCGGCACGTTCGGGATGCTGCGTTACTGTCTGCAGTTGTTCCCCGACGCGTCAACCTATTTCCGGCCCGCCATCGTCGCGCTCGCCGTGATCGGCGTCATCTACGGCGCGGTCGTCGCGATCGGCCAAACCGACATCATGCGACTGATCGCCTACACGTCGATCTCGCACTTCGGCTTCATCATCCTCGGCATCTTCGTCATGACGACGCAGGGCCAGAGCGGGTCGACGCTGTACATGCTCAACCACGGCATCTCCACCGCGGCGGTTTTCTTGATCGCGGGCTTCCTGGTCTCGCGCCGCGGCACCCGCTCGATTGCCGCCTATGGCGGAATCCAGAAGGTGGCACCGGTGCTCGCCGGCACGTTCCTGGTGGCGGGCCTGGCGACGGTGTCGCTTCCCGGTCTCGCGCCTTTCGTCAGCGAATTCCTAGTGCTGCTGGGTTCATACAATCGCTACTGGCTGGCGGCCGCGGTCGGCGTGACCGCGTTGGTGCTGTCCTCGATCTACATCCTGTGGCTGTATCAGCGCGTGATGACCGGTCCCGTCACACCAGGCAATGAACGCATCCGTGATCTGGTGCCGCGCGAGATCCTCGTTGTCGCACCACTTCTCGCGCTGCTGTTGGTGCTGGGTATCTATCCCAAGCCCGTGCTCGACAAGATCAACCCCGCGGTGGGCAACACCATGGCGACCATCGGTGCGCATGACCCCGCGCCGATCGTCCGGCCCGGCACCGCCCACGTACCCGGAATGGCGGAAGGACCGCGGCCATGACGTCTCTCCTAGCGGCCTCGATGCCGTCGCCCAGCGTCGAATATGGACTTCTCGCACCAGTTTTCATCGTCTTCGGGGTCGCGGTGGTCGGCGTTCTGGTGGAGGCGTTCGTGCCCCGGAGGGGGCGCTATGGCACGCAGGTCGTGCTGGCTCTCGGCGGCCTGATCGCAGCGATCGCGGCAGTCATCGTCGTCTCCCGGCATTTCGATCCCCCCGGCCGCTACGCGGTGCTGCATGCGTTGGCGATCGACGGGCCAACGCTGCTGCTGCAGGCCGCCATCTTGCTGGTTGCGGTGCTCGCGGTGTTCTTCTTCGCGGAGCGGCAGAAGGGTGACAGTCCGGCCGCCGGACCGGGTGCCGCGACAGCTACCGCGCAGGTGCCCGCCGGATTGGAATCGTTCACGCCACAGGCATCGGCGGTTCCCGACAGCGCGGCCGAGCACGAAGCCGAACGGGCCGGCGCCAGCCAGACCGAGGTCTTCCCGCTGACGATGCTGGCCGTCGGCGGCATGCTGGTGTTTCCGGCCGCCAACGACCTGCTGACCATGTTCGTGGCGCTCGAGGTGCTGTCGCTGCCCCTCTACCTGCTCTGCGGACTGGCCCGGCACCGTCGCCTGCTGTCCCAGGAAGCAGCAGTCAAATACTTTCTGCTCGGCGCGTTTTCGTCGGCGTTCTTCTTGTACGGGGTCGCCCTGCTCTACGGCGCCACCGATACCCTGACGCTGCCCGGCATCGCCAAGGCGTTGGCGGCCGAACACAGCCATTCGATGGCGTTGATCGGCGTCGCGCTGCTGTCGGTCGGCCTGCTGTTCAAGGTTGGCGCTGTGCCCTTCCACTCCTGGATCCCCGACGTCTATCAGGGTGCGCCGACCCCGATTACCGGATTCATGGCCGCCGCAACCAAAGTCGCGGCCTTCGGCGCCCTGCTCCGCGTCGTCTACGTCGCGCTGCCACCGCTGCACGATCAGTGGCGGCCCGTGCTCTGGGCCATCTCGATTGCGACTATCGCGGTGGGCACCGTCACCGCGGTGTCGCAAACCGACGTCAAACGAATGCTCGCGTACTCCTCTATAGCCCATGTCGGTTTCCTGCTCACCGGCGTGATCGCCGACAACCCCGCGGGGCTGGCAGGCACGATGTTCTACCTCGTCGCCTACAGCTTCAGCACGGTGGGCGCGTTCGCGGTAGTCGGTTTGATTCGCGACGCGCACGGCGAAGAAGACGCCACCACCGCCCACTGGGCGGGACTGGGTCAGCGCTATCCCGTCGTCGGCCTGCTGTTTTCGATGTTCCTGCTGGCCTTCGCCGGTATCCCGCTGACCAGCGGCTTCATCAGCAAGTTCGCGGTGTTCTCGGCGGCGGCCAAGGGCGGCGCCGTGCCGTTGGTCATCGTCGGTGTCATCGGCAGCGCGGTCGCCGCGTACTTCTACGTCCGGGTGATCGTCCTGATGTTCTTCACCGAGCCGCACGCCGAACCCGTGCACGTGGTGATGCCCAGCTTCTGGAGTAAGACGGCGATCGCGGTGTGCGCGGTGATCACGATCGGGCTGGGCGTCTTCCCGCAGCCGTTGCTTGATCTCGCCCGGCAGGCCGCGCAGTTCCTGACCTGACGCCGACGGCGGATCAGGCTCAGCCAGGAGCGAGCAGCGGGCTGTAGTCGGTCGGCGGATCGACGAGATTCATTGACCGGTAGAGCTTTTCGCTCATGGCCGGGCTGGTCTCAGCGGCTGACAACATCGCTTCGCGGAAATCCAGCAGCTCCTTGGAAGGCGCGTTGTCCGGGTCACCGTCGTTCATGTAGCGATCGTTGAATAGATTCGACGCCCACATCGGGCCGATGAGTTCGGCAGTTGCAGCGAAAAAGCGCCGGCTCAGGTCGACGTCGGACTCCGCCAGGCAGTCCTGCAGCGACTTCGCTTCCAGCGCGGCCACCGTCATGCCTTGGCCGTAGATCGGGTTGGTGCTGCAGATCGCATCCCCGAAGACCAGAAAGCCCTGCGGGAACCGGTGCATCTTGTCGTAGCGCCGCCATGTCGCCCCCGGGTAGCGAAACACCGAAATCTCACTGATCGGCTGTCCTCGCTTCAACGCCCTCAGCAGCGCCGGAGGAGCGAATTGCGTTGCCATCCGAATCATTCCGGTGAGGTCTTCGGGTGGCTCGTTGTCCGCGACCCGTGTCAGGGTAAAGATCCAGGTGTCGTGTTCGTAGACCGAAAATGCCCCGCCGGTCGCCTTTCTCGGCTCCGGGACGACGAATGTCATCTTTTCTTTGATGATGCCCTCGGGAATGCGCATCAAGAGGCTGGCGTAGTTGGCGGTCGCCTTCGACTTCTCCACCGGCGGCCGTTCGTAACCAAGGTTTTCAAGGAAGGCAGGGGCCCGGGCACCGCGACCCATTGCGTCCACCACCAGGTCAGCGTCGAGCCGCTGCTCGATTCCGGCCTCTCGATCGGAGACGACGGCCCCGCTGACGCGATCCGGAGTGGGCGCGATCGGAGCAACGAATTCGTGGCCGTCGAGAATCGTCACGTTCTCGACGGCGGTGACTCGGCGACGGACGTGGCTCTCCAGCAGCGGTCGGCTCAACAGATGCAACGTCACCGCGGACGGATCGCTGAACTTGCCTTCCCGACTCAGCTCGTGACCGGCCACCCTGATGGACACGCGGGACATGTCGCCGTCGTCGCAGATCGCCGCGCCGTCGGCGACGGTCTCGTCGTGAATTCCGGGGAATAGTCGGTCGAGTTCCTGAGCGCCGCGGCTCCACAGCACATGGAAGTGCCGGCTCTGCGGGACTCCACGCCGATGGTCGACGGCCTCGGGCAGCGTGTCGCGTTCGACGACCGTCACCGCGTCGTAGAAATCGCTGAGCACCCGGGCGGCCAACAATCCGCCCATTCCCGCTCCACAGACGACGGCCCGCTCCCCCAGCTTGCCCACGCGATTGCCCCTTCGCCGATAACCCCTCCGCGGGACCACCGTACCGAAACAGTTAAGTATTTAGGCCGAATTGAGGAGCAGCGAAAGTCAGACGGCGGCAGAGTTGAGGTCGTCGAGGACGACCGCGGCCAAGTCCGGGCGCAGGACGCTCAATTCTTCGAGATCCTCGTCTGCACGCCGTTGCACGAGCAACGGGATGAAGTCTCGAACCCGGCTGCCTTGGAACTGGGAGTACGCGTGCCGTACCACTGCGGCGACGTGATCCAGGGGGACCGTCGAGTACTTTTCGGCCAGGCGACGTTCGACGTCCACGAGCATCGCCTGGTCCTCTCGCGGCATCCCGACATTGTGGTCCCCGACTTAGCACTGGTCAACATTTTCCGTTCACGCTGCCGTCAACCGATCCGCAGCCGGTTTCAATCACCGTCGTCACGCAGAAAAGGGCTTGTCGCCAGCACATATGTCGCGAACACCGCCAGCGGCGCCAGCAACGGCAACCACGGCAACTGCAACGGAAAGACGGTGGCGACCAGGCCCACGAGCGTGAACCCCAGCGCGGAGACCAGCGTCGCCGTGCTGACCGAGTCGAGGCCAACACCGCTACCGGCGGCGTGCCGCAGCACCAGGTAAATCGTGGCGGCCAGACCCGCGAGTGCCGCCACCACGGCCGTCGGGTTGCTCACCGCGATCGCCAGCACGGCCAGCAGTACCGCCAGCGTGGCAACCGGGCGCATCAACACCGCGAACCCGACTGCGACCAGCGCGGCCAGCGCGATGGCCCGGGCCGGGCCGTGCGTCCCCAACCCGACGGCGGCAACCATCAACACGCCACACGTTGTCGAGAGCAGATGCGCTGCGCTTCTCATGATCGGAGCCGCCGGCGATAATCCGGCACCGCGTGCATCGACTGGTCGAGAGTGCGATCGGGCTGCCAGGCCACCACGTCGACTCCGACCGTGCCCATGTCGCGGTACATCGCCGTGCGCTGCAGCGCCCACATCCGGTCGACCAGCGGATCTTGCGCCACCCGAAACGGTGCGCCCTGCAACACGTCGACCGCCACCACCACGTGGCCTCGCCGGCGCAGATCGATCAGGGCAAGCGCAAATTCGGTGTCGAGCAGCGTCGAGAATCCAATGACAATGGCACCCGCTGGAATTGCGGCACGCGGCGCCAAAGTCCCTGTGGTGCTCTCGAATTCATTACCGGCGCTCAGAACGGCGTCGAGCACTCGGTAGAACTGCCGCTGCCCGATGTCGGCACCGAGCCATCGGGGTCGACGCCCGCCGAGCGCGACGATGCCGGCCCGGTCACCGTTGCGCAGCGCGGTCTGCACCACCTGGGCGGCGCCGCGCACGATGCGCTCGGTGGCGTCGGTCGCGGGACCGGCGGGCTGCGGATATCCGTCGATCAACACCACGACGTCCGCCGAGCGGTCGGTCAGTCGCTGCGTGACGTGCAGGCGTCCGCGGCGGGCGCTCACCGGCCAGTTGACGGTCCGCAACTGATCACCCGGCACGTAGGTGCGGATGTCGGCGTATTCCACACCGCGACCGATGTGCCGGGTCAGGTGGGTGCCGAGCCGGTCGAGCAGCTCGGTGGGCGGCAGCATGGTTGCCTGGGGTGGAGTCATCGGAAAGACAGTCACCTCAGCCGCATCAACGACGCCCGCGCCCACCAGCAGGCCGCCGTGGGCCACGACGTCGACCGTCGCCCGCACCGGGTACCGGCCCCAGCGGTCGGCGCTGGCCGTCACGCTCAGCCGCTCGCCAGACGCTACGTCGACTCGCATCCCCTCTACCGGCACCGCCGCGAGTCTGATTGCGGTACCGAATGTTTGGGTAGTGGCCCACAGCGCCAGCTGAACCTGCTCGGCCTCGAAGCAGCGCTGCGAACCAGGCTCGGCATGCACCACGACCTTCGGCAGCTGCCGCTGCCAGGTGACCGAGCACAGCACCCCGAGCATCGGCGCGGCGAAGGCGACGAGTTGCCAGCACGACCTGATCAGTCCCGCGGCCAGCGCGAGTGCCGCGCAGGTGGCAATTGCGCGCGTCAACGGCGATGCGCGCCAACGTAGTTCAAATTCCCGGATCTCGATCACGGACGACCTACTGCGGGCCGCCGCGGGTTCGTGGCACGGGCAACCGTCGCAGGAGCTCCTCGACGACGTCCGAACCTTGGATCTTCCGCACCCACATCTCCGGCCGCAGCGTGATGCGATGCGCCACGGCGGGCGGAGCGAGCGCTTTGATGTCCTCGGGAATCACGTAGTCGCGCCCGAGCAGTAAGGCGCGGGCCCGTGCGAGCTGCACAAGGTCGAGTTCCGCGCGTGGGCTGGCACCGACCGCGACCTGCGGATGATGCCGAGTCGCGGCGGCCAGCGACACCACGTAGTTCAAGACGTCCTCGTGCACACTCACCTGTTCCACGGATTCGCGCATAGACAGCAGATCGTGTTGATCTACCACCTGATTGACTGTCGCGTCCGCCGATCCACGATCCAGCCGCCGACGCAGCATCGACACCTCGTCACGCTCGGACAGGTAGCGAAGTTCCAGCCGCACCGCGAACCGGTCCAGCTGCGCCTCAGGCAGCGGATATGTGCCTTCGTACTCGATCGGGTTGTCGGTGGCCAAGACGATGAACGGTTGCGGCAGCGGGTGCGTGACGCCGTCGATGCTGACTTGACCTTCGGCCATCGCTTCCAACAGCGCCGCTTGGGTTTTGGGCGGCGTGCGGTTGATCTCGTCAGCCAATAGCAGATTGGTGAAGATCGGACCGGGACGAAATTCGAAGCGTCCCGACTGCATGTCGTAGATCGTCGAGCCGAGCAAGTCGGCGGGCAACAGGTCGGGGGTGAACTGCACACGGGTGAAGTTGAGCCCGAGTGCGGCGGCGAAAGACCTTGCGATGAGAGTCTTTCCGAGCCCGGGCAGATCTTCGATCAGCACATGGCCGCGGGCGAGCACCGTCGTCAGGATCAGTGTGAGCGCAGCGCGCTTGCCCACCACGACGCTCTCGATCTCGTCGAGCACTGCGGTGGCCTGAGCCGTTGTCGTCGCAGCCGAGGTCATGATCGACGTCTACCCCCTGTCATACTTGCTCGAGCCGTTCGAGGATTTCCTCGAGCGTCGCGCGGCCGGGCCCCGGTTCGTTCACCCCGGTGCGTGAGACGTTGTTGGGGTCCACCCAGGCCCACAATTCAGGACCGAAAAGCGTTCGACCCGTAGCGTCGAACGCCATCGGATCCTTGGCTTGTTTTTGACCGGTGGCGATCGCAAAGCGCCGGGCCAGCATGGGACGTAGGTGCCGGTCCCAGTCGGCGCGTGTCGATTCGGATCGGTGAATCAGCGTCTGGGTTCTCGACAGCCAGCTGCGCAGCGTTTCCTCGAGGGCGTTCGGGATATCGGCAGGCGGTGCTGCGATGTCGCGTCCCAGCACCTGCCGCACATTGACCAACGCGAACAGCGCCGCGCCGCCCGCCATCCAGAGCACCAGCCGCCGATCGTGCAAAGACAACGCCGTCAGCTCGGCGCACAGCACCACCGAAACCCCCAGCGCGATCAGCCGTTTCATACCGAGCTCCGCAATTCGGCAAGCACCAGCTGCAACACGTCGATCGCACGGCCGCGATGCGTTTCGGTCATCACATGGGGGCTGAACCGCGCCTCTTCGAAGAGGCTCACAAGCTCGGCCGCGTTGTCGATGTGCAGCGCGTGATGCTCGACGGCGCGGGCCAACACCTCTGTGGGAGTGTCGAAATCCTGCGGGACCGCTCCAGGAATGCGACGAAACCCCCGTTCCATGGCCGCGTAGCAGGCGATGATCGCTTGGCGCGGTTCGTGACTCGGGTCTTCGATTTCAGCCAGTCCGCTTTCGGCCGCCCGCACCAACGACGTGGCGGCGGGGACGGACGCGGGTTCACTCGACGAAGGCGCGATCCCGGTGACCGGTGGTGCGACACGCCGCCGCCGGGTGGTCGCGGCACCCGCCACGCTCACGACGAGCAGCGCGACCGTGCCGACGATCAGGTAATGCAACACGTCGCGATCGGGCTCACCGTCTCGTGTGTCTGGCCGTTGAGGAGTGTTGCTCGGCGGTGCAGAAGTGCTGGATTGCGGTGGGGTCTGCGGCTGATCGACGTGGGGGTCAATGAATCGCGACAGCACAAGCAGCAGCACCAACCAGAGCGCCAGGACTGCGGCACCGATCAACAACACCTGCCACGCGGGTCGACCGCTGCCCCCGGACATGCGCCTCGGCAGCGGCCGTGCGCTGCTTGCCACCTGGCGCGGATCACGCAGCCGTGCGATCACCGACGCCGCCACTATCACCAGCGAGATGCTCAGCAGCGCCGCGACGTAGACAACAGAGCCGCCGCTGTGTGGTGGCTGCTGTCGGTCGGAGCGCTCGACGCCGGGCAGGTAGCCACGCAGTGCGGTGGCAATGACGATCAGCAGCACGATCACGGCGACCACACGGGCCGTCGCCTTGTCAAAGATCGGCACACTCGACAAGTGCCTATCGTGGCATGGAGTCGCCGCCCTCGGCCAGTGATCGGCCCTGTTCAATGCCGCTGGGTTCAGCGGCGCTCGGCGAGTTCCGCCAGCCGATCCAGCGACGCCCTCAGCTTGTCGCTGGTGGTCGCGCGAGCCCGAATGAGCCGATGCTCGTCGGTGAGCCGCGACCAGTCGTAGGTGTGCGTGACCCTGGTTCGGTGGTCGTCGAGCGGTTCGAGCTCCCAGCGCCACAGATGTCCGGGCGGTGGTTCCCCGGCCACCGAGGGGTTCCACGCGATGAGACGGCCTTCGGTGAACTCGACGATGTGATTGTGGCGCACGGCGCCGTTGATCAAGGTCATCGTGAAGACGTCACCGACCGAGCGGACGCGTTGTCCACCTTCGGCGTCCGCGAGATTGTCGTTGCCGTCCCACTGTGGCTGCTGAGCCGGGTCGGCGATCAGCTCGAAGATCTGATCGGCGCCGGCGGCGATTTCGCGGCTGGCGCTGACCACTCGCGGTGCTTCGTCGGGCATGAGTCGATTCAAGCACTCAGGCCCGGCGATACTCCGCCAGGTACGGCGGCACCGGTGTCGCCGGATCGAGGTCGGTTGCGGCGACGGGTAGGCCGGGCTGCAGAGTCAGCGGCAGGACTCCGGCCCAGTGCGGCAATGTCAGATCTTCCTCGTCGTCGACGGGTCCGCCCGTGCGCACCTTGGCGGAAACCTCGAGCAGGTCGAGGGCTAGCACGGCGGTCGCCGCGAGTTCGCGGGCGTTGGGCGGCCTGCTATCGGTCGACCGACCCCGCGCGACATGATCGACCACCGCGGCCAAGGCGCGCAGCTTCTCGTCGTCGTCGCGGACGAGCCTGGCGCTTCCGACCGCCACGACCGACCGGAACTCCATGGAATGGTGCATCCAGGACCGCGCCAGCACCAGCCCGTCGACCAGCGTTGCCGTGACGCAGACAGGTAAGCCGTCCGGGGCGCCGGCCGCAGCGATCATCGGGTGACTGCCCGTCGATCCGTGAAGGTAGAGCGTCTCGTCCACACGCGCGTGGATGGTGGGCAGCACCACGGGACCGCCGTCGCCGCCGAACCCCACGTGACAGACCAATGCCTCGTCGAGGATGCCGTGCACGGTGGCACGGTCGTAGCGAGCGCGTTCTCGATATCGGGTCGGCACGGTGCGCGCGGTCGGGGCGTACATCAGTTGCCTCTCCATTTTGTACTAGTACATAATAATGTATGTGCCAGGACAATACATGATCCGCGGGACCGGCGCTGAGGCCATTGCCTCCGACGTCGAGGCGGCCATTTCCTCCGGGGCCCTCGCGCCCGGCGCTGACCTGCCGCCGATCCGCGAGCTCGCCGGTCGACTGGGCGTCAACGCCAATACGGTGGCGGCAGCGTATCGCCTATTGCGGGCGCGAGGAGCGGTAGAGACGGCCGGGCGCCGCGGCACCCGGGTGCGGGAGCGACCGGCGACCACTCCCCGCTCGTCGCGCGGGATAGCCGTGCCACCGGGCACCCGGGACCTGTCCACCGGCAACCCCGAGCCTGCATTGCTACCTACTATCGCGAAAATCGCTGCGAGACAACGTCAGCCGGTGCTCTACGGCGATCCCGCGGTGTCGGCGGAATTAGCGGATTACGCTCGTACGTCGCTGCTCGCCGACGGCGTCCCCGCCGCGTACATCACCGTGACCGCCGGCGCGCTCGACGCCATCGAGCGGGTCCTCGCCGCCCATCTGCGCCCCGGCGACCGGGTCGGGGTCGAAGACCCGGGCTGGGCAAACCTATTGGATTTGCTTGCAGCAATGGGCTTTTCGGCCGAACCGATCAGAGTCGACGACGACGGGCCGCTGACAGCCGACGTCGCACGGGTGCTGCGACGGGGTGTCCGCGCGCTGGTGCTGACCAGTCGTGCCCAAAACCCGACCGGCGCGGCGATTTCGGCTGCGCGCGCCGCCGAGTTGCGCCCGCTGCTCGCCGAGCACGACGGTGTGCTGCTGATCGAGGACGACCACTGCGCCGGGATCGCCGGCGCGCCGTTGCACACCATGGCCGGCACCACCCGGCACTGGGCATTCGTTCGCTCGGCCGCGAAGGCCTACGGCCCCGACTTGCGTCTGGCACTGCTGACCGGGGATGAGCGAACGGTCGAGCGGGTCCAGGGTCGGCTACGGCTGGGCCCCGGGTGGATCAGCCACGTGTTGCAGGACCTCGCGCTCGGCCTGTGGCGCGACAAAGCCGCCGCGCGGACGGTGCTTAAAGCCGAGACCACCTACACCCGCAACCGCTCGAGCCTGCGGGTGGCGTTGACCGACCGCGGAGTGGCGTCCCACGCAAAGTCAGGACTCAACGTGTGGGTACCAGTACCTGACGAAACCGTAACGGTCACAAGGCTTTTGCACGCCGGCTGGGCTGCGGCACCCGGAGCGCGCTTCCGGATCGGTACGGCGCCGGGTATACGCGTCACTATCTCGGGGCTTGCCGACGACGACATCACGGCCCTAGCGGACGCGATCGCCGAAGCGCTGCATGCGGTCGGCCGCGCCAGTGTGTGACCTGCCATGCCGATAATGGCCAGATGCGAATCAGGCTGCGGCAGGCGGCTTTGGTAGCCGCCGATCTGGCGCCGGTGGAGGCCACCATCATGGATGAGCTTGGCGGGGAGCGGTGCTATCGAGATCCTGACGTTGCGCTGTTCGAGAGTCGTTTCCACCGCCGCTAAACCCGGTATCACCGGCGTGCATCTGCACCCGAAGGACGTCGGCGCCGCGATTCTGTCGGTCGACCAAGCCGACGAATGGGATGAGTGGCCCTGGGCGGGACCCCGTTGGCGCGATTACATCAACACCAGCGAAGTCACCGATTGAGTCGGCGTGGCGATGCAGTCGGGACGTCTTGCCGACACGGCCGGACGTTGGGCGTCGTTACTCGGACATGAAATCGAGAAAATCGACGACCAGTATCACGTCCGCCTCGACGAAGGTGTGCTGCGCTTCGTCCCTCCCACCGACGATCGTGGTGACGGTGTATGCGCGGTAGATATGCGCGCTACGAACGGACAGCCGCGCAGCACGGCACTGTGCGGCCTATAAATATCGTCGCCTAACCCCGGCGCAGTTATCCGGCGCAGTTATCCACAGTCGGAAGTTCATCCACAGACCGTGGTTTCCCGAGTGCCACGCGGCCGGCATTGTCGGGTGCATTCGTAGCCTCGAGTTATGGCTTCAGCGATCGGCGCCGATGAGGCACGGGAGCGGATCATCTCCGCTCTCGATGCCGTCGACGCTGCGTACGACGCGCTGCGGGCGACTCCGTCGACCCTCGCAGGCAACAGGTTTCGCGTAGAAGTCGCAGCGCGGCTGGAAGCTCAGGAGCGCGTCAACCGGGGCCTGATGTACCGGATTTTCGCCGAGATCGCGGACCCGCCGGACGAAGCCGGCGCTGTCGCGGCGGCACGATCTCAGCTCTGGCAGCGATTGCGCATCACGCCCGGCGAAATCACGCGGCGGTTCAAGCTTGCGGCTCGAATCCGGCCGCGCAGGTCATTGACCGGCGAGACGTTGCAGCCGGAGTTGCCAGAGCTCGCGGCTGCCGTCGAGAAGGGACTTATGGGCGAGGATCACATCCGCGCCGTGTGCCGAGCCGTCGATGTCTTGCCGGCGTGCGTTTCACCCGTCGACGTGCAAGCCGCCGAGCGCACGCTGGTCGAGCACGCGGCCGAGGTCGACGCGGGCATCGTGGTGAAACTCGGCCAGCGCATTGCCGACTATTTAAATCCCGACGGCCTGTTCAGCGACGAGGATCGCGCCCGCCGTCGAGGCTTGCGCCTCGGTCCTCAGGGGCCAGACGGGATGTCGCGATTGTCCGGTCTGCTCGACCCGGAGGCACGCGCGTACTTCGAGGCGGTCGAGGCCGCCGTGCGGCCGGGCCGTCACCAACCGGACGACGCCTCGCGCGATACCCGCAGTGCGGGCCAACGCTGCCACGACGCGCTCAAACTCGGACTCAAGACCGCGATCGCATCGGGCGGCCTCGGTGTACACCGCGGCCATCCGGTCACGGTGGTCGTCACCACCACGCTTGCCGAACTCGACCAGGCCGCGCATGCGGCCGTCGACGCTTCGCTGCCGATGCCGGCACCTGCCCGCACCGGTGGCGGATCCCGTCTGCCGATGCGAGACCTAATCCGCATGGCAGCCGACGCAATCCATTACCTCGCCGTGTTCGACAACCACACCGAACGTCCTCTGTACCTGGGCCGCCAAAAACGCATCGCGACGCACGATCAACGGCTGATCTGTTACGCCCGCGACCGCGGCTGTACGCGTCCGAATTGTCTTGAAGCGGGCTACCGCTGCGAAGTTCACCATGCAGACGACGACTGGGCGCATGGCGGGCGTACCGACGCGGACGCACTCTACTTTCTGTGCGGGTCGGACCATGGGATGGTCAGCCGCGGTGAAGCGCGCACGGTTGTCACTGACACGGGTCGCCTGGGCTGGACCGATGGCACCGGCCCGCCGGAAATCAACCACGCCCATCATCCAGAGGAACTGCTGGCAGACCCCGACCCGCCCGACGAAGATGCCGCTTAACCGGGGAAGGCGCTAAAGCTGCCGTCGAGCACCTGCAGGTGACCGATAGTCCGCCCGGTCACCACCGTGGGATCCACCAAAGCCAGCTCCGCCGCCGCACGCGCGAACTCTTGCGCTGTCGACGCCTCGGCGAATTCACGCGCGTAATACGAAAGCCCCGGCGTCATAATCGCTTTGGAAGGCGACAGTGCGATGACAGCAATGTTGTGCTGGATCCGCCTGTCATCGGACCGACCCTCCCTCGCGGGTCACCCCGTGCACGAGGATGGCCGTCGTCTGCTCCACCCAGTCGTCGTCGAGTGGCTGCTCGGGCCTGAGCAGCATCCGCAACAACGTCGAGCCGCCGATCAACTCGATCAACCGGTCGGGGTCGACGTCTGGATGCACCTCACCGCGCTCGACCGCTTCGCTGAGGCGCGTCTGGACCGCGGCGAACAGATCCGCGAACCGCGCCATCACCCGAGCATTCAACTCGGAATCGGCGCTCATGTCGGCGACCAGTCCGGGCAGGGCTGCACGCACTACCGGGGTGGTGAAGACATCGCGCGCGGCCGCGATCATCGCCCGGAGATCTTCTGCCATCCCTCGGGTCGGGCCGACGAGCGCGGTGGGCGCCACCGGGAATGCCGCTTCGTGTACCAACTCGGCCTTGCTCGACCACCGCCGATACAGCGCGGTCTTGGTCGTTCCGGCCCGCTCCGCGACCGCGGCCAGCGTCAGATTCGAATATCCAATTTGGACAAGCAGATCCGCGGTCGCCGTCAATATGGCAGCGTCGATGCGCGGGTCCCGGGGCCTTCCGGCGCCGGCGGCCTTGTCAACCATGGACGGGTCTGCTTTCATAACGCTACCCACCGTATCGTAATTGCCTCAGCGAAGAGGACCCTATGCCACATGAACCCGTGCTCGACCAAGTCGACAAGCTCCAGCGCTCCAGCCGCGACGTCACGACGTTGCCGGCGGTCATGTCGAAGTGGTTGTCGACGGTGCTGCCCGGCGGCGTGATACCTGACGTCACCGTCGAAAGCGGCGTGGACTCGACCGGCATGTCGTCGGAGACCATCATTCTCACCGCGTCCTGGACCGAGGACGGCAAGCCCGTCAGCCAGAAATTTGTGGCCCGGGTGGCGCCCGCCCCGGAAGACGTGCAGGTGTTCCCGACCTACCGACTCGACCACCAATTCGACGTCATCCGCAGCGTCGGCGAACTGACCGATGTCCCGGTGCCGCGGGTGCGCTGGCTGGAACCCAGCGGCGACGTCCTGGGCACGCCATTTTTCCTGATGGACTATGTCGAGGGTGACGTACCTCCCGACGTGATGCCGTACACCTTCGGCGGCAACTGGTTCGCCGACGCCCCCGCGAAGCGCCAGCGCGAGCTGCAGGACGCGACGGTGTCGGTGTTGGCGTCCCTGCACTCAATTCCGGACGCCGAGAAGACGTTTGGATTTCTGGCCGACGGCCAGGAGGGCGATACCGCCCTGCGCAGGCACGCCAACTGGGTCCGGTCCTGGTACGACTTCGCGGTGCCCGATATCGGCCGCTCACCCCTACTCGAGCGTACGTTCACCTGGCTCGAGGACAACTGGCCGCAGGACGCGGACGCGACCCAACCCGTGCTGCTGTGGGGCGACGCGCGGGTTGGCAACGTGCTGTATCGCGACTTCCAGCCGGTGGCAGTGCTGGACTGGGAAATGGTCACGCTGGGCCCTCGCGAGCTCGACGTCGCATGGATGATCTTCGCCCACATGGTCTTTCAAGAACTCGCCGGCCTCGCGACGTTGGACGGCCTGCCCGCTGTGATGCGTGAAGAAGACGTCCGCGACACCTATCAACGGCTCACCGGTGTCGAGATCGGTGATCTGCACTGGTTCTACGTGTACTCCGGAGTGATGTGGGCGTGCGTGTTCATGCGCACCGGTGCCCGCCGGGTGCATTTCGGCGAGATGGAGAGACCCGAGGACGTCGAATCGTTGTTCTACCACGCTGGATTGCTGAGGCGTCTTATCGGAGAGGATCAGTAAATGCTGGGCCCACTCGACGAATTCCCGGTACACCAGGTTCCGCAGCCGATCGCATGGCCGGGTTCCTCCGACCGCAACTTCTACGACCGCTCCTACTTCAACGCCCACGACCGCACCGGAGACATTTTCGTCATCAGCGGCATCGGCTACTACCCGAATCTCGGGGTGAAAGACGCCTTCCTGCTCATCCGGCGCGGTGACACCCAGACCGCGGTGCACCTGTCCGACGCCATCGATCAGGACCGGCTGCACCAGCACGTCAACGGCTACCGCGTCGAGGTCATCGACCCCCTGCACACGCTGCGCATCACCCTCGACGAAACCGAAGGAATCGCAGCCGATCTCACCTGGGAGGGCCTGTTCGACGTGGTCCAAGAGCAGCCGCACCTGATGCGCTCCGGCAACCGGGTCACCCTGGACGCGCAGCGCTTTGCTCAGCTCGGCAGCTGGAGCGGGCGAATCATCATAGACGGCAATGAGATTCCGGTCGATCCAGCGACGTGGATCGGCAGCCGCGACAGGTCTTGGGGCATCCGGCCGATCGGTGAGCCCGAGCCTGCGGGCCGGCCCGCCGACCCGCCGTTCGAAGGCATGTGGTGGCTCTACGTGCCGATCGCGTTCAAGGACTTCGCGATCGTGCTGATCATCCAGGAGGCGCCCGACGGTTTTCGCTCGCTCAACGACTGCACGAGGATCTGGCGCGACGGCCGCGTGGAACAACTCGGCTGGCCGCGGGTCAAGATCCACTACCGCTCGGGAACCCGCATCCCGACCGGCGCGACGATCGATGCGACGAGACCAGACGGCACGCCGGTGCACTTCGACGTCGAATCCAAACTCCCGGTCCCTATCCACGTCGGCGGCGGCTACGGCGGCGACTCGGACTGGTTACACGGCATGTGGAAGGGCGAGAAGTTCATCGAGCGCCTCACCTACGACATGAACGACCCCGTGATCATCGGCCGGTCCGGCTTCGGTGTCATCGACCATGTCGGTCGCGCGCTCTGTCGCGACGGCGACGGTGATCCGGTCGAAGGCTGGGGTCTTTACGAGCACGGCGCACTTGGGCGCCACGATCCGTCCGGCTTCAAGGACTGGCTGACCGTTGCGCCCTAACGCAATTCGTCGATGATCGCCGCCAGCGTCGGCAGGCCGATCGGCGCCGCCTGATAGAGGCAGACCGTGTCGGCGACGTCGCCGACACGGTCGCGAACGTGACGGCCCACATCGGCGGGTATGCCGCAGGCGGCGATGGTGTGCAGCATCTCGTCGGTGATCAGCCCGCCCATCTCCGCCCAGCGGCCCTGCTTGGACAGCGCGTTGAGTTCGGGTTGCAGGTCCTGCCAGCCGTGCGCGGCCAACACCGGCCGATACGCCGGCGTCGACCCGTAGAACGCCAGCAACGCACGCGTTCGGGCGTGCGCCGCTTCGATCTCGGCCTCGGTCTCGCCGGACGAGATGATGATTTCGGGCAGCACCGTCAACTCTGCGGTTTGACGCCCCGCCGCTGCCAGACC
The DNA here is from genome assembly GCF_022430545.2 of Mycobacterium paraterrae. Classification (NCBI taxonomy): domain Bacteria; kingdom Bacillati; phylum Actinomycetota; class Actinomycetes; order Mycobacteriales; family Mycobacteriaceae; genus Mycobacterium; species Mycobacterium paraterrae. The sequence continues at coordinate 3,506,395 of NZ_CP092488.2, read as the reverse complement.
GTCGCGCACGATCGGCATTGTGTGGTCATGCAGAAAACGCTTGGAGCCGAATGGCATCACGAGTAGACCGTCGGCATGCTGCGCGACGGCGCGGGTCAGCCGGGGCCCCAGCGCGCCGACGTAGATGGGCGGCGGGCCGAACGGATTCGGGCCGGGATCAAACGTCGGGGTCATCAATGTGTGGCGGTAGTAGTCGCCTCGGAAGTCCAGCCGCTCGCCGGAATTCCAGGCGGCGAAGATCGCCCGCAGCGCGGCGATGAATTCGGTCATCCGGGCCACCGGCTTGTCGAAGTCGGCGCCGAACCGCTTCTCGATCTGCGCGCGGATCTGGGTTCCGAGGCCGAGGATGAACCGCCCCGAGCTGAGTAGCTGGTGGTCGTTGGCCTGATGGGCCAGATGAATAGGGTTGCGCGGGAACGCAATAGCCACGTTGGTCATCAGTTGAAGGTTGGGCACGGTGGCCGCCAGCGTCAGCGGCGCGAACACGTCGTGTGGGCCCTCGAACGTAGCGACCCCGGCGGCCCCCGCATCGCGAAGCTCCCGAGCGCGCTCGGCTGCGTCGGCGAGGCCGTACAACGCTGTGAACACTTTCACGGTGCCGCCTTGCGACGATGCGGGCGGTCCAACCACCCGAGAAAGAGTGAGGCCATCGAATGCGAGATTACCCAGCCGCAATGGGGTTGACTGAGGGGCATGTCTGATGCGACCTGGACGGCCGACGTCGTGGTGGTCGGAGCCGGCTTCGCCGGCCTCTCCGCCGCCCGTGAGTTGAGCCGACTCGGACACGACGTGCTGGTGCTGGAAGGCCGTGATCGGGTTGGCGGACGGTCGTATACCGGCCACATCGCCGGCATCCCGGTCGACATGGGCGGCACCTTCGTGGGCCCGACGCAGGACGCGGTGCTGAAATTGGCCGCCGATCTGGGCATCACAACCGTTCCGACATACCACGACGGCGCCAACCTGATTCGCTGGCGAGGCGCGGTGCGCTCGTATAGCGGCACCATCCCGCGGCTGTCCCTGAGCGGCCTCCTCGATCTCGCCCGCGTGCGTTGGCAATTCGAGCGCATCGCCCGGACCGTGCCGCTGGGTGAGCCGTGGACGGCCCGCCGCGCGGCCGCGTTGGATGGCCAGTCGCTGGGCCAGTGGCTACGGTCGGTGCGGGCCGGCGCCACGACCCGAGATCTGTTGGCGATCATGGCCCGGGTGACCTGGGGTTGCGAACCCGACGACGTGTCCATGCTGCACGCCGCCCGCTATGTCCGCGCGGCCGGCGGGCTGGATCGAATGCTCGACGTCGAAAATGGCGCGCAGCAGGACCGATTTGCGGCAGGCACGCAGTCCATCGCCAATGCCGCGGCGGCCGATCTCGGCGACCGAGTGGTGCTCCAGGCAGCGGTCCGACGCATCGAACACGACGGCGGCTGTGTAACAGTGGTCAGCGAAAAAGGCTCCGCGGAGGCGAAATTCGTGATCGTCGCCGTACCGCCGGAGCATTGGAGCCGCATCGAATTCAGCCCGGCGCTGCCTGCCGAACACGGCCAATTGCCCATCCACTGGCCTCAGGGTCGACTCAGCAAGGCCTACGTCGCCTACCCCACGCCGTTCTGGCGCGCCAAAGGGTTCTCCGGCGAATCGCTGTCCGACCAGGGCCCGGTGTTCATCACCTTCGACGTCAGCCCCGACCCGGGCGGGCCCGGAATCCTGCTCGGCTTCGTCGATTCCCGCAGCTTCGACGCGCTACCGGCCGGCCAGCGTCGCGAACGGGCGCTGGAGTGCTTCGCGGCATTGTTCGGCGACGAGGCGCTCACCCCGATCGACTACGTCGACCACCGTTGGGGTGCAGAAGAGTTCGCGCCCGGAGGTCCCACCGCCGCGGTGCCACCGGGCACCTGGACCCGCTTCGGGCCGCTGCTGCGGCGCCCGGTCGGGCCCATTCACTGGGCGGGTACCGAGACCGCCGACGAGTGGACCGGCTTTCTCGACGGCGCGGTCCGTTCTGGACAACGCGCCGCCGGCGAAGTCGCGGTACGGCTACAGGGCGTGCCGCAGAGCCACTGACTCGGCTAGTGCCCTCAGTTCGCGGTTGATCTCCCGCGGCCGCTCCAGCATCGAGCAGTGACCACCGGGTAATTCCACCAGCCCAACCAAATTCGGTGCGGCGGCCGCGATTCGGCGGGACTGGATCATCGGCGTCAGACGATCCCGTTGGCTGCCGATGACCAGCGTCGGCACCGTCAATCCGGTGAGGTCGATGTGTCGCCGGCCCATCGCACCGACGAGCGCCTTTCCGCAGCCGCCCCGCCCGCCGGGCGAGGTGGCGTTGAACAACTCGTAGATCAGTGACCCGACCGCGCGGTCCGCGTCGGCACCGACGGCCAGCATCGACACTATTTCGCGGCTGAGCCGACCCACCCCGGGCGGCACCACGAACGAACCGAAGAGGTTGATTAGCGTCCGCCCACCGAAGATCCGGGCCGCCGCCAGCGCCGGCGGCACCGACAGCAGGCGCACCTCGCGAAGCAAGTCACCGGTGGTGGTGTTGATCAGCGCCACGGCGTCCGCGCGCGACCGAACACGGTGCCGATAGTGGTCCGACCATGCTGCGATCGCCATGCCACCCATCGAATGGCCCGCGACGACGGCACGCTCACCTGGCCTCAGCGTGGCGTCGAGGACCGCGTCGACATCGGCGGCCAAATGGCTCAGGCTGTACCCACCGCGGCGCGGGCGTCCGCTGCGACCATGCCCGCGATGGTCGAACGCGATCACGCGATATTCCGTCGCGAGATCGGCAATCTGATAGGCCCACACTCGGATCGCGCAGGTGATGCCGTGCGCAAGCACGATTGGATAACCGTCCTCGGGCCCGAAAACTTCGGTGTGCAATCGGGTTCCGTCGGCGGATCGTACCGGCACGGTGCGGCTCGGGGGCAAAGCTACGGGCAGGGATTGCCGCGCACGTGCCGTTCGCAGAGAACTCATGGCGCTCCCGTCATGCGCGGCGACGTCGCCCCGCCCGGAGAGCGTATCCGAGGCGCACCGCTGATGTCTGTCGAAACTGACCCTGGCGACATTTTTCCCGAGCGGCTGCTTCGCTGCGGTTTGTCGTCCAGGGTTTAACGAGGTGTCCCCAGCGGTATGCCCGCTGCTATCGCGCGGTAGACATCCGATTTTGAAACGTCGTGGTGTGCGACCGCCATAGACTCACATCAGCAGGCAAATCGGCAACCGAGGAGCGGAGAGAACATGAGCACCATCGAGGCGGATGCAGCGACGCATACCTCGTCCGAGCAGGATTCGCAGCGAACCTTCGAGAGCGATGTGGCCGCGACGCAGGCCTACATGAGCAGCCCTCGCTTCGAAGGGATAACTCGCCTGTACTCCGCCCGCCAGGTCGTCGAGCAACGCGGCACCATCCCGTCGGACTACATCGTGGCACGGGAGGCTGCCGAGGCGTTTTATCCGCGGCTACGTGAGCTGTTCGCCCAGAAGAAGAGCATCACCACCTTCGGCCCGTACTCCCCCGGCCAGGCCGTGACGATGAAGCGGATGGGCATCGAGGGGATCTACCTCGGTGGCTGGGCGACCTCGGCCAAAGGCTCGAGCAGCGAGGACCCGGGTCCCGACCTGGCGAGTTACCCGCTCAGCCAGGTGCCCGACGAGGCGGCCGGCTTGGTCCGCGCGCTGCTGACCGCCGACCGCAACCAGCAGTACCTGCGCCTGCGGATGAGCGACGAACAGCGCCAACGCACGCCGGCGGTCGACTATCGGCCGTTCATCATCGCCGACGCTGACACCGGCCACGGCGGCGATCCACACGTGCGGAACCTGATCAAGCGGTTCGTCGAGGCAGGCGTGCCGGGTTACCACATCGAAGACCAGCGACCGGGCACCAAGAAGTGTGGTCACCAGGGCGGCAAGGTCTTGGTGCCGTCGGACGAGCAGATCAAGCGGCTCAACACGGCGCGTTTCCAGCTCGACATCATGGGTGTGCCGGGCATCATCGTGGCCCGTACCGACGCGGAGGCGGCCAACCTGCTCGACAGCCGCGCCGACGAGCGCGATCAGCCCTTCCTGTTGGGCACCACGAATCTCAAGATTCCGTCGTACAAGGCGTGCTTCCTGGCGATGGTCCGCCGCTTCTACGAATCCGGCTTCAAAGAGCTCAACGGGCACCTGCTCTACGCACTTCCCGAGGAGCAGTATGCGGCGGCCGATTCGTGGCTGGAGCGAGCTGGCATCGTCGCCTTGATCTCGAAGGCGGCGGCGTCACCCGACCATGCTCAACAGTCGATCGACGCGGTGTTCGACGAGATCGAGTCGAAGTTCGTCGACGCCTGGCAGCTCGACGCGGGCTTGATGACCTACGGCGAAGCGGTCGCCGAACTCCTCGAATTCAATGAGAGTGACGGCGAATCAAGCGACATGAGCGCCGACGAGTGGCGCGCGTTCGCGCAACGCGCTCCGCTCTTCACCGCACAGCAGAAGGCGAAGGAATTGGGCCTCAACGTCGCATGGGACTGTGAGCTGGCCAAGACGCCCGAGGGCTACTACCAGATTCGCGGCGGCATTCCCTATGCGATCGCCAAATCGCTTGCGGCAGCTCCCTTTGCCGACCTGTTGTGGATGGAGACCAAGACAGCCGATCTGGTCGACGCGCGCGAGTTCGCCGAGGCGATCCACGCGGTCTACCCGGACCAGATGCTGGCCTACAACCTCTCGCCATCGTTTAACTGGGACACCACCGGCATGACCGACGACGAGATGCGGGCGTTCCCCGAGGAACTCGGCAAGATGGGCTTCGTCTTCAACTTCATCACCTACGGCGGTCACCAGATCGACGGTGTGGCCTCCGAGGAGTTCGCTACGTCGCTGCGCCAGGAGGGCATGCTCGCCTTGGCCCGCCTGCAGCGCAAGATGCGTCTGGTCGAATCTCCTTATCGCACACCGCAAACGCTCGTCGGCGGCCCGCGCAGCGATGCCGCGCTCGCCGCGTCGTCAGGTCGGACCGCGACCACGAAGGCGATGGGCGAAGGGTCCACCCAGCACCAGCACCTGGTGCAGACCGAGGTGCCAAAGAAGCTGCTGGAAGAGTGGCTGGCGCTGTGGGGTGACCACTACAAGATCGGCGAGACACTGACGGTGCGACTGCGTCCCCGACGGGCCGGCTCCGACGTCCTCGACCTCGGCATCTACGGCGACGACGCCGACGAGCCGCTGGCCAATGTGGTCGTCGACCCGATTAAGGATCGGCATGGACGCAACATCCTCACGGTGCGCGATCAGAACACGTTCGCCGAGAAGATGCGCCAGAAGCGACTGATGGACGTCATCCATCTGTGGCTGATCCACCGGTTCAAGCCCGAGATCGTGTACTACGTGACGCCGACCGAGGACAACATCTACCAGACCGAGAAGATGAAGTCGCACGGCATTTTCAGCAACGTGTATCAGGAAGTCGGCGAGATCATCGTCGCCGACGTGAACCAGCAGCGCATTGACGAGCTGCTGTCCCCAGATCGCGAGGCGCTGAAAAAGCTGATCGCCAAGCAGGATTAGCCGCGACCAAAGCCGATCAGTGATCGGTGCGCGGAGGCGGCTTCACCTCGACGCCGCCGCCCTTGTGCTCGGGACCCGACGCTGGGTGTTCGGCCGGGACTCGTTCGCGGAACTTGCTCGCCTCACTCGACTCGTGGCGAGGAACGGGACGCTTCTCGGCGCGATAGGGCCCCGGCTTCGGTCGGGGCTTCCCGCCGGGAAAGGCCAGGCGAAATATAGTGCGGTGCACCGTGAACCATTGCCTCGAGAAGCGTCCGCTGTTGTAAGGCAGCTCGTAACGCTCGCAGATGTCCTTGATCTTGGGTGCGATCTCGGAGTACCGGCTCGACGGCATGTCCGGATATAGATGGTGCTCGACTTGGTAACCGAGGTTGCCGCTGATGACGTGAAACAGTGGGCTGCCGTCGATGTTGGCCGCGCCGACCAACTGCCGCAGATACCACTCGGCGCGTGTTTCGTTCTCGACTTCCTCCTGGCTGAAAGTGTAGGTCTGGTCGGGGAAATGCCCGCAGAAGATGATGGCGTGTGCCCACACATTGCGGATGATGTTGGCCAGCGCATTGGCGCCCAGAGTGCGCAGGAACGTGCTTTCCACGCCCGGGGCGACCCGGTCGAGGAAGTCCGCGGTCGCACCTAGCCGTCCCTTGCTCGATACGCGGCGCAACCGCCGGCCGATTCGGGAGGTCGCCGGCTGATCGAGCCGGCCACGTAAGGCCAACTGGGCCAGCGCGAAGGCACCTGCGCTGATCGTCGGCCATCCGAGATAGTCCTTCTTGATCTGCGAACGCGCCTTGACGCCAATGTCTTTCAAGTCCTTGCGGACCTCAGACCACGGCTTCTCGTGGGCCCGTATCGCCTCGATGTCCATGTCGTGGACCGCCACGCCCCATTCGAAAAGCAACGTGAGGAGCAGGTTATAGAGCGGTTGGCCGAGAAACCTCGGCTCCCACTTCTGGTGGGGATCGATCCGCATGATTTCGTAGCCGAGATCTTTGTCTTTGCCGCGAATGTTGGTATAGGTGTGATGAATGAAGTTGTGTGAGTGCTTCCACGACTCCGCACTAGAGGCGGTATCCCAGTCCCAGACCGATGAGTGAATGGCGGGGTCATTCATCCAATCCCATTGGCCGTGCATGACATTGTGCCCGATCTCCATGTTCTCCAAGATCTTGGCCATGCCCAGACATGCGGTTCCCAGAAGCCACGCTGTCTTGGATCGCGAGCCCAACAACAAGATCCGGCCCGCGACCACGATCTGGCGCTGAACCGTGATGACTCTCTTGATGTACGCGCGATCACGGTCGCCGAGGTCCGCGAACACTTCGTCGTGAATCGCGTCCAGTTCCTTGCCCAGTTTTTCGCGCTCTTGTTCTCCGAGATGGGCGAATGGGGTCTGGGTAGCTTGCAGAGTTGACGTCATGAGTGTTCCTATCGATCAGAGTTCGAGTTCGACGTTGCCTTCGGCGGCGTTGATACAGATCCGCACTTCCTGCTCGGTGGGTTCGGTGACCTCACCCGAGCGCAGGTCGCGCAGCTTGCCGGCCTTCACCGTGCCTACGCACGTGTGACAGATCCCGATTCGGCAACCGAACGCAAGCTCCAGGCCTGCGTCCTCGCCGGCTTGCAAAATGGATGTGCCGCCGTCACATTCGACGGTTTTGTCGCTTTTGAGGAAGTGGACTTCGCCGCCCTCGCCGTCGCCGGCGCCCCCGCCGATCTTCGGCTGGAAGCGCTCGAAGTGCAGGCGGTCCGGGTCGCCGTTTTTCTCCCAGTGCTCGACGAGTGCGTCCAGCATCTCCTCCGGACCCGAGCAGAACGCTTCGCGCTCACGCCAATCCGGACACTCGTCATCCAGGTCGCCGGGCTCGAGCCTGCCGCGATCCCCGGTGAGCCGGATGTCCAGCCGCATATGCTCGTGCCGGCTATTGATGTCTTCGAGAACGGGCAGAAACATCACCTGCTCGCGGGTGCGCGCGGAATGGATGTGCACGACGTCGCCGAGCTCCCCGCGATGATCCAGACTGCGCAGCATGCTCATGATCGGCGTGATACCGCTGCCGGCGCTGATGAACAACATTTTGGCAGGTAGCGGATCCGGAAGGGTAAATACTCCCTCGATTTCGCCGAGTCGCACGATCTCGCCGGGCCGGATCTGCTCGACCAGGTAGGGCGACACCACACCGCCGTCGACTTTCTTGGGTGTGACGCTGATCAGACCGTCCTCGGGCACCGGGTCGGAGGTGAGCGAATATGCACGCCAGTGATACACACCGTCGATGACGACGCCGAGGCGCACATATTGACCGGGCTTGTGACCTGGCCACTCATAGCCCGGTTTGATCAGCACGCTGGCGGCTTCGGATCCCTGCGGCTCGACACGCTCGACTTCTCCGCGTAGCTCCTTCGTCGTCCAGAGCGGGTTGATCATCTCGAGGTAATCGTCGGGCTCTAGCGGTTTGAACAACAGGCGGACAGCGCGCAGAAACAACCGGCGTCCGCGTGGGACCTGCGGCTCTGCTCCCCGTTCAGCCATGCGTTTCACAGTACACAGATGTGCACCCATATCAAGTGCTGATTGCTGAAAATACCCGTTTTACAGCAGCGACGTCAATTAACGCCACAGAAAAACTAGCGAACGAGCGTTCACGGTAAGTGCATTGTCGAACTTCGGGAGCGAGGCTCCGCTGCACTAGACAGGGACGTGCCCGATATTCGCCGCGGGCAAACCTCAGGCACGCGACGAATTCCGTTTGACGTGAGTAAATTAGCGCCGGCCACGGGAGAGGCGAACCCTCCGTGGACGGCGTCGGTCACGTGCCGACCAGTTCGGGATGGAACTTCGCCGCCATCCGGCGAAGTCCGTCCCGCCAGTCGACGGCGCTGGCGCCGACCAGCTCGTGCATCCGGGACGCATCAGTCGGGTTGCCGCGCAGTGCTTGCGGGCTTTCTTCGAACACGGGTTCCTTACCGACGAGGGCGCCCAGATAACGGCACCAGTCCTGCAGGCTGACGGTCTGGTCTCCGCACCAGTTGACGGTGACCGCAGGCACCGACGCGGCAGCCAGCAGCTTCGGGATCGTCGCGATGATGTCTTCTTCGTGAATGGGGTTGTAGCTGGCCGGAACTCCGGCGGGCACCGGGATCGGGATGCCGGCCAGCATCATCTCCATGTGGTAGAACGGCCATCCCCCGTTGTCCCCGTAGGGGACGTTGAGTCGGGCAATAACGGTCGGAATGCCGAGGGCGCGAGCCATGCTGCGGGCAACCACCTCGCCGGCAATCTTGGAGATCGAATAGGTCGGGAACAGCGGCTTGTGGTTGTCGCCCAACGCCGATCGCTCGGTTCGCGGCTCGTCATCCGGGGGGTCGTAGACGGCGGCCGACGAACAGTGCAGGAATGCCTTGGCGGCGCGGCAGTGCGCCATCAGCAGGCCTACCGACTCGGCATTAGCACCGAGGTCCTTGTCCCAGTCGCCACTCTTGGCCACGGCGAGGTTGAGAACATAATCGAAATCGGTTGGCAAAACGTCGAATTCGCCGGCGGCCAGGTTGACCTTCTCACAATGCACACCCGCGTCCTCCAGGTCTGCACGAGCCGCGCCATTGGTGAAGCGAGCGATTCCCCACACTTCATTGTCGGCCGCCAGGGCCTTCGCGATGGGAACCGCAACCTGACCGGTCGGACCGGTGATCAGGATTTTCGAGCCATGCATGAACTTCTCCTCTGTCAAGCCGATGGCGAACTCGTACGGTTGCGCCCATTGGTCAAAACAGCGACCGCTCCCAGTAGCGTCGCACCGAGAATCGCTGCGGCGAAAACGATTGTCAGCGGCGCGGCAGCGGATACCACAACCGCGACAACCCAGCCAACGCATCCACCGATCACCGCGACCGCGGCGATCTCCGGCCAGCGATAGCCGTGGATCCACCGGAAGGCGAGCAGCGGCGCCAGCAGGGTCATCGAGCCGACGAGCGCCATCACCGCCGCGCAGACCGTCCTCGGCGCCGTGAAGTGCGTCCCCAAGGTGCTCGCTACGCTCAGCGCCCCCAGCGGCGCGGCCAGCAGGCTGGTCTGTAACACACTGAGCCAGTTCGCTGTTCGAGCATTGGCTGCCGACAGCTGCTGGAGGCGCAGTTCGGTCAGCTTCTGCGCCTCACCGACCCGTTCGCGACAGGACTGCAAGTACGCGATCTCGTGACCGGCTTGGTTGTCTAGCCATTCGGCGAGTTTCAGCTCGCGGCCGAAAAGCGATAGCTCGTTCACGGCGCTGTCGATCTGCGCCGGCTGGTTGGCGCGCAAGTTGTGCGCGGCGATTTCTACGGTCTGTCGCAAGTCTCGGAGGTGGGTGATCGAGATCAGCAGTCCGGCCGCATCACCCTGCGCTCGTCCCAGTCGGCTTTGGGCGTCGATGAGTTCGTCGGCCGCAGCGCCCGTAGCCTCGAAGCGCTGGTGCAGTGCGAACAACTCGGCAAGACCGTCGTCCAACGCCCGCTCCTGCCGACGCAGCTCGTCGATGTCCTGCCTGAACACGGTCGCCTCGTACCGAAGCTTGCTGGCGTGCATGAAGTAGCGCACCAGCTGTCCAGCGTCGTCCCGGGCGCTGCTGATCGAACACCACGACTGCGCGGTGGCAGCGGCGGAGTCGACGGCGATCACGACAGCTCGCGAGCCCCATCGAAACTCCTTGATCCACAACGCGACTCCCGGCTCCACCAGAGCCGATGACTCGAACCCTGATCCGCCGTGGACGGTGAGGACGTCGCGGATGGTCGACTCGGGCGCGCCAGGCAGTTCCGACGCCGATCCCGTTGTGCTACCGAAGAACAACTCGACACAGCCCATCACGTCGTCGTATTCGTCGGGATCGAAAGCGTTGCGCCAGCTTTCGGACAGGCCGACCCAGCCATCACCTGTGCCGCTGGCCGACAGTGTCGGGTGCAGCCGAATGACGATCCCCGCCACATCATGGGCGTTGAACGCTATCGCGCTGTCACATCCTTCGGAGCCGGCCTTCCCGGCAACGACGCGAAAGAACACATCCTCGCTCGACACCTCGTCCGGTAAATCGGTCGGGATGTCGGGGTCGATGGGTTCCGAGATGCCCAACTTCTCCGCAGCCTCCCATGCGGCCGCCAAACCCTCGGAGCCATAATATTTTTCAGGCTTAAGCCGGACGAAGATCAGCACATGCAACGCCGGATCGGTGATTGCCACTGTCACCTTCGGCCGCCCTTGTCGACGAGCCGGTCGACAGTTCGATTGGCAAGCTCAACAAGCTCATTGGGCGCAAAGGTGGCGGCGAGGCGCTCCGGCCGCGCAATTGGCTCAGCCGCGAGGTGCATGGGCGGCGGGTAGGCCGTGCGAGATCGCCGACGCATCAGCACAATGACGACAGCGATCACCGCCCCCGCAACGGCAAGTAGACCGACAGCAACGAAAACGCCCGTTCCCCCGCCAGCCTGGGTCGGCGTGTCGGTGGAGGTCACCGAGGTAGGTGCGGCGGACCGTGACGGCGACGGAGCCCGGGTAGCGGGACCCGCCGCGTTGTGCGTCGAAGTCATCAGGCTCAAGATCCCGAATGCCAGGAGCAATGCGATGGCTAGGACTCCGCCACCCAGCCAGATCCAGCGCCGGGTTGAGCGCGACGCGGTCGATTGCGGATACCCCATCGACGGCGGGGCGCCGTAGCCGGCGGCTTGCGGCAGGTAGTTCGTTGGCGGCGGACCACCGTAGTCCGTGGACGGCTGCTGCGGCGGGTAGCTCATCGAGGGCGGCGGAGCGCCGTGGCCGGAGGCTTGCGGCGGGTAGCCCATGAAAGGCGGTGGGGCGCCGCCGGGCTGCGGTGGGTCGACGACCGGAGAAGCGCCGGTCGGGCAATCATCGTCGAGAATCGGCGGACTCAGACCGATTCGGTGGAGCTCGTCGAGTGCATATCCCAGCGCGTCCGCATTGTCGGTGTCGACGGCATGGTCGACGGCCGACAACGCACGTTCGACGGCCGGCCAACGCTCAGGCGGCAGAGTGACTCTACTGACGCTGCTCAGCGTCAAGGCAGTCTGTTCAACCAAATCGGGCGGCAAGCCTCCTGCCATGGCGGGATATTACGTCCGAGCTCTGGTGTCCACACGTGAAAAGCACCAGCGGACGTTTGTCTCCGGGAATCTCCGCTAACCGGGAACAAGGAAGTACACCGGTCGGTTTACAATCGCTGTAAGCACCCCGACGCTGAAGGAGCCACCCCATGTCCACCGTCCTTGTCACCGGAGCAGGCCGCGGTATCGGCCGCGCAATCACCGAAGAATTCATCCGGCGCGGTCACCGCGTCATCGGCACCGCGCGCAATCCCGCTTCGTTGGACGGGCTCGACGTGGCCCAACGGCTGTCCCTCGACGTCACTGACGACGCCAGCGTGCGAGCCGCGTTCGAAGCCGCCGGCGACGTAGACATCGTCATCGTCAACCCGGCTGAGATCTTCTACGCCGCGGTCGAGGCCATTCCACTCGAGGAATTGCAGCGGTTGTTCAGCGTCAACACTGTGGGCGCCCTGCGCGTAGCGCAGGCCGCGCTGCCCGGGATGCGTGCGCGCGGCGATGGCAAGCTGCTGTTCATGTCCAGCGTCCTCGGGCGCGTCGTATTGCCGACCGGCGCCGCCTACGCAGCGACCAAGTGGGCGCTCGAAGCGCTTGTCGAAGCCCTCGCGATCGAGGTGGCGCCGTTCGGGATTCAGCCCAGCTTGCTTGAACCGGGCGCGGTGAGTTCCGGAGCACTCGACAACGTCACGAGCTACACGCTGCCCGATGACCCTTACGCCCACCTGAAGGGTGACGAAGACGTGCGTCGCTCGATCATCACCCCGCAGCAGGTGGCCAGCGAGATCGCCGATGCCGCGGAGAAGCCGGAATTACCCCTGCGGATTCCGATCGGCGACCCGGCCCGGGCGCTGCTGGCCGCGCGCCGGGCGGCACCCGACGACGTTCCCTTCGCCTGACCAGCCCGGGCCGATCGCAAGCACGGCGCAGCCGGGCGCAGCGGGTCGGCCTAACAGCCCGGGCCGATCGCAAGCACGGCGCAGCCGGGCGCAGCGGGTCGGCCTGACAGCCCGGGCCGATCGCAAGCACGGCGCAGCCGGGCGCAGCGGGTCGGCCTGACAGGTAGGGCCCTTAAGGCCGCATCTCGTAGGCGCCGTCGTAGGCCCGGACCTGCTCCCACACCCGGTCGAACCGTGCGGAGTCGGTCACGGGCCTGCGTACGGCGCCTAGCGCCCAATCCTGTTGCGCCGAATTAGCACTCGCCTTGCCGTGCAGAGCGACGGCGTATTGCGAGAAGTCGCGAATCTGGACTTCGAAAATCTGATCCAGCAGATCGGATTCGAGCCCGATCAGATCCGCTTGCTCAAGGATCAACTGCCCGTACACCACCAGTGTGAACAGGTGGCCGACCACGAGCAGGAAGTCGAGGTCTTTCATCTGTTCGGGGTCCGGCGCGGCGGTCAGCAGCAAGGCTTTGAGCGCACGCGCCTGTTGGTAGAAAACGCCAACGTTCGGAATCTGAGCGTGCTGCTCGTAAACCCTTGTCCAGTCGGCGAATTGAACCTTCGACGCGCCGCGGGCCGGGCCTTGCGCCCAGAAGAACGTGTCATCGGCGGGATCGTTGCGGGTGCCGATCTCGGGATATTCCGCCGGGTTCAACATGAAGTTGGGCATGAATTTCAGGATCTGCGCCACATTGACGTGGACAGTGCCTTCCAGTCGCGGCAGCGCGCCGATCAGTCGCGCCACTTCGCAGAAGTAGGTGTTCTTCTCGAAACCCTTGGCGGCCAATACATCCCACCACAGCGTCACCACGGTCTCGCCCTCGGACGTCACCTTCGACTTGGTCACCGGGTTGAACAGCAAGTAGCGCCGATCGTCGAGGCTCGCGCTACGGAAGTAGTCGATGGCCCGATCGCTGAACAGCTTCATCGCGATGATGCGGGCATAGGCCTCGACGAAGCTGGCGCGCACGTGCGGGAAGTCGGTGACCGGGTTGCCGTACAGGATGCGGTTGTTGGCGTGCGTGATCGCCTCGTAGAACGCGTGCTCGCACATGCCGATCGAGCCGGAGCACAGGTTGAATTTGCCGACGTTGACGGTGTTCAGCGCGGCCGAGAATGCTTCTGGCCCGGTGCACAGAATGTCTTCTTCGTGCACCGGGTAGTCGTTGAGCCGGAAGTTGCTGACGAACATCTGGCCGTGCACGACGTTGCCGATCAATTCGTAGTTCTCGTGGGCGCTGTCGGCGACGAACCAGACGTAGCCGTCGGCCCCGTCGATGTCGGTACGGCGGGAGAACACCGACACCATGCCTGCGACGTTGCCGTTGCCGATGTAGTACTTCTCCCCCGACGCACGGAAGACCACTCCGTCGTCGTCGTCGGGTTTGGCGGGGGTCAGCAAGAGGTCGGTGTTGTAGATGTCGGCGCCGTGCTCGCGTTCCGAAAGCGCGAAGGCCATCACTCCGCCGGCCTCGAGCTGCGCGGCTGCCCGCTCCTTGGCCTTGATGTTGTCGCTCTGCCAGATCGGCCCCAGACCGAGGATCGTCACCTGTTCGGCATACCAATAGGACAGCCCGTAGAACCCGAAGATCTCGCTCAGTGCGGCGTTACGGGAAGTGTCCCACCGTTTGTTGGGGTCACCGCCGCTGTACTCCGACGGCGTCAGGAAGGTCGCGAAGATCTTTTCCTGCTTGATGAAGTCCAAGAAGTCCGACACCCAGGTCGCCTCGAGGTCGTCGCGCAGCAGCCTGGCCTTCCCTCGACCCTCGAACCAGTCGATCACCGCACGTAGCTGGCGTTTGGTTTCGGCATCGAAGTGCGCGGGGTCGTAGGTGTTCGGATCGAAAAGCAGTCCCATGGGCGTCGAATCTAGCTTTGTACATCTCGAGAAGCTAACGATTCCGTGATCGTGCGGCGTGGGTGCGGGATCTTCTCGGTCGCCGATGGTGCCGTGGAGACTTATGTCCTCTTACCTGCCTTGCACTCGACGTATCGCCGTCGCCGCGGCGGCGTGCTGGACGCTGGTCGCGATCGGCACACCGCTGGCCGTTGCCGACCCGGCCACCGATGCCCTCGGCTTCGTTGACTCCAGCGCGCGTTGCACCTCGCCCAACACCGCAGTCGCCTTCGGGAGCACCGCCGAATCGCGCGTGGCGATCTGTAAAAGCCCGGCCGGCCAACTCGGCTATCACGGCGTCCGGATCAGTGACGGCGCGAAACTGGTCGCATCGGCAACCGAGTCCGCGGACGGCAGCTACGTCGCCAAGCAGGACGGGGTCACCTACACGGTGACATCGAGCGCGCTGGTGGTCAGCGACGCCAACGGGGTGATCCGCCGCGAACCGATGACGTCGTTCCACGGGCCCAAGACCGGGCCGGTTCAGCAGACGCCGGCGGCCGCACCGAGTCCGTCGGCCGTGGCCAGTCCCAGTCCGACGAAACCGTTGCCACCGCCGCTGCCCGCCGAGGTCGGCGGAAAGCATTAGCCCGCAACCGAAATCAACTGGCTGACCGTATAGCTGTCGATGCCCTCGACGCCGAGCTTGCGGCCATAACCGCTGTTCTTGACGCCGCCGAAGGGCGCTGCGGGATCCATGGTCTAGCCCTCGTTGACGCCGAACCGGTCACGACCGCCGTCTGCACCAGTCAAATCCACGTTCCTGAGCGACCGCCCAAACCAGACATCCCTATCGCCCGGTGTCGATCACGGTCAGGCTCCGTCGGCCTCCTGCTCGCCATCAGTGCGGAGCGCGAAACGCGAAAGCCGACAACGGACGGCGGACGAGCGGCGCACCCACATGGCTTGACCAGGGTGCGCAGACAGTGCGACTATGGCACGCCTGTTGGGCGGTCGCTCAATTGGTCTGGACGCCGGCAATATCTGGAGACAACATGACCGCATCCGCGCGACCAAAGGCTCGCGACTCCACGACGCGCGACCTGCTGATCGCCGCTACCAGCCAGATCATGGTCGAGGAGGGTTACGCCGCAGCCACCTCGCGCCGGGTCGCCGCGCAGGCGGGCGTCAAACCTGCCTTGGTGCACTACTACTTCCCCACCATGGACGATCTGTATTTGGCGGTCTTCCGGGTCGGCGCGACGGTCTATCTGGATCGCCAACAGAAGGCACTTGCCTCCGACCGCCCGCTGCACGCGTTCTGGGATACCCTCACCGCGCCCAAGGACACTCGCCTGCTCCTAGAGTTCATGGGACTTGCCAACCACCGCAAAGAAATTCGCGCCGAGATCGCGACATGGTCGGAGCGCTGGCGCGAGCAACAGATCACCGCGCTGAATTTCGTTGTCCGCGAGCACGACCTCGACACCGATCAGTACCCGCCGGCGGCGCTCGCCGTGATCATCGCCGCGATCGGCCGCTCGCTGATCCTCGAGCAAGGACTCGGCACCGCCGGCGGTCACGACGAGGCGATCGCTCTGGTCCATCGATTCCTGGACAAATTCGAGATGCCCGAACCCAAGGGCCGTCGCGGCGCCGGCTAGTCTCGGCGAAGGCCGGTCAGGACAGCACGATCCGGAGCTTCTCCCAACCGCGCACGGTCGACGTCGACGCGAGTTGCGCTGTGTCGTAGTCGATGCCCCATTCCGGCCAGCGGTTCAGCATCTCGTCGAGCGCGACGCGACCCTCCAACCGCGCCAGGTTGGCGCCCAGGCAGTAGTGCACGCCTTTGCCGAACGTGATGTGCGAGATGTTGTCGCGGTGGATGTTGAAGATGCCCGGGTCGGTGTACCGGCGCGGGTCGCGGTTGGCGGCACCGAAGAGCAAGAGCATCGCGCTACCGGCCGGGACGGTGGTGCCGTAGAGCTCGAAATCGCTTGCCATCCAACGGGCGACGTGCGGTCCGGTCGGCTCGAAGCGCAGTGTCTCGTCGACGGTCCGGTTCAACAGCGATCGGTCCTGTTCGATCTCCCGGCGCTGCTCGGGATGCTCAGCCAGCACCTTGGCCAGCCACCCGATCAGCCGGCCGGTCGTCTCGTTGCCGGCACCCGCGACCACTTGGGTGTAGTGCAGCACCTCTTTGCGGGTCAGCTTTCGGCGCACGCCGTTCTCGTCGTCGAACTCGACGTTGAGCAGCGTGGTCATCAGATCGTCGGATGGGTTCTTCGACCGCCATTCGACGTAGTCGGCGTAGATCCGGCCGTCGGCAATGGAATCGGCGTCAGCGACCTTGAGCGGCGCGCCCGGCTTGGTGCGCAGGTTTGCGTCGTTGGCGTCGCGCACCGAAATCTGCTCGGACTCCGGAATCCCCAGCAGCATTCCGATGACGCGCATCGGCATCATCGAGGCGAGTTCGGCGATGATGTCGAACCCGTCCGACCCGACCAGCGGGTCGAGGCATCCTACGCAGTAGGCCCGAATCCGGTCCTCGATCTCGGCCATCCGTCGTGGCGTGAACACCCGCGACATCAGGCCGCGCAGCATTGTGTGCTCCGGCGGGTCCTGAAACATCATGACTCCGCGCGGCATGTCGAATGTCGACTTGACCAGCTCAAGGATGTCGCTGCGACGGCTCGAGAAGACCTCCCAGTTTGACAGGGCCTTCTCGACGTCTGAATGCCGTGAGATGGCCCAGAAGTCGTACTGCTCGTTGTAGTACAGCGGAGCCTCGTCACGCAGGCGGGCGTACGTCGGATACGGATCGGTGTTGATCCCGACGTCGTAGGGGTCGTAGTAGACGTCCGTGTCGTTGGTCAGAGTCATCGATTCGTCAGCCTCCGTCGACGAATTTGGGCGATCGCCCAAATCTGGGCGCACGCCATGTCTAGCAGGCAGGTGCGAAGCCCGTCAAGGGTTGGCGGCAGTCACGAATAGTCAAACGCCAAGCGGGTACACCGGTGCGACGTCCGCAAAGCGGCCGGGCCATCTAACCTGTCATCAGGCGTCCGTCCAAGGAAACGTGAGGGCACAGCATGAACACCATCGGTAAGACATCGGCGACCGCCGCCGCGGCCGTCGTGCTGTCACTGTCGAGCACCGCGATCGCGCACGCCACCGACCCGACCTACTTCTACAACAGCGACAACAGCATGCAGGTCAGCTACGGCGAGGGCGGTGGGGCGATCTTCGCGACCATTACCGACCTGCGAAACCCGCCGGGTGCTATCGAGGTCTGCCAGTATCACGCGGTGGGAGTCCAGGGCACGCCCGCACTTCCCTACATCCGCCAAACGACGCTCAACGGTCCGAACCCCTCACCGCCGATCACGATCATCTTTCAGCAACTCGGCGGGCACTACGCCGTGGACGTGAGTTGCCAGGGCACCGGCAATTCGGCGGCATTTTCGCCGGTCATTTACTGACCCCGACAAGCCTGGCCGAATTTGACACTTAATGCCTGACCAGGCATTAAGGTGCACCTCGTGAGTGCAAGCCGGTCGACCGACGGACGGGGCCGCTGGTTAGCCTTCGGGGCGACGCTCGCCGTTGCCGCCGGGATGATCTACGCCCAGAACACCGAGACGCCGTGCTGTGACCGCAAGCCGGTCGCGGCGGCGCCCAGCGCCAGCCCGGTCGCCCATCAACAACCGTCGCCCACCGCACCGCCGTCCCCGGCGCCGCCGCTGCGGCTGGCCAGTCCTGCCGAGATGAAATCGCTGACGGCCGACGCGCCCGTCGCGGCGCAAAGTTTCACGTTCGCGCTGCCGGCCGGCGTCGCTCCCGAGAACGGTCTACAGGTCAAGACGATCTGGGCGGCCCGCGCCATCAGCCTGCTGTTTCCCCAGATCACCACGATCGGCGGGTACCGCCAGGACGCATTGCGCTGGCACCCCAGCGGGCTGGCCATTGACGTGATGATCCCGAATCACAACTCCCCTGAAGGCATCGAGCTCGGCGACCAGATCGCCGGGTACGCGCTGGCCAACGCCAAACGGTGGGGTATCGACCACATCATCTGGCGACAAAAGATCTATCCCGGCGTGGGCAAGCCGAGCTGGACCGCGAACATGGGCAACGAGACCGCCAACCACTACGACCACGTCCATATCGCGACCGACGGTGGTGGCTATCCGACCGGTCACGAGACCTACTCGATCGGGTCGATGACACCGACGCCACCGGCCTGATCGACCACCCCGACAACGGCTGCGCGGCCGGTAAGCTGGCGCCGTCAGTTCCACAGAGCAATGGAGAAACATGAAACGTCCGGACTTCCGCGTCTTGCGTGTGGCGGCTTTCGGCATTCCGGCGGCGGCGATGATCCTGGCCGCACCGTTGGCTCACGCACAGACTGACATCGAGGACCACTGCAAAGCCCAAGGCGGTACTTACACCCAGAGCCAGGTGAGCGCGCACTTCGGGCAGGATGCGCAGTTGCAGGAAACCTGCACCATCGGCAACAAGAGCACGACCTGGACCAACGGCGTGCAAGGCCCGACATACGGCGGCTGAGCCACCTGGGAGACCTCGGTGGGACGAGTCGACGGCAAAGTCGCACTGATCACGGGCGGAGCCCGCGGCATGGGCGCCGAGCACGCTCGCTTGTTGATCACCGAAGGAGCCAAGGTCGTCGTAGCGGACATCCTCGACGACGACGGTGACGCTGTCGCAACGGAACTCGGCGACGACGCGCACTATCTACATCTCGACGTCACCCAGCCCGAGCAGTGGACCGCTGCGGTCACCGAGACCGTTCGCCGATTCGGGCGGCTCAACGTGCTGGTCAACAACGCGGGCGTGGCGGGCCGCAAGACTGTGCGCAAGTTCGAGCTCGAACGCTGGCGACACACCTTGGACGTGAATCTGACCGGCACCTTCCTGGGCACTCAGGCCGTCGTCGACCCGATGATCGACGCCGGCGGAGGCTCGATCATCAACGTCTCGTCGATCGAAGGCTTGCGCGGCGCGCCCTTTGCGCATGCCTACGTCGCGTCGAAGTGGGCGGTGCGCGGACTAACCAAATCGACGGCTCTCGAACTCGGGCGCTACAACATCAGGGTCAACTCGATCCACCCCGGATTGGTGCGGACTCCGATGACCGCCCACTTCCCCGATGACATCGTCAAGTCGGCGCTCGGCCGTCCCGCTGAGCCGATCGAGGTTTCACATTTCGTGCTGTTCTTGGCCAGCGACGAGTCGTCGTACTCGACCGGCGCGGAGTTCGTCGTCGACGGCGGAGTCACCGCCGACACCCCCAGGAAAGATGTGACCTAGCAACCCTTCGTCCCGGATGCGGAAAGCCGCCCGGCGTGCGTGAATGGTGGCATCCCGCCGCGGCGCGGTTCAGTCAAGCAAAGGGGTGATCCGTGTCGGACAAGACGCCCGATGACATCTTCAAGCTCGCCAAAGACGAGCGCATCGAGTACGTCGATGTCCGCTTCTGCGATCTGCCTGGCACCATGCAGCATTTCACGATTCCCATCTACGCCTTCGACGAGAACGTGTTCGAAGAGGGGTTGGCGTTCGACGGATCCTCCATTCGCGGCTTCCAATCGATCCACGAATCGGACATGCTGCTGCTCCCCGACCCCGAGACTGCGACCATCGACCCGTTCCGCACTGCCAGAACGCTGATCGTGAACTTCTCCGTACACGACCCCTTCACCCTCGAGTTGTATTCGCGCGACCCCCGCAACGTGGCACGTAAAGCGGAGAACTATCTGATCGCCTCCGGCATCGCCGATACCGCTTATTTCGGCCCGGAAGCCGAGTTCTACATCTTCGACTCGGTGAGCTTCGACTCGCGCACGAACGAGTCGTTCTACAAGGTCGACGCCGCGTCGGGATGGTGGAACACCGGAGCGGACAGCGAGCCCGACGGCAGCCCCAACCGGGGCTACAAGGTTCGCCCCAAAGGGGGGTACTTTCCTGTTGCCCCGGCCGACCATTACGTCGACCTGCGCGACGTCATGCTCACCCACCTGACCAATGCCGGATTCCACCTAGAGAAAGGTCACCACGAGGTCGGCAGCGGCGGGCAGGCCGAAATCAACTACAAATTCAACACGTTGCTGCACGCGGCCGACGACCACCAGATGTTCAAATACATCGTCAAGCAAACCGCTTGGCAGGCAGGCAAATCGGTGACGTTCATGCCCAAGCCGCTGTTCGGCGACAACGGCTCGGGCATGCATTCACATCAATCGCTGTGGACGGACGGCGTGCCCCTGTTCTACGACAAGGACGGGTACGCCGGTCTGTCGGACATCGCGCGGCACTACATCGGCGGGCTGCTCTACCACGCGCCGTCGCTGCTGGCGTTCACCAACCCGACGGTGAACTCCTACAAGCGGCTAGTCCCCGGCTATGAAGCACCGATCAATCTGGTGTACAGCCAACGCAATCGGTCGGCATGCGTGCGGATCCCGATCACCGGCGACAACCCGAAAGCCAAGCGTTTGGAGTTCCGCTGTCCCGACGCGTCGGGGAATCCATACCTCTCGTTTGCAGCCATGTTGATGGCCGGTTTGGATGGCATCAAGAACACGATCGAGCCGCCACCCCCGATCGACAAGGACCTCTACGAGCTTCCGCCGGAGGAGGCGGCAGAGATCCCGCAGGCTCCGACCCAGCTGGCCGCGGTGATAGACCGGCTGGAAGAGGATCACGAATACCTGACCCAGGGCGGCGTTTTCACGCCCGACCTTATCGCCACCTGGATCAGCTACAAGCGCGACTATGAGCTCGCACCCTACAACCTGCATCCGACGCCGTACGAGTTCGCGCTCTACTACGACGTGTGATCACTCGACCGGGTCGGGCGCCCACCTCGGCAGGCGCACTGCGGGCCGTCGCGTGGACCGGGCCGCGGCAAGTGCCACCGCACTCTCACCATTGATCGCGGTCAGCGGCGGCGGCTGACCCTTGCGAAGGGTCGCGATCAGCTCGCGATACGGGCCGATGAGATACACGGTGTCACCGGCTCGCAACTGCGAGTTGCGGCGAGGACGCAAGCTCACTGGCCCCTCCGGACGGGTGACCGCAATGACCCGGGTCTGCGTCGACATGTCGACCATGCGCAGACCGTCGAGTTCGCTGCCTTCGGCGACAAGCATGGCGCCGACCATGAATGACCGCTGACCGACCCAGAACGTACCTAATACCTTCAGTCCCATCGCGGCTCCGATGAACCACGGCGCCGCCAAATCGACGATGGAACGCACGTTTTCGAACCCGAACTGATCGCGCACCGCGGCGCTCAGCGCACGGCCCTGCACCCGTAGCACGATGGGCACAGCGGTGTCGGACCCCAACATCTCCAACAAGACGATGCCGGTCCGGATGTTCTCCATGTCGTCCTGAGTCACCACCGCGATTCCGCGGGCACGATCGCTGCGCGCCGATTCCAGCGTCGAGCGCGACGTGGAGTCGCCGAAGATCACCGGCACGTCGAGGTCGGCCAAAGTAGGCAGGAACCGGTTGTTCTCGTCCTGCTCGATGACCACCACGTCATAGCCGGCAGTGGTGAGATCGGTGACGACTCGAATCCCTGTCGAGCCCATCCCGACGACGACGATATGGTCGCGCATCCGGCGCGCGCGCCGCAGTCCGGCGGTATGAAGAAATCGGCGCGACAGCAGCAGGTCGGCGATCAAGGCGACCAGGATGGCGCTGACCGTCACGCCGCCGTACATCAACCCGATGGCGAACAACCGCAGCATCGAAGACTGCTGGGCAAAGCTGAAATCACCGAAGCCAACGCTCGAGATCGTCTCCGACGTGAAATAGAAGGCGTCGAGCCAGCTCATCCTCGGGTTGAGGTAGGCGAAGCGGACGATGGCTGTCGAGCCGAGCATCAACACCAGCGAGCCCACCAGCGAGGGCACCAACAGCGGATGGACGTCATGCCGCATGGCGCGCAGGGCATCGATGACGTGTCGAATTCTGGAGTTGCGCGAACGCGTCGCCGTCCACGACGGCACCTTGATTCCGCGAGCTTCGAGCTCGTCTTTCACGCCGATCATCGATGTCCAGTCACCGGCGTAGACCTGCTGGTCGCGCCCCGGACACGGCACCACCTCGCCGGGGTTAGGCGAGTTCTCGGCATGGACCACGGCGACCGGTGCCAAGTCACCGTAAATTTCGCGTAGCGTCCCGGCCTTGCGTACCTCCGAACCCCACACTACGAATTCGATTCCGGCCGTGGCGAACTGGTGCGCATTGCGGCACAGCACCGCCTCGACCACCGAGGGCGCCGCGAGTCTTGCGACGTTCAGGATGGCGCCCGGACCGCTGACCGCGGCAACGGCATCACCTAGGACGTTATCGCCGATGCGGGCCACCACCCGGACGTTCGGGCTGTATCTGCGAGCCAGCAACGCGATCTCGAGATTCAGTGCGTCATTGGATCCGGCACAGACGACCGCTCGTGCCCGGTGTACACCGGCGGCCAGAAGTTCGGCGGCCGAGCTGATTCTGATGATGCGGGCCCCGGCACCCCGCAGTTCCTCGATGATGGTGTTGGCCAGCGGATCGTCACCAGAGACGATGATCTCTCGGTGGAACTGAAAGACCTCGCCCATTGTCCGGCTACCACCTACGCTGTCACCTGCGGTTCAGGCTTTCTATGACTATCGGGCACCGGGCTCGATTGCGCCACCGCTACGAACGACGGTGCCTGGCAGGCAGATCAACACACACGCATGCAACAGGTTCGACCCGCGTTCGTCACCGCCACGAAATGTTCGAGGTGCCACGTCAGGCTCCACGTCGATGGTGACGTGCGCGAAGATTATTGCCCGAGATGCGGCAATCGATGTGCGCCGGCGCCAGGTACAGGCCGGCATTGGCCATCCATCGCATCTGACAATCCTCGACGACGATGGGCATGTCGCCCGGGATCTCGGCGAGCACGCGACGCAATTGTTCGACGTTCATCTGCAGCACACGCTCATGATCAAATACGC
The DNA here is from genome assembly GCF_022430545.2 of Mycobacterium paraterrae. Lineage (NCBI taxonomy): Bacteria > Bacillati > Actinomycetota > Actinomycetes > Mycobacteriales > Mycobacteriaceae > Mycobacterium > Mycobacterium paraterrae. The sequence continues at coordinate 3,482,936 of NZ_CP092488.2, read as the reverse complement.
TTCCTGGCAATAGATTCCAGAACAATTACTGTCGTTCGAGAGCCAGACTGAAAAACGGGCGTTGAGAACCCGCTGAGAAGTATCGGTGGCGCACAGAACTTCACGCAGAATGGCACGTGTGAAGGTGTGGCCGTGGCGTCGAGGCTGGCTGGGACGGTTGCCGTCTCTCAGCAACTTAGGCATCTCGGCCCGCTCAGCGGCGGTGTCCGGCATCGTGGTGTTGTTGGCCTTCGCCTGCGCCGGCGCACTGTTCGATGTCATCCTGTACCGCTCCTTGATCACCGACGTCGACGATGCGACCGCGGGCAGGGTCCGCAGTATCGCCGAAGCCCTGCAGTCGAAGCCGACCGACGCCCTTCAGCGCGAGCTATTGACCATCAACCATCACGTCGTCGCCATCCAGCTGATCTCGCCCGACGGCAAGGTTGTCGAGCGTGCCGGAGCGGCACCCGACACACCGCTGGTTCCGACCAGCGATTTCGACCTGCACCTGCACCGAGGAATGCCCGACGACGCGGTTCCCAACGACGACATGCGGGTCAGCGGTCAAAAGGTGAGCACGCCTTCTGGGCAGTACACCGTGATTGTCGGCGGCGGTAGCGAGGAGGTCGAGGCAACCGCCCGGACGGTCGCCTTATTGCTGGCATGCGGCGGCCCGTTGATCGCCGCAGTGGCCGCAGGGGCGAGCTACCGGCTCGTTCGTCACTCGCTGCAGTCAGTCGATGCGATCCGGGGCCAGGTGGCGGAAATTTCCACATCTGACCTGGCGGAGCGAGTTCCGGTGCCGGCGAGTCGCGATGAGATCTCGGCTCTGGCGGTCACGATGAACGAGATGCTGTCGCGCCTGGAAGCCGGCCATCGGGCGCAACAGCGCTTCGTCGGGGACGCCTCTCACGAGCTGCGCAGCCCGTTGGCCACCATCATCTCCGGATTGGAAGTGGCACAGGCACATCCCGAGCTGCTCGATGCCGAACTCGCGGTCAACACCCTGCTACCCGAGGCCCAGCGGATGAGAGCGCTGATCCAAGATCTGCTCGTCCTGGCACGGGCCGACGAGCAAAGTTTGGTGTTGCGCACCGAGCAGGTTCAGCTGGATGACATCGCCGAAGTGGAGGCGAGCCGGGCACGCCGCAGCGCCGAATGCTTGATTCACACTGCCATGTCGCCGACACACCTGACAGGTGACCCGGCAGCGCTATCACGGGTTGTCCGCAACCTGGTGGACAACGCTGTCCGCCATGCCAGATCACGAGTCGACATCGATGTCGGCAGTCTGGACGGAATGGTCACGGTCTCGGTGAGCGACGACGGCCCGGGCATACCTCGGGAGGACCGGAGCCGGGTTTTCGAGCGGTTCGTTCGGCTCGACACCGACCGGGCCCGAAGTAGCGGCGGCAGCGGGCTGGGCCTGGCTATCGTTGCCGAATTGGTTGCCGCGCACGGCGGTACGGTCTCAATCCGCGACCGGTCCGGAGGCGGGACCACGGTGGTGGCAGAACTTCCTCAGCACAACATCCGATAACCGAGCCCGCGGATCGTCTCGATGGTGTTGGTACCAAAGGGAACATCGATCTTGCGACGCAGATAACCCACGTAGACCTCGACCACGTTGTCTGGGCCCTCGTAATCCGGCCCCCACACGTTGCTCAAGATGTCGGCCCGGGTCACGACAGCGCCCTTGTTGTGCAAGAAGTACTCGAGCACACCGTACTCGCGTGGCGTCAAGTCAATCGGGGTCGAGTCGCGTCGGACCGTTTGTTGGGCGGGGTCGACTGACAGCGAACCCGCCGCCAACACGGTCGGCCGGCACAGCCGATAACCGACTCCGCGGATCGTCTCGATGGTGCTGGTACCAAAGGGAACATCGATCTTGCGACGCAGATAACCGACGTATACCTCGACAACGTTGTCAGGACCCTCGTAGTGGGCGTCCCACACGTTGCTCAGGATCTGCGCTTTGGTCACCACCGCGTCCTTGTTGCGCATGAAGTACTCGAGCACACCGTATTCCCTTGGCGTCAAGTCGATCTGCGTCGAGCCGCGATGGACCGTGTGCCGAGTAGGGTCGAGCGACAAGGAGCCCGCCGTCAACACCACCGGTCGCTCGGGCGCTCCACGACGTACCAGTGCGCGTAGCCGCGCCACGAGTACCCGGAATGAAAACGGCTTGGTCAGGTAGTCGTCCGCGCCGAGGTCGAAGGCGTCGATCTCGTCGTATTCCCCGTCCTTGGCGGTCAGCATGAGCACCGGCGTCCACACTCCGCGGGCTCGCATCCGGCGCAGCACCTCATAGCCGCTGTGACCGGGCAGCATGATGTCGAGAATCACCACGTCGAAGCTGTTTTCCGTCGCTTCGTGAAGGCCTTCCACACCCGTCTGGGCGGACACCACGACGAAGCCCTCGGCCTTGAGTCCCATGGCCAGGGTTGCCGACAGCCGAGGCTCGTCCTCGACCAGCAAAACCCTCACGTGTTTCTCCTATGTCAAGCCGCTGCCGGTTGGCAAGGCTGAGTTCGGTGTTGCTGGTCGGTGTGGAGGCGGCCGAAGACGACGCGGGCGAGGCGGCGTTTGAGGCAGCGCAGGGCTTCGGGATTGGAGTCGCCTGCGGCTAATCGATGACGGTAGTAGGTCTGTCCGAGGCCCTCGAGGCGGATTTGGGTGACGGCGATGCGGTGCAGGGCGGCATTGAGTTGTCGGTTGCCGGAGCGGGTCATGCGGACTCGACCGGCGGTGTTGCCCGACCACACTGGTACCGGGGCCACCCCGGCATGCCGTGCGAAGGCGGCCTCGCTTTTGAACCGGGTCACTCCTGCCGTCTCACCGACGAGCTTGGCCGCGGTCAACTCCCCGCACCCGGGCATCGCCAACAGTGTCGGGGCAATCGCGCGCACTCGCGCACCGATCCGCTTGGCCAGCGCGTCGATCGCTTCGGTCAGCCGGTCGATGTCGGCGAGCTCATCGCGGGCCAGCTCGGCGACTAGACCGGGAACGGTCGTCAACCAGGCGCCCAACAGCAGGCGATGTTTAGCGCGATCCAACGACCCAGGACGGGGGGCGCGCTCGGGATCAAGTTCATGAACTCGCCAGCGCAACCGGTTGATCGTTGCAGTCCGTTGTGCCACAAGAACTTCCCGGCGATCCACCAGCAGCTTCAGCTCGCGGGACACCTCATCATGGGACGCTACCGGCAGATCGGGTTCACGCAGGAATCCCCGCGCAACTGCGAGCGCATCGATCGGGTCAGACTTGCCCCGGGTCCGTGCCGACGCACGGGTTTGGGCCATTAACTTCGGTGGTACTCGCACCACCTTTTGGCCAGAACCCAGCAAGTCGCGTTCCAGGCGCGCTGACAAATGCCGGCAATCCTCGATTGCCCACACCACCTCGGCGCCAAAGCGTTCCCGGGCCCACATCACCGCCTCAGCATGCCCGGCAGTGACCGCTCTGACAGTCTTCTCGCCGAGCTTGCGCCCCACCTCGTCGACAGCAACAAAGGTATGGGTGTGCTTGTGAACATCGGCTCCAACAACAACCATAGGGGTTGCCTCCTTCACTGTGAGGTGACGGTTGGGCCGGTCGGCGGACAAACCTCAGTGGGGGCGGTGCCACGCTCCTATCAAGTCACGCCGGCCGGTCCTTCACACCCGGTGCCGGCAAAACGCATGAACGCCAACCGAAGGCGGCAGGCAGGCTATGAGCCAGACACCAGGTGATCAGGATCCAACCACCGCAACCTCCTGCGGCACCTCACCCTGACACTGACGGCACGCTACGTGGCCAGACCTGGATGTGTTGTGGCTGGACGGTGACCACGCCCAGCGTGACCGCCGGCACCTTCGTCAACTGGCGCGTCGTGGCCCCGCTCATCGCGATTCATCCTCGGTCTTTGGCTAACTGTCGGGACTATGAATACGACAGTTCCGCTGAGAAATCGCTGAGAGCTGAGCTCGAACGCCTGATCTACGCGCGCGTCAGTGGATACCGAGTTGGTTACATTCCAGGACAAAGAGCTCGGTAGGCGGATCCGTCCCATGACGGTGCAGCTCCTGGCCCTCGCTGGTCGAATAGAAGTGATCCGACTGGGCTTTCACGCACCGCTGCAGCTTGTTCTGCCCGGAGTTGTACCAGACCCACAGCAGCGCTACTACGAGCACGGTCGTGGCGACCACAGGCAGGAAGACTCGTCTTCTCATGTCCGATCAATCTTACGGGTAGGCGAACCGGTCATCGCGCGCCCGTCATGCTCGAAAGTTCTCGGCGCAGTTCGCGATACGCGGCGACGAGTTCTTCGATCGAGAAGCCGATGTTCGCACCACTTGGATTGGGCAGTACCCATGCCGGCGTTCCGGCGAAGCCCGGGGCAAACCTCCCCCACGGCACGTCGGGAGTGCCGAGCATGCAGGCCAGCGCTCGCTTACCCAGGAAGGCGATCATACGAGGCTCGTAGCGGCGGATCTTCGACTCGAATTGCGGCCGAGCGGTTCGGAACTCGACGGGTGACACCTCGCTGGCGGATGACGTCGGTCGCTGTACCACCGCCGTCACGCCGCACCCGTAGTCAAGCAATCGGCGTTGATCGGCGGGCTGGAGGCGGCAATCTGTGAAACCGGCAAGATGCAGCACGGGCCAAAAACGGTTGTTCCGATGCGAGAAGTGATAGCCGTCCTTGACGGCGCTCGCGGCATAGTTGAGTCCGCAAAAGACGACATCGAGACCCTCGGTCAGGATATCCGGCTCGAACTCGGGCACGTCCGCGCTCCCACACGATTCGATATGTTGTGACGTACAACGCTTCTGGCGCTCGCAGCATCCGAACGCGCCTGCGCGGATGATTATTTCCCGCCCGAAAGACCTATGCCGCAGCCACCGTCACGCCGACCAACCCGGGACTCGCCAGCGCTGCCGCCACAATCGGATTATCGAGCCTGGGCGCCGATGAGCTGCGGGACCATCGAGGCGGCGACGGGTGCACCGATGTGATAACCCTGACCGATGTCGCAGCCGTGCTCGCGCAGCCAGTCCGCGGTGGCGGCGTCCTCGATGCCCTCGGCTACCACGGTGACGTCCAGTTCGTGGGTCAGGTCGATCACCGCACGCACCACTGCCGCGGCACGCTTGTCGTCGGTGATCGACGAGATGAATTGCCGGTCCAGCTTGACCTCGTCGACAGGCAGGTCACGCAAATACGACAGCGCCGAAAACCCGCTGCCGAAGTCGTCGATCGCCACCCGGATACCCACATCACGCAGCCGTCGCAATACCGTCGTCACCCGGTCAATATCGTTGACGATCAGATCCTCTGTGATCTCGACGGTGAGCAAAGCCGTTGACAGGTGCCGACTTTGGAGCGCTCCACATAGAGCGTCGGGCAGCCCCGCGTCCTTCAGATCCGGGGCGAACACGTTGACCGCGACCGCCGTGTCGACACCGGCTGTCTGCCACCGCACCGCGTCGTCGAGGGCTTTGGTTACGACCAACTCAGTCACTTGCCGCATCAGCCCGTGCTGTCGCACAAGGCCCATGAACGTATCCGGCCGCAACTCGCCCAGTTCCGGATGCGGCCAACGCAACAACGCCTCCAGCCCTACGACCCGGCCAGAGCGTAGATGAATCTTCGGTTGGTACACCAAGGTCAATTCGGCGTGATCGATGGCTCGGCGCAACTCTCCCAGCAGGCGAATCTGCGCAGCGCCGTCGGCGGCGGGCCGGTCGGCAGCGCGACCGGCCCGCTCCGTGACGTCAGGCACGGCCAGTTCCATATCGGGGCTGAAAGAATGCATGCCCGACGAGCGCGAGCGCTTGGCGGCGTACATCGCCATGTCGGCCCGCTTCAGCAGCAGGTGCGGTGCAATATCGGGCTCGTCAGGCGACGCCAGGGCAATGCCGACGCTGGGACGCACGAGGATCGTTTCCCCCGCGATGAAAAGTGGCTGTTCGAAGGCCTCGACGACGCGGCCCGCGACCACGTAGGACTGGTCCTCCGGCCCCTCGAGCAAGAGAGCGAACTCGTCACCGCCTAGCCGTGCGACCGTGTCGCCGGGACGGACGCTGTCGGCGATGCGTTGTCCGACCCTCACGAGAACGTTGTCGGCCACCGGGTGGCCCAGGCTGTCGTTGACCAGCTTGAAGTCATCGATGTCGATCGATACGACGGCAACCGATCGTTCGTCGCGCTGACGAAGGGTCAAGGCGTGGGTGAGTCGGTCGTGGAACAGCGTGCGGTTGGGTAGGCCGGTCAATGGGTCGCGCAGCGCTTGCTGAGCCGCGTCGGCCAGCAGCCGTCGGGTCTCCGCGGCGGCCACCACCTGCCGCGAGACCACGCTGATCATCAGGAGCGGCACGAGCAACGACTCAAAACCCGACATGACGATCGCCGGTCCCACGGTGCCGGCCAACAACAACGGCACATACGGCAGCCACAACGACGTATTCGACGAGACCGTTTCGGGTCGGTGAGTCGAGGAAGAACGACGACTCATTTGTGCCGCGGCGGCGAACGCGATCGAGGCGGCGAACCAGCCAAGATCGAGCAGGCTACCGGCATGGAATCGGCCGCTCGCAATGAGGCTGACGTAGCCGGTATTGGTGGCGGTCAACAACAGTATGGCGGCGCCGAGCAGCCACAGCTCGCGTCGATATCGCGGTTCGGCACGCCCGGTGATCAGTACCACCGTGGTCAGAACCGTCAGGTCGCCGATCGGAAGCAGCACTCTGAGAACTGGCACGTCTCGATTCGCGGCGTAGGTGTCGTAGACACTGTGTAACGCGACTATCCACATCAACAGCAGCAGGCATAGTCCGGCCGTGATGCCGTCCAGGACGTTGCGCAACCGCGACCCCCTCAGCGGTCCGGCCGGAAAGAACGTCAAGGCCCCCGCCATGAGCAGCGTGCACGCCAGATACCAAAGGCCCGGTGAGGCCGGAAAGGGCTTGTCTTGCAGCAGACCTAGGTGCAGAGCCCAGATCACGTTTCCGGCCGCTCCGACGCCAAGCGCGACCGACAGCAACGTCCAGGCTCTGCGGCCGGCCCCGGCAGCACACCGGGCGGCAAAGACCGCCCATGCCGTCGCGTAGATCGACGACGCCACCAGCGTCAGACTGTCGACGGCGCGGACCACGCCTTCGCCGCCCCAACGCAAGGTCAGTTCTAGCGCGAGCGCAATGCCGACGACGAGCGGGAGGAGCAGCAGTCCGGCACCCAGCAGTCGTCGACGAACGGTCATGCCCCCACGACCTCCCTGGCTCGCAGATCGATTCACCGAGCGTGCCAGAAAATGCCCATATTGGGGCGCTTTTGCCGAGTGGATGGTTTGCTGGGCGGCCTAAACCGGGTCGACGAAGATCGGCTGCTCCCCCGACATTCCGGCCACCACGGCGGCGACCTGGTTGGGCTTGCCGATCAGTCCGGTCTGGAGTTCGGATTCGAGTTTGAGCGCCCCGGCGGCGTCATCGCTGACCCAGGTTTCGTCGTACAGGCGCTTCGCGGCCCGCACGGCGTCGGGAGACTTCTGCGCGATCTCCTCCGCAAGCGCGAGCGCCGCCGCGAGCGGGTCCTCGCTGGTGCGGGTGACCAAGCCGAGCGCCAAAGCCTCAGTCCCCGAGACTATTCGGCCGCTGAAGGTCAGCTCCTTTGCCACATCGATGGGCAGCAGCCTCGGCAGGGTCTGCGTGATGCCCATGTCGGGAACCAGGCCCCACTTGACCTCCATCACCGAGAGCTTCGCATCCGGTGCGGCGATCCTGATGTCGGTGCCCAGAGCGATCTGCAGGCCACCGCCGAAGCAGTTGCCGTGGATCGCGGCGATCACCGGCGCCGGCACCAAAGACCAGTCGTAGGCCACCCGCTGAGCGAAGTTGGCCAGTCGGCCGTCCTCACGCTGGAGCAGCACGCCCGTGCCGCCCTGACCGGACATGAAGCTGGCAACGTCCAACCCGGAGCAGAAACTCTTACCCTCCCCATGCAGCACGACCGCACGCACGGATTGTTCGCCCGCCAACCGCTCCGCGGCCTTCGTCAGCCCCTCGAACATGGCCTGATCGAGCGCGTTGTGCTTGTCGGTGCGCACCATGGTCACCGTCGCGACGCCGGCGGCGCCAATTTTCACCTGGACTCTGTCTTCAGACATGCTCGGGAATGTACTCCGCCAGTCATCGGGGCCTCGGGGTGTCCGCCTCGTCAGGTGGCCTTGAGCTGGAGGCGCTTGCGTCGCCTCACCAGGATGCTGGGCAACCAGTCCCCGACCTCGACGGCTTCGATCCAGGTCGTGCGCTCGAGCACGGTCCGAAAGACGATCTGCGCCTCGAGGCGCGCCAGTGCCGCACCGACGCAGAAGTGCGCGCCTTTGCCGAATGTCACGTGCCCCTTGGCGCTGGACCGGTCGAGACGAAATTCGTCGGGCGCCTCGAAATGCGCGGGGTCACGGTTGGCCGCCCCCCACATCAGCAGCAGATGAGCGTTCGCCGGCACCGGAACCCCGCCGAGGGTGGTATCGCGCCACACGTGCCGGTAGTGGCCGCGAAACGGCGGCTCGTAGCGCAACGCCTCTTCGACGAACGCATTCAACAGGGTTGGGTTTTCGCGAAGCTGCGCCTGAATTTCCGGGCGCTCAGCCAGGATCCACGCGGCACTGCCCAGCAGCGACGCCGTGGACTCACCCGCCGCGCTGAACAAGGTCAGCATGATGTTCATCGCAACGGTCTGGTCCACTTCGCCCGCGGCGTAGCGAGCAGCCATATCTGGTATCAGTCCGGGTTGCTCGGTGCCAGTTGACTTTTCGAAATGTTGGGTGACGTAATTCGCCAACTCGAAGGCCGCCACCCCGGCCTCCTGCAACTGAGCCTGGGTGACGACACCGTCGAGCAGTGTCGTGGTCGCGAAGCCCAGACGAATGAGATCGTCGACGTCGCCTTCGGGTAGCCCCAACAGCTTGGCGACGACCATCATCGGGAGGCGGTTGGCGATCGCGCTCATCCATTCGATCTGCCCGTCACGGAGGTTGTCATCCCACAGTCGTTGCGCGACGTCGTTGGCAAACTCCTCGATGACGCGAACCCGCTTTGCGGACAAGTGCGGCAACAAGATCTTTCGATGTATCGCGTGTGTCGGGTCGTCTGCGGTGGCCAGGGCGTGGCCGGGGCTGCCCGCCTCCATCATCGGGAACGGTGTCACGGTCCCGTCTTCGCCGTAGACCATCGTCGCGGTCAGATTCGAGGAGAAATCCTCGACCCGCTCGACGGCTTCGATCAGCGCGTCCCAGCCGCACACGGCATAGAACTCGGACTCGCCGATCCGGTGCACCGGGGCCGCGGATCGCATGCGTTCGTAGAGCGGATACGGGTCCTGCAGCGCCTCGGTGCCAAAGAAATTGTCCGGGTCCGACAGCACTGTCACCGCTTCAGATTGGGCGTCACCGCAGGCAGGGTCAACATCGTCCGACAAAGTTGAAAAGCGGACATGTTCGTCCGGGGCGACCGGCTTATCAACTACGACGGCGGACCTGGGACTTCGATGAGAAAAATGGTCTTTGGTTTCTCAGTGTGAGAGAAAGCTTTTATTTCGTCGCCGCCCAGGGCACCATCGACACATGCCGCGCGACGACTGGCTGCTGGGACAAGACAGACACAGCGCGGCCGCGGACAAGCTCTACACCGCGGCTGCCGATCTGATCGCGGAGGCCGGCTACGAGGCCTTCAGCATCGAGGCGTTGGCCGCGAAAACCCACTGTTCGCCCGCCACCATTTATCGCCGCGCGGGCGGCAAGGCCGCCATCCGCGACGCCGTCGTGACGATCCAAGCCACCCGGATCTTGGGATCCGTGCGCGACGCCATCGACGGTCTCACCGGCCCCGAGCGCGTTGTGACAGCGACAATCGTTGCGCTGCAACGTATCCAGGCAGATCCCTTGGTGTCACTGATGCCGTCAGCGCAGCTGGGGCCTGGTAGTGAATGGCTGACCACGTCGCCGGTCGTCAGCAGCTTCGCTGCCGAGATGCTGGGTGAGGACAACGCCGACCCGCTTGCGGCGCAGTGGCTGATTCGGGTGTTCCTCGCGCTCTGGTGTTGGCCCGTCAAAGACGCTGCCGCCCAACGCGTTATGGTCCAGCGCTTCCTGGGTCCATCTTTCGGCGGTGGATAGCTGCAGGTCACACCGCGGCAGTCGGCGCTAGGCCAGCAGGTATTGCTCGACCTGGCGGACGGCTATTGATCCCTCGCCCACCGCTGATGCCACTCTCTTGACAGAGCCGCTGCGAACGTCGCCGGCCGCGAAAATGCCGGGGCGGCTGGTTTCGAGCATCATCGGTTCGCGAGCAATGCGCACTCCTGCTCGACCGTTGGCCGAGTACAACGCTGCGGAACCGGTAGCTATAAAGCCGAAGTCATCGAGCGACACCGCACCGTGTAGCCATGCCGTATTGGGCGCAGCACCGATGAACACGAAGAGCGCCGTGGTATCGATGCGGCGCTCGCCGCCGGTGTGATTATTCTGCGCGACAATCGTTTCGACCCGCTTGTCCCCGTGGATTTCGCGGACCTCGGTGTGCAAGCAGACGGTAATCCGGGGTTGCTGGTGTATCTGGTCGACGAGGTAGCGCGACATGTCCTTCCCGATGTCGCCGGCGCGGATAAGCAGATACACGCGAGCGACCCGAGACGCCAGGAACACGGCGGCCTGCCCGGCGGAGTTACCACCGCCGACGATCACCACCGGACCGGCGCCGCACAGTAACGCCTCCTGGAATGTCGCGGCGTAAAAGATTCCGTTGCCCTCGAATCGCTCGATCCCGGGCACACTGAGCCGCCGATATCTGGCTCCCGTCGCCAATATGACGGCCCTGCCGACGATCGACGACTCGTCGCCAAAGCAGACCAGGTGCTTACCGCCGTCGGATTCGAGGTGGCACGCCTCGGCCGAGATCATCAGATCCGCACCGAACTTGTCGGCCTGGATCAACGCCCTTTCGGCCAGTTCGGCGCCGGAAAGCCCGCTGGGGAAGCCGAGATAATTCTCGATCCGCGACGACGTGCCGGCCTGTCCCCCAGCGGCGATCGCTTCAGCCGCGGCGGTACTGAGCCCGTCCGACGATCCGTACACCGCCGCGGCCAGGCCGGCAGGACCGGCACCGACGACGACGATGTCGCGTTCGTCGTGGCTGACGTCGGAAACCGGCAGGCCCATCCGCCGGGCCAGTTCGCTATTGGGCGGGTTGCGAAGGACCTCGTCACCCCAGATCACCACGGGGGTGTCTTGCGGCGCCACCCCGAACCGCCCTAATAGCGATTCAGCCTGCTTGTCACGCTCAAGATCGAGCCATCGATGCGGCAGCCTGTTTCGGGCCACGAACTCCCGCAGCCTCGTGGTGTCCGGTGAATAGCACGATCCGACGATCCAAAATCCGGTGCCCTCTTCGATGAGCAAGGTACGTCGGAGCAGGAAGGCCCGCAGGATGACATCACTGAGCATCGGGTCCTCGGCGACCAGGCTGCGCAACGACTGTGCGGCGACGACAAGGACCTCACCCGCCTGCGCCACCTGCGCGGTGTAGAACGCGGCCTCTCCGTCGAGGTCACCGACTTCGCCGAGAAACCGTCGCGGACCATGGACCCCGATAGTCCGTCGTTCACCCAGTGGATCCGAGACTGTGACGGCGACCTTCCCGGACAGGATGGCGTAAAAACGACCGGAGGGCTCGCCCTCGCGAACCAGGATGTCTCCGACACCGACCGAACGCTTTTGCCCACCGGCTTCAAGAGTGGAGATCTGAACGTCGTTCAGCCGCGGATAGGCCCCGAAGACATCCGGCGTTTCTTGCAACGCCGCCTCAGACATAGTTCTCGTGGACATAGCACCAGCGCCAATCCGCCTCCATGGCAGCCACGATGGGATGGCCGATGGTGTGCGCATGTCCCCGTGCGTGACGCATCGGCGACGAATCGCAACAACCGACATGTCCGCACGTGAGACACAGTCGTAGGTGCACCCACGGCGTCCCGAGCCGAAGACATTCCTCGCACCCGTTCGAGCGCGGCTCAACCTGCCGAATCGCTTCAACGTCCGGGTCGAAACCGATCGACGTCATGGTCATCCCTCCTTCGTACTGTGTCCGGTCAGGGCCTGATCCAGCCAAGACCTCAGTGCCGCAACGGATGCGGCTCCCGATTTGCGGGCCACCATCTCGCCGCGTTCGACAACCAGCAACGTCGGTACCGCTTGCACCGAAAAGCGTTGCGAGGTGGCCGGCGCCTTGTCGACATCGACCTTGACCAATTTGAGTTGGCCGGCGCGCTCCGCGGCGAGTTTCTCCAGGGCGGGACTCACCATCCGGCACGGTCCACACCACGTGGCCCAGAGGTCGACAACGACTGGGACAGCGGCCTTCTCGACGACGTCCGCGTAATCCTGGTCGCCGGCGTCGACAATCCAGGGCAACCAGTGACGGCAGTGGCCGCAGCGCGGCTTGCCGTCCGCGACGGCGGGAACCCGGTTGCGTGTCCCGCAGTTCGGACATGCCACGACGTTGGATTGCATATTCGCGCTCTCGTCAGGCCGCCACGGCGGACTCGGAGTAGGTGACCGCCAAGTCGCCGTCAACGACCGTGATGCGGATGACGCCGCCGGACTGGATCTCGCCCCGCAGCAGCGCACGCCCGATCTTGGTCTCGACCTCGTGCGCGATGTAGCGACGCAGAGGCCGCGCGCCGTATACCGGGTCGTAGCCGCGCTCGGCAATCATCCGACCGGCCTCCGCGGTGATGTCGAGCTGAACCTGCCGCTCCGCCAATCGCTTCCGCAGGTCCTCGAGCTGGAGCTCGACAATCCGTTCGATCTGTGTGATTGCCAGCGGCGTGAACAACACGATGTCGTCGACGCGATTCAAAAACTCGGGGCGGAAATGTCCACGCAGCTCGGCCATCACGCGTTCCCGTGCGTCAGGTTTGATCTCGCCGTCGCCGGTCACGCCGTCGAACAGATAATGCGATCCGATGTTGGATGTCATGATCACCACCGTGTTGCGGAAGTCCACGTGCCGGCGCTGCGCATCGGTAAGCCGACCGTCGTCGAGCACCTGCAACAGCGTGTTGAACACATCGGCGTGTGCCTTCTCGATCTCATCGAACAGCACAACCGAATAGGTGTCGAAAAGCGCTGCGGCAAGGGTTTTGGCGAGTTCGGTCTTGCCGACTCCGGTGGGCCCGAGGAAGATGAACGATCCGATCGGCCGCCGTGGATCGCGTATTCCGGACCTCGCGCGGATCACCGCGTCGGCGACCAGCTGCACCGCCTCGTCCTGACCGATCACCCGTTCGTGCAGTATCTCGTCGAGTCGCAGCAGCTTTTCCCGCTCGCCCTCCTGCAGCCGCGACACCGGGATGCCGGTCCACGCGGAGACGATCTCGGCGATCTCGTCCTCGGTGACGACTTCGCGGAGCAGCCGCCGTTGGCCCTGCTTGGACCTCAACTGCTCCTCGGCGGCCGCGAGTTTGCGTTCGACTTCTCGCATTTCGCCGTAGCGCAGCTCTGCGGCACGATTGAGGTCGTAGTTGCGCTCCGCTTCTTCGGCGCCTCGCCGTAGCTGTTCCAGTTGCTCACGGAGTTCCTGAACGCGCTTGATCGCCTGCCGCTCGGCGTCCCACTGCGCCTGCATCGAATCGGCCTCCGCGCGCAGGTCCGCCAGCTCCTTGCGAAGTTCTTCCAGCCGAGTCTGGCTAGCCGGGTCGGCCTCCTTCGACAACGCGGCCTCTTCGATCTCCAGCCTGGTGACGCGCCGGGTGATCTCGTCGAGTTCGGCTGGCATCGAATCGATTTCGGTCCGTAGCCGTGCGCATGCTTCGTCGACGAGATCGATCGCCTTATCGGGAAGGAACCTGTCGGTGATATAGCGGTGCGACAGCGTGGCGGCGGCCACCAGCGCGACGTCCTGGATCTTGACGCCGTGGAAGACCTCGAGGCGCTCGCGCAGTCCACGCAGGATGGAGATGGTGTCCTCGACGTCGGGCTCGTCGACCACGACCGTTTGAAATCGGCGTTCCAGCGCGGCGTCGTTTTCGATGTGCTTGCGGTATTCGTCGAGTGTGGTCGCACCGATCATGTGCAGTTCGCCGCGCGCAAGCATCGGCTTGAGCATGTTTCCGGCGTCCAGGGAACCCTCCGTCGCCCCTGCGCCGACCACGGTGTGCAACTCGTCGACGAACAGCAGGATGCGGCCCTCCCCGGCCTTCACCTCTGATAGCACCGCCTGCAACCGCTCTTCGAATTCGCCGCGGTACTTCGCGCCCGCCACCAACGAGCCCATGTCCAGAGAGAAGATGGTCTTGTCCCGCAGACCTTCCGGGACGTCGCCGCGCACGATCCGCTGCGCGAGCCCCTCGACGATGGCCGTCTTGCCGACCCCCGGGTCGCCGATCAGCACCGGATTGTTCTTGGTCTTGCGACTCAGGATCTGGATCACCCGGCGAATTTCGGAATCCCTGCCGATCACCGGGTCGAGCCTGCCTGACTGTGCCTCGGCGACCAGGTCACGCCCGTACTTCTCCAGGGCCTCGTAGGAACCCTCCGGTGTCGCGGAGGTTACCCGCTGGTTGCCACGGACCGTTGTCAGCGCTGCCAGGAAGGAGTCACGAGTCACATTGTGGCTCGCCAGGATTCGCCCTGCCGCCGTCGACGTGCCCTCTTCGGCCAGTGCTATCACGAGGTGTTCGACGGAGACGTAGTCGTCCTTGAGCCGCTTGGCTTCCCGTTCGGCGGCTTCCAGCACCCTCGCGAGGCGCCGGGTGACGGAAACCTGGCCCGGCGTCGCGCCCGGACCGCTGACCCTGGGTCTGCGTTCCAGTTCTCGCTGAAGATCCGCGCGCAATGCCGCGACGTCGACGTCGGCAGCGCTGAGCAGACGCGGCACCAGGCCTTCGGGCTGGTCGATCAGTGCCGCCAAGAGGTGCTCGCCGTCGACCTCTATGTGGCCCATTCGGGTGGCGATGTTCTGCGCTTCCTGCAGGGCCTCCTGCGATTTCTGCGTCAGACGGTTGACGTCCACAGCAAAGTCCTTCCTCCGCGTGACGCTGATTCGAGTTGCTCGATACGGTCGAGCAGGTCGAGAACCAGCCCGATCGCCGCGTAGTTGAGGCCCAAACCGGTTCGTAGGCGTTGGATCCGGGCGACGACGGCTACCGCGGACGGGTCGAACAACGGCTCGCCGCGGACATCCGGTGTGCACGGCAGCAGGCCAAGCGCGACCAGTCGGCGGACCATGTCCGGGTGCAGGCCAGATCGATGCGCCATGTGGTCAACCGACCACCCCGGCCGCCGCGCCAACGCATAACGGGGTGCCGTCATCGAGACCTCCTCGGGTCGAAGGTGGAGTCCACAGCCAATTGCTCGAACAGTTCCCGTTCCCGCGCAGTCGGTTTGGCCGGCACCATGACCTTGATTTCGGCGAACAGGTCGCCTGGTTTTCCCTTCGGGTTGGGCATTCCCTCCCCGCGCAACCGCAATCGTCTGCCGGTGGACGAGCCGGGGGGCACCTTCACTTTCGCCTCGCCACCCGGCGTCCGAACTGCCACCGTGGCGCCAAGCACCGCTTCCCACGGCGACAGCGGCAGGTCCGCGACGATATCGCGCCCGTCGAGTCGAAAGTGTTTGTCCGGCTTGATGTGGACAACCAGGTATAGGTCGCCTGGCGGACCGTCGCCGCGGCCGCGACCGCCCTCCCCAGCCAGTCGAATACGTTGTCCATCGACCACGCCGGCCGGGATGTTCACCATGTAGTTGCGGCCGCCGAGTGAGATCTGTCGCTTGCCCCCGCGATAGGCCTCCTCGACGGTCAGCTCGAGTTCAGCCTCTTGGTCAGCACCCGGGATCGGACCGAAACCCCCACCGCCGCTGAACATGTCGCCGAAGAGATCTTCGATGTTGATACCCGCTCCGGCACCGAAGCCTCCTGTGCTGTAACGGACCCGTCCGCCCCCTGGCGCCCCGCGAAAACCCCCTTGGCCACCCATCCCGGCACCTGCGCGCGCCTGCTCTTCCCAGTCGTCGGGGACATGCCGGAAATCGTCGCCGAACCGGTCGTACCGTTTGCGTGTCTCCGGGTCGGACAGGACGTGGTAAGCCTCGTTGATCTCTTTGAACCTGTCCTCAGCGCCCGGATCCTTGTTGACATCGGGGTGAAATTTGCGCGCCAACGAACGAAATGCCTGCTGAATCTGGTCGGGGGTGGCATCCCGGGACACCCTGAGGGCTTGGTAGAAATCGCGTGCCACTTAAAGGTCACTCCTCACGTCGGCTGACCACAACGGCGGCCGGCCGAAGCTGGTTGCTGCCCTCCCCGTATCCCGCACGCAGTACCTCCATGACGATGCCGGGTGCGGTATCGGGCGCGTCGACCACGCCAACGACTTCATGACGCTGGGGGTTGAAAGGCACACCCGTCTGGTCGTCACGCGCGTAGCCGAGTTGGTCGAGTACCTTCACCGCCTGGTCGAGAATCGTTCGGACGCCCTCGATCACCGCGTTCGGCTGCCCGCCGTCGTGGGCGAGGGCACGCTCGAGATCGTCGACGATCGGCACCCACGCACCGGCGACGCGAGACCGCTCCGCGGCTCGTTCACGGTCTAGTTCGCGGGTGTAGCGCTTGCGTAGGTTGTCCAGATCAGCAACCGCACGGCGCCAGCGGTCCTCGAGTTGCGACAGCTCGGCGCTGGAATCCGACTCGGGCGAATTCGGTCCCGGCGCAGTATTTGTCGTTCCGGACCGCGTATCTTCGGGGCCCGAATGATCAGGGCTGGCCATCGGCTAGCTCCGGTCGAACTCGGCGTCGACAACGTCATCGTCGGCCGGCTGCGCGGCCCGCCCATCTCCCGGTTCCTGGCCGTTGGTCCCAGCGGTCGGTGAGGGCTGCAAGCCGTACAGCATCTGTTGCAGCTCAGATGTCAACTGCTGAAGCCGGTTCAGCGGTGCCTGTTCGTTGACCGCTTGGCGCGCATCGGTGATCAGCATTTCCGCTCGGCTGCGGTCGTGCGGGGCGACGGCCTCGCCGAGTTCGGCGAGCCTGCGCTCGACTTGATATGCAGCCGAGTCGAGTTCGTTTCGCGCTTCGACATTTCTACGCAGTTCTTCGTCTTCACGGCGGTGCGTCTCTGCTTCGCGAACCATTCGCTCGACCTCGCTCTGGTCGAGGTTCGACTGCTCGCTGATCGTGATGCCTTGCTCGGCCCCGGTGTCCTTGTCCCGCGCGGTGACGTTCAGGATCCCGTTGGCGTCGATATCGAAGACCACTTCGACCTGCGGCTCACCGCGCGGTGCGGGTCGGATGTTCTCCAGCTTGAACCGGCCGAGAACCCGGTTATCCCCTGCTAGTTCGCGCTCGCCCTGCAGGACGACGATGTCGACCGCGGGTTGGTTGTCAGCGGCTGTGGTGAACACCTCGCTGCGCCTCGCGGGGATCGTCGTGTTGCGCTCGATGATCTTTGTCATCAGTCCACCCGCGGTCTCCACGCCCAGCGAAAGCGGTGTGACGTCAAGCAACAAAACGTCCGACACCTCACCTTTGAGCACCCCGGCCTGGATTGCCGCGCCCATCGCGACGACCTCGTCGGGGTTCACACTCATGTTCGGATCTTTGCCGCCCGTGAGCCGGCGCACGAGACCCTGGACGGCGGGGATACGAGTCGACCCGCCGACCAGGATGACCTCGTCGATGTCGTTCGCCGAGACTTTGGCGTCTGCCATCGCTTAATGAACCGGCCCCATGGTGCGCTCGACCAGGTCGTGGGTCAGATCGTCGAATTTCGATCGGTTGACGGTCATCGTCAGATGCTTGGGGCCGTTTGCGTCAGCCGTGATGAACGGCAAATTCACCGCTGTCTGAGCCACCGACGACAGTTCGACCTTCGCCCGCTCTGCGGCTTCGAAGAGACGTTGCAGCGCTTGGGGATCCGAACGCAAGTCGATGTTGTTCTCGCGCTTGAACTCGTCGGCGAGGAAGTCGACGAGCCTACGGTCGAAGTCGTCTCCACCGAGATGGGAATCACCGGCTGTCGCGCGAACTTCGACGACACCATCACCGACGTCCAAAAGGCTGACGTCGAACGTGCCGCCGCCGAGGTCGAACACTAGTACCGTCTCGTGGCCCTTCTTGTCCAGACCGTAGGCCAGCGCGGCAGCCGTCGGCTCGTTGATGATGCGCAACACATCCAGGCCCGCGATCCGGCCCGCGTCCTTGGTGGCATTGCGCTGAGCGTCGTTGAAATACGCGGGTACGGTGATGACCGCTTCGCGAACCCGCTCACCGAGGAACTTGCCCGCGTCGTCGACGAGCTTGCGAAGCACTTGCGCGCTGATCTCCTCGGGCGAATACAACTTTCCGCGAATGTCAAAGCGCGCTTCGCCATTCGGGCCCTCGGCTACGTCGAAGCTGACCGCCTTGGCCTCTTCTGAGATTTCGTCGAAGCGGCGGCCGATGAACCGCTTGGCCGAATAGATGGTTCCCTTCGGATTCATGATCGATTGCCGGCGCGCCAGCTGGCCCACCAGCCGTTCACCGCTCTCGGTGAACGCGACCACCGAGGGTGTTGTCCGGGCTCCTTCCGCGTTGGAGATCACGACCGGCTCGCCGCCTTGCCAGGCCGCAATCACGGAGTTGGTGGTGCCTAGGTCAATGCCTACTGCGGTTGCCATGCTTTAGTCCTTTCGTTCGCGACTGTGCCTTCTCGCGTGCTCACGGCGCGTGGTTGCGACGAACCGGTGCGCAGCGCCTGCCGGCGTTCGTCGGCACTGTTGATCTCCACTTTTCGGGGTGTACTCGCTTGAGATACCGGGATGGTGAGCATGAGGACGCCGCGCTCGCAGGCAGCGGTCATGTCGCCGGGTTCGAGGTCGGCATCGAGAAATAGCCGCCGGCGAAATCCGCCGTGCGGCCGCTCGTCGACGATGACGTTGTCGCCCGCCCGATGCAGCGCCTGACGGCGGACGCCGATCTCGACGACGTTGCGCTCGACGGTGACTTCGACATCATCCGGGTCGACACCGGGCAGGTCGATGGCCACCATCAGCTGGTCGCCGCGCCGTACCATCTCGATCGGTAGAGGCCGCGGCATTCGTGCGCCACTGACGACCGTCGTCCCGTCCTGCTCCGGCAGCTGATCAAAATTCATGAACACCATGAGCGTCTCCTTCAAACTCGTGGTTTAGCTGCCTCGCCGGATCCACGGTCGACTCGTCATGCACATGGGCTGAACACGTTCTCGTACAACAATCCTGGCAACTCGACGCCAATGATGCGTGCGCCCCACGGGTCGAAAAATTGCGACGCGATTCGGCCTGTCAGCACGAACGCTTCGACAACCCTGACTCCGACCGCGCAGACGATTCCGCTTCGGCGCCCCCTCAGCGCGGCATTCACGCAGGGCTATGTATCACGCCGAGATGTAGTCGGCGATCAGCCGGTGGACGACATCGGAGGCATCCAAATGCATGAAATGCCCTGCGCCGTGGATGATCTCGTGGCGGCTGCCCGCCGGCAAGGCCGACGCCCCCAGGGCGCCCAGTCGTGGGTCGATCGCACCGTCGATATGGCCGTGCAGAAAGAGAATCGGGATCAGCGGCACTCCCCGCAGGGCATAGCGGTCGAGGTGTCGATTCCGCCTGCCCCGTCGCAACGGCCGGAACTGTGCCCGGTAATACGACAGTGCGGCGGTGCGACGGCCGCGGTCGGGCAGCGCCTCGAAGACGTGGGCGAGGTCGGCTGTGGCGTCGTACCCGGGCGGCGACCAGTCGCGCCACAACCTAGGAATGACTCTGTCGAGCATGCGTTCGGAAAGCCCGGGTAGCTGCTGGAACAAGACGTACCAACTCATCCGGGCCTGTCGCGGCAGCACCCGCACCACATCAGCGCCGTTGCCTGCTCCCGGTGTCAGCCCCGCGATCAGTGGGATGCCCATCGACACCACTTTCTCGAATGGGTTATCCGGGTATGCGGCAACGGCGTTGGCCGTAAACCCACCCCAGTCATGACCGATGAGTACGGCGTCGACGCCCCCACCCAACGCCTGATGCAACGCGATCGCATCCGACATCAACGCGCCGCCCCCATAGTCCCCGTCGCGCACCAGTTCGGTAGGCGCGTATCCGCGCATGAACGGCGCGACCACACGGAAGCCGTGCTGGGCGAAGTGCGGGCCGAGTTGGCGCCACGTCCACGCGGTGTCCGGGTAGCCGTGCAGGCACAGCATCAGGCGGCCGTCGGCAGGTCCCCAGGCCAGCGCCGCGAATCGCAGATGTGGCACCTCGACGGTGATTTTCTCGGGAGAGGTCATATGCCCGCCTGCTGCTTGGCGAACGGCGTCGTGCCTTCGCCCCACCGATCGGTGCGCATGGGACGAGATCTTGGCGATTCAGCAAAGCGGGTGTCAAGGATTCAGCGCACTGCCCGATCGTGTCGCTCGGCTAGGCTTGTCGAAATTTGTTGAGCTACCGCAACCTCGAATCTGCAGACAGAGGCACCGGAAAACCCTTCATGACGAAGCATTCGACCCTCACGAGACGGCCCCGGATTCCACCGCCTGAGCGTGACCCGTTCTACGCCGTTCCTGCAGGTCTCGATGAGATGGCCCCGGGGACGGTGTTGCGCGCACGGTCGGTGCGGCTGGCATTCTTCGGCCGTTTCCGGCAGGGCAGGGCGACGCAGCTGATGTACCGCAGTACCGAGTCGCGCGGACGCCCCGAAGCGGCCGTGACGACGGTGATCGTTCCGCGCGGCGTCGATCCGGCGAGTTGCCCGCTGCTGTCGTATCAGTGCGCCATTGACGCTGTGGCGGCGCGCTGCTTCCCGTCCTATGCCCTGCGTCAGGGCGCCGAGTTGGTCGGGGCCTCGGTGCAGGCGGAGTTTCTGTTCGTCGCCGCGGCCCTGTCGCGGGGATGGGCGGTCAGCATCCCGGACCACGAGGGTCTCGAGGGCATGTGGGGCGCGCCCTACGAGGCGGGGTTCCGCGTTCTCGACGGTCTACGCGCCGCCGTCAACCACTCGGAGCTGGGGCTGTCGTCCAACGCATCGATGGCGGTGTGGGGCTATTCCGGGGGCGGACTGGCCAGCGGATGGGCCGCCGAAGCCGCCGCAACGTATGCGCCCGAACTCAATATCGTTGGCGCAGTGATGGGTTCACCGGTGGTGGACCCGGAAAGCGTTGCGCGCCGGTTGAATGCGTCACCCTGGGCCGGCCTTGCGGCGTTGATGGTGGCGTCACTGGTCCACGTGTTCCCGGAGGCGCAAAAGGTCGTCGACGAACACGCGACCGAAGAGGGCAAGGCCCTACTCACCCAGATCGAAGGGATGTCGACCGGCGAGGCGATTCGGCGCTTCCGCAAGGTCGACATCGCCGACTTCGTCGACCTGACCTTCGAGGAATTGTTCGCGCTGCCCGAACTGCGGCATGTCTTCCAGGCGACCCGGCTAGGGCAGAAGACCCCCAGCATGCCGGTGCTCCTCATCCAGGGCGTGCACGACAAAATCGTCGACGTCGCCGACGTGGACAGGCTGGCGCAGACCTATACCGACGGCGGAACCGCGGTGAGCTATCACCGCGACCCCTTCGCCGAGCACCTGCTGCTGTATCCGTTCGCG
Source organism: Mycobacterium paraterrae (assembly GCF_022430545.2). Taxonomy (NCBI): domain Bacteria; kingdom Bacillati; phylum Actinomycetota; class Actinomycetes; order Mycobacteriales; family Mycobacteriaceae; genus Mycobacterium; species Mycobacterium paraterrae. The sequence continues at coordinate 3,461,324 of NZ_CP092488.2, read as the reverse complement.
GTTCCGATGAGCCTGTGGTGGCTCGCTGAACGACTCGCCGGGAACGACCCGCCCACGTCCCGTCACACCTGGCCGGCGCTGCTGGACCGGCGCACCTACGCCGGCCTGCCCGCTCTGGCGGGTGGCGCGGCGAACGCCGCGATCCGTCTCGCCAAGCGGCGTCGGCGAGCATAATCAGTCGCCAAATCACGTACTGCGCGTCATGGCTGCGCCGAACGCGGTTAAATGGCAAGTGTTTTCGCTTCTGCTAGTCAGGCCCCGAATAAGCTCAGGAGGAGTGCGTTGGGCGCCTCGACCCAGAGCGCGTTGTTTCCCAAGACCTCCCACTGCTCAGCGAGCGGAAAGTCGCCGATGGTGAGGAGGTTCGCCGCATGAGTGAAGTCGGTCTGGGCGATGTCGTAGTACCCCTGCGCCTCGGCCAGTCCCCCTGCGAAGTCGGCGGGCACAGTGACCGCCTCGATGTCGAACGGATTCGCCACCGGAGTGTTGGTCAGTACATCAAGCCCGTCGATGTACAAGTTTTCCAGCGGCGCGATCAAGGTGTTGTCGACGCCCGCGAGATATGCATCGAGCGCGTACGTCGGTTCGCCCAGCGCCAGGTATTGGCCGCCCAGGGTGAAAAGTTCGTTGCCGGCGGCGTAGACCACGTCGAGGTTATTGACGATGTCGGTATAGGGATCCGCGTGTACGGCCGGCGCCATCACGAGTCCGCTCAGGGGATAGAGCACCAGTCCGGCGGCGGCGGCGCCGAGTGCTGCCATGTGTCTGATGCGCCGCGTAGTGGTGGTCACGAGAGTCTCCTTGGGTCGCGTTCGTCTGAGCTAATGCTGAGAATCGTCGCTGCTCCAGTGATCGGCGCGCATGGGGAAAACTCCCCAAATACCGTGCGGAACCCCCTCCTCCGCGTCGCTCAGTTTCAGGCCCTCCACGCATGAAAAACGGCCCCCGGAGTGATCTCCGGGGGCCGTTTGCACTAGTGGCGGGGACAGGGGATCAGCTAGTTCGCAAGAGCCCACGCGCACCGAAGACTTCGACGGATTTCGCGGCCGCGCGATTAGCCGCCGAGGCAGCGGCATCGATGGCATCGCCGTCTGCCAGCCTCGCGGCGAACACGCCGTTGAAACTGTCGCCTGCGCCCGTTGTATCGACGACGGATACGTCAAGGGGTTCAATATGCACCGGCGATTTTCCCGGTTCGCATAGAAGTACACCTTCTCCGCCCATCGTCACAACGACCGGCGCTCCGGTGTACTCGCATAGTTCGGTAGCTGCGGTACGAATGTCCCTGGCCGATAGGCCGATTCGCATGGCGAGCTGGCGGCACTCCCCTGCGTTCGGAGTGAGGATCGGCTTGTAGGCGAACGCGTCGAGCACTTCGTCGACCGGCGGCGCGGGGTTGAGAACACAGGTCGCGCCGACCGATTCGGCGTGCTCGACTGCGGCCAGGACCGCGTCGCCGGGTATCTCGGTACTGACGAGCACGCAGTCGTTCGGGCGAAGCTCGCCTTGCAGGATCTGCGCAACGGTGTCGCCGGCGACTTCCGCGTTGGCTCCCACTCCTACGGTGATCTGGTTCTCGCCCGCGTCGTCGACGACGATCATCGCCAGACCGGTGCTGGCGCCGTCGCACCGTCGCACCCGTCGAGTGTCGACGTTGCAGGAGTTGAGGTCTGCCAGCGCGAGTTCGCCGTTCGCATCAACTCCGACGGCGCCGATGAGCACCACGTTGGCACCGGCTCGAGCTGCTGCTACGGCGGCGTTGGCCCCCTTACCGCCACCGTGGTGCTCGGCGCGATCACCCACGACGGTCTCGCCCGGACTCGGAAACCGACTGGTCTTGATCACTATGTCGATGTTGATCGCACCGACGACGTAGACCGTTGGCCGACAGGTTGTTTCGTGCATGCCGCTGCCCTACCGAGGTGGCGGCGCGACCGAGTCGCGCACCATCAGCTCGGCTGGCAACAACTCGGGAAGTGGACTCGCGCCGTTGCCCGCCATCAGATCGAAGAGCAGGGTCGCCGCTTGACGTCCCATGTCGCGGGCAGGCTGGCGGACGGTCGTCAGTCTGGGGGTCAGCAAGGAGACGAACGGAATGTCGTCGAACCCGACAACGCTGACCTCCGAGGGCACGGAGATACCCACGGATCGGCAGTATTCGAGTACGCCGACCGCCATCAGGTCGTTGGCGCACAACAGTGCCGTCGGTCGTTCAGATGCCGGCACGCTCAGTGCGGTCTTGCCCAACTCCCATCCGGATTGCTGGCGATAATCCCCCCAAAAGACCGGCACAGCATCCGGATTCACCCCGACGGCCGCCAGCGCCTCGCGGTATCCCGAGAGCCGCTGCTGCGTCGTCCACAGCGATTCCGGACCGGCGATGATGGCCAGGTTGCGGTGCCCGGCGTCGGTGACGCACTGGGCGACCTCCCGGGCGCCGCGGCGGTTGTCGGACACGATGGCGGGCAGATCGTCGAAGCCGGGCACGAACTCATCCACGAGAACGACCGGACCTTGACGGGTCAGCTCGACGATCGAGCTCGACGACGTGCGAGACCCTGCCAGGTAGACGATCCCGTTGAGGCGCTGACTACGCAGCAGCCGTCCATTGATGGACTCATCGTCAGCTGTCGCCTCGGGCGCGCACAGAACCACCAGCCCGCCGTTGGCGGAAACGACTTGCTCGACGCCTTCGACAAGTAGCGCGAAGAACTGATTGGACAGCTCGGGAATGACGAGCCCGATGTTGGGGGAGGACCGCTTCTTCAGCCCGCGTGCCGCTTCGTTGGGTGCGTAGTTGAGCACCCGGACGGCATCCAGGACTCGTGTCCTGCGGCTCGGTGCCACCGGGCCGCTGTCGTTGAGCACATAGCTGACAGTGCTCAGCGACACGCCTGCATGGCGCGCAACGTCTTTCATGGTAGGGCGTCGAGCGGTATTCATCTGGCGGTGCATCCTACTCGTTTGTCAGGCCGTCTTGACCGAGCCGCGCCCTGCTTCGTATCGACCGCTGGTCCACGTCAGCAACGAGACCCACAAAGCCTGGTAGTGCTCCCAGTCGAGAAACTCCGGAGGGGCCCAATGCGGAGCTAGATCAGAAGTGAAAGCAGAAACTCTACCGGCGCCATGGGTTCCCACGACCAGCAAGGGATCATCTCGATAGCGCGCGATGACCTGAGCGTCAGGTTTGGCAACTACCCGGTTGTAGCCGAGCAATGCCGGCCACCTGGGCGGCGTTTCGCCGAGTGCATCGTGGTCCGGCACGTCGAATTCCGCAACGGCACCTTCGGGGACCTCGATCCTGTCGTCGAAAGCCAAGAGCTCGACCGGCAAGACGTCGGCCAGTGGGCTCATACCGTAGCGCGCCCGACCGTCGATGCCCGTGAACGAAAGGTAGCCGCCGACCATCAGCAATCCCCCGCCGCGCTGGACGTAGTCGGCGATCAACGACAGTCGGTTGACGGTCGGCTTCGACCGGAGAAACGTGTCGTCGGTCAGCAGAAACGTGTTGGCGCCTACATCGCTGATCACCACGACGTCGTAATCCTCAAGGCGCTCAAGGCTCGTCGGGAATCGACTCGAGACTTCGTGGCCGCGTATGTACGTCACGTCAATGCCACCGCTGGAGACAGCTTCGAGGAATTCGCCCGCGCCTTCTTCGTACTCCGTGGAGTGGAAGTGGTCGAATCCCTTCATGTGAGTGGTGTGTTTGATCCACGACTCCCCGACCACCAATGCACTTAGCTGGCCAAATCCCTTTTTGCTCATCCAGTCTCCAGGTGTCGAGGTTGCTATGAGAACAGCGGGAACAGTGCTGCCGTGGTATCGGATGCCCTCGAACACCAATCGGGCGAGGCTTGCACTGGCGCTGCACGGTTGCGGTGATGCCGGGCGCGGGATTCGACTACCTGACGAACCGGCCCTCCCCACGTGACGCATGCAGCCCACTCCACGGCTGCGCTAGTATCGTTTCTATCCTATTCGAGCCTGCCATGCACGGTCAAGCGACGATCTACGGCTTCGGCAGTATCGGACCGAGGTCACCTGCGCCAATACCGCACGCTTCGCGGCCAGGCCATCGACGTATCCGAATGGTAATCCGTTCCAACCAACCCTGGGAGTCTCTGACACGCCGACTATCCGGCGTCCACGGTGCTATCACGTCCTCAGCCCCATCAATGCTCCCGAACCGATTGACAGCGAACGATTTAAGACTTCTTGCAACTGAGGGGAAGGCACTACGACGCGGGGCCTAGGGTGATCCCGCAGAGACATCGGGGAAGGTCGCGAATATAATCGTTTCTGGCAATTGCCAACGCGTCCAGCCGCTCCTTGCCGACCCGGAACGACCGAGATCGAGGACTCTTTATGAACATCGTCTCCGCATATGCCGCCCTCTCGGCAACCGAACCGCTCTGCAAGACGACGATCAGCCGCCGCGACCCCGGTCCGCACGACGTCGCGATCGACATCAGGTTTGCGGGTATCTGCCACTCCGACATTCATGTCGCTCGGGCCGAATGGGGGCCGACGAACTACCCGATGGTTCCCGGCCACGAAATCGCCGGCGTCGTCGCCGAGGTCGGCGCCCGGGTGACGAAGTACAAGAAAGGCGACAGAGTCGGCGTGGGTCTCATCGCAGACTCCTGCCGTGAATGCCGCAGCTGCCGGAATGGTCTGGAGCAGTACTGCACGATCGGGCTGACCCCGACGATCAATTCCATCGGCCGAGATGGGCAGCCGACGCAGGGTGGTTACAGCGAATCGATAGTGATCGACGAAAACTACGTGGTGCGCATTCCCGACTCACTGGCGCTGGACAAGGCCGCGCCGTTGATGTGCGCGGGCATCACGCTTTTCTCGCCGCTGCGACACTGGCACGTCGGAAGCGGCACCCGTCTTGCGGTCGTGGGCTTGGGCGGTTTGGGTCATATGGGGGTCAAGCTTGCGGCGGCAATGGGCGCCGAGGTGACGGTGCTTTCCCAAACATTGAAGAAGATGGAGGACGGGTTGCGACTGGGCGCCGACCGGTATTACGCGACCGCGGACCCGGACACCTTCCGCACGTTGCGTGGCAGCTTCGACCTGATCGTCAACACCGTGTCGGCCAACCTCGACCTCGGCGCCTACCTGGATCTGCTCGATGTCGACGGCACACTCGTCGAACTCGGAATCCCGGCGCATCCGTTGGAGGTACCTGCCGGAGTGCTGCTGGCGGGGAGACGCAGTTTGTCCGGCTCGCAAGTCGGCAGCATCGGCGAAACCCAGGAAATGCTGGACTTCTGCGCCGAACACGACGTGACGCCCGACATCGAACTCATCGAGCCCGATTGCATCAACATGGCCTATGAGCGCGTGCTCGCCAGCGACGTGCGCTACCGCTTCGTCATCGACATCTCAAAGCTGTGATGCGACAACGCGTTCCGCGAGCACGCCGTCAGGACGCGTCGGCCAACGCGTGCGGTGCAGAACGCAGCGGTGCAACGGCATCCGCGTAGTAACTTTGCGGTACCTCTCGCTCACTGCGTTCGATCAGCTCGCTGAAGTCCCACTTCTTCAGCAACTTGCCGTTGCGGAACACCGGCTGCAGCACGTTGTCGCCGGGCGCGATCGATTCGCGGCGCACCGTTTGGTAGTCGCCGTCGGCGTACCGCAGAGCGAGGCGGCCCCGCTTCGAAGCCTTGACTGCGTCTCCGGTTGGCTGCTTATTGATATCGCGCCACTCACCGTTGACGCACACGGCGCTAGCCTTCTGACCGAAGGCACTGGTGTCGCGATTGCAATGCTGCAACAACCCGCCACCCATGCCGAAGACCGCGTTCTCGGCGGAGAAGCCGCGGCGTTCCAACTCCGCGTAGACCAAGGGCAGGCTTTCGCGAGTTACCCCGTCGCCCTGGACAACCCGGACGAAATCGGGCAGCACCTTGAAGCCCTTACTGTTCGTGGTGCTGCCGAAACCGTCGATCAACCACTGGGTGGTATCAGCCGTCACCTGCACCACGTCGCCGGAATCGGGACGCACCCCGACCAGACCGGGGAAGTTGCTCACGACATCGCGGAGCTCACCGCAGATGATGTTCTTGACGGCGTTCTCGTGGTCGTAGGTATCGGTGAGCAACAGGGCCATCCCATGCTTGGCGTGTACCTCCAGCATGTTGCGCATGGCGGCTGCCTCGTTCTCGCGGCCCCACGCGCAAAAGCCGGCGTGTTCAGAGTTGGGTCCCGAATTCGACGGCGCCACAGCGTTATAGAACTCCTTGGCGGCAATGATGCCGGGGACGGTATCGCTTTGTGAGAAGTTGACCAAGTGCGCCAGCCCGCCCAGAGCAGCCGATTCCTGTGAGCTGACACCACGCGCGCCATAATCGTGTAGGCAGTGACGCAGCAACTCTGGATGGTCAGACGTACGGTCGAGCGCCTCCTTGATCACCTGCTTGGCCAGCCAGCTGATGGTTCCCACGGTGGTTGGGTACCAGACGGCGCGCAATAGCGCCGTCTCGAAAAAGCTTGTCACCCAATAGTATTTGGGATCGGTGTTGATGATCTGGACCAAGACGTTACGGATGGGCAGTACCAAGCCTTCCGGTACCGCCTCGATCTCCACCGGGAGGAACCCGTCGTGGTCGTTGACAATGCCCATCCAGTTGTCGCGATTGAAGTGCATGCCTTGTTCACGCATGTAGTACTCGGCCTGGTCGACGTCGTCGATGGTGATCGGCTTCATCAGGTACTCGCGCAGAAATGCCTGCAGCCCAACGAACATCGTCACGGGGAACTCTCCGCCGCGCGCCTCGATATAGCTCGAGACGTACTCCGTGCCCTTCGGGTACAGCGGGTAGTGGCAATGCTTGTAGTTGTCGGTGTTGATGATGATGTTGGCGTAGCTACTGCGCGACATCAGTGCTCCTGTTCTCGGTGTGAGCGAATGAGACGAGGCTCCAACATTTTGAATCCCGGCTCGGCCAACGACGCACTGCTGCGACCGTCGCATCGCACTGACAAAATAGTAACGTTTCTATTGGCCCTGTCAATCGGAGTGCAGCGATTCGACAACGCAAATGAGCTGCAGGTTTCCCAGCAGGATTAACCGGTTCTTTACCTAATTAGCTGCGCTCACGCATATCTCGCGCGCACTCCACCCGCGTCATCGGAAGGCAATGTGTGCGAATAGGAGGCGTAACAAACTGGAATCGATTCCATTACCCTAGGCGATGGAAGCTTGGCAGGCCGATGAGCACGCCCACCTCGGGACGTTATCCAGTCAACGCCACTGGTGTCGCGTCATTGGCTTGCCGGGCCTCAGGTGCGTAATAGCTCGACGGAGTTGGCATTTCGCTTCGCCGGATCAGGTCGCTCATGCTCCATTCGCGAAGCAGCTTTCCGTCGCGGAACACCGGGGTCAGCAGATTTTCCTCGGCAGGGATCTCCTCGCGCCGTACCGTGCGGTAGTCCCCGTCCAGTTTGCAGAGCGCGAGCCGCCCGGCCTTCGAGCGCTTCATCGCGCTTCCCTTCGGCGACTTGAAGACATCGCGCCACTCACCTCTGATGCGTACCGCGCTGGCCTTCATACCGAAGTTCATCGAGTCGCGGTCCGGCTTCTGCAACAGTCCACCGCCCATCCCACACAGCACGTTGTCGGCGGCCAGGCCACGCGCTTCGAGCTCGGCGTAGATAGCGAGGTAGCTGTCCAGTGTGAGGCCGTCGCCTTGGACCACCCGGATGAACGGTGGCAGCACACGGTAGCCTTTGCCGTTGGTCTCGTAACCGAAGCTCGCCATGAGACTTTCGACCGTTTCCACTGGGGTGAGGACTGCGTCACCGGAATCGCAGCGAACGATCACAAGTCCTTCGAAGCCGCGAACCTCCGAGTTCAGTTCCTTGCCAAGGATGTTCTTCACGGCATTGTCATGGTCGTAGGTGTCGACGAGGAGCCCGACGGCCGCGGCACCAGGGAAGTTCAGCAAACGCCTGAACGAGTTGGCCTCGTTCTCGCGGCCGGCCGCCGCGACAGTGGCGTGTTCTTGGAACACCGCGGCGCCACTCGGCGCGGGTCCGTTGTACCAGCGACGCGATCCCAAATACCCGGGGACGTTGTCAGTCTGGTCGAAATTGATGAGGTGCGCGACTCCGCCTAGTGCTGCGGACTCGAACGAGCTGACACCGCGCGCGCCGTAGTCGTGGAGGTAGAGCCGGATCATCTCGGGGTGGTCCGACGTCTTCTCCAGGAAGCCTCGAATGTGTTGTTTCGCAATCCAACTGGTGGTGGCGACGGTGGACGGGTACCAGACGGCACGGAGCAGCGCGGTTTCGACGAACCCGGTGACCCAGGGATACTTAGGGTCGGTGTTGACGACCTGGACGAGTACGTTGCGCGTTGGCACGACAGTGCCTTCGGGCACTGCCTCGATTTCCAATGGCAGGTGGCCGCCATGGTCGTTGAGTAGGTCGATCCAGATTTGACGCTGGAACGGGACTCCCATGGACACGTGCACGTCGTGAGCTTCGTGAATGTCCTCGATCGTGAAGGGGTGCATGAGGTACTCACGCAGGAAAGGCTGCAGGCCGGTGAACAAGATCGACGGATACATGCCGCCCCGGGACTCGATGTAGCTCGAAACATATTCGGTGCCTTCGGGATACATCTGGCTGTGCGCATTCTTGTAGGTGTCTACGTTGGTGATGATGTTTCCCGAGTAGCGTTGCTGCGCCATGTGTTGGGTTCCTGTCCTGGTCGTGTGCCAGAGCGCATCTGGCAGTGCGCAGGGCCCGATGGAGTGAGCGATGACTGACTCGAAAGCTTAAGTTCCGCCGGGGCGACCCGCAACGCGAATAACGTTTCTATTTTCTGGCCAAATCAGTCGCGGGTTCCGCTGTCGCATCGCCGGCGTCGACAACCAGGCAACTCAGCCGGAACAATGTCGCGCGGAAACACGAGATCTGTAACAACACGTTTACGTAACACCGTATTGGCTCGCTCACATGCATATATCGCCGATTAACGGGTTGCACAGTTCGCGTCCGACGAGGAGTGCGCGGCCCCGAGTCGTGGGGTTAAGGTCGGACCCGCGCGACGACGAGAACGATCTTCGGGCCTGTGGTAGAAACGTTATTGTCAGCCGGCGAGGAACGCTCAGGTCTTCGACGTATCCGTGGACCCATCGGAGCCGTCGGCGCCGAGCACGTCCCGGCCCGACCGCGGTGTTTGTGTTGGCGCACTGCCCTATTGGCGCGTTGCCGCCGGAAAGGCCAGCCGCTAATGGATGGCGACTACGTCTACTACGTCGACTGCGACCCCGGAATCGACGATGCGCTAGCCCTGCTCTACCTCTTACAGACCGGGGTCGAGGTGGTGTCCATCGGCGTTGTCCAGGGAAACGTCGAGGTCGCTGTGGGGGCTGAAAACACCGCCCGATTCTTGGCCCTTGCGGGGCGCACAGACATCCCGATCTCGCTCGGCGGTCACCATCCCATGATCGGCGAATTCTGGGGAGGAGCCGCGGTGATACACGGCGTCGACGGGTTCGGTGGCGTCGAGCTGGCCCGCTCCGAGGCGGTCTTCGACGATCTGTCATCCAGCGACCGGCTCGTCGACCTTGCACACCGCTATGGGACCCGGCTTCGAATCATCGCGTTGGGGCCCCTCACCAACATCGCGGCGGCGATCACGCGCGAGCCGTCGCTGCCGCATCTGGTTGGCAACATCACGATCATGGGCGGCGCCTACCAGGCGGCCGGCAACGTAACTCCACACGCCGAGGCGAACATCTACGCCGATCCGTACGCGGCCGAGCACGTGTTTTCCGTACCTTGGCGGGATCTGCTTCTGGTACCGCTGGACATCACGACACAGCACATGTTCAGCACGGCCGACAACCAGCGACTGGCCGCCTCCACGGATCCCCTGACGCAGCGGGTTGCCGAGATGGTCGAGTTCTATCTGAATGCGTGCCGTCCCAAGTACGGCGGAGGGGAATGCCCGCTGCACGATCCGCTTGCCGTCGCGTTGGCGATCGACGCGGTGAAGCTCACCGACGTACGACCATGCCGGCTGAGCGTGATCACCGGCGATACTCCCGACCTCGGCAGGACCGTCGTGTCGATGCTCGACGAGGACGGCGCCGAGTCGCGAACGCGCATCGCCCTAGCGGGCGAACCCGACCTTGCGCCGCTGCTGTTGAACTCCATCGGATGCTGACACCCGGGTTATAGAATCGTTTATGATATGACTTTGGGGTTACAAATCGCTCAACGGTGTTGTGCAGTAAGGCATTACAGCTGGCCTGAAGCAATTGCCTTTGCGGGCAACGGATTAGCGCTCACGCGCGCTGGGAAGGAACGAGATGTCCGGTTACACAGAGGCAAAGCGCAAGGCCGGGGCGCTTATCCGGGCGTCGATGCCAAAACACGAGATTCGCTTCCCACGTCTGTTCCATCCCGACGAGATTGCGGCCATGCCTCGCATCGCGTTCAGCAAGGGTGTCGAGATGGGGGCGTTCATCTCCCGTGAGCGCGAAGGTTCGCGTTACTACAGCCAGGGCATCGCATTTCACGCCGGGGATGCAGAAGACGTGGTCTGGCAGGCGACGAGCTGGGATGAGGCGTTCTGCTGCCTCAGCGGAAAGATCCGTGTCGTGGCCACCGACGCCGACGGGCTGGAATTGGACTACACGCTCGAACCGGGCGATCACTTCTGGGCGCCAGCCGGCTATCAGTATGCCGTGAAGGCAACGGGAGTCGACTCGACGAGCTTCGTGACGACGGCGCCGCAGTTGCCTTCTGGATGGCGTCACACCGGCGACGACGCGTCCTACAGCGACGCCCTGATCGCATTGCGTCCCTAACGGCGGCACAGGCACTGCGCACAGGACTGCGTCCGGGTCACCTCAGCAGCCCGGTGGCACGACGACGCTCGACCACGCAGCCACTTAGAAGAGGTGATTGTTGCCGCCGAACACCTCGCTGACGGAACGATCGGTGAAGATCCGGCGGATGGAATCGGCCAGCAATGGAGCGCACGACACCACCTCGATCGTCGCCGGAGCGCCACCGCGCAGTGGAATGCTGTCGGTGACAACGATCCGCTCGAAGGGCGATCCGGCCAGGGTTTCGTAGGCCCGACCGCTGAGTACGGGATGGGTGACCGCAGCGAAAACCTTTCGTGCGCCGGCTTTCTGGACGGCCTCGCCTGCCGCGCGTAGTGTCCCCGCGGTGTCGACGATGTCGTCGACGATAATCGCAGTCTTGTCGCGCACGTCGCCGATGACGTGCACGATTTCCGCCACCTGTTGACGGGGTCGCTCTTTGTCGAGGATCGCGAGATCGGCACCGACGCGCGTGGCGAACTGTTTGTTCAACTTCACCCTGCCCGCGTCGGGCGCGACGACAACCAGATCGTCGTCGAGGCCGATGAAGTGGTCGGCCAACATCATCAGCGCGGTCATGTGATCGACCGGTATGCCGAAAAAGCCCTGTAGCTGGCCGGCGTGCAAATCCATGGCCAGCACGCGATCCGCACCGACCGCCTCCAGTGTGCGGGCCACCATGCGCGCCGAAATCGGCTCGCGCGGGGCAGACTTCTTGTCTTGCCGGGAGTAGCCGTACCAGGGCGTCACGGCGACCACGCGATGAGCACTCGCACCGACTGCTGCATCAATCATCACAAGCAGCTCCAGAAGCGCGTCGTTCGCGTTGATTCCCGCCTGTGGATTCCCGCACATCGGCTGCACCAGAAAGACATCGGCGCCCCGGATCGACTCGTCGAAACGGCAGTAGACCTCGTCGTTGGAAAACGTCTTGAGGGTGACCGAGCCGAGTTCGACACCGAGCTGAGCGGCGATGTCGAGAGCCAAACCCGGGTTGGCGCGTCCCGAGAAAAGCATCAACTGCTTCTCGTAGCCAACTCGCAGCGACGCGGTCACGCGCCGACCCACTCGACATCGAGACCAAAATCCGGTCTGCAACGGCGCCTTTCGTCGTCAACAGTCGGTTCCTCACACTGCCTCATGCGCTCGCCTTCGTCGTCATGTCGCTGCGGTCTGTCACTCCGGTTGCCGGTGCTGCCGCTGCGTTCAAGTTGATCATAGCCGTGAAAGTGGTAACGTTTCTATCGAAGAGATCGTGATTATTAATGCATGCTATCGCCGTAGATATTCTTCATCCAGCTCGTGAACTAGAAATGTTTCATTCGAGCAAAGCTGGCGGGATCGTGTTCGCGCGCGTCGAAAGGACGGTGTTCCAGGTGGGTGGACAACGTACGGCCCCTGGGATTCGGGTGGCTGTGGCCCAACATTGCCGCGGGAATGACGTCTCCATGGCACGCGTCTTCTCCGGCACCCAATGGCGGGAGTTGACGCCTCCCCCGCCCGGCGGAGTCGAGACCGTCCGGATCGAAGCACCCGATCTCCGGAGAGCACAGCGCTTCAGCGCGCAAATCCGAGCCGATGCGGTTGACGACGGGTGCGGTCCCTCGGTCATGCTCGACATCGAAGTTGTGATCGATGCCGACCCGCCAACCGCTCGCCGGCGCCTGAGTGCCGCGCTGGAGACCCTGAACGACTGCGCGTCCAACACAGTGCGCTTCGTCGGCACAGCCAGTGGCCTGGCAGGGCTCATCGCCGACGTCTACGTCCTAGGCATAGCCGACGGTGTCGCCCTGATTCCCCTTGCCGACCAACGCCAGATGTCGGAAGAGTTTGACCTCGTCGTGCGACTGCTGCACGCAAAGGGCCTGCTGCAGCCCGAAGCGAGCACCCCACTGCACGCTGCGGGCTGATTCAGCGCGGGCATTCGTGCGGTGACGGGCGCGGCGCGACGGCCTACGGATGGCGGGCGTGACGTTCGGCGCCGTGCACGTCCACCAGACTACGTCCGAGCCGATACGCTTCGCGAAAATCAACGCCCACATACGATTTCGCGGCCAATTGATTCAGCGGATCCTTGGCGTTGACCGCGATGGTATTCGGCAACCAACTGAACAGTGCGACGTCAGAGGTGGAGTCACCGTAGGCGACGCAGTTCTGGGGGCCGAGGCCCAACAGGGCAAGAATTTCCCGGGTGATTGAGACCTTGTCCTCAGCCAAGAGTGTCGACGTGGCGGTCACGGTCTCACCGATCCAGATGTTCGAGCCGAAGGCGGCGTGGGCACCCCACCCCTCGAGGCGTTTGACGAAAAAGTGCGGCGATTGCGAGATGACGATGCTGCGTTCGCCGCGTTCGTGGATGTCGTCGAAGACGTCTCGGACGCCGTGCATCCACATCGCAGCATCGAAGGCCCGATCGATCTGTTCCTCGGTCACCCCGTGCCACAGCGCCAGCGCACGGTTCCAGAAAGAGATGTCGTCGATCTCGCCCCGTAGATAGGCCTCCTCGATGTCCGTCGCCTCGGCGAGTCGCCCGACGTATCGCGAAAGCTCGACGATTGCGGCGCCCATCAGCAGCGTGCCGTCCATGTCGAAGACGTGGAGCAGCGGCCCTGCTTCCACCAGCGGGATCGGGTGTCGCGGGTGCATTGCCTCCCCTTGTCCTGTTCGAGGCGGCGCTGATCTTCGGCCGAGGCGGCCTCGACGAACGCCAAGCTTGAGCCGCGACTCCGCGATTGCGTTGCGCGGGAACGACCTTCAGCCGCCTCGGGGGCCTCTCAGCCGGAGTGGCGCGCTCGACCGTATGTCAGTTTAAGGTGTGCACATCGCGGATGCAACGTGAATAACGTTTCTACCGGCCTACCGTCGGCGCGGCCCTCGCTCGCCCCGAATAGCTTGTGGCATGGTTGATTAGCGAACGTCGAGCATTCTGTACCGTGTGGTAGAAACGTTAATCGAGTGCGGAGGTATCCCGGTGCAGGTGACCACCGTCTTGGGTCCTGTCTCAGCAGACGACCTCGGCATGGCGTTGACGCACGAGCACCTCTTCAGTGATTGGACCCGACCTGCGAAGGTTCCCGAGGAAGCGGCTGAGCGTGCGCTGTACCACGCTCGGGTCGACGCCTCCATCAGTTGGCTCCTGAGCGACAATCCACGCTGCTGCTTGGACAACTGTCGTCAAGATGATGCCGACGCCATGGTCGAGGAGCTGCAGAATTTCGTCGGCGCCGGCGGGCGGACGGTCGTCGACTGCACGAACGCAGATATCGGTCGGAATCCCCTCGTGTTGCAAGAGATTTCGAAACGAACCGGACTCAACATAGTGATGGGGTCGGGTTGGTACGTTCACCCCTTCCACGACGAGAGCAAAGCATTGGCCACCGCCGACGATCTGTGCGACGAACTTGTCGCAGAGTTCGCGAACGGAGCCGGCGATACCGGTGTGCGGCCCGGCATCATCGGGGAGATCGGAGTCTCGCCGAAGTTCACCGACGGGGAAAAGACGCGCTTGCGCGCCGCATGTCGTGCCCAACGCCAGGTCGGAGTTCCGTTATTCATCCATCTCCCGGGGTGGCAGCGACGAGCATTCGAGGTGCTCGACATAGCGGTGAACGACGAGGGGGTGGCTCCGCAAGCGATCGTGTTGTGCCACATGGACCCTTCCGGGGAGGATGTCGAGTACCAGCGGGCTGTGGCGGGCCGGGGAGTGTGGCTTGAATTCGACATGATCGGCATGCCGTATTACTACGCCGGCGAAGGGCAATCCCCCGCGCCGGAGCAGACCGCGCGCGCCATTGCGGGACTGATTCGCGACGGACACGCTGCACAAATCCTGCTCAGCCATGACTTGGCTGCAAAGAGCATGTGGACGCGCAACGGCGGCAACGGGATCGGCTACGTCCCGCGATTGTTCCTGCCTCGACTGCAGCGGCATGGCGTACCGACCAGCGTGGCAGCATCGCTGATGACCGCCAATCCTCGCAACCTCTTCAGGCATTCGCTCGCCGCCCGCTGAGGGTCTGGCTGCGGCCGTAACCTCAGTAGGAGTGTTAACCGGATAGAAACGTTTTTACCCGGGCCTCGGGCACTTCGAGTGGCTAGTATTTCTCGGTAGATCGGGTATGCGACTGCCGGATGGCTATGGCAGCCGAATGAAGAATCGAAACCATTCGATCGGGCACCGGAGCTCAGCAGGGCAGCGAAGGTGCGACGTCATCGACGCAGTCAAAGTTCCTTACTCGCCGAGCAAGTGACCACATCGCCTTCAGGAAGGTTTTCAGATGAGTGAATCCTCGCTCTGGCGCAACATGGCGGTCAACGCAGACATCAACAAGAACGGAATGTACGCGATGTACCCGGATGGGACCGAGTATGTTTCGGCATACCTCGAAGCACGCGGCGGCCCGTATGGCGCAACGCTTTTCGTCGGGCTCCAAGCGTTTCTCATGGAGTACCTGTCGCGACCGATCGCGGTCGAGGATGTCCAGGAAGCAGAACGCGTCGTCCGTGGCCACGGCTCGCGATTCAACCGCGAGGCCTGGCTCGACATCGTCAACGAATACGACGGCTACCTGCCCTTGGAAATCGAGGCCGTTCCTGAAGGATCGGTGGTGCCGACGCGCAATGTACTGCTGCAGGTGATCAACACCGACCCCCGATATCCATGGCTTCCCAGCTACATCGAATGCGCGTTGCAGCGGGCACTGTGGTATCCGAGCACTGTCGGCACCACGAGCTGGATATGCAAGCAATTCGTGCGCGGTTCGCTGGAACGAACGTCGGATCATCCAGAGCTACTCAGGCTCTACCTCCACGATTTCGGTGCGCGAGGCGCCAACTCGTTCGAGTCGGCAGCTCTCGGCGGTATGGCGCACATGGTCAACTTCGACCGGTCGGACACTGTCCCGGCCTATATCGCAGCGTCGCAGTACTACAACGCCGCCTACCCGGGCGCAGTCAATCTGTTGTGCGAGCACTCCAACGTCTCGGCGGCAGGGCCCGACGGCGAGGCCAAGTTCTTCCGGCAACTGCTGAGCAACACTCAGGACGCCGCTATCGCGTTGCTGGTGGATACCTATGACCAGGACAACTGCGTGCGCAACGTCATTGGGAAGGAATTGCACGACGACATCTTGTCGTTCCCCGGTTTGGTGGGTATCCGCTGCGACTCCGGAGATCCGATAACCAACCCGGCCGACGTCGTCGAAGACCTGATGAAAAGCCTAGGATCATCGACAAATACCAAGGGCTTCAAGGTATTACCGCCCAACGTCCGCGTGATCCAGGGCGACGGCCTGAACGTGAACACGTTCCGCGAACTCTATGCGGAGCTGGAACGGCGCGGGCTTGCCGCGGACAACGTGCTGTGCGGGATGGGCAGCGGCCTCTTGCAAGAGGTGAATCGTGACACTCAGTATTTCGGTTATAAAGCGAACGCGGCGCAGATCAACGGCACCTGGCACGACATCTCCAAACGGCCGAAGGGCAGCGCCATCAAGCACTCCAAGGCAGGACGCCTGGCACTGGAATACGTCGACGGCGACTACCGCACCGTCGCGCGAGACTCGATCCCGGCCGAAAAGAACGTTCTACAGCCGGTTTTCCGCGACGGACGAATTCTCACGGTCTGGGACTTCACCGAGCTGATCGAGCGCAGCGAGCGGCCGACACCGGCCTACTACTACGAAGACCTCGCCGACGATCTTCAAGCGGCGTCATGACGACACCCGAACCACGGCCTATATCTGCGCGAATGCGTTGCAGCCGAAAGATTTCCATCACAACAGGTTAAGGACAGACGTACATGGCACTCAAAATCTGGGTTACCACACCCTTCTTCTACCCTGACATGAACCGTCCCTGGTCAGAACTCCTCAACGACATGCTCAGCGTCGTCGACGCCGCGGAAGACCTCGGCTTCGAGGGCGTCTCGATCAACGAAAACCTCTTCCAGAACTACGTCACCAACCCGTCGTCGTTGGCCTTCAGCGCCTTCGTGGCAGCACGAACCAAACGCCTGCGCATCCTGCCGGGAGTAGTGGTGCTGCCCTACTACAACCCCCTGCTCATCGCCTCGGAGATGAGCCTGCTCGACCACCTAGCTCCCGGACGCATGGGCATCGGCGTCGCGCGGGGAGGCAGCCGGTACCAATTGGACCGCCTCGGGGTTGATCCCGCCGAAGCGCGTTCGATCTATGAAGAGTCGCTGCACATCATCAGACGCCTGTGGGCCGAGGACGATGTGAGCTACGACGGCAAATTCTTCTCCTTCCCGCCCACGACAATCGTTCCCAAGCCGCTGACGAAGCCACACCCCGACATTTGGGTGGCCTCGCAGAGCGTCCAGGGCGCGGAAAAGGTGGGTCGGGAGGGCTTGAACCTCATCACAGCCCCCAACTACGGAAGCTTTGAGCCCTACGGCGACCTGGAAGCGCTGCTGCAGAGTTACAACGACGCCGCCGAGGCGAGTGAGCATCCACGCGGTGAGGTGATGGCGCTGCGCCATACGTGGCTCGGCCACACCGAGGAGGAGGCCCTGGAATACTTCGACGATTTCGTCAACGAGTACAACTTCTACATCGCATTCGTGAAGGACGAGGGTAACCGGGCGAGCCGGGAGGACCGCCTCGCCGCACGCGGCGTCGGCGACAAGGACCGCAAATACATCGTCGGTGGGCGCGTCACGCCTGAGACCGAACAATTCTCGTCAGACAACCTCGCTGACAAGTACTCCGACCCCATTCTGACTACACCCGACAAGATGATCGAGCGGTTCAAGACCTACGAAAAGCTGGGCGTCGACCACCTTTCCTGCTTAATAGCGGTGGGCATGCCACGCGAGGCGATGATCAAGCAAATGGAGTTCATGGCCAAAGAAGTCCTGCCGGCATTCGCGGACTAGGCGCGCGGCGTCGGGCCCGCGTCTTCGACTCTCGAGCGACAACGACAAAGTGAGGACTACAGCATGCCCATCTCCGTAGGAGAGCTCGCCCCTCTCGACGGCATGAAGCGCTGGGCCTTCCTGGAAAAGGCGCAACGGCTCCGATTGGCCACCGCTCTTCCCGGCGAGCCCATCAACCTCTCACCGGTGTGGTTCGTCGTCATCGACGACACCGTGCACATCCCGCTCGATCCGACCGTAGGAGACCCCGGGCAGACGACGACACCCGACTTCCGCCATATCGAAAACATCGACGCCGGTGGCCGAGTGTCTGCACTAGTGGACGAGGGCGACGAGATCGCGAACTTCCGCGCTGTCCAACTGGAAGGCACCGCCAAGGCAGTCACCGATCCCGAGATCATCGAACTGCTACTGGACTTGGTGGCAGAAAAGTACTTTCACCTCGGTCACCCGCACCTCGAGTACTACTTCAGCGCAGGCGCTGTCGCGGCACGACGCTGGTATCGGATCGTTCCCGAACGCCTTGACGGCTGGGACATGCGCGAGCTACCCCAGCCGCCCGTCCAGGATTTCCTGTCATTCCCCGACCACCTCGGCGCCAGGAGCTAAGCAGATGCTCTACGAGGTTCGCGAATACGTCGCCGTGCCCGGACGGCTCCCTGCGGTGATCGAACTCTTCAACGAAGCCACCATTCCCCTGTTCGCCAAGCACGGCATGGAACTTGTGCACGTCGGCCGCACCTCGGTCGGCCCGGAATCGCTGAACGAGCTGGTCTACACGTTGCGATTCGACGACATCGCCGAAATGCAGCAGAAGTGGACGGCGTTCCTCCACGACCCGGAGTGGGTCGCTGCGGCTGCAGCCAAGGAAGCCGAGGGACCGATGTTGCAGACGATCCGACGTCGCCTGCTCGACCCCGGACCGTTCCAAACAGCGAGCGGAACCCATTCATATGAGTGAGCGGACCAGCTTCTTGTTCACGAACTCGTCCATGCCGTAGCGGCCCAGCTCGCGACCGAAGCCGGACCGCTTGACGCCACCGAACGGGGTTTCGGCCTGGTCGAGCATCACCCCGTTGATGTAGACCATTCCCGCCTCGATGCGGTCGGCGACCCGGTATGCCTGTTCGCGGTCGGCGGTGAAGATGTACGACCCCAGGCCGTAAGGGGTGTCATTGGCGACGGCCACCGCCTCGTCCTCGCCGCTGACGCGGAACACCATGGCCACCGGCCCGAACAACTCCTGCCGGTACGCCTCGCTGTCGGCCGTGACGCCGGTGAGGACGCCGGCCGGGAAGAACGCGCCGCGGCGCTCCCCCGCCGAGGCCAATCGTGCCCCGCCGTCGACCGCCTGCCGGATCTGGGCCTCCAGCCGGTCGGCGGCCAGCACCGAGGAGAGCGGCGCCAGGTCACCGCTGGCGGCGAGCACTCGGGCGGTGAAGCGCTCGAGGAAGTCGTCATAGAGGTCCTCGACCACGATGAATCGCTTCGCCGCGTTGCACGACTGGCCGACGTTGTCCAAGCGGGCCGCCACGGCGGCGTCGACGACGGCGTCGATGTCGTCCGCGCCGAGCACGATGAACGGGTCCGACCCACCCAGCTCGAGGACCACCTTCTTGAGATTGCGGCCGGCGATCTCCGCGACCGCCGCGCCGGCGCGATCCGAACCGGTCACCGAGACGCCGGCGATGCGCGGGTCCCCAATCATGTCGGCGACTTGTTCGTTGGTCGCGTAGACGTTGACGTAGCAGCCGGCGGGGAAGCCGGCGTCGTCGAAGATCCGCGCGATCGCGGCGGCCGAACTCGGGCACTGCGGCGCATGTTTCAGCACGATCGTGTTGCCCACCATCAGGTTCGGGCCGGCAAAGCGTGCGATCTGGTAGCTGGGGAAGTTCCACGGCATGATGCCGAGCAGCGGGCCCAGCGGTGCACGCTTGATCACGGCGCTGCCCTGGGCGTCGGGCCCCAGGTCGACCGGTTCGTCGGCCAACAGCGTCGCGCCGTGTTCGGCGTAGTAGTCGTAGATGTCGGCGCTGAAGTCCACCTCCCCGAGCGCGTCGGGCAGTGGCTTGCCCATCTCGGTGTTGATGATGCGGGCGAGGTCGTCGCGGCGCTCGCGGTGCAGCTCGGCGACAGCGCGCAGCAGCGCCGCGCGGTCGGCCGGCGCTGTCGCCCGCCCCCAGGACGAGGCGGCCGAAGCCGCCGCCACCAGGGCGCGCTCGATCTGTTCGTCGGTGGCCTCGGGGTAGGTCTCCACGACCTCCCCCGTCGCCGGGTTCGTGACCAGGTAGCTACTCACTGCACTCCTTCTCGTGGCGGGAAACGGAAGCCGGAACCTAAGCTCAACCGGTCAGCGCGCGGCCGTGACATCGCCGCCCGCCCGCTGCGCCAGCCACACCGGGAGTGCCGCGGCGAGCGTCAGCACCGCCGCAGCCACGTTGACCACCGGGGCCTGATTCGGGCGAGACAGGTTGTCGTAGATCCATAGCGGCAGCGTCTTGGTGGGTCCGGCGGTGAACGTGGTGACGACGATCTCGTCGAAGCTCAACGCGAAGGCCAGCAGCCCGCCCGCCAGCAGCGCGCCCCGCAACTGCGGGAACGTCACCCAGCGGAACGTCTGCCAGGCGGTGGCGCCCAGGTCGGCCGAGGCGTCCTCGAGGCTCGACCCCAGCCGGCGCAGCCGGGCCTGGACGTTGTTGAACACGACCACAATGCAGAAGGTGGCGTGGGCGACCACGACGGTGGCAAGGCTCAGCCGGACACCGAGCACCGAGGTGAACGTCGTGCCCAGCGCGATGCCCGTGACGATGCCCGGAAGCGTGATGGGCATCGTCAGCAACAGGCTCACGGCGTGCCGCCCGAAGAACCGGTGCCGCTGCAGCGCGAAGGCGGCCATGGTGCCCAGCACCAGCGCGATCGCCGCGGCGCAGGCGCCGACGAGCAGGCTCGCCGCGAGCGCCTGCCACGCGCCGCCGCTGTGCGCGGCCGCCCGCCACCACTGCAGTGTGAACCCGGTGGGCGGGAAGGCGAAGGTGCGTGAACGGTTGAACGAGTTGATCACCACGAACACCAGCGGCAGGTAGAGCAGCACCAGCACCCCGACGGCCCAGCCGGCTATCAGGCGGCGCAGCCCGGGCGACAGGACGGTCACGAGTCCTCCTCCAGCGCCCCGGTGGCGCGCAGCGCGAACAGGTAGACCAGCACGGCAGCCAGAGGGACGTAGCACAGCGCTGCCGCGAGGGGCTGGTTGTTGGCGGTTACCAGCTGCCCGTAAATCACGTTGCCGAGGAGTTGCGCCTTGCCGCCGACGATCTGCACGGCGATGTAGTCGCCCAGCGACAGCGAGAACGTGAAGACTGATCCCGCGGCGATACCGGGGAAGATCAGGGGTGCCGCGACCCGGCGCAGGGTGGTGCCGCTGCGAGCGCCGAGGTCCGCGCTGGCCTCCAACAACGAATCCGGTACCCGCGCGAACGCCGTGAAGACCGGAAGGATCATGTACGGCAACCACAGGTAGGCCAGCGTGACGATGGTGGCCGCCAGCCCGTAACCCGCGAGCTGGTCGCCGGTGAGCCAGTCCAGGAGTCCGGACGGGGCCAGGAGGCCCCGCCAGGCGTAGGCCTTCACCAGGTAATTTGCCCATAGCGGTGTGGTCACGGCGACGACGAGCGGGACGCGGGCCCGCGGCGACGCGATTTTGGCCATGAACAATGCGACCGGGACGGCCAACACGGCGTCGAGCGCGGTGACCGCGAGCGCGACCAGGATGGTGCGGACGGTCACCGTCCCGAAGACCGGGTCGCGGAGGAGGGCCTGGAAGTTGCCGGTCGTATAAGCGTGCACGACCTCTCCGGTGAAGTCGTTCACCAACCAAAACGCGCTGACCAGCAGCACCGCCATGGACGCCAGGTAGGCCACGGTCAGCCAGCCGAGTGGGGGCAACAACAGCAGCGCCGGCCCGAGCCGGCGCAGCGATACCGCGGCCGACCGCGGCGGCCGGATCAGCCCTTGATCTGCTGCCACTTGTCGACCCATTCGCTGTAGGGCGTGCAGTTGTCGCCGCTGCCGTCGACGCACTGCTTCTGCGGCGAGGTCCAGTAGTGGATGGCGGCGGCCAACTTCTCGTCCGTGGCGTGGTAGACGTCGCAGAAATCCTTCTGCGACGTGTGGTCACACGCCTTGGTCTGCGCGGGTGCTTCGCCGAAATACTCCGCGACCTGGGCGTTGACCGCCGGCGAGGAGATCCAGTTCATCCACTTGTACATGCAGTTGGGGTGCGCGGCCCGCGCCGCGATCATCCAGGTGTCCGACCATCCGGTGGCGCCTTGGGTAGGCAGCACGGTGTTCACCCGGACCTTGTTGTCGGCGCCGATGGTGTTGGCGATGACCTGCCAGGACGTGCCGATCACCGAGGTGCCCGACTCGAACGCCTGTACTTCCTTGGTGTAGTCCGCCCAGTACTCGCCGACGGCCGCCCGCTGCTTCTTGAGCAGGTCGACCGCGGCGTCGAGCTGGGTGGGCGTCAGCGAGTAGGGGTCCTTGATGCCCAGTTCGGGCTTGGTGGTCGACAGGTACAGCGCGGCGTCGGCGATGTAAATGGGCGAGTCGTAGGCGGTGACCTTGCCCTTGTATTTGTCGGCGTCGTCGAACACCGCGGCCCACGTGTTGGGCGCGTCCCGCACCACGTCGACGTTGTACATC
Organism: Mycobacterium paraterrae; assembly: GCF_022430545.2. Lineage (NCBI taxonomy): Bacteria > Bacillati > Actinomycetota > Actinomycetes > Mycobacteriales > Mycobacteriaceae > Mycobacterium > Mycobacterium paraterrae. Next base: position 3,438,863 of record NZ_CP092488.2, on the reverse strand, counting down.
AGCAGATTGGCGCCCCAGCCGTGGGGGATGCCGTACATCTGACCGCCGACGGAGTTCCACCCTCGCTGCTTGAGGAACGAGGAGACGGTCGCGTAGTTGGGGACCAGGTCGGTGTTGACCGGAGCGACCGCCCCGCCGTAGATCAGCCGCAGCGAAGCGTCGCCCGAGGCGGACACGCCGTCGTACTGGCCGGTGCGGATCAGCTGCACCATCTCGTCGGAGGTGTTGGCGACCTTGACGTTCACCTGGCACCCGGTCTGGTTCGCAAACGGGTGCACCCAGTCGTCGGCCTTGTTGTTCGAGCCGTCCTCGGCATAGCCGGCCCAGGCGACGATGTTGAGCTGGCCCTCCCCGTTACCCAGGGTTTGCAGCTGCGGGATGCTGGGCGGCTTGGTGCCGCCGGTCCCCTGCGTCGCGGATTTCGACGAGCAACCGCCCAACGTCCAGGACAGCAGGACGGCGCCGACCGCAGCGGCGGCTTTCAGTCTGACGTTCACTGCTGACTCCTCTTCTTCGTTTCGACGGCGCCCGGCCGGTCAGCCGGCGAGCGGGTGCAAGGCGTCCTGCGACCAGGCCAGCGTGACGGGTTCGCCCCGGCGCACCGAATCGATGGTTCCGGCGGCGTTGAGGCTGGTCACCGACAGCGTTGCGGGGCCGACGTCGGCCAGCAGCCGGGTGCTGGCGCCGGCGTAGATGACTTCGGCGACCGTGCCGGCGCGGGTGACGTGCCCGGCGGGGGTGGGCGCGCCGTCGGGAACGATCGCGATCTTCTCGGGTCGTAGCGCCCATGTGCCGCTGCGGCCGAGCAACTGCTCGGCGGCGGCGCCGGAGAGCACATTGGAGGTGCCGACGAATCCGGCGACGAAGCGATTGGCGGGCGACTCGTACACCTCGCGAGCCGGACCGACCTGCTCGATCCGCCCGTCGTTGAACACCGCCAGGCGATCACACAGGGTGAGTGCCTCGTCCTGGTCGTGCGTGACGAACACGAACGTGATGCCCACCTCGCGCTGGATGGCCTTCAGTTCCACCTGCATCTGCTCGCGCAGCTTGAGGTCGAGCGCGCCCAGCGGCTCGTCGAGCAGCAGGATCGCCGGGCGGCAGACCAGCGCGCGGGCGAGTGCGACCCGTTGCCGCTGTCCCCCGGACAGCTGGTGTGGTTGGTGCTGGCCGCGGTCGGCGAGCCGGACCATCTCCAGCGCCTCGGCGACCCGCGTGGCGCGCTCGGCCTTGCCCACCTTTCTGACTTTCAGGCCGTAGGCGACGTTCTCGGCGACGCTCAAATGCGGAAACAGGGCGTAGTCCTGGAAGACGGTGTTGACGTCACGCCGGAACGGCGGCAGCCCGGTCGCGTCGACGCCACCGAGGGCGACGACGCCGTGGGTCGGCTGTTCGAACCCGGCGATCATCCGCAGCACAGTCGTCTTGCCGGATCCCGACGGTCCGAGCATCGCGAACAGCTCGCCGTCGAAGATGTCGAGATCCACACCTGCCACGGCCGTGGCGGACCCGAAGGTTTTGCCGACGTTCCGGAGCGAGATTGCCGGCGTGGCGCAGGTAGCCGGGCTATTCATCGGAAAAATCTATAACCTTAGTTTTTATATCGCAACCGGTGCGGCAGAATGACGTCCAACCTCGGGAAGGATGCGATTGGCACGGCACTATTACGGGCACGCGACAGCGGCGGTCTTCGCCCCGTTCAAGCCGATGTTTCGGGCCGAGTTCGTGATCAGGCGGCTTCGCGACGCCATCGCGCTGGGTTTGCTCCCGGACGGAACGCAGCTGCCCGGCGAAGCCGACCTCGCGGCGTCGCTGGGAGTATCCACCGTGACGGTCCGCGAGGCGCTGGCCGCGCTGCGCAACGACGGGCTTCTTCAGACCCGGCGCGGACGCGGTGGCGGCAGTTTCATCGCACTGCCGCCGGGCGGCGCGAGCGCGATCATCCGCCGGCGGCTCCAGTCGCTGAGCTTGATGGACCTGCGGGACCTAGGCGACTTCTACGCTGCGGTGTCGGGCGCCGCCGCGGCCTGTGCGGCCCAGCGAGGCACACCCGACGAAATCGAGCAGATCCGTGGCGCGGCCGAGCGGTTCGCCGCGGCCGCCGACGTCGGCGCCCGCCGCCAGACCGACGCCCGGCTCCGGCTCCTGATCGCCACCACCGCCCAGTCCCCCCGCCTTTACGCCGCGGAGGTGGAATTGCAGGCCGAGATCGGCACGCTGTTGCGGCTCACCTTCGAGCTGAAAGACGCGTTTCGCCACGACGCCGAGCTGGTAACCGAGCTGGTCGTCGCCCTCCGTGCGGCTGACGCGGCCCGCGCCCGGCACGCCGCCGAGCAGCGCGTCCGGGCGGCGACCGCCCGCCTCACCGAACTGCGCATCGACCTGGAACGCCCTTGACCGCATCCCAGCCAGAGCTCGACCGCGTCCTGCAAGCCATGGCGGACCTTGCCAGCGAGGCATTCGGCGCGGCCGACCGGATCGAGTCGGCCGTCAGCGCCCAGCTCGAGAACAGCCCGCGGCCGACGCGCGACGGCCTTGCCCAGATCGAGCCGGTGGCCGCCGAGGTACTCGCCGCGCCCGGGTCGAACATCCAGGGGGTGGGGTTCGTGGCGGCGGCCGGTGTCATGCGCGAGGCAAGACTGTGGCTGGAATGGTACGTCCGCGACGGCAACGGGCGGCCAAGCCGCCTAGAGGTCCATCCCGACCCGCTCGATTCCGACCTCGAGGATTACGAGCCTTTGACCTGGTACGCGGTGCCCCGCGACACCCGCGCACGACATGTGGCGGGTCCGTATCTGGACAGCCTGTGCAGCGACGACTACATGCTGACGTTCACCCAGCCGATTACGGTCGACGGCACTTTCGTCGGCGTTAGCGGGGCCGACATCACGGTACGGGCCGTCGAGCGGACCCTGCTGCCGGTCCTTGGTTCGCTGTCGGCGCCGGTGGCGGTGATCAACACCCAAGGCCGGACCCTGATCAGCAACACCGGCGCGCTGCTTTGCGGCGAGCTGGTCAGGACGCCGCTGGCCGAACTCGACGCCCGATCGCTGCCGGGGACCCCCCTGCACGTCGTCGGCCTGAAAGGCTAGGCGTCGCCCGAAGATTGGGTCGGGGCCACCGCGTAAGGGGTCGCCCCGGGCGAGCACATCGACCTGCGATCGGCTCCCGCCAGTTTCGGGTAGGGACCACAGTGCGTGGTGCGGGTGTCAGGCCCAGCTGGATCCGACGGCGGAGTCGGTCGACGACATGTTGTTGCCTGCCGTCTGGACTTTTTGGCCGTGGGAGTTGGCTTGTTCGTAGATGACCTGGAAGTTGCGGCCCAACTGGGTGATGAACTCCTGGCAGGCCACCGAACCCGAGCCACCCCAGAAGTCACCGGCGGCCAGCACATCGCGGACGATGCTCTGGTGCTCGGCCTCCAGGGAGGCGGCCTGGGCGCGGATCAGGGCGCCGTGGGCATCCACGTCACCGAACTGGTAGCTGATCGACATGAGTGTTCTCCTAGGTAGTTTCGGTGTCGGTGGATTAGCTGGACAGGATCTGCTGCGAGGCCTGCTCTTGGGCTTCGTAGTTGTTCGCGTCGCGGATCAAGCCGTCGCGCACACCGTGCAGCATGTTCACGATGTTGCGGAACGCCGTGTTCATCTGACCCATCGTGTCGTAGCTGGTGGCCTGAGCAGTACCGGACCAGCCGGCCCCGGCGATGTTCTGGCTCGAGGTCCACATCTTGCGGGCCTCGTCCTCCACGGTCTGGGCGTGCACGTCGAAACGCCCTGCCATCGCCCGCATCTCGTGCGGGTCAGTCATAAAACGAGTAGGCATATCTCTTCTCCTTGGTGTGGTGGTGTGCGGTGGGGAGCTGCGTTGCTGTTAGCCGGCTGAGGCGGCGTTGGCGGCCTCGGTCGCTGCGTAAGATCCTGCGCTTGTTGCGAGCATGTTGACGAATTGCTCGTGAATGGCTGCGGCCTGGGCGCTGATGGTTTGGTAGAGCGCGGCGTGTGCGTTGAATTGCGCCGCGGTCAGGCCCGAGACTTCGTCGGCGGCCGCCGGGGGCAGTCCGGTGGTGGCGCTGGCGGCGTAGGCGTTGCCGGCGTTGACCGATGAGCCGATGCCGGTCAAGGTGCCGACCGCTGAGGAGATGGCCTCGGGTTGTGTGGTCACAAAGGACATGGGTGTTTCCTTTCTGGGGTGTTATTTGTGGAGTGCTTCTTTGATGAGCATGTTCGCCGAGCGTTGGAGTACGTCGCGTTCCTTGGCGAGTTCGGCTCGGAGTCTGCGTAGCCGTCGAAGCTCCGCGCGTCCGCTGAGCGCGACGCCACTGTCGTGCTCGCTGTTGTCTTGTGTCCCAGTCTGATCCGGCGTGTCCTCGTGGGCGCCGGGGGCGGCGGCGATGGCCGGGATCACCTTGGCGCGCGACGGAGATCGCAGACGCCCCTCGCCGTTGCGTGGTGCGTTGACCACGCTGCCGATGGGGCCCATGACCGGCGCACCGAACGAACCCGGGGCGGCCAGCGCCGCCTCGGGGACAGCCCCCAGACCGCCGGCAAGCGGCATCTCGGCTGAGGCCAGCCGGATCGCTGGCGCGCTGCCCCATGTCGGTGGCACCGAGAGCCCGCCGACGGTCGCGGCCTCCCCCACTCCGGCTGACACGCTCGTACTGGCCAAGCCCGCCCCGAGCGCACCGCCGGAGACATCCGATGCGGTGGCCGCGGCGGCCGCGGCAGCGGGGGCGTTGATGGCCGCTTGCGCGATCAAGGCACCTTGCACCATGGACGCCGAAATGAACGGGGAGACAACGAAACCGGCGCCGGAGATGGCATACATCCCGCCGTTGAAGGCCCCGAAGTAGCCGAAGGCCAGGTTGCTGTCGTTGACGAAGTCACCGATCGGGCCGGTGGTCAACAGGTTGAGCAGATCGTCATAGATCGGGTTACCCGTTGCCCCGGGTGAGGCTTGCGCCGGTGATGCCAACGACTGCAACGCATTCGGTACCTGCGACAGGGTTTGGCCCAAACCGCCGGTTCCGTTGGCTTGGCTGACCGCGCCGCCCTGAGCCGCGGTGCCGGACGGGTTGGTGGTTTGCGGTGCTTCATCAAACGGTGTCAACTGCGTCGCCGCCGAGGCCGCGCCGGCGTAGCCGTACATCGCGACCGCGTCTTGGGCCCACATCTCGGCGTACTGCGTCTCCGTCGCCGCGATCGCCGGGGTGTTTTGCCCCAGAATGTTGGTGGCCACCAGCGAGGCCAGCAACGTGCGGTTCGCGGTGATCACCGGTGGGGGCACCACCCCGGCGAACGCCGTCTGATAGGCCGCCGCGGCCGCTTTAGCCTGAGTCGCGGTCTGCTCAGCCTGGCCGGCGGTGGTGTTCATCCACGCCACATACGGCGCCGCCGCGGCGGCCATCGCGGTCGCCGACGGACCCAGCCAGCCCCCACCGGTCAAATCGGTGATCACCGACTGATACGAGCTGGCCGCCGCACTGAGCTCTGAGGCCAGGCTGTCCCACGCTGCGGCACCGGCCAGCAACGGACCCGCCCCGGCCCCGGCATACATCCGCCCCGAATTCACCTCCGGGGGCAACACCGCAAAATCCATCATCGAATCGCCTCTCTGATCAACCGGGCTGCCGCATCACGTTCCATGGCCAACTCCGCCATCTCCTCGCGCAGGGCATCAAGCTCGGCGCGTTCCTGATCGCTGAGCGAGCCAGAATCCTCTGATCCCGGCCGGCTCGCCTGCGGCCCACGCTCCAGCGCGTCGCCGTGGGCAGCGCCGGGGGCGGCGGCGATCGCCGGGATCACCCTGGCCCGGCTGGGGGGTCGCAGACGACCCTCGCCGTTGCGTGGCGCGTTGACCACGCTGCCCACCGGGGGGATTCCGCCGAACATCCCGCCCGGGGCGCCCACACCAGCCTCGGGGACGGCTCCCAGGCCGCCGCCGGCGATGGGCATCTCGGCCGAAGCCAGCCGGATCGCCGGCGCGCTGCCCCACGTCGGTGGCACCGACATCCCACCCAGCGAGGCGGCCTCTCCCATCCCCGCCGACACACCGGCACCCGCGCCGGAACCCAGCGACGCCGCCAGATCCGCACCCAACCCAGCACCCGTGGCATCCGAGGCCGTCGCGGCAAACGCCGCCGGCAACGCCCCCGCCTCCGGAAGAGCCAACGACAACAGCGGGCCGACGAAGAATCCCGGCAGACAGCCGACGAATCCGATGGCACTGACCGCAAACCCGTAATCGTTGCCCAACACCCCCAGCAGTTCACCCACGGCCTGAACCAACGGATCACTCAAAATGTCACCGATCGCATCCGCCGGAGACGCCGCCTGCGCCGGTGATGCCAACGACTGCAACGCATTCGGTACCTGCGACAGGGTTTGGCCCAAACCGCCGGTTCCGTTGGCTTGGCTGACCGCGCCGCCCTGAGCCGCGGTGCCGGACGGGTTGGTGGTTTGCGGTGCTTCATCAAACGGTGTCAACTGCGTCGCCGCCGAGGCCGCGCCGGCGTAGCCGTACATCGCGACCGCGTCTTGGGCCCACATCTCGGCGTACTGCGTCTCCGTCGCCGCGATCGCCGGGGTGTTTTGCCCCAGAATGTTGGTGGCCACCAGCGAGGCCAGCAACGTGCGGTTCGCGGTGATCACCGGTGGGGGCACCACCCCGGCGAACGCCGTCTGATAGGCCGCCGCGGCCGCTTTAGCCTGAGTCGCGGTCTGCTCAGCCTGGCCGGCGGTGGTGTTCATCCACGCCACATACGGCGCCGCCGCGGCGGCCATCGCGGTCGCCGACGGACCCAGCCAGCCCCCACCGGTCAAATCGGTGATCACCGACTGATACGAGCTGGCCGCCGCACTGAGCTCTGAGGCCAGGCTGTCCCACGCTGCGGCACCGGCCAGCAACGGACCCGCCCCGGCCCCGGCATACATCCGCCCCGAATTCACCTCCGGGGGCAACACCGCAAAATCGATCATCACGACCTCCTATTGGGCTGAATGCCGAGCTCAAGTGATCGGGCAGCGGAAACACAAAAACGACCCGCATGAAGATGCAGTGCGAACGCACGTGCCTTCCTGCTCGGCATGATCGCCACCTCCCACGTCGGTAACTCCATAGTTAGAATCGTTTCAAATATGGTGAGCCCGTGAGAGTGCAGTTTGTACTCGCAAGGGATCATCGTGACATTCCAGAACGGCACTGTTCAGGGCCATCTCCAGGGGTCCTACAGGTTACTCGCAGGTCCTGTAGTCCGTGTTCAGAGCGTATCCGCAACAGGGCCAAACTGGCCACGGATGTAACGTTTCTGGTGTCCAGATTTAACAACCTCTGAGTGGGTAGTCGGCCGGGCAGAGTCCCATTCCGTCTCGGCCGACGCCGAGACAGTCACTACTACAAGAATCGATTCTGGCGAAGGTGGCCACCCGCCGGGTCTGACGGGCAGATCCGGCGCGCGAGTCGTCCTTGGCGCAGGCTTTGACTGACGTGAGGCGCACCTCGCGGACGTTGCGCGATTCGTCCGCGCGTCCTGCGCGCCGTAGCGTTCAGCCCGCTGTTTCAACACCGTTCTCCGGCTCATACCCCGCCCGCAGGTAGGACACAACGCCATCGCGGTAGTCGAGAAATCCCTTGTACGCGGCGATCTCCTCGTCGAGTGTCTCGATCACGGTCGCAAGTTGCTGCGACCATGCAGGGATTCGGCGAACGTCCCTCAGCGAGGCCATGAAGGTCCGGATGTTGAAAGTCACCGCGCCCGTCATCGGTAGGCGAATGAAGTGCTCGAGCTCGATTCGAAGCCGGGCCCGGCCGAAGTCTCCGTCGCGGACCATTCTCGGCACATCGCGTCCCCACTCGTGAAGCTCCTCGAGGCTCACATCGAGTTTGTGTGAATCAGACGCCGAGAGGGTCCAATTCACCCGCCGGTAAACTTCGTCGGCGCGCAGGTAGCGCAGGAACCGCTCGGCGCGGGTGACGATTCCCTGGGAAATCAGATGCGGGACGGGTGCATGGATTTCGTACATATCCATTCCCACGTCGAAAGATACCGACCAAGCCGCGGCGAAGGTCACTGCGCCAGCGTCGAAGTAGAGTCGGCCGTCTCGCTCGACGACCAACAGGAGGTCATCGGGCACCTCGCGGGCAAGGAAGTCCAGCGGCCCGCGCGGTAACGAGTCCCAGTCACCGAACACAAAACGCTGGTCTGTGCCCAGTATTGCGTTGCGCCAATGAAATTGGCCGTCCGGCTGCTCGAGTAGCCGCATCATCTGCGGGTACGCCCGATCCAGGTCACGCAGGTAATACAGCAGCAGGTCCCAGCACGCGAGCTCCATTCCCGGCCTGAGCTTGACCCGATGCGGATCGGCGTCGAGGATTCTGCGCCGTTCTGCCATGATCGCGGGGTACTCCGCCCCACCGAGGTCGACGAGGTGTCGTCCCCATTCGCCTCCCCGGGTGACGCAGGGCACCCGGGCGGGCTCGACGTTGACGGTGTACTCGAACGTGGAGTCGTCATCGGGAAATGGCCATGGCAAATTGCTCAGATGGTCCACAGGCTGGGCGAGGTAACGCTGCACGGGGGTGTCGCGGTGATTCTGGATTGAGACGTTCATAGGCCCACCTCGATGTCCCGGCCACGTGAGACGCAGCTCAACATGGTTGTGTTTGTTGACTTCTCCTCGTCGGTGAGGACGAAGTCGCGGTGTTCGATTTCGCCGGCAAGCACGGTGATGCGACACTCGCCGCACACTCCCCGGCGGCACAAATTGCGCACCTGCAGGCCATGATCGAGTAGCCGCTGAAGGAGGGACACTCCAGCTGGCACGTCGATCACCTCCCCGGAACTCGCCATGATGGCCGTGAACGGGTCGCCTGGATCCTGCTGGGGCGCCGTAAAGCGCTCGAGATGCACACGTGCTGAAGGCCATCCGGCATTACGGGCAGCGCGCAGGTAGGTGTCGAGCAGCGCAGGGGGCCCGCACGCATAGGCGTGCGTGCCCAACGGCTGCGCGCGAAACCGCACAGACATCATGTCGATCGTGTCCTCGACCGTGAGGACCTCGCGCAATGTGATCCCCGGCCTGTCGGCGATTTCACGCAGATCGTCAAGATGAGCGGCGTTGCCCGGGCGATAGGAGTAGATGATGTCTGCGGTGCCACCACGACGCGCAATCGCGCGCGCATGGGACAGGATCGGCGTTACACCTATCCCGCCGGCAACCAGCAATGCGTTGCGCTGATTGAGGATTGGGGAAAACATCGCTCGCGGGCCTTCGATCTCCACGAGGTCGCCGGCCTGCAGCTGGTCGTGCATTAGATCGGATCCACGGCCTTCGCCGCGACGCATCACCGAGATGCCGTAGCTCGCAGGCAGTACGCCGTCATCGACTAGGGAGTATGCGTTGCGGTGCTCGCCGACGGTGACGATGAGATGACTGCCCGGTTGGTAGGGCGTCAACGGCGTGCCGTCGTCAGAGACCAGGCGGTAGTGTTTGATCTGCGGCGTCAGCGACGTCACCGAGGCAACCCTGAGCGACCGCGATGCGGTGGTGTAGGCCGGATGCAAGTGCGCTTGGTACGCGACGTCTGTTGCCGTCATGCCAACGTCCTCGCTTGGGCGTCGGATGCGAGAAAGCTGCCCCGAGTGGCGGAGCAGTGCCGATGAATCTCGACTTGCCTTCGGCACCCTGGACATTCGACGATCTCACCGGGCTGCCCGACGACGCGGTGGGTGTCGCGGCAGTGCGCACAATACATCGGTAGGTCGCGGGTGTGGATCACGAATGCGCTGAGTTCCTCGGGCAGGGCGCCCGCGGTGCGGGCGGCGGCCAGCGTGAGCAACACATCATGCTGACCGCCGACAACCATGATGCGTACTCCGGTACACGCCTTGGCTATTGCCTGCTCCACGGCGCGCCGGTTGTTGTCGTCGGCCAGCGAGCCGACGGCCAATAATCGGGTCGGCGCAACGCAGGCAGCGGCCGTCATCCAGTTCTGCGCGACATCATGCGCCTCGGGTTCTGAGCTTGCGGCAATCACCAAGAATGTCGCCCCCTCGGGATCGATACCGTCTGGCGTATCAGGCCAGACCGGCATACCGGGCTGCGGCGCGGCGCCGGGAGGACCGACGACGACTAGCTCCGGGCGGGTCGCACCCAACGATGTCGTTGTCAGGCCGGTCTTTTCGATCGTCATGTTCTCGCGTCCCTGCACTCTGGTCGGGTGCGTTGCCTGCAGCGCATGAGCACCCATGCAATGAAACTTGCTCCACCATTATGAAACCCTCGGCGTGTTTCGGGACTGTGTCGGACATGTTGAGCATGCGGAACATGCGAGGGTCGCCGTGGTCACGCCAGGTGAACATAGGGACGCCAACACCGTTGGTATTAACAAGTTTAGGCTTTGTCGGTCCGGCCCAGGCGCGGTTACCGAACGGGAGAACTCCAGCGCAGGACAACCCTGCCCGACGCGCCCGGCCGGTGCGCCACATTGTCGTCAGGCTACTGCTGGTGTTCGGCGGGTTCCAGCCCTCCGGCTTTCCGCAACACCGGGAGAAACCGTGCTTCGCCGGCGGCTGTCGTTGAATCACTATGTCCGGAAATGATTTTGATGCCAAACGGCAGGGCGGAAATCATCTCCGGAATAGATGCGACAACCAGATCCGCTTGTTGCCACAGTATCTCGCCGTAGGGTCGCGCGTTTCACAGCACCACCACCGACCGCAGGACGTCGCCCTTCTTCATTTTCTCGAATGCACTCTCGATGTCACCGAGACCGATGCGTTCGCTGACGAACTTGTCCAGCGGCAACCGACCCTGCTGAAAGAGGTCGATGAGAACTGGGAAGTCGCGCTCGGGAAGGCAGTCGCCATACCACGAGGACTTTAGGGACCCGCCCCGCGAAAAAAAGTCGACCAGTGGCATTTCCAACTGCATTTCCGGGGTGGGAACGCCGACCAGTACCACGGTTCCGGCGAGGTCGCGGGCATAGAAGGCGGTCATATAGGTCTCCGGGCGGCCGACCGCGTCGATGACGGCGTCGGCCCCGAATCCGCCGGTGAGGTCCTGCACGGCGCCCACGATGTCGTCGGTGGCCGACGCGTCGATGGTGTGAGTAGCGCCAAGCTCGCGCGCCCACTGCAGTTTACGGGCGTCACGATCGACGGCGATGATGGTGCGTGCGCCGGCCAGCCGGGCACCGACGATGGCGGCATCGCCGACGCCGCCGCATCCGATGACGGCGACCGAGTCGCCTCGGCCGACTGCGGCTGTGTTCAGTACCGCGCCCAGGCCCGCCATGACTCCACAGCCAAGCAGCCCTGCGACGGCCGGTTCGGCGTCGGGAGCGACTTTGGTGCACTGGCCCTCGTGCACAAGCGTTTTCTCGGTGAACGCGCCGATGCCCAGGGCGGGGGTGAGGGCGGTGCCGTCCTCGAGCGTAAGGGGAACCGACGCGTTGTAGGTGTCGAAGCAATACCAGGGCCGGCCGCGTTTGCAGGCCCGGCACTGGCCGCACACCGCACGCCAATTGAGGACGACGAAGTCGCCGACGTCGACGTGGGTGACAGATGTCCCGACCGCCTCGACGATGCCTGCCGCTTCGTGACCGAGCAGAAAGGGGTACTCGTCGTTGATACCGCCGTCTCGGTAGGCCAGGTCGGTGTGGCATACGCCGCAGGCCTCGATCTTCACGACCACGTCGTGGGCCCCGGGATCGGGAACGACGATTGTGGCGATTTCGGTCGCTGCACCCTTGGCGCGGGCGATGACACCCTTCACATGCTGCACTGGTATTCCTGTTCGTCGAAGTTTCTCGGACCTGCCGGAATTGACCACTCGTTCATCGCATCTCACCGGCGCCGACGTAGGGAAATCGTGTGGTGAGCGCTTGCCCTTCCGCGAAACGCGAGAGCCGGAAGTCGGATTCGGGAATGCGGGGGTCGGTGGAACGCCCCTCCACGACGAGGTCGGCGACCAGTCGTCCCACCGCAGGGGCGATCTTGAACCCGTGTCCGCTGAACCCGGCGGCGATGACCAATCCGTCGATGCCGCAACGGGAGATCACCGGATTCCAGTCGGGTGTCACGTCATAACAGCCGGCGTAGCTACTGCTGATCGACGCGTTGTCCAGCCCGGGAAAGCGAGTGCTGATCTTCTCGACGGCGAGGTCGAGGAAGGCTTCATCGGCGCGATTGTGGTAATGGTCCGGGTCGGCGGCGTTGGCCTCGGAAAGGTCGGAATTGCCGAACAGGACGTCGCCTCCCAGCTCGGGCCGGATGTACTGCAGTGACACCAGGTCGGAGAACACCGGCACCGGTCCCAGCTCGACCCCCGGAGCGACCATGACGATCTGCTCGCGGTGCACCCTGATCGGAAGGTCGATACCGCACGGCGCCAGCAACGGCGACGTCCACACGCCCGTGGCGATAACGACTGTGTCCGCGTGAATTTCGGTGCCGTCGATCAGGGCCACCCCGACGACGCGATCACCGGACAGGAGCAGCCGGGCGACTTCCGCGCTTTGCCGTAGGCGGACCCCGGCGGCCCGCGCGGTCACGATCATCGCTTGGGCGGTCAGGTACGCGTCACCGTAGCCGCCGCGGGCCTCCCAGCCGAAGGCTCCGAATGGTTCGAGATCGGCGGAGGGCCACAGTTTCGCGACTTCCGACTTGTCGATCTCCTCGGTCTGAACCCCAACGTCACGTTGGGCGGCAAGACTTTTGCGCATATTGTCGACGTTGGCTTCGCTGACTCCCACCACGTAGCCGGTCTGTCGGAAACCGATGTCGGTGCCGAAGATCTCGTGCGCCTTCTCAAAGACCTCGAGGCCAACGGCCGCCATGGCGGCTAACGAGCTCACCCCGTAGTGGCAGCGCACGATCCCGCTCGACTTGCCGGTCATTCCCGATCCGACGGTATTACGTTCGACGACAACGACATCGGTGATACCACGCTGGCTCAGCGCCCAGGCCGCCGCGACGCCCTCGATACCGCCGCCGACGATGACGACACTCGCTCTTTCAGTCGTCACAGCCCACCACTGATCCCGGGAATCCAGTCGGTGCCGGCGAGCGGCACGCGAGCCATGGCCGCTGCCTCGATGGTGACGGCCACCAAATCCTCCGGTTCGAGATGGCAGACGTGTGCCTTCCCGCACGCACGCGCGATCGTTTGCGCCTCCATGGTCAGTACACGTAGGTAGTTGGCCAGCCGGCGGGCTCCCTCGATCGGGTCCAACCGCGCCGCGAGCTGAGGGTCCTGCGTGCTGATGCCCGCGGGGTCGCGACCGTCCTGAAAATCATCGTAGAAACCTGCTGCGCTGCCCAGCTTCTCGTATTCGGCGGCATACTGCGGATGGTTGTCCCCCAGTGCGATCAGCGCCGCCGTGCCGATCGCTACGGCGTCGGCGCCCAGGGCAAGTGCCTTGGCGACGTCGGCGCCGTTGCGGATACCGCCCGAGACGACCAGCTGGACCTTGCGGTGTACCCCGAGCTCCTGCAGTGCCTGGACGGCCTGCGGAATGGCGGCCAGGGTGGGGATGCCGACGTGCTCGATGAACACCTCCTGCGTCGCCGCGGTGCCGCCCTGCATGCCGTCGACCACCACCACGTCGGCGCCGGCATGGACGGCCAGTTTCACGTCGTAATAGGTACGGGAGGCCCCGATCTTGACGTAGATGGGTTTCTCCCAGTCGGTGATCTCGCGCAGCTCGTTGATCTTGATCGTGAGGTCGTCGGGGCCCGTCCAGTCCGGGTGCCGGCACGCGCTGCGCTGGTCGATGCCCGGCGGGAGCGTGCGCATGGCCGCGACGCGTTCGGAGATCTTCTGACCCAACAGCATGCCGCCCCCGCCGGGTTTTGCGCCCTGTCCGAGCACGATCTCGATGGCATCGGCCTTGCGAAGGTCGTCGGGATTCGTCCCGAAGCGCGACGGAAGGTATTGGCAAACAAGCTGTTTGCTATGGCTGCGTTCTTCCACCGTCATGCCGCCGTCACCGGTCGTTGTCGACGTACCGGCCTCGCTGGCGCCCCGGCCGAGCGCCTCTTTGGCCTGCGCGGACAGCGAGCCGAAGCTCATCCCCGCAATCGTGACTGGGATCGCCAGGTGCAGAGGCTGCTTGGCGTGCCGACCGCCTAGGACCACGTCGGTTCCACAGCGCTCGCGGTAGCCCTCTAGCGGGTAGCGCGACATCGAGGCACCCAGGAACAACAGGTCATCCAGATGTGGCAGCGGCCGCTTGGCTCCCCAGCCGCGGATGTCATAGATTCCCGTCTCCGCCGCACGCTGGATAGCCGCGATGGTGCCGCGGTCGAAGGTGGCGGACTCGCGGAGTCCCATCCGGGCACGAGCGTCGCCGGGATCGGTGAATGGCACGGAAGTGGTCATCAGTAGGCACTCGCGTTGTCGACGTGGAAGTGGTAGAGCGAGCGGGAAGAGCCGTACCGCGTGTAGTCCGCGGTGTTGTCGTCCTCGTATCCGGCGGCCTTGAGTAGCTGCGCCAACTCAGCATGATGCTCGTCGCGCATCTCTTTGGCCACGCAGTCGGCGCCCAGGGTGGCGACGTTGCCGCGCACGTAGATTCGCGCTTCGTAGATGGAGTCACCAAGCGCCTCCCCGACGTCGCCGCGCACCACCAGCCGGCCGGCCTGGGCCATGAAGGCGCTCATATGACCGACGTTGCCGCCCACCACGATGTCGACGCCTTTCATCGAAATCCCGCATCGCGCCGCGGCGTTGCCCTCGATCACCAGCAGACCGCCGTGGGCGCTGGCGCCCGCCGACTGAGACGCGTCGCCACTAACCCACACCGTGCCGCTCATCATGTTCTCGGCAACGCCGGTGCCGGCGTTGCCGGCGATGGTGACCTCGGCTTGCTGGTTCATACCCGCCGCGTAATAGCCGACGTGTCCCTCGATTGTCACCTTCACGGCCGCGTCAAGGCCGACCGCGACGTTGTGCGCGCCGGCGGGGTTCTCTATCACGAACTCCCCGAACAGATCCCGCTCGTGCAGGGCCGCATTCACCTGTCGCAGCGAAACGTTGTTCAAATCGAAACGTGTGACTACCTGTTCCATGCGTACACCACCTCCGGTTGCGGTTCCCAGACTCGAGCCAGTTCGACGTTGGGCAGCGCAGCGAGCGCGCGGTATTCACTCGCGATCGCAACCCAATCGTCGGTTTCGGCGATGACGGCCGGCTTGCACGCGATGGCATCCCGAACCACGGCAAAAGAATCGTGGTCGGACACCACCAGCGTGTAGAAACCGTCGAAGGCGCCGCACAGTTCCTTCAGCGCGGTTTCGACGTCGCGACCCTGGGCGAGTTGGTTGGCCACGAACCGGGCGCCCACTTCGCTGTCGTTGTCCGAATCGAATTGGACACCGGCCCGGATGAGTTCGCGTCGCACGGAGGCATGATTGGAAAACGAGCCGTTGTGCACCAGGCATTGTTCGGGTCCGACGGCATACGGATGGGATCCCGACGGCGTCACCGCCGATTCTGTCGCCATGCGGGTATGACCCACGCCCTGCCAACCCGAAGCGGCCCCCAGCCCCCAGCGCTGCACCAGTTCGACGGGTCGCCCAACTCCCTTGAGCACGGCCAGGTCTCGGCCGAAACCGGCGGCCACGGCGTTGGGGAACACGGCGCGGGCGGCGTCGAGCACCAGCTGGGGAGCGACGGCACTGCGCAGTAGCAGCGTCTCGTCGACGAAGGAGGCATCGACGGTATGACCGAGCGCGGAGCCGACGGCGTCGGCAGCGGCCTGCGCGCTGCCGCTAATGCCGATGAGACTCACACAGGATTGCCCGGCCGGCGACCAGGTGGGATTGCCGTAGATGGCCACTCCGGCAGAGTCGGCGCCCCGGTCCTGCATCTCGCCGAGCATCACGCTGAGCAACGCGCCCAGCTGTGGGTAGAGATCCGGGTTGCGGAGATGCAGCCCGACAATTCCACACATCGTCGTGGTCCCTTCGTTTCTCGAGACGGCCGTCAGAAAGCGGTCAGGTACGTGTCGATTTCCCACGGGCTGACCGTCGAGTGCCAGGCGAAGAATTCCTTGCGCTTGAGCTCCGCGTAATACTTCGACACTCGTGCGCCTTCCATCGGGTCCCCCGACGGCATCGCCGCATCGAGGACGGATGTCATCACCGCGTCGGATTCGAGATGCTCGACCGCGTGCAACAAGGTCAGCGGCAGGGCGCGCCGGGCAGGGTCGAATTCACCGACGGGACCGGGATCGATACTGCGTTTGACGCCGTCCATGCCGGCACCCAGAGTCGCAGCTATGGCCAGATAGGGGTTGGCTGAGCCGTCGCCGCCGCGCACTTCGACGCGCTGGTTGTCGGGTACCCGAACGTAGTGGGTGCGGTCGTTGCCGCCATACGTCGGGGTGCGTGGCGCCCACGACGCCCCAGATGTCGTCGATACGGCGCCAGTTCGCTTGTAGGAGTTGACCGTTGGGGCAATCAGCGCCTGCAGCGCGGCGGCGTGATCGAGGATCCCGCCGACGAACCCGTATGCGGTCTGCGACAGTCCGAGCGCGCGGGGGTCCTCAACGCCGGGAAAGACCGGCGATCCGGCACTGGTCAGGGACAGGTGCAGGTGCAGGCCGCTTCCGGTGCGGTCGGTGAACGGTTTCGGCATGAAGGTCGCGATCATGCCGCGTTCGGCGGCCAGCATCGAGAGCAGATAGCGCAGCGTCACGACGCGGTCGGCGGTAGTCAAGGCGTCGGCGAATTTGAAGTTCTGCTCGAATTGTCCGTTGCCGTCCTCGTGGTCGTTGGCGTAGTTGCCCCAGCCGAGGGTGTTCATCGCGTCGCTGATCGCGGTCAGATGGTCGTACATGCGCGTCAGGGCGCGGGCGTCGTAGCACGGTTGCGCCGCGGTGTCCTCGGCGTCAGCCGTGGTGAGAGTGCCGTCCGGCGTCCTTTTGAGCAGGAAGTACTCGACCTCGGCCCCGACCCACGCTTCGAACCCGGCGTCGCCGACCTGCTGGAGGACGGCCTTGAGCAGGTTGCGCGGCGCAAACGGCCACGGCCGCCCCAGCACGTGCGGATCGCAATGCACGATCGCCAATCCGGGCTTGATGAACGGGATGGGGGTGAACGACGCTGGGTCGGGGATAGCGACAAGGTCGGGATCCTTGGGCTCCTGTCCCATTGCGCCGACGGCATATCCGGCGAATCCGACGCCCTCCGTGGAAAGTTCGTCGACCGCTGTGACGGGAACCAGCTTGGCGCAAGGCTTTCCGTTGAGGTCGACGAAAAGCGCTAACACGAACGTCGTGTTCGTGTCCCGACACAGCGCCGCAAGGTCACGGGTCGACATGATGGACTCTTTCCCTAGGATCTAATAACAGTGATCATAGTTTATTAATAGTGGATCTACAACTCATCCGAGTGCTCACGCCGCGCACAGACCGATCGGGGTATTCAGCGCATCGCGGCCGCGTTTGACGCGTCTGCGGTACGACGGACCGGCGACCAGTGCGGTGCCACCGATCACCAGCGGAGCGGCTAGCAACCAGGGCGGGTGCACGACGACGAGCGCTATCGTCAACAGGAACGCCGCCCCGGCGAGAAGCGCGATCTCTCTTCGCACTTTGCGTAATTCGGTGACGCCGGCAACGACTGTCGATAACGCGTCAGCTGTCGGGCGCCACCGCCGCGCACACGATGGGCACGTCCACGCCATGGCTGTACCGCGGACATCGTGACTGGCGTGGGCGCCGCAATGACAGCGGAAGCGCAGTCTCACCGAGGACATCATGCGGCGTCCTCGACCGTCGACGGCAACACGGCAGAGTTTACTACTGCTGGAATATGAGTACGAAAAGTAAACCGCTGCTTGTCCTGCACCACGCGCCGGTATGCGTAGAGGGCGCATCCCGTTGCCAGCAGGCCCACCCCCACCAAAAGCTCGCGGATCCCGCCGTAGCCCGTCATCGCGAACGATGTTGAACCGACGACGATCAGCACGGCGTTGAACGCGGCGAGCAGTCCTGCCACCCAGAGCCAGGGTGTGGACAATCGCAGCGGGCGATGCAGTTCGGGACGGTCCTTGCGCAGCAACAACACTGCCGACAGGGCAAAGACGTGACAGACCACGTAGCCCATGTTGCTGGCCGCCAAGACCGCGACCGTGGTGGGCAGGAAGAGTACGGCCAATATGTTCAACGTGACGTCGACGTACATGCCGCGGTTGGGCACGTTGTGCTTGTTGAGGTGGTCAAACCACTTGATGGTCATGCCACTGCGGGACATGCCGTAGAGGGTGCGGGCACCGCCGGCACTGGCGGCGTTCATGCCGAGCAGAAAGCTGCCGATCATGCAGACAATGACGATGTCCGACCATCCCGCACCGATTTCGCGATGCAGAAGGTCGGCGTAGAAGCCGAGCGGCGCCTGGGCCATGGCCTGCTGGCTGACGACTCCTCCCAATGCGACGGGCAGTATTGCGTACACGGCCAGACAGAACATCGCGGACCGAATGAGCGCCTTGCTCGTATCTTGCTCGGTGTCGTGGTATTCGGGCGCGAAGGTTGCGCAGACCTCGATGCCGTAAGCCGACCAGGCGTTCAAGTAGAGCCAGACCAGGGCGAGTTGGACAGCGCCCCAAGTGCTTCCGGCCGCGCCCGCGAAACCCCAAGACAGATGCGAGAGCGAGAAGTCGGACAAGAAGAACGGCACAACCATCAAAAGGAAGAGCGGGACGAACAGCAGACTTCCGGTCAGATACCCCATGATCTTCATCGGTTTGACGCCCATCGAGTTGACGATCCACAGCGCGATGATGAGCGCGATGGCGATCACGCGGGCCAGGTCCAGGTGGACGATGTGCGCGACACTCCACGTCTGGCTGGGAAACCATTGCGCCTGAACGAGTCCGCCGGTGGTGAGGCCGAAGATCGCCAACACCGACGACCAACCGGCCCAGTAGCCGATCGCCGACATGGGTCCGGCCGGACTGAAGCGTGACCGCCAGCCCTCGAACGCGTACATGGGAATCCCGCCGGCGTGTTCGGGGAACATGGTCGCGGGCTCGGTGTAGATCTTGTTCTGCAGCACGGCGATGACCATCGAGCCCAGCCACACCGTCAATGCGCCCGCTGCTCCGACCTGGCCGGTGGTGTATCCCAGGTTGGCGATGATGAAACCGGGATTCGACAGCGTCATGACGAAGCCGTCGTACCAATTCATTGTCTTGAGCAACTGGCGTTCGTCGGCCTCGGCGACGGCCACGCCGTGTGCAGAGGTGATCACATCCGGGGGTGAATCGTTCATGAGGGTGGCGACTCCTATTTCGAAATAGTGGTCAGTGGTGTCTGCGGTTACTGGTGGCGCTGGGCTTCTTCGGCAGCGATACCGAACCCCTTGCGGGGCAATCCTTCTGATTGCGGTCGGGCTCTTGGTCAGGGCCCGGCCGCGGCGCCCGCACGGGCGGCAAGCCAGGCTGCGGCGCGGTCTTTGTATTTGATGATGCCTTTGTAATCGGCCATGTCGTCCGGTAATTCGGCCAGCACCGCCGCGGTGCGTTCACGCCACGGTTCCACGGTGGCCAGCTGCTGCAGCGGAAGCATGTAAGTGCGGATCAAGAACATGATCGCGCCGGAACTGGGCAACCGAATCAGATGCTGGACTTCGACGCGTAGGTGCACCAGCGCCGCGAATGTCTCGTCGTCGACATGCTGGATCCACTCTCGATCGGGACCCCACTCGGGATATCGCTCGGTGGACACATCCAGTCGCCGCCGGATGGTCATCGTCCAGTTGGTGCGCCGGTAGGGCTGATGGGGCTGGAGCTGTTTGAGGAATTCATGGGCGCGTGTGATCACCCCTTCCCGGCGAATCCTGGGAACCGGACCGTGGATCTCCAGGAAGCTCATGCCGACGTCGAACCCGAAACTCCAATCGGCGGCGAAGGTCACCAAACCTGCGTCGGCGAACAGGGTGTCGTTGCGCTGGTCGAGTAGCACGATGTCTTCTTGGACTTGCCTGGCGATATAGCGCAACGGATCTTCGGGCAGTGTCGACTCGTCGCCGTAGACGAAGTCGCACGTGCGATCCAGCAGCCGGTTCTCCCAACGCCAGCTGCCATCACCGTTGTGGGACAACCGCATTGACTCCGGGTAGTCGGCGCTCAGATACCGCATGAGGGTGAGCATGGTGTCCCAGGCCGCGGGCCGCATGTGCGGCAGCACGACGCATCGGGTCGGGTCGGCCGCCAGGACGTCGTCGCGCGCGGCGAGTTCGCGGTGATATTCGCAGTCGACGTCGAGTACCTTCAGGCCCCACTCGCCGGCGGAGCTCGGCACCGCCACCTGCGCGGGTTCCACGTTGGTGCTGTACCGGTAGTGGTCATCGACGAACGGAAACGGGAAGCCCCGCACGAGTTGGTCGTCGGTGGACTCGGTTATCACAGGGGCACCTCCAGGCTGGGTCCCGCGGCGCGCGACACGCAGCACATCATCGTGTCGCCGCGCCGTTTGGTGTCGTCGTCGAGAAAGAGGTCTCGATGCGTGGGGATACCGCCCGTGACTGGGATGCGGCATTCCCCGCAGACCCCCTGGCGGCAACGGTTGGGCACCTCGACGCCCGCATGCTCCAACGCCTCCAGAAGTGACGTTCCCCTCGGAACATCAACGGTCCGTCCGCTTTTGGTCAAGTTCACCGTGAAAGGCTCACCCGCATCGAGCGTTCCGACACCGAACCGCTCCACGTGCAGACGCGACGACGGCCAGCCCGATGCAATCGCGGTGTCGAGTACGTAGTCGATCATCGCTGCCGGACCGCACACGTAGAGGTGGGCGCCGACCGGCTGGTCGCCCAGAACCTTCTCCAGGCGCATGCAGAATTCGTCCTGGTCGACGAAGAGCTCGGCATCGGGCCCGGCCAACTGGAGGACGTCGTCCACGTGCGCGCCGAGCCCCTCCCGGTAGCTATAGAGCACCTGTACCTGGTGATTCCACCGGCGGGCGTTGCGCAGGTGCGACACGATCGGCGTGACGCCGATGCCACCGGCGATCAGCAGGTGTTTGGCCGCGCGGGGATGCGGCGGAAACGCGCTGCGTGGTGTCAGGGCGGTGATCACGTCGCCCACCGACAGTTGTTCGTGCACCCACCGCGACCCGCCGCCCCCGTCACGCACATGCAGTACCGACACGTCGTACTCGAGCGGGTCGACGCCGTCGTTTGTCAGGCTGTAGGAGTTGCGCTTGCCACCGCAATCCAACGTCAAATGACTGCCCGCGACGAACGGTGGCAACGCCCGCCCCTCCGTTGGCCGCAGTCGCAGACTGCGGATCCCCGGTACCGGTTGTTCTATAGCGGTAACGGTCAACTTGATGCCGGCAGCGTTCACGGCACCACCGCTTCGGCGTCGACCATGTAGCCCATGAACTGCCCCAGGCGTCGCGAGACATGGTGATACACAACGAGAGTGCGCTGACAGCCGTCGCACATTACGGTGCCACCGACCTCGACGACCGCAGAGGTGGCGGCGCGACAGTGCGTGCAGAACACCTCCACCGGTCCGTCGCCGACGGTCAGCGCCGCGAACTCATCGTCCTCCAGGCCCGCGCCCAGAGCCGCGGCCCGCAGGGCCAGACATGCGCCGACCGGCCCGGCCACCCCTACGCGCACGCCAACCCGAGCCCGCCCCAGCGCCTCGACGAGCACCGCACACGCAGACGGCACATCGTCACCGGTCCATAGCTCGACCGAGCCGCCGGCGACGTCCTCGACCCATCTCCGCACGATGCGCTCGGCCGCGCTGCCCACACCGATGAACACGTAGGCCGCGCCACCGGTGTCGACGGCCGTCTCGGCCGTCCCGAGCACCCACGACGGAATGCTGGTGTCCGCCAGATTTGTCATCATCGATCCCGCGCGTGTCAGAGCAGGTCTGCGCTGCGGTCACCGCAGTAGAAGGCCAATGCGTAACTCGGCGTTGAGAAGTAGATCCGCGAGCCCTTCGGGAAAAAGATCGCGTCCTTGGCTTTGGCGACGAGTGTCTGGCCGGTGTCTCGGTTCTCGAGCAGGAACTCGCCTTCCAAGACGACCTTCATCTCGTCGTAGGTGTAGACGTAGAGCAGCGGCTCATCGGAATGCTTGAGTTCGAAGAAACCCGAGCACATGCGGCTGCCCTCGGGATTTTCGTACACATCTTTGATGAAGCCCTTGGTGTGCGGCACTCCCATCGAGGGCAGGTTCTTCCACGCATCCGGGGTGACCCGGAAGGACGCTTGCACGGCGGTGGGCTCCATCGCATCTCCATTTCGCTGTAGGCAACGACATCGACTATCAGGAAACCGCAGCAATGTTGCCGACAGGTCAAAGAGTTGTTTCTCTAAATGAACTTCCGATTCTTTACAGTGGACCACTGTCGCACATAAGACCAGGTGTTTGTGGGTCATCCCATGTGAACGGTCGTTGACCACCAGGCGCGGGTGGGCCTCGGGCGCGCCCGACGCTGGTAGACGAGAGGGAAGAGCGTCCACTGGTATGAAACAGTACTCATCGACTCCCAATGCAGCAGAGGGCGCAGGTCACCTTTGAGACGCGAGATAAAAAATCGAAACCTCGCCCCAGCGGAGAAGGCCACGTGCAAGCCCCGCGTGGTGTTTCATGACAGGAAACAATGCCTGTTAAGCTGGCCCGCGTGGAGGACCGCGAATTGAAGGTTGTGCGCGACACGGGCGATCCGGCACCGCTCAATCGTGAAGTTACCGGTGAGGCACTCACCGGTAACGACCTCGAGAAGGCGATCGCCCGTCAGGTCCGCACGCTCCGCCGGGCCGCCGGGCTGTCGATAGCCGATATGGCGGCCAAAGTCGGAATTTCCAAGGCGATGCTGTCCAAGATTGAAAATGCCCAAACATCTTGCAGCCTCTCAACATTGGCAAGATTGGCGGCCGGATTGGACGTCCCGGTAACGGTGTTGTTCCGCGGCGCTGACACCGGGCACGAAGCCGTCTACACCGAGAACGGCCGGGGTTCGCAGATCGTCGGCCGAGGCACCCGGGTAGGCCACCACTACGAGCTCTTGGGGGCGCTCCGGGGCCCACACAAGCGGCTCGAACCGGTGCTCGTGACCTTGACCGAGGCAAGCGAGATCTTTCCCCAGTTTCAGCATCCCGGCACCGAAGTCCTCTACATGCTCGAAGGCGTCATGATGTACGGCCACGGCGAGGCCGAATACACACTTCGCCCTGGCGACACGCTGCTGCTCGACGGCGAGACGATGCACGGACCGCATCAGTTGGTGCGCTTGCCGATCAGATTTTTGGCGATCACCGCCTACCCCGACGACCGGGCCGCCATTTGAGCCGCCCGAGCCAGTACCCGACTTTGCTCAGCGGCTCGCAGATTGCCCGCGCCTAAGCCATCCGGGTGCATAGAAACGCCTTCGCGCGGGGAGCAAGGGAAGAACCGACCGTCCTCGCGGTAGGCGTGCTTGGGCCAAATCCGTTCCCATGCGGCATCAAAACGGCCCCCGGAGTGATCTCCGGGGGCCGTTTCTCTTTAGTAGCGGGGACAGGATTCGAACCTGCGACCTCTGGGTTATGAGCCCAGCGAGCTACCGAGCTGCTCCACCCCGCGACGGGTGAATATCAGGTTACTTCAACGCGCACGAGGGCACCAAATCGCGCTCTGACCAGCGGCTATTTGGCGTTGTTGTACTTGGTGATCGCCTCGTCGAGGCGCTGCAGCGCCGCCCCATAGCCCGCGAAATCCCCGGACTTCTGGGCGTCGCGGGCAGCACCCATCGCCGTCTCGACGTCCTTGAGCGCGGCGGCCTTGGCCGGCGACAGGCTCACCGCGCCGCTGGGCGGTGGCACGGCGGCATTGGCCGGAGGTGGCGGGCTCGCGGGCGGTTCACCGGGCGGCGCGGCGGCGGGTGGGGCCGGTTCGGTGGGCGCAATACCGGCCGCGGTCGCGCTGGCGCCGGGGCCGAACAACCCGTTGAGCGCGTCGCCCACGGTTGGCCCGTAGCCGATCTTGTCGTTGTACATCATCGCGACGCGAATCAACCTGGGATACGACGAGGCCACGTCGCTCGAACCGGGCGAGGCGTAGACCGGCTCGACGTACAGCAAGCCGCCCTGCGCCACCGGCAGGGTCAGAAGGTTGCCCCACTTGATCCGGTTCTGGTTGTCACGCCCGATCACGCCGAGGTCTTGGGACACAGCCGTATCCGTCGTGATCGCGTTGTTGGCCAGCTTGGGGCCGTTTACCTGACCCGGGATGGTCAGCACCGTGATCTTGCCGTACGTCGACGGATCGGAACTGGCGCTGATGTAGGCGGCCAAGTAGTCGCGCTTGAACCGGTTCATCGCGCTGGTCAACTGGAACGACGCCGAATTGTCATCCTTGGCAATGTTTTTCGCAACGATGTAATACGGCGGCTGGTAACTACTGGCTGTCGGGTTCGGGTCCAGCGGCACATCCCAGAAGTCAGAAGTGGAGAAGAACGTCACCGGGTCGTTGACGTGATACTTCGCCAGCAGCATCCGCTGAACCTTGAACAGGTCTTCGGGATAGCGCAGGTGCGCGGCCAGTTCGCTGGTGATGTCGCTCTTCGGCTTGACCGTTCCCGGAAAGACTTTCATCCATGCCTGCAGCACCGGGTCGTGCTCGTCCTGCTGATAGAGCGTCACGGTGCCGTCGTAGGCGTCGACGGTGGCTTTGACCGAGTTACGGATGTAGGACACTTGCTTGTCCGGCGCGAGCCGGTTGAACGCCACCTCGGTGGAGTCGGCGGTGGCCGACGACAGCGAAGTCAGTTCGGAGTACGGATAGTTGTCCAGCGTGGTGTAACCGTCGATGATCCACACCAGCCGCTTGTTGACGATCGCCGGATACACGCTGCTGTCGGTGGTCAACCACGGCGCCACCGCCTCGACGCGCTGCGCCGGGTCGCGGTTGAACAGAATCTTGCTGTTCGATCCAATGACATTGGAGAACAGAAAGTTTCGCTCCGCGAACTTGGCCGCGAACACCCCGCGCGAGATCCAGCTACCGAGTGGCACACCGCCGGTCCCGGTGTAGGTGTAGTTCTTGGTCTCTGTGTTGGTCTCGTAGTCGTATTCGCGGTCCACGCCGTTGCGCCCGACGATCGCGTAATCGGCCGGGGTGCTGGCGATCACCGGCCCGAAATACACCCGAGGTTGGTCCAGCGGCGCCGGACCGGTGGACGTCACGCTGCCGTTCGCGCCGACCACAGTGGCCTTGAATTCTGGGTAGCCGCCGTTTTGGTTGGGGTCGTTGGCAATTCCGCGCACGGTGTTGGCCGGCGAGGCGATGAAGCCGTTGCCGTGGGTGAAGACGGTGTGACGGTTGATCCAGTCCCGCTGGTTGTCGATCAGGTGATCGGGGTTGAGTTCGCGGGCGGCAACCACGTAGTCGTGCAGGTTGCCGTCGCGATCGCGGTACCGGTCGATCGACAACTGGTCGGGGAAATAGTAGAAGTTCTTGCCCTGCTGGAACTGCGTGAACGCGGGGCTGATGATGGTCGGGTCGAGCAACCGGATGTTGGAGGTGGTGGCCCGGTCTGACGCCACCTGTTCCGCCGTGGTCTTCCCGTCGCCGCTGTAGTCGCGGTAGGTGACCACGTCGTCGGTCAACCCGTAGGCCTGCCGGGTGGCGGTGATGCTGCGGCTGATGTATTCGCGTTCCTTTTGCGCCGCATTGGGCTTGACGCTGAACTGCTCGATGACCAGCGGCCAAGCCGCGCCGACGACCATCGAGGACAGCAGCAACAGCACCAGTCCGATGGACGGAATACGCAAGTCGCGCAACACGATCGCGGAGAACACCGCGACCGCGCAGATCAGCGCGATTGCCAGCAGGATCAGCTTTGCCGGCAGCACCGCGTTGATGTCGGTGTAACCGGCCCCGGTGAACGGCTTGCCCGCCCGGGTGTGCGACAACAACTCGTAGCGATCCAGCCAGTAGGCGACCGCTTTGAGCAGCACCAGCGTTCCGACCAAGCTGATCAACTGGATACGCGCCGAGCGGCTGAGCGCACCGGTACGACCGGACAAGCGGATGCCGCCGAAGATGTAGTGCGCCAGCAGATTCGCGACGAAAGCCAGAAAAATCGCTACGAACAAAAAGCTGAGCACCAGTCGGTAGAACGGCAGATCGAAAGCGTAGAAGCCGAGATCCTTGCCGAACTGCGGGTCGCGGACCCCGAAGCTGCCTCCGTGCAGGAACAGTTGAATGCGGACCCAAAAGGTCTGCGCGACAATCCCTGCCAGCAAGCCGATCGCCACCGGCACCCCGACACCGGTCGCCCGCAGCCGGGACATCACCAGCGTGCGATAGCGCGCCACCGGATCGCTGCCGTTACTGGGGACAAATACGGGCCGAGTCCGATATGCCAGCGCCAAGCCCGCGAACACGATGCCGCCGACCAGCACGCCGACTACCACGAACACGATCAGCCGGGTCATCAACACGGTGGTGAACACCGACCGGTAGCCCAACTCTCCGAACCAAAGCCAGTCGACATAGGCATCGATCAGCCGAGGACCGACCAGCAGCAGGCCGATCACGGTCAACGCGATCGCGATGAGAGTCCGGCTGCGTCGGGTCAGCTTCGGAATTCTGGCGGCGGGCCGCATCCCCACTAGCTACGCTCCCTGATCAGTCTCGACAGTGGCTGTTGACGGATGAATTCGACTGTACGCACGCTTAACACCTCGGCGGCTGCCCGCCGGAGGCCACGGCATGCAATGCGTCCACTGCCCCGCCGAGGGTGTCGACCTTGATCAACTGCAGGCCCGCCACCTTCTCGGCGTTCGCCTCGTAGCAGTTGCCGGCCGGCACCAGAAAGACCGTCGCGCCCGCGTCGCGGGCCGCGCTCATCTTGTGCCCGATGCCGCCGATACGGCCGACCTCGCCGTCCGGCTTGATCGTGCCGGTGCCCGCCACGAACTTCGAGCCGGCAAGATTTCCCGTGGTCAGCTTGTCGATCACGGCCAGGCTGAACATCAGCCCCGCCGACGGTCCGCCCACGTTGGCCAAGTTGAAGTCGACCGCGAACGGGGCCCAGGGTGCGTCGGTCACCGAGACGCCGACGAAGCCGTAGTCGCCCTTCGGGTGGTGGCCGAGGGTGATCTGCGCCGACCCGGGATCGGCGTTCTTCCGGCGGAAGTCGACTGTGATCTGTTGTCCGGGTTTGGTGGTTTTCAGGAACGACGTGAACTGCTCGACGTTCGCTACCGGCTTACCGTTCACCGCCTGGATCGCGTCGCCGGCCTGCAGCTTGCCCACCGAGGGGCCGGGGTCCGTCAGGGTCACGATCGTGACGGCTTCCGGGTATTTCAAATATCCCAGGGCCGCGAATTCGGCGTTGTGCTCCGATTCCTTGAAGTCGGCGTCGTTGGCCTTGTCGACTTCTTCGCGCGACTGGCCCGGCGGATAGACCAGGTCGCGCGGCATCAGCTGCTCCTGGCCGGAAAGCCACAGCGTCAGCGCCTCGGCAAGGCTGAGCCCGTCCCGCTGGGACACCGTCGTCATGTCCAGGTGGCCCGTCGTCGGGTGCGTTTGAGTGCCCTTGATCTCGACAACCTGCTTGCCGTCGACCTCGCCGAGCGTGTCGAACGCGGGACCCGGGCCCAGCGACACGTACGGCACCGTCACCGCCGCCAGCAGCACGCCGAACACGACGATCGGGGCCAGCGCCACCATCAGCGTCAGAATCCGCCTGTTCACGCCGCTAAGACTAGACGGCGTGGTCAGACCGCCCGGGCTCATGCGGGGCGGGTTCACTCAGAGCGTGACGGCGGCCCGCGCGTCCCGCTGTGACGATGAGTACCGTTGTGGACATGGCTGACCTGCCTTTCGGGTTCTCCGCAGGAGACGACCCGGACCGCGACAAGCGCCGCGACAACGACCCCGGATCCGGCTCGGGATCTGCCGACCCCTTCGGATTGGGCGGCCTGGGCGGTGAGTTCAACGTGGCCGACCTCGGCCAGATGTTCACCCGGCTGGGGCAGATGTTCAGCGGGGCCGGCGCGATGGGTGGGCAGTCTTCAGGACCGGTCAACTACGAGTTGGCGCGCCAGCTGGCGTCGAGCTCGATCGGCTTCGTGGCTCCCATCCCGAGCGCGACCCGCGAGGCCATCGCCGACGCCGTCCACCTCGCCGAAACCTGGCTCGACGGCGTGACCGCCCTGCCAGCAGGCACCACCAAGGCCCTCGCGTGGACTCCCAACGACTGGGTGGACAACACCCTGGAGACGTGGAAACGGCTGTGCGACCCGATGGCCCAACAGATCGCGACGGTCTGGGCCTCCTCGCTGCCCGAAGAAGCCAAGGCGATGGCGGGCCCGCTGATGTCGATGATGTCGCAGATGGGGGGCATGGCATTCGGCTCGCAGCTGGGCCAGGCGCTGGCCCGGCTGTCCAAAGAGGTCCTGACGTCAACCGACGTCGGATTGCCGTTGGGCCCCAAGGGAATCGCCGCGCTGCTGCCCGACGCCATCGAGTCGTTCGCCGAAGGACTCGAGCAGCCCCGCAGCGAGATCGTCACGTTCCTAGCCGCCCGCGAGGCTGCCCACCATCGCCTGTTCAGCCACGTGCCATGGCTGTCGAGCCAGCTACTCGGCGCGGTCGAGGCCTACGCCAAAGGCATGAAGATCGACATGCACGGCATCGAGGAACTGGCCCGCGACTTCAACCCGGCGTCGCTGAGCGATCCCGCCGCGATGGAACAGCTTCTGGAACAAGGGGTCTTCGAACCGAAGGCGACGCCGGAGCAGACCCATGCGCTGGAGCGACTCGAGACGCTGCTGGCGCTCATCGAGGGTTGGGTGCAGACCGTGGTCGACGCCGCACTGGGCGAGCGCATCCCCGGCGCGGACGCACTCGGCGAGACGCTGCGCCGCCGCCGGGCCACCGGCGGGCCCGCCGAGCAGACCTTCGCCACTTTGGTTGGTCTCGAGTTGCGACCACGCAAGCTGCGCGAGGCGGCGGCGCTATGGGACCGGCTGACTCAAGCAGTTGGCGTCGATGCCCGCGACGCCGTGTGGCAGCACCCCGATCTGTTGCCCGGCACCGACGACCTCGACGACCCGGCGGCCTTCATCGACCGCTCGCTCGGCGGTGACACCAGCGGAATCGACGAGGCGATCGCCGAATTCGAGCGACGCGCCGAGTCCGGCGACGACGGTCCCGGCGCAGCGGATAGCTGACCGCTCGGCAAAGACGCCTGGGGCGATCTCGTCGAAAGTCCGTCACATCGAAAACTTAGGGTTTAGCTTAAGAACACCTGTGACTGTCATAAACGTGCGGACGGGAAGTACCGGCGATGACTCAACGACGAGCTATCAAGCACAACTCTCACTCACGGCAGGCGATGAACCGGCGCCGTAGGCGAACCGTGGTGGTGACCAGCGCGATCACTGGATTCCTCGCGATCGGACTGGCGCAACTGGCTGACGCACCCACCGCCCGCGCCGATGGCCTCGACGTAGTCTTCGACCAGGTCGTCAACGCGATCACGCATTCGTTCGGCGACCTGGCCGGCGTATCGGGCGCGCTTCCGGATCTCGGCAGTATGGCCGCCGCGGCCAGCCCGGCCGATACCTGGTTGCAGGTGCTGGAACAGGACTGGGCCGGGTTCAGCCAGCAGGTCGATACCGCGCTCGGCGCCTGGTTCAACCATGCCGATGCCGTCGCCAGCACGGACGCCACGGCGATGAGTCCGAACCTGCTGGTCAACCCCGGCTTCGAAACCGCCGACCCGTCCGGATCGGGCTACAGCGGGGTGACCATCCCGGGCTGGACAGAGACCGGCACGCCGACGGTGATCGCGTACGGCACCCAGGGCGGATATCCGATTGGCTTGCCGACTCCGTTCCCCAAGTTCTTTGACTTTCCGCAAACCCCGCCTCCCGGCGGCGGCGACAACTTCGCCGGCGGTGGACCCGTGGCCACGTCCAGCATCAGTCAGACCGTCGAGTTGAGCGGCGAGGCCGGGAAACCGTTCACGCTGAGCGCCGACCTCGGCGGCCAGGGCTGGGACCCGTCTACGGCCGACGTGCAGGTCACCTTCTACGACGGCGACCAAATCGTGGGCACCGACTCGCTCAACCCGGTCACCGTGTGGGATCGCTTGGGCTTCACCGGGTTCGAGGAACGTGACATCTCCGGGACGGTGCCCGAGGGCACCACCTCCGCGGTGGTGACCACGACCTTCACCGACAAAGACTGGGTCTTGGGCAATTACAACGGCGCCTACGCCGACAACGAATCGTTCACGGTCGGCGATCCGACCCTCACCCCGCCAACCCTCACCACGCCGGAATCCAACGTCGGCGAGCTGGACCACGTGTTCCTGATCTACCTGGAGAACAAGGGCGTCAACGACATTGTCGGCAGCCCCAACGCGCCGTATCTGAACAGCCTCATCAACTCGCAACTGTATGACTCGAACTACTACGCGTTGGGCCACCCGAGCGACCCCAACTACATCCGGCCGTTGGGCGGTTCCGACTTTGGCATCGACTACAACCCCAGCTTGGCCGGCATCAACGCACCCAACCTCATGCAAGAGATGGATCTGGCTGGGATCTCGTGGGCCGGCTACGCGCAGAGCATGCCCACCCCGGGCGACCTCGTGTCATCGGGCGACTACTCCGTCGACGAATTACCCTTCACCCAATTCAGTTACGTCACCGACAACACGCCCGCGTACCTGGCGGATCACCTGCTCCCGCTGGGGAACCTGTCCGACGACCTTCAAGACCCGGGCAGCTTCCCCGAATTCACGTGGATCGCTGCCAACGAGGCCAACAACGGGGAAGGCCCCATCGATAGTCTCCAAGGCCTCGCCCAATTCATTTCCACCCAGTTCACGGACCATCAGTACAACGTCGAGGCGGCCGACCAGTTTGCCCAGCAAGAGGTATCAGCTATCGAGAACTCGCCGACGTGGACAAACCCTGACGAGAAGGACGTCATCATCGTCACGTTCGACGAGGACAACAACAACCTGTCGTTGGGCTTCGGGAACGAGGGCAACAACGTGCCGATGATCATCATCCCGAACGGCGGCGCCGTGGCGTCTGGAATGGAAGACGGCCCCTTCACCACCGACCAGTACGCCAACGAGTACAGCTTGATGGCCACCATCGAAGACGCCTTGCGTGGCAACGCCTCGCCGATGGCGACGGACCCGTTGGCGCCGCTCACGGCAAACGACATGTACGCGACACCGATGAACGCCTTTTGGCGCACCACCAACTGACGCTGTGGATAGCTGAATCTCGCCTCGCAGCCTGGCGTGGCACAGTGCCACGATGGCTCAGGCGGGCGAGCTGTACGTTCTCGACTCCGCGCTGCCGGTGCTTCTTCGCCCCGACGGCGCGGTACAGGTGGGCTGGAGTCCGCGTCGCGCCGTGCTGATCCGGCCACCGCGTGGCGTGACCGCCACGGGTCTGGCCGCCCTGCTACGAGCGATGCATTCGCCGATACCGATGAGCGAGCTGCGACGCCGGCCCATCGGGCTGAGTAACACCGGATTATCCACTCTGCTTACGCAATTGGAGGCGGCCGGAATCGTGAGGCGCGGCGCCCGGCAGCGACCGACGCGCTCGGCGTCGATCCGGGTGCACGGTCGCGGCCCGTTGTCGGAGTTGCTGGCCGAGGGGCTGCGGTGCTCGGGGGCCAGAGTCAAACAAAGCAACCAACCGCACGCGGCCGTCACCTCAGCCGATGCCGACCTCGTGGTGCTGGCCGACACCCTGGTCGCCGACCCGCGCATGGTGCGTGAGCTGCACAGCAACGGCGTCGCGTACCTCGCGGTTCGGGTCCGCGACGGCACCGGACTCGTCGGCCCCCTCGTGGTGCCCGGCGTCACCAGCTGCCTGGACTGTGCTGACCTGCACCGTCGGGATCGCGACGCGGCATGGCCCGCGATCGCCGCGCAGCTGCGCGACACCGTCGGGGTGGCAGACCGGGCGACGCTGCTGGCCACCGCGGCACTTGCACTCAGTCAGGTCAACCGGGTGATTGGTGCGGTCCGCGGCACCGACGCCGATCCCCCGGCCTCGTTGAGCGCCACACTGGAATTCGACGTGCACGCCGGCTCGATCGTCGCGCGCCAGTGGCCCCGGCATCCGCTGTGTTCCTGCTGACGGCGGTTGTGGCCGAACCGATAGAGCATCCACAGCCTTGTCGTGGATGATGGTTACGTGTCAGAGATCAAGCGCAGAGGCGCCTCGCGGAACGCGAAGTTAGCGGGTTTGGCGGGTGGCATCGCCGGTCGCACGGCGCTCGGGTTCGGCAAGCGGTTGGCTGGCAAATCTCAAGACGAGGTCAACGCCGAGCTGATGGAGAAGGCGGCTCACCAACTTTTCACCGTGCTCGGCGAGCTGAAGGGCGGCGCGATGAAAGTCGGCCAGGCCCTGTCGGTGATGGAAGCGGCCATCCCGGAGGAGTTCGGCGAGCCGTACCGCGAAGCACTGACCAAGTTGCAAAAAGATGCTCCGCCGATGCCCGCCGACAGGGTGCACCGGGTGCTCGACGCGCAGCTGGGTACCAAGTGGCGTCAACGGTTTTCTGAGTTCGACGACACCGCGGTGGCCTCGGCCAGCATTGGCCAGGTGCACAAGGGAGTGTGGGCCGACGGCCGCGAGGTCGCCGTGAAGATCCAATACCCGGGTGCCGACGAGGCGTTGCGCGCCGACCTGAAGACGTTGCGGCGCATGGTCGGAGTCGTCAAGCAACTCGCTCCGGGCGTCGACGTCGAAGGCGTTGTCGACGAGCTCATCGAGCGCACCGAGATGGAGCTGGACTACCGGCTCGAAGCCGAGCACCAGCGCGCCTTCGCCAAGGCGTACGCCGGCCACCCGGACTTCCTCGTCCCTCGGGTGGTGGCCAGCGCCCCCAAAGTCGTCGTGCAGGAATGGATCGACGGCATCCCGATGGCCGACATCATCCGCGAGGGCACCGTCGAGCAGCGCGACCTGCTGGGAACCCGGTTGGCCGCCTTCATCTTCGACGCGCCGCGCCGGATCGAGATGATCCACGGCGACGCCCACCCGGGCAATTTCATGCTGATGCCCGACGGAAAAATGGGCGTCATCGATTTCGGTGCTGTCGCACCGCTTCCCGGTGGATTCCCGGTCGAGCTCGGAGCGACGATCCGATTGGCCCGCGACAAGAATTACGACTTGGTGCTGCCGACCATGGAGAAGGTCGGCTTCATCCAGAAGGGCGAGCAGGTGTCGGTGCGCGACATCGACGAGATGTTGCGCCAGTACGTCGAGCCGGTCGAGGTCGAGGTCTTCCACTACACCCGTAAGTGGTTGCAGCGCATGACATACCGTCAGCTGAACCAGGGCGTCGCGCAGATCAAGACGGCCCGGCAGATGAATCTGCCACCGAAGCTGGCCATCCCGATGCGGGTGCTGGCCAGCTCGATGGCGATCCTGTGCCAACTGGACGCGCACGTGCCGACCCAAAAGCTCTCCGAGGAATTGGTACCCGGGTTCGCCGAGCCGGATACCGCTACCGCGTAACGGCTTTCGTCACCTACGCGGCGACCTTGCGGGGGCGGCCCCGCGGACGTTTGCGGCTGACGACCGAGCCCCGGTCGAGGATCTCGCCGCCCCACACCCCCCAAGGTTCGGCGCGGTCCAGCGCCTCGGCAAGGCACGCACGCCGGATCGGGCAATCGGTGCACAGCTGCTTGGCGCGCTCCAAGTCGGACGGGCTGTCGGCGAACCACAGGTCGGGATCGCTGACGTGACATGGCAACTCGGGCCGCTGATCGTCGGGATCTGGTTCCGCGGTCATGTCGTAATACCTGCTTCCTGGTCTGGCGTGCGTCGGGTGATTTCCGGACCAGTGGCGAGGTGCTGAGGAAAAAAATCGGCCACGGATCCTGGTGACTTCGGGTCCGTGGCCTTTGGTGAGATTGTGGGCTTGCTACGTGGGTAGAGCCCCGATCCACGGACGCTGGGTCTTGGCGGCGGCAATGCGCTTGTGCGCGGCCGCCGAGATGGCGGCATGGGCGGAGCCGACATCGCCGGCCGGGCGTACGTCGAACGCGTTGCGCGTGATCATGAGGGCTCCCCCCTTTCGTCTAGGCATGCGAAAGTGTGCGGTTAGAGGCTAAATGCTACCAGCGCGACGCGGCAAGCGATTTTCTGACCTGTGGTTTTACTTACGTGCGACTGCGGACGAGTTCTAGGACATCGGGCCCGAACTGCTCGAGCTTGCGTGCACCGATGCCTGGAATGGCGACCAGCGCGGCGTCATCGGCGGGCAGCATTTCGGCGATCGCGATCAGCGTGTTGTCGGTGAACACCACGTAGGCCGGGACATTCATCTCCTTGGCAGTGCGCAGTCGCCAGTCCTTGAGTTGGAGCAGGAGCTCGTCGTCGATGTCGGCGGCGCACGTCTCGCAGCGGCGAAGCATGATCGCCGTCGGGGTGCTGAGCTGGTTGTTGCAGATGCGGCAGCGTGACGCGGGCCCGCTCTTGCGCCGGGCGCGATTCGGCGCGGCGTCGACCTGGGTCTGCGGTGACAGCCCGTTGAGGAAGCGCGACGGCTTGCGGCTCTGCCGCCCGCCCGGGTTGCGGGCCAGCGCCCAGCTAATCGCCAAATGCACTCGCGCCCTTGTGATTCCGACGTAGAGAAGTCGACGCTCCTCTTCGACCGCCTCACTCTCGCCGCCGTGGGCCAATGCGTGCGAGATGGGTAGCGTGCCGTCAGTCAGCCCCACCAAGAACACCGCGTCCCACTCGAGTCCCTTGGCGGCGTGCAACGACGCCAACGTGACGCCCTGCACGACAGGTGGGTGGCGCGAGTCGGCACGGGTCCGCAACTCCGCGACCAACGCTGGCAGGTCGAGGTCGGGCCGGTGCGCGACTTCTTCGTCGACCAGCTCGGCCAGCGCCACCAACGCTTCCCAGCGTTCCCGGGCCCGCGTTCCGGTCGGCGGCTCGGCGGTCAGCCCGAGCGGCTCGAGGAGACCGCGGACTACCTCGGGCAGCACGGAGCCGGGTTCCACGTCTCGGCTTGCCGCCCGCTGCAGCGCGAGCAGGGCCTGCCGGATTTCCTGGCGGCTGAAGAATCCCTCACCGCCGCGAACCTGATAGGGGGCTCCCGCCTCCGTCAGCGCCTCTTCGTAGACCTCGGACTGGGCGTTGATGCGGTAGAGCACCGCGATCTCCGAGGGCGGTGTGCCGGCCTCGATCAGTCGCGCGATCGACTTGGCCACCGCGGTGGCCTCGGCCACCTCGTCGGGATAGTCGCGAAACGTCGGCTCCGGGCCGGGATCCCGCTGGCCCACCAGGTGCAACTTGCTGCCGGCGACCCGGCCGCGAGCGGCGGCGATCACGCGGTTGGCTAGCGATACGACCTGCGGCGTCGACCGGTAGTCACGTTCCAGGCGCACCACGGTGGCGTCCGGGAATCGCCGCGAAAAGTCCAGCAGGTAGCGCGGCGAGGCCCCGGTGAACGAGTAGATGGTCTGGTTGGCGTCACCGACGACAGTCAGGTCGTCGCGGTCGCCGAGCCAGGCCGAGAGCACCCGCTGCTGCAGCGGGGTGACGTCCTGGTATTCGTCGACGACGAAGCAGCGGTAGCGATTACGGAACTCCTCGGCTACCGCGGCGTCGTTCTCGATGGCTGCCGCGGTGTGCAGCAGCAAGTCGTCGAAGTCGAGCAGCGCCAGGCCTTGGGCGTTGTTGCCGCGGGCCTTCAGCGACTCGTAGGCGGTGTAGACGGCGGCGACCTTCGCGGCGTCCAGCGGGACGTCGCGGGCTGCCTCGGCCACCGCGTCGGGATACTGCTCCGGCGAAATCAACGACGCTTTGGCCCACTCGATTTCGCCGGCCACGTCACGGACGTCGTCGGTGCTCAGTTTCAGACCGGCGCTGGTGGCACCGCGCGCGACGACGGCGAACTTGGTGTCGAGCAACTGCCAGCCGGTGTCGCCGACCACCCGCGGCCAGAAGTAGCGCAGCTGCCGGTGCGCGGCGGCGTGAAATGTCATCGCCTGCACACCACCGACGCCGGTCTGCGCGGCGGCGCCCAAGGCGCGAAGCCGGGTCCGCATCTCACCGGCGGCGCGCTGAGTGAACGTCACGGCAAGCACCTGACCGGGGGCGACGTGACCGGCCGCGACGAGTTGGGCGATGCGATGGGTGATCGTGCGGGTCTTGCCCGTCCCTGCCCCGGCCAGCACACACACCGGGCCGCGGGGAGCCAGCACGGCCTCACGCTGCTCGTCGTCGAGATCGACGGTGAGGGAGTCGGTGTTGGCAGCGATCGCCGGCATGGCGTCCATCTTGGCAGTGCTCGCCGACAGCCGTCCGGCAGCGCCACGCCGCGGCATCTCCGATCTGCCCTCTATCGTGGAGGGACTATGACTAACGCTTCCATCACCATGTACAGCACACCGTGGTGCGGCTACTGCCATCGACTGAAGACCGTGCTCAAGTCGGCGGGCATCGCCTACGACGAGGTCGACATCGAGCAGGATCCCGCCGCGGCCGAGTTCGTCGGCTCCGTCAACGGTGGCAACCACGTCGTGCCGACGGTGAAATTCTCCGACGGCTCGACGCTGACCAACCCCAGCGGCAACGCGGTCAAGGCGAAGCTGGCCGAGCTGGGCAGCTAGCCCGCATCGTCAACCGGCGTAGTTCGATTGCCGGCCTCCTCCTCAGGCCGTCCCGGCCTGCATCGTCAACCGGCGTAGTTCGATTGCCGGCCTCCTCCTCAGGCCGTCCCGGCCCGCATCGTCAACCGGCGTAGCCCGATTGCCCGGCTCCTCAGCGGGACGTACCGTCCCGCATCGTCACCGGGCGTAGTTCGATTGCCGGCCTCCTCCTCAGGCCGTCCCGGCCTGCATCGTCAACCGGCGTAAGCCCAGGACTCCACGATCACCCGTGCGATCGACACCGACCCGGGCAAGAGCAGCCGAGACTCCGAGTCGCTGCTCCAATCGCCGACCTGCAGGGCCGCGCGAATCTCGTCGCGGGTGAACCACTCCGCCTCGGCGATCTCGCCGTCGTTGAACGCGAACGGCTGAGCCGGATCGGCCACCGCGTGAAAGCCGATCATCAGGGAACGGGGAAACGGCCACGGCTGGCTACCCAGGTAGCGGATGTCGCTGACCGTCAGCCCGATCTCCTCGTAAATCTCTCGCGCGACACAGGTCTCGAACGACTCCCCCGCCTCGACGAAGCCGGCCAGCAGCGAGAACATCCGGGCCGGCCACACCGTCTGCCGGGCCAGCACCGCGCGGTCGCCGCCGTCGTGCACTAGACAGATGATGGCCGGGTCGATGCGCGGGAATTCCTCGTGACCGGTGACCGGGTTGATACGGGCCCAGCCCGCCCGCACCGGTTTGGTCGGCGAGCCGTCGATCGAGCTGAACCGGGAGCTGGCATGCCAGTTCAGCAACGCCGCCGCGGCCGACACCAGTTGCGCGCCGACGTCGTCGAAAAGCTGCCCGGCCCGGCGCAAATCGGCGACCTCGGCTTTGATCTCCGGGTCTTCGGGCGACTCCAGCGGACCCCGGACCGCCCACACGTGCCGGCCGTCCTCGAGGCGGCCCAGGAATACCGCGTCGAGTGGCGGCTTGTCGGCCAGTTTGCTCGCTTGGCCGAGCAGAACCTTGCCATCGGCGACCATCACCTGGTTGCGCGAGTCGAGCCGCAGCAGGGCGGCGTTCGGCCATCCCGCGATCGCGGCATCGGTGTCGGTGCGCACCTGATCGGCACGGTCTGCGCCGATGCGCGATAGCAGCGGCACGCTATTGAGCTGGAAATCCACGTGGGGTCCCGCCTTACTTACCCGTGTTACGGACGTAGAGCAGTCGGTCGCCGGACTCGAGGGCGTCCGCCTCGGGCGCGTCGACGCGCAACAGCCGGCCATCGCGCACCACCCCGAGCACGATGTCGGGCAGGTGCCGCGGCGAGCCGCCGAGCTCGGTCTGTTCGACCTCGCGTTCGGCGATGGCGAATCCGTGCGACGGCGTCAGGAGGTCGTCGATCATCTCCACGACGCTCGGCGTGGTGGTGGCGACACCGAGCAGCCGGCCCGCCGTCTCGGAGGAGACGACCACCGAATCGGCGCCGGATTGCTTGAGCAGATGCTGGTTTTCCGCTTCGCGGATCGACGCGACGATCTTGGCGTGCGGCGCGACTTCGCGGGCGGTCAGGGTGACCAGCGTTGCGGTGTCGTCGCGACCGGTGGCGACGATGATGGACGACGCGTGCTGGGCTGAGGCGAGCCGGAGCACGTCGGATCGCGTGGCGTCGCCGTGCACGGTCACCAGGTCGGCGGCGGCGGCGTTGTCGAGAGCCGCGTGGTCGATGTCGACGACGACGAAGTCCTTGCCGGCCGCCTCGTCACCGCACATCGCGGCGACCGCGGTCTTGCCTTTGGTCCCGTAACCGATGACGACGGTGTGGTTGCGCACTGTGCTCCTCCAACGCTGAATCTTCCAGGCCTGCCGGGATCGCTCGGTGAGCACCTGAAGGGTCGTGCCGACCAACACCACGAGGAAGAGGATCCGCAACGGCGTCAGCACTAGAACATTGATCAGCCGGGCGAATTCGGTAGATGGGGTCAGGTCGCCGTAACCGACCGTGGTCAGGGACACCGTCGCGAAGTAGACGCAGTCCAGGAACGTCAGCGGTCCACCCCGCACGTCGGTGTAGCCGTTGCGGCCGAGGTAGACGGTGACCACCGCGGCCGCCAGGGCCAGCAACGCAACAACGACCCGGCGCCAGATCGCCCGGATCGGACTGAGCTGAACCTCGGGGACACGCACCACTCCCACGAGCGCGTAGCCGGGCTTGGTGGTCAGCGTCTCGTCGAGAGCGCGTTCCCGACGGCTAACTCTGACCACTGCTGATCGGCTCGTAGGGACGCACGACACAATGTAACCATGACCGCCATCACTCCCAGTTCTGACCGCGACGCCGGCCGGACGCTTGCCTACCGCATCGCGGCGCTGCTGCTCGGCGTAGGCACGCTCCACTTCGTGGCACCTAAGCCCTTCGACGGCATCATTCCCGTCGAGCTGCCCGGCAGCGCGCGGTTCTATACCTATGCCTCCGGCGTGGCCGAGGTCGTGATCGGCGCCCTGCTGCTGCCGCTGCGCACCCGCCGTGCGGCGGCGTTGGCTGCGGCCGCGTTGTTCCTGGCGGTATTTCCGGGCAACGTCAACATGGTTCGGCTGTGGTGGGACAAGGGGTGGCCAGCGCGTATCGCTGCCCTGGCCCGTCTGCCGTTACAGATCCCGATGATCACCACGGCGCTCAAGGTCGCGCGCAACTCCTAACGGGCCAGCAGCCCGGCCATCTCGTCGGGCCCTGGCAACGTATCCGGGACGACGGTGCACCCGGTTCGCACGTAGTGAAATGCGGTGCGCACCAACGATTCGTCGCAGCCGCTGAGCGCAGCCCAAGCGATGCGGTAGACGCCGAGCTGGATCGCGGCGTGCCGAGCGGCGTCGGAGCCCTGCGGCCGCTCACCGGTCTTCCAATCGACCACGGTCGCGCCGCCGTCCGGCTCGGCAAATACCGCGTCAATACGACCACGAATCACCTTGCCGCCGATGGCCATTTCGAATGGCACCTCGACAGCGATCGGTGTCCGCGCCGCCCACGGTGAAATCAGGAAGGCCTCTTGCAGCGCCGCGAGTTCTTCGGCGTCGCGCTGCGCGATCTCGGTGTCGGCGGCGCCGGGCAGATCGGCAAGATCGAACAGCCGCTCGGCACCATAGAAACGCTCGACCCAGTCGTGGAAGGCATTGCCCAGCAATGCATGTGGCTCGGGTCGTGCCGGTAACCGGCGGGTGAGTCGCTGCGCCGCATGGTCGGGATCGCGGGCCAGATCGACTAGGCTGCTGACCGACAGCCCGTTGGGCAGGGTGCGCGTGGCCGGCTGCGCGGCCTGGGCACGCTCCTTCAGCAGGGCGTCCACGTCGGCGGCCCACCCTTCATAGTCGGCGGCCGACACGGCAGCGTCGGATGACATCGCGGCCCTGACGAGTTCGGCACCGCGCTGGACGTCGACGCGGCGAGCAGCCAGCGGGTCGACGGGCCAGCTCGCCTCCTGCACACCGTCGCGCAACGGGTTTCGTTCCCCGTCGGGCGGCGCGGGCGCCCAGTATTCGACGACACCACAGGGTCGGCCCGCGTCTGCCGATCGGTCGATGATGTCCTTCAGTTCGCACAGAAAGTCCGATGGCCCCCGCGGCTTGATGCCGGTGGCGGCCCAGTGGTGGCCGGACAGTAGCAGCGTGTCCTCCGAGCGGGTGATCGCCACATAGAGCAGTCGACGCTCCTCGTCGATGCGGCGTTGCTCGAGCTGAGCGCGGTGCTTAGAGATCCTGTCCGACAATTGCTTTCGATCGGTCACATCCGACGTGTCGAGCACCGGCACGCCGTGCACGCCCTTCACGGACCGGTCACCGCGCAACAGCGGCGGGAGGTCGGCAGCATCGGTGAGCCAGGTGCGGGACTGGGCAGTCGACGGGAACAACCCGCCCGATAGGTGCGGCACGGCGACCACCTGCCACTCCAAACCCTTTGCCGCGTGGACGGTCATCACTTGAACCCGGTTCTGCGCGACCACGACCTGCGCCGGCGCCAAGCCGTTCTCGACAATCGCCGCCGCGTCCAGGTAAGCCAGCAGCTCAACGACCGAAGCCAGCGAGTCGCCCCCAGCGGCGGTCCGATCGGCAAAGCCGTGGACCACGTCGGCGAAGGCGTCGAGCTGCTCGGTGCCGGCCCATCCGGAGCCCCGTGACGCCGCTCGCACCTCGCAGTCGACACCGAGCAGTCGGCGAACCTCCGCGACCAGGTCGGGCAGCGGGTGACCGAGGTGGCCGCGCAACGTGTTGAGCTCGTCGGCGAGTTCACCGATACGCCGATAACCCTCCGCCGAATACATCTGTGCTGGACCAGGATCGGCGAGCGCGTCGGCCAGGCCGGCGGTATCGGCCTGCGGGTCCGCGGCTTGTGCGATCCGTTCCGCCGTCTCGCCGGAATGCGCCGTACGGCCGTCGTCGAGCTCGACAGACCCATGGTCGCGACCCGCGGCGCCCGGCTCCGCCGCGCTTGCGATCGCGACGGAACGCCTCCACAGCGTCGCTATGTCGCGGGCGCCGAGCCGCCACCGGGGACCGGTGAGCACCCGCATCGCGGCAGCCCCGGCAGTGGGGTCGACGACCAGCCGCAGCATCGCCATTACGTCGGCGACCTCGGGCACCGCGAGCAGACCTGCCAGTCCTACGACTTCCACGGGGATGCCGCGGGCGCGCAGCGCTGCGGCGATCGGCGCAGCGTCGGTGTTGCGGCGCACCAGGACCGCGGCGGTAGGCGGCGCCACCCCGTCGATTGCGGCCTGCCGGTAACGCTGTTGCAGATGGTCGGCGAGCCACTCGCGTTCGGCCAGCACGTCGGGCAGCAGCGCGCAGCGCACCGTGCCGAGGTCGGCGCCGGGCCGCGCACGCAGCGCGTTGACCGCCACCGAACGCTGCCGCGCATCGGCCGACATGGCATTGGCAACATGCAACGTCGTCGGCGGGTTGCGCCAGCTCGTGCTCAACTCCAACACCGGGGCCGGGCTGCCGTCGGGCAGCGGGAAATCGGTGGTGAAACGCGGCAGGTTGGTGGCCGAGGCGCCGCGCCAGCCGTAGATGGACTGGATCGGGTCGCCGACCGCGGTAAGCGCCAGTTGTTCGTCGACTCCACCACCGAACAGCGACGACAGCAACATCCGTTGCGCGTAACCGGTGTCCTGGTATTCATCCAGCAGCACCACACGATAACGGCCGCGCAGTTGTTCGCCGACCTGTGGCACCGTCATCGCCAGCCTTGCGGCGCAAGCCATTTGGCTGCCGAAGTCCATCACCTTCTCGGCCCGCATCCGCCGGTGCAGGGCGTCGATCAGCGGCACGAACTCGGCGCGTTCGGATTGGGTGGCCAGCATGCGCAGCAGCCACTGGCTGGGGCCGCGGTCGCGTTGGTAGGGGCCTGCCGGAAGGGTGTGCACCAACCGCTCGAGTTCGACATGGGTGTCGCGAACCTGGTCGGTGTCGACGAGATGCTCGGCAAGTTGACCCGACAGCCGCAGCACCATCGCGGTGACAGCGGCCGGGTTCTTCTCGGTGTTGAGCTCTCCCGGGTAGGAGTTGACGACGTCGAATGCCAGCTGCCACAGTTCGGTCTCGCTGAGTAGGCGGGTGTCGGGTTCGACGGGTTGTGCCGAGCCGGGGGTCGACAGCAAGCCGTATTCGCGGAGCAACTGGCCGGCGAAAGCGTGATAGGTGCTGACTACCGGCACCCCAATGGGCTCGTCCGGTTGACCGCACACGACCAGCCCCGTGCCGCTGAGACGGGCCAGTCGGGACCTGACCCGGCGCAACAGCTGACCCGCCGCTTTGCGGGTGAAGGTCAGGCCGAGTACCTGTCCGGGATCGGCGTAGCCGTTGGCGACGAGCCACACGACCCGCGCGGCCATGGTCTCAGTCTTGCCGGCGCCGGCGCCGGCGATGACCACCAGCGGTCCCGGCGGAGCGGCGATGACCGCGGCCTGTTCCTCGGTCGGCTCGAAAAGGCCGAGTGCACTGGCTAATTCGGCCGGGCTGTAGCGTGCCGGCGCGAGGACGGTCATGCGGGTTCCTTTCCGTCGAGCCCCGTGTGCGCCGGGCAACTCGGCCGCACCGGGCAGTGCGTGCATCCGTCGTTGACCCTCGCAATGAATTGCGGTCCGGCGGTGGCTGCGGCCGCGTCCCGGATCTTGGCGCGCCACTGGTCTCGCGCGTCGGGCGTCAGCGGATCCTGCTCGCGCTCGGTGGCGCCGCCCGACCCTGGCTTGCCGAGATAGACGAGACGGCCGCCGCCGGGCTCGTCGCCGTGGTCGACCAGGCCTTCGGCCACCGCAAGCTGGTAGGCGGCCAGCTGAGCGTGGCGCTGCGCATCGTCCTTGGTAACCGGCGTCTTGCCGGTCTTGACGTCCACGATCACCAGCCGCCCGGCCGCGTCGCGTTCGATGCGGTCGACGCGGCCGCGCAGCCGGACCTCACCGTCGGCCAGAACCCCGTCGACCTCGACTTCGACGCCGACTTCGGTGAGCTGCCCACGGGTCTGCGCCCGCCACGCCAGGAAAGCCTCCACCATGGCCCGGTGCCGGACAAGTTCATTGTCGGCGTACCAGCGTGATTCGAAAGGCAGATGCCGCCAAGCGCGTTCCAGGTCGGCGAGCAACTCGGACTCGCTGCGACCCGGCTCGGCGATCAGCGCGTGCACGAGAGAGCCGACGGTCGAGCCGAGGTCGCGTGCATCGGTGCCGCCGTGGCGTTCGGCCATCCAGCGCAGCGGGCAGTCGGTCAGCGTCTGCAGGCTCGACGGCGTCAGCGTCACGACATGTTCTGGATGCTCTTCCCTGCTCCACATCGGCTCGGTCGTGCTGACTTCCGCCATGCCATACCAGCCGGCGGGGTCGGCGCCCGCGACGCCTGCCGCCGCCAGGCGCGCCAATTGGGTTGCGGCACAGCCTCGCATCGCGTCGCTGACCGCTCCCTGCGGTGCGCACACGACACCGCGCAACCGGCCCACCACCGCGCTGGTGGACAGCACTCGCGGCGCGACGACCGGCTGCGGCAGGTCGCCGCCATTGGGGCGTGCCAGGTCGGCGGCTCCGGTAGACCACTGGGCGATTTCGGCGAAGAACGGTGACGGCATGCTGGCCTCGTCGACGCCACTGCTCTCGCCGTCGACCGCGGTGACGAGCAGCCGGGTGCGCGCCCGTCCCAGCGCGCCGACCAGCAGGCGCCGCTCCTCGGCGAGCAGCGGCGCGCGCATCGACGCGCTTTCGGCAACGCCGTCCAGCACGTCCAGCAGCCGCTGTGTACCCAGCACTCCCCCGCGCGGAACCGTGTTGGGCCACAACCCTTCCTGCAAGCCGGCGACGACGACGAGATCCCACTCATGGCCGAGCGCCGCGTGGGCGCTGAGCACCGAGACCTCCTCCGCGGCAGCTCGTTCGGCACCAGCGGTGAAAAGCTGCTCGGCCGTCAGATGATCGATCAGTCCGCGCAACGATGCGCCGGCGGTCCGCGCGAGGTACTGATCGGTGGCGTCGAACAACGCCGTGACCGCGTCGAGATCGCGACCAGCCTGGACGCCGGCGGGACCGCCGCGCTCACACGCGGTCAGCCAACGACGCTGCAGACCAGACCGCTGCCATGCCGCCCACAGCGTGTAGCGCGGATCCTCGCCGCGCCGGTGGGAGTCGGCGGCCGCGTCCAGCACCCCACGCACCCGCCCCAGCGACTTGGCCTGGGTCGCGGTGAGCCGGGCCGGCGACGTAGCGCCCAGCACCTCCACCAGCTGGTCGCCGAAATCCTGTGACGCGCCGCCCTTTTCGCCGCGCCGCAGGGTGCGCCGCAGTTGACGCAGCGACACCGGGTCGACCCGGCCGATCGGGCCGGTCACCAGCGCCCGGGCCTGCTCACCGGTGAGCCCG
This sequence comes from Mycobacterium paraterrae, assembly GCF_022430545.2. Classification (NCBI taxonomy): domain Bacteria; kingdom Bacillati; phylum Actinomycetota; class Actinomycetes; order Mycobacteriales; family Mycobacteriaceae; genus Mycobacterium; species Mycobacterium paraterrae. Next base: position 3,394,357 of record NZ_CP092488.2, on the reverse strand, counting down.
TCGGCCGTCGCGGCCAGCACCGTACACAGCGTCCGCACCGCGGGCTGCGCAGCCAGCGGCCCGGTGAGCGCGGTCGGGGCAACCGGTACACCGGCGCGCGCCAAGGCGTGCGGCAGCCCAGCCGCCCGCGGGACCGACCGCACCACGACCGCCATCTGCGACCACGGCACGCCGTCGACCAGATGAGCGCGCCGCAGGTAGTCGGCGATCATTGTCGCCTCGGCACCGGCGGAGCCGGCCAACTGGACTCGCACCGAACCGTAATCGTCTCCGCTGCCGTCGATCTGGCCCCCGCCGGCCAGGCGACCCGCGATGCCCGAGACAGCCCTCGCCACGGCCGGGGCGCAGCGGTGTGACGTCGTCAGCGTGACCGATGGAGTGCCCTGGCCCAGCAGCGCGGCAGGCTCGGCGCCACGGAAGCCGAACACCGCCTGGTCCGGGTCGCCGGCCAGCAGCGTCACTTCTGCCCCGGCCGCCAGCACCCGCACCAACAGGGCGGCCTGCGGATCCAGTTGCTGCGCATCGTCGACCAGCAACACACCGATCCGGGCCCGTTCGCCCGCGAGCAACTCCGGGTCCACCGCAAACGCCTCCAGCGCGGCGCCCACCAGTTCGGCGGCCCCGACCGCCGGTGTGGTCGCCTGCGGAGCCGCCGTTCCCACGGCGGCCCGCAGCAGCATCACCTGTTCGTAGTTGCGCGCGAACCGGCCCGCGGCAACCCATTCCGGACGGCCCGACAGCCGACCCACCCGCTCCAGCTGCTGCGGGTCGACCCCGCGCTCGGCGCATCGGGTCAGCAGCTCGCGCAGTTCGGCCGCGAAACCCGTCGTGCTCAGGGCCGCCCGCAGTTCGGTCGGCCATCCGTCGGCACCGTCGGCGATCTCGCCGGCCAGCAGCTCGGCGATGATCGCGTCCTGCTCGGCGCTAGTCACGAGCCGCGGCGGTGGACCGCCGGCACGCTGAGCCGCCAGCCGCAGGACGGCAAACGCGTAGCTGTGCACGCTGCGCACCAATGGTTCACGGATGACCGCGGGACGCAGACCCATGCGCTGGGACTCCAGGAGTCGCGCCGTCAGCGCGCTGCGCGCCTGGGCGCCGATCCGGCCCGACCCGGTGAGCAGCAGAACGGATTCCGGATCGGTGCCCATCGCGATGCGGGCAGCTGCCACGTCGATCAGCAGCGAGCTCTTCCCCGTGCCGGGCCCGCCCAGCACGCGTACCGTCCCGCGCAGACCGGGATCGAGCACAGGGTGGGCCTCTGGGCCCCAGTGGAAGGACATAGCCGGAATGACACCACGGGGGTCCGACAAGTCGGCCGGATGACGTACTGGCACGATCGACATGTGACTTCGTTGCACGTGCATAGGTTCGGGCCCGACGGTCCAGCGCGGTTGCTCGCGCTGCACGGTCTCACCGGACACGGCCAGCGGTGGGGACATTTGGCCGACCGCTATCTACCCGAATTGGCCGTCATCGCACCGGATCTCATTGGACACGGCCACTCGACGTGGGATGCCCCGTGGACGATCGACGCCAACGTGTCCGCGCTGGAAGGTCTGCTGGCGCGAGAGGCCGACGGACCGGTGACGATCGTGGCGCACTCGTTCGGCAGCGCGATCGCCCTGCGACTCGCGGCCGCCCATCCCGACCGCGTCTCAGACCTCGTGCTGCTCGATCCGGCAGTCGCACTCGACGGCGGGTGGATGCGCGAGATCGCCGACGCCATGTTGGCCTCGCCCGATTACGCTGACGCCGCGGAGGCCCGCGCGGCGAAGACCAACGGTTCCTGGGCGGGCGTGGATCCCGCCGTCGTCGACACCGAATTGGACCAGCACCTCGTCACGCTGCCCAGCGGTCGGTGCACCTGGCGGCTCAGCTTGCCGGCCATGATGTCCTATTGGAGCGAACTGGCTCGTGATATGGCGTTGCCGCCCAAAGGAACTCACACCACCGTGGTGCGGGCGGCGTGGACGTCACCGCCCTATGTCACCGATCGCCTGGTCGCCGCGCTGGCGGAACAGCTGGGCGAGGATCTCGAATACGTGACCTTGGAGTGCGATCACATGGTGGCCGAGACCAAACCCGCCGATGTCGCCGCGCTGATCCTCGAGCGAATGGTGTGAGCATGGCGCCGATCACCGATGAGCAAGTCGAACGGGTGCGCGCCTTAGTAGCGTCGATTCCCCCGGGCCGGGTTTCGACGTACGGCGATATCGCAACGGTGGCAAAGCTTTCCAGCCCGCGCATCGTCGGCTGGATCATGCGCACCGACTCGAAGGATCTGCCATGGCACCGGGTGATCACCGCGTCGGGCCGCCCGGCAAAGCACTTGACCACCACGCAACTCGAACTCCTCCGGGCCGAAGGGGTGCTGGCAGAAGACGGCAAGATTCCGCTCGACGAGCTGCGATTCGTCTTCCCCGACTAGAGGATCAGCCGCACCAACGCGGCCGTCCGCGCCAGACCCGGGAACGCCGCGGCGGTGGAGCGCGGATGCAACGCATGCACCGCAAGGCGGAACATCAACGCGCGCAACAACATCTGCGGCCACTCCGGCAGGGCGTTCCAGCGGTCGATGAGCCCCTCGTCGGCCTCACCCCAGGACAATGCGTCGACGACGACCACGCCCGCCGCCCACGACGCGGGCCGCCAGTACGGCGTGATGTCGATGATCCCGGGCGCGGCCGCGCCCGCGAACAACACGGTGCCATAGAGGTCGCCATCGACCAATTGATTCGGGCTCTTGGTCGGACGACGAAGTCCGGCAAGCTGATTGATCAGCTCGACCGAGCGCTGGCCGTCCGCGGTGGGTGACGCCGTACGCGCCGACGCCGGCACGGATTGCAGCGGGCGTTCCTCCCAGGCGGCCCGGTCGGCGGCGATGAAGACGTCGACGTCGGCCCACGGCGCGGTCGGCCCCTGGGTCAGGAAACGCGGCCGCTCGAGCTTGCCGGTGGCCTCGTGCAGCCGCACCGCGGCCGACACCACCTCGTCATGCCGCGGCTCGGGTTGACCGGCGACGAACGTGTCGGCGCGCCAACCGGAGACCACGTAGCGCCCGTCGGTCGAGCGCACCGGGCGGGCCAATCGCACTCCGTCGACGAACAACGTTTCGCGCACCCGCGCGGACCAGGCAGCCCGGGCGTTCTCGGCGACCATCGAGAGCACCACCTCGCCGCAACGCCAGCCGCCCTCCCACGCGGCACCCAACGGAATTGGCCGAACGCCGCTCAATCCGAACGCCGACAACACATGCTCGGGCGGCGGCTCGATACTCACCCGAACAGCCTAAACTTCGGCCAGCGAAGTCCCGGGACTAGACACGGACTCGTGATCGCCGCGCGGCGGATCAGTACATCACCATGTCGGGCTGCATCTGCTGCGCCCAGGCCACGATGCCGCCCTGCAGATGTACGGCATCGGCAAACCCGGCGTTGCGGACCGCCGTCAGCGCCGCGGCCGAGCGGACTCCCGTCTTGCAGTAGAGCACCGGCCTGCGGTCGCGCGGTAACCCGGCCAGACCCTCACCGGAGTCGATCGACGAGCTCGGGATCAGCTGAGCACCGTCGATGCGATTGATGTCCCACTCGGCCGGCTCCCGCACGTCGATCAGGATGATCGTGTCGCCGGAATCGAGTAGGTTACGCAGTTCCCGTGGGGTGATAGCCGAGTCGCCGGCCGCCGGCGGGGCGACTCCGCAGAACTGCTCGTAGTCGACCAACTCCGTGATCGGCGGCGCAGCCGGGTCCTTGCGGATCGCGATCGTCCGGTGGCTCATCGCCAGCGCGTCGTACATCAGCAACCGGCCCAGCAGCGGTTCGCCGAGGCCGGTGATCAGCTTGATCGCCTCGGTGCCCATCACCGACGCGATCGAGGCGCACAGCACGCCCAGCACGCCACCTTCGGCGCACGACGGCACCAGGCCTGGCGGTGGCGGCTCCGGGTACAGGTCGCGATAGTTCAGGCCTCGACCGTCCGGCGCGTCCTCCCAGAAGACCGACACCTGGCCCTCGAACCGGTAGATGGATCCCCACACGTACGGCTTGCGAGCAAGTGCCGCGGCGTCGTTGACCAGGTAGCGGGTGGCGAAGTTGTCGGTGCCGTCGAGGATCAGGTCGTACTGCTCGAACAATTCGACGGCGTTATGGCGGTCGAGCCGCGCCTCATGCAGGCGAACCCGGACCAGCGGATTGATCTCGGCGATCGAGTCACGCGCCGACTGCGCCTTGGGCCGCCCGACATCGCCGACCCCGTGGATGATCTGGCGTTGCAAGTTCGATTCCTCGACCACGTCGTCGTCGACGATGCCGAGGGTGCCGATGCCGGCAGCGGCGAGGTACAACAGTGCCGGCGCGCCGAGACCTCCCGCGCCGATCACCAGCACCCGCGCGTTCTTCAGTCGCTTTTGACCGTCGACGCCCAGGCCGGGGATGACGAGATGCCGGCTGTAGCGGGTCAACTCGTCCGGCGTCAGCTCGTCGGCCGGGTCAACAAGCGGGGGCAGCACTCCACCAGGCTAAACCTGCCCGGCGTGCCCCCTCGCCGCTACGTCGCCGCGCGCGTTAGGCGATCGGATACGGCCAGGGATTGAAGCGACAGGTCTTGCCGTCCGGCTTGACGTACTCCGGATCGAACTTCGAGTTGTCGTCGTCGGAGGTGGAGAACGTCTGCTGCATCATGATCGGCGCCAGACCGCCCGGTTTGTCGCACGGCTCGTGGCGCAAGTAACCGATGGCGTGGCCGACCTCGTGGTTGATCAAATATTGCCGGTAGGAGCCGACGTCACCCTGGAAGGACAGGGCACCGCGCACCCAGCGGGCCTCGTTGATGAACACCCGCGGTTCGACACCGGCCCCGTAAGACGGGTTGTAGCAAGACGTCTCGAGCGGAAATTCGTAGCCGCAACCCTCGCGGACGGTCATCGGCGTGCTCAGCGAGATGCGGATATCGGGCTTGACGCGGCCGGTGCCGTCGACCCTGGCGAACGCGAACTGCGCGTCGTGGGTCCAGCTCTTCGGGTTCGCCAGCGTCGAGTCGACCATCGCGGCAAACGCGTCGGCACCGCCGAACGCGGTGGGATCCATGCCGTTTTCGACCTCGACGGTGTATTTGAAGACCTTGACCGCACCCTGACCGACCTGCGGTGTCACGCCCGGAACCACCTGCCATGTCTTGGCGCCTGCTTCGGTGAAGGGTCCGCCGTTGGGCAGCATGCCGGTGGGCAGGCTGGCGTCGTATTGGGTCAGGCCGCGGGGCGGGGCGTCGACGATCACCGTGCCGACCGCGCCGATCTTCGGCGGACCCTGCAACGGGTGACCCGAGGCAGGCGCAGAAGCGCTGGTTCCGGTGACGGTCTGGTAGAGCACGACACCGGTGACCGCGATCAGCACCGGCAGCGCGTAAGCGCGCCAGCCGTAGGTGGAGACAAAACGACCCAGCCAACTTTGCTTGCGCCAGCGACTGCTGTCCCGATTCGACCGGACCCGTCCGGGGCCTCCCCACGCCAGTGGGTCGCGCTGAGCGCGTAGCGGCTCGCGCCAGTCTTCGCGAAGAACCGGCGTCCGGCTGCCCCCGCGCCACTCGGGGTCGAAGGTCACTGTCCCAGAATGGCACAACACCAGCTAGCTGGGACTCTCGGCGCGCCAGAAGCCGCCGTTATCACGTTGGCGCGCGGACATACAGGACTTGGGTAACAGTTGAACATGAGCGCGGGTAGTAGTGTCTTTCGGATCAACCGCGCTCTCGGCCCACGGCGCGAAGACAGCAGATTGAGGAACGGATGAGCGATCTCGCCAACGCTGCCGGCAGGAGCGGGGTGAAGCCCGGCAACTCGGCCCGGCGCGGAAACCGACTGCCTCGTGACGAGCGTCGGGGCCAGTTGCTCATCGCGGCCAGCGACATCTTCGTCGATCGCGGCTACCACGCCGCCGGCATGGACGAGATCGCCGAGCGCGCTGGTGTGAGTAAACCCGTTCTCTACCAACACTTTTCCAGCAAGCTCGAGCTGTATCTGGCGGTGCTGCAGCGCCACGTCGAGAATTTGGTGTCCGGCGTGCGCCAGGCGCTGCGCACCACCACCGACAACCGGCAGCGGCTGCGGTCAGCGGTGCAGGCATTCTTCGACTTCATCGAGCACGACAGCCAGGGCTACCGGCTGATCTTCGACAACGACTACACCACCGAGCCCCAGGTCGCCGCCCAGGTGCGGGTCGCCACCGAGTCGTGCATCGACGCGGTATTCGACTTGATCAGTGCCGACTCGGGTTTGGACCCGCACCGCGCGCGGATGATCGCCGTGGCTCTGGTCGCGCTCAGCGTCGACTGCGCCCGCTATTGGCTGGACGCCGACCGCCCGATCAGTAAGGACGACGCCGTCGACGGCACCGTGCTGTTCGCGTGGGGCGGCCTGTCACACGTGCCCCTTACCCGGTCGTAGAGGCCCCGCTCTTAGCGGCGCTCCCGCCGATCCCGATCCCGAAGCCGACGCGGCGCGAGTCGGCGGCGCCGATCTCGACGTAGGCGATCTTGGCCGAGTTGATCAGGAAGCGGCGACCCTTCTCGTCGGTCAGGCCCAGCACGTCGGCGTCCTTGGACAGCGCATTGGCGACCAGCTCCTCGACTTCGCTCGGCGTCTGCGCGCTGGTGAAGACCAACTCACGCGGGCTGTCCGTGATACCGATCTTGACCTCCACGCCGGCCCCTTCCCATGTTTTCGCTCGATGATGCTTGCGCCTTGCAGGCTAGTGGACGCCGAGGAGGCGTGCCCAAAGCCGGTCCGTAGCAAGACTTCGCGGCGGTGCCTGTTGGCAAATCGTGACCTGACACGCCCATGCTCACAGCGCCGACGCCCAGTCACATCACTAACATTTGCACCATCAGCACCATGAATTACCTGGACCGCGAGCTTCAGGACTACGACGCCGACACCGTCGACGACCTCTACGCCGACGGCGATGACCCGTCGGCCGATGAGCGCTGGCGACCAGTCGCGGCGATCGCCGGGATCGTCTTCGTGCTCGCCATGATCGCCACCGTCGTGATCGTCAACGGCGGTGACAGCGCCTCGACATCGGCGACGGTCGTGGTGCCGCCGAGCCACAGCACGTCGCCGCGGTTGGTCCCGGCGCTACCGCCGGAGACGGTTACTACCGTGACGCCGACGTCGCGTCCGCCCAGCCCGACGGCGACCAGCACCGTGCCGAGCGAGACGCCGCCACCGCAGACCACCCCACCGATCGCACCGGACGTGGCCGCCCGCACCTTCGTGTACCGAGTGACCGGTACCAAGGGCCTGCTGGATCTGGTCACGGTCGTTTACACCGACGCGTCCGGTGCGCCGCAGACCGACTTCAACGTGTCACTGCCCTGGTCGCGAACCGTCGTGCTCAACCCCGGCGTGAGCACGCGATCGGTTGTGGCGACCAGCCTGACCGGCCGCCTGAACTGCTCGATCGCCGACAGTGTGGGTCAGAACGTCGCGATCTCGACCAGCAGCACGATGATCGCCGCCTGCACGCCCTAGGTGTGATTGCCCAACTCCTCAACGCACCGTCTCGCGGTGCGCATCGTCATTGGGCTAGGTCTGATTGCCCGACTTTTACGCGCCCGCTAGGCCAGGCCCAGTTCGCGCGTCCGCTCGTCGTGAGTGCGCTGCAATCGGTCGAAGAAGCCGCTGAGCTGCGCTAGACCGTCGGTCCTCGACACCACCAGGTCGACCAGTTCGTCGTGCTCGGCGAGCACATACTGCGCCTGGGTGATCGCTTCGCCGAGCAGACGGCGCGACCACAACGCCAGCCGGCTGCGCTGCTTGTTGCTCTTGGTGACCGCGGCGCGCACCTCGGCGACCACGAACTGCGAGTGCCCGGTCTCCGACATCGTCGAGCGCACGACATCGGCCACCTCGTCGGGCAGCGCATCGGCGATCTCGAGGTAAAAGTCGGCCGCCAGCGCGTCCCCGATGTACGTCTTGACTAAGGCCTCCAGCCAGGTGCTCGGGGTAGTGAGTCGGTGATATCCCTCGAGCGCGGAGGCGTACTTCGAAATGGCCGGCAGCACGTCGACACCACGGCTTTCCAACGCGTCGCAGAGCGTTTCAAAGTGAGCCATCTCCGCGGCGGCCATGCTTGCCATCGAGATTCGGCCGCGCAGGTCCGGAGCCATCCGCGCCTCGTCGGTGAGCCGGTAGAACGCCGCGACCTCGCCATAGGCCAGCAGCGCGAAAAGTTCGACGACGCCGGGATGGTCCGCGGGGAGCCTCGTCGGCGGCGGATCGGCCAGCTTGTCACCCGGCGAAAGCGGAGTCATGGCACCCACTCTAGGTGCCTTGGGCGACGACCCGCTGTGGGCGCCGATGCCGCCCTTGCGATCGCCCAACAGGGTCTTGCCCGGCGACCCGCCGCGGGCGCCGAGGCCGCGAATCGAGGTTCGAGGCACCTACCGGCTACAATCAATACAGGTAACGGTGGTAGATCCGTACCACTTCAGCCTAGGCAATGTGCGTGCACGCAGTTGGCCCGCTTCTCATCTGTGCAGGGCCCCGCGAATCGGCAACGTATTCGACTCCTCAACTGGTGCGCGCGTGACCGCAACGATTGACCAATCGAATACGAACCCCGAAAGGCATAGTGCTTCACGCATGACCTCATTCATCACACCTGACCTACCTGAGCCCAAGGCCACCTTCGCCGACCTCGGTATCCGCGCCGAAATAGTGCGAGCGCTCGGCGAGAAGGGCATCGAGTATCCCTTCGCCATTCAGGAGCTCACCCTTCCACTGGCGCTCACCGGCGACGACCTGATCGGCCAGGCCCGCACTGGCATGGGCAAGACGTTCGCCTTCGGCGTTCCGCTGTTACAGCGGATCACCACATCTGGCCCAGACCGACCGCTGAACGGAACACCCAGGGCATTGATTGTGGTGCCCACCCGCGAGCTGTGCCTGCAGGTGCATGGCGACCTCTCCGACGCCGCCAAGTACCTCAACGCTGAGGACGGGCGCCCGCTGTCAGTGGTATCGATTTACGGCGGTCGACCGTACGAGCCGCAGGTCGAGGCGCTGCGCGCCGGAGCGGACGTCGTGGTCGGAACGCCGGGACGGCTGCTCGACCTGGCCCAGCAGGGCCACCTGCAGCTCGGCGGCCTGTCGGTACTGGTACTGGACGAGGCCGACGAGATGCTTGACCTCGGCTTCCTGCCCGACATCGAGCGCATCCTGCGCCAGATCCCTGACGAGCGGCAGTCGATGCTGTTCTCGGCGACCATGCCGGACCCGATCATCACGCTGGCCCGCACCTTCATGAATCAGCCGACCCACATCCGGGCCGAGGCGCCGCACTCGTCAGCCGTCCACGACAGCACCACGCAGTTCGTCTACCGAGCCCACGCTCTGGACAAGGTCGAGCTGGTCAGCCGGGTCTTGCAGGCTCGCGGCCGCGGCGCCACGATGATCTTCACCCGCACCAAGCGCACCGCCCAGAAAGTCGCCGACGAACTCGCCGAGCGCGGTTTCGCCGTCGGCGCCGTGCACGGTGACCTCGGGCAGATCGCCCGCGAGAAGGCGCTGAAGCAGTTCCGGTCCGGCGCCATCGACGTGCTGGTCGCCACCGATGTCGCGGCCCGCGGCATCGACATCGATGACATCACCCACGTCATCAATTACCAGATCCCCGAAGACGAGCAGGCTTACGTGCACCGTATCGGCCGGACCGGCCGAGCCGGCAAGACCGGCATCGCCGTCACGCTGGTCGACTGGGACGAGCTGCCCCGCTGGACAATGATCGACAAGGCGCTCGGCCTGAGCTACCCGGAGCCGGCCGAGACGTACTCGAACTCTCCGCACATCTACGTCGATCTGGACATCCCGACCGACACGACGGGCCGCATCGGGGCGCCGAAGAAGTCTCCGGTGAAGCGCAGCCCGTCCGTCGGTGACCGCGGCAGCAGTGACCAAGCACCGGCGCGGAAGAGCACCCGCCAGCGCCGTCGTACCCGTGGCGGCCAATCCGCGACCGGCCACTCCGTGACCAACGGCGAGACCGACGGATCGGCAGCACCCGAAGGCGCTTCCGACGCACCGTCCGGTGACGGGACCCGCGCGCGGCGTCGCCGGCGTCGTCCCCGCAAAGCCGCGGGCGCCGAAGCTCCCGTGGCCACCGCGAACTGATCGGGCGGCTCCCGCGCGCGATGGTCAAGCCGGAACGCCGCACCAAGACTGATCTGCTGGCCGCGGCCGCGATCGCGACGGTGACCGTCGCCGTCGCGGCTGTGATCTGGTGGACCAGCGACGCGCGGGCGACCGTCAGCCGCCCGGCGGCTGTGCCCGCGCCCAACCCGACGCCCGCGCATGCGGTGCCGACGTCGTTGCGGGAGCTCTGGCACGCCAACAGTGCGGCGACGGCGCAGCCGGTCGCCGTGGCCGGAACCGTCGTCACCGGCGACGGTCGTGGCGTCGAGGGCCGCGACCCGGCCACCGGCGCCGTTCGCTGGACCTACTCGCGCGACACCGACTTGTGCGGCGTCTCATGGGTATATCGCTACGCGGTAGCGGTATACCGCGACGACCGGGGTTGCGGCCAGGTCAGCACACTCGACGCAGGCACCGGCCAGCGGGGGCCGGCCCGCAGCAGCTACAGCAATCGGAAGGTCGAGCTGTCCTCGGATGGCACGACAGTGTTGTCGGCCGGCGATACCCGTCTCGAGTTGTGGCGTTCGGACATGGTCCGGATGCTGTCCTACGGCGAGATCGACGCGCCGGTGAAGCCGACATCGAAGGGCCTGCACACCGGCTGCCGTCTGGCGTCGGCCGCAGCCAGTTCGTCGGCGGTGTCGGTGTTCGAGGCGTGCGGGCGCCAGGCCGACCTGCGGCTCACTCTGCTGCGACCGGCCAAGGAAGAAGACGAGCCTGACCAGCGCAACCTCGCTGAACCGGGCATCGGCGCCGATTCGGGTGCCAAAGTTCTGGCCGTCTCGGAAACCCGGACCGCGATCTACCTGCCCGCGCCGCAGCCCAGGGTCGACGTCATCGACGAGACCGGGACCACGATCGGGAGCACCCTGCTGCCCGAGCCACCGCTGACCTCCAACGTGGTGACCCGCTCCAGCAACTTGATCACCTGGTGGACGGGCAGGCGCGTGATGGTATTCGACGCGGCGAACCTGACTTACCGCTATTCGGTTGGGCCCGCGGGCGATTCGACTCCGGCGGGCCCGGCCACATTGATGGCCGGCAGACTAATAGTCCCAGTCACCGACGGAATCGCCGTCTGCGATCCGGTCACCGGGGTGGGCGAGGACTTCCTGCCGGTGCGCCGACCGCCGAGCCAGGCGCCGGTGATCCCACTCGCATCGGGCTCCCAGCTGCTCGAACAGCGCGGCACGACGCTCGTCGCGTTGGGTTAGTCAGGCAACGACGATGCGCGCCGGAACGGCCCGAGATGCGGGCACACCCGGCGGCGAGGGGGCGAGTCGGCTCTGCGGATTAAGCCTCGATCGCGAATGTCGGCAGCGCCTTGCCCGACTTCCAGTGCTTCAGCAGCGCCTGCGCCAATTCCTGGTAGGCGGATGCACCTTTGTTCTTGCGTGCCGACAACACCGACGAGCCTGACGCGCTGGCCTCGGCGAAGCGCACCGTACGCGGGATCGGCGGCGCCAGCACCGGCAGGTCGTAGCGGTCTGCGACGTCGAGCAGTACATCGCGCGTGTGCGTGGTGCGGGGGTCGTAGAGCGTCGGCAACGCACCCAGCAGCGCCAGCTTGGGGTTGGTGATCTGCTGGACGTCGTTGACGGTCCGCAGGAACTGGCCGACCCCGCGGTGCGCGAGAGTCTCGCACTGCAGCGGCACGATCACCTCGTCGGCGGCGGTCAGCCCGTTCAGGGTCAGCACACCCAGCGATGGCGGGCAGTCGATCACGACCACGTCGAAGTCGTCGCCCAGTTTCTCGAGCGCCCGCTTCAGCGCGTATTCGCGGCCGGCCCGCATCAGAAGCATCGCCTCGGCGCCAGCCAGGTCGATGTTCGCCGGTAGCAGCGTCATCCCTTCAGTCGTCTGGACCAGCGCGGCGCTGGGTTCGACGTCGCCGAGTAACACCTCGTGCACCGACACCGGCAGCTTGTCCGGGTCCTGGCCGAGCGAGAATGTCAGACAGCCCTGCGGATCCAGATCGACCAGCAGCACGCGCTTGCCTGCGTCTGCGATCGCCGCACCCAGCGACGCGACCGTCGTCGTCTTGGCCACCCCGCCCTTCTGGTTGGCTACCGCCAGCACTCGGGTCCCCTTCATCAGACGACGCTCCTCCTCATATATCGCTTGCGGGCGGTGAGACCACGCCGCCACTCCTCGGTCGTTGGCGGTGAATACGCCGCCACTCCTCGGTCATGCACCGCTCATGCGGCGCATGACCTTGTCGTTGGCGGTGAATACCTGCCATCCAAGCATTAACACCATGGTGCCCGCGCGTGGATGGCCAAGTGTGTCAGGCACAATCGGTCGATATGGGCGTCCTGAGCCACCGGCTGGTGTTGCTTCGCCACGGCGAAACCGAGTGGTCGCTATCTGGCCAGCACACCGGCTCCACCGATCTCGAGCTCACCGACAACGGACGGGCCCAGGCGAGCGCCACCGGACCGACGCTGACCAACCTCAATCTCCAGGATCCAAAAGTGATCAGCAGCCCGCGCCGGCGCGCCGTCGAGACGGCCGAGTTGGCCGGCCTCAACGTCGACGAGGAAACCGAGCTGCTGGCCGAATGGGACTACGGGTCCTACGAAGGCGTGACGACGGCAGACATCCATAAAACAGACCCGAACTGGCTGATCTGGACACACGGCTGTCCCGGTGGTGAATCGGTCGCTGAAGTCAGTGAGCGGGCAGACCGAGCCGTTGCGCTGGCGCTGGATCTGATGGCTTCTCGTGACGTCGTCTTCGTCGGTCATGGCCACTTCTCCCGAGCCATCATCACTCGTTGGGTGCAATTGCCGCTCGTCGAAGGCAGTCGCTTCGGTATGCCCACGGCTTCCATCGCCCTCGGCGGCTTCGAACACGGCATCCGCCAAGTGAATGCGCTGGGCCTGCCCCATCCCAATGACGGCTGATCCACCGTTTGTGCTCTGCGGGCCGCCCGGCGTACTGATCGCCGACGGCGTGCAAGCTTGTTATCAAGACGTCGCCGCCGCCCAGTCGGCGCTTCGCTCGGGTGAGACTCCAATAGTGTTGGGCGCGTTGGCTTTCGACGTTCACGGCCCGGCCGCGTTGATCGCGCCCAGGTCAGTTCAGCATGCCGAAGCGCTGCCCGCCTGGCCGATCGGGCCGCTACCTCCAGTCCGGGTCACCGGCGCTATCCCGGAGCCCGACGAACACCGCGCCCGTATCCGGCGCGCGTGCGACGAACTGACGGCAGCGGGCAGCACGCTGCAGAAGGTGGTGCTGGCGCGCGCACTGCGGTTGACGGCCGACGGCCCGCTGGACGCCCGGATCATCCTGCGCCGCCTCGTCGACAACGACCCGGCGGCCTACGGCTACCTCGTCGATCTGTCGGCGGCCGGCGGCGCCTACCAAGACACCGCCCTGGTAGGCGCGACGCCCGAGTTGCTGGTCGCCCGCGACGGCGATCGGGTGACCTGCCAGCCATTCGCCGGCTCGGCACCGCGGGCCGCCGATCCGGAGCTCGACGCCGCCGCGGGCGCCGCGCTGGCCGAGTCCGCGAAGGACCGCCACGAGCATCAGCTGGTTATCGGCACCATGGCGCAAGCGCTGCGACCGCTCTGCAGCGAGCTGACGATCGCGCCGCGGCCCACCCTGAGCCGCACCAGCGCGCTGTGGCATCTGAGCACACCGATCACTGGTCGGTTACGCGATACGTCCACTACCGCAATCGATCTGACGCTCGCGCTGCATCCCACCCCAGCGGTCGGCGGAGTGCCCACCGATGCCGCCGCCCGGCTAATTCGAGCACTCGAGGGTGATCGCGGCTTCTACGCCGGCGCGGTCGGCTGGTGCGACGCCCGCGGTGACGGACGCTGGGTGGTCACAATCCGCGGCGCACAACTTTCCGCCGACCGGCGCTCGGCGCTGGCCCACGCAGGTGGCGGTATTGTCGCCGAATCCGACCCGGACGGCGAAGTCGCCGAAACGACAACCAAATTCATCACGATTCTGACCGCGTTAGGGGTTCAACGATGACGCACATCCGCCGCGCCGAACCCGCCGATGTCGCGGCGATCACCGCCATGATCCACGATTTGGCGGCCTTCGAAAAGGCCCCAGATCAGTGCACGGTGGTTGAAAAACAAATCGAGACAGCACTTTTCGGAGAGCCGACCACGCTTCACGCGCACGTAGCAGAGGTAGACGGCGAAGTCGCTGCAATGGCGCTGTGGTTTTTGAACTTCTCGACGTGGGACGGCGTCGCGGGCATCTACCTCGAAGACCTGTTCGTGCGACCCCGATTTCGCCGCCTCGGGCTGGCCCGCGCACTGCTGGCCGCGTTGGCGAAGGAATGCGTGGACAACCACTACACCCGACTGGCGTGGGCCGTGCTGAACTGGAACACCGACGCGATCACGCTGTACGACGCGGTCGGCGGCCAGCCGCAGACCGAGTGGACTACCTATCGGGTGTCGGGTTCGGCGCTGGCAGAACTGGCCGGCTCGGATTGATCCGCCCCTGCTACCCATCGCAGCGCGGCAGGGCTGAATAACAGCGCCAGCACGACCAGCGACAGGCCCGCTACCGAGATGCCGATCAGCGGCCGATGCGAGCCGGTCGTCAGGTAGTAGGCGACGCCCAGCAGCAGCAGTTCGGCGAATACCGCCAGCCCGCGGCCCCAGCGTCTGCCGCTGCGCAGCGCCCAGCCGGCTGCGAGCACCGCACCGCCGGCCAGCGCGAACCACGCCGACGTCCCGAATACGTTGTTTCCGCGGTGGCCCGCGCCACCGACCGCCCGGACCAACAGCACTGCGGCGACCGCGACGCCCGTCGCCCCCTGAGCAGCAACGATCGCGCCGGCGCCGCGCACGCTGGTCGGAGGTCGCCTAATCACCAGCACAGCGTAGCCATAGGCCGGGCCCGTAGGCTTTGACCTCATGCGCGCCGTGCTGGTCGTCAACCCGACCGCTACCTCGACCACTACGGCCGGCCGCGATCTGCTCACGCATGCACTCGCCAGCCGCCTTGAGCTGACCGTCGAGCACACCCGGCACCGCGGCCACGGCGGCGAGATCGCGCAAGCCGCCGTCCAGGACGGCGTCGACCTGGTCGTCGTCCACGGCGGTGACGGCACCGTGAGCAATGTGGTGAATGGCCTGCTGGGCAAGCCCGGCAACGGGTTGCCCACCGGACACGTCCCGGCGCTGGCGATCGTGCCGGGCGGATCGGCGAACGTGACGGCGCGCTCGCTAGGCATTCCGCCAGGCCCTATCGACGCCACCAACCAGCTGATTTGGCTGCTCGACAAGTACGGCCCCGAAAAGCAGTGGCGCCGAATCGGCCTGATCGACTGCGGCGAGCAGTGGGCGGTGCTGAACGCCGGCATGGGCGTCGACGCCGAGGCGGTGGCGAAGGTGGAGGCCCAGCGCGAGAAGGGCCGCAAGGTCACGCCGACCCGCTACATCCTGGCTGCGACACGAGCCACCATCGGCTACTCCCGTAAACCCCCGCGCCTCACCGTGGAGGTGTCCGGTCGTGCGCCCGTGACCGGCACGTATTTCGTGTTCGTGTCGAACTCCAGCCCGTGGACCTACGCCGACGCCCGACCGATGTGCACCAACCCCACGACCAGCTTCGAGTCCGGGCTGGGCGTCTTCGGCGTCACCCGGTTGAAGGTGGTGCCGAGCCTGCGACTGGTCGGCCAAATGTTCGCCAAGGAACCCAAGATCGCGGGCAAGCAGGTCGTTCGCGAGGACAACGCGGACTGGGTTCGGGTGACATGCGCCGATCCGCCCATGGCGAGCCAAATCGACGGCGACTACCTGGGCCTGCGCGAGGGAATGACATTCCGCTCGGTTCCCGACGCCCTTGATGTGGTCGCACCGCCTGCAAAAAAGGCCCTCTGACCTGCGACAACCGGGCATTGTGGGCAAAACCACTGGTCAGCCTTCAAGGCACTGTAGTACAAAAGATTAAGGGATTTGGTAACAGATCTCTGAAGTGAGATAGCCCACGGACCAACGAGCCTCTATTGACATCTGTTGAGCCTGTGAAACGATCGAGACATCGCATGCAACGGTACGGAAACATTTCTTGTGCCTGCGTTAACAGCCGAAGAAAATCATTCGTGCGCACTGCTGCGCACATAGTGAGGAGCAACGACTAATGGATTGGCGCCACACAGCGGTCTGTCGCGACGAGGACCCGGAGCTGTTCTTCCCTGTCGGGAACAGCGGTCCGGCCCTTGCACAGATCGCCGACGCGAAACTGGTCTGTAACCGCTGCCCGGTAACCACGGAGTGCCTGTCGTGGGCGCTCAGCACCGGGCAGGACTCTGGCGTCTGGGGTGGGATGAGCGAAGACGAGCGGCGTGCACTGAAGCGTCGCAACGCTCGGACGAAGGCCCGTACCGGAGTCTGACTTAAGTCACCTTTCGACAGTGCGGCCCCGATGACGTCGGGGCCGCACCGTAGTGTAGGGCCTAAGCCGCGGAGCCGACTCCTTCCCAGGCCGTTCCGGCCCGCATCGTCGTCGGCTAAGCCGCGGAGCCGACTCCTCCCCGGGCCGTTCCGGCCCGCATCGTCGTCGGCTAATGCGTGGCCCGTGCGCGACGCCCGATCGGGACCCGCAACACCACGTCCGTGCCGCCTTCAGGGGCATCATGCATGTTCAGCGAGCCGTCGAGTTCGGCCGAGACCAGCGTGCGGACGATCTGCAGGCCGAGTCGATCGGACTGCTCGATGCTGAATCCCTCGGGCAGCCCGCGGCCGTTGTCGTGTACGACGACGTCGAGCCAGCGCGCGGACCGTTCGGCGCGGATCGTCACCGCCCCGCCGCCCGACCCCGCCTCGCAGGCGGCCGTATCGAAAGCATGCTCGATGGCGTTCTGGACGAGTTCGGTGATGACCATGATCAGCGCGGTCGCCCGGTCGGAGTCCAGGACGCCCAGCACGCCGGCGCGGTTGATCCGAATCGGGGTGTCCACCGTCGCGACGTCGTTCATGATCGGCAGGATGCGGTCGATCACTTCGTCGAGGTTGACCTCCTCGTCGACCGACATCGACAGTGCGTCGTGCACCAATGCGATCGACGACACCCGTCGTACCGATTCGATCAGCGCCTCTCGGCCTTCTGCGTTGGTGGTCCGGCGGGCCTGCAGACGCAGCAGCGCAGCGACCGTCTGAAGGTTGTTCTTCACCCGGTGGTGGATCTCCCGGATGGTGGCGTCTTTCGACATCAGTGCCCGATCCCGGCGTTTGATCTCCGTGACGTCGCGGACCAATACCGCGGCGCCGGCCGCCGCCCCGTTGAGCACCAACGGAATAGTGCGCAGCAGCACCGCGGCTCCGCCGGCATCAACCTCGATCCGCATGCTGGCCCCGCCGCGCAGCGAGTTGAGCACATGCTCGGCGAGTTCGTGGGCCTCGAATGGGTCGGAGATCAGCGGTCGGGTGATCGCGATCAGGTTGTGCCCCTCCAACTCCGACGTCAGGCCCATCCGGTGGTAGGCGGACAAGGCGTTGGGGCTGGCATAGGAGACCACACCCCCGACGTCGAGTCGGATGAAGCCGTCACCGACCCGCGGGCTCGAGCGTGACATCGCCAGGTCACCCACGTTGGGAAAGGTGCCCTCCGACAGCATCTGGACGAGGTCGGCCGCGCAGTCGAGGTAGGCGGTCTCCAATTGGCTGGATTTGGGAGTCTCGGCCACGGCGGTCTGGTGGGTGAGTACCGCAACCACCGCGTCGCCATAGCGCACCGGTACCGCTTCGATGTTCACGCCCGTTTGTTGCCACGAATATTGTTGTCCGGCAGCGCTTTCCAATCGGATATCGCCGGACTCGAAGGCCGCGGAAATCGGCGGCATGCGGTCGGCGTCGAGCACGGTTCCCACCGCATCGCGCAACAGCACGGTCGGTGCGGTGTTGGGTCGGCACTGCGCGACGCAGACCAGCGAACCGTCGTCGCGGCGAACCCACATCAGGTAATCGGCGAAGGACAAGTCGGCGAGCAGCTGCCACTCGCCTACCACCGCGTGCAGATGGTCTACGGCATTGCCCGGCAGGACGGTGTGTTCGGCGAGCAGGTCACCGAGGGTCGACATCGGCGATCTCCGTTACGAGGCTCAGACGGCTAGCTGATCACAGCGATAAGATCGCCGGCCTGGATGACGTCTCCGACCGACACGCTCACCTTGCTGACCGTTCCGGCGACCTCGGCCAGAACGGGAATTTCCATCTTCATCGACTCGAGAAGCACCAAGGTGTCGCCCTCGCCGATCTGGTCGCCCTCGTGGACCACGACCTCGAGCACGCTGGCCACGATCTCTGCCCGCACGTCCTCGGCCATCATCACCCCATTCGTCTGTCAGCGAGCCTGTCGGCACTCGCATTGCTTCATCGAACCACAGTCGATTTCCTCAGTTGCACTCTGAGCATCCGATGCTCTCCGCGCGGCGTCGTCGGTGCCGCTTCAGGCGGCCAAAAGATCACGATTCATGTCACGGAGATATCGATAAGCAAACTCCAAGATCACTAAGAGAACCTATAGAGCTGCTTCCGTGACGGTGTCGTGTTCGAATTGTGACATTTGGCAAGCAGAGTGTCCCAAGTGAATGGAGTGCCTAAAGCTCCTGGAGTGATACGCCCCAATTTGAGGAGTAATCCCTTGTCCGACAACATGATTGCGCGCATTACAGTCCGCGGACCATTGGCCCGAATGGCGACCGGTTTCGGGGTGGCGATGGCAGCATTCGCCATTGTCGGGCTCGGTGCCGGCGCCGCTGCAGCCGCTCCCCAGCAACCATTTGCCGCCGACGACCCGATCCCCGGCCTTCCCGGCGGCGCGGGTGGCGCAGTGAACATCGCCAACTCGCTGTTCGGCTCTCTGAGCGGGCTGATGAACAACGTCATCCCGGGCGCAGGTGATCTTTTGATGCCGGCCACCGGCGCGCTGGGTGGCGGTGGGGGCCTGCCGGGCGGGCTGCCCGGTGGACTCGGCGGGTTGCCCGGTGGCCTTCCTGGCGGCATCCCGGGTCAGACCCCGGGGCTCGGCGGGATCCCGGGTCAGACGCCGGGGCTTGGCGGCTATCCGGGTGGGCTGCCCGGCCAGACCATGCCGGCACAACTCCCCGGTGGCCTGCCCGGCCAGCTTCCTGGCCAAACGCCGAGCTATCCCGGTGGTCTGACCGGCCAGCAACTGCCTGGACTAGCGCCCACTGGACTGCCCGGAGGCCCGGCCGCGCTGACACCGGGACAGGGTCCTGGTCTCGTACCGGTGGCTCCCGCACAGGCGCCGTTGGCCGGCCAACAGGGCCCGGTCTCGTCAGCGAGTGCCAACGGCGGCACGTTGGTGCACGTTCCGGTCGTCTAGCGGTTGGCTTGCGACGGCAGCGGCATGACAGACTGAACGCAAGCAGAACCGCGAGGAGGATCAGTCATGGCCAAGCGAGGCCGGAAAAAGCGCGACCGCAAGCACAGCAAGGCCAACCACGGCAAGCGGCCCAACGCTTAACCAACCGCCCACAAGCAACAAAGACGCGGACCGTCCGACAGGCGGCCCGCGTCTTTGTTTGTGTGCGTTCAGCGCCCCTGAATGATGGTGGTCCGGCGGATCTCGACGCGCAGGCGCTCGCGCAGGCTTTCCGGAGCCCGCTCACCACGGCACTTCGTCGAGATCAGCGACTTCAGCCGCTCCTCCAGCCCATAGATCTGGAAGCACGGCGGGCAATCCTCGAGATGTTGCCTGAGCTTGGCCTGCGCCTCCGGGCTGCACTCCCCGTCGAGCAGGGTCCATACCTCGGCGAGTACCTCAGCGCATCCGGGCTTGATCGTGGGTTCCGACGAGAAGTCGCTCATGACGACACCTCCTCCGCTGCCTGGCCACCGCGAATGAAACCGCGATCCCTCGCAACGTCGGTCAACAATTCCCGGAGTTGACGCCGGCCGCGGTGCAAACGTGACATCACGGTCCCGATCGGAGTGTCCATGATTTCTGCGATTTCCTTGTACGGAAAGCCTTCGACGTCGGCGTAGTAGACCGCCATCCGGAATTCCTCGGGCAGCGCCTGCAGCGCTTCTTTGATCTCGTTGTCGGGCAGCGCCTCGAGCGCCTCTACCTCTGCGGAGCGCAGGCCCGTCGAGGTGTGCTCAGCTGTCGCGGCCAGTTGCCAGTCGGTGATCTCGTCTGTCGGATACTGCGCCGGTTGCCGCTGTTTCTTGCGGTAACTGTTGATGTAGGTGTTGGTCAGAATCCGGTAGAGCCAGGCCTTGAGGTTGGTGCCCTCTTTGAAGGACCGGAATCCCGCGTAGGCCTTGACCATGGTTTCTTGCAGCAAGTCCTCGGCGTCAGCAGGGTTCCGCGTCATCCGCAACGCACCGCCGTAGAGCTGGTCGAGCAGCGGGATCGCGTCGCGCTCGAATCGGGCTGTCAGCTCGGCGTCGGTCTCATTGGACCGGGTGCGCGCAACGCCGTCGTCGGCGGGATCAACCGCCGCTTCCGACTCGGTAGCGCTGTCGGTATCAGCCATGGTGAGTGACGCAGTCCCTTCTATCGCGATACCGGTGAACAGGTCCATCAACACCGGACCCATCGGGTACCCGGCCAACTGCTGTTCGCCCACGAGGCAGGTCGCCGTTGACACGCGATTCTCCTTCTCAATCTAGAGGCTGGGACTGACACTGTCTGCTTTGCCTTGCTCAACAGCGGTAATCGACTTGGTATTTCCGGACCGCCAACTCGCCGCAATTGTGAGCAGCGTTACTGTGACGCTCATGTCGCTGAAAGCAAAGACCATGTTCATCTCGGGAGCCAGCCGCGGAATCGGCCTGGCCATCGCCAAGCGGGCCGCTCAAGACGGCGCGAACATTGCATTGATCGCCAAGACGGCCGAGCCGCACCCCAAGCTGCCGGGCACCGTCTACACCGCCGCCAAGGAGCTCGAGGAGGCGGGCGGACAGGCACTGCCGATCGTCGGCGACGTCCGCGACCCGGATTCGGTGGAGGCCGCCGTCAACCAGGCCGTCGAGCAGTTCGGCGGCATCGACATCGTGGTGAACAACGCCTCAGCGATCAACCTCGGCTCGATCAGCGAGGTGCCCATGAAGCGGTTCGATCTGATGAACGGCATTCAAGTGCGTGGCACCTACGCGGTCTCACAGGCATGCCTTCCGCACATGAAGGGCCGGGAGAACCCGCACATCCTTACCCTGTCTCCCCCGATTCTGCTCGGCAAAGAATGGCTGAAGCCGACCGCTTACATGATGGCGAAGTTCGGAATGACGTTGTGCGCGTTGGGCATTGCCGAGGAGATGCGCGACGAGGGTATCGCATCGAACACCCTGTGGCCGCGGACGCTGGTGGCCACCGCCGCGGTGCAGAACCTACTTGGTGGTGACGAGGCGATGGGTCGGGCCCGCAAGCCGGAGATCTACTCCGACGCGGCCTACGTGATCCTCAACAAGCCGGCCAAGGAGTACACCGGCAACACCTTGCTTTGTGAAGACGTATTGCTGGAATCCGGTGTGCAGGACCTGTCGGTCTACAACTGTGTGCCCGGTGGCACGCTGGGCGTGGACTTCTGGGTGGACGGCGTGAACCCGCCCGGGTACTCCGGTCCCTGACGACCATCGCTAGCCGGAAAGCAACGCGGGCGCTGGTGCAGTTGATCGACGCCGGGGTGCCGCACGAGGTGGTCACCTACCCCCACGACCCGCGCGAACGCTCGTTCGGTGGCGAAGCCGTCTGCGAACTGACCGCCGACGGCTCCGTGGTGCCCGGGCAGATTTTCAAGACGCTGGTCATTGCGGTTCCCGGCGGGATGGCCGTCGCGGTGGTGCCGGCGTTGGCGAAGCTTTCGCTGAAGGCCGCCGCCGCAGCGCTGGGCGCAACCAAGGCCACCATGGCAGACCAACGCGCTGCCGAGCGGGCGACCGGTTACGTGCTGGGCGCGGTCTCGCCGCTCGGTCAGCGCACGCGACTGCCGACGGTCGTCGACTCCGGTGCGATGGCTTTCGAGCGGATGTACGTCAGCGCCGGCCGCCGCGGCTGGGACGTCGCGGTGGCGCCCGCCGACCTGGTGCGACTGACCGACGCGGTAATCGCTGATATTCAGGCCTGAGGTTTCGACAGCATGCCGCGCACGCTGTCGGCGAACGCGGCGGTGGTGAAGCAGACGGGTTCGGCGAATTCCTCCATGGTCAGCGCGTCGTGCCAGCCTGCGTCGGCGGTGGCGCGCAGGAGCGGCTTGGTCATGGCGACCGCATGTGAAGGCATCGCCGCGATCCGCGAGCA
Organism: Mycobacterium paraterrae; assembly: GCF_022430545.2. Taxonomy (NCBI): domain Bacteria; kingdom Bacillati; phylum Actinomycetota; class Actinomycetes; order Mycobacteriales; family Mycobacteriaceae; genus Mycobacterium; species Mycobacterium paraterrae. The sequence goes on along the minus strand of NZ_CP092488.2, from coordinate 3,371,925 downwards.
CCACTCGTCGGCGGCATCGAGTAGGCGGTCGTGGTCCACTACCTGTTGGACCAGCCCGAGGCGTTGCGCCTCGTAAGCGTCGATGTGCGTGCCGCGGAGGTAATAAGCAAGCGCGCCTTGGTAGCCCAGCCGCCGGGTCAGCGCCCAACTGGTGCCGACCTCGGGAAGCAGGCCGAGCCGACCGAACGCGGGCACGATCAGGGCGCGATCGCTGGCGACGGCGAGGTCGCACGTCAGCGCCCACGCCAGGCCGACTCCGGCGGCTGGGCCGTTGATGGCGGCGACGAAGATGGTGTCCGATCCCGCGATGAGCCGGGCGATTCCGCCGAATTCCCGACGGATCCAGCGCCAGACATCAGCGACACCCTCTGGGCCGGAGAGGTTTTCGGTCGCTGTCTGCATCATCCTCAGGTCGCCCCCCGCACTGAAACCCGGGTCGCGACCAGTGAGCACTACACTGCGAATGCCCCGATCTGAGACGAGAGTTTGCAGTGCGCAACGCAATTGACGGACGAGTGGCGCCGACAAGACATTGAGCCGGTCAGGTTCGTCGAGGGTGACGATCGCCCGATCACCGCGATGCTCGATGTGCACCCGACGCGGTGCGTCGGCGTCGTCGCCCTCGGTGACCAGTCGGTTGTAGAGCGTTTCAGTCATCATTCTCCTCGTTAGCATTGGCCCGCAAGGACGCCCAGGCAGCGTCAGCGAATGTCGCGATCACGCCACGCGGCATTCGGGGCTCGTCGCCGGCAATCCAGTACCGGCTGAATTCCTGCGCCGGGCCAAACCACAATGCGGCGGTGACGCTGCCTTGCATCGGTCGCAGCACGCCGTAGCCGTGGTGCGGCCTCCACCAGTCCCCCACCGCGGCGAAGAACGACCGGTTCGAGTCGTCGAGGGCCGGACTGCGCAGCCGGTCCCCCAGCAGTAGCGCGGCCTCGCTGCGGTTCGCGGCGACCCATCGCAGATGGTGTGCGACACCGCCGCGGATCCCGTTCTCGGCCGTGTCATGGCGACGCAGCATCACCAAGAATCCCGCTTGGTATTCGGCCATCACCTGGGCGTAGACGGCCGCCGCCAGGGTGGGCTTGTCCGGAAAGTGGTGGTAGAGCGCGCCGACGCTGACATCGGCGTCGCGCCGGATTTCGTCGAGGGTGGCGGCCAGCGCCCCGTCCCGCGCAAAGCGGCGGCGGGCCGCTTGCATCAATCGGACTCGTGCATCGGCAGCTGGTGGCACGAGGATTACTCTAACTCAACAGAGGAATCCTCGGTAGGGGGTCAGGGCCGGTCTCCGGGTTCGCTGAGGAAGGTCTCGATCACGGGTGCGAATTCGGTCGCATTGTGTACGAGATCAACTCTCTGATCGGCTTCAACTTCGGCGACGGCCATCTGCACAACACCGACCTGATTCGGGCCGTACAAACCGAGGCCGCGTTCGAGCCGGGCGAGTGCGTCATCGCCTGGGTCGAGTCTGAGGCGTTCGGCAGCGGAGTGCAGCACTACCAGCTGATCGACGCCGCGCTCGGGGTGATCGAGCGGGGCACGTGGAAGGTCGCCGATGCGGTCGCCGAACAGCCGTGGCTGCCCAACGGCCCGATCCCGACTAGCGTGGAATGGTCCTTGAGTGGCGGCAAGCCCGCTACCCGCAGGGACCAGGAGCACGAGCACGGTCACGGAGCGATGGCATGAACACGGCAGTGGTGGTGGGTAGTGGGCCCAACGGGCTCGCCGCCGCCGTCTCGCTGGCCGCCGAGGGCGTGCAAGTCACCGTCCTCGAGGCGGCCGACGAGGTCGGCGGCGGCGCCCGCAGCAGCGAGGCCATCGTCCCAGGCCTGCTCCACGACCACTGCTCGGCGATCCACCCGATGGCGGTCGGGTCGCAGTTCGTCAGCCGCTTCAATCTGGACCGCTACGGCTTGACGTGGCGCTGGCCGGAGATCGATTGCGTCCACCCGCTCGACGACGGCAGCGCCGGTGTCCTGCACCGCTCGGTCGACCAAACCGCCGCTGGCCTCGGTCGTGACGGCCCACGATGGCGCGGTGCGTTCGGATACGCGGCCTCCCGGTTCGATGCGCTGTCCGACGACATCATGGGACCGCTACTGCGGATGCCCCATCACCCGCTGATGCTGGCCCGGTTCGGAGCGCCGACCGTGCTTCCGGCGTCGGCGTTCGCCCGACTGTTCCGCACCCCCCAGGGCCGAGCCTTGTTCGGCGGCGTTGCGGCGCATGCCTTTCGGCCATTGCATTACCCGATGACCTCGGCGATCGGGATGGGCATCATCACCGCCGGCCATCGGCACGGCTGGCCGGTCGCCGAAGGCGGATCGCAGTCGATTACCAACGCGATGGTGGCGCTGCTCAGCGAGCTGGGCGGCAAGATCGAGACCGGTGTCCGGGTGCAGACGGCGTCGCAGCTGCCACCTGCTGACATCACGATGTTCGACCTCGCTCCCGAAGCCGTGGCCGGCATCCTCGCCGATGTTCTGCCCCGCCGAGTTTCTCGCGCTTTCAGCAAGTTCCGGCGCGGACCGGGCGCCTTCAAGGTCGATTTCGCCGTGCAGGGCGGCGTGCCCTGGACGAACCCGGACGCCCGTCGAGCAGGCACGGTGCACGTAGTGGGCGATTACCGCGAACTGGCCGCCGCCGAGCGTGATGTCCATGCCGGACGCATGCCCGAGCGGCCGTTCGTCTTGGTCGGGCAACAATACCTCGCCGACCCGGGGCGGTCAGTCGGTGACATTCACCCAGTATGGACGTATGCCCATGTGCCCAACGGCTTTTCCGGCGACGCGACCGAGGCGATCATCGCCCAGATCGAGCGCTTCGCGCCGGGATTCCGGGAACGGATCGTGGGACAAGCGGTCCGGAACCCCGCCGAATTCGCGACCTACAATGCCAACTACGTCGGCGGCGACATCATGACGGGTTCCAAGGACATCCGCCAGCTGACGTTCGGTCCGCGAACCACGTTGTCGCCGTACAGCATTGGCTTGCCAGGCATGTTCATCTGCTCAGCGGCCACTCCCCCCGGCCCCGGCGCGCACGGCATGTGCGGCGCGAATGCGGCCGAGGTCGCGCTCGATTATCTGGGCACGCGCTTGGCGATGTAGTACTCGTCGGTCCGGCTGTGGTCGACGGTGTATTCGATTGCAGCCGTGAAGTTTTCGGAGTCGTAGCCCAGCCAGCGCTCGGTGCGTTGACGCTCGAATTCGCTCCACGACGCGACGGTGAACCTTTCGAGGAACAAGTCCGCTTGTTCGACACTGTGATACAACCGCCAGCTGTGACCGCCGGTTCGCAGCCGTGATCGCCGCACTCTGCTCATCGCCTTGACGAAATCGTCCTGCTTCTGCTGCGACACCCGGTAGCGGACGACCACCAACACTGGGCCGTCGTTCGGGCACGGCTCGAACATCAGCATCGGCTCGGGCCACGCGGTGGAGACGTCGATATTGATCTTGCCGGTATTGGGCAGCAGCGGCAGCACGACGACGCTGAGAGCCGCAGCGCCCAGCGACACCGAAGACGACACCAGAGCCATGTCGCACGACACCTGCGAGGCGAGCGCTCCCCAGGCGTAGGCGCCAAGGGCCTGTGCCCCGGTCGAGATGAGCAGATAGATCGACAACGCCCGCGCCCGCACCCACTGCGGCAACACCAACTGGGCGGCCGCGTTCAGCGTCGCCAGCGTGATCAGCCAGGCCACCCCCGAGAGCATCAGGATCGGGATCGCCGCGGCGAACGGCAGCCAGACAACCGCAAGCGGCGCAGTCCCGTACACCGCGGCGGAAGCCGCGAGCAGGACATTGTCCGACATCCGCTCGTGCAGCCGGGCGGCGACGACGGCGCCGATCAAAGCGCCAAAACCGATGGCCCCCAACGCCACACCGTAACCACCGGCCCCGAGGTGCCAACTGCGGGCCGCGGCTACCGGCAGCAGGGCCAACAGCGCGGAGGCGGGAAACAGGAACAGCGCCGTGCGCAGCAGAATCCGGCGGAAGATCGGGCCGTTGACGACATAGAGCAGCCCGCTGATGATGGCCTGCCCGAAGTGCTCTCGTTCGATAGGCGCGAGTTGCTTGGGTCGCTTCCATACCAGCAGGGCGACGATGATTCCCGCGAACGAAATCGCATTGATCGCGAAGACCGCTGCGGGACCGGCCAATGCGACGATGCAGCCGCCGATGGCCGGCCCGATGGCTCGGGACGCGTTGCCCGAGACACTCCCCAACATCGACACGGCCGGGATCTGCTCTCGCGGCACGACTTCGGGCTGAATCGCCTGCCAGTCGGGTCCCGCGACCGCCGACGCGCAACCGATAGCCACGGTGAACATCAGCAGCGACGTCGGGGTGAGGCGGCCCAGATAAGTCACCACCGCAAGGGCCATCGCGACCACGACAGCGTAGGACTGAAGGAATATCAGCAGCCGACGTCGGTCGAAGAGGTCGGCTAGCGCCCCGGCGAACAGCCCGAGCAGCAGGGTCGGTCCCAGGCTCGCCGTCTGGACCAAGGCGACGATGACGTCAGGGCTGTGCCTCTCCACCAGAAACCATTGGGCCGCAACGCCCTGCATGAACGTCCCGATGTTGGAGCCGAATGCGGCCAGAAAGAGGTTGCGGTAGACGCGATTGCGCAGCGGCGCCCACACCGACGGCTGCTCACCGCTCAGCTGCTCACGCGTATCAGCCACCATCGACGAGATTCTGACACGAGGGCCACATCCCGCGCGCCTCAGTATTTGTAAAAACCCTCTCCGGACTTGAGGCCGAGCTTGCCCGCATCGACATAGTCCTGCAACAGGTCTCGCGCGTGCGTCGGCAAATGCGGGAAAACGTCGGTGTAGTGCTTCTCGATGTCGAGCGCGACGTCGAGACCGACTAGGTCCATCAGCTGGAACGGCCCGGCCGGTGCGCCCAAGTTGAGCTTGTACATGCCGTCGACGTCTTCGGGACGAGCCACTCCCTCGGCGACGACCGCCAACGACTCCCGCTTGATGGCGGCCCACACTCGATTGAAGATGAAACCGGTGCACTCCTTGCGCGCTTCGAAAGGGTAGACGCCGAATTCGGGCAGCACAGCGAGCAGGGTGTCCAGAACAGCACGGTCGGTCTCGCCGTCGGACATCAGGTCGACGCCGTTAACCTCGGGCGGCATGTAGAAGTGCGTGTTACACAGCCGCGTTTTGTCGCGCACCTTCTCCGCCATCAGACGGGATGGATAGGACGACGAGTTGGTCGCGAAGATCGTGTCGGGTGGGGCCGCTTGGTCGATATTGCCCCACAGCGAGATCTTGATGTCGAGTTTCTCCGGTGCCGATTCCACGGCCAGCCATGCGCCGTCGAGCGCATCGGCGAGCGATGTCGTCGTGGTCACGATGCCGGGTTCACCGAAAGCGCGACCATCGATAACTCTCGAAAGATTTTCGGCCACATATTGTTCGGCCTCCGCGAGCTGTTCTTTGCGGCGGGCGTAGATGTGGACGGGCCCGCCGCGGCTGGCGAACATCAGCGCGATGCGTCGTCCCAAAGTGCCCGCGCCGATCACAGCGACCGGCCGGTTGCGGATGTCGTCGAATGCATAGCTGTAGGCGCTCACACACGCATGCTAAGTCTGCGTAGCGCCTCGGGGAGTCGTCGTCGACGGACAAAGCTGTGTGCTGCGTTGTGCGCGACCGACAACTAGAGCAGCGTGGCCTGTTCTGGCTGAGGCTCGGCCGGCTCCAACAGCTCGGGCCCGTTGTTGCGGATGTTGTTGACCAGCGTCGAGACTTCTCGCATCTCGATGCCGTCGATGTTCGGCGGCGCGGCCAGGAAGTCGAGGTCTGCCGGGGCATCGGGATCCAGCCAGCGGTCCCATTCGCTTTCCGGGACGATCAGCGGCATCCGGTCGTGGATCTGGCCGAGCCGGTCGACCGCGTCGGTGGTGATGATCGTGCAGCTCAGCAGTGGCTGACCGTCCCCCGGAGGTTTCCACACTGACCACAGGCCGGCCATGAATAGCAGCTCGCCGTCGGCGCGGTGCAGGAAGAACGGCGTCTTGCGAGCCTTCTTTCCGGTGTCGGCGGGGTTGGCGCGCCACTCGTAATAGCCGTCCATTGGCACCAGGCACCGTTTGGACTTGGCGCTGGAGCGGAATGCCGGCGAGGTGGTGACCTTTTCGGCGCGGGCATTGATCAGCAACGGACCTTTGGACTCCGGCGCGCCGTCGTCCCCAGCCTTGGCCCACGGCGGGATCAATCCCCAGCGCATCGATCGGACGCGGCGGGTCGGCTCGTCGTCGGGTTCGGTGTGGCGGCTGACCACCGTGGTGATGGTGGTGGTGGGTGCCACGTTGTAGTTGGGACCGGTGGACTCGGCAGTGCGGGCCTCGTTGATCGCATGGATCTTCTCGGCCAGCACCGCCGGGTCTGTCGTCACCGCGAATCGTCCACACATGCCTCTCATGGTGCCAGCGGATCGGGTGGGTCTGGATCTCCGCGCAGCATTTCGTCTGGGTGATGGGCGTGGTTGATTTCCGGTGGGCCGGTGCCATCGGTCCATCCCAGGCGTCCGTTTTCCATGACAACGGTGTGTGCTTCGCCCCGGCTGACCATGCCGTGATCCGACCCGCACAGAAAGTGAAGCTTGTCCGCGTCGGTCTGACCCCCGCGCGCCCACTCGTCGCGATGATGAACCTCGCAGCGATATCCCGGCTCAAGACAGTTCGGGCGTGTACAGCCGCGGTCGCGGGCATAGCAGATCAGCCGTTGATCGTGGGTCGCGATGCGTTTCTGGCGGCCCAGGTACAGAGGACGTTCGGTGTGGTCGTCGAACACCGCGAGGTAATGGATTGCGTCGGCTGCCATGCGGATCAGGTCTCGCATCGGCAGCCTCGATCCACCACCGGTACGGGCGGGTGCAGCGCCCGCGGCGTTGGTGAGTTCGGCAAGCGTGGTGGCGACGACCACCGTGACCGGATGGCCGCGGTGTACCCCCAGACCGCCCGATGCGATCGCGGTCTTGAGTCCGAGTTTGAGCGCGTCGTGGCAGCGTTGGGCGGGGGTGCGGGTATCGCGTTGTTCGGTGTCCTCGTCAGGCTGGTGACGGCCCGGCCGCACCGCGGCCTCGACCGCCTCGAAGTACGCGCGTGCCTCCGGGTCGAGCCAGCCCGAGAGTCGCGACATCCCGTCGGGCTGTTGCCTGCCCAGGTGTAGCCCACGTCGTCGGGCGCGGTCCTCGTCGCTGAACAGGCCGTCGGGATTTAAATAGTCGGCAATGCGCTGGCCGAGTTTGACCACGATGCCCGCGTCGACCTCGGCCGCGTGCTCGACCAGCGTGCGCTCGGCGGCTTGCACGTCGACGGGTGAAACGCACGCCGGCAAGACATCGACGGCTCGGCACACCGCCCGGATGTGATCCTCGCCCATAAGGCCGTTCTCGACGGCAGCCGCGAGCTCTGGCAACTCCGGCTGCAACGTCTCGCCGGTCAATGACCTACGCGGCCGGATTCGAGCCGCAAGCTTGAACCGCCGCGTGATTTCGCCGGGTGTGATACGCAGTCGCTGCCATAGGGCTGATCGCGCCGCTGCAACCGCGCCGGCTTCATCCGGTGGGTCGGCGATCTCGGCGAAGAATCGATACATCAGTCCGCGATTGGTGCGCTCCTGGGTTTCCAACCGCTCAGCCACGTCAATGCGAAAAGCGTTGCCCACCATGACCGAGGAGGTTTCGCGCACCAAGCGGTGGGCGGCATCGACAGCGTCCAGGGCAGCCAGGATCTGCTCCCGTGCCTGCTCGGCGCTGATCGACGAACTCATGTCTCCGACGTTAAGAAGCAACCCGACAAAACCGTCGGGATACTTAGGCGCGCAGGGGACGCTGTGGATGAACGCTCAACTGTGGATAACTCGGCCCACCAGCAGTAGGCAAGAATGGAGCACGTGAGCACCTGGCCTGCCCCCTTCGCACCCCGGCCGGTCGACGCGACGGTGACGGTGCCGGGCTCGAAATCGCAGACCAACCGGGCACTGGTGCTCGCGGCGCTAGCCGCGGCCAACGGCGTCTCGAAGATCAGCGGCGCGCTGCGCAGCCGCGACACCGACCTGATGATCGGCGCGCTCACGGCGCTGGGCCTACACGTCGACGGAGAGGCCGATCACGTCGAGGTCAGCGGGACGATTGCCCCCGCCGATGACGCCCGCATCGACTGCGGCCTGGCCGGCACGGTGTTGCGGTTCGTCCCGCCGCTGGCGGCACTCGGGCTGACGACAGTGACGTTCGACGGCGACGAGCAGGCCCGTGTCCGGCCGATCGCACCGCTGCTTGGCGGCCTGCGCGGACTCGGCGTCGACATCGACGGCGACCGCCTGCCGTTCCGGGTTCGCGGGGTGGGAAAGGTCGCGGGTGGGGCGGTGGACATCGACGCCTCGGCCTCGTCGCAGTTCGTGTCCGGGTTGCTGCTGGCGGGCCCGTCGTTCACCGACGGCCTGACCGTGCACCACGTCGGCGCATCGCTGCCGTCGGCGCCGCACATCGCGATGACGGTAGCGATGCTGCGTCAGGCCGGCGTGGATGTCGACGACGCAACGCCCAACAGCTGGCAGGTGCGGCCTGGCCCGGTCGCGGCGCTGCACTGGCACATCGAGCCGGACCTGTCGAACGCCGTCGCGTTCATCGCCGCGGCCGTCGTCAGCGCGGGTACGGTTCGCATCACCGGCTGGCCGGCTGCGAGCATTCAGCCCGCCGACGCCATCCTGAGTATCCTTACGCAGCTGAATTGCGTTGTGAAACATGATGATACGCACCTGGAAGTGCGGGGACCGCAGTCCTACAACGGCTTTGACGTCGACCTGCGCGACGTCGGCGAGCTCACCCCGTCGGTGGCGGTGCTCGCCGCGCTGGCGGCGCCGGGGTCCGTGTCGCGGCTGTCAGGGATCGCGCATCTGCGTGGCCACGAAACCGACCGGCTCGCCGCGCTGAGCGCCGAGCTCAACCGGCTCGGCGGGAACTGCCGTGAAACCGCCGACGGGCTGGAGATCACCGCGACACCACTGCGGGCCGGCACCTGGCGGTCGTATGCCGACCACCGAATGGCGACGGCCGGCGCGATCGTCGGTCTGCGCGTCGACGGCGTGCAGGTGGACGACATCGAGACCACCGCGAAGACGCTGCCGAACTTTCCGGCGATGTGGGCGAACATGGTTGGGAAGTCCACCGTTTGAAGCCGGACGACTACGACGAGTCCGACGTCAAGATCCGCTCCGGGAAAGGGTCCCGGCCGCGGACCAAAACCCGCCCCGAGCACGCCGATGCGAAGTCCGCGATGGTGGTCAGCGTCGACCGCGGCCGCTGGGGGTGCGTGCTCGACGGCGATCCCGATCGGCGCGTCACGGCCATGCGGGCTCGCGAACTCGGCCGCACTCCGATCGTCGTCGGCGACGACGTGGACGTCGTCGGTGACCTGACGGGCCGGACCGACACGTTGGCTCGCATCGTCCGCCGCGGCGAACGGCGAACGGTGTTGCGGCGGACCGCCGATGACACCGACCCGACCGAACGGGTGGTGGTCGCAAATGCCGATCAGCTGCTGATCGTGGTGGCGCTGGCCGATCCCCCGCCCCGCACCGGACTGGTCGACCGGACGCTGATCGCCGCCTATGCGGGCGGGTTGGCTCCGATCCTATGCCTGACCAAGACCGATCTCGCCCCCGCCGAACCGTTCGCCGAGCAGTTCGCCGACCTCGACCTGACCGTGATCACCGCCGGCCGCGACGACCCACTGGACGCGGTAACGCACCTGCTGGTCGGCAACATCACCGTGTTGCTGGGTCATTCCGGAGTGGGCAAGTCGACCCTGGTGAATCGGCTTGTGCCGCAGGCTGATCGCGCCGTCGGCGAGGTGACCGACATCGGCCGGGGGCGGCACACGTCGACGCAGTCGGTGGCGCTGCCCTTCGACCGCGACAGCTGGGTGATCGACACCCCAGGAATCCGCTCGTTCGGGCTGGCTCATATCAAGCCCGACGATGTCGTGCTGGCATTCTCCGACCTGGCCGAGGCCATCGAAGACTGTCCACGCGGTTGCGGGCATCTCGGCCCGCCGGCCGACCCGGAATGCGCGCTGGACACCTTGACCGGGCCGGCGGTTCGCCGCGTCGCCGCGGCCCGACGTTTGCTGACCGCGCTACGCGAGCCGTGATTCAGGCCTCGGCCTGCGACCGGACCCAGTCCAGGTTGGCTTGCATGTTCTGCCGCCATTCGGACAGCCGGTTGGCGACGATCCTGGCCTCCTTGTCCGGCATCGCGACAATCGCCGGGGTGAGCCCCGACGGGCCGGGGCCCATCCTCCCCCACTGCCTCACCAGCACGCCGTCGCTGGTCGGTTCGACCTCGAATCCCCACCTCGCTCCAGGGCCGTCGGGTCCGACCACGTCGTACACCCAGCGACGCTGAGCTCCGCCGTCCTCGACCTCGACGACTTCGCACACCGTCGACCACTCACCGAACGCCTCGTGCTTGCTGCGCCCTTGAAAACGTGCGCCCACTTCGACGCCGGTCGCGCCGTCGAGCCAATCGACGCACTGCAGTTCCGACGAGCAACGCGTCGGCAGGTTGATGTCGGTCAACAGAGCCCACGCCGTGGGCACGTCGCACCGAACGCGCTGAGTCACTTCGACTGTGGGTAGATCGCGGTAGCGCATGGTGGTTAGCATGCCATCAGTGTCAGGGTGAGGTGCCGCAGGAGGTTGCGGTGGTTGGATCCTGATCACCTGGTGTCTGGCTCATAGCCTGCCTGCCGCCTTCGGTTGGCGTTCATGCGTTTTGCCGGCACCGGGTGTGAAGGACCGGCCGGCGTGACTTGATAGGAGCGTGGCACCGCCCCCACTGAGGTTTGTCCGCCGACCGGCCCAACCGTCACCTCACAGTGAAGGAGGCAACCCCTATGGTTGTTGTTGGAGCCGATGTTCACAAGCACACCCATACCTTTGTTGCTGTCGACGAGGTGGGGCGCAAGCTCGGCGAGAAGACTGTCAGAGCGGTCACTGCCGGGCATGCTGAGGCGGTGATGTGGGCCCGGGAACGCTTTGGCGCCGAGGTGGTGTGGGCAATCGAGGATTGCCGGCATTTGTCAGCGCGCCTGGAACGCGACTTGCTGGGTTCTGGCCAAAAGGTGGTGCGAGTACCACCGAAGTTAATGGCCCAAACCCGTGCGTCGGCACGGACCCGGGGCAAGTCTGACCCGATCGATGCGCTCGCAGTTGCGCGGGGATTCCTGCGTGAACCCGATCTGCCGGTAGCGTCCCATGATGAGGTGTCCCGCGAGCTGAAGCTGCTGGTGGATCGCCGGGAAGTTCTTGTGGCACAACGGACTGCAACGATCAACCGGTTGCGCTGGCGAGTTCATGAACTTGATCCCGAGCGCGCCCCCCGTCCTGGGTCGTTGGATCGCGCTAAACATCGCCTGCTGTTGGGCGCCTGGTTGACGACCGTTCCCGGTCTAGTCGCCGAGCTGGCCCGCGATGAGCTCGCCGACATCGACCGGCTGACCGAAGCGATCGACGCGCTGGCCAAGCGGATCGGTGCGCGAGTGCGCGCGATTGCCCCGACACTGTTGGCGATGCCCGGGTGCGGGGAGTTGACCGCGGCCAAGCTCGTCGGTGAGACGGCAGGAGTGACCCGGTTCAAAAGCGAGGCCGCCTTCGCACGGCATGCCGGGGTGGCCCCGGTACCAGTGTGGTCGGGCAACACCGCCGGTCGAGTCCGCATGACCCGCTCCGGCAACCGACAACTCAATGCCGCCCTGCACCGCATCGCCGTCACCCAAATCCGCCTCGAGGGCCTCGGACAGACCTACTACCGTCATCGATTAGCCGCAGGCGACTCCAATCCCGAAGCCCTGCGCTGCCTCAAACGCCGCCTCGCCCGCGTCGTCTTCGGCCGCCTCCACACCGACCAGCAACACCGAACTCAGCCTTGCCAACCGGCAGCGGCTTGACATAGGAGAAACCCATGAAGGTCGGCGCAATGATCGAACCTCGGCTGCCCGGCGCCGTCGACTTCGCACTGGCAGCCGAGCAGCTCGGTGTCGCGTCACTGTGGATACCCGAGGTATGGGGCTACGACGCGCTCACCGGCCTGGCGTACCTGGCCGCCAAGACGTCGGCGATACAGCTGGGAACCTTTGTCGTGCAACTGGGCTCGCGCACTCCGGCACTGCTGGCGACGTCAGCGCTGAGCCTTCAGGAGCTGTCGGCCGGCCGCTTCATCCTCGGTGTCGGCACGTCGGGCCCGCGGGTGATGGAGGGTTGGCACGGCGTCCGGTTCCGCAAGCCGGTGCAGACGACCCGGGAGACGATCGAGATCATCCGTTTGATCAGTCGCGGCGAGCGGCTCGAACATGCGGGCGAGATCTACCCGTTGCCGCTGCCGGACAGTCGCGGGTCGGCGCTCAAGCCGATGGTGCGGCCCGAGCATGTACCGGTCTACATCGCGGCGATGGGCCCGCGGAATCTCGAGCTGACCGGTGAGGTCGCCGACGGGTGGCTGGGCAACGCGTTCATCCCCGAGGCGGCCGACGTGTTTCTCGGCCCGCTGACCGTCGGAGCGCACCGGGCCGGCCGCACGCTCGACGACCTCGACCTGGTGGCGCCCGTAGCTCTGGAATTCCACGACGATCAGGCGTCAGCCGACGCCGCGACGCGCCGGCACGCGGATGGGTACGCCTTCACGATCGGCGCGATGGGGGTCGGCGGGCAGAACTTCTACAACGATGCGTTCAGCCGGCTCGGTTATGCCGACGAGGTCAACACCGTCGCACAGTTGTGGCAAGCGGGCGACCGCGAAGGGGCCCGTCAGGCGGTGCCGCTGGATCTCGGCCGCCTGACGAATCTGATTGGAAACGAAGACATTATCGCCGAACGCGTCGCGCGCTACCGTGCGGCGGGCATCACGACTTTGTTGGCCAAACTCGAAGGCGACCACGAATACCAACTCGCGGCGCTCAAGCGGCTGGTTGCGATCGCGGCGTGAAGGCGTGAAACAGCAGCCAAGGCTGTGAATCTGCACGATTAGCGACCTTAACTTTCCCCCGCAAGCGGAAGGTGCCCCCAATTTCGCGCAGACTAGATGCGCATCATCGGGAGCGGGCGCAGCGGGTGCCGCACGGCGTAGCCGGACAGGCCCTTGGCCAGGAAAGCGTGAAAGCCGTTGTACGGCAACGCTTTGACCACCGCCCGGACAGCCGATCGCTCGAGGCCGTGTCGCAGCACGCCGTGGCTCACGTCGACGAGGTCGGCTTGCCGGAACGTCTCGGTGACGCGGTCGTCGTTGAGGGGTCGCAGCCGATGATGCTCGGTGATCAGCGCGCGCAGCAGATTGACGTCGGCGATCCCGAACTCGTCGGCATACGCCGCCGCTAGATCGGCCGACGGCTTGAGGTAGTCGAACGTGCCCGCCGTCCAGATGGCCAGGTCGTGGGCCGCCCACGCTAGTGCCGCGACGTCAGGAATCGAAAAACCAAGCAGCAGCTGGTGATACGTGAGGCCACGGTAAACGTGGTTGCGATACGCTGAGAACTCGTTGCCCAAAGCGTCGCGATGCCGCTGCAGTACGGCCTCGACGATCGGGTGCGCGGTGACAACATCCACCGCGCTAAATCTACGAGGCCAGCTCCTCCTCATCGCGCTCCGCGCTCTGCATCGTCGCTGCCCACCCTACGAGGCCAGCTCCTCCTCATCGCGCTCCGCGCTCTGCATCGTCGCTGCCCACCCTAGGCGGCTAACTCGTCCCGTCCCGGCGTTTGCGCCTCAGCGGTGGCCCGCTTAGCACGACGCCAGCCCCGCACGGCCGCGATCGCGGTTTTGAGACCACGGCGGCGTCCGGTCGACGGGTCGATGCCGGCGAAACCGGGTTCCAGTTCGGCGAACATCGACTCGCTGCGAGTCTCCGGAGCGTTGTCGGCGGTGTCACGCAGGTACTTGTCGGGTAGCGACAGCTTGGCGATCGTGCGCCACGTCTTGCCGTACTGCACAAGGAAAGGTCCTGTGGTGTAGGGCAAGTCGTATTTGTCGCAGATCTGGCGCACCCGCACCGCGATCTCCTCGTACCGGTTGCTCGGCAGGTCCGGGAAGAGATGGTGCTCGATCTGGTGCGACAAGCTACCGCTCATGAAGCGCATCACCGGGCCGGCGTTGATATTGGCGCTGCCCAGCATCTGGCGCAGGTACCACTGACCCTTGGATTCGCCGAGCATGTCGGTCTTGGTGAACTTCTCAGCCCCGTCCGGGAAGTGGCCGCAAAAGATGATCGCGTTGGCCCACACGTTGCGGATGATGTTGGCCACGATGTTGGCCTTCAGCGTCGACTTGAACGACGCCCAGGGCGACATCGACGTCAGCGCCGGGAAGGCGACGTAGTCCTTGAACACCTGGCCGCCGGCCTTGGCCAAGAACTCGTCGACCCGCTCCGTCGCCTGGTCGTTGTCCATCCGGCCCATGACGATCTTGCCGATCTCCACGTGCTGCAGACCGACGCCCCACTCGAAGCCAAGCGCGAGCATGGTGTTGTAGAACAGGTTGAGCAGGTTGAAACGCTTCCACGGCTGGTCACGAGTGACCCGCAACAGGCCATAGCCCACGTCGTCGTCCATGCCGAGGATGTTGGTGTACTTGTGGTGCAAGAAATTGTGGGTGTAGCGCCAGTGCTTGGACGACCCGCTCATGTCCCACTCCCAAGACGACGAGTGGATCTCGGGGTCGTTCATCCAGTCCCATTGGCCGTGCATGACGTTGTGGCCGATCTCCATGTTCTCGATGATCTTGGCCACCCCGAGCGTCGCGGTGCCCGCCCACCAGGCGGAGCGGCGCTTGCCGAGCGCCAGCATCAACCGGCCGGCGACCTCGAGGGCACGCTGCGCGGCGATGGTGCGGTGGATGTAGCGCGCGTCGCGCTCCCCGCGGGAGTCTTCGATGTCCCGGCGGATGGCGTCGAGTTCGACGCCCAAGTTTTCGATGTCGGCGTCCGTCAGATGCGCAAAGACATCGAGGTCGGTGATCGCCATCGTGCTGTTGCCTTCCTGCAGGTATGAGTTCCTGACCTACGCCATCGTAACCTACGATAGCGTAGGTTACTAGTCGGTAACTCCTAAACGTCGAGAGTACAGTTGCCGGACGCGGCGGAAACACAGGTCTGCACGCGTGTCCCCGGCTCGCGTTCCAGGCCCGTGCGCAGATCGCGGACGTGACCCTCGGTCAGGGTTACCACGCAGGACTGGCAGATACCCATCCGGCAACCGAAGGGCATCTGTACGCCCTGCTGCTCACCGGCATCCATCAGCGACGTCGCCCCGTCGACGGCGACGCTCTTCCCGCTTTTGGCGAAGGTGACGGTCCCGCCCGACCCGGCCGGTGCGGCTTTCGACACCGCGAACCGCTCCAGGTGCAGACGGGTTTTGAGCCCAGCCGCCGACCAGACCTGCTCGGCGGAGTTCAGCATCGCCTCGGGCCCACAGGCCCAGGTCTGCCGCTTGCGCCAGTCCGGCACCTCGTCGTCCAGTCGTGCTAGATCCAGCCGGCCCTGACTGCGCGTCGCGCGCAGTTGCAGGCGGTAACCGGGCTGATCGACCGCCAGTTGCGCGAGCTCCGCGCCGAACATCACATCGTCGGCGGTGGGCGCCGAATGCAGGTGGACCACATCGGTGATCTGATCGCGGCGCACCAGCGTGCGCAGCATCGACATCACCGGGGTGACGCCGGAGCCGGCCGTCAGGAACAGCACGGCCGGCGGAGCCGGGTCGGGCAGCACGAAGTTCCCCTGAGGCGCGGCCAACCGGACGATGGTGCCGGGCTGCACGCCGTCGACCAGATGCGTCGACAAAAATCCCTCGGGCATCGCCTTGACCGTGATCGTCACCGTTCGGGTGCTGCGGTGCGCGTCCGTCGTCACCGGGCTGGATGTCAGCGAGTACGAGCGCCAGCGCCAACGACCGTCCAGCAGCAGACCAATGCCGATGTACTGGCCGGGCTCGTAGTCGAAGGTGAAGCCCCAGCCCGGCTTGATCACCAGGGTGGCGGAGTCGTTCGTCTCGCGGCGGACCTCCACGATGCGCCCACGCAACTCGCGCGCCGACCACAGCGGGTTGGCGAGTCGGGTGTAGTCGTCCGGCAGCAGCGGCGTCGTGATGCGTCGGGCGAGTTTGCGCAGCGCGTGCCAGCCGGGGTGAGTCTCCACTCCGGCCAGCGTAATCGGCTGGGTTTCCACCACGTCGGCGACAGCTCGTGACACTTTTCTGTCCATTCCGGAAACTTCCTGCTCTGGCACGGGACAGAACCTACGGTACCGTAACCTACGGTGCCGTAGCTAGAGCGGTGGGCGGCAGTCAGAGCAATTCGAGCAGGAACGGCAGCTCCTGGACCGCATACCAGGCCAGGTCGTGGTCTTGGGCGTCCCCGACTGTGAGCTCGGCGTCCTCGTCACCCAGATCGGCGGCGTCCACCACCTCGATCGCCGCTTTGACCTGCTCTTCCGCCGCGGGATTGTCGACGAACGCCGCAACCACGTCGTCGATGGTCACCGGGTCGGCGATCCGGACCACCGCGTCGTCGAGGTCGGGACGCAATGTGACATCGCCGACATCCGCCACCAGCACCGCGCGTCGCAACGGCAGAGCCTCCGCCGGGTCGGCCGCGTCCGCCGCGCCGGCCAGCAGCCGCAGCGACGCCAACGCCGCCTCACGCATCGCTACTTCGGCCAGTTCGTCGTCGTCGCCCTCGGCGTAGGCCTCTCGCAGCTTGGGTGTCACCGCGAAAGCAGTACCGCTGACGGGACGCAGCGAACCGTTGGCGACGAGCTGCTGAAGCATTGCCAGCGTGGCCGGGATGTAGATGCGCATCAGTGAGCGGTTACCCAGCTTTCTCCTTGGGGGGCATCAACGTTGCCACATGATCGGTCACGTAGGTCGACAACTCGCGCGGCGGCCGCTGATAATTACCGCTGATCTCGCGGCGCGACGGCAGACTGACCTTGGGCCGTTCCACTTCCTGGTAGTCGATGGTCGACAGCAAATGCGCCATCATATTCAGCCGGGCGTGTTTCTTGATGTCCGACTCGACAACGAACCACGGGCTGCCGGGCGTGTCGGTATGCACCATCATCTCGTCCTTGGCCCGGGAATAGTCCTCCCAGCGATTCAGCGACTCCACGTCCATCGGGCTCAATTTCCATTGCCGCACAGGATCATTCAGCCGTCCTTTGAATCGGCGCAGCTGCTCGTCATCGGAGACCGAAAACCAGTACTTGCGGAGCAAGATGCCCTCTTCGATCAACATCTGCTCGAAAATCGGGGTCTGCCGCAAAAACAACGCATGCTCTTGCGGCGTGCAGAATCCCATCACTTTCTCGACGCCCGCGCGGTTGTACCAGGATCGGTCGAACAGAACGATCTCACCCTTGGCGGGTAACTGCGCGATGTAACGCTGGTAATACCACTGTCCGCGTTCGCGATCGGTCGGGGCGGGCAACGCTGCGATTCGTACGACGCGCGGGTTGAGGTATTCGGTGATCCGCTTGATGGTTCCGCCTTTACCCGCCCCGTCGCGGCCCTCGAAGATCACGACGACTCGTGCCCCGGAGAACTTCACCCACTCTTGCAACTTGACGAATTCCGTTTGCAGACGGAATATTTCGGCCTCGTAGATGTCCTCGGGGATTTTCGACGGCGCGGTCTTTTTCGCTTTTTCGCCAGACTTTTTGGCTTGCTTCGTTTTGGCTGGGGAGCCGCTCGTGGTCATGCTAGTGAATCGTAAAGCGGTGGGCCGCAACTTTCTCGGCAAGCGGCGCGGCTACTGGGCCGCTTCCAGCAGTTCATCGAGCGACTCGCCCAGCAACGCCGGCAGCATGTCGACGTCACTCATCGCGTCTCGATCGGCGTTGATGCCGTAATACAGCATGCCGTTGTAGGAAGTCACACCGATGGCCAGCACCTGGTTGTTCAGCAGCGGCGGCACCGGATAGCTCTCGAGCAACTTCGCGCCGGCCACGTACATCTGCGACTGGGCCCCCGGGGCATTGGTGATCAACAGGTTGAACAGCCGCGGCGCGAGTCCCGTTGCGACTCGGATTCCCATGGCGTGCAACGTCGGTGGCGCAAAGCCCGACAGCGTCGCGATGGTGCGCGCGTCGACCAGGCTGGCCGCGGTCGGGTTGGATTCGGTCGCATGGGCGATCTGCGACAACCGCACCACCGCGTTGCCCTCGCCCACCGGCAGGTCGACCAGGAACGGCGAAACCTGGCTGATCGCCTGTCCACGGCTCGACGAGTCAAGGGCCTCGTAGACGGGTAGGGGCGCCATCGCGCGCACGGTCGCGGTCGGGGCCGGCGGTTCGCCGCGGGACAGCAGCCAGTTGCGCAGCGCACCGGCGATTACGGCCAGCACGACATCGTTGACGTCGCAGGTGTAGCGCGTTCGGATGGCCCGGTAGTCGTCGAGTCGCCCGCAGGCGACGGTGTAGCGGCGGTTACGCGACACTGTGGTGTTCAGCGGGCTGCGCGGTGCCGAACCACGGGCCAATGTCCGGGCGACGTCGACCATCCGCCGACCGGTGTCGAGCACTTGGCCCGAGTTCGTCGCCAGGTCGACCAAACCGCTGTAGACCGCCTTCATCTGCTGCTGGGGCCGAGTGGCCCAATCGCCGATCGCGCCGAGCAGCAGTTGCACAGTGCCGGGTTCCCGGCCGGGCACCCAGATGTCCTCGACGAACGGCGGCGGGCGGCGAGTCCGGTCGGCGATCACATGGCTGATCTCGACGGCGCCCATCCCGTTGATCAGCGCCTGATGCGACTTGGTGTAGAGCGCCAGCCGATTCTTGGCCAGGCCCTCGACGAGGTACATCTCCCATAGCGGCCGCGACCGGTCCAGGGGTCGGGCCGCCAGCCGGCCGATCAGCTCGTGAAGCTGCTCGTCGCTGCCCGGTGACGGTAGCGCGGAGCGACGAACGTGATAGGTGATGTCGAAGTCACGGTCGTCGACCCAGACCGGACGGGCCAGCCGCATGGTGACTTCGCGAACCTTTTGCCGGTACCGCGGCACCTGCGGCAACTGTCGCTCGACAGTGGCCAGCAAGGTCTCGTAGCTGAGCCCGGCACGCGGCTGACGCAGAATCGACAACGTGCCGACATACAGCGGAGTCGCTGAATTTTCCAGTTGGTAGAAAGAGGCGTCCGAAGCGGACAAGCGGGTCACGTCGCCTCTTTCTTCTCAGGCCCTTGGGAATTGGTTCTGCAACCAATATGCCGGAAACGCTATCCGGCCGTCGGGCCCGCTCACAGGGCGGGTACGCGGACGCTCGGGTTATGCGATGATCCTCACCACGCGGCGATCGCAACGGAGCAAGCCGCAACGGAAAACGTCTGCCACTCTCCAGCAGGCCAGTACGCTTGGCCCTTTAATTTTCGCGGGAGAGTTCAATGTTGACCGATTCTGACCCGGCGGACTCGAGTTCCTCGAACGAGGAGCCGTTCGCCATCACCCGGGTCGTCGATTGCGAGCCGCCCGCTCGCGACGTCCGGCAGTGCCGTCCCGCGCCCACCGCTGTGCGACGGCGCACGCCGGGACTCCCACAGCGACCTCCACCGGTAGCCGCGATGCCGCTGCCCATGCGCCAGGCGGCAACATTCGCCGATGCCGCCCTGCGCCGGGTGTTGGAGGTCATCGACCGACGCCGCCCCATCGCCCAGCTGAACGGACTGCTGGCGGTCGGCCTGGTCGACTCGGTGCTCTCGGCCAATCGACTGTCCTGCAGCCGCGATGGCGTGGCGGTGTTGCGCCGGGTGCGGCTGCAGCCAGCCGGCCCGACCGCGGCCGAAGTGTTCGGCAGTTACAGCCGTGGGGCCCGCACGCATGCCATCGCCTGCCGCCTCGAGGCCCGGCCGACTCCTGATGGCGCCGGACGGTGGCAGGTGGTCGCCCTACACATCGGCTAGCCCGGCAATTGGGCTAGCCCGCCAATTGGGCTAGCGCCGCTTGGGCTTGGAGTGCCTGCCCTGACGGCGGGCGGCCTCGCGGCGCTCGCGGCGTGTTCCGCCAGAGGCGCTGGCAGCAGATTTGCCGCCGTTGCCCTGCACCTGGGCCGAGCCGTCCTCGGCGGGCCCGGTGTAGGTCAGCGGCGGCGCTTCGTTGTCGATTCCCTTGGCGCGCAACGCCGGAACCGCCTCGCGGGCACCCTGCTGCTGCGACCTGGCCGCGGCCGCGGTGGCGAACTCGGCCAGTCCCTCCGGCTCGGCGACGTGTCCGACCTGCTGCGCCGGCGGCGCCGCCTCGACCGCGACGTTGAACAGGAAGCCGACCGACTCTTCCTTCAGGCCGTCCAGCATGCCGGTGAACATGTCGAAGCCCTCACGCTGGTATTCGACCAGCGGGTCGCGCTGGGCCATCGCACGCAGGCCGATGCCTTCTTTGAGGTAGTCCATCTCGTAGAGGTGTTCGCGCCACTTACGGTCGATGACGTTGAGCAGCACGTTGCGTTCCAGTTGGCGCATCGCGCCCTCGCCGGCCAGTTCTTCGAGCTCAGCTTCGCGCCTGGCGTAAGCCCGCTCGGCGTCGGCGACCAGCGCGTCGAGCAGCTCCTCGCGAGTCAGCTCGCCGGGCTCACCGACCTCGTCGCCGTCGATCAGCGTCTCGTGCGCGATGCCCACCGGATACAGCGTCTTCAGGGCCTCCCAGAGTTTCTCCAGGTCCCAGTCCTCGGCGTAGCCCTCGGCGGTGGCGCCGTCGACGTAAGCGGTGATCACGTCGACGAGCATGTCGTGGGCCTGCTGCTGCAGATTCTCGCCTTCCAGAATGCGACGGCGTTCGGCGTAGATGACCATGCGCTGCTGGTTCATCACTTCGTCGTACTTGAGGACGTTCTTGCGGACCTCGAAGTTCTGCTGCTCGACCTGGGTCTGGGCGCTCTTGATCGCCCGGGTCACCATCTTGGCCTCGATCGGCACGTCGTCAGGCAGGTTCAACCTGGTCAGCAGCGATTCCAGCGCCGCGCCGTTGAAACGACGCATCAACTCGTCACCCAGTGACAGATAGAAGCGCGATTCGCCCGGGTCGCCCTGGCGGCCGGAACGGCCGCGCAGCTGGTTGTCGATCCGGCGGGATTCGTGCCGCTCGGTGCCGAGCACATAGAGCCCACCGGCCTCGGTGACCTCCTTGGCCTCGGCGGCGGCCTCGGCCTTCACGACGGGTAACTCGTCATGCCAGGCCGCCTCGTACTCCTCGGGCGTCTCGACAGGGTCCAGTCCCCGGGCTCGCAGCCGCAGGTCGGTGAGGAAGTCGACGTTGCCGCCCAGCACGATGTCGGTACCACGGCCGGCCATGTTGGTGGCGACCGTGATCGCGCCCCGGCGTCCGGCCTCGGCGATGATGCCGGCCTCCTGCTCGTGATACTTCGCGTTGAGGACGTTGTGCGGGATGCGCCGCTTCTGGAATTGGCGCGACAGGTATTCCGAGCGCTCCACGCTGGTGGTACCGATCAGCACCGGCTGGCCCTTTTCGTAGCGCTCGCTGACGTCGTCGACGACGGCGATGTATTTGGCTTCCTCCGTCTTGTAGATTAGGTCGGTCTGGTCGACGCGGATCATTTCTTTGTTGGTCGGGATCGGCACCACGCCCAGCTTGTAGATCTCGTGCAGTTCGGCCGCCTCGGTCTCGGCGGTACCGGTCATGCCGGACAGCTTGTCGTAGAGCCGGAAGTAGTTCTGCAGCGTGATGGTGGCCAGAGTTTGGTTCTCGGCCTTGATCTCGACGCGCTCCTTGGCCTCGATGGCCTGGTGCATGCCTTCGTTGTAACGGCGCCCCACCAAGGTTCGGCCGGTGAACTCGTCGACGATGATCACCTCGCCGTCGCGCACGATGTAGTCCTTGTCGCGGGCGAAGAGTTCCTTGGCCTTCAGCGCGTTGTTGAGGTAGCTGACCAGCGGCGAATTGGCGGCTTCGTACAGGTTGTCGATGCCGAGCTGGTCCTCGACGAACTCCACGCCGAGCTCGTGCACACCGATGGTCCGCTTCCGGATGTCGACCTCGTAGTGGACGTCCTTCTCCATCAGCGGAGCCAACCGCGCGAATTCGGTGTACCAGTTCGAGGCGCCGTCGGCGGGGCCGGAGATGATCAGCGGTGTACGGGCCTCGTCGATCAGGATCGAGTCGACCTCGTCGACGATGGCGAAGTTGTGGCCACGCTGGACGCAGTCGTCCAAGGAGTGGGCCATGTTGTCGCGCAGGTAGTCGAACCCGAACTCGTTGTTGGTGCCGTAGGTGATGTCGGCGCCGTAGGCGATGCGGCGCTCGTCGGGCGTCATGTGGGCCAGGATCACCCCGACGTCCAGGCCCAGGAAGCGGTGCACCCGGCCCATCCACTCGCTGTCACGTTTGGCGAGATAGTCGTTGACCGTGACGATGTGGACGCCATTACCGGCAAGGGCGTTGAGGTAGGCCGGCAGCACCGACGTGAGGGTCTTGCCCTCACCGGTCTTCATCTCTGCGACATTGCCGAAATGCAGCGCGGCACCACCCATCACCTGCACGTCGAAGTGCCGCTGGTCGAGCACCCGCCAGGCGGCCTCGCGGGCCACCGCGAACGCCTCGGGAAGCAGGTCGTCGAGGCTCTCGCCGTCGGCGTAGCGCTTCTTGAACTCGGCCGTTTTGGCACGCAGTTCGTCGTCGGTCAGCTTCTCGGTCTCGTCGGACAGGGTGTTGACGTATTCGGCCACCCGCTTGAGGCGCTTGACCATGCGACCTTCGCCAACGCGCAGCAGTCTAGAAAGCACGTCACCATCCTAGGTGACGGGCTGCTTCGGCAGCCGAACGTCGACTTGACGCGCGGTTTGGCGCGGGATCGCGCGACAAGTCGACGTGGGCCGCCGGCGTCAGGCCAGCCGAATCAGACCGTAGTCATAGGCGTGCCGCCGGTAGACCACCGACGGCCGCTCGGTCTGGCTGTCGTAGAACAGGAAGAAGTCGTGGCCGACGAGTTCCATCTCGTAGAGCGCGTCGTCGACCGACATCGGCCTGGCCTCGTGCTCCTTGGTGCGCACGACGCGGCCGGGTTGGTGATGGCCGTTGGCGCCCTCCGGGTCGCCGAAATGTGGGATGTCGATGTCGTCTGCGACAGGCTCGGGCTCGGGGAGCACAGCGGTGGCGGCTGCCAGCGACACCGGCGTCTTGTCGCCGTAGTGGACCTTGCGACGATCCTTGACCTTGCGGAGTCGACCCTCGAGCTTGGCGACCGCGGCCTCGAGCGCGGCGTAGAAGCTGTCGGCACAGGCTTCGCCGCGAACGACCGGGCCCCGACCGCGAGCGGTGATCTCGACGTGTTGGCAGGACTTGCGCTGACGGCGATTGCGTTCGTGGTCGAGTTCGACGTCGAACAGGTAGATGGTTCGGTCGAATCTCTCCAACCGAGCGAGCTTTTGCGAGACATAGATGCGAAAGTGGTCAGGGATCTCGACGTTGCGCCCCTTGACGACAACCTCGGCGTGCGGGGTCGGTTCGTGCTCGTCGATGTCGGCCGGAGGTTCAGCCAGCAGCTGTCCGGAATCCATGATTTGCCTTGACATACTTGACAACTCGCCTTCTCTCGCGTTGCACGCTTTTCACGCGCGGGGCCATGGACAAACGCGCCGACGGGGTGTCAGAACTGGATTGGCCGCCCGCCGATGCAAGGTGTCGAGAACTCACCCCCTACCGGTCGAACGGTGGCGCCTTGCAGGAATCAGATGCTCTGCGTTCAGGCGTTGTTGGTGCTTGCGATCGACGGTAGACCGTCCATGGGCGGGAGTGCCACCGTTTGGCGCGACCTGTTGCGAGTTCTTCATAAACGATCACGCCGCAGCCAGCGCCAGCACAGCCGACACCCGTGCGCCGGCCGCCTGCAACACCCGGACCGACTCACGCGCGGTCGCCCCGGTGGTGATGACGTCATCGACCAGCAGCAGCTCGCCTTCGGGCGGCAGCCGTCGTCTCGTCAGCAGCACGCGGCCGGCGATGTTGCGCTCGCGCGCCGTGCTGCTCAGGCCCGCCGAGTCGCGCGCCCACGGCTTCATCCGCAGCGCGCGGACCACAGTGATGTCCGGGTGACCGGCGCTCGCCATTGTCGCGATGCGGGTGACCGGGTCTCCCCCGCGCCGACGGGCCGACCAGCCGCGTGTCGGGGCCGCGACGACGGTCAGCGGGACATCGAGCAGGCCCCATTGCAGCAGCCGGTGCAGACCCTCGGCCAGCGACAGCGACAGCGGTCGCAGCAGGTCCGCGCGGCCGCGGTCCTTCACTCCGACGATCGCCCGCCGCCGCGCCCCCGCATACCGCCCGAGCGCGAACACCGGCACCTGCGGGTCGATGCGCGGCGTGACGACGCGCGGAGCGTCGGCGCCCAACGCGAGTTCGTCGGCGCAGACCACACACCATCGAGTCGACGACGCGCCGCAACCGCCGCACTCGAGCGGCAGAACCAGATCCAGCACGCCGCCAGTGTGCCGCGAAGCACCGACAGCTCTCAGACGCTGCCGAGTCAGCCGGGCATTACCGGCATCGCTCCGCCGGTCATGAAAGGCGGGACGTCGAGCCAGCCCTGCAGACCCTCTCCCCCGGAGATCGACAATTGCATCACGCCGCGCGGATCGGCGACGTAGACCGTCGACGGGTTGGCGGCGATGACCCCGACCGGTTGTTGCAAATTACCGGTCGGCGCATCGGAATTCACGCCGTCGATGTTGACGTAGGACACTGGGTGTTCGGCGTCAGTGCGGCTCACCGCGATGTCTTCGTCGGTGCGCCAGGCCAGCGAGATCACCGAAGAACCGAGCCCGAAGCCGAGTCGCCGCGGATAGGTCAGCGCGAACTGGCCGGCCTGGGTCTGCTCGACGCTGGAGCAGATCACCTGCCCGTTGATCAGCATCGCCGCGCGGGTGCCGTCGCGGGAGAGCTGCAACTCGGCGATGACGCCCGGGAATTTACTCGACACCGCAGCCGAGTCGACCGGCAGGCGGGCCGGCTGACCCGAGGCCGTCTCCTGGATGGCGCGCAGCACGGTATTGCCGTCGGCGACCACCCACACCGCGTCGTCCAGCGACCAGGTCGGTCGCGAAAGGGTATGTCCGTCAGCGGCTTCCGCCGCTTCCCCACCGAGGTCGCCGATCCACAACGACGACGACATGTCGGGCGCACCCGGCCGCTGTACCACCACCGAGGCCGCCTGATGACCGTTGCGCGACAGGGCGGCCGCGGCCTGGTCGGTAGCCCGGCCGAAGGCGCCCGGCACCGGGTCGGAGCGCTGGCCGTCGAGGGCCACCACCCGGCCGCCGATCAGCGCGTGCACCCCGGCGGCGGCACCTTCGGCGACGCCCGGGTCGGTGGCGGCGACGTCGGTGGTGTTCCAGCCGTCGGCGAACCGCTCGTCGAGCGACGCGCCGTCGGCCTTGATCACGTAGGGGCCCTTGATGTCGGCGCGCGCCAGCGTCCAAATGATTTGCGCCGCAACCAATTGCCTGCTGCGCGGGTCGGCGACCGTCAACAGCTCCAAATCCACCCGGGCGCCGCCGTAACCGCGGCCGACACCGCTCTTTCCGCCGTCGGCGCGGGTCACCGGTCCGCGCAGCCGCACCGGCGGGGTCAGCATGTTGTGCACGCTCTTCACCATCTCCGGGCGCGGACCGGCGATCAGCTTGGACACCAGCTCGGTGGCCAACTGGTCGCGATCGGACACCGCGACGTAGCGCGGGTCCGGCACCATCGTCTTGCCGGTCGGGTCGGAGAAATACAACGTGTTGCGCTTGTAGGTGGCCTGGAACTGCTGCCAGTCCAGGAACACCCCGTCGGGCAGCTTGTCGATGCGCCAACCGCCCGGCGTCTTGACCAGTTCGATCGGCCCGGGGTCGGGCAGCTGACCCTCGGCGGTCTCGAATACTCCCATGTCCGACAGTGAGCCAAGCACCTCGGCCCGCATCGTCACGGAAACCCTTTCGGCGCTGTGGGTTTCGACGAATACCACGTGGTCGATCAGCAGTGAGCTACCGGCGTCGTCCCAGTTGTTGGACGCCGACTGGGTGAGGAACTGCCGCGCCGCGAGATGCCGGTTAGCCGGATCGGCGGTGGCCTTGAGGAATTCGCGCAACAATACGTCAGGATCCATGCCGGGCGTCGGCTTGGGCAGGTTAGCCGGTGCCGGCCGGTCGACGGTCCCGATGGCCTGCGGCGCCGACCCGTTCGGCACACCCGCACAGCCCGCCAGTACCGCGGCCAGGGTGACCAGCAGAGCGATCAACCGCCGCATCACACGCCTCGATCGGCATGCTCGCGCTGCCGCGGCGTGCGTTCTGGGGCAACGGGTTTCATCGGCAACGGGCTGGTGGTCACCTTGTGGCCGCGCACCAGCGGCAGGGTGAGGCGGAAACACGCGCCGTTGCCTGGCTCGCCCCAGGCCTCCAACCGTCCCTGGTGCAACCGAGCGTCCTCGACGCTGATCGCCAAACCGAGGCCGGTCCCGCCGGAGCGGCGCACCCGCGAGGGGTCCGATCGCCAGAACCGGCTGAACACGAGCTTCTCCTCGCCCGGTCGCAGCCCGACGCCGTAGTCACGGACGGTGACCGCGACGGTGTCTTCGTCATAGCCCATCCGGATCCGCACCGGCTTGTGCTCGGCGTGATCGATCGCGTTCGCGATCAGGTTGCGCAGAATGCGCTCGACCCGTCGTGGGTCGACCTCAGCGATGACCTCTTCTTCGGGCATGTCGACAATCATCTGCACGCCGGCATCCTCGGCCAGGTGCCCGACGTTGCCCAGCGCGCTGTTCACAGTCGTCCGCAAATCCACTGCCTCGACTGACAATTCGGCGACACCGGCGTCGTGACGCGAGATTTCCAGCAGGTCGCTCAGCAGCGACTCGAACCGGTCGAGCTCGTTGACCATCAGCTCGGTGGACCGCTGCAACGCGGGTTCGAGGTCTTCGAGGTGGTCGTAGATCAGGTCGGCGGCCATCCGGACGGTGGTCAACGGGGTGCGCAGCTCGTGGCTGACGTCAGAGGTGAAGCGTCGCTGCAGGTTTCCGAACTCCTCGAGTTGGGCGATCTGACGCGACAGGCTCTCGGCCATGTCGTTGAAGGACACCGCCAGCCGGGCCATGTCGTCCTCGCCGCGGATCGGAATGCGTTCGGACAGATGGCCGTCGGCGAATCGCTCCGCGGTGCGCGCCGCCGCCCGAACCGGGACCACCACCTGGCGGGTGACCAGCCACGCGATACCGGCCAGCAGCACCATCAGCACCAGACCACCGGTGGCCATGGTTCCCCTGACGAGTGCGATCGTGCTCTGCTCGTTGCCCAGCGGGAACACCAGGTAGAGCTCCAGGTTGTTCACCCGCGACGTGGTCGGCGTGCCGATCACCAGCGCCGGGCCGGAGAAACCCTCGGTATGCACCGACGCGTACTGGTAGGCCACCTGTCCGGCCTTGACGAATTCCCGCAGCGAATCGGGCAACTGGTCGACCGGCCCGGCCGACGCGGCGGGGCGCGGACCCTGGCCCGGAACCACCAGCACCGCGTCGAACGCGCCGGCCAACCCTGCGCCGGAGGTGGGATCGGTCTTGGACGTCAGCGTGTTACGGGCCAACTGCAGGCTGCTGTCCAGCGAGCGGGCCTCCTCGCCACTGACGATTCCGCTGACCGTGCTGCGCGCGCGTTCGATCTGCTCAGTCGCGGCGCGCAGTTTGACGTCGAGCACGCGGTTGGTGACCTGGCTGGTCAATACGAAGCCCAGCGCCAGGATCACGGTCAGCGACATGCCCAGGGTCAAAGCGAGCACCCGCAGCTGCAAGGATCGGCGCCAGGCCACACCCATCGCGCGGCTCAGTGTGCCCATGCCCCGCATGACCGGGCCGGACCGGCCGGAACGACCACGAAAACGCGGTCTCGAGCTCCAGATCAACGACGCCGCTCCTGGTCGAGGCGACCTACATCAACGCCGCCGCTCCTCCGCATCGCCAAAGCTTTGCATCGTCGGCGGCGGGTCCGGATCACGGAGGTCCGGCCTTGTAACCCACTCCTCGAACGGTCAGTACAACGGTCGGGTTCTCGGGGTCTTTCTCCACCTTGGCCCGCAGACGCTGGACGTGCACGTTCACCAAACGGGTGTCCGCGGGGTGGCGGTAGCCCCACACCTGTTCGAGCAGCACATCACGAGTAAACACCTGGCGCGGTTTGCGCGCCAACGCCACGAGCAGGTCGAACTCCAGCGGCGTCAGCGAGATCTGCTCGCCGTTGCGGGTGACCTTGTGGGCGGGCACGTCGATGTCCACGTCGGCGATCGACAGCATTTCGGCGGGCTCGTCCTCGTTGCGCCGCAGCCGGGCTCGCACGCGGGCGACCAATTCCTTGGGTTTGAACGGCTTCATGATGTAGTCGTCGGCGCCCGACTCCAGCCCGAGCACCACGTCGACGGTGTCGGTCTTGGCCGTGAGCATCACGATCGGAACCCCGGAGTCGGCGCGCAGCACCCGGCATACGTCGATGCCGTTCATGCCGGGCAGCATCAAGTCCAGCAACACCAGGTCGGGCCGCAGTTCGCGCACGGCGGTCAGCGCCTGGGTGCCGTCACCAATGACGGCGGTGTCGAAACCTTCCCCCCGCAGCACAATGGTCAGCATCTCGGCCAGCGACGCGTCGTCGTCAACCACGAGAATCCTTTGCCTCATGGTCTCCATGGTGTCACCAGAACGCGACAAAACGGGGCTGCCACACGCGCGTTTCGTGCACCTATTACCACAGCCGTCTCAGAACCGAGTGGCAACTAAGCCATTAACTGCTCCTTGAGGCGGCCCGGATCGACCGTCTCGTCGACCACCAGCCAGCGGCCGCCCCAGTTCGAGGCGGCCAGCTCGGCGTACACCGCGCCGGTCCGCTGCTGCAGCCCGGCGTCGCGTTCGTAGGCGTCGCGCGCTCGGCCGGCGTCCATGCTTGCGCGGTGCCGGGCCCGCTGATCAGCCAGTTCGGCCGACACTCCGAGCAACACCTGCCAGTCCGGCGCCGGCAGTCCCAGCCGGCCATATTCGATGTCGTGCACCCAGCCAACCGCCTCGCCGCTGGCCGGCTGGTGCAGACGTGCGGCGCTGTAGGCGGCGTTGGAGGCGACATAGCGGTCGAGGATCACCACGTCATGGTCGTGACACAGTTCGCGGATCTGATCGGCACCACCCGCGCGATCCAGCGCGAAAAGCATGGCCATCGCATACACCGACGACGCCAGGTCGCCGTGCTGACCGTGCAATGCCTCGGCAGCGACGTCGGCGGTCACCGACTGCCCGTACCGCGGGAACGCCAGGGTCGCCACGGATTTCCCGGCGGCCTCGAACCTCGCGCGCAGGCCGTCGGTGAGCGTCCGCTTGCCGGCGCCGTCGACGCCCTCGATGGCAATCAGCACGGCGCGCCTTCCGACGAGGGGCGCGAACGCCCGGCTAGTCGGGCGTTCGGCCGCCGGCGCCCGGCTGACCGGGCCCTCGGCAACCGGCGCTTCGGCAACTCAGTAGCGGTAGTGGTCCGGCTTGTACGGGCCGTCGACGTCCACGCCGATGTATTCGGCCTGCTCCTTGGTGAGCTTGGTCAGCTCGCCGCCGAGCGCCTCGACGTGGATGCGGGCGACCTTCTCGTCCAGGTGCTTGGGCAGCCGGTAGACCTCGTTGTCGTACTCGTCGTTCTTGGTCCACAGTTCGATCTGCGCGATGACCTGGTTGGAAAAGCTGTTGCTCATCACGAACGACGGGTGGCCGGTCGCGTTGCCCAGGTTCAGCAGCCGGCCCTCGGACAGCAGGATGATCGACTTACCGGTGTCCGGGAAGGTCCACAGGTCGACCTGGGGACGGATGTTGGTCTTGATCGCGCCGGACTTCTCCAGTCGGGCGACCTGGATCTCGTTGTCGAAGTGACCGATGTTGCCCAGGATCGCCTTGTCCTTCATCGCCTTGATGTGCTCAAGGGTGATGATGTCCTTGTTACCAGTGGTGGTGATGATGATGTCGGCCTCGCCGATCACGTCTTCCACCCGCTTGACGTCGAAGCCCTCCATCAGCGCCTGCAAGGCGTTGATCGGGTCGATCTCGGTGACCGTCACGCGTGCGCCCTGGCCGGCCAGCGACTCCGCCGAACCCTTGCCGACGTCGCCGTAACCGCAGATCAGGGCCTTCTTGCCGCCGATCAGCACGTCGGTACCGCGGTTGATGCCGTCGATAAGCGAGTGCCGGCAGCCGTACTTGTTGTCGAACTTGGACTTGGTCACCGAGTCGTTGACGTTGATCGCCGGGAACGACAGCTCACCGGCGGCGGCGAACTGGTACAGGCGCAGCACCCCGGTGGTGGTCTCTTCAGAGACGCCCTTGATCGACGCGGCGATCTTGGTCCACTTGTCCTTGTCGGTCTCGAACCGCTTGCGCAGCAGGTTCAGGAACACCCGGTGCTCGGCCGAGTCGTCTTCGTCGTCCGGCGGAACGACGCCGGCCTTCTCGTACTGCGCGCCGCGCAGCACCAGCATGGTGGCGTCACCACCGTCGTCGAGGATCATGTTGGCCGGCTCGTCCGGCCAGGTCAGGATCTGCTCGGCGGCCCACCAGTACTCCTCGAGGGTCTCGCCCTTCCACGCGAACACCGGCACACCCTGCGGGTTCTCCGGGGTGCCGTGCGGGCCGACGACCACCGCGGCGGCGGCGTGGTCCTGGGTGGAGAAGATGTTGCAGGACGCCCAACGGACCTCCGCACCCAACGCGGTCAGGGTCTCGATCAGCACCGCGGTCTGCACAGTCATGTGCAACGAGCCCGAGATGCGGGCGCCCTTGAGCGGCTGGACGTCGTGGTATTCGCGGCGCAGCGACATCAGACCCGGCATCTCCTGCTCGGAGAGCTCGATGTCGCGGCGGCCATAATCGGCCAACGACAGGTCGGCGACCTTGAAGTCGATCCCGTTCACCACGTCGGCGGTCAGCGGATGTTCGGTCGTCGTCATAGTGTTTCTGGCCCAATCTTCGTCGGTGTCAACTACTTAGCTTGCGTACACGGTAGTCCCCGACGCGATGATGCAGTGATGCCGGGTCAGGAAGAGCGACCCGCACTGCGAGGATCGGCGGGGCTGCCAAAAGTTTTGGCGACCGTCGTGGCCGAGGCGCGGCGGCTTCACTGCACCATTATTGCCGTTATCTGCCCGCGCACGCCGGGCGTCACTATCGGCAAAGGGGCGAAGAACAGCTACTATCCCTGGTCCACACCCGGTGTTCCCGGTGTGCCGGGCGTTCCGTTCGCATAGCCGTTCCCGCCGTTTCCTCCGTCGCCGCCCTGTAAGCCAGATGAGGCGGTGCCACCGGCGCCACCGGCGCCGCCGGAGCCGTTGCCGCCGGCCCCCACGCCACCGCCGTTTCCGCCGAAGCCGCCGTTGCCTCCGACGCTTCCGGCGTTGCCGATGCCGCCGGCGCCTCCGTCTCCGCCGGGGCCACCGGCGACGACGCCCGCCGTGGTCCCGCCGTTGCCCGCGAGGCCGCCGGAGCCTCCGACGCCGTGGTTGTAGTTGCCTAGACCGCCGGTGCCGCCGGTACCGCCGGTGCCGCCATGGACGCCCACAAAATCGCCGAGGCTGCTGCCCCCTTTGCCCCCGGTTCCGCCGGGGCCACCCGTGCCGTCGAGGATGCTGGCACCGCCGCCACCCCCGCCGCCGCCGCCGCCCCCGTTGCTAAAGCCGCCCTCTACGCCCAGGCCGGGCGATCCTCCAACGTTGATGCCATCGCCACCGCCGTAACCGCCGTCGCCGCCCTGACCGCCGGTGGGGATAAACGGGGACAGCCCGTAGCCATAGCCACCGTGGCCGCCCGCACCACCGGCACTGCTGTAAGCGCCATCGAAGCCATTGCCCCCGTTACCGCCGTCGCCGCCGTCGCCGCCGTATCCGAGAGCGTTTTGCGGGACGGAGGAACCGGGCGGCAAAGACGACTCAGTGTCTCCGCCGCTGCCGCCTGTGCCGCCGGTGCCCGCGATGTTGGCGGACCCGTAGCCGTTACCGCCGTCACCGCCATTTCCTCCGGTACCGCCGTGCACCTGATCGCCCGTGCCAAAGCCGCCATTACCGCCGTTACCGCCGTTGCCGCCGTTCCCATCTGCGCCGCCGTTACCGCCATTACCGCCGTCACCGCCGGCTCCGCCCGTACCGTTGTCTATAGCGGTCGGCCCGCTGCCACCATTGCCGCCGGCACCGCCGACGCCGCCGAACCCAGAACCGCCGCCGTCACCGCCGACTCCGCCGTTGCCGCCGGCACCACCCGTGGTTAAGGCAGCGTTGCCGACGTCTTCACCGTGCCCGCCTGTTCCGCCTGCTCCACCGTTGCCCAGCGCACCGCCGGACCCGCCGGCACCGCCGTCACCGCCTTTATTGGCGATTCCATTCAAAAAGCCGGTCGGGCTGTAGCCGGTCCCGCCCCGACCGCCGGTGGCCAGGCTGTACGTGCCGTTGGTACCGGTGGTGCCCGTGGTCGAGCCGGCGCCCCCGGACCCGCCGGCGCCAACGGCGCCCGGCTGGCCGGCCGTACCGCCGGTTCCGCCGTTGACATGGTCGCCGTTGCCGTTGGCGCCGGCGCCGCCATCGCCGCCGGTGCCGGCGTCGCCGCCGTTACCGCCGTTGCCACCGGCCCCCTCGGTGCCGTTGGTGCCGAAAGACCCTGCCGTGCCGCCCGCTCCGCCAGCGCCGCCGTTGCCGCCGGCCCCGCCGTTACCGCCGTCAACACCTTTGCCGCCGACGCCGTCGTTCACCCCGGCCACACCGGTTACGCCGTCGGCACCGTCGGCGCCATTGCCGCCGTCGCCACCGCCACCACCGGCCCCGCCGGCACCGCCGCTACCGAAGATGTCGAAGAGTCCGGCTGAACCGCCCGCTCCGCCGGCTCCACCGTTCACGCCGCCGGTGGCCGCAGTGTTAACAGTGCCGTCCGCCCCGTCGCTGCCATCGCCGCCGTGGCCGCCGTCGCCGCCGTTGCCGTAGAACAGCCCGCCAGCACCACCGTCACCACCGGACCCGCCGTCGACGCCGTCACCACCGGCACCACCATTGCCCCACCAACCGGCGTCCCCACCGGCACCGCCTTGGCCGGCGAAGTCGGTGGCACCATCGCCGCCGTTGCCGAATATCAACCCGCCACCTTGCCCTTCGGCCTGCAGCAGCGTGCCGCCCCCGACTCCATCAGCACCATTACAAATCAGGCCGCATGCGCCGCCGGCGGAATCGGCGGCCGGGACAGCCTGACTAAACCACGCGTTGAGCGCCGTATCCACCTGCTGACCAAACGAACTGCCGATCCAGTCCTGCTCAAGTCCTTGCAGGAACGACGTCCATGGATCGGCCGCGCTGAGCGCCGCGCCGGCATCGGGCAGATCGGCAGCGCTCACACCCAACGAGCCCAGATCCGCACCGGCAGATGGATCCAACGCGATCCACGGATCAACAAGCCCCGCAAGGGAATTAATGATCGGATCGAGGATCGCACCGAACTCGTCGGCATGAGCGGCCGGCGCGTGCACGAACGACGCCGTGCCACATGCCAAAAACGCGCCAGCGCCCAGGCCGACTAGCTGACGACGCCAGGCCTTGCCACGTGGGTGCTTCCCGTTACGACGCCGACCAGCCATTGCCCCAAACCCTTCATTAGACGTACACAAGTAACGTGCCTCGTCGGGTGGGACATGCCTCTAAGGTTGCTCTAAGCTACCGCTCATTCTGCGATAAGGGAAGCCGAAAGCGTCTCAACTGATCTCTTGGCCCCCCTGGTCGACGCGGACCCCGTAACGCTCAGCTGCGGGCGTCATCAGTCGTGCCAGGTCAGCGGCCACGTCATGGTCGGCCTCCGGCGGCATCGACACATAACTCATCGCCAGCCGGACGATGGCGCGCGCCAGCATCCCGGAGTCCTCCTCGCTGGCCCGCATCCAGCTGTTCATGAACGACGACGTCAGCCGGGCCGAGCAGTGCGTGATGATCGGTCCGCTGTCGGTGGTGATGATCTGCAGCAGATCCGGTTTGGCGACCCCAGTCTGCAGCGAGATCACCAGCGGATCGGCTGCCGAGTCGGCGAAGAAAGCCCGAAAGCCCTGCAGCAGTGCGGCATAGACGTCGCCCACGTTGGCGTAGATGGCGTCCTCGACGGCACCCGCCAGGCGGTCGGCCAGCCGCAACGCGTAGCCCTGGGCCAGGCCTTGCCTCGACCCGAACTCGTTGTAAATGGTCTGGCGGCTGATGCCCGCGGCGCGGGCGACGTCGGCCAGCGTGATCGCCGACCAGTCGCGGCTGCCGAGCAGTTCGCGCATCGCGTCGAGCACCGAATCACGCAGCAGGGCCCGCGACGCCTCGGCGTACGGGACCCTTCGCATATGCGCGACCCTAATGGGTATTGCGCTGCTGCTGCGTGCGGCAGCGCCGGATGTCACGAGCGGGCGACTTCGACCATCTCGAAGTCGGATTTCGCGGCACCGCAGTCCGGGCAGCTCCAGTCTTCGGGGATGTCGTCCCAGCGGGTGCCGGGGGCGATGCCGTCCTCCGGCCAGCCCTTGGCTTCGTCGTACTCGAAGCCGCACTGGACGCAGACGAAGAGTTTGTAGGCGTTCATGTCGTTAGTCCTTACCTAGATCGATTCGAAATCGGGCTTCTCGCGTACGGCGCAGTCTGGGCAACCCCAGTCCTCGGGAATGTCGTCCCAGTTGGTTCCTGCCGGGAATCCTTCTCGCACAGCGCCTTCGGCTTCGTCGTAAACATAGTCGCAACCGGGGCAACGGTAACGTGCCATTACGCGGCGGCCCCGTAGCGTGCCAACACCTTCTTACGCAGCCGCGGCTGGATGTTGACGCGGGTGATGTCGCCGTCATAGTGCTCGAGCACCCGGTGGTCCATCAGCTTGCGCCACAGCGGCGGAAAGTAGGTCACTCCGATCAGCGCGGCGTAACCGCTGGGCAGGTTCGGCGCGCCGTCCATGCTGCGCAGCGTCTGGTAGCGCCGAGTCGGATTCGCGTGATGATCGCTGTGCCGCTGCAGGTGATAGAGGAACAGATTCGTCACGATGTGGTCGGAGTTCCAGCTGTGCTCCGGCGTGCAGCGCTCGTAGCGGCCGTTGTCCTTCTTGACCCGTAGCAGGCCGTAGTGCTCGAGGTAGTTGACCGACTCCAACAGGCTGAACCCGAAGACCGCCTGGACGATCAGGAAGGGGATCAACGCGGGCCCGAACACCGCGAGCAGGGCGCCCCACAGCACCACGGTCATCAGCCAGGAGTTGACGACGTCGTTGGACAGGTAGGTCGTGGGGTTCCACGGGTTGCCGCCCTGACGCCGGATCCGCTGAGCCTCCAGGTGCAGCGACGACTTCGCGCTGCCAATCACGCTGCGCGGCAGGAACTCCCAGAACGTCTCCCCGAAGCGCGCTGAAGCTGGGTCCTCCGGTGTCGCCACCCGGACGTGGTGGCCGCGGTTGTGCTCGATGTAGAAGTGGCCGTAACCGGTCTGCGCCAGGGTGATCTTGGACAACCAGCGCTCCAGCGATTCCTTCTTGTGTCCCATTTCGTGGGCGGTGTTGATACCGACGCCGCCCAGCGTCCCGACTGATAGCGCGAGGCCGATCTTGGCCGGCCAGCTGAGCGACCCCTCGTAGCCCAGCCAACTCAGGTTCGACGCCGTGAACAGGTAGGCGCCGAGCACCAGGCTGATGTACTGGAACGGAATGAAGGCATAGGTGCAGTAGCGGTAGTACTTGTCGTCTTCGAGCCACTGCATGGCCTCGTCGGGCGGATTTTGGCCGTCGGCGCCGAACCGCAGGTCGAGGGCCGGCAGGACCACGTAGAGCAGGATCGGGCCGATCCAAAACCAGACCTGCGAAGCAGCCTGCCAGCCCGCCTGGTTCATCGCCCAGATGATCGGCAGGATCGCGATCAGCAGCGTTGGGACGATCAGTCCCATCAGCCACATGTAGCGCTTCCGGTCCTGCCAGACCTGCGGGCTGAGCGCCCCTGCCGGTGAAGTCATATCGCCAACCTCCTTGTGAGCCATCGCACCTTAGGATTGGACATTACTGCTTGCTACGTCCGTTGTCTAGACATTGATGCCATCTTTGTAAACCGTAGCCGGTCAAGCGCGGGCGTCGAACGTGGATCTAGGACGGGAAAGCGGCGGAAAACCCGGCCTCAGTGCGCGCTCGGCGAGCACGGGCACCGGGCACGGACGCCGGGCAGCAGCCACCGGCCGATCGGCCGGTCAGCGGCCAGGTGCAGCTAGGCGGCGGCCGCGCCGTAGCGGGCGAGGGTCTTCGCGCGCAGTCGCGGTTGCATGTTGACCCTCGACACGTCGCCGCCGTAGTGCTCGAGCACCCGGTGGTCCATCAGCCGACGCCACAGTGGCGGGATGTAGGTCAGTCCGATCAGCGCCCCGTAGCCGCAGGGAAGAGTCGGCGACCCGTCCATGCTGCGCAGCGATTGGTAACGCCTGGTTGGGTTCGCATGGTGATCGCTATGGCGCTGCAGGTGATACAGCAAGAGATTGGTGACGATGTGGTCGGAGTTCCAGCTGTGCTCCGGAGTGCAGCGTTCATAGCGCCCGTTGGCCTTCTTCTGCCGGAGCAGGCCGTAGTGCTCGAGGTAGTTGACCGCCTCCAGCAGACTGATGCCGAACGCCGCCTGGATGAGCAGGAACGGCAGCAGTGCCCATCCGCACAGCGCGATCAGCACGGCCCACAACACGACGGTCATCAGCCACGCGTTGAGGGCGTCGTTGAGTAGGTATGTTCTTGGGTTCCACGGATTGCCGACCTTCTGGCGTATCCGCTTGGCCTCCAACCGCAACGCCGAGCGCAGGCTGCCAACCACGCTGCGCGGCAGAAACTCCCAGTACGTCTCACCGAAGCGGGCCGACGACGGGTCCTCCGGCGTCGCGACGCGGACATGGTGACCCCGGTTGTGCTCGATGAAGAAGTGCCCATACCCGGTCTGCGCCAGGGAGATCTTGGACAGCCAGCGCTCCAGCGATGCCTTCTTATGTCCCATTTCATGCGCGGTGTTGATGCCGACGCCGCCCAGCGCGCCGATCGAGAGCGCCAGGCCGATCTTGGCCGGCCAGCCCAGCGGGCCTTCTTGACCCAGCCAACTCAAGTTCGGCGCGGTGAACACCCCGGCCGCCAGGAACAGGCTCAGGTACTGCAGCGGCACGAACGCGAAAACGCAGGCCCGGTAGTACTTGTCCTCCTCGAGTCGCCGAGCGACGTCGTCGGGCGGGTTCTGCCCGTCCGCCCCGAAATGCACGTCGAGGGTGGGCATAACGACGTAGAGCAGGATCGGGCCGATCCAGAACAACACTTGGGAAGCGGGGTACCAACCCAACTGGTTCATCCCCCAGATGAACGGTGTGACGGTGATCGTCAGCGTGGGAAAGACCAAGCCCATCATCCACAGCCGGCGCTTCTTGTCCCGCCAGTCGGGCGTGCTGTCTGCAGATTCTGCGGGCATACCGCACACCTCCGGCGAATCTCCTGATCTCGAGACGCGACGAGACGATGTGGTGCCTCGAGTGATCTTGATTCGCTGATGGTAATTCGGTCGACCACTCCTTTCAATCGGAGCGATTCCTCAGTTGCACATCGCCATTGACATCGGCATCGCGCCTGGCCACTGCCGAATTTCGAAATCCGTAGGCGGCGTAGATCAGAATCCCGACCGCCATCCACAGCCCGAAGCGAATCCAGGTCACGACGGTCAGGTTCACCATCAACCAGACACACGCGCAGACCGACGCGATGGGCAGCAGCGGCACCCACGGCGCCCGGAATCCGCGCGGCAAGTCGGGCCGGGTGCGACGCAGGACAATGACGCCGGCGGATACCAGCAGGAACGCGAACAAGGTGCCGACGTTGACCATTTCCTCGAGCTTGTCGGCCGGAAATGCCGACGCCGTGGCGGCGACCAAGACCGCAACCAGCACCGTGATGCGCACCGGGGTGCCGTGGGAGCCGGTCTTGGCCAGTCGCCGTGGCAGCAACCCGTCGCGGGACATCGCGAACAGCACCCGGCAGCCGCCGAGTAGCAACACCATCACGACCGTGGTCAGCCCGGCGAGCGCGCCGATCGAAATGACCCCCGAAGCCCAGTGCACACCGTTGGCCGCGAACGCGGTGGCCAGGTTGGCCTGGTGGCCGCTGGCCGTCGTCTTCAGTTGGGTGTAGGACACCATCCCGGACAGCACGACCGAGACAGCCACGTACAGCACGGTCACGATCCCGAGCGTGGCAAGGATTCCGCGCGGGACGTCACGCTGCGGATTCTTCGTCTCCTCGGCCATGGTCGCCACGATGTCGAACCCGATGAACGCGAAAAACACGATCGACGCCCCGGCGAGCACGCCATACCAGCCGTAGTGGCTGCCGTGCGCGCCGGTGAGCAGCGACAGCACCGACTGATTGACGCCGCTACCGGAGCGGTCGGCCTCCGGCGGCGGGATGAACGGCGAGTAATTCGCCTTCTTGATGTAGAACGCACCGACGACGATCACCAGCAGTACCACCGTCACCTTGACAGCGGTCACCACGGTGGAGAACTGCGACGACAATTTCGTGCCGAGCCCGAGCAGTGTAGCCACGATCGTCACGATCACCAGCGAACCCCAGTCGAGCTGCACCGGCCCAACCGCGATGCTGTCACCGGCGAGCTTGAACACGGTGTGCAGGTAGCTCGACCAACCCTTGGCGACGACGGCGGCGCCGATCACCAGTTCGAGCAGCAGGTTCCAGCCGATGGTCCAGGCGATGAACTCACCGAACGTGGCATAGGAGAAGGTGTAGGCGCTGCCGGCCACGGGCAGCATCGACGCGAATTCCGCGTAGCACAGCGCCGCCAGGCCGCAGGTGATCGCCGCGATCAGAAACGATATCCAGATCGATGGTCCGGTGATGTCTCCGGCGGTGGAAGCGGTAACGGTGAAGATGCCCGCGCCGATCACCACCGACACTCCGAACACGCACAGGTGCCACCAGCTCAGGTCCTTGCGGAGTTGGGTGTCGGGATCGTCCGTATCGGCAATCGACTGCTCGATCGACTTGGTGCGCCAGCGATCAGCCATGGTCTGCAGGACATTACCGAGTACCGTGGCGACATGGGTGGGGACAGCGCTCGGAGACACGCGGTGGTGATCGGCGCCAGCATCGGCGGATTGTGCGCGGCGCGAGTGCTCTCGGAGTTCTACGACCGAGTGAGCGTGTTCGAGCGCGACGAGTTGCCCGAAGGACCCGGCAATCGCACAGCCGTGCCGCAGGGCCGGCACGTCCACCTACTGATGGCTCGCGGCGCGCAGGAATTCGACGGCCTGTTCCCGGGGCTGCTCGACGAGATGGTCGCCGCCGGCGTGCCCATTTTGGAGAACCGGCCTGACTGCATTCACTTCGGCGCGGCCGGCCACGTGCTGGGGACCGGCCGCACGCTGCGGGACGAGTTCACCGCGTACGTGCCTAGTCGCCCGCAGCTGGAATGGCAGATCCGGCGGCGCGTCTACGACATCCCCAACGTCGAGATCCTGCATCGCTCGGTGGCTCAGCCGTGTTTCGACGTCGACGTCCAGCGGGTCACCGGGGTGCTGCTCGACAGCGAGGCCGACGAGCCCGACTTCGTAGCTGCCGACCTCGTCGTCGACGCGGCGGGCCGCGGCACCCGGCTGCCGGTCTGGTTGGAGCAGTGGGGTTTTCAGCGTCCGCCGGAGAAGACCGTCGAAGTGGGCATCGGCTATGCGTCGCAACAGTTGCGGTTACCCGAGGGAGCTATCCGCGAGCGCGTCGTGGTGGCGGGCGCCTCGCGGGAGGAACCGCTGGGGCTGGGCCTGCTCGGCTACGAGGACGGCACCTGGACACTGACAGCGTTCGGCGTCGCGAAAGTGCAACCGCCGCAAACGTTTTCCGAGATGCAGGCGCTGGCCGGCAAGCTGCTGCCGGCACGCATCGCCGATGCGTTGCAGCGCGCCGAGCTCGTCGGCGAAGTGGCGTTCCACAAATACCCCGCCAGCCGGTGGCGGCGCTACCACGAATTGGACCGGTTCCCGGCCGGGATCTTGCCGCTCGGCGACGCGGTGGTCAGCTTCGACCCCACCTACGGGCAGGGCATGACGATGACCTCGCTGCAGGCCGGGCACCTGCGCCGCGCGCTGGCCGACGGTGGCGATGTGGTACGCAAGGTCAATCGGGCCACCGCCAAGACCACCTTCCCGGTGTGGATGATGACCGCGATCGGCGATCACGCCTTCCACCACGCGACCGGCGACAAACCGTGGTGGTTCGGGCCGGTGGGCAATTTGTTCGACCAGTTTCTCGGCGCGGCGGAGACGGATCCCGTTCTGGCCGAATGGTTCCTGCGACGCTTCTCGTTGCTGGACAGCCTTTACATGATCCCGTCGGCCAAGCTGGTCGGCCGGACGATCCGGCACAACATGCGGCTGTGGCTGGGCGAGCGTCGGGCGGGTAAACCCCGTCGCGAGCTCGTGACTAGCGCCGCTCCTCCGCATTAGCAACGCTGCGGAGGCGGGCTCGGGCCGCCGGCGCGTTACAACCCCACGGTAGCCCGGAAGATCTTCGTTGGCTCCTGCGCGACCAGCCGGATCGGGCCGTCGTCGGCGGCGACCCACGCGGCGGCGCCGCGGCTCAGCGTCAGCGTTCCCGATTTCCCGTGTACGGCGGTGGTGCCCTCGATGCAGAGCAGTATCTGCGGGCCTTGAGGAGCGCCGGGCCGCAACGGCGCGTCCACTTCGTGACCGACCTGCTCGTCACCGAGGGTGAGCATCGACGCCGCGAATTCTTCTGTTGGCGTGTCGTAGAACGACGCCAGCCCGTCGGGGTGCGTGTCGGCCCGCAGCTCCGACTCGGTGGTGGGATTGAAGTTCAGCACGCGCAGCAGTTCCGGAACGTCGACGTGCTTGGGTGTCAGGCCGCCGCGTAATACGTTGTCGGAGTTGGCCATTACCTCCAGGCCCACACCCCGCAGATAGGCGTGCAGATTTCCAGCCGAGAGATAGATGCCCTCGCCGGGGTTCAGCGTGATCCGGTTGAGCAGCAGCGAGGCGAGCACACCGGCGTCGCCGGGATAGCGTTCACCGAGTTCCAGCACGGTTTTGGCTTCGGCCGCGAATTCCGTTGCCCCGGAGCTCACGTAGTTGATCGCGCCGTCGAGCACCGCGGTCACCAAGACGTCGACGTGCGGTTGCGGCGCGGTGATCCAGGTGGTGAACAGCGCCCGCAGCCCGTCGGCGTCCGACTGGTCCTTCAGCAGATCGATGGCCGGGTCCAGGTCCGCCACGGCAAGGGCCTGCAACAGCTCGACGGTCTTGGCGGCAGGCCGAAATCCGGCGAGAGCCTCGAATTGATGCAGCGCCACCAGCAATTCGGGTTTGTGGCTGGCATCTCGGTAGTTGCGCACCGGCGCATTGACCGGAATTCCGAGTCGCTCCTCGCGTTGGAAGCCTTCGGCCGCCTGCTCGGCGCTGGGGTGCGCCTGGAGCGAGAGCGGTTCGTCGGCGGCCAAGACCTTCACCAGGAAGGGCAGCGCGTCACCGAATCGGCTACGCACCGCGGCACCGAGCTGGCCCTCGGGGTCGTCGATCACGGTCTGCAACAACGACACGTCGCCGCCCGGCTCCTGCAGCCACGACGGGTCGCCGGGGTTAGCGCCCAGCCAGAGTTCGGCTTCGGGATGCGCGGCCGGTACCGGGCGACCAGTGAACTCCGCGATGGCGGTCCGCGACCCCCACGCGTATGTCCGTATCGCTCCGCGTAGCAACTGCACTTGCCATTACCTCAGAACCAGTTATCCCCGCACCAGCCGCAAATAAACCGCCGCCATCTCCAACCGGACCGCCAATATCGCCAGCTGTTGCTCGGCCCGTTGCGCTCCGGGCAGGGCGGGGCCGCGGTCCACCGCGTCCGGCACGTCCCCGGCGCCGACCAGGTCGACGTCGTGCAAACCGGCAACCCGTGCCGTGACTACGGCCCGTTCGGCTTCCAGTGTCAGCACCAACAGCCTCAGCCGATCCGCGATCGGTCCATCGATTTCCTCGTCGTGGAACAACGATTCCGTCGGATCGACGAAGGCGGGCCCCGGACCGGCCCGCAGTGCCACCAAAGCGTCCGCCATGCTGCTGGCGGCCGCTACCTCGTGCGCGACGCGGAGCAGCATGCCGGACGCGTGTCGAGCCAGCGCGAGCGTCGCGGCGCAGTCGCCGGCAAACACCACCCGGCGTCGCGAGATCCGCTCGACCAGTGCCTTGGCCGGATTGGTGAACAATTCACGCCCGGCGCTGTTGCGCAATGCTTCCGCGTCCAGTTCGTCGGCCATGGCCGCCAGGTCCACCCGAAGTCGGGAATCGACGGCGCCAAGGACTGCCAGCCCAGCGGCCAGGAACCGAGAAAGTCCGAACTCGGGCGCAACCGGCAGCCGTGGCTCCAGCACCGCGACCCGGCCCGCGGTGCTGTCCCGCATCGGGCCTTCATACGGCGTAGCGATCACCACTCGTGCGCCGCGGCGCACTCCACTCGCGGCCGCCCCGACCAGAGCCGGGTCGCCGGGATCGTCTCCGGCGACGATCAGGACGTCCAGCGGTCCGATCCACGGCGGCGCCTCGGCGGCGATGACGATCGGCGCCGGCGCCGACCCGCCGGACGTCGCGGCCAGCATCGTGCCCGCCGTCTCGGCGACGCCGCGCCCGGCCACCCAGATGATGGTCCGCGGTCGGTCACCCGAGTCGTGCAGCGAATCCAGGGCGCCTTCGTCGACGGCGGCGGCGGCTGACCGGACGTGTGCGCCGGCCATCGACGCCGCCCGCAGCAGCCCGTCGCGATCGGCCCCGAGCAGGCCGTCGGTGTCGTCGAGGTCGATCACGGCGGGGGCCGCGTTCACCTGACGGCCTCGGGTTCGGCTCGCCGGTCCGTGAGCCGCCTGATCTCGCGGGCGACCTGTTCGACGACCGCGTCGACGTCCTCGCTGCTGCGCCCTTCCACGTTCAGCCTTAACAGCGGCTCGGTGTTGGAGGTACGCAGGTTGAACCAGCTGCCTTCGCCCAGGTCGACCGTCACCCCGTCCAGGTGGTCGATGGATTGAATCCGCTTGCCGAATGCCTTGAGCACCGCCTCGACGCAGGTCGCAGAATCGTCGACGGTGAAATTGATTTCGCCGGACGATTCGTAGAGTTGGTAGTCCGCGGTTAGGTCGGACAACGGGCGGTCCGCCCGGCCGAGTGCGGCCAGCACGTAGAGCGCGGCGAGCATGCCCGAGTCGGCTCCCCAGAAGTCGCGGAAGTAGTAGTGCGCCGAGTGTTCGCCGCCGAAGATGGCGCCCGTTTCGGCCATCAGCGCCTTGATGTAGGAGTGCCCCACCCGCGATCGGACCGGGGTGCCACCGCGCTCGATCACCAACTCGGGCACCGCGCGTGAAGTGATCAGGTTGTGGATCACGGTCGCGCCGATTTCGCGGGTCAACTCCCGCGCGGCGACGAGCGCGGTGACCGTCGACGGCGAGACCGGGCGGCCACGCTCGTCGATGACGAAGCAGCGGTCGGCGTCGCCGTCGAAGGCCAGCCCGATGTCGGCCCCGCTCTCACGCACGAACGTCTGCAGATCGGCCAAGTTGGCCGGGTCGAGCGGGTTGGCCTCGTGGTTCGGGAACGAGCCGTCGAGCTCGAAGTACAGCGGCAGCAACGTGAGCGACTCGATGGCACCGAGGACCGCGGGGGCGGTGTGGCCAGCCATCCCGTTGCCCGCGTCGACGGCCACCCGCAGCGGACGCAGTCCGTCGGTGTTGACCAGCGAGCGCAGGAATTCCCCATACTCGGCCAGCACGTCTTTGTCGGTCGTGGTTCCGGCGGTGGTCCCGGTGGGCGTTGGCACACCGGCGATCACCTCGTCGCTGATGGTCGTCAGTCCGGTGTCGGCACCGACCGGTTTGGCCCCCGCCCTGCACAGCTTGATGCCGTTGTATGCGGCCGGATTGTGGCTCGCGGTGAACATCGCGCCCGGGCAGTCGAGCAGCCCCGAGGCGAAGTAGAGCTGATCGGTGGACGCCAGCCCGATCCGGACCACGTCCAGGCCGTGCTCGTTGACGCCGTCGCCGAAGGCGGCCGCCAGCGCTGGAGAGCTGTCCCGCATGTCGTAGCCGACGACGACCTGGTGGGCGCCTTCGCTACGCATCAACCGGGCGAAGGCCGCGCCGACCTCTTTGACGAACGACTCGTCGATCTCCGTACCGACCAGACCTCGCACGTCATACGCCTTGATGACACGGTGAACAGCCGCAGGGGGCCGAGACATCGAGAGGGCTCCTGACGACGGCGACGTATTAGGGTGCCGCCAAGCCTATCTCGGGTAGGCGACAAGAGGGTGAGCACGCCTATT
Organism: Mycobacterium paraterrae; assembly: GCF_022430545.2. Taxonomy (NCBI): domain Bacteria; kingdom Bacillati; phylum Actinomycetota; class Actinomycetes; order Mycobacteriales; family Mycobacteriaceae; genus Mycobacterium; species Mycobacterium paraterrae. Next base: position 3,327,502 of record NZ_CP092488.2, on the reverse strand, counting down.
AAAGCTTTGCTACTCCGCGGGGTCGGGCAGCACCCGCAGGTGACCGCGGCGACGACCGTTCGTCGCCGGTCGCGGGGCGGCCGTCGTCAGCACTCCGGTGGCGGGCGCCTCGGCCGGCGCCACGCCGAACTGCCCGGCGGCCTCGTGAAAGCCGTTGACGGTGCCACCGCCGGCGGCCACATCGCGGCCCTCCCGCACGGCCTCGGCCAGCGCGATCAGATCGTCTTCGTCGGGGTTGGTGGCCAGCGGGCCGGCATGCCGAACCAGTTCCCACCCGCGCGGGGCGGTGATGCGGCTGGCATGGCTCACGCAAAGGTCCCAGGAGTGCGGCTCGCTGGCGACGGCCAGCGGGCCGACGACCGCTGTGGAGTCCGAGTAGACGAAGGTCAGCGTCGCAACCGCGTAATGCGGACACCCTGGCCGGCAGCAGCGACGCGGAACGTTCACGATCGAGAGGTTATCGTGCGAAAACGTTCGCGCCCCGGCGGACACGCGCATGCATTCGGGCCTGGATGCCCAACCGTTACCATCGCCAGGTGAGCGATTCGCGCAGCTCCCCGCGCGGTCGGCGCTCGCCGGGGAAAAAGGTGTCGCGCCGCGGCCGCGACATGCGGGGCCCACTGCTGCCGCCGACAGTTCCGGGATGGCGGAGCCGCGCCGAACGCTTCGACATGGCGGTTCTCGAAGCCTACGAGCCGATCGAGCGGCGTTGGCAGGACCGACTGTCCGGGCTCGACGTCGCCGTCGACGAGATCCCGCGGATTTCGGCGAAGGATCCGCACAACGTGCAGTGGCCGCCCGAGGTGGTCGCCGACGGGCCGATCGCGCTGGCCCGGTTGATCGCCGCGGGCGTCGACGTGCGCGGCAGCGCCACCCGTGCGCGAGTTGTGCTGTTCCGCAAACCAATCGAACGACGCGCCAAAGACACCATCGAGCTGGCCGAACTGCTGCACGAAATTCTGGTGGCCCAGGTCGCCACCTATCTGGATGTCGAACCGTCGGTCATCGACCCGACGATAGAAGACGAATAAATGGGTGATCGCAAGCGCGGCGCCGCCGCGCGCCGCGGGTCACAAGACGAATAAGCGGGCGACCGCGAGCGCGGCTGCTGCACGCTCAGCGGGTCACCCGCTATTCGATGATCTTTGAGGTCAGATGATTCCGCGCTTGAGGCGACGACGCTCGCGCTCGGAAAGCCCACCCCATATGCCGAACCGCTCGTCGTGAGCCAAGGCGTACTCGAGGCATTCGCTCCGCACTTCGCAGCCAAGGCAGATCTTTTTGGCCTCGCGGGTGGAGCCGCCCTTCTCAGGAAAGAACGCCTCTGGATCCGTTTGTGCGCACAATGCTCGGTCTTGCCACTGGTCGGTTGCCTCCTCGGTGCCCTCGAATTCGTCTTCGATGGCGTCGGGAACCAAACTCAAATGGGGCCTTTGCGATACCCCTGTCAACGGCAGACCGGGCACGGTGTGCGGTGTTCCTCCCATTAGCCCCCGAAGGTGTTCATAGGACATGCTCCGCCTCCTCACCTGGTTTCGTAGTTCGCGATTGTGACCACTGTTTTGATTTCGGTCATCTCTGATTCGAACATTTGATCGAATCTCGGTCTGCGACACCGAATCCGGCCGGCCAACCGAAATGACACTGCTGTGATTACACACGGGTAAGACCGGATTCGCAAGCGAATCGGCAGATTTCCATACCATCTCGTGATCAATTTTTTGCGGCACTGAGCCTTGACCGGGCGTGGCGTGTCGGTCACACCTGTCACACAAGGCAATCCGGCACCAACCGGGTGATTCTCTCACCCGACTCTCCCCGGGTTTGCGACGTCGCCGCGCGTACTGTCGTGCGGTGTGAAGGTGACGGTTTTGGTCGGCGGGGTCGGCGGCGCGCGCTTCCTGCTGGGGGTGCAACAGCTGCTCGGCCTCGGCCAATTCGGCTCCGGCTCCTCGCCTGCCGGCGACCACGAACTGACGGCTGTGGTGAACATCGGCGACGATGCCTGGATGCACGGGGTGCGCATCTGCCCGGACCTGGACACCTGCATGTACACCCTGGGCGGGGGCGTCGACCCGGAGCGTGGCTGGGGCCACCGCAACGAAACCTGGCACGCCAAAGAGGAACTCGCGCAATACGGGGTTCAGCCGGACTGGTTCGGACTCGGTGATCGAGATCTGGCGACGCACCTCGTGCGCAGCCAGATGCTGCGGGCCGGTTATCCGCTCTCCCAGGTGACCGCCGCGTTGTGCGACCGCTGGCAACCCGGTGCGCGACTGCTGCCCGTCACCGACGACCGTTGCGAAACCCACGTCGTCATTACCGATCCCGACGACGGGAGCCGACGAGCGATTCATTTCCAAGAGTGGTGGGTGCGTTACCGCGCGCAGGTGCCGACCCACAGCTTCGCATTTATTGGGGCCGAAAAAGCCAATGCCACAACAGAAGTCACTGATTCGATTGCCGACGCCGATGCGGTCTTGATTGCCCCGTCCAACCCAGTGGTGAGCGTCGGCGCGATCCTGGCCGTCCCCGGGATACGCTCGGCACTGCGGTCCACTGGCGCCCCCATCGTTGGCTACTCGCCGATCATCGGCGGAAAACCATTGCGCGGGATGGCCGATGCGTGCCTGACTGTCATTGGCGTGGAGTCGACCGCTGAAGCGGTCGGTCGGTATCACGGCGCGCGAGCCGGCACCGGCATCCTGGACTACTGGCTGATTCATGAGGGCGACCATGCCGAGATCGACGGCATGGGAGTGCGTTCGGTGCCGCTGCTGATGACCGACCCCAAGGCGACCGCCGAGATGGTTCGAGCCGGGCTCGAGCTTGCGGGCGTGGCGGTATGAGCACCAGCGAGCACGGCGCCGCGTCGCCGATCGAAATCCTGCCGGTGACCGGGCTTCCGGAGTTCCGGCCCGGCGACGACCTGACCGCGGCGCTCGCGACGGCCGCGCCCTGGTTGCGCGACGGCGACGTGTTGGTGGTGACCAGCAAAGTGCTGTCCAAGTGCGAAGGCCGCCTGGTGCCCGCGCCGGAAGACCCCGAACAACGAGATACCCTGCGCCGCAAGCTCGTTGACGCTGAATCCGTTCGAGTACTGGCGCGCAAAGGCCGTACGCTGATCACCGAGAACGGGCTGGGTGTGGTGCAGGCGGCGTCTGGCGTCGACGGATCCAACATCGGCACCGACGAATTGGCTTTGCTGCCCGTCGATCCCGATGGCAGTGCCGCGGCGCTACGGTCCGGGCTGCGCGACGTCCTGGGTGTCACCGTCGGTGTCGTCATCACCGACACCATGGGCCGCGCCTGGCGCAACGGCCAAACCGACGCCGCCGTGGGCTCGGCCGGCGTCTCGGTGCTGCACGGCTACGCCGGCGCGGTCGACCGGCACGGCAACGAACTGGTGGTCACCGAAGTCGCGGTCGCTGACGAAATCGCGGCCGCGGCCGACCTCGTCAAAGGCAAGCTGACCGCGGTCCCGGTCGCGGTCGTGCGCGGGTTGCCCGCCGCTGTGGTCACCGAAACCGGGGCGACCGCGCGCCATCTCGTGCGCTCTGGCACCGACGACCTGTTCTGGCTCGGTACCGCGGAAGCCCTGGAGCTCGGTCGCCGACAGGCGCAGCTGTTCCGGCGCTCGATACGCCAGTTCGCCGACGAGCCCGTGGCGCCGCACCTGATCGAAGACGCGGTGGCCGAAGCGCTGACCGCCCCCGCACCGCACCACACCCGGCCGGTGCGCTTCGTGTGGCTGCAGACCCGGGCCATCCGCGACCGGCTGCTCGAGCGGATGCGCGACAAGTGGCGAGCCGACCTCACCGGCGACGGCAAGCCCGCCGACGCGGTCGAGCGACGGGTCGCGCGCGGCCAGATCCTCTACGACGCACCCGAAGTCGTCATCCCCTTCCTGGTGCCCGACGGCGCCCACAGTTATCCCGACGCCGCCCGCACCGACGCCGAGCACACGATGTTCACCGTCGCGGTCGGCGCCGCGGTTCAGGCCCTGCTGGTGGCCTTGGCGGTGCGCGGCGTCGGCAGCTGCTGGATCGGGTCGACGATTTTCGCCGCTGACTTGGTTCGCGCCGAGCTGGACCTGCCCGGGGATTGGGAACCGTTGGGCGCCATCGCGATCGGCCATCCGAACGAGCCCGTCACCGAGCCTCGCGAACCGGTAAAGGTCGGCGATCTGCTGGTGCGCAAGTGAGCGTGCGGTCCTCGGCGATCGCGCTGCTCAGCGACTGGCGGCCACCAGACCATTCGCAGGACTCGATCCGCAACGCCGTGCTGGCGTTCCTAGACGCCCGCGAGGACGCCTGCCGGCGGGAATGCGTGCCAGGACACATCACCGCGTCGGCGCTGGTGCTGGACGACAGCGGGGGCCAAGTCCTGCTGACGCTGCATCCGCGACTCGGCCGGTGGGTCCAATTGGGCGGGCACTGCGAGGATTCCGACGCGGACATCCACGCGGCCGCGCTGCGTGAGGCCGTCGAGGAATCCGGTGTCGGCGGGTTGACGCTGTCGCCCGACCTGGCCGCGATCAATGTGCACGCGCTCACCTGTTCGCTGGGTGTGCCGACCCGCCATCTCGACCTGCAGTTCGTGGCGCACGCGCCGGCAGGCGCGCAGATCGTGCTCAGCGACGAATCCGTCGACCTGCGTTGGTGGCCAATCGACGGGCTGCCCGACGGCACCGACGAGGCACTGAGATATCTGGTGCAGCAGGCGACCGGAGCGGGCGGCCGGCTGTAGTCTCGCCGCCGCCGTCCGCCGAGAGTGCGGCTAGACGCACGCTCGAGCCCCAGAGTGCGGCCAGCCGCAGGCTCGGCGAGTGAAGCCCGCCTAGACGTCGCTGGAGTAGCGGATTCCGCCGTCGGGGATGGCGACGCCCGGCCATACCCGCGCTCCGCGCAGCAGCTCGCAGCGGGCACCGATGTCGGCGCCGTCGCCGATCACGCCGTCGCGAATCAGCGCGCGCGGACCGATCCGCGCGCCGAACCCGATGATCGAGCGCTCGATCACGCTGCCCGCCTCCACCTTCACGCCGTCGAAGATCACCGCGCCGTCCAGCCGTGCGCCCGGCCCGATTTCGGCGCCGCGCCCGACGACCGTGCCGCCGATGAGCAACGCACCCGGCGACACCGCCGCGCCGTCGTGCACCAGCTGTTCACCGCGGTGGCCGCCGAGCGCCGGCGACGGCGCGATGCCGCGCACCAGATCAGCCGAACCGCGTACGAAGTCTTCCGGGGTGCCCATGTCGCGCCAGTAGCTGGCATCGACGTAGCCGCACACCTTGACGCCGTCCGACAGCAGCGTGGGGAACACTTCCCGCTCGACCGACACCTCGCGCCCGCGCGGGATGCGATCGATGGTCTCGCGGGAGAATACGTAGCAGCCGGCGTTGATCTGGTCGGTCGGCGGATCTTCCGTCTTCTCCAAAAACGCTGTCACACGGCCATTTTCGGTCGGCACGCAACCGAAGGCGCGCGGGTCGCCGACCCGAACCAAGTGCAGCGTCAGGTCGGCCTGCTGCTCATAATGGGAGTCCAGCAGCTGACCGAGGTCGGCACCGGACAGCACGTCGCCGTTGAACACCATCGCTGTGTCGTAGCGCAGACGGCTCGCCACATTGGCGATTCCGCCGCCGGTGCCCAGCGGCGTCTGCTCCGTGACGTACTCGATCTGCAGACCCAATTTCGAGCCGTCGCCGAATTCCGCCTCGAAAACCGTCGGCTTGTAGGACGTTCCGAGAATCACGTGCTCGATCCCGGCCGCGGCAATGCGAGACAGCAGGTGAGTCAGGAACGGCAGACCGGCCGTCGGCAACATCGGCTTGGGCGCCGAGAGCGTCAGCGGGCGCAGCCGGGTGCCCTTGCCGCCGACCAGAACAACCGCGTCAACCGGTTTCATGTCAGCTCCGCCCTTCGGAGTTACGCATCATCACACGCGACCGCACTGCCAGGCCGGCCCGGAAGCCCCAGCGCAGCGGCGCACGCCAAGGCCCAGGATGCCGGTCGGCAAGGTAGGTATAGGTGCTTTTGTGATGCGCGGCCAGATTGCGCGACGATTCGCGCGCGGTCGCATGCCCTTTGTGGTGAAGCACTTCGGCCGTCGGCACGTAGACGTTCAGCCAGCCGGCCCGGCCCAGCCGGTCGCCGAGATCGACGTCTTCCATGTACATGAAGTAGCGCTCGTCGAACCCGCCGACCTGCTCGAACGCCGCGCGGCGCACCAGCAGACATGAGCCGGACAGCCAGCCGACCGGTCGCTCGCTGGGTTCGAGCCGCTCCTGGCGGTAGGCGGCCGTCCACGGGTTCTTCTTCCACAGCGGTCCGAGCACGGCGTGCATCCCGCCGCGGATCAGGCTGGGTAATTCGCGCGCCGACGGATACACCGACCCGTCGGGGTCGTGGATCAGTGGACCCAGCGTCGCAGCGCGCGGCCAGCGCGTCGCGGCGTCCAGCAGCGCGTCGATGCTGCCCGGACCCCACTGAACGTCGGGATTGGCCACGACGATCCACTCGTCGGCGTCACCCAACTCGGCTACCGCGCGGTTCACCGCGCTGCCGTAACCGAGGTTGTCCCCCATGGGCAGCAGCTGAACGCCCGGATAGCGCTCGACCGCGGCCTGCGGGGTGCCGTCGGTGGAGCCGTTGTCGGCCATCAAAACGCTCACCGGCCGCTCGGTCGCGTGGGACAGCGAGGCCAGGAAACGGTCGAGATGCACGCCCGGCGAATAGGTCACGGTCACTACCGGCAGGACGTCACTCACGCGTTGAGGGTAGCGGTCGAGGAGGCGCAAGCGCCTCAGCAGGGAACAGCGAGCGCCGCGGCGAGTGCATCGCGCCACGGACGCAGCGGCGAGAGTCCCGCCGCTTGCGACTGGCGACCGGACAGCGCCGAGTACGCCGGCCGCACAGCCGGTCGTGGGTTGTCGGCACTGCTCACCGGCCGCACCCGGTCGGGGTCGGCGCCGAGAATCTCGAACACCGCGCGAGTCTGCCCGTAGCGCGTGACCTCGCCGGCATTGGCGGCGTGCACGATGCCGCCGGGGGCGTGCACTTTGCCGTCGGCCACCTCGAGCAGGGCAGCGACCAGGTCAGCGGTATAGGTGGGCGAGCCGGTCTGGTCGTCGACCATGTTGACGACGGCGTCTCCGGCGGCCAGTCTGCGCATCGCCGCAACGAAGTCCTTGCCGTTGCCGCCGGTGTAGACCCACGCGGTCCGGACCACCACGGCCTGCGGCAACGCCTCCAGCACCGCGTGCTCGCCGGCCAACTTGGTCTGCCCGTAGACACTCAGCGGGCGGGTTTCGTCATCTGGCTCGTATGGACGGGAAGCAGCGCCGTCGAAGACGTAATCGGTCGAGATGTGCACCATCTGCGCGCCCACCTGCGCGCAGGCCTGCGCGATGTAGCCCGGGCCGGCGGCGTTGATCGCATGCGCGCGGTCCGGTTCGCGTTCCGCGTCGTCGACGGCGGTGTAGGCCGCGCAGTTGACCACGATGTCGCCGGCCTGCACGATCTGGCCGGCGCGCTGGGGATCCGCGATGTCCCATTGCGACGACGTCAACGCCAGCACGTCACGTCCCTGTCTGGTCGCCTCGGCCTTGAGGAAGCTGCCAACCTGCCCGCCTGCCCCAGCGATCACAATTCTGCTAGCCAATCTAGCGCCGCTCCTCCTCATCGCTCCGCTCTGCATCGTCGCCAGCGGCCATCGATCGCAAGTCTGGCACGCCGAGACCCGGTTACCCCAGTTACGGGTGTTACACAAGTAATCTAGCGTGATGCCTGAGCAGCGGGTGATTCGTGTGATTGCGACGGTGACGGCCGCATTGGTCGTCCTGGTGACGGGGGTGGCGTGGAGCAAGGTCCGCTCCTTCGAGGACGGGATCTACCACGTGTTTTCGCCGTCGCTGGGACATGGTGACGATGACGGTGCGATCGACATCCTGCTGGTCGGTATGGACAGCCGCACCGACGCGCACGGCAACCCGCTGAGCCCGCAGGAGTTGGCGTCGCTGCGGGCCGGCGATGAAGTGGCCAGCAACACCGACACGATCATCCTGGTCCGCATCCCCGACAACGGGAAGTCGGCGACCGCGATCTCGATCCCCCGCGACACCTACGTGTCCGCGCCGGGTCTTGGGAAAACCAAGATCAACGGCGTCTACGGCCAGACCAAGGAGGAGAAGCGGGTCAGCCTGGTCGAATCCGGTGCCGCCCCGGACGAGGCCGAGCGAGAGGGCACCGAAGCCGGCCGCGAGGCGTTGATCAAGACCGTCGGCGACCTGACCGGGGTCACCGTCGACCACTACGCCGAGATCGGGCTGCTCGGCTTCTCGCTGATCACCGACGCCCTCGGCGGAGTCAATGTCTGCCTCAAAGCACCTGTCTACGAACCACTTTCGGGTGCCGACTTTCCAGCCGGTCCGCAGAAGCTGAATGGTCCGCAGGCGCTGAGCTTCGTCCGCCAGCGGCACGAACTCCCCCGCGGCGACCTCGACCGCGTGGTACGCCAGCAGGTGGTGATGTCGTCACTGGCCCACCAGGTGATCTCCGGCAAGACGCTGTCCAGCCCGGCCACGATGAACCGCCTGCAGGCCGCGATCCAGCGTTCGGTCGTGCTGTCGTCCGGTTGGGACATCATGGATTTCGTCAACCAGCTGCAGAAGCTCGCCGGCGGCCGGGTCGCGTTCGCCACCATTCCGGTGCTCGACGAGTCCGGCTGGAGCGACGACGGCATGCACAGCGTGGTGCGCGTCGATCCGCATCAGGTGCAGTCCTGGGTTTCCGGCCTTTTGGAAGGGCAAGCCAAGGGCAAGACCGAAGAGCTCAGCTATGCGCCGGACAAGACCAACGCCAGCGTGCTCAACGACACCGACATCAACGGGCTGGCCTCGTCGGTCTCACAAGTGTTGACCGCCAAGGGATTCGGCACAGGCAAGGTCGGCAACAACGACGCCGCGCACGTCAAGAACAGCCAGGTGCAGGCCGCCAAGCCGGACGATGTCGGCGCTCAGGCCGTCGCCAAGGAACTCGGCGGCCTGCCCGTCGTCGCCAATTCCTCGGTGCCGCAGGGCACGGTCCGGGTGGTGCTCAGCAGCGACTACTCGGGCCCAGGCTCGGGACTCAGCGACGGCGGCCCGAAGCTGGCGGCCGCGTCGCATCCCGACTCGTCGGACGCTCCGCCGCCGTCGCCGATCCTGACCGCCGGCTCCGACCACCCGGAGTGCGTCAACTAATACTGGAGCGGTGACGACACCGTGCCGACGACGATGCAGAGCGCGAAGCGCGATGAAGAGGAGTGGCACCAATTAATCTCAGCGCCGCGATTCTGGATCCGATGCTGCGTGCCGACCCGGTGGGCCCGCGCATCACCTACTACGACGACGCGTCCGGCGAGCGCATCGAGTTGTCGGCCGTGACGCTGGCCAACTGGGCGGCCAAGACCGGCAACCTGCTGCGCGACGAGCTCGGTGCGGGCCCCGGTAGCCGCATTGCGGTGCTGCTGCCCGCACACTGGCAGACCGCGGCGGTGCTTTTCGGGGTCTGGTGGATCGGCGCCGAAGTCGTGCTCGACGGGGATGCCGACGTCGCACTCTGCACGGCCGACCGTCTGGACGAGGCAGACGCCACCGGGGCCGGCGAGGTAGCGGCGCTCTCACTCGACGCCTTCGGCCGTCCGGTGCCTGACCTGCCGATCGGCGTCACCGACTACGCGACCGCGGTGCGGGTGCACGGTGACCGGATCGTCGGTGAGCCGAATCCCGGCCCGGCGTTCGACGGCCGATCCGTCGGAGAGTTACTGGATGCGTGCCACCGAGCCGCAGAAACGCTGACGTTGACGTCGACCGACCGGGTGTTGTCCAGCGCGGCATGGGACAGGGCCGACGCCGTGATCGACGGCCTGCTCAGCGTGCTGTCGGTGGGCGGGTCGCTGGTCTACGTCGCCAATCCCGACCCCGCCACGCTCGCCCGCAAGTCGGAGACGGAAAAGGTCACGCGCACGATCTAGCCACTCCAGCCCCACCAGCATCACGACGGGTGGCGTGCACCTTTTGCCCGCCTTCGAGCGAATTTGCCGATGTGCGGCTCCAATTCGCTCAGAGGCGGGCACATCGGTACCCCCGTCGAGCGTGGTACGCCTGGGATAGCTGAGGCTCCTGCGAATGCCCGGCCGAGCGGGCGCTCGGCTCCAGGGGCCCGCCGGCCGGGCGCTCGAGCAATCGAAAGCCCGCGACGACACATGTTGATATCGCTATATGTCGATGCTACCGTCGTCTGAGGTCGTCGAAACGAATAAACTCGTGCCCACGAGACAACAGGAGGACGTTCGCAATGGTGCTGTCAGGCCTACTCGGAAAAGCTGCTGGGACGGTGGTCACCGGGCTGGTCGGCGTCAGCGCCTACGAGCTCGTGCGCAAGGGTTTGAGCAAGGCCCCCATCCACGAGGCCGCGGTGTCGGCGACCGAGTGGAGCCTGCGCGGCACCCGGCGAGCCGAGGAAGCCGCGGAGTCGGCCCGGCTGAAGCTGGCCGACGTGGTGGCCGAGGCCCGCGAGCGCATTGGCGAGGAGGCGCAGCCGCCCGCCATCGGCGACCACGATCACGACCACGACCACTGATCGGCGCGCTGTGCTCGCCGAGGTGACGACCGATCTCCAGGTCGTGTCCGACGCCGCGGGGCGCATGCGGGTGAAGGCGCCCTGGGTGCGCGCGAATTCGCGGCGCGCGGTCGCGGTAGAGGAAGCGGTCGACCGTCAGCAGGGCGTGCGCGCTGTGCACGCCTACCCGCACACCGGCTCGGTCGTCGTCTGGTATTCGCCGAAGCGGACGGACCGCGAGAAAGTTTTGAAGGCCATCGCCGAGGCCGAACACGTTGCCGCCGAACTGATTCCCGCTCGCACTCCGCGATCGGCGGACATTCGCAACACAGAAGTCCTGCGCATGGTGATCGGCGGCGCCGCGCTGGCGCTGCTCGGTGTGCGCCGCTACGCGTTCCAGCGTCCCCCGCTGCTGGGCCCGTCCGGTCAGCTGGTCGCCACCGGCGCAACGATTTTCATGGGCTACCCGTTCCTGCGCGGCGCGTTGCGCGGGCTGCGATCCGGCCGCGCCGGCACCGACGCATTGGTGACCACCGCGACGGTGGCCAGCCTGGTGTTGCGAGAGAACGTCGTCGCGCTCACCGTGCTGTGGCTGCTGAACATCGGTGAATACCTTCAGGATCTGACGCTGCGTCGCACCCGGCGGGCAATCTCGGATCTGCTGCGTGGCACCGCCGACATGGCCTGGATTCAGCTGGACGACGGTAACGAGGTCCAGGTGCCGGTCGATACCGTTCAGGTCGGCGACGACGTGGTGGTCCACGACCACGTGGCGATACCGGTCGACGGCGAGGTGGTCGACGGCGAGGCAGTGGTCGACCAGTCCGCGATCACCGGCGAGACCTTGCCGGTGAGCATCGTCGCCGGCAAGGTCGTACACGCCGGATCAGTCGTGTTGCGCGGCCGCCTGGTGATCCGTGCCCGCGCGGTCGGCAACCAGACCACGATCGGTCGGATCATCTCCCGGGTAGAAGAGGCCCAGCTCGACCGGGCACCGATCCAGACGGTCGGCGAGAACTTCTCCCGGCGCTTCGTGCCGATATCGTTCATCGTCTCCGCGGTCACGCTCGTGTTGACCGGAGATGTCCGGCGCGCGATGACGATGCTGCTGATCGCCTGCCCCTGCGCGGTCGGCCTGTCTACGCCCACTGCGATCAGCGCAGCGATCGGCAACGGCGCACGCCGCGGCATCCTGGTCAAGGGCGGGTCCCACCTCGAGCAGGCCGGTCGGGTCGACGCGATTGTCTTCGACAAGACCGGAACCCTCACCGTCGGCCGGCCCGTCGTCACGAACATCATTGCGCTGCATGATGATTGGCAGCCTGAACAGGTGCTCGCCTACGCAGCGAGCTCGGAACTGCACTCCCGGCACCCGCTGGCCGAGGCGGTGATCCGCTCGACCGAGGAACGCCGGATCACCATCCCGCCGCATGAGGAATGCGAGGTGCTGGTCGGTCTGGGCATGCGGACCTGGGCGGACGGCCGGACCCTGTTGCTGGGCAGCCCGTCGCTGCTGCGCGCCGAGCACGTCACGGTCTCACAAGAGGCGTCGGACTGGGTGGACAAGCTGCGCCAGCAGGCCGAGACTCCGCTGCTCCTTGCCGTCGACGACACCCTGGTGGGCCTGATCAGCCTGCGGGACGAGGTCCGCACTGAAGCGCCCGATGTGTTGAAGAAGCTGCGCGCCAACGGGATTCGTCGCATCGTCATGCTCACCGGCGATCATCCCGAGATCGCGAAAGTCGTTGCCGCCGAGCTCGGTATCGACGAGTGGCGCGCCGAGGTGATGCCCGAGGACAAGCTCGAGGTAGTCCGCCACCTTCAAGACGAGGGGTACGTCGTCGGTGTGGTCGGCGACGGCATCAATGACGCGCCCGCGCTGGCGGCCGCCGACATCGGTATTGCGATGGGCCTCGCCGGCACTGACGTCGCGGTGGAGACCGCGGATGTGGCGCTGGCCAACGACGACCTACGGCGACTGCTGGACGTGGGCGACCTGGGAACGCGCGCGGTCGAGGTGATCCGGCAGAACTACGGCATGGCGATCGCCGTCAACGCCGCAGGGCTGCTGATCGGCGCCGGGGGCGCGCTCTCGCCGGTGCTTGCCGCGATCCTGCACAACGCGTCCTCGGTGGCGGTCGTCGCAAACAGTTCACGTCTGATTCGGTACCGCCTGGACTGAATGCCGCTGGAGAAACACGCTGGCCTCGTACGATGTGCGGATGTCATCGACCCCGCTCGACCCAGTTGCCAGCGAACGGCTCTCACACGCCGACCGCGTGTTCACCTCGGATCTGTCCATCAACGAATTCGCGCTGCTGCACGGCGCCGGCTTCGAACCCCTCGACCTCGTCATGGGCGTCTCGGTCTACCACGTCGGTTACCAATTCACCGGTATCCGGCAACAATCCGAGCTGCCGGTGCTCACGGAGGCGACGTATCGGGCCCGGTGGAACGCGATGGCCCGCATGCAGGCCGAAGCCGACGCGCTGGGCGCCGACGGTGTCGTCGGCGTTCGCCTGGAATGGCGCCAACACGGCGCCGAGGCGGAGCACCTGGAGTTCATCGCGGTCGGCACCGCGGTGCGCTACACGCCCAAACCGGGGGCCTTCAAGCGGGCCAACGGGCAGGCGTTTTCCAGCCACCTGACCGGACAAGACCTGACCACCCTGCTGCGCTCGGGTTGGGCACCGGTCGCCTTCGTCATGGGTAACTGCGTCTTTCACATTGCCGCGCAGGGCTTTATGCAGACTCTTCGGCAGATGGGCCGCAATACCGAGATGCCACAGTGGACGCAGGGCAACTACGAAGCCCGCGAGTTGGCCATGTCGCGGATGCAGGGTGAAGCCGAACGCGACGGCGCCAGCGGCGTCGTCGGAGTCCACTTCAACATCCAGAACTACGCCTGGGGCTTTCACACCGTGGAGTTCTACGCCGCGGGAACCGCGGTCCGCCGCAGCGGTACCGCCGAGACGATCGCGCCGCAATTCGTGCTGGCCATGAACGACTGATGGCCTTCAGTACCTGATGGCACAGTTCGACGCCGAGCGAGTAAGCCGCACAATATCCGACGCGCTTTCGGGCCCCGGCGGAATCGGATTGGTGATCAACGTCTTTGCGGGCCTGCCGGGAGTGGTGCACACCGCCGAGCGTCGCGGGATGTTCAGGTCGCACCCCGCGCGGCTGCAGATCGGCGACTGGCGGTACGAGGTGACCCCCGACGCCCGGCTGATGGCGGCCCACGTGGTGGGCGGCGTCGTGATCGGCGAGGAGGTGTTGCTGGCCGACGCGGTGGGGCCGCACCTGGCTCGCGCCCTCGGTCAACTGGTCGCCCGGCACGGCTCCGCGGTCGTCCCCAACATCGACGCGGCGGTCGACGCGCTGAGCGCCGGCACCGGCTGACACCCGAGGATGCGACAATGTCGCACGTAAGGCGATGACGACGTAGGAAGCCGGTGCGAATCCGGCGCGGTCCCGCCACTGTCATCGGGGAGCGACCCTCACCAGCCACGGCCCACCCGGCCGGAAGGCGAGGCAAGCAGCGATCCGAGAGCCAGGAGACTCACGTCATCGCGTCCTGCGAGCCGGGGCGGTCGACCCCGAAAGCGAGAGTCGATGTCACGCCGATTCTGTGCGGCGCTGATCCTGAGCAGCTGGCTACCGGTGGCCTGCGCCGCGCCGCCGCCGCTAGGCGGGCACCCAGACCGCGGCTGCATCACCGACGTGCGGCCCGGCGCGGACCACTTCCCGGACAAATCCACGGTTCTCGACGCCACCAATTTCACCCTCACCTATCACCAGCACTATCAGGTGCTGACCGTCAAGCAGCCGTATCCACACGGCGATCCGGAGAGCTACGTGCTGGTGCGCTGCGGCGCACCGCCCGCGCACCTTCCCGCCGATCTGGCCGGTGCGCAACGGATCACGGTCCCGGTCACCAGCCTCTATTCGGCCTCGATCACCCAACTGGGCATGGTCGCCGAACTGAGTCGCGTTGACACGGTCACCGGGGTGGCCGATACCGCCGACGTCGTCGATTCCGCACTGCGGCAGCGCATCAGCGACGGCAAGACGGTCGGCTACGCCTCGGGTAACCAGGTCAACGTCGAGGCTGTGCTCGCCGCTCACCCCGATGTCGTGGTCACCGCGGGCACCGACGACTCGAGCTATCGCAAGTTGCGCGACGGTGGCATCAGCGTGGTCGCCGACGCCGAATGGCTGGAGTCCACGCCGCTGGGCCGCGCCGAGTGGATCAAGGTGTTGGCGGCCCTGACCGGGACCGAGAAAAAGGCCGCCGAGGTGTACGCCCGAGTGCGCGAGGACTACCACGCGCTCGTCCGGCGATCGGCCGGCGCCCGACCGGTCGCCGTGCTGCCCGGAACGATGTACCAGGGCACCTGGTTGATGCCCTCCGGCGGCGCCTACGCCGGTCGCCTCCTTCGCGACGCGGGCGCCAGCTATCCGTGGTCCGACGAAACGAGCAGTGGGACATTGGAATTGAACTTCGAGTCGGTCTACGCCCGCGCCGGCCAGTCGCCGCTCTGGCTGGTCGACAGCAACTGGAAGACCGTCGAGAACGCAGTGGCCGAGGACCACCGGTACGCCGATCTTGCCGCCGTGCGCAACGGCCAGGTCTGGTCGGCGACCAAGGCGGTCGCCCCGGAGGGCGGCAATGACTATTGGGAGCGCGGCGCGGCCCGGCCCGACCTGATCCTGGGCGACCTAGTGGCGATCCTGCATCCGGAGCTGGCACCCGGCCACGAGTTCAGCTTCTATCGTCGGGTCGCCGCCGCATGACCGCGACCTCGGCGGCTTCAATCATGGTGCGGCTCAACCGAACCACGGTGGTGTTGACGGCGTCGGCCGCCGCCGTGCTGGTGCTCGCCGTGCTGGGTCTGGCGCTGGGCCCGGTTCGCGTGCCGCTGCTCGACACCGTCCGGGCCCTGGTGGGAGCGCAGGCCTCGGATCCACGCTGGCAGGTGATCGTGCACGAAACGCGGGCGCCCCGGGTCCTGACCGCGATCGCAGCGGGCGCCGGCGTCGGCGTCGCGGGCCTGCAGATGCAGACGCTGTTCCGCAACACCCTCGCCGACCCTTACGTCCTCGGTGTGAGCTCGGGCGCCGGCTTGGGCGTCGCGGTCGTCGTGATGGCCACCGGGTCGGGCTTCACGGCGGGACTGGCCGGCTGCGGACGCGCCGGCGTGGCGATCGCCGCCGCGGCCGGCGCAGCAGCCGTGCTCGCAATCGTGCTGAGCCTTGCCCGCTGGGTGCGATCCGCGGCGACGTTGCTGCTGATCGGGGTGATGCTCGGCGCGGCGAGCACCGCGCTGGTGAGCGTGTTGCTGGTGTACGCCGACCCGCAACGGGTGCAGCAGTACCTGCTGTGGGGTCTGGGTAGCTTCGCCGGCACCACATGGCAGGACCTGCGGCTGCTGCTGCCAGCGGTCGCGGTGGGACTGGCCACGGCGGCGCTGACGGTGCGCGGGCTCAACGCGTTGCTGCTGGGCGAGAGTTACGCCCGCACGATGGGCATCGACGTGCGACGCGCACGCGTGATCACGGTCCTGTCGGCGTCGTTGGTGGCCGGTGCCACCACCGCGTTTTGCGGGCCGATCGCGTTTCTCGGGCTCGCGGTCCCCCACCTGGCCCGGCTGGCGCTGGGCTCGTCCGACCATCGCGCCGTGCTGCCCGCGACGATGCTGATGGGAGCGGCCACGGCGCTGGTGTGCAGCATCGCCAGCCAGTTCCCGGGCACCGAGGCGGTATTGCCGATCAATTCCATGACGGCTTTGATCGGGGCGCCGATCGTGGTGCTGGTGCTGGTGCGTAACCGCCACGGCGTGGGGATGCAACGGTGAGCCTGCAACTCCAGGACCTCACGATCGGCTATCGCAAGCGGCGAACGACCAGCACGGTCGCCGCCGGGTTGTCGGCGGTGGCCCCTCGTGGTCAGCTCACCGTGTTGTTGGGCCCCAACGGCTGCGGCAAGTCGACACTGATCCGTACCATCTGCGGACTGCAGCCCGCGCTGAGCGGTCGGGTGCTGCTGGACGGCACGGATTTGGCCGGCGTCGCCGCCGAGCGGCTGGCCCGCCGCGTGGCGGTGGTCCTCACCGATCCGGTCGATCCCGGCCTGCTGTCGGCGCGTGACCTCGCGGCATTGGGCCGTATCCCCTACCTCGGCCTCACCGGCCGGTTGCGCCGCGAAGACCACCGCATCGTCCAGCAGGCGCTCGCCGCGGTGGGCGCCGGGCACCTGGCCGACCGCCCGGTGGCTGACCTGTCCGACGGTGAACGGCAGCGGGTGCTGACCGCCCGCGCGCTGGCTCAACAGCCCGAGATCCTCGTGCTCGACGAACCGACCGCCTTCCTCGACGTGGCGTCGCGCACCGGTCTCGTGCAGACGTTGCGCGACCTGGCCCGCAGCCAGGACCTGACCGTCGTGACGTCGACCCACGACCTCGACCTGGCCCGCCGGGAAGCCGACTGGGCCTGGCTGCTCGGCCGCACGCTCGTCGAAGGAGCTCCCGGCGATCTCATCGGCACGGCACAGATGGATTCGGCTACCGTCGACGCGCTCACCGAGCTTCGCGGGGTCAGCCCGTACTTTGCCGTGGGCACCGGGCCGCTCGACGACGGCTGGCACCCGGTGCGGCGGCTCTACGATGACACCGCACTGCTGGCCGGGATAGTCGAGCGGGTCAGGGTACGAATGGACGTGACCGAGCTTCGCGTCGCGGCGTCGACGTTCTTTCTCGGCTTTGCCGCGCGGCTGTGGTCGATCGGCGTCGGCGGTGTCGCCGGCTACGGAATGCTCGTCGACCTCTCCCCCGAGCGTCTTCTTTTTCGCGAGGTCGACGGCCAGATCGCGCTGCACCTCGAGCAGCCACGAGCACGCCGGTGCGATGATCTGCCCGCCGCGCTGGCCGACATGGTGCTCGACCGGCATTTGACACCGCTGGCGGCAGCGCTGCACCGACTCGGTCCGATCTCGACGGGGCTGTTACGGGGCAATACGGCCTCGGCTCTGCTCGGCGCGGCCGGGGTCTTCGACCGCGACCGCTCCACCACGTCGGCATGGGACTTGGCCCGCGCCCTGTGCGCCGACCCGCGGTTGAGTGCGGCCGTCCGTTTCGGCGATAACGACTACCGCCGCACGAGTTGCTGTTTGTATTACCGCACGCCTCATGGGGGGCTTTGCGGAGACTGCGCCCTTGACCGGGTGCCCGGAAAGGAGACCCGATGATCGACTTCAGCCCCGCAGTCGAGACCACCGAAGACAATGGCCGCGAGCAGGTTTGGCCCTTGCCGACCGACGAGAAGAATCTGCTCGACCTCATCACGCTGTGTTTCGAGGAGTATTGGGACGAGATCTGGTTCGGTGTCCTGGTCGAGGGCGCGGCCTGGGAAGTGGCGGCCCCCAACCCGCCCAAGCGGATCTCGATGTACGACGGATACGCGACCGTCGACTTCGGCCGGTGGCATTTTCACCTGTGCATCGGCGAACACAAGGACAGCGGTCCCGAACTCGGCCGGATCCGGCGGTGTGCCCGCGCGGAGCTGTACCGGCGGATCGGCAACGACGGCTCCCCCACTTCGTGGGGAGTCCGCTTGTTCAACGGTCGCGGCGACCAGTTGATGACGTTGATGCTGCCCAGCCCGTTCCTGACCAACGTCCAGCAGATGCGCGACGAACCGGCCTTCGCACAGCTGGAGCTCTGGGATCGGCTACGCGCGAAGTTCCTCGGACTGGACCCCGATCCGCTCGACCGCTCCGGTAAGGGTTTTCGGCACAGCTGAGTCAGCAGCAGTCTTCGCCGCGCCACGATTTGACGCCCTGCCACACCGATGCGGCGGCGATCGCCAGTCCTACGGCCGGGTCGAACCACCAGCAGCCCGGCCAGACCCCGGCGACCGCGAGTCCGACCAGCACGGCGGCGGCCTGCGCTCCGCACAGGTAGTTCTGGGTGCCTTCACCGGCCGTCGCCGCCGATCCCAGGCTGACGGCCAGCGTGTGCTTCACCCGACCCAGGATCGGCATCAACACCAGCGAGGCGGCGGTCAGCACAATGCCGATCACTGACGTCTCGGAGTGATGCTCGCCAAGTATGTGATGGATGGACTCGGCGGCGATGTAGGGCGCTGTCAACCAGAACGACCAAGCGACACCGCGCTGCGCCCGACGCTCCGCGGTCGGCGAGAGGGTCCGCGTCCCGGAGAAGCGCCAGGCGACCATCGCGCTGCCGAGCGCCTCGGGCAGACTGCCCAGCGCCCAGCCCACCAGCGCGATCGAGCCGACCTCGAGGCCCTGCCACAGCCCGATGACGCCCTCGGTGAGCATGGCGAACATGCTGACCCAGGCAAGCCGCCAGGCCCAATTTGCGCGGTGGTGCCACTGCGCATCGCGCGCTACGGCATCTGCATGCGCGTGCCCGGATTCGCAGCAGGCATCAGCGACGAGTCCGGCCTGGTTGCTGCTCGAACGGGATTCGGTCACTCCGCGATGTTAGGTCACGGCGTGACGCGGGCGGGCCCACCTCGCTGTCAAGAAGGCGGAAGGGGCCGTTTCATGGTGCAGACGATGCTCCACTCGAAATAGAAATCGCCGCCCTTGTCGTAGCCGGCGAAGTGGTGGGATACCTGGACGCGCTGCACCGAGGAGTTCACCACCTCCCAGCCCTGCAAGCCGTGAGCGTTGGTGTGACGGTTCGCCTCGTCGATGACGACCTGCAAGGACTCGTTCGTCACGCTGATGAACGTGGTCTCCCAGCGTTGCGGGGACCAATTGCCGGCAGACACCCCGGACGCGGGAACGGGCGAAGGTGCGGTCATAAGGCGGTACCTTAGGCCGCCGCAGCCTGCGAAAAGTGAATGCCAACTGGCCGATGCATTAAGTGATGTCAACGCGCACGATTCGCGCTCGCGCCCACCGTCACAAGGTATTTCCCAGCCATGGGTGGCACCCTGGCTGGCATGGCGCGCACCGAGAACGACACCTGGGATCTGGCAACGAGCGTGGGGGCTACGGCCACCATGGTGGCCGCCGGGCGAGGGCGGGCCACCAAAGTGGGGCTGATCGACGACCCGTTCGCCGAGCCGCTGGTGCGGGCGGTCGGCGTCGACTTCTTCACCCGCTGGGCGACCGGAGAGATCAGCGCCGACGAGGTCGACATCCCCGGCCACCCGTGGGGCATGCAACCGATGACCGACCTGCTCACGGTCCGAACCCGTTTGATCGACCAGTTCCTGAACGACGCGACCGCGTCCGGCATCCGTCAGGTCGTCGTGCTGGCCTCCGGTCTCGATGCCCGCGGCTACCGGTTGTCCTGGCCCGCCGACGCCGTGGTGTTCGAAATCGACCAGCAACAGGTGACGGACTTCAAGACGGCGACGCTCGCGGCTGCGGGCGCCGAGCCGACCGTCGACCTGCGCGCGGTACCGGTCGATCTGCGCGACGACTGGCCGGCAGCCCTGCGTCAGGCGGGTTTCGACAGCAACCGGCCCACCGCCTGGGTCGCCGAAGGCCTGCTCGCCTTCCTGCCGCCGGAGGCACAGGATCGGTTGCTGGACAACATCACTGAGCTCAGCGCGCCGGGGAGCCGACTGGTGGTCGAGATCTTCTTGAGTACGCCGGAGTCGCTGGAGGTGATGCGGACCTCGTCGCAGAAGTGGTACGAGCACGGCCTCGACGCCCGCATCGACGACCTCTGGTACGGCGGCGAGCGCCACGACGTCGCACCGTACCTGCAGGAGCGCGGCTGGCAGGCGACCAGGCGTCGGTCCGCTGAATTGCTGGCCGACGCCGGGCTGACAGTGCCACAGCGCAACGACGGCCAGACCGAAAACTACTACTGCACAGCCGAACTCGGTTAGCCCTCGGCCAGCCTGCACTGCCAGAAGCCGACGTCGTGCCACGAGCCGTGTTTATAACCGGCCTCACGAAGATGGCCGACGGGAGCGAACCCATGCCGCTCGTGCAGCCGCACGCTCGGCTCGTTGGGCAGCGCGATCACCGCGATAGCACTGTGAAATCCGCTGCGCCGCAACGCATCGAGTAGTTCGGTGTACAGCGTGTCACCGACGCCGCGGCGACGCGTCGACGGGTCGACGTAGATGGTGGATTCGACGGTCCACTGGTAGGCGGCGCGCTCGTTCCAGGGCCCCGCGTAGGCCGTGCCTACGACGTCGTCGTCGATGACGGCGACCAGCCATGGATATCGCTCGTGCCGCTTGGCCCATAAGGCGCGGACCTCGTCGATGCCCTGCGGTTCGGTGCGGAAATTGAAGACGGAATGCTCGATGTAGTGGTTGAGGATCTCGCGAACCCGCGCCAGGTCGCCGGCGGTGGCGGGCCGCACCTGCACGGCGCTCAACGCCGCATCACGGGGTCGTCGACCGGTAGCCGTCGATGTCTTTCTGCTCGAGCGACCTGGCCAGCGATTCACCCTCCGCCGTGAGCGCCAGCCACACCGAGTACATCCACTTCTCCGGATCCCCATAGTGTTTGACGTACGCGTGGGAAATCGTGCGCAGCGAATGGTCCAGCGAATGACGCCAGGCCGAGAAACGGTGCGTCTTACCACGGCGCTCACCCAGCCGGAACAGGCCGTCGCTCACCCATTCCCGGATGGCGTCCAGCGTCTCGTTCTGCAGCTCGGCCGGCGAAGCCGACGGATGATGGTGTCGCACACGCCAATCCACCGCGTTCAAATCGATCGGCCCGCCGAGGGCGTCGACTAGCAGCTGATTGCGGACTACTGCGCGCGATTCATCCGTCATCGTCGTCACCGTACAGTTCGGCGCCGGTTCTCGATACCGGGCGCAGGAACGAATGATTCGCCGACGTTTCGAGGTGGCGTGCCGCGTGGTATGGCAAGATCATCTCCGTTAGGCGATGACGAAAGAGGAAGCCGGTGTAAATCCGGCGCGGTCCCGCCACTGTCATCGGGGAGCGACCCTCACCAGCCACGGCCCTCGCGGTCGGAAGGCGAGGCAAGCAGCGATCCGAGAGCCAGGAGACTCGCGTCATCGCGTCCTGCGAGCCGGGGCGGTCGACCCCGAGAGCGAGAGTCTCCTATGACGCTGAGCGCGTTGTTCTCCGCAATTCCCGACATCCGTGCGTGACCGCCCCGGTCTGGATGGCCGCACCTCCGGAGGTCCACTCGGCGCTGCTGAGCAGCGGCCCGGGGCCAGCATCCTTGCTGGCGGCCGCGCAGGCGTGGACCGAACTGAGCGCGGAGTACGCCGAGGCCGCCGATGACTTGACGGCCGTAATCGGCGCGGTGCAGGGCGCCGCGTGGGACGGTCCGAGCGCGGCGGCCTACGCGGCCGCGCATGCCCCCTACCTGGCGTGGCTGGCCAAGGCGGGCGCGAACAGCGCCGCGATGGCCGTCGAGCAACAGACCGCCGCCGCCGCGTACACCGCCGCGCTGGCCGCCATGCCCACCCTCGGTGAGCTGGCCGCCAACCACGCCACCCACGCTGTGCTGACGGCGACGAATTTCTTTGGTATCAACACGATTCCGATCGCCGCCAACGAGGCCGACTACGCGCGGATGTGGGTCCAGGCCGCCACGGTGATGAGCACCTACGAGGGCGTCGCGGGGGCCGCGGTCGCCGCGGCGCCACAGTCCGAACCGGCGCCGACGATCGTCAAAGCGGCCGCGGCCACCGACCCGTCGACGCCGCCAGCGTGGTTCGAGCAGTTGCAGAGCTTCCTAGAGGGGCTGTTCCCCCAGCCCCCGTATCCGGATCCCAGCCAATTCCCGCTCTACCAACAGCTGTTGGACTTCTTCAACGAGATCGGCTATACCGGCGTCAACGACCCGATCGGGACGTGGCTGCAGGGCCTGGACCCGTCGTGGCTCCCGCCAATCGGGGTGCCCGGCTCGTGGCTGGCCTACACCGGTGATCCGTTGAGCTACCTCAATCCGGCCACCATCGCCTACGTGCTGTCGGTGCCGCTCGACCCGGGATCCTATGTCGCCTTCACCGGCATCGTCATCGCCGACGACCTACTGGCGATCGCCTACACCGCCGCGTTCAACCCGCAGGCGCTGATCCTGGTGATTCCGGCCGCCATGGTGGAGATCGTCGGCTCGACGATCGGCAACACCATCCAACTGCTGCACTACATCCTGCAATCGACGCTGCTCCCGCTGCTACCGGCTCTGCTGCCCGCCGCGACGGCATCACTGGTTCCGCTGGCGGCGGCGCCCGTCGGCCTGGCCGGCCTGGCCGGTCTGGCCGGGCTGGCCGGCCTGGCCCCGACAACCGCACCCATGCTGGCCCCGGCCTTTGCGATGGCCCCGACCCCGCCCCCGCCACCCGCACCCGCACCGATGGCACCGGCGCCGGCCCCCGCGCCGTTGGTCCACGCCCCGGCCGCGGCCCCGGCGCCACCTCCGCCGCCCACGCCGGCGGGACCGCCCGGCGTGACCATGCCGGCATACATGTACATGGTCGGCGATCTCGGTTTGGCCGCGCAGCAGGCCAGGGGCGCCAGCAAGAGGGCCAGCACGGCAGCCATCCAGATCGACGAAAACCCCTCAGCTGCAGCAGCTTCCGAGGATCTGCAGCCGGCCCAGCGTCGCCGGCGGGCGAAGGCCACGATGATCGGCCGCGGCTACGAGTACATGGACCTGGAGCCAGAGCCAGCCGTGACCGCATCGGACAGCGGCGCCGGGCCCCTGGGGTTCGCCGGCAGCGCCGCCCGCGAGGACGCGGCCGAACCCGGCGGGCTGGCCACGCTGAGCCGGGACCACTTCGGCGGCGAGTCGACTGTGCCGATGCTGCCGAACACGTGGAATCCGCAGCTCGACTGACGCCGACGACACGCGACGCCGCTGTAGCGTGCAGACATGGTGGATTTTGCGCTGCGCTCGTGCGGGTTGCGTGGGCACGCGACTTTTGCTCCCGATGAGCCGAAGCTGCGTGAGCGTCTGACGGTCGACACCCCCGTCGGCGAGGCTTGGCGCTGTCTGCGCTGTGAGACCTTCGTGGTCGGCCCGCCGCGTCGCTCCGGCCCGGCGAACACCGCGCCGGAGATACCGCGCGGACGATTCCTGCGGGACCGCACCCTGATGCGCGCGCTCGCGATCGAACGCGCCTTTCGCGCCGTGATCTTCCTGTTAGTGGCCGCGGGCGTGGTGAAGTTCAGTGGATCGCGAGTCAAGTGGCAGCACGTGCTGGATCGCGACATGCCCCTGCTGAAGCCGCTGGCCGACCAGGTGGGCTGGAATCCAGAGAATTCCAAGCTCGTTCGCGAGATCACCCACGCCTTCGCCCTGTCCTCGTCGACGCTGCAGTGGATCGCGATCGCCCTGGCCGGGTACGCGTTGATCGAGATCGTCGAAGCGGTCGGGCTGTGGCTGATGCAACGGTGGGGCGAGTACTTCGCGGTGATCGCGACCAGCGTATTCCTGCCGCTGGAGATCTACGAGTTGACCGAGAAGGTCACGGCGTTAAGGCTTTTCGCGCTGGTGATCAACATCGTCGCAGTGATCTGGTTGCTGTGGAGCAAGCGGCTGTTCGGGCTGAACGGCGGCGGTAAGGCCTACCGCGAAGAGCACGAAGCCGAAAGCCTACTCAGCGTCGAAACCGCGAGCCTGAGCGAAACCGCGGCGAGCGCAACGGCGTAACTATCTCGACGGCCCGCCGGTCTGCTGCTGCAGCGCGTACGCGACGGCGTGGGTGCGGTTCTGTACGCCAAGCTTGGCCAGGATTGCCTCGACGTGGTGGCCGACCGTTTTCGGGCTGATGTGCAATTCGGCCGCGATCTCGGGGTTGCTCAGTCCCGCGGCGAGCAGGTCGAAGACCTGACGTTGCCGCCCGGTCAGGGCGTGTGGGTCAGACGCCTTGTCCGCCTGGCGCGTCCGGGGGGCCCGGTCGCGCAACACGGCCAGCCGCTGCTGTGCGCGACGGGCGGCGGCCTTGGCGCCCAGCCGGCGGAAGGTGTCGAGCGCCGACGTCACCGCCGACACGTCGCCACCAAGTCGAGCCAGCGCCGCGTCGTAGACACAACCGCGACTCGTCCAGTCTTCGGCGGCTTTCTCCCAGTGCCCACTGATCTCGAGATCGAACGGAGTGGAAGCACCGTTATGGCCGTCGTCGATTGAGCCGCCCGCCACGTGAATCCAGCGACGCAAGCTGCCCAGCAACCACGGATCGGCGTGGGCACCAGACGCGGCCAGTCCGGCGCGAGCTTCGGCAACGGCCCGCTCGTCGTCGCCGGCGAGCCAGGCGACCTCGGCGCGCGCCGCCCACACCACGCCCAGGTGGACCAGGTCGGTGGGCTGCGCGTTATCGTCGACCGGCGCGAGACTCAGGGGTTGGCCGCGGCGGGCCTTCAGCAGAGTGAGCGCGACCAGTGGCAAGACCCGGTGCTGCGCACTGAGTTCGGGGCGGGTCAGGATCTGCTCGGCGTCAGCGGCGGCCCGCTGCCAGTCGCCGCGGTGCAGCGTGGCCAACGTGGCCGCGGCGGCCAGCAAAGAGCTGAACATGCCGAGGTCGCGGTCGTCGCAGAACCGCATACCGTCGGCCAGATAGCCTTCGGCGCGGTCCAATTCGCAGCGCAGCACGGCGTACCAGTAGATCAGCACGGAGAAAACCGCGGCGTGTTCCTCGAGGCCCGGTGTCGACAGTGCTTCCCGCCAGACGGCCTCCAGGTCTTCCCAGCCGATGCCGGTGCTGAATACGGTGGTCAGCGCTATGTAGCCGCGAGCCCGGATTTCGACTCCGGGATCACACAATTCGCGCCCCAGCGCATGGGCGCGCGCGGCGTAGTCCGCGCACGCCGGATCCAGGGCGAGGGCACTGATGTGCGCCATGTTGATCAGCGACCAGGCCAGTTGCGGCGACGGGCCGAGCGCCTCGAGCAGCCGCAGCGATGCGTGCGCCGTGTCGATGGCCTCGGTGGCACGGCCCAGCGGCTGCAGCAGACGCGACAGCCAGCGAAGATCGTCGCCCTCGGCGAGATGGTCGGCCAGCTTGCGGCGCAACGCGATCGCCTCACGCAACGATGCGACCGCAGGTTCGGCGCCACCGCTGAGGTAGCACGCGAAGGCGTGCCGCTCCAGCCAGACGACCCGTTCCTCGTCGCTGGCGTCGACGGCGTGACGCAGTGCGAGTGCATACAGGCTCGCGGCCTCCCGGTTGGCGCCCAGCGATGCGGCGCGTTGTGCGGCGGCGATGCCGTAGCGCACTGCCGCGTCGCTTTCGCCGGCCTCCTCGGCGTGAAACGCCAACGCAGCCAACTTGTTCGGATCGATAGGCGGCTCAGCCAGTACCGTCAGGGCACGCCGGTGCAGCTCGATTCGATCGAAGTCGGCGATCTGCGCCCGGGTGGCCCGGCGGGCCAGTTCGTGCCGGAAGCCGACCACGCCTCCGTCGGCGATCAGCACGCCGGCGCCCAGGCATTCGTGCAGCGCGACGCGAGCTTCGGGGCACATCTTTTCCAGCAGTGCGACTTCGGCGCGTTGCCCGCACACCGCCGCGGCGTGGGCCACGTCCCGCGCTTTGGCCGACAGCCGCGCCAATCGGCCACAGACGGCCTCGGACACGCTGCGCGGCAATGCGTTTCGGCTCAGCGCCGCCGGTCCCGCAGCCAAGACCTCGGTGACGAAGAACGGGTTGCCGCCGCTGACCTCGTACAACTCAGCAGCGTTCACGCCGCTTCCGGCTGCCAGCGTCGCCACCGACGGGAAGCTCAACGCGCTCAACTCGATTCGGCTCACCTGCGCGCAGTTGGCCACGTCACCCAACGTCACCGCCAGCGGATGGGTCGGCGACAGCTCGTCGTCCCGGAACGAGATCACCAGCAGCAGCCGCAGCGCACTGACGCGCCTGGCCAGGAACCGCACCAGGTCGAGCGTGGCGCCGTCGCCCCAATGCGCGTCCTCGATCACCCAGACCCATCGGCCGCCGTCACCCAACGCGGCCAACAACTGTCGATAGATCTTGGCGGTGTCGCCCGAATCGACGGCCTCGCTCAACGCCGCTCCGGCGGCGGCGTCCAGTCCGGACAGGGCGTCGGTCAGCGGCCCGAGCGGCCGCGGCGCACCCAACGGGTCACACCAGCCGCGCAAAACCCGGGCGGGCGGCTCGAGCTGATCGGCGAATCGGGCAAGCAGTGTGGTCTTGCCGACGCCGGCCTCGCCGCGCAGCAGCACCACTTCCCCCGCACCGCCGCGAACCACGCGGCGCGCCAGCGCATTCAGCTGCGACAGGGGCGCCTCGCGTTCCAGCAAAGCATTCACCAGCGGGGACATGATGCACAGAGACTGTATCGCCACCGCACCCAAGATGCGCGTCAACTGCGCATCTGCTGGGAATTTGCTGAACGGCGTCCTAACGCAGCAGCGCGCGTGACATCACCACACGCTGAATCTGGTTGGTGCCCTCGTAGATCTGGGTGATTTTGGCGTCGCGCATGAACCGCTCCACCGGGAAGTCGGTGGTGTATCCCGCACCGCCGAACAGCTGAACGGCGTCGGTGGTGACCTCCATCGCGATGTCGGAGGCAAAACACTTCGACGCCGCGGAGATGAACCCGAGGTTGCCCTCGCCGCGCTCGGCGCGCGCGGCGGCGCTGTAGACCATCAGCCGGGCGGCCTCGACCTTCATCGCCATATCGGCCAGCATGAACTGCACACCCTGGAAATCGCTGATCGACTTACCGAACTGCTTACGCTCCTTGGTGTAGGCGATCGCGGCGTCGACCGCGCCCTGGGCGATGCCGACGGCCTGCGCGCCGATCGTGGGACGGGTGTGGTCCAGGGTTGCTAGCGCGGTCTTGAAGCCGGTACCGGGTTCACCGATTATCCGATCGCCGGGAATACGGCAGTTCTCGAAGTACAACTCGGTCGTCGGCGAACCCTTGATCCCGAGCTTCTTCTCCTTCGGACCGACCGTGAAGCCCTCGTCGTCGATGTGCACGATGAACGACGAGATGCCGTTAGCGCCCTTGTCCGGGTCGGTCACGGCCATCACCGTGTACCACGACGACTTACCGCCGTTGGTGATCCACGCCTTGGCGCCGTTGAGAATCCAGTCATCACCGTCGGCCTTGGCCCGGGTCTTCATCGACGCCGCATCGCTACCGGCCTCACGCTCACTCAGCGCATACGACGCCATCAACCCGTCGTTGGCAATCGAGGGCAACACCTGCTTCTTAAGTTCCTCCGAGCCCCGCAGGATCAGGCCCATCGTGCCCAACTTGTTGACCGCTGGAATCAGCGACGCCGACGCATCAACCCGCGCGACCTCCTCGATCACAATGCAGGCGGCCACCGAATCCGCGCCCTGGCCGTCATAGGCCTCGGGAACATGCACGGCGTTGAAGCCCGACGCGTTCAGGGCCTTGAGCGCCTCCTCGGGAAAACGCGACTGCTCGTCGACCTCCGCGGCATACGGCGCGATCTCCTTCTCCGCCAACGCGCGGATCGCCGCCCGCAACTCGTTGTGCTCGTCCGGCAACTGGAACAAGTCGAACGACGAATCTCCGGCCCATTGAGCCATGCTGGCCTCCTCTTGTCTCTGCCCGACCGCAAGTGCTACTGGCCGGTAACTTTACCGTGACACTCCTGCAGCGCCGAATCCTTGGCCAGCACCGACTCCGCCAACTCTTTCTGGAAGGCCACGATCCGGTCGCGGAGGGCCGAATCCGACGCCCCGAGAATCCGCACCGCGAGCAGGCCGGCGTTGCGGGCGCCTCCAATGGACACCGTCGCCACTGGCACCCCGGCCGGCATCTGCACGATCGACAGCAGCGAGTCCAACCCGTCCAGCTTGGCCAGCGGGACCGGGACACCGATCACCGGCAGCGGCGTCGCCGAAGCCACCATGCCGGGCAGGTGGGCAGCGCCGCCGGCGCCGGCGATGATCACCTCGATGCCGCGACCGGCGGCCTGCTGCGCGTAGTCGAGCATCCGCTGCGGGGTGCGATGCGCCGAGTACACACCGATCTCGTGGGCGATGCCGAACTCGGCGAGCGCGTCGGCGGCAGCCGACATCACCGACCAGTCGCTGTCGCTGCCCATGATGACGCCGACCCGTGCGTTAGTCATCTGCGCCGCTCTCCCCCGCAAGCGGGAGGTGCCCCCACCTCATCGCGCTGCGCGCTCTGCATCGTCGCTGGCGGAGTCATGGGGATCCCATCCGTCGGTCCATTCGCCCGTTGACAACCAGTGTGCCGCGCGTTCGGCGCGTTCACGCAGGTTCGCCAACTCGGCCGGGTTGTCGGCGATGAAGTTGATGTGGCCGACCTTGCGCCCGGGGCGTTCTTCCTTGCCGTAGAGGTGCACCCGGGCATCGGGCATCCGAGCGAACAAGTGGTGCAGGCGCTCGTCGATCGTCATCGCGGGGGTCGGCGCGCCGCCCAGCACGTTAGCCATCACCGTCAGCGGCGCGACGGCGTCGGTCTCGCCGAGCGGATAATCGAGCACCGCGCGCAGATGCTGCTCGAATTGACTGGTCCGCGAGCCGTCCATGGTCCAGTGTCCGGAGTTGTGCGGGCGCATTGCCAGCTCGTTGACCAGCAACTGGCCGTCGACCGTCTCGAACAGCTCGACGGCCAACACACCGACGACGCCGAGTTCGGCAGCCAGCTCCAGGGCCAGCCGCTGGGCCGCGACGCCGACCTCCTCCGGCAGGTCGGGGGCCGGCGCGATCACCTGCACGCAGATCCCGTCGCTCTGGACGGTCTCGACCACCGGCCAGGCCGCGCCCTGCCCGAACGGAGAACGCGCCACCAGTGCCGACAGCTCGCGACGCATCGCGACCCGCTCCTCGACCAATACCGGCACCCCGGAATTTAAGTAGTCGTCGGCGATCTGGCGGGCGTGTGCCAGGTCGGCGGCCATCTGGACGCCACGACCGTCGTAGCCGCCTCGGCCCGCCTTCACCACGAGCGGGCCGTCGACCGCCTCGGCAAACGCGTCGACATCGGAAAGGCTGTCGATGGCCGCGTAGCGCGGCACCGGGGCGCCCAAGGCTTCCAGGCGGCGCCGCATGACGATCTTGTCCTGCGCATGCACCAGGGCCTGCGGCGGCGGCGCCACGTTTACTCCCTCGGCAACCAGCTTGTCGAGCAGCTCCGACGGCACGTGCTCGTGGTCGAACGTGAGCACGGTCGCACCTTCGGCAACCCGGCGTAACGCATCGAGGTCGGTGTGCGTGCCGATCACGACGTCCGGGCTGACCTGCGCGGCCGGATCGGCGTCGGACTCCGCCAATACACGCAGGGTCTGACCCAGCGCGATTGCCGCCTGATGGGTCATTCGAGCCAACTGGCCACCGCCGACCATGGCGACGGTCGGCGCGACATTAGGGGTATCGGGCACGGCAATCATGGTGTCATGGCCGCCGGTGAGGGCTCGTGACGCAGTCACGCTGATGCGCTCACAGAGCACCCTTAACCCCTGATACGTAGACTGCGACATTGTGTCCTTCGCCGATGCCACGATCGCCCGACTCCCGGGGCCGATCCGCCCCTACGCCGAGCGCCATCACGAGCTGATCAAGTTCGCGATCGTCGGCGCGACCACGTTCGTCATCGACTCCGCGATTTTCTACACGCTGAAGCTGACGATCCTCGAACCCAAGCCGGTCACCGCGAAGGTCATCGCTGGCATCGTCGCGGTCATCGCGTCGTACATCCTGAACCGGGAATGGAGCTTCCGCGACCGCGGCGGTCGCGAGCGCCACC
The DNA here is from genome assembly GCF_022430545.2 of Mycobacterium paraterrae. Taxonomy (NCBI): domain Bacteria; kingdom Bacillati; phylum Actinomycetota; class Actinomycetes; order Mycobacteriales; family Mycobacteriaceae; genus Mycobacterium; species Mycobacterium paraterrae. The sequence goes on along the minus strand of NZ_CP092488.2, from coordinate 3,297,196 downwards.
ACGAGGCGTTGCTGTTCTTCGCGTTCAGTGGCGTCGGAGTGCTGCTCAGCATGGCGCCGCTGTGGGTGTCGAGCTACATCCTCGACCTGCGGGTGCCGTCGGTATCGCTGACGGTGGAGAACATCGCCGACTTCATCTCCGCCTACATCATCGGCAACCTGCTGCAGATGGCGTTCCGGTTCTGGGCATTCCGCCGTTGGGTGTTCCCCGACGAATCCGCTCGCAGCGCAGACAAGGCGCTGGAGTCGCTCACTGCCGGCGGGATCGCCGAAGTCCTGGAGGACGTCGAGGAGACCGGCAACGTCACGCTGATGCGGGCGTGGCGATCGCGCGGCGGCCGGGCGAGTCAGCTCGGCGATTCCTCGGATCCCAGGGTGTCGAAGACCTCGTGATACAGCAGCGCGTGGACCTGTTCCACGCGTGGAATGTCGTGAAATTCCAACGGATCCTGTGACGCCGACTCCACGACCAGTGTTCCGGTGCGCAGTAGCCGGTCGACGAGCCGGTGCCGGAATTCCACGCTGTTGATCCGGGCCAGCGGGATGTCGATCCCACTGCGGCTCAGCACCCCGTGCCGGTACATCACCCGACGGTCGGTGATGACGAAATGCGTTGTCAGCCAATTCAGGAACGGCCACAACGTCAACCAGCCGATCAGCACCAACCAGATCGCGCCGATCACGTAGTACACGACCTGCTTGACGTTCGCGTCCCAACTCGTGCCGTTGACCACCGCGCACCCGAACGACGCCGCCGCGCTGGCCAGAATCAGGACAACGACCGGCCAGAACAGCCGCTTCCAGTGCGGGTGGCGGTGTAGGACCACCTGCTCGTCATGAGCAAGCACATTGTCGGGGTAACCCACGCTGGCACTTTAAACGCTGGGGCGCAGGTGCGTGATGTCTCCGGCAGATATCGCCACGGTCTGTCCGCCGGTGTCGATGCACAGCCGTCCGGTCTCGTCGATCGATCGCGCGACACCGACCACTTCCCGGTCACCGGGCATGCTGGCCCGCACCCGGGAGTTCAGCGTGAGGCTGTAGCGCTGGTAGTCGGCGGTCAGCGCCGGGTCGGCGCCCCCGGCGGTGCGCCAGGCATCGATGCGCACCGCGAGTTCACGAAGTATTCTGCGCGCCAACGCGTTCCGGTCAAGCGCCGGCGAGCCCAGCATCAGCAGCGAGGTCGCGACGGGATCAGGCGCCTGCTCGGCGGTCAGCGTCACGTTGAGCCCGAGGCCGAGCACGATCACCTGGCTCGGCGCGGCGACTTCGGCAAGGATCCCCGCCAGCTTGCAGCCGTCGACCAGGACGTCGTTGGGCCACTTCACCCCCGCCTGTACGCCGATTGCGGCCAGGGCGTCCGCGACCGCGACACCGGCGGCCAACGTCAGCCATCCCCAGCCCCCTTGCGGCACCGAGGCGGCGGCCACCCCCACCGACAACGCGACCTGCGTGCCGCGCGGCGCCGACCATTGCCGGCCGTGGCGACCCCGACCGGCATTCTGGTACTCGGCGAGCAACACCGACCCGTCGATATCGGAGCCGGCTTGCGCCCGCGCGAGCAGATCGGCGTTGGTGGAGCCGGTTTCGCTGACGACGTCGAGTTCGCGCCACGGCAGGCCGGGACCGACGAGGCCGTCGCGCAACACAGTCACATCGAGTGGCGCGTCAAGCGGCTCCATGGCTGACCAGCCTAAGTCAGCAGGCGTCACCTGCCCAGCGATTCCGCGTCGACCTCGCAGTCGCCACCGGAAGACGCTGGCTTGGAAGATATTTCGCTTTCAGGGTCGACACCGTACGCGCCCTCGACGGCTCCGGCCAGCGCGATCCGGTTGCCGCCGTTGCGCTTTGCCGCATACATCGTCTCGTCGGCGCAGGCATGGATCGTGTCGAACGCCGCAACGCTGTCGACGGTGCCGCTGGCCACCCCGATGCTTGCCGTGACCTTCGGCGTCTCGGGCTCCTCGATCGCGGCTCGCATGTTTTCCGCGATCGCCGCCGCGGCCTGCAGGGGCATCTGGTCGAGAGCGACGAACTCCTCACCACCGGTGCGGGCGACGAACGCCGACGGTCCGACCGCGACCCGGATCTGCTCGGCGGTGCGCGCGATGACGGCGTCGCCGATCTTGTGGCCGTAAATGTCGTTGATGTTCTTGAAACCGTCCAGGTCGACGACGAAGACGCACAACGGATTTGGCGACGAGGCCAGTGCGTCGAGCTTGCGGTCCAGGTAGTTGTCCAGCCCACGCCGGTTGGCCAGGTCGGTGAGCGGATCGGTGAGCGACTCGATCGCGTTACTGCGGATCAACCAGAAGCCGAACTGCACGAAGGGGAAGATGCCGGCCGCCACCGTCCACGCGATCAGCCCCTTGGCGCCGGCCACCGCCAATGCGTCCGGACGATCCGAGAATGCCAGCCAGGCGGTGGCGGCAACGATAGTGACGGATGCCAGCGTCATGTGGGCTGCGATAGCCCGCGGTCCGAAGTAGAACACGATCGAAACGCCGGTCATGGCGAACAGCGGCGTGGTGCTCAGCGCCGCCAGCGGTTCGGCGTGCAGACCTGTCGAGATGGCGATACCGATGTCGGCGAACGCGTATAGCGCCGCCGTCACCCACGCCGGCGGCCATGGGGAAAACCACCAGAAGACGATCCAGCCGATCGAGCACACCAGCATGTATACGACCGCGGCATGGCTCAGCCACCGCGGCTCGACGAGGTCCTCGAAAAGCAGACACAGCAGGGCCAGCGTGGTGACGACGCCACCGAAGACATTGCTGCCGCGCAGATAGCTCAGCAGCCCGCGCCTGCGGTAGAAGTCGACAACCCAGGTGTAGTCGCCCGGTTCGTTCCACCACTGCCGAACCAGGCGCGCGCCTTCCGACTTCACCGGCATTCCTCCGAACCCTGATCCCACCGGGACAAACAAGGTTTAAGTGACGCAGATTACCTTTGCTGGGTTTATAGAACAAAAGTCCAACTTTCAAGACTCACGCCACGCCGCCGGTGCTGGGACCGCCACAATTTAAGGGACCGCTAAGATCTCTCACCATGACGAGCACCTCCGAGTCCGACGTTGAAGTTGAGGCACGCGCAGAGCACCACATCGACATCCACACCACCGCGGGCAAGCTCGCCGAACTCCGCAAGCGCAGCGAGGAGTCATTGCACCCCGTTGGTGAAGCCGCCGTCGAGCGGGTGCACGAAAAGGGCAAACTCACCGCCCGCGAACGCATTTACGCTTTGCTTGACGAGGGATCGTTCGTCGAACTCGACGCGCTGGCCCGCCACCGCAGCACCAACTTCGGGCTGGAGAAGAACCGCCCGCTCGGCGACGGGGTCGTCACCGGCTACGGCACGATCGACGGCCGCGACGTCTGCGTCTTCAGTCAGGACGCCACGGTGTTCGGTGGCAGCCTCGGCGAGGTCTACGGCGAGAAAATCGTCAAGGTCCAGGAGCTGGCCATCAAGACCGGCCGCCCGCTGATCGGCATCAACGACGGCGCCGGCGCGCGCATCCAGGAAGGCGTCGTCTCGCTCGGCCTCTACAGCCGGATCTTCCGCAACAACATCCTGGCCTCCGGCGTCATCCCGCAGATCTCGCTGATCCTGGGTGCCGCGGCGGGTGGCCACGTCTACTCCCCTGCGCTCACCGACTTCGTCATCATGGTCGACCAAACCAGCCAGATGTTCATCACCGGACCGGACGTCATCAAGACCGTGACCGGTGAGGACGTCACGATGGAGGAGCTGGGTGGCGCGCACACCCACATGGCCAAGTCCGGCACGGTGCACTACGTCGCCTCGGGCGAACAGGACGCGCTGGACTATGTCCGCGATTTGCTCAGCTACTTGCCGCCGAACAACTTCACCGACCCGCCTCGCTACCCCTTTGCCGTCCCCGAGGGCGCCATCGAGGACAACCTGACCGAGGAAGACCTCGAGCTCGACACGCTGATTCCGGACTCGGCCAACCAGCCCTATGACATGCACGAGGTGATCAGGCGAATCCTCGACGAGGACGAGTTCCTCGAGATCCAGGAGGGCTACGCCCAGAACATCGTCGTCGGGTTCGGCCGCATCGAGGGCCGGACGGTCGGGATCGTCGCCAACCAGCCCACCCAGTTCGCCGGCTGCCTGGATATCAACGCCTCCGAGAAGGCCGCGCGCTTCGTGCGGACCTGCGACTGCTTCAACATCCCGGTGGTCATGCTGGTCGACGTGCCGGGCTTCCTGCCGGGCACCGGCCAGGAATACAACGGCATCATCCGTCGCGGAGCCAAGCTGCTGTACGCCTACGGCGAGGCCACCGTCCCCAAGATCACCGTCATCACCCGTAAGGCCTACGGCGGCGCGTACTGCGTCATGGGATCCAAGGACATGGGCTGCGACGTCAACGTGGCGTGGCCGACGGCGCAGATCGCGGTCATGGGCGCGTCGGGCGCGGTCGGCTTCGTCTACCGCCAGAAGCTCAAGGAAGCCGCCGAAAACGGTGAGGACGTCGACGCGCTGCGGCTGCAGTTGCAGCAGGAGTACGAGGACACTCTGGTCAACCCGTACATCGCCGCCGAGCGGGGCTATGTGGACGCGGTGATTCCGCCCTCGCACACCCGCGGCTACATCGGGACCGCGCTGCGGTTGCTCGAGCGCAAGATCGCTCAGGTGCCGCCGAAGAAGCACGGGAACATTCCCCTGTGAGTCGAGTGAGCGGAACGAACGCAGTGAGTGACGGGAACGAGACGAACGATCAAGCCCCTGTGAGTCGAGTGAGCGGAACGAACGCAGTGAGTGACGGGAACGAGACGAACGATCAGGCTCCTGCGGACGCCGACGAGAACGCGGCGCACGTGCCGCACATCGAGGTGCTCAAGGGCAACCCGACCGACGACGAGGTGGCCGCGCTGGTCACCGTGCTGGCCAGCGCGTCGAGTGGCCCCGGGATCCAGGGCGAACCGGAGTTCTCCCGGTGGGGTCTGCCCGTCGACAAGCTGCGGTACGCGGTGCATAGCTGGCAGCGCCTGACGCTGGTGCAGCGAACCCACATGCGGGGCCGTTGACCAGACTCGTATTAGCTTCGGCGTCTGAGGGTCGCCGCCGCGTACTGCGGCAGGCCGGTGTCGATCCGCTGGTCGTGGTGTCCGGGGTGGACGAGGACGCCATCATCGCCGCATTAGGCGCCGATGCCGCTCCCGGCGACGTGGTTCGCCATCTCGCCGAAGCGAAGGCCGAACACGTCGTCACGCTGCTCGACGCGGAGGTCGCCGCGAATTGTGTTGTGGTCGGCTGTGATTCGATGCTCTACATCGACGGCAGGCTGGTCGGCAAACCCGAGTCCATCGACGCGGCCCGGCGCGAATGGCAGTCGATGGGCGGCCGGTCCGGCCAGCTGCACACCGGACACTGCCTGGTCCGGCTGGCCGACGGCCTGACCACGCAGGCATCCGAATCCTTCGCCACCACCGTGCATTTCGCCGAACCCGACCCGGCAGACCTCGAGGCCTATCTGGCGACCGGTGAATCCCTCGCCGTTGCTGGCGCGTTCACGATCGACGGCCTTGGCGGCTGGTTCGTCGACCGAATAGACGGCGACCCGTCCAACGTCATCGGCCTGAGCCTGCCGCACACCAGAGCGCTGCTGCAACGGGTTGGCGTGTCGATTGCCGAACTGTGGGCCGCCAATCCGGTCGGACGGTGAAATCGACGTTTCGCAGGCAAAGCGCGAGAACATCGCTGCAACACGTCAATCTCACGTAATGCCACGCAGTTTGAACGCATCGTCTACTCGTTTGACGATGTCGGACTTCCGGTCCTCGGCGACAACCCGCACGACGATCCAGCCCAGCCGCTGCAAGGTTTGCATACAGCGAATGTCTCTCACATACTGCCTGCGGTTCGTCCGGTGTTGATCGCCGTCGTATTCGGCGGCCATCTTGAGTTGCTCCCAACCCATATCGAGGATCCGGACGGGTCGCCATCCGTCGGATACCGGAATCTGGGTAACCGGGCGAGGAAATCCCGCGTCGATCAACAGCAACCGCAACCAGGTTTCCTTCGGCGATGCCGCGCCACCGTCGACAAGCGGCAGTACCGCTCGTAGTCGGCGCAGCCCGCGAGCGCGCGGATAACGCTGGGCCAACCGCAGCACGTCGTCCACCGAAAAGGGTGTTGCATACATCAAGGCATCGAGCCGTGCCACCGCCTCATCGCGTGGCAGGTGTCTTCCGATGTCGAACGCCGTACGGGCCGGCGTCGTCACGGGAATGCCTGCGACCACCGTGATTTCGTCATCGGCCAGGCGTTCGTTGCGTACCAGCAGGCCGCGTTGTGGCCGCACAGCCCGGGCGAGCAGCTCTACGGGCGTCTCCGATGCGATCCAGTTGGCGCCGTGCAGGGCCGACGCCGCCTTTCCGCTCACCACCGCCGGTCCCGGACAAGCCAGCAATGCCCCGAGAGTTCGATCCCGTAGCGACAGCTCGTGTGCTTTGGGGACATACACTCCGCGGTAGATCGGGCGGTACCAGCGCTGCAATTCATGTCGGGTCAGCCGACCGGCCGCCACCGCTTGGCTCCCAACGAAGACGTCCCGCACGGCAGCATCGTGGCATCCGCATCCGACACCCCTTTAAATCGACGTTTTGCAGGAAAAGTGCGAGTGCGGGGCCGCATAACGTCGATCTCGCGGTGAAAGCTGACGGCGGATTGCCAGGTAGGCTCGCGGTGTGCCGCTACCCGCAGATCCCAGCCCGACGCTGAGTGCTTACGCCCACCCAGAACGGCTGGTGACGGCCGACTGGCTGGCCGGCAATCTGGGCCGGCCGGGTCTGGCGATCGTGGAGTCCGACGAAGACGTACTGCTCTACGATGTCGGCCACATCCCGGGAGCGGTCAAGATCGACTGGCACACCGACCTCAACGACCCGCGGGTGCGCGACTACATCGACGGCAAGCAGTTCGCGGAACTGATGGATCGCAAAGGCATTTCGCGCGACGACACCGTCGTGATCTATGGCGACAAGAGCAACTGGTGGGCGGCGTACGCGCTGTGGGTCTTCACGCTGTTCGGCCACCCCGACGTCCGGCTGCTCAACGGCGGACGCGACCTGTGGATCCACGACGGCCGCGACACCACGCTGGACGTGCCGAGCCGCTCGTCGTCGGGTTATCCCGTCGTGCAGCGCAACGACGCACCGATTCGTGCCTACAAGGATGATGTCCTGGCCGCGTTGGGCAGCGGGCCGCTGATCGACGTGCGCTCCCCCGACGAGTACACCGGCAAACGCACCCACATGCCCGACTACCCCGAAGAGGGCGCGTTGCGCGCGGGCCACATTCCCACGGCCCGATCGATCCCTTGGGCCAAGGCCGCCGACGACAGTGGCCGCTTCCGCAGCCGCGACGAGCTGGAGCAGCTGTACGGGTTCATCGAGCCGGACGACAAGACAATCGTGTACTGCCGTATCGGCGAGCGGTCCAGCCACACCTGGTTTGTGCTGACGCATCTGCTGGGCATCCCGGGTGTGCGCAATTACGACGGCTCGTGGACCGAGTGGGGTAACGCCGTGCGAGTGCCGATCGTCGCGGGTGAAAGCCCCGGCGCCGTTCCCGCCTGATGAGCATGCCCGCGCCGCTGGCCGAGGTCGTCGCCGACTTTGGCGAGGTTCAGGGGCAGGACAAGCTCAAGCTGCTGCTGGAGTTCGCCGACGATCTGCCGCCGTTGCCCGCCGACCTCGAAGAGGCGGCGATGGAGCCGGTGCCCGAGTGCCAATCACCGCTGTTCCTTCATGTCGACGCCGACGATCCGGACCGGGTCCGGCTGTATTTCAGCGCCCCTGCCGAGGCTCCGACCACGCGCGGTTTCGCGTCGATTCTCGCCGCCGGTCTCGACGAGCAGCCCGCCGCCGACATCCTTGCGGTGCCCGACGACTTCTATACCGATCTTGGTCTGGCAGAACTGATCAGCCCGCTACGGCTGCGCGGAATGTCGGGGATGCTGGCCAGAATCAAGCGCCGAGTGCGCGAGTCGACGGCGAAGTAGACACCGGGTCTACTCGCTCACGGCGCGCCGCATAAGCTACCTCCGAAACGACTTGTAAGAATTTCTCTTAGACAACACGAAGACGTGCGCATCAGGAGGCGAAGTGGCCAGTCACGCCAGCTCGACGATCTCGAAAGTTCTTGTCGCCAACCGCGGTGAGATCGCGGTGCGGGTCATCCGCGCGGCCAAGGACGCGGGACTGCCCAGCGTGGCGGTTTACGCCGAGCCCGACGCCGACGCTCCTCACGTGAAGCTGGCGGACGAGGCCTTCGCCCTGGGCGGTCAGACCTCGGCGGAGTCCTACCTGGACTTCGGCAAGATCCTCGAGGCCGCGGAGAAGTCCGGCGCCAACGCGATCCACCCGGGTTACGGCTTCCTGTCGGAGAACGGCGACTTCGCCCAGGCGGTGCTCGACGCCGGCTTGATCTGGATCGGGCCGAGCCCGCAGTCCATCCGCGACCTCGGTGACAAGGTCACCGCGCGTCACATCGCCGCCAAGGCACAGGCGCCGCTGGTGCCCGGCACCCCGGACCCGGTGAAGAACGCCGACGAGGTCGTCGCCTTCGCCAAGGAGTACGGCGTGCCGATCGCGATCAAGGCGGCGTTCGGCGGTGGTGGCCGCGGCATGAAGGTTGCGCGCACCATCGAGGAGATCCCCGAGCTGTTCGAGTCGGCGACCCGCGAGGCCGTCGCCGCCTTCGGTCGCGGGGAATGCTTCGTCGAGCGTTACTTGGACAAGCCGCGCCACGTCGAGGCCCAGGTGATCGCCGACCAGCACGGCAACGTCATCGTCGCCGGTACCCGCGACTGCTCGCTGCAACGCCGCTTCCAGAAGCTGGTCGAGGAGGCGCCTGCGCCGTTCCTGACCGACGCGCAGCGCAAGGAGATCCACGAGTCCGCCAAGCGGATCTGCAAGGAGGCCGGCTACTACGGCGCCGGCACCGTCGAGTATCTGGTCGGCCAGGACGGCCTGATCTCATTCCTCGAGGTCAACACCCGCCTGCAGGTCGAGCACCCGGTCACCGAGGAGACTGCCGGCATCGACCTGGTGCTGCAGCAGTTCAAGATCGCCAACGGCGAGAAGCTGGAGCTCACCGAGGACCCGACGCCCCGCGGGCACGCGATCGAGTTCCGGATCAACGGCGAGGACGCCGGACGCGGCTTCCTGCCGGCCCCCGGCCCGGTGACCAAGTACGAGACTCCCAGCGGGCCCGGCGTGCGGCTGGACTCCGGCGTGGAGGCCGGTTCGGTGATCGGCGGCCAGTTCGACTCGATGCTGGCCAAGCTCATCGTCTACGGCGCCACCCGCGAGGAGGCGCTGGCGCGGTCGCGTCGCGCGCTAGCCGAGTTCCACGTCGAGGGACTGGCCACTGTCATCCCGTTCCATCGGGCCGTAGTGTCCGACCCGGCGTTCATCGGCGACGACAACGGCTTCAGCGTGCACACCCGCTGGATCGAGACCGAGTGGGACAACACCATCGAGCCGTTCACCGGCGGGGAGCCGATCGAGGACGACGCGTCGCCTCGGCAGACGGTCGTCGTCGAGGTTGGCGGTCGCCGCCTCGAGGTGTCGCTGCCGGGTGACTTGGCGCTGGGCGGCGGTGGCGGTCCCGCGACCGACTCGGTCGGCGCGATCCGCAAGAAGCCGAAGCCGCGCAAGCGTGGTGCTGCCGGCGGCGCCGCAGCGTCCGGTGACGCGGTGACCGCTCCGATGCAGGGCACCGTGGTGAAGGTGGCCGTCGAAGAGGGACAACAGGTTTCGTCCGGCGACCTCGTCGTGGTGCTGGAAGCCATGAAGATGGAGAACCCGGTCACCGCGCACAAGGACGGCGTTATCACGGGTCTGGCTGTGGAGCCCGGCGCCGCGATCACGCAGGGCACGGTGCTCGCCGAGATCAAGTAGCGCGGCTCATCGAACCCCGTCCGGCGACAATGCGGGCCGCCGGAGCGGCCCGAGGAGGAGCCGGACATCGAACCCCGTCCGGCGACAATGCGGGCCGCCGGAGCGGCCCGAGGAGGAGCCGGACATCGAACCCATCGAGATCAACGCCGGCCAGTGGTATTTGCGCGGCCTGCGCGCCGACGACCGTATCGACGATCGTCCCGCCCTGGCCGCTCTCGGTGTCAGCGATCCCGACCATGTCGCGCATAGCGACGCCGCATGGCTCTCTGACGCGCGGTACTCGTGGGCGGTGTGCGAGCCCACGACCGGTGAGCTGCTCGCCGAAGTGACGCTGGACCCGGCGACCGGAGGGGTCACCGGGCGGGCGCGTCCCGGTCACGGCGACGCGGCCGACGCGGCGGTCGCGTCGGTCCGGCGATTCGCTGCGACAATCGTTGCGCGCGAACATGATTCGGACTGAAGCCGGTGCTTCACGTCGCTGACCAGGCTTTCTTAGAAAGCGTCTTAAACGTTGTCGTCAGCCAGTACTCGGGAGTAGTGTCTTAGCCAGGTTGAGTTTCCAGCCGCAGGAACAGCGTTAATTGACGTAAGGGGAGTCTGTTCTCCCGGGCTTTCCTCGCGCGCGGCACTTATTCCGCTTGACGTGATCCACAGAACGCATAGTCGACTGATGGAGTCACACCATGTCTGCTGTATTTACAACCACCGCTGCGCCGGTTCGAGGAGCCGATGCGGCATTCCCACCGCCCGCCTGGGAAAACCACTCCGCGCGCTTCAGCGCGAGGTGGGAAGACGGCCGGGTGATTGTCACCGCTCAGGGTGAGCTCGATGCGTCCAACGCCACTCAGTTCGCCGACTACTTCGACCTGTGCATCAGCGATTCCACTCCACTGGTCGTCGATCTGAGCGGCCTGGAATTCTTTGGCACGGCTGGCTTTTCGGCGCTACACCTGATCAACGTCAGGTGCGCCGGCGCCAACCTGCGCTGGGCTGTGGTGCCGAGTAAGGCGGTATCGCGGCTGCTCCGAATCTGCGACCCCGCGCACGCGCTGCCGATGAGCACATCGGTGCACGCGATGCCGGACGTCGACAACGACGACCCGGACCAGAACCAGTTATTCCAGCTCGTCCCGTAGCCGGGACAGCGACTTCGCCAGCAACCGCGAGACGTGCATCTGCGAGATGCCGACCCGCTCGGCGATCTGGGTCTGCGTCATCGATTCGAAAAACCTGAGCACGAGCACCGTTCGCTCGCGCTCCGGTAGGCCCTCGAGCAGCGGTCGCAGTGCTTCGCGGTTCTCGATCCGCTCCAGGCCGTTGTCGACATCGCCGAGGGTGTCGGCAATGGCTCGGGCCTCTTCGTCACCGCCGCTACCGCCGCCGCTGTCGATCGACAGCGTGTTGTAGGAGCTTCCCGCCACCAAGCCCTCGATGACCTCGAGCCGGTCCATGTCGAGTTCCTGCGCCAGCTCGGTGGCGGTGGGCGCGCGTCCCAGCCGCTGCGAGAGGTCGGCGGTGGCGGTGCCCAACCGCAGGTGCAGTTCTTTGAGCCGACGCGGGACTTTGACCGACCAGCTGTTGTCACGGAAGTGACGACGAACCTCGCCCATGATGGTCGGCACTGCGAACGAGACGAAATCCGAACCGGTTTCGACGTCGAACCGCGCCACCGCGTTCACCAACCCGACACGGGCCACCTGTACTAGATCGTCACGCGGTTCGCCACGGCCCTCGAAACGGCGGGCGATGTGGTCGGCCAGCGGTAGGCAACGCTCGACGATCTTGTCGCGGTGGCGCTGGAAATCCGACGACTTCGCGTCGAGAGTCGCCAACTCGCGAAACATGTCGGGAACGTCAGCGTATTCGTTGGGCCGAGAAGACTTGGAACCGCCGACAGCTCGCGCTGTCACGTGTGAGAGCCCGCCCGTCGGGTGGTCAATGCAACACCGACAATGCCATTGCCGCTCTTGAACGTCTGGACGTCATCTGCCAGCGACGTCAGGACGTGCCAGCTGAAGCTGCCCGGCGATACCACGTCTTCGGTAGCGCACGTCGTCGATGCCTCGACTCGAAGTTTGTCGGCGTGCGGGTCGATCACGATCTCGAGAGTGGCATTGGGCACGGCCGAACGAATCAATCGCGTACACACCTCGTCGACCGCCAGCCGAAGATCGGCGACGGCGTCGAAGTCGAGGTCCTCGAAGGTACCGACGGCACCGACCAGCGTCCGTAAGACCGCGAGGTTCTCCAGCGTCGCCGCCACCCGCAGCTCGATCGCGCGATCGCCGCGTTGCTGATCTTTCGCGGTTTTCGCAGCAACCGTCATCGGACCTCCCGGCATAGTTTGACCGACATTACCCTCGCGCTCGAGCTGGTTAGTCATGATCTCCACCTGGTGATACTCGGGTTGATCGCAGTGGGCATCTTCTCATCGCATTCGTGATGGTGTCGACATGATCGGATGACCCGCGGACAGTCCGCCTCTAGAGCTCAGCGTCGGTTCAGAGCAGGTACCCACGGAGCCGACTGTCAAACCAGCCGATCCGACCGACGAGAGCCAGAACCCAGATTATCCGGCGAGCACCGGCGCCGCGATGGGTGCGCCCATCGTCAGCGTGACGAACGTCAGGACCATCAGCACCCAGCCGGCGCCCTGCCAGGCCCACCAGGTGCCCTGATTGCGCCACACCCGGTAGGTGCGTACGAACGCCCACACCCCGGTGGCAAACAGGATCAGCGGTCCACCGAAGGCCAGGACGGTCAGCTGCGGGGCGCCACACGCGGCGGTGTCGACCGACATCGCACCCTTGCACGTGCTGTCCCACAGCGCGGCGAGGACGAGATAGCCGACGCCGGCCGCGGCCGCCAATACGGCATAACGGATGGCGTGGTGTACTTCGTGGTCCACCTGGCCCAGGCGATCACCCGTCGAGTGGCTCTGTTGTGTGTGCATCCGAGATCCTCTGTCGCTGTCCCGCGCCCCCCTGCGTGACCCGCATATACCCAGCGCAATGCGGGCGGCAAACCAGCTCAGGCGTGTTCGGCGTCACCCAGCACACGTGCCGGCGCGCCGCGCCGAATTATGACTGTCGCCGCCGCGATACCGATCACGAACAATCCCAACCGGCCCGGCTCGAACAGCAGGCGGTCCCGCTCCTTATCGGAGTCCCCGCCGTCGTGGGTTCGCTCCTGCCATCTAGAGCGCACAGACGCCTCAGCCGATCATTCGAAAATTCGCTGAGGACTCGAACACACGGTAGACGTCCGACTACGGCACCGCGACTAGCACCGGATTCTTTCCTGTCGCTGACCCATGCTCGTCGAACGATAAGTTTGCAGGCCTTACAGAGCGTTGCGGGCCTGCGCAAAGAATCGCCAAGTACAGTCTGCTGTATGCGAACGCCGAGGCGCCGGTTGTCACCGGATGATCGCCGAGCCGAGCTGCTCGCGTTGGGCGCAGAAGTCTTCGGTCAACGGCCCTATGACGAGGTGCGCATCGACGAGATCGCGGAGCGCGCCGGCGTCTCGCGAGCTTTGATGTACCACTACTTCCCGGACAAGCGCGCATTCTTCGCGGCCGTGGTCAAGGGGCAGGCTGACCAGCTCTTCGAAACCACCAACACGCCCCCGGCCCCCGGTCAAAATCTGTTCGAAGAGGTGCGCGGCGGCGTTCTCGCCTACATGCAGTACCACCAGGAGCACCCGCACGCGGCGTGGGCGGCCTACGTCGGGCTGGGCCGTTCCGATCCGGTGCTGCTCGGTATCGACGACGAGGCCAAAGACCGCCAGATGGAACACATCATGAGCCGCATCGTCGAGGTGGACGGTTCGGGCGGTCAGCTCGAACCGGAGGTCGAGCGCGACCTGCGGATCGTCATTCACGGCTGGCTGGCGCTGACGTTCGAGGTGTGCCGGCAACGCATCATTCATCCGGAAACCGACGCGGGCCAGCTGAGCGACGCTTGCGCGCATTCGCTGCTCGACGCGATCACCCGGGTCAAGAACATTCCCGAGCAGTTGGCCAAGGCAGTCGCGCCCGACCAGCGCTGACACCGCAATGTCAGACCCGGTTGTCATGATGGCTGGGTGAGCCACCTACCCGGTAAACCGTCGGATGCACTGGCGCGGTTCAGCGTCGTCACTCGTGACTGGTTCACGGGTACCTTCGCCGCGCCCACCCCGGCGCAAGCCGACGCCTGGTCGGCGATCGCCGACGGTCACAACACCCTCGTCATCGCCCCGACCGGCTCGGGCAAGACGCTCGCCGCGTTCCTGTGGGCGATCGACGCACTGGCGAGCGCCCCCCGCACCGAACGCGAGCCCGGCACGCGCGTCCTCTACATCTCACCGCTGAAGGCACTGGCCGTCGACGTCGAACGCAACCTGCGCACGCCGCTGGCCGGCATGGCGCGCGTCGCTGCGCAGAAGGGTCAACCCCCGCCGGAGATCACCGTGGGCCTGCGATCCGGCGACACGCCACCGGCCCAGCGCCGGCAGTTGATCAGTCATCCACCGGACGTGCTGATCACCACACCCGAGTCGCTGTTTCTGATGCTGACCTCGGCGGCCCGGGAGACGTTGGCCGGCGTCCAAACCGTGATCGTCGACGAGGTGCATGCCATCGCGGGCACCAAACGCGGCGCGCACCTGGCGTTGTCGCTCGAGCGGCTCGACGACATGTTGCCCAAGCCGGCCCAGCGAATCGGCCTGTCCGCGACCGTCCGTCCAGCCGAGGAAGTGGCCCGCTTCCTGTCGGGGGCCGCTCCCACCACCATCGTCTCTCCGCCCGCGGCAAAGACCTTCGAGCTGGCGGTGCAGGTCCCGATCCCCGACATGGCTAACCTCGAAAACGGCAGCATCTGGCCGGATGTCGAGGCGCAATTGGTCGACCTGGTCGAAGCACACAACTCAACGATCGTCTTCGCGAACTCGCGGCGGCTGGCCGAGCGGCTGACCGCCCGGCTCAACGAGATTCACGCCGAACGCACGGGCGCGACGCTGTCCGACGATCCCAACCCCAAAGTCGCCGGCGGCGCCCCGGCGCATCTGTTGGGCAGCGGCCAAACCTATGGCGCCCCGACGTTGCTGGCCCGCGCCCACCACGGTTCGGTCAGCAAGGAGCAGCGGGCGATCGTCGAGGAGGACCTCAAGTCCGGTCGGCTCAAGGCGGTGGTAGCGACCTCCAGCCTGGAGCTCGGCATCGATATGGGGGCGGTCGACCTGGTCATTCAGGTGGAGTCGCCGCCGTCGGTGGCGTCCGGTCTGCAGCGTATTGGCCGCGCCGGACACCAGGTCGGCGAGATTTCACAGGGCGTGCTGTTCCCCAAGCACCGCACCGATCTGATCGGCTGCGCGGTGACCGTGCAACGGATGCTTACCGGGCAGATCGAGACCATGAAGGTGCCGACGAATCCGCTCGACATCCTGGCGCAGCACACCGTGGCCGCGTCGGCGCTCGAACCGCTCGACGTCGACCGCTGGTTCGATTCGGTGCGGCGGAGCGCGCCGTTTGCGACATTGCCGCACAGTGCCTTCGAAGCGACATTGGACCTGCTGTCGGGTAAGTATCCGTCGACCGAGTTCGCCGAGTTGCGGCCCCGCCTGGTCTACGACCGCGACAACGGCACCGTCACCGCCCGGCCGGGGGCGCAACGCCTCGCCGTCACCTCGGGCGGCGCGATCCCCGACCGTGGACTGTTCACCGTCTATCTCGCCACCGACTCCGAGTCGCCCTCTCGCGTCGGTGAACTCGACGAGGAGATGGTGTACGAATCGCGCCCGGGCGACGTCATCGCGCTGGGCGCCACCAGTTGGCGGATCACCGAGATCACCCACGACCGGGTGCTGGTGATTCCCGCGCCCGGCGAGCCGGCCCGGTTGCCGTTCTGGCGGGGCGACGATTCGGGGCGACCCGCCGAACTCGGCCGCGCGGTCGGCGCATTCACCGGAGAATTGGCCGCGCTGGAACGAGGTCCGTTCGAAAGCCGTTGCGCCGAGCTCGGATTCAACGACTATGCCACCGAGAACTTGTGGCGGCTGCTGGATGATCAGCGCTCGGCGACCAACGTGGTGCCCACCGATGCGACGCTGCTGGTGGAGCGGTTTCGCGACGAGCTGGGCGACTGGCGGGTGATCTTGCACTCGCCTTACGGTCTACGGGTACACGGTCCGCTCGCGCTGGCCGTGGGCCGACGACTGCGCGACCGCTACGGCATCGACGAGAAGCCGACCGCGTCCGACGACGGCATCGTGGTGCGGCTGCCCGACACCATCTCAGACACCGGCACCGACTCACCGCCGGGTGCCGAGCTGTTCGTGTTCGATGCCGACGAGATCGATCCGATCGTCACCGCGGAAGTAGGCGGATCAGCGCTGTTCGCGTCCCGGTTCCGGGAATGCGCCGCGCGTGCCTTGCTGCTGCCGCGCCGCCATCCCGGCAAGCGATCGCCGCTGTGGCATCAACGCCAGCGGGCGGCCCAGCTGCTCGACGTGGCTCGCAAGTACCCGGATTTTCCGATCGTGCTGGAGACGGTCCGCGAATGCCTGCAGGACGTCTACGACGTGCCGACGCTGGCCGGGTTGATGGGTGATATCGCCGCGCGCAAGATCCGCGTCGTCGAGACCGAGACCGCCACCCCGTCGCCGTTCGCCGCATCGCTGCTGTTCGGCTATGTCGGCGCGTTCATGTACGAGGGCGACAGCCCGCTCGCCGAGCGGCGCGCCGCCGCGCTGTCGCTCGATCCGACCTTGCTGGCCGAGCTGCTGGGCCGCGTCGAGCTGCGCGAGCTGCTCGACCCAGAGGTGGTCGCCGGCACCGGCCGGCAGCTGCAGCACCTGTCACCTGATCGCGCCGCCCGCGACGCCGAAGGGGTCGCCGACCTGCTGCGGCTGCTCGGCCCGTTGACCACCGACGAGGTAGCGGCCCGCGCCGGCGGCGCCGATGTCGGCGGCTGGCTGGAAGCGCTGTACGCCGCCAAGCGTGCGCTACCGGTGTCGTTCGCCGGTGGAAGTTGGTGGGTGGCGATCGAGGACATCGGCCGGCTGCGCGACGGCGTCGGGGTGGCGGTGCCGGTGGGCGTGCCGGCCAGCTTCACCGCGGCCGTCGCAGATCCCCTCGGCGAGCTGATCAGCCGCTACGCGCGTACCCACGCGCCGTTCACCACCACCGACGTCGCGACGCGATTCGGGTTGGGGCTGCGGGTCGCCGCCGACGTGCTGGGCCGACTGGCCGCCGACGGGAAGCTGGTTCGTGGTGAGTTCTCCACCGATGCGCTCGGCGATCAGTGGTGCGACGCCGAGGTACTGCGAATCCTGCGCCGCAGATCGCTGGCTGCGCTGCGGGCACAGGTGGAGCCGGTCAGTACCAGCGCCTATGCGCGGTTCCTGCCGGCCTGGCACGGTGTCGGTACCGGCTCGCCGCCCAACTATGGACTCGACGGCCTGCTCGCGGTCATCGATCAGATCGCCGGCGTCCAACTGCCCGCGTCCGCGATCGAATCGCTGGTGTTGGCGCCGCGAGTCCGCGACTACTCGCCCGCGCTGCTCGACGAGCTGTTGGCCTCCGGAGAGGTGCTGTGGTCGGGGGCGGGATCGATCTCGGGCAGCGACGGCTGGATCGCATTCCACTCCGCCGACGCCGCCCCGTTGACGCTGGCCGTTGGGTCGGAGATGGAGTTCACCGCGGTCCATCGGGCGATCCTGGACATGCTGGCCGGCGGCGGGGCGTTCTTCTTCCGACAGCTGACACAGCAGGGTGTCAGCGAGGCCGAGCTCAAGACCGCGCTGTGGGAGTTGATCTGGGCCGGCTGGGTTACCGGCGACACGTTCGCGCCGGTGCGGGCGATGCTGTCGGGTGCGCCGGGTCGCAAGCGCTCGCCGCCGGCCCACCGGCCGGGTCGCGGCAAGCGCACCCCGCGGCTGAGTCGCTACAGCGTCGCCAACCCGCAGGCGCGGGCCGCCGATCCCACCGTCGCCGGCCGCTGGTCGGCACTGCCTACGCCCGAGCCCGACTCCACCACCCGCGCCCACCATCAGGCGGAGCTGCTGTTGAACCGGCATGGCGTCCTGACCAAAGGCGCGGTCGCCGCTGAAGGCGTGCCTGGGGGCTTCGCCATGCTCTACAAGGTGCTGACGGCGTTCGAAGACGCGGGCCGTTGCCAGCGCGGCTACTTTGTCGAGTCCCTCGGCGGGGCCCAATTCGCGGTGGCATCCACCGTCGACCGGCTGCGCAGTTACCTCGACGGCGTCGACCCGGAGCGGCCCGAATACCGCGCCGTGGTGCTCGCCGCCGCCGACCCCGCCAATCCCTACGGCGCCGCACTGCCCTGGCCCTCGCGGTCGGCCGACGACGGGGCCGCGCGGCCGGGCCGCAAAGCGGGTGCGCTCGTCGTGCTGGTCGATGGCGAGCTGGTCTGGTTCCTCGAGCGCGGCGGCAAATCGATGCTGAGCTTCGCCGCCGACGACGACGCCAACCACGCCGCGGCGGCCGCGCTCGCCGATCTCGTCGCGGCCAGGCAGGTCAACTCGATCTTGATCGAGCGGATCAACAGCGCATCAGTGCTGGCACCGGAAGTACCGCCGAGTGTGGTCACGGCCCTGACCGACGCCGGCTTCGCCCGCACCCCGCGCGGACTTCGGCTGCGGTAACCATGCCAGAGGGCGACACCGTGTTCCGTACCGCAGACAAACTGCGGACGGCCCTGCTCGGGCAGACGCTGACGCGCTGCGATGTGCGCGTCCCGCGCTACGCCACCGTCGACCTGACCGGCGAGGTCGTCGACGAGGTGTGCAGCCGCGGCAAGCATCTGTTCATCCGTGTCGGACCGGCGAGCATCCATTCGCATCTGAAAATGGACGGCGCCTGGCGGATCACGTCGACGAGCCGGCGGGTGGATTACCGAGCGCGAATTATTTTAGACACCAACGATGTTCGTGCGATCGGTATCGACCTGGGCGTGCTGGAGATCCTGGAACGCGGCCAAGACGAGGACGCAATCAGCCACTTGGGGCCGGATCTGCTCGGTGACGACTGGGACGCGGATGTGGCCGCCGCCAATCTGATCGCGGACCCCGATCGACCGATCGCCCAGGCATTGCTCGACCAGCGGGTGATGGCCGGCGTCGGCAACGTCTTCTGCAACGAGTTGTGCTTCCTCAGCGGACATCTGCCCACCGCTCCGGTGAGCGCGATCGCCGATCCGCGCCGTCTGGCAGTCCGCGCACGCGACATGTTGTGGGTCAATCGGTTACGCGCAAACCGATGCACCACCGGCGATACCAGGCCTGGACGGCAGGTCTGGGTGTATGGCCGTCGCGGTGAAAGTTGCCGTCGCTGTGGCACGCCGATCCGCTGGGACGACAGCGGAGAACGGGTGGCGTATTGGTGCCCCTCCTGCCAACGTTGAATGCCCAGGGAATGGCCATTCGGTTAACGTTCAGGGTTGCCGGTCGTGGCTGCGCCGCGCGGTTCAAAAGTCCGGCCGCAGCATGCAATGATCGCACTGACAGTCACTCTGCGTGCTGCCGTAATACTCGCGCGTTCTGCTCAGCGGACCGGATGAGAAAGGACGACCACCCGAGTGCGCTTGCTCAATCCTGTGCGATCAGTTGTGATCGGCCTGGCCCTGATGCTCCCACTCAGCGTCGTAGCGATCACCGCGCCCTGCGCGGGTGCCGATGCGGTCGATGCCAGTTTCTTGAAAGCATTGGAGTCCAAGCAGATCACGTTCGCGTCCGGGCAAGCGGCAGTGGTCGCCGGACACCAGGTCTGCGACGCACTCGACAGCGGTAGAGCATCAAGCGATGTCGCGAACGACGTCATGCAGCAGAGCGGCCTCGACGGCTACCATGCAGGATTCTTCGTCGGCGTGAGCATCGCCGCATTCTGCCCGCGGCACACCGGAGCCTGACCACAGGATCATCGAATTATGTTCAGCTGCAGACGGTTTCGGGGTCATCCCGCCGACGGCGGCGGCTTCATCACGTTGCCCTTGAGCTCGGCGCCGATCGAAATGTCCTCGTACTTCTGAGCCTTGCGCTTGCGCCAGCCGCTGCCCGGCGAAATCGGCGGTGCCATCAGCGGCGGCATCATCGAGGTCCCCGGAGTTGCACCAGTGCCGAGCGGCGTTGCCGCCGAGGCGAGTTGCACGGGTGTCTGCGACGTGGCCAGCAGCGTCCCTGCACCGGGCGGCGCCATCAGACCGCCCATCGGCACCGCAACCCCGGTTGCCGCCGCCGCGGTGGGCGCAGAGAGCCCGGCCGCACCCAGAGCCCCCAGTCCCCCGCCGCCACCCAGCGACCCCAGCGCCCCGGCGGCGCCGCCGCCCAGGCTGCTGGCGGCACCACCTAGAGCATTTTCGCCTTCTGAGACACCCTGGCCGACCTGGGCGCTCACGCCCGACAACGCCTGCGCCGACTGGCTTTGAGCCAGATAACTGAGCAGGTTGATCGGAAAGCCCGACGAGATGAACTGGTTGGCGTAGGTGTTGGCCAGTCCGACAAATCCCTCGTTGGGATCGAAGGCGGTCGGTATTGCAGGAGCGGGGCTGGCCGCGGCCGAGGTGGCCCCGGTCGTCGCCGCGGAATTTGCGGCGGTCGTGGCGGCAGAGGACTGCTGCGCGGCAGCCTGCTGGGCCTGTTGCTCGGGTTGCCCCGACGGATTCGTCATCGACACCGGCGACGTGAACTGCGGCAGCGTGGTGGCCTGGGTCGAGGCGGCCTGATACCGGGTCATCGCCGCGGCGTTGGTGGCCCACATTTCCTGGTAGGCGGCCTCGGTTGCGGCGATTGCGGGCATATTCCTGCCAAAGATGTTGGTGGCCAACAATTTAGCCAACAGCGTCCGGTTCGCCAGCACCTGCGCGGTCGGAACCACCGTCGCACTGGCGGTGTTGAACGCCGTCGCGGCGGCCTGCGCTGCCGCGGCGACCTGCTGCGCCTGCTGCGAGGTGGTGCGAAGCCAGGTCAGATATGGCGCGACGGACTGCGACATCGCCGCCGCCGACGGCCCATGCCAGGCATCGGCCATTCCCGACACCGTCGCGGTGTAGTTGTCGGCCGCGTCCTCAAGGTCGGCGCCGAGCTGACGCCACGCGGTGGCGGCGTCGACCAGGGACTCCGAGCCTGGGCCCGAGTGGATCAGTGCCGAGATGACTTCGGGCGGCAGCGTCGTGAAATCCATGACGAACGCTTATCGACGTAGGAAAACGATGGGAACACCGGGCCGACTGCGGTAGCAATAAGACTCATACATAGCGTTCCCTCATCTCATGAAATCGCGTTGATCGAGTTCAGCAGCCGCGGCTTGAACTCATCCGGGATCGGAATGTACCCGGCGCTGAGCAAACCTTGCTGACCCGACCCGATCGAACTCTGCAGGAAAGCCCGCACGGCCTGACCCACGTTGGGGTCTTGATATTTCGAGCAGACGATCTCATACGTCGCCAGCACGATCGGATAGGCGCCCGGCTGGTTCGGCCGATAGAACGAGATGGTGTCGAGGGCGAGGTCGTCGCCCTTCTTGATGAACCACGCCGTAGAGATGGTCTTGCCGACCGACTCGGGGCTGATCGCGACCGCGTCGGGGCCGGCCGAGGTGATGATGCTGGCGGTGTTCAAATGCTCGGATTGCGCGAACGACCAGGCGAGATAGGTGACCGAGCCCTCGGTGTTTTTCACCTTGTCGGCGGCGCCGTCGTTGCCGACGACGCCCTCGCCGACCCCGCCGTTGAACTTCCGTCCCGCGGGAAAGCCCCAGGTGCCCCTCGAGGCGGTGTCCAGATATCGCTGGAAGTTGTCCGTGGTCCCAGATTCGTCGCTGCGAAATATGACGTGAATCGGCTCGTTCGGGAGTTGGACGCCGAGATTCTGCAGCTGAATCGCGCCGTCGTTCCACATGTTGATCTGGCCGTTGAAGATTTGCGCCGCGGTCAAACCATCGAGATTCAGCGTCTTGACACCGTTGACGTTGAACGCGATCGCGATCGGGCTGATCACCATCGGCAGGTTCCAGGTCGGCGAACCACACCGCTGCTGGGCCTTGTCATATTCGACTCGCGTCAGTGTGGAATCGGAACCGGCGAAATCGTTCTTGCTTTCCAGGAACTCGTTGATTCCGGCGCTGGAGTCGTCGGCGGTGTAATCCAGCGACTGCCCCGGGCAGGCCTGCGCGAAAGCTTTGCCGAATTCGGCCATCGCGTTCTTCTGAGCGGTCGAGCCGCTTGCCTTCACTTCCGCCTTACCGCCGCAGGTCACCTTCACCGGCGGCGCGCTCGTCGTCGAACTTCCGCCGGCGGCGTTGTTGTGACTGCCGCATGCTGACAGGACCACCACCCCCGTCACCAGAATGCTCAGTGCGGCGCTAAATCGGTTGAGCTTCAATCGAATTCCTTCAGACGGTCAGCGGAGTCAGTCGCACCGGCGTGTCGCGCGCATTGCTGTATCGCTCGCATCCATGAGGCATGGTAACAAGATTCGGCCTGCGGCAATTATGGCCCGACTTTCATAAGGCCGACGGGTTTTGCGATTTCAGCCGCCGTTTGCCCCGCGTTCATGCATCCGACTCGCGCGATTATCGCTCGCTTTCGGGGCGAGCGGTAGGCGGGCTATTGCCGCAACCGGGTGCGCCGACGGCCCACCTGAGCCCCGTGGTCCTGAAAATCGCAAACCAGTTGCGTATCAACCGGTTTGTGCATAATCGCCGACGGGCACTAGGCACAGTATCGGCCCAGCCCCCGGTCGGGATCGTGACGACCTAGGTTGTCGCCTAGAGCCCGAACAGCGAGCTGGCGACAGCCTCGGCGGAACCGCTGGCAGTCAGACCGAGCAATTGGTCGACTGTCTCGGTCGCCAGCGCGGGATCCAACGCGGTCAGGAAGGCGGCCAGCGTCGTGGAATCGGTCACCACGTCGCCGGTGCCCAGGTCACCCAGGTTGGGAACCGAGATCAAGTCCGTCAGCAGCGTTTCCCAGCGTCTCATTGCCCAGCGTCTCGGTCGGGGCCAGCGGCGCGCTGATGGTCAGGTTGTCCAGGAACACGTTCTGGGTGCTCGTGAGACCGAGCACGGTCCCCACGTCCGTGTCGGCACGCGGGGTCGCGGTGCCGGTCAGGTCGAAGATTGTCAACCAGGAGCGAATCGCCTGCGGACCGGACCGCCGCCCGGTCTTGGAGAACGAATGTTCACGCAGTGTTGACACGTACCTGCCGGGTTGTCGGCCTTGGTCGCCTATCGTGGAATACGTGCGGCCGGCGCACTGTTGCAGCCCACGTGACATGAGTCGCATGTTCCCGCCGCGATGGCCTTGATCACAAATGCCCACATTTTGAGCCAAAGAGGGCTCCGCAATCGTTGATGAATTGCCCGGTACTTACCAAAGGACGGACGACGTGGAAACACTGCAAGATTTCGTCAGCGGACGCTTCGCTGACCTGACGACCACTAGCGGCCTAGCCGATTGGGCGCGTCACATGCTCAACGCGGTCACCTCGGCGGCCTCGTCGGTGCGCCTCACACCGGCCACCACGCCCGCCGCGTCACCCCGACCCGGCTACGTCCTGGTCGGCCCCGAACTTCCCCTGATCAGCCCAGGGGTCGAGCGCTGCTGACAGCCGCCGCGCGCTGACGAACTCGCGGCGCGCGCCGCTGAACGGGTCGTCGAACTCCAATCGCTGCGCCAGCAATTGCAACGGCGTCGAGAAATCGTCGTCGGCGACGCTGATTACTCGCGGATACAGCGGGTCCCCGTAGATGGGGAGACCTAGCGCCGCCATGTGCACCCGAAGCTGATGCGTACGACCGGTCCGCGGTGTCAGCCGATACAACCCGTCGGCCGACAACAGCTCGACGAACGTCACCGCATTGGGCTCGCCGGCTTCCTCGATCGCTTGGAAGTCGCCGCGACGCTTGATGATTCGACTGCGCACTTCGCGCGGCAATGCGACGCACGGGTCTACGGCCGCCCTAGCCAGATACGTCTTGTCCACCGCGCCACGGGCAAACATCGTCTGATACGCCCCGCGGAGCTCGCGACGCTTGGTGAACAGCAGCACCCCCGCCGTCAACCGATCCAGCCGATGCGCCGGGCTGAGTTCGTCGAGCCCGAGCTGTCGGCGCAGGCGTACCAGCGCCGTCTGCGCCACGTGCCGCCCACGCGGCATGGTGGCCAGGAAGTGCGGCTTGTCGGCGACCAGAATGTCGTCGTCCTGGTAGAGCACCGGGATGTCGAAGGGCACCTCGACCTCGTCGCGCAGTTCGCGGTAGAGGTAGACCACGGCGCCAGCCGGCAACACGGTGGCGGGATCGAGCACTGCACCGCTCTGATCGACGACCTCCCCGGCGACCGCTTTCGCGGCCACCTCAGGACCGAACCTACTGGCCAGCTCCTCGCCCAGCGGCCCGCCGTGCACCCGCAACCGCGCCGGTCCCAGCCCGTCGCGGGGCGGCAGCGGCGCTCGCCTCATGTGCAGCCCCTAATTCAGCGGCACCGGCTCGAGGATCTCCGCGCGTGCCTCCGGGGCGCTGGCCCGCAGGGCATCGGCGGATGCGTCGTCGGGCTGGGTCTGGGACAGCACTTCGGCCTCGACTCGCGCTGTGTAGGTCTGCACTTCGCGGTCCACGTCGGCCGCGGTCCAGCCCAGGATTGGCGCGACGATGTCGGCTACCTCGCGTGCGCAGTCCACACCGCGGTGGGAGTACTCGATCGCGATGCGGGTCCGCCGCGCCAGCACGTCCTCCAGGTGCAGCGCACCCTCGGCCGCGACGGCGTACGCCGCCTCCACCCTGAGATAGCCGGGAGCTGCGGCGATCGGGTTGAGTAGGTCGCGCCGGTCGGCGGCCATCGCCAGGACTTCGCTCATCAGCGACCCGTAGCGGTCCAGCAGATGGCGCACCCGGTAGGGATGCAGGCCTTCGAGCGCGCCGACGTGTTCGGTTTGGTTGATCAGCGCGAAGTATCCGTCAGCGCCCAACAGCGGCACCTTCTCGGTGATCGACGGGGCAACCCGGGCCGGAACATATTGCGCTGCAGCATCAATCGCGTCGGCACCCATCACGCGATAGGTGGTGTACTTACCGCCGGCGATGGCGACCAGTCCCGGGGCGGGCACCGCGACAGCGTGCTCGCGCGATAACTTGGACGTCTCTTCACTTTCGCCGGCCAGTAGTGGCCGCAGGCCCGCATACACGCCGTCAATGTCGTTGTGGCTCAACGGAGTAGCGAGCACGGTGTTGACGGTGCCGAGAATGTAGTCGATGTCAGCCTTGGTGGCGGCCGGGTGCGCCAGGTCGAGATTCCAGTCGGTGTCAGTAGTTCCGATGATCCAGTGGTTTCCCCACGGGATCACGAACATCACCGACTTCTCGGTACGCAGGATGATCGCGACGTCGCTGACGATCCGGTCGCGGGGGACGACAATGTGCACGCCCTTGGACGCGCGCACCCGGAATCGCCCGCGCTGCTTGGACAACGCCTGGATCTCGTCGGTCCACACCCCGGTCGCGTTGACCACGACGTGCCCGCGGACTTCGTTGATCGCACCGTCCTCGGAGTCGCGCACTCGCACCCCGGTGACCCGATCGCCTTCGCGAAGCAACGACACCACCTGGGTCGACGACCGCACCACGGCGCCGTAGTGCGCGGCGGTGCGCACGACGGTCAGGGTGTGCCGGGCATCGTCGACAACGGTGTCGTAGTAGCGAATTCCGCCGATCAGTGCGCTGCGCTTCAGCCCCGGAGACAGCCGCAGGGCGCCGGCACGGGTCAGATGTTTCTGCGCGGGAACCGATTTCGCGCCGCCAAGTTGGTCATAGAGCATGATGCCGGCAGCCACGTACGGCCGCTCCCACCACCGCTTGGTCAGCGGATAGAGAAACGGCAGCGGCTTGACCAGATGCGGGGCCAGCGTGGTCAGCGACAACTCGCGCTCGAACAGCGCCTCGCGCACCAAACCGAATTCCAGTTGCTCGAGATAGCGCAGACCGCCGTGGAACATCTTCGACGACCGACTCGACGTGCCGGAGGCGAAGTCACGGGCTTCGACCAACGCCACCTTCAGCCCCCGCGTCGCGGCGTCCAGCGCAGCGCCTGATCCCACCACCCCGCCACCGATGACGACGACGTCGAACTGCTCGCTGCCGAGGCGTTCCCACGCCGAGGCGCGTTGTTCGGGGCCCAAATAGCTCGCCGGCACGCGATCCGCGTCGCTCACGACACAAGTCTCCTGTCGGTTACTCGTCAGTAGGTCGCTGTTTCAGGCTACCTGTCGGAACGGCCCCGCTCTCCCCATCGCGTCCCGCGGCCGCGGGTTCAGTCCAGGTCGTCATGTGCCATCAGGCGACGCGCCGCTTCGGTGATCGATCCCGACAGCGACGGGTACACGCTCAGGGTCTGCGCCAGGTGGTTCACCGTCAGCCGAGTCTGGACCGCCATGGCGATCGGCAGGATCAGCTCCGAGGCGATGGGTGCGACCACTACGCCGCCGATCACCACGCCCGTGGCCGGGCGACAGAAGAGCTTGACGAAGCCGTGCCGCAGCCCCGACATCTTGGCCCGCGCGTTGGTGCGGAGCGGCAGCATGATGGTCCGGGCCTGCACCAACCCCTCGTCGATCGCGGATTGAGGGACACCGACGGCAGCCAGTTCGGGGCGGGTGAACACCGCAGCGGCGACGGTCCGCAGCCGGATCGGCGTGACGGCCTCGCCCAGGGCGTGCCACATCGCGATCCGGCCCTGCATCGCCGCGACCGAGGCCAGCGGCAGCAGGCCCGTGCAGTCGCCGGCGGCGTAGATGTTGGACACCGAGGTCCGTGACACCCGGTCGACGGTGAGGTAACCCCCGCGCCCCAGTTCGATGCCGACCCGGTCCAGCCCCAAGCCGCCGGTGTTCGGCACCGAGCCGATCGTCATCAGCGCGTGGCTGCCCTCGACGGTCCGGCCGTCGGCCAATGTCACCAGCACCCCCGCATCGGTACGGGTCACCGAGTCGGCCCTGGCGTTCTTGACGAGTTGGACGCCGCGTTCGGAGAAGATCCGCTCCAGCACGGCGGCCGCGTCGGCGTCCTCGTAGGGCAGGATCTGGTCACGGCTGGCCACCACCGTCACGTCGACGCCCAGTTCGGTGTAGGCGTGGACGAACTCGGCGCCGGTCACGCCCGAGCCGACCACGATCAGATGCTCCGGCAGCGCATCCAGGTCGTATAGCTGACGCCAGGTCAAAATGCGTTCGCCGTCGGGGCGCGCGGTCGGCAGCTCGCGGGGGCTGGCCCCGGTGGCGATCAGCACTACGTCGGCCTCGTAGATGCTGGTGCCGCCGTCGGGCGCGGTGGCCTGCACTTGGTGGGTGGCAAGACCCGGCGTCGTGTCGACCAGCGCGCCCCTGCCCTCGACGACGTCGACGCCGGCGCTGAGCAGTTGCGCTTTGACGTCTGCGGACTGTTCGGCGGCCAGCCGCTTGACGCGCTGGTGGATGTCGGACAGCGAGATCTTGGCGGCCTCGATATCGACGTCGAAGCCCAGATGCGGCCCGCGCCGCAGCTCGGTCCGGACCCCGGTCGAGGCGATGAACGCCTTCGACGGCACGACGTCGAAGAGCACGGCCGCGCCGCCGATGCCTTCGGAGTCGATGACGGTCACGTGGGCGTCACGTGCCGCCGCGATGAGCGCCGCCTCGTATCCGGCGGGTCCTCCCCCGATGATCACGATGCGGGTCGCCACGACACATAACCTAGCCCGTCGACGATGCAGCCGCCGTGCGGCTGAGGAGACGGGCCCGTCGGTCTAAGAACGTTGCGGATATGCGCCGCGCCCGCGCACGCCGTCTAAGATTTCTCCGTGCCGCTCTACGCCGCCTATGGCTCGAACATGCATCCCGACCAGATGCAGCAGCGTGCACCGCATTCCCCGATGGCCGGAACAGGCTGGCTACACGGTTGGCGGTTGACGTTCGGCGGCGAGGACATCGGTTGGGAAGGCGCGCTGGCCACCGTCGTCGAAGACCCCACCTCGAAGGTGTTCGTGGTTCTCTATGACATGACGCCGGCCGACGAGGCCACCCTTGACCGCTGGGAAGGGTCCGAACTGGGCATCCACAAGAAGATCCGTTGCCGGGTGGAACGCCTGTCGTCGGACACCACGACGGATCCAGTGCTGGCCTGGCTGTATGTGGTCGACGCCTGGGAAGGCGGCCTGCCGTCGGCGCGTTACATCGGCGTAATGGCAGACGCCGCCGAAATAGCCGGTGCACCAAGCGAATACGTGCACAAGATCAGGACCTGCCCGGCCCGCAACGTCGGACCGGGCCACGGCGAATAGCTTAAGGCGGCACTCGTCGGCTGGTCTCCAGCGCGATACACAATTCCGCCGCCGCACGAGGGTCGTTGAGGGCGCGACCGGTGTACTGCTCGAGCTTGCGCAGCCGTTGGCGGACGGTGTTCGGGTGGACGAACAACACGGTGGCCGCGCGGTCGGCCGAGCCGCGGCTGTCGAACCACGCTTCCAACGTGTCCAGCAGCGCATCGCGCTCGTGACCAGGCAGGTCGTCCAGGGGACCGAGGACATTTGCGGCGATGCGGCCCATCACCTCCGGCGCCGCCGCAGTTGTCACCGCCAGCACGTCGCGGTCGAAGACTGTCACCGGTCCGCGGTCCGGCCGACCTGCGGTCATGGCGATCCTGGCGTATCGCAGCGCACCCGCGGTGTCGGCCAGGTCCGGAATCGGCGGACTGATGCCCACCCGGGTCTCGCCGTATCCGCTCAACGCCTCGACCACGGTGTCCAGGACGCCCTCGGGCCCGAGCTGCAGGATGCCGATCTCGATGTCGGGCTGAAGGCGCCACGCGGAGTAGATGCCGCGCGCGGCCAGTCGGCCTTCGATCCCAGGCAGCACCGAGCGGCCGATGCTGGCCAGTTCGGCGCACACCACCAGGTAGGGTCCCTGCAGCGAAATGCGAAGCGTGTCAGCGGTATTCCATAGATCGACGGTGTCGGCGAGGCGTCCGTCGATCAGCGCTTGCACCATCGCAGACCGTTCCTGTTGACGGTCGACGAATTGCCGGGCCATCTCTTGCTGGTATCCGGTCACCATCGCCGTGGTGAACTCCTCGAGCACGCGCCACATGGCCGAGGAGGCGCCCACGACCCCGGCGTCGGTGACGGTGTTGCGGCCAGCGGCCTCGGCGGCGAGTTCGTCCCAGATGAATCGCGCGCACAACCGATAGGAGTCCATGACCGCAGCTAGCGGGACACCGGCCGCCGCACGGTTACGGCCGGTCTCTGCCGCGGCGCGGGTATCGAAGCCGGGCGTCGCGGCTCCGAATGCGCCGAGAATCGAGCCGAGATGCTCGCGCACGGTTGACCGCAGATCCTCGTCAGACACCAGGGCGACGGTGCGGTGAAATCCCACCTCCCGGCGCATCAGGGCCAACATGGTGTCGGCGAGTTCGTCGGCGCGCGACAATAGAGCGTCGCCCAGTTCGGCAAGCTGGGCCACGACGGATTCGGCCGGCATACCGGCAGCGTAGTCGCCGCCGATCAGGGAATAAGCACGGTGGAGCCGTGCGTCTTGCGTCCCTCGAGGTCGCGGTGCGCTCGGGCCGCTTCAGCCAGCGGGTACGTCGTGCCGGTCGTCACTGTGACTGTTCCGTTCCTGATCGCGTCGAACAACTCCGCTGAGCGCCAAGCGAATTCGTCGTAGTCACGGTTGAAGTGCGTTCGCATGGGCCGGGTCAGATACACCGAACCTGCCGCGTTGAGTCGCTGCGGATCGACCGGTGGGACGGGTCCGCTCGAGGCCCCGTAGAGTGCCAGCGTGCCTCGAACGGCCAAGCTGGCCAGGCTGGCATCGAACGTCGACTTTCCAACCCCGTCGTAAACCGCCGCGACACCGTGCCCATCGGTCAGCGAGCGAATCGTGCGGCCGAAATCGGTGGGATTGTCGGGATAGTCGAGCACCTCGACCGCCCCGGCCTGACGTGACAGTGTCGCCTTCTCAGGAGTCGAGACGGTGGTGACCACACGGGCGCCCAGGCTGGTCGCCCACTGGGTCAGGATCAGCCCGACTCCCCCGGCGCCGGCATGCAACAGCACGGTGTCGCCCGTGCGGACCGGATACACCGACTTGATCAAGAGATGCGCGCTTGATCAAGAGATGCGCGGTGTGCCCCTTGAGCAACGACGACGCGGCGACCTCCGGGGTGATGCCGGCCGGTACCGGGGTGACCAGATCGGCCGCCGCCACTGTGAATTCGGCATAGGCACCCATCGCGTCCGAGGTCGCAACCCGGTCGCCCATCGCCAGTCGGGTCACGCCGTCACCCACTGCGGCGACGGTGCCGCAGACCTCGCTGCCGACGATAAAGGGCAGCGGACGAGAGTAGAGCCCGGTCCGGAAATAGGTGTCGATGAAATTGACGCCGATGGCCTCGGCCTGGATCAACACTTGATCGGGCCCGGGTTCGGGCACGGGGCGGTCGACGGTGGCGAGGACTTCGGGGCCGCCGTGCTTCGACACCTCGATGGCGCGCACGGTCAGCCTAGGTGGGCGACCTGGGGCGTGGTGGGCACGACGATCACGGTCGGCCCCTCGACACCCAATGCGGCTTCGAACTCCTTGGCCAGATGCTCGGTGCCGTCGACCGTGACGGCCCGACAACCGAACCCGACCGCGAGAGATTCGATGTCCAGCCCGGGCAGGTCCAGTCCAGGCACGTTGGGCGTCTTCTCCAGCAGTGCAAAGGATTTCAACACGGCGTACTCACCGTTGCGCATCACGACGAACACGATCGGCAGCTTGTGCTGCGCGGCGGTCCAGATGGCCTGGATCGAATACTGGAACGAGCCGTCTCCGATCGTCGCCACCACGTGGCGCTTGCGCCCGACGGCCCGATCGCCGAGCGCAACCCCGACGGCGCCGGGCACACCCCAGCCGATGCCACCGCTCCCGGTCGCGAAGAACGACCGCGGCCGGACGGCCGGCAACCAGCGCTGCTGCTCGGCCATGGTGGACGTCGATTCGTTCGCCAGGGCGGCCGATGGCGGCTTCAGGGCGCTCAACGTGGAGTAGACCTGATGCGGCGTCAGCGGGGCGCTCGCGGCCTCGCCGGTGGCGGGGCTGCGGTCCAGCGGCGTGGGTGTCGGCCGGTCGGGCTTGGATTCGAGCAGCGGCGTCAACTCCCGCAGGGCCAGCAGCGTGTCGCTGAGCAGGCTGTCGCCGACCGGCGCCGCGCCGGCCAGGAACGGGTCGTTGGTGATGTGCAACAGCTCGCTGCCCTCCGGCAGATATTCGCCGGCCACGTACGGGTAGTACCGAAAGACTTGTGCACCAACGACAATCACCAGATCGTGACCGCGGAGTACCTCGGCCACTTCGGCGATCGTCATCGGCAGCAGGCCCTGCCAGAGCGGGTGATCCTCGGGGAAGCCGGCCCGATCGGTGAGCGCACTCCCGTAGACCGGCGCGTGCACCGCCTCCGCGAATTGCACGCCCGCGTCCCAAGCGTCGGCCCGGTCGACCTCCGGACCGATGACCAGCAGCGGCCGCCGCGCCCGATTTATCCGTTCGGCGAAGCTGTGCAGGCGGTCGGCGTCAGGTGCGCAGCGATTGGTTGCCGTGCGAACGACTGCGGGTCCGAGTGCCGGCTTCTCCCAATCGTCCAGTGGGATCGACAGATACACCGGGCCGGCCGGGGGTTGTAAGGCGACCGTGTAGGCGCGCATGAACGCCGCGGGCACGTCCTGCGCCCGCGCCGGTTCGTAGGACCACTTGACCCACGGCAGGGGTAGCTGCGTTGCCCCGGTGTTGGTCAGGTATGGCTCACACAGCGACATTTCACGCGTCTGCTGTCCCGCGGTGACGATCAGCGGGGTGTTGCTCTTGTAGGCGGCGACGAGACTTCCCATCGCGTTGCCGGTACCGGCGGCGGTGTGCAGGTTGACCAGCGTCGGCTTGCCGGTGGACTGGGCGAAGCCGTCGGCCATCGCGAGAACCGAAGCTTCTTGCAGGCCAAGGACGTAAGTGAAGTCGTCCGGAAAATTTTTGAGGAACGTCTGCTCGGTCGACCCCGGATTGCCGAAGACCGTGGTCAGCCCCAGCGTGCGCAGCAGGTCGTAGGTGACATCCCAAACAGTGGATTGCGTTGCCATCCCGGAATCATTGCAGCCTTGTGCGCGGCACCTCAGTGTTGCGGGCGACATCGTTTCCAGTCGGAAACTGTGCCACTACACAGTGTCGACGCCCTAGGCGTGGGCGGCGGACTGTTCGATGATGTTGACCATCAAACGCACTCCGATTCCCAGTGCGCGCTCGTCGAGGTCGAAGTTCGGCTGATGGAGGTCCAGCTGTGGGCCATGACCGGACCACACGCCGAGGCGGGCCATGGCGCCCGGCACTTCCTCGAGATACCAGGAGAAGTCCTCGCCGCCGCCGGACTGCTTGGTGTCGGCCAGCGCGTCCGGTCCGATCGCCTCGATGGCGTGGGTGATGATCCGCGTCGACACCTCTTCGTTGACCACCGGCGGCACCCCGCGGTGATACTGCACAGTGTGCTCGATGTGCAGCGGAGACAGCAACGCCGAGACCGTCTCGCGCACGACGTCTTCCATGTCCAGCCACGCCTCACGGCTGGCGGTGCGGACCGTGCCCTCGAGCGTGCCGCTCTGCGGAATGGCGTTCGCCGCCACGCCCGCATTGACCGCCCCCCACACCATGACGGTGCTGTGGCGCGGATCGATGCGACGGGAGAGCACACCAGGCAATCCGGTGATCAGCGTTCCCAGTCCGTAGACCAGGTCGCCGGTCAGGTGTGGCCGCGAGGTGTGTCCCCCCGGCGACGTCAGGCTGATCTGAAGCATGTCGGCGGCCGAGGTGATCGGGCCCGGCTTCACCGCAACCTTTCCGACGGCCAATCGGGGGTCGCAGTGCAGCGCAAAGATGCGGCCGACGCCCGACATCGCCCCGGCCGCTATCGTGTCGATCGCGCCGCCGGGCATCAGCTCCTCGGCAGGCTGGAAGATCAGCCGCACTCCGACCGGCAGCTCCGGCGCGGCGGCCAAGGCCAGCGCGGTGCCGAGCAGGATCGCGGTGTGCCCGTCATGTCCACACGCGTGAGCGGCGTTGGGCATCGTCGAGGTGTAGGGCGCGCCGGTCCGCTCGGCCATCGGCAGCGCGTCCATGTCGGCGCGCAGCGCGACTCGTGGCTCCCCTTCGGGCCCTAGGTCGCAGGTCAGCCCGGTGCCGCCGGGCAACACCTTCGGATTGAGCCCTGCCTCGGCCAGCCGCTCGGCGACGAACTGCGTGGTGACGAATTCCTGGCGGCCGAGTTCTGGATAGCGGTGGATGTGGCGCCGCCAGTCGACCAGCTCGTCGTAGTGCGCGGCCAGCCACGCGGCGGCGACGTCGGAAAGGCTCATGAAGACGCCCGCCTGGCGTGCGCCGCCAGCACCCGATCGCGCTGATCCGGGGTCTCGGCGAGGCGAACAATGGTGCGTGCCAACATGATCGCGCCGTCGATGACGGCGTTGTCGGCGCTGGGCGTGATCGCCGCCGCGGTGAAGTCGGGCTGATGAAGCGACGCGCCGCCGGCGTCGACGCCGACCATCGGGTGGATGCCGGGCAGCCGCTGGGTGACGTTGCCCATGTCGGTACTGCCCAGCGGTACCGCCGCCTCGTATTCCTTCGGGATCGGCGATCGCCCGAGCTGGCTCATCTCCGCCCGCACGGTTTCGGCCAGCCAGGAGTCGGGGTTGAGCGCGTCGTACACCGGCTCGGTCTGCGCGATGTCGTAGTCACAGCCGGTGGCCACCGCGCCGGCCAGGAAGCAATTGCTCGCCTTGGCTTCGAGATCGGCCAGCGATGACGCGTCGGTGGCGCGCATCGTGTACTGCAGCTCGGTATGCGCTGGAATGACATTGGCGACCTGCCCGCCGCGGGTGACGATGCCATGGAGCTGCTGGCCAGGAGCCAATTGCTGGCGCAGCAACCCGACCGCTACCTGTGCCACCGTTATCGCGTCGGCGGCGTTGATGCCCAGGAACGGCGCGGCCGACGCGTGGGACTCTTTTCCGTGGTAGGTCACCCGGATGGCCGACAGCGTCAGGGATCGGGCCGCTGCGATGTCCACCGGACCCGGGTGCACCATCACCGAGACCGCCAGGTCGTCGAAGACCCCGGCGTCGAGCATCAGTACTTTCCCGCCTCCGAACTCTTCGGCGGGAGTGCCCAGCAGCGACACCCGCAGACCCAGCTCGTCGGCCACGTCGGCCAGCGCCAGCGCGGCGCCCACCGCCGACGCCGCGATGATGTTGTGGCCGCACGCGTGGCCGATCTCAGGCAGCGCGTCGTACTCGGCGCAGATACCGACGGTGAGCGGCCCGCTGCCGTAGTCGGCCCGAAATGCGGTATCCAGTCCACCGGCGGCGCGGGTGACCTCGAAACCTCGTTCGGCGACCAGGGTTTGCGCCTTTGCGCAGCTGCGGTGCTCGTCGAACGCCAACTCCGGCTCGGCGTGAATCGCGTGCGACAGCGCGACGAGGTCGGTGCTTCGGCGCCGGACCGTGTCGTCGACGCGATCCAGCGCCGGGGTGGAGGACATCGTCGCAGTATCTCACCGCCGCGCCCCGGCGGGCACAACGACTAGTGGCGGTCGACCGTCAGCACGGGGGGCTGCCACTGCGGTGAGCGGCCGAGATGAGCGAGGATGCGGTCGAGGTCGTCGGTCGGCGTGTGGGTCGAAATCGCCGGCCCGAACGGCGCATTGTCGACGGCCCGGAAGTCGCCGTCGGGTACGAGGAGCGCCAACGGCACCGCCCCGGCCAGCACGTCGGCGGGAAGCTCGAACGGGCGGCCGACCGTGCGGGCGACGTCCCAGCCGTGCACCACGTAGTCGATGTAGTGGAATCCGATCGCCATCGCACCAGGGAAGGCCGCGTCGCCGCCGAGCTCCGGCAGGACGAACGGCGCGTCGAGCACGTCGGGACCCGCGAAGGCCTCGATGACGTCGGACGCGGCGGCAGCATAGGTGCCGGCCGGGTCGGCCGCCACCGCGTCGCCAACCGTTCCGGTCTGCCACACCGCCCGGTCGCCGCCGCCCCGAGCGGCTGCGGCAAACCCGCGGTGCTGGACGGTCATGTGCGTGAGCAGGTCGGCGAGGTTCCAGCCGGCGCACGGCGTGGTTTTGGACAGATCGTCGACGGTGACGGTCGAGACGACGTCGACGGACGCCAGCACTGCGATTCGATGCAATGGTCGAAGGTCTTGATTAGTATGCATTCGCTTATCGTATGCGTTTGCTTACTATATGTCCACCTTTATCATCACGGGGTGGTGCGCAAGGCAAAACGTCGAGACCTCGCGGAGATGCTGGCCGAACTCGGACGCCAGGCGGTCGCGGCTGAGATGCCGGTGCTGGCCGAGCACGGCCTGTCGATGTGGGGCTACGTCGTTCTGCTTGCCTTGGACCGCTCCCCGATTCGGACCCAGGCCGCCCTCGCAGACGCGATCGGCGCCGACAAGACACGCATCATTCCGACGCTCGACGAATTACAAGCGCATGGTTTCATCGAGCGGACGCCCGATCCCGACGACCGCCGGGCCCGCTTGCTGGCGATCACCGAAGCCGGCCGCGCCGTCAAGGATGCGGCGCAGGCCGACATCCAGCGCGGCGAGGAGCAGTGGCTGAGACAGATTCCCGCTTACGACCGCGACGTCTTTCTGCGGGTGCTGGATCAGCTCAGCCGGCGTCGTGCCGATTAGGCTGGGAGCTTGTGCTCGCAGAAACCGCAGCGCAGTTCATCGCCGACCGCATCGGTATCGGTGACCACGACGTAGCGATCGTGCTGGGCTCCGGCTGGTCGCCCGCGGTGTCCGCATTGGGCGAGCCGACGGCGATCCTGCCGATGGCCGATGTGCCCGGGTTCACCCCGCCGTCGGCGGCCGGCCACACCGGCCAGGTCATCTCGGTACGCATCGCCAGTCATCGCGTCCTGGTGCTGGCCGGGCGTGTGCACGCCTACGAGGGCCACGACCTGCAGCACGTGGTGCACCCCGTGCGAACGGCGTGCGCGGCCGGCGCCCGCATCGTGGTGCTGACCAACGCCGCCGGTGCTGTGCGCGAAGACTTCGCCGTCGGCCAGCCGGTGCTGATCAGCGACCACCTCAACCTGACCGCGCGGTCGCCGCTGGTGGGCGCCCACTTCGTCGACATGGTCGACGCGTACGCGGCGCGGCTCAGAAGGCTGGCTCGCGAGGTCGATCCAGGGCTGGCCGAAGGCGTCTACGCCGGGTTGCCCGGTCCCCACTTCGAGACGCCCGCCGAGATTCGGATGCTGCGCACGCTGGGCGCCGACCTGGTCGGGATGTCCACGGTGCACGAGACGATCGCGGCGAGAGCCGCGGGCGCCGAGGTGCTCGGCGTCTCGCTGGTCACCAACATGGCGGCCGGTATCACCGGGGCGCCACTCAGCCATGTCGAGGTGCTCGAGACCGGCGCCGCGTCGGCGGCCCGGATGGGTTCGCTGTTGGCCGGCGTAGTCGCACGGCTGTGAACCGCGCCATCGACCCAGCAGACTGGATAGCGCACGACCCCGACCCGGTGACCGCGACTGAGCTGGCCCACTGCTCCGAAGATGAACTCGCACAGCGCTTTTCCCGGCCGCTGTCGTTCGGCACCGCGGGTCTGCGCGGTCCGGTGCGCGGTGGCCCGGACGCAATGAACCTCGCGGTGGTGCTGCGCGCCACGTGGGCGCTGGCGCGGGTTCTCGACGACCGCGGGCTGGCCGGCTCAACCGTGATCGTAGGACGCGACGCCCGACACGGGTCGGCTGCGTTCGCCACCGCGGCCGCCGAAGTGCTTGCCGCCGAAGGCTTTCTGGTGACGCTGCTGGCACAGCCGCTGCCGACGCCGGTGCTCGCGTTCGCCGTCCGCCATGTCGGTGCGGCGGCCGGTATTCAGATCACCGCCTCGCACAATCCGCCCGCCGACAACGGCTACAAGGTCTATTTGGAGGGTGGTATCCAAATCGTCTCCCCCACCGACCGCGAAATCGAAAGGATCATCGCGGCAGCGCCATTCGCCGATGAGATCAATCGGGTGCCGGTCGAACCGTCCGGCTCAGCGTTGGTCGAGCAGTACATCACGCGGGCCGCCGCAGTGCGGCGCTCGAACTCGGTCCCGATCCGCGTGGCGCTGACGGCCCTGCATGGGGTGGGCGGCGCGGTGGCAGTCGAAACGCTTCGCCGCGCGGGCTTCGTCGACGTGCACACCGTCACCAGCCAGTACGATCCCGACCCAGACTTCCCCACGGTCGTTTTTCCCAACCCCGAGGAGCCGGGGACCACCGACGAGTTGCTGGCGCTGGCCGTCGACGTCGATGCCGACGTCGCCGTCGCGCTCGATCCCGACGCCGACCGGTGTGCCGTCGGAGTGCCCACGCCGACCGGTTGGCGGATGCTGTCGGGAGACGAAACCGGTTGGCTGCTAGGCGATTACATTTTGTCGCACGCCCAGACCGCCAACGCCGTGGTGGCTAGCACGGTGGTGTCGTCGAGGATGCTCGCCGCGATCGCCGCACACTGGGGTGCCCGGCACGTCGAGACCCTGACCGGGTTCAAGTGGTTGGCCCGGGCCGACGCCGACTTGCCCGGCAGCGGGTTGGTGTACGCCTACGAGGAAGCCATCGGACATTGCGTCGACCCGGAGGCGGTTCGTGACAAGGACGGCATCAGCGCCGCGGTGCTGGTCTGCGAATTGGTCGCGACCCTCAAACAAGCGCAGCGCTCGCCGCTCGACGCGCTCGACGACCTGGCCCGGCGCTTCGGGGTGCACAGCGGCGCCGCGGTGTCGCGTCCGGTCTCCGATGCCGCAGGGGTCGCCGCACTGCTGCGCCGGCTCCGCGCGTCGCCACCGGACCGGTTAGGTGAATTCTCCTGCACCACAGCGGACTTGATGCCGAGGACCGATGCGCTGATCTTCACCGGCGGTGACGCCGGCGCGTCCGCCCGGGTGGTGGTCCGGCCGTCGGGCACCGAACCGAAGGTGAAGTTCTATATCGAGGCCACCTCTGGCGACCGCGCTCGCGCCGACGCGTTGCGTGACAGACTCGTCGACGACGTCCGCGACTGGTAGCGCCGCTTTAGCGCGGCCCGAATTGCCGGTCTCCGGCATCACCGAGGCCCGGAACGATGTAAGCGCTGTCGTTGAGACCGTCGTCGATGGCGGCGGTGAACAGCCGCGCCTTGGGCGCCGCTTTCTGCAGCGCCGCAACACCTTCCGGAGCGGCCAACACGCACACCACGTCGATGTCGTCCGCCCCACGCCGCTGCAGCAAGCCGATGGCATGCACCATCGAACCACCGGTGGCCAGCATCGGGTCGAGAACGATCACCCGTTGACCGCGTAGATCGTCCGGCAACGACTCCAAATACGGTGCGGGGCAGGCGGTTTCTTCGTCGCGGGCTACTCCGACGAATCCTACCGAGGCCTCTGGTAGTAGCAGCTGGGCCTGGTCGACCATGCCGAGC
This sequence comes from Mycobacterium paraterrae, assembly GCF_022430545.2. NCBI lineage: Bacteria > Bacillati > Actinomycetota > Actinomycetes > Mycobacteriales > Mycobacteriaceae > Mycobacterium > Mycobacterium paraterrae. The sequence goes on along the minus strand of NZ_CP092488.2, from coordinate 3,258,753 downwards.
CCGGCCCGCAGCACCGCCACGAGAAGCGGCGGCTCGGCCAGTCGCGCTCCGGTGGTCTCGGCCAACGGCGTACGCACCGCGACGGTTTCGCGTGGTACGTCGCGGGCCGCCTCGTAAACGAGCATTAGCGACAGCTCACTCAACGCGGTGCGAAACTCGGCGTTGCCGGTGTTCTCGTCACGCAGCGTGGTCAGCCGCACTGCAGCCAACGGATGGTTCACCACATGCACGTCCACGCGACGTGACTTTAGCGTGCGGTTAGGCGCCGAAGAAGTTGAAGACGTCGAACCCGTAGCCGACGAGATCGACCAGCGGCTGCCCGGAGATCAACGGCGAGCCGTCGAAGATCACGTCCGGGGCCAGCGACGGCATACTCGCCGTCAGCTCGGCCCACGACGTCAGCAGCGAAACGTCCAGCTGGTTGGTCAGGTCATACGGCGTCAACAGCGCGTCGACGAACGACGAGGGCAGCGGAGACTGCCCGGCGTCTGCCAGCAGGTCGTTGAGCGGATCGATAACCGTGTGCGCCGCAGCGTATTCCACACCGGCCAGCATCTGCAGCGGATCCATCTTGTCGAAGAAGCCGGCCCCGTCGGACAGCGCCAGCTGACCGTACGCGTCGACCTGCCAGGGCCCGGCCACACCGATCGGATCGGCGCCGGGGACACCGATGCCCGCATCCGGGTCACCCGGATTGCCGTAGCCCCAATTGTTGACCAGGCTCGCGAAAGGGTTGAAGGCGTCGTAGAAGAAGCGTCCCGCCGGCCCGCCGTCGTACATGAACGCCAACGACGGCAGCGGCGCGGGAATCGCGTAGAAATTCGTGTCGCCGATCTTGCCGAGGTCGATGATGTTGTTGACGTCGAGATTCACGCTCGGATCGGGTTCTGGGTAGTAGGGGTGGACGGTCTCGATGCCGAGCAACGCATTGCCCACCGCGAACAGGTTGAGCGGGTCGGACGGGAAGTTGTTCCAGCCGTCGTACTCGCCGATGTAGATGTCGGTGTCGATCCCCGAGGTCGGCGTCGGGTCCAAGCCCATCGGAATACCGAGGAAGGGAACGTGCTGCGGCTCCGGGTCCAGGCTGAATTGACCGACGCCGTCCGGGAATTGGAAGCGGTCCAGGATGCCGCTGACTGGATTGTTCGGGTCGGCAAGCAGCGTGACGTGCAGATGATCCAAGTTGGGATCGTGACTGTTGATGAGTTCGTTCATCCAGACGGTGGCGACGGTCGCGCTCTGCGAGTAGCCGAGCACTGAAACGTTGTTGCCCGCGTCCAGCGCCAATTTCGGAGCTCCATTAAGAGCATCGACGCCTCTAACCACCGAATCGCCGAAGTTCAGATTGTCCTGGCTCGCCGAGCAGATGATCGGGCAGAACTGCTCCGGAGTCTCCAGCGCCTGGTAGCTGTAGCCCGACGGGAGATACAAATTCTCGACGCTGCTCAGGTAGTTCGAGTCCGGTATCGGATTCCCGGTGCCGCCCATGATCCAGCCCTCGTTGGCGACCAGACCGACCTCGGCTATCAACGCCCGCACCCCGGCCTGAAAGGCCGGTGTCATGGTCATCGCGGTCGCGCACGCGGCTGCCGCGGCAAGAGCACCGAGAGCGCGAGTCCGCGCAGCCGTTATCGCAACCGTCATCGCAACCTCCATGCCCGCGGACGGCACCCCCGACCCTGCGTGGCTGAATCGTAAGGGGGCGCATTTGGCCATGCGGCAAAGTTGTAAAAATTTCTCAGGAATACGGTGCACGACACAGCATCAGCAATCCCGATGGCACTCCTACGCCGCTCATATACTGCCGCCATGCAACGCCGAGCAAGGCGTGCCGGCAGGCCGAGTCGAGTACTCAGCCTGGTCGGGGTGCTAGCCGTCGCCGCGGCCGTCATGCCATGGCACACCCCTGTTCAACAGGCGTTCGATACCCGCGTCGACATGACCGCGACGGCCCTCCCCACCCCCGCGCACGTGGTGATCGTCGTCGAAGAAAACCGCTCGCAGAGCAACATCATCGGCAACAAAGCGGCACCGTTCATCAATCAACTGGCCGCGGGTGGGGCGATGATGTCGCAATCCTTCGCCGAAGTGCATCCCAGCGAACCCAACTACTACGCGCTGTTCGCCGGCAACACCTTGGTGAAGGACAACGTCTGTCCGGTCGACGCGGGCAACGAACCGAACCTCGGCTCGCAGTTGCTCGGGGCCGGTTACACCTTCATCGGCTTCGCCGAGAACCTGCCCGCGCCGGGCTCGGAGGAGTGTCGTTCAGGCAAGTACGCGCGTAAACACGTTCCGTGGGCCAGCTTCACCAATATCCCCGCCGCGCGGTCCCTCCCGTTCTCGGCCTTCCCGGCACCAGGGAATTACGCCAGCCTGCCGACCGTCTCGATGGTCATCCCCAACCTCGACAACGACATGCACGACGGGTCGATCGCGCAGGGCGACCAATGGCTGCACCAGAACCTGTCCCAATACGCGTCGTGGGCGCGGGCCAACAACAGCCTGCTGATCCTCACCTGGGACGAGGACGACAACTCGTCCCACAACCAGATCCCGACGGTGATCTATGGAGCAGGAGTCCGGCCGGGCACGTACGACCAGCCGATCAGCCACTACAACGTGTTGTCGACGCTGGAGCAGATGTACGGGCTGCCCAAGCTCGGCTATGCGACGCGAGCCCCGGTGATCTCCGACATCTGGGGTGCCTGACCCCGGTCCGGCGGCCCGTCGTCGCTATTGTGTGCCGCATGGCTGCTGACCTCGTGCCAATCCGCTTGAGCCTGACGGATGGTGACCGCTACACGGTATGGGCACCCCGCTGGCGTGACTCAGGCGACGAGTGGGAGGCGTTCCTCGGCAAAGACGAAGATCTCTACGTCTTCGAGTCGCCCGCAGATCTGGTCGCGTTCGTGCGGACCAACACCGACAACGACCTCGTCGACCACCCGGCCTGGCAGGCGCTCACCGAGGCCAACGCTCACAAGCTGGAGCCCCGCGAGGACAAGCACTTCGACCTGGTGGCGGTCGAAGATCTGGTCGCTGAGAAGCCGACCGACGAGTCGGTGGCGACGTTGGCCAACGCGCTGACGATCGTCTCGTCGATCGGGTCGGTGTGCGAGCTGCCGGCGGTGATGAAGTTCTTCAACGGCAACCCCACGCTGGGCTCACTGAGCGGCGGCATCGACCACTTCACCGGCAAGGCCGGCCTGAAGCGCTGGCACGCCATCGCCGACGCGGTCGGGCGCAGCTGGGACGACGTGCTGGGCGCGATCGAGAAGATCGTCAGCATCCCGGACGTCGACAGCAAGGTGTCGGAGGCGGCGGCGGCCGAGTTGGCCGAACCGGTCGAGGAAGAGGAGCTCGAAGCCGACACCCCCGACGAGGACGTGGAGTCCGAGACGGTGCCCGTCGACGACGAGACGACCACCGATCGTGCGGCCGGCGACGAAGTGGTGCTCGGCGGTGACGAGGACTTCTGGGCCAAGGTCGGCATCGACCCGATCACGATCATGACCGGGACCAGCACCTTCTATACGCTGCGCTGCTACTTCGACGATCGCCCGATCTTCCTGGGCCGCAACGGAAGAATCAGCGTATTCAGCTCGGAGCGCGCGCTGGCCCGCTACCTTGCCGACGAGCACGACCACGACCTGTCGGACCTGAGCACCTACGACGACATCCGCACGGCGGCGACCGATGGCTCGCTGCACATCCACATCACCGACGACAACGTCTACGTTCTCAGCGGGCTGGCCGACGACTTCGCCGACGGCCCCGACGCGGTCGACCACGAGCAGCTCGACCTGGCCGTCGAATTCCTTCGGGACCTCGGCGACTACTCCGAAGACACGACCGTCGACAAGGCTCTCGACGTCGACGAGCCGTTGGGCAAGCTGATCGCCTACGTCCTGGATCCCGATTCGACGAGCAAGCCCGCCGGCCCGTACGCGACGGCGGTGCGGGAGTGGGAAGAACTGGTGCGTTTCGTCGAGTCGCGGCTAAGGCGCGAATAGCGCCGCAAGCCTGCGACGAACCAAAATGCGAGAGTCGCGGCTAAGGCGCGAATAGCGCCGCAAGCCTTCAGAACTTCAAGTGCTGGCTGACGTCGCCGAGTTGGTCGACGAACATGACGCGGCTGTCGAACCACCATTTGCCGTCCACGCGGTGGAAGGTGTCCTTGTAGTGACCGGTGACGATGACCTGCAACGGCAATGTCGGCGTCGCCTGGGTGACGGAGTAGTACGAGCTGCTGTGGGCGAGGCCCGCGGATCGGTCGATCTCGAGTTGCACGTTGCTGGTGGCGTGCCGCGTCTTGGGCGTTCCATCCTCGTAGATGTGGATGGCCATCTCGTACATCTTTCGCACTCCGGCGGCACCCTCGAATACCGTCTCCGGCGGCCCATTTTCGACTCCGCAGATGCGTCCGTACGCGAATAGCCCAGCCACGCCGTCCAAGTCGCCCGCATCGAGCAGTTCGGCATATCGGTAGATCAGGTTCGCGATCTGCTGCGCATTGTCGCCGGAGGACACAGCCAGAATCGTGTCAGACGCGCCGCATCGCCGGGTACGTTTCCCGTCATGGGTGAACTCGACAACACGGTCGCGGTGATCACCGGCGCGGCGCGCGGGCAGGGTCGCAGCCATGCCGTCGCGCTGGCCGAACAGGGTGCCGACATCATCGCGATCGACATCTGCGCCGACATCGACGCGATCCCTTACCCGTTGGGCAGCACCGCCGATCTCGAGAAGACCGCCCAGTTGGTCCGCGACACCGGCCGCAAGGTCGTACCCGTTGTCGCCGACGTTCGCGACCTCGCCGCGCTGGAGGCCGGCGTCCGGGGCGGCATCGACGAACTCGGGGACATCGACATCGTGGTCGCCAACGCCGGCGTGGTGGCCATCGGCGACCCGCAGATCCGTGCCGAGCCGGTGTTCACCACCATCGTCGACACCAACCTCACCGGGGTGTGGCACACGCTGCTCGCCACGGTGCCGTCGATCATCCGCAAGGGGCGGGGCGGCTCGGTGGTACTGGTCAGTTCGTCACAGGGCCTGACCGGTCGCGGCGGCGACGGCAGCGCCGCGATGTTCGCCTACGCCGCATCCAAGCACGGCGTCGTTGGGCTGATGCGTTCGGCAGCGAATGCCTATGCGCCACATAAGATCCGAGTCAACTCGGTGAATCCGAGCGGTGTCGCGACACCGATGATCATCAACGACTTCGTGATCAACGGGATGACCGCTAATCCCAATCCCGCCGTGTCGCAGATGCTGCTGCCCGACACTCCGCTGGTCGAGGCGCAAGACGTCACCGAGGCGGTGCTGTGGCTGGTCAGCCCGCGGGCCCGTTATGTCACCGGGATTTCCGTGCCGGTCGACGCGGGCCACCTGGTCATGTAGCGCGTGGTGCGCGAAAGTGCATCTGCCGAACCGTTTGTCGAGTAGCGGCATCGGTCACGACACTCTCGGGGCGCCCAGCGCCTCAGCCGACGAGAACGGCGTAGCGCGGCTTGATCACCTCGTCGATGAGCGCCAATCGCTGGTCGAACGGGATGAACGCCGACTTCATCGCGTTGACGGTGAAGCGCAGCAGATCGCTCCACCCGTAGCCGAACGTCTCGACCAGCAGCGCCATCTCGCGCGTCATCGTGGTGTCGCTCATCAACCGGTTGTCGGTGTTGACCGTGACGCGAAACCGGGTGCGGGCCAACAGGTCGAAGGGATGCTCGGCGATGCTGGCCACCGCCCCGGTCTGCACATTGGAGCTCGGACACATCTCGAGCGGAATCCGCTTGTCCCGCAAAATGGAGGCCAGGCGACCGAGGTGCACCTCTCCGTCATCGGCGACGTCGATGTCGTCGACGATGCGTACCCCGTGACCCAACCGATCGGCACCGCAGAAACCGATCGCCTCCTGAATCGACGGCAGACCGAAGGCCTCGCCCGCATGAATCGTGAAGCGCGCGTTGTTGTTTCGCATGTATTCAAACGCATCCAGGTGACGGGTCGGCGGGTAGCCGGCTTCCGCGCCGGCGATGTCGAATCCGACGACGCCCTTGTCCCGGAACCGGATTGCGAGCTCGGCGATCTCCCGCGACACCGCGGCGTGCCGCATCGCGGTGACCAGGCACCGCACCACGATCGGGCGCCCGGCGGAGGCGGCCGCCTTCTCGCCATCGGCAAACCCGGCGAGCACCGCATCGACTACCTCGTCGAACGACAAGCCCTCGTTGATGTGCAACTCCGGAGCGAACCGCACCTCGGCGTAGACCACTGAATCCTGCGACAGGTCCTCCACACACTCGAAGGCGACCCGGTGCAATGAGTCCGGCGTCTGCATCACCGCGACCGTGTGCGAGAACGGTTCGAGGTACCGCTCGAGCGAGCCGCTGTGCGAGGCGGTGCGGAACCACTGCGCAAGCGTGTCGACCTCGGTCGCGGGCAGGCCGTCGTACCCGATCTGGCCGGCGATGTCGAGCACGGTGGAGGGTCGCAGACCGCCGTCGAGATGATCGTGCAGCAACGCCTTGGGCGCCCGCTTGATCGTCTCGAAACTCAATGGCGTGGTCATCAGGTGATCCGATCGATGATCAGCGGCCGGTCGGCCGGCGGCGTGTCGGCGACGGCGAAGCCCGCGTCCAACTCGGCGATCGCGCCCGGAAACCGTTCCGGCGTATCGGTGTACAGGGTGAACAGCGAGTCGCCCGCTGCCACCGGGCTGCCGGGGCGACGGTGGATCCGCAGGCCCGCGCCAGCCTGGACCGCCTCCCCCGGCCGGGACCTGCCCGCGCCGAGCCGCCACACCGCTAGCCCCACTGCCATTGCGTCGATGTCACCCATTGTGCCGCCTCGAGTGGCGGTGACGGTTTCGGAGTACTTACCAACAGGCAACGGTACGGACAAGTCGCCGCCCTGCGCGGCGACCAACGCCCGGAAGCGGTCCATCGCCGTCCCGTCGCGCAACGTCTGCTCGGGCTCGACACCGTCGATGCCCGCGAGTTCCAGCATTTCGCGCGCCAGCGACACGGTCAGCTCCACGACGTCGGCTGGGCCCCCGCCGTCGAGCACCTCGAGCGCCTCGGCGACCTCGAGCGCGTTGCCGACGGCCGCCCCCAGCGGCCGGTTCATGTCGGTCAGCACCGCACAGGTCGGCAGCCCGTGCTGGGCACCGAGCGCGACCATGGTCTCGGCCAGATCCCGGGATCGGGCTTCCGAACGCATCAGCGCGCCGGAGCCGACCTTGACGTCGAGCACCAACGCGCCGGCGCCCTCGGCGATCTTTTTGCTCATGACCGAACTGGCGATCAGCGGTAACGACTCGACGGTGGCGGTGATGTCGCGCAACGCGTAGAGCTTCGCGTCGGCGGGAGCCAGCCGCCCGGCCGCGAAAATGACCGCACCGACCTCGCTGAGCTGTTGTCGCACTTGCGCATTGGTCAGCGAAGCGGTGAAACCGGCGATCGCCTCCAGCTTGTCGAGAGTGCCGCCGGTGTGCCCGAGTCCACGACCGGAAGCCTGTGGAACCGCGCCGCCGCAAGCGGCGATCACCGACACCAACGGCAAGGTGATCTTGTCGCCTACCCCGCCCGTCGAATGCTTGTCGACGGTGCGCAGCGCCCTACCGTCGCGTCGCAGATCACTGAAGTCGAACTGGTCACCAGAGGCGATCATGGCGACCGTCCACCGGGCGATCTCGCCGTAATCCATGCCACGCAAAAACACCGCCATCAGCAGCGCCGACATTTGTTCGTTGGCGACGTGTCCGTGGGTGTAGGCGTCGATCACCCAGTCGATAGCGTCGTCGGACAGCCTGTTTCCGTCGCGCTTGGTCCGGATCACCGTCGGCGCATCGAGGCGGTTCACGGGCGGCGTCGCTGGTAGTTGTCGAGATCAGCCGGCCCGAACGCGTCGGGCAGCAGGTCGCCGAGCGGCCGCGGCGCGTCCGGATGGTCGACGAGCAGCTCGGGTCCGCCGTGCTCCAGCAACACTTGGCGGCAGCGCCCGCATGGCATCAGCGGCGCTCCCCCGCCGTCCACACATGCCAGCGCGACCAACCTGCCCCCGCCGGTCGTGTGCAGCGCACACACCACGGCGCATTCCGCGCAGAGACCTAGGCCATATGAGACATTCTCCACATTGCAGCCGGTGATCACGCGACCGTCGTCGACGAGTGCCGCTGCCCCGACCGGGAAGCCTGAATAGGGCGCGTACGCGCCCTGCGTCGCGTGAGTTGCCCTGTCGCGCAGCAACTTCCAGTCGATTGCGTCAGCCACGGTTTCGGTACCGCAGGTGCTGGCAGAGCATCCAAAAACCTCGCTCACTGTTGGCTAACTCACACGACCAGCCTAGATTCTGCGTGCACCAAAGCGTGGGCAGACACGAATTACCCGTGGGAAAGACGAGAATGTGCCTACATTGAATCCATCTCGGCCACCAGGGAGGCGCTGATGACGACGACGTCCGCGAATCCGGCTCCACCGGAACAGTCATCGGGATTACGTCGTCTGCGCCGAACGCTCTACCGCGGCGATCCGGGAATGTGGTCCTGGGTCCTGCACCGGATCACCGGCGCCACCGTCTTCTTCTTCCTGTTCATCCACGTGCTGGACACCGCGCTGGTCCGAATCAGTCCGCAGGCCTACGACGAAGTCATCTCGACGTACAAGACGCCGCTGGTCGGCCTGATGGAACTCGGACTCGTCGCCGCCGTGCTCTACCACGCGCTCAACGGCATCCGCGTCATCCTGATCGATTTCTGGGGGCAGGGTCCGCGCTATCAACGTCAGATGCTCTGGGCGATCGCGGTCGTCTGGATTCTGGTGATCATGCCGGCCGCCGTCGTGGTCGCCATCCACATGACGGAGCACTTCCGATGAGCTCTCCCGATCTTCAGCTCGGCCGCGGCCAGGTCGCACCGGTTCGCCAGCGCAGCCACGACCGCCCGGCCGGCCTGGACAATCCTCGCGCGCCGCGCCGACGCAGCGGCATGCCAAATTTCGAGAAATATGCCTGGCTGTTCATGCGGTTCTCCGGCCTCGTGTTGGTGTTCTTGGCGCTCGGGCACCTGTTCGTCATGCTGATGTGGGAAGACGGGGTCTACCGCATCGACTTCAACTACGTTGCGCAACGCTGGCATTCGCCGTTCTGGCAGACCTGGGATCTGCTGTTGCTATGGCTGGCCCAACTGCACGGCGGCAACGGGTTACGCACCATCATCGACGATTACAGCCGCAAGGATTCCACCCGCTTCTGGCTGAACAGCTTGCTGGTGCTGTCGATGATCTTCACGCTGGTGCTCGGCACCTACGTGCTGCTGACGTTCGACCCCAGCATCTCAGCTAGGTAAGCATCTCGGGGTAAGTGAGGCGAACTACACGTGATTAGCGAACACCGATACGACGTGGTGATCGTCGGCGCCGGCGGCGCCGGAATGCGGGCGGCTGTCGAGGCCGGACCACGAGTGCGCACAGCGGTTTTGACGAAGCTCTACCCGACGCGCAGCCACACCGGCGCTGCCCAGGGCGGCATGTGCGCGGCGCTGGCCAACGTCGAGGACGACAACTGGGAATGGCACACCTTCGACACCGTCAAGGGCGGCGACTATCTCGCCGACCAGGACGCGGTCGAGGTGATGTGCAAAGAAGCGATCGACGCGGTGCTCGACCTGGAGAAAATGGGGATGCCGTTCAATCGCACCCCCGAAGGCCGCATCGACCAGCGCCGCTTCGGCGGACACACCCGCGACCACGGCAAGGCGCCGGTGCGGAGATCCTGTTACGCCGCAGACCGTACCGGCCACATGATCCTGCAGACGCTGTACCAAAACTGCGTCAAGCACGACGTCGAGTTCTTCAACGAGTTCTATGCTCTCGACCTGGTACTCAGCGAGACCTCGAACGGTCCGGTGGCCACCGGCGTCGTCGCCTATGAATTGGCCACCGGCGACATTCACGTCTTCCACGCCAAGGCTGTCGTACTCGCCACCGGCGGCTCCGGTCGGATGTACAAGACCACGTCGAATGCGCACACGCTGACCGGCGACGGGATCGGCATCGTGTTCCGCAAGGGACTTCCCTTGGAAGACATGGAATTTCACCAGTTCCATCCGACCGGTCTGGCCGGGCTGGGCATCTTGATCTCCGAGGCCGTGCGCGGTGAGGGCGGCCGCTTGCTCAACGGCGAAGGCGAGCGATTCATGGAGCGCTACGCGCCGACGATCGTCGACCTGGCTCCGCGCGACATCGTCGCCCGCTCGATGGTCCGCGAGGTGCTGGAAGGCCGTGGCGCCGGTCCGCACAAGGACTACGTCTACATCGACGTCCGCCATCTCGGCGAGGAAGTGCTCAACGCCAAACTGCCCGACATCACCGAATTCGCCCGCACCTATCTCGGCGTCGACCCGGTGAAGGAACTGGTGCCGGTCTACCCGACGTGTCACTACGTGATGGGTGGCATCCCGACCACCGTCACCGGTCAGGTGCTGCGGGACAACACCAACACGGTGCCGGGCCTGTACGCGGCCGGTGAATGCGCGTGTGTCTCGGTGCACGGCGCCAATCGACTCGGCACCAATTCGTTGTTGGACATCAATGTCTTCGGTCGACGGGCCGGCATCGCCGCTGCCGCCTACGCCAAGGGGCACGACTTCGTGGAGATGCCGCCGAATCCGGCGACGATGGTGGTCGGCTGGGTGGGCGACATTCTGTCCGAGCACGGCAACGAGCGGGTCGCCGATATCCGCGGTGCGCTGCAGCAGACGATGGACAACAACGCAGCGGTGTTCCGCACCGAGGAGACCCTCAAGCAGGCGCTGACCGACATCCACGCGCTCAAGGAGCGGTACTCGCGAATCTCGGTGCACGACAAGGGCAAGCGCTTCAACAGCGACCTTCTGGAAGCCATCGAACTCGGCTTCCTGCTGGAGCTGGCCGAAGTCACCGTGGTTGGGGCCCTGAACCGCAAGGAATCTCGCGGCGGCCACGCTCGCGAGGACTATCCGAACCGCGACGACGTCAACTACATGCGCCACACCATGGCGTACAAGGACGTCGGATCCGACACGCAACGCACCAAGCTGCTCAGCGACATCCGGCTGGACTTCAAGCCGGTGGTGCAGACCCGATACGAGCCCAAGGAGCGCAAGTACTGATGACTGACGTCGTGGATGCCCCCGCGGGCGACCCGCTTAGCCCTCCCCTGCCCGCGGCCCCTGACGGCTCCGTAATGGTCACGCTGCGGATCGCCCGGTACAACCCGGAAAATCCCGAGCAATACGCCGATTCCGGCGGGTGGCAGAGCTTCCGGGTGCCATGCCTGCCGACCGACCGAGTGCTCAACCTACTGATCTACGTCAAAAGCTACCTCGACGGGACGCTGACCTTTCGGCGCTCATGCGCACACGGGGTGTGCGGGTCCGATGCGATGCGGATCAACGGTGTCAACCGGCTGGCCTGCAAGCTGCTGATGCGAGACTTGTTGCCCAGCAAGCCCAAGAAGGACATCACGATCACGATCGAGCCGATCCGCGGGCTGCCGGTGGAAAAGGACTTGGTCGTCGACATGGAACCGTTCTTCGATGCTTACCGCGCGGTCAAGCCGTACTTGATCACCAGCGGCAATCCCCCGACCCGGGAACGGATCCAAAGCCAGACCGACCGCGCCCGCTACGACGACACCACCAAGTGCATCCTGTGCGCGGCGTGCACCACCAGTTGCCCGGTGTTCTGGAACGAGGGCAGCTACTTCGGCCCGGCGGCCATCGTCAACGCGCATCGGTTCATCTTCGACAGCCGGGACGAGGGGGCCGCCGAGCGGCTCGACATCCTCAACGAGGTCGACGGCGTCTGGCGTTGCCGTACCACGTTCAACTGCACCGACGCCTGTCCGCGCGGCATCGAGGTGACCAAGGCAATCCAAGAGGTCAAGCGCGCACTGATGTTCGCTCGCTGACGCCTCGCGCGCCCAGCAGGGTGAGTGTTGGCAGTTGACGAGGCAGCCCGTCACACATCCGCACGCTGTCTCGTCTGACTGGCATGACACAGAAAACCCGTATCGAGTCCCTGCCCCCGAAACGCACCAATTGGCTGGTGCGCGCAATGTACCGGTACGCCAAACGACGCTTCGGCGAGGTCCCCGAGCCGTTCGCCGTGGTAGCGCACCACCCTCGGCTGCTGGTCGCCAACGCCGTGCATGAGGGCATGTTGCAGTCTGCGTCCCGCAAGCTGCCCTCGAATGTCCGTGACGTGGCGGTGTTCTGGACGGCACGCACTGTCGGATGCTCCTGGTGTGTCGACTTCGGCGCAATGCTGCAGCGCCTCGAGGGGCTCGACGTCGAACGCCTCGAGGACATCGACAATTACGCGAACTCGCCGCGTTTCACCGACGACGAGCGCGCCGCGGTCGCCTACGCCGACGCGATCACCGTCGATCCACACACCGTCACCGACGAACAGGTCGCGGATCTACGCGCGCGCTTCGGCGACGGCGGAGTGATCGAGTTGACCTACCAGATCGGCGTCGAAAACATGCGCGCCAGAATGAATTCCGCGCTGGGCATCACCGAGCAGGGCTTCAACTCCGGCGATGCGTGCCGGGTCCCGTGGGCGGATTCGCCAGCGGCGAGCCGGTGAACTTCTCCGGATTCGCGATATCCCAAAGAGCGCTGACCTTTCCGTCGCGCACTGTCATCGCGGTGATGCGCGGCGTGATCGCCTGATACTCGTCGCCGCCGGACGAGCCGGCGGTGTAGGCACCGAGTTCGCCGTTGACCAAGGCCAGCTGACTCGACGTCATGAAGGCAGGCCCGTAACGCTTCGCGAGCCCGAATAGGAACCGTGCGACCTTGTCCGGTCCGTGGATCACCCGGGCTGCGGTCGGTGCCATCCTGTTCGAATCACCGGTGAACGTCACGTCCGGATGCAGCAGGGCGACAGTGGCCGCCAGGTCCCCGGAGGTGATCGCCGCCATCAGCCTGCCCACGACCTCGTTGTGCGCAGGATCGGGTTTCGGCGGCGGATCGGCGCTCACCGCCCGACGGGCCCGCGACGCCAGCTGACGAGCGGCTGCCGCCGTCGTGCCCAACACCTCGGCGATCTCGGCGAACGGCACCGCGAACCCGTCGTGCAGGACGAATGCCACCCGCTGATCAGGCGACAGCCGTTCGAGCACAACCATCGCCGCGAACCGCGCGTCCTCGTTCGCAACCACCACCGACAACGGATCGTCGCCGTCGAACCCCGTCACCACGGGCTCCGGCAACCACTCACCCAGATAGCTTTCCCTGCGGTGGGCCGCCGACCGCAGGCGGTCCAGACCGAGCCGACTCACGACCGTCGTCAACCAGGCACGCGGATCGGCGATTTCATCGTCGTGCGCGTCCCAGCGCAGCCATGCATCCTGCACGATGTCTTCGGCGTCGGCGACGCTACCGGTGAGGCGATAGGCGACCGACATGAGGTGAGGCCGCGCTGCTTCGAATTCGTTGACCTGGGCGGAGGCCATAGGGCGAGCGTAACGCTGGATCGCCGGACGGTCGTCGCCGCTATTGTGGGCGAGTGCATGTGTTGTCGGTCAATGTGGCGCGAGCGCGCGCCAATCCCGATCCTCGTGCGCTGTCGCCGGTGACCGGCATCGACAAACAGCCCGTCGACGACGCCGTCCTGGTCCGTGTGCCGGGCCATACGCAGCATGATGCCAGCGGCTTGATCGGCGACACCATCGGCAATCCCAAGCTGCACGGCGGACCCGACCAAGCCGTCTACGCCTATGCCCGCGAGGATCTCGACAACTGGGAAGCGCAACTCGGCGTCACGCTCGACAACGGGATGTTCGGTGAAAATCTCACCACCGTGGGCGTCGACCTGACCCAGACCCGGATCGGCGAACGATGGCGCATTGGATCCGGCACGCTGCTGCTGGAAGTCACCGCCCCGCGTACACCGTGCCGAACGTTCGCGTCGTTCCTGGACCGGCCCCGCTGGATCAAGACATTCACCGAGGGGGGTGCGCCCGGCGCATACTTCCGCGTGCTGTCCCCGGGCTCCGTCCGCGCCGGTGACGCGATCTCAGTCGAGCACCGCCCCGACCATGACGTCACCATCGGTCTGGCGTTCACCGCCAGGATGAAAGATCCGGGCCTGGCTCCCGCGCTGCTTCAGGCCGATGCCTTGTCCGCCGAGCTGAAAAGATTTGCGCGTGAACGCGTTACATGAGTGATCACCTCTGGCTGCATTTCGCCAAGCACGGGCCCGACATCGCGCCGCCGGTCATCACCCGCGGCGACGGCGTAACCATCTACGACGACGCCGGCCGGAGTTATCTCGACGGGCTGTCCGGTCTATTCGTGGTGCAGGTCGGACACGGCCGCGCCGAGCTGGCCGAGGCCGCCGCCCGGCAGGCCGGCACGCTGGCCTACTTTCCGCTGTGGGGATACGCCACCCCGCCGGCGATCGAATTGGCCGACCGGATCGCCGGATACGCGCCGGGCGACCTGAACCGGGTCTTCTTCACCAGCGGCGGCGGCGAGGCGGTCGAGTCGGCCTGGAAACTCGCCAAACAATATTTCAAGCTCAGCGGCAAACCGGGCAAATACAAAGTCATTTCGCGTGCGGTTGCCTATCACGGCACACCGCAGGGCGCGCTGGCGATCACCGGCCTGCCCGCCTACAAGACGCCGTTCGAGCCGCTCACCCCGGGCGGATTCCGGGTGCCGAATACCAATTTCTACCGCGCCCCGGAGTGGATGCGGTCCGACGCCAAGGCTTTTGGGCAGTGGGCCGCCGATCGCATCGCCGAGGCCATCGAGTTCGAAGGGCCCGACACTGTCGCGGCGGTTTTCCTCGAACCGGTGCAGAACGCGGGCGGCTCGATCCCGCCGCCACCCGGCTATTTCGAACGAGTCCGCGAGATCTGCGACCACTACGACGTGCTGCTGGTGTCCGACGAGGTGATCTGCGCCTGGGGCCGGATCGGATCGATGTTCGCCTGCACCGAGTTCGGCTATCAGCCTGACATCATCACCTGCGCCAAGGGATTGACGTCCGGGTATTCGCCGATCGGCGCCATGATCGCCAGCGACCGGCTGTTCGAACCCTTCGACGACGGCTCGACGGTGTTCCCGCACGGCTACACGTTCGGCGGCCATCCAGTCTCGGCGGCGGTCGCGCTGGCCAATCTCGACATCTTCGAAAGAGAAGGCCTCAACGCCCACGTCAAGCGTCAGGCTCCGGCGCTGCGCGCAACACTGGAGCGGCTGTACGACCTGCCGATCGTCGGTGACGTCCGGGGCGAGGGCTTCTTCTACTCGATCGAGCTGGTCAAAAATCAGGTCACCCGCGAAACGTTTACTCGGGACGAGGCCGCAAAGCTGTTGCCACACATCGCCTCTTCGCTATTCGCGGCAGGCCTGTACTGCCGCACCGATGACCGCGGCGACCCCGTGGTCGTCATCGCCCCGCCGCTGATCAGCGGGCAACCCGAGTTCGACACCATCGAGGCAACCCTGCGAACCGTGTTGAAGGACGCCCTGTGAGCGCGCCAGCGACCCGAACCGACGCCGCATGAGCGGCGCCCATGAGGAGGAGTGGCGCAGATGACTAAGCCGCCCATCGATCCGATCCGCTGGCAGCCGCCTGCCTCGAGACCGCTGCCCGAACCGAATCTCACTGCGGCGCTGCACATCGTGGACGTTCCGGGCACCGCCGCCGAAGACGTCGTCGCCGACGCCGCGGGCAACATCTGGACCGGTGTCGAGGACGGACGCATCGTCCGGATCAGCCCTGACGGCAGCTCGGCGCATGTGGTCGTCAGCACCGGTGGGCGACCGCTGGGCCTGGCCGTCACCCGCGACGGTCGTCTGCTGATCTGCGACAGCCACCGCGGACTGCTGCGCTATGACCCGGTCAGCGGCGCGCTGGAAACGCTGGTCGCCGAGGTCGGCGGCCGCAAGCTCACGTTCTGCTCGAACGTCGTCGAATCATCGGATGGCACAATATTTTTCACCGAGTCGACGAGCCGCTTCTACTACGAGTACTACAAGGCCTCGATCGTCGAAGCACGGCCGACCGGCGCGCTGTTCCGGCGTGATGTCGACGGGACGGTCACCGAGCTGGTCGGCGACCTGCACTTCGCCAACGGTGTCACGCTGACCGCCGACGAGTCGGCAGTGGTGTTCGCCGAGAGCGCCGGATGTCGGGTGTCGAAGTTCTGGCTCACCGGCGACCGCACCGGAACGGTCACCCCGTTGGTCACCGAGTTACCGGGCTATCCCGACAACATCTCGACCGGTCTGGACGGCAGGATCTGGGTGGCCCTGGTGTCGGACCGCAATGCGCTCAGCGAATGGCTTGCCCCGCGCGCCCCGATCATTCGCCGCGGGATGTGGAAGCTTCTGCCCTACAGCTGGCTTCCCGACCCGAAGCCGACGGTGTGGGTGGTCGGGTTCGATCCCGACGACGGGCACGTCGTCGTTCAGCTGCACAGCCAGCATCCCGACTTCGGACTGGCCACAGGGGTGGTGGAAACACCGGGACGACTCTGGTTGGGCCGCATCGGCGGCCCGGGAATCGCCTACCTCGATTTGCCACATCCGTAACAACAGTCACAGCGCGGCTCCCGGGAATCGGGCCGGCGATCGCCTAGTCTGCACCCATAATGGCGATCTTCAGAACTGCATCGTGCCTGGCAGCGGCGGGTTTCATGCTGAGCACCCCGGCGCTGCTCGGCATGCCGGCAGCGTTCGCGGAGCCCAGCCCCGGGCAAGGGCCAGTCCACGACCTGTGCCCGTACAAGGTGGCAACCCCGGCCGCGGTCGATTCGTCGGAGGTCCCGCAGGCCGGCGAGCCGCCGCTGCCGCTGCCGGTGCCGCCGTCGCCGATCGGCGGTAACGCGCTCGGAGGCTGCGGGGTGGTCACGGCGGCGGATACCCCGCCGGTACCCGGCGACATCTCGGCCGAGGCCTGGGTGGTGGCCGACCTGGACAGCGGCGCCATCGTCGCGGCTCGCGACCCGCACGGCCGGCACCGCCCCGCGAGCATCATCAAGGTGCTCGTCGCGATGGCGTCGCTGCGTGAGCTCAACATCAACAAGGCCGTCGACGGCACGCCTGAGGATGCCGCGGCCGAAGGCACCAAGGTGGGCGTCGCGCCGGGCGGCACCTACACCGTCAATCAGTTGCTGCACGGGCTGCTCATGCACTCCGGTAACGACGCCGCGCACGCGCTGTCCATGCAATTGGGCGGCATGCCGGTCGCGGTGGACAAGATCAACGCGCTGGCCGCAAAACTGGGCGGCAAAGACACCCGCGCCGCCACCCCGTCGGGCCTGGACGGCCCCGGCATGAGCACCTCGGCCTACGACATCGGGCTGTTCTATCGATTCGCCTGGGAGAACCCGACTTTCGCCGACATCGTGCACACCGAGAAGTTCGACTTTCCCGGCCACGGCGACAGCCCCGGCTACGTGCTGGAGAACGACAACCAACTGCTGTACCACTACCCGGGAGCGCTCGGCGGCAAGACCGGCTACACCGACGACGCCGGGCAGACCTTTGTCGGCGCCGCGAACCGTGACGGGCGACGCCTGATGGCGGTGTTGCTGCACGGCACCCGTCAGCCGATCGCGCCCTGGCAGCAGGCCGCCCATCTGCTCGACTACGGGTTCGCGACCGCGCCAGGCACACGGGTCGGAACGCTCATCGAACCCGATCCCGCGCTCGCCGCGCCGAAGCCCGCAGCATCGGGCGACAACGGCAACGGGCCCGCCGCCAACGCAGCCGCGCTGATACCCAGTGCGGATGCGCTGCCGATTAGGGTCGGTGTCGCGGTGATCGGTACGGTCGTCGTGTTCGGCTTGATCATGGTCGCGCGTTCGATGAACCGACGGCCCCAGCACTAGAGCAGCGGCGTGGGAAACCCCGGGGCGACCCACTCCGGAGGGGAGATTGTGAGCCGCATCGGCCAATCACTGCGAACCCGGCGGCGATTGCTGATCGCCGTCACGGCGGCGG
This sequence comes from Mycobacterium paraterrae, assembly GCF_022430545.2. Lineage (NCBI taxonomy): Bacteria > Bacillati > Actinomycetota > Actinomycetes > Mycobacteriales > Mycobacteriaceae > Mycobacterium > Mycobacterium paraterrae. Next base: position 3,240,746 of record NZ_CP092488.2, on the reverse strand, counting down.
CGCTGGGCGTGATCTGCGGCTACGACTTGTCCAACATCGCCGGCGCGCTGATGTTCATCACCAACGATTTCAGCCTCACCGTCCGCAAGCAGGAGCTCCTGACGACGATGGTGGTGATCGGCGAAATCTGCGGTGCACTCAGCGGCGGATTCATGGCCAACGCGATCGGGCGCAAACGGTCGATGATGCTGGTGGCGGGCGGTTACGCGGTGTTTTCGCTACTAGGTGCCGCCGCGGCGTCCATGCCGTGGCTGATGACCGCACGGATGCTGCTGGGGATGACGATCGGGCTGTCCGCCACCGTAACGCCGGTCTACATCGCGGAATCGGCGCCCGCGCGGTTGCGCGGTTCACTGCTGGTCACGTACCAGGTGGCGACGATCCTCGGCATTATCGGCGGCTACCTGTCGGCGTTCGCGCTGGCGGATTCGGGCAGCTGGCGCTGGATGCTCGGGCTGGCCGCCGTACCGGCGCTGCTGGTCCTGCCGCTGCTGGCCAACATGCCCGACACCGCGCGCTGGTATCTGTTCAAGAACCGGATCGACGATGCCCGCAAGTCGTTGCTCCGGATCGAACCCAACCGCGACGTCGAGCAGGAGCTTGCGGAGATTGCCGACGCGATGCGCGAAGAACGCGGCGGATCCATCCTGGAGATGCTGCGCATGCCGTACCTGCGTGCCACCGCATTCGTCGTCGGGATCGGATTCTTCGCCGAGCTGAGCGGGATCAACGGCATCATCTACTACAGCCCGCTGCTGTTCCAGGCCATGGGTTTCGAGGGCAACTTCTCGCTGCTCGTCTTGCCCGCGCTGATCCAGCTGGCGTCGCTGGCCGCAGTGGTGGCCTCGCTGCTGCTGGTCGACCGGATCGGACGCCGGCCCATTCTGCTGTCCGGCATCGCCGCCATGATCGTCGGCGACGCCATCATGGTCGGCGTGTTCGCCGCCAAATCCACGGCGGTGTCCGGCCTCGGCTATGTCGGGCTGGTCACCTTCACCATGGGGTTCACCTTCGGCTTCGGCGCGCTGGTCTGGGTCTACGCCGGTGAAAGCTTCCCGGCCCACCTGCGGTCGCTGGGCTCGAGCGCCATGCTCACCGCCAACCTGACGGCCAACGCGCTGATCGAGTCGACGTTTTTGACCATGCTGAACAGTCTCGGGGGCGCGTGGATGTTCACGATTCTGGGCCTGCTCGCCGTTACCGGATTCTTCCTCATCCATCGGTTCGCACCAGAGACCAAAGGACGACAGCTCGAAGAGATCCGCCACTTCTGGGAGAACCACGGCCGTTGGCCCGACGAAACTCCCGTGGCGGCACCAGATGTACCGGCATGCCGCTGATCGCGGCCGGGTCGGTCGTACTCGAGCAGGGTGTCTGCCGGCCGGGCTGGGTGCATACCGCGGACATTGAGATCGTGGGGTGCGGCGCCGGCCCGGCGCCGGGGGTGCCCGACGTCGACTGGCCCGACGCGACCATCGTGCCCGGCTTCGTCGACATTCACGTACACGGCGGCGGCGGCGCCTCCTACATCACCGGCGACGTCTCAGAGATCATGGGCGCGGTCAACTTTCACCGCGAGCACGGCACCACGACGACGCTGGCCAGCCTGGTGACGGCGGCCCCAACCGATCTGCTGGCCGGAGTGCGACGGCTCGCCAACGCGACGCGCGCGGGCCTCGTCGCCGGCATTCATCTCGAGGGGCCCTGGCTCAGCACCGGCCAGTGCGGAGCGCACGATCGAGCCCAAATGCGTGACGCCACATCCGCCGAGATCGACGCGCTGCTGGCCGCGGCCGACGGGACCATCCGGATGGTCACCCTGGCTCCCGAGCGCCCCGGCAGCGATGACGCGATCGAGCAGCTGGTCGACGCCGGAGTGGTTGTGGCGCTGGGCCATACGGACGCGACCTACGAACAGACCCGCCGCGCCATCGACCTGGGCGCCACGGTGGGCACGCACCTGTTCAACGCGATGCGGCCGCTGCATCACCGCGAACCGGGACCCGCACTCGCGTTGCTCGAGGATCCGCGAGTCACCGTGGAGCTGATCGCCGACGGCGTTCACGTCCATCCGGCCGTCGTGCACGCAACGGTCCAGGCGGCCGGAGCCGACCACGTCGCGCTCGTCACCGACGCCACCGCTGCGGCCGGCGCTGCGGACGGCGAATATCAATTGGGGGCAGTGCCGGTCGATGTCGTCGACGGCGTCGCGCGGGTGCGCGGCACCTCGACGATCGCCGGCAGCACCGCGACCATGGATCGGCTCTTCGGCATGGCGGCCGGCTTCGGTTCCGACCGGGACGCCGCGTTGCTCGCGGCGGTACAGCTGACCTCGACGACTCCCGCGCGGACGCTCGGCTTGCGCCGGGTCGGTTGCCTGCGCGTGGGCAACGACGCTAATCTCGTCGTCCTGCAACCTGATTGGCGCGTCAGCGCAGTCATGGCCAAGGGCAGTTGGCTCGCGGACAACTAGCCTTTGCTACCGTCGACGGGGTCAGCATCTGATACCGGACGAGGCGCACCGTACCCGGCCAGCGACAAGACGGCGCGGGAAAGGCGTGCGATGGCCTGGCTGATCTTGGTGGCGTCGGGCATTCTCGAAGCGGTGTGGGCAACGGCGCTGGACCGCTCCGTAGGCTTCTCCCGACTGATCCCTTCGCTCATTTTTGCGGTGGCACTGCTGTTTTCGATGACCGGGCTCGCGGTCGCGATGCGTACCCTGCCGACCGGAACCAGCTACGCGGTCTGGGTCGGCATCGGCGCGGTGCTCACGGTCGGCTACGCGATGCTGACCGGCGAGGAGACGGCCTCGCCGGCCAAGCTGGTGCTGATCGCCGGGGTGGTCGGCTGCATCGCGGGGCTGAAGGTAGTGGGTTAGTCGGCGCCTGACGCCGAGGAGAACCACAACCGTTGCTCCACTTGGCATTTGAACAGCAAGGCTTTGCACACCGCGTCGCAGCGCCGGCCATCGGCACCGAGCGCATACCGCGCATGGCATTGTTAAACGCGCCGCTGATCCGAAAAGGCGCATACGCGCGGCACGTGCACTAGATTCTTGCGCAAGGAGCAGTTCGGCAGCCAGCTGCTCGCGGAGACCGTGCTGATGTCGGGGGGCGAGTCATGCAGCGATCAACGCTGGTGAAATTCGGCGTCGTCAGCGTTGTCGTTTTCATCGTTGCCACGTACGCGGGCTTGATCGTCCTGTTCGCCGACACCGTGCAGAGCGCATCGGCCAACAACCTCTCCGACAGTTCTGACACAGCCGATCAGACGATCGCCACGTTCACCGCCGAAGAGATGCAGCCAACCAATAGCGCGGTCGTGGCCAACCTGGCGGTCACTCCCGGAGCGGCGTACCTCGATCCACAGACCCACCGCCTCAACCAGGATCTCATCCTCGCCATCAGATCCGCGGCACAGCCCAACCGCCGCGAGTTCGCCAAAGGGACACTGCCCGGCGTCTTTCCGGTGCCGCTGACTCTCGCGGGACACCTCGAACGCTGGCCTTTCGACCAATATCATTCGGGCCCCATCGAGGTGCAGATCATTCACGACGGCAACGGTTCCAACCAGACTGAACTCATACCGGTGACGTTCATCGATCACGTCCCGGGACTCATCGTCAGCTCCAGCCAGATTCCCGGACAGCGTGCGTACCGACTGACGGTGCGCCGGTCGCTGAGCCACGCGGTCATCGCCGTCGTCGTCGTGGCGGTGCTCGTCACCCTTGCGGTGCTTGCCCTGGTGGTCGCGATCCAGACCGCTCGGAATCGTCGAAAGTTCCAGCCGCCGATGACAACTTGGCTGGCGGCGATGCTATTCGCCGTGATCCCGCTTCGCAACGCGCTTCCCGGCGCGCCACCGTTCGGAGCCTGGGTCGACGTTGCGGTCGTGCTGTGGGTGATCGTGGCGCTCGGGATGGCCATGCTGATCTACATCGATTGCTGGTGGCGCCACCTCAAGCCCGAGCCCGCGACACCGCCGACGAACTAGTCGACCCGTTCGCGGCGGGTCAGCCACGAAAGGCTAAGCGCACCAACGGCCCCCACGAGAACAGCCATCGCCAGCTGGCGCGCCCTGAGTAGATCGCCCGGTGGCAGCTGGGGAACGTTCACCACGACCTCCGGCTCTGCAGCCGGCGGCGGCTCGTCGTGGTCGTCGAGCGGATGACCGTCCGACGTCGCCGCCCAGGCCGTCGCGTAGAGCAGCAGCCGCGCGGTGACATTCGCAAACACCATCAGGCCCAACACCGGGCCGAACGTGGCGCCGGCCGGGCTGCGGAGCACCGACCTCAGGTAGAACGTGGCGAACAGCTTGAACAGTTCGAAGCCCACCGCCGCGACCAACGCCGCCCGAACCGACGTACGAAAGTTGACCGGATAACGCGGGAGTCGGGCGATCATCCACCCGAATACCAACCAAGACAACAGGAAAGACACCAGCAGGGACGCCGCGCGCAGCACGACGTCCAGTATCGGCACGTCGTGCACGCCGATGAGGCGCAACAGCCGGGCCATCGGAGCCGCACCGGCCAGCGCGCTGAGCGCCAGCGTCGCGAAGATCGCCACGAACGACGACACCATCGCGCCGAAATCGGAAACTTTGGTGCGCAGGAAGCCTTTCGAGCCGTCGCTCTGCCGCCACAGTTCCGTCAGAGCGACCCGGAGGTTGCCCATCCAGCTCAGACCAACCCACACCGCCACGGCGAGACCGATGACCCCGACCGAGGTCCGCGCCTGAATCGCCGAATTCATCAGGTCGAGCATCTGCTGCCCCAGCACGCCGGGCACCGAGTGCCGGACCTTCTTGTCGATCGCATCCAGCATTTCCGGGTGCTGGAACAGCAGGAAACCGGCGGCGCTGAAACCGACCATCAGCAAAGGGAACAACGCGAAGATCGTGTAGTAGGTCAGCCCGGCCGCGAAAAAGTTGCCCTGGCATTCGTCGAACCAGTCGTTGGCCCGAATCGCGTGATCGAGCCACCCGTACCGCGTCCGCAGTCGATCGAGAATGCCTGGTTTGGCGGGTTCGCTCATGACCTACTCGCTACGGACGTCTGGGTAGAAAGCCTAACCGGTCGTATACCCGGTCTACGGTCTTGCTAGCCACGTCTTCGGCGCGCGCGGCCCCCGCCGCGAGCACGCCTTCCAGTTCCGCGGGGTCGGCCAGCAACTCGTCGACACGCTCCTTGATCGGGGTGACGAATTCGACCACGGCGTCCGCGGTGTCCTTCTTCAGGTCCCCGTAACCACGTCCGGAGTATCCGTCGACGAGCGTGGCGACTTCCACGCCGGTGACCGCGGACTGGATGCTCAGCAGATTCGAGACCCCGGCCTTGGCCTCGGGGTCGAATCGGACTTCACGCTCGCTATCGGTCACCGCAGAGCGAATCTTCTTGGCGGACAACGCCGGAGGGTCGAGCAGGCTGATCAAGCCCGCATCGGTGGCCGCTGATTTGCTCATCTTCGACGACGGGTCTTGCAGGTCGTAGATTTTCGCGGTGGCCTTCGGAATCAGCACCTCGGGAACCACGAACGTGTCCGGGTAGCGCGCGTTGAACCGCTGTGCGATGTCGCGGGCCAGCTCGAGGTGCTGACGCTGATCCTCGCCGACCGGCACCAGCTCGGCGTCGTAGGCCAACACATCGGCGGCCTGCAATACCGGGTAGGTGAACAGGCCGACCGTGGTCGCATCGCTGCCTTGGCGCGCCGACTTGTCCTTGAACTGCGTCATCCGGGAGGCCTGGCCGAATCCGGTGAAGCAGCCGAGCACCCAGGCGAGCTGCGAATGGGCAGGCACGTGACTCTGCACGAAGATCGTGCTGCGGGCCGGGTCGATGCCGAGCGCCAGATACTGCGCGGCGGTGACCAAAGTCCGGCGGCGTAGCACGTCGGGATCCTGCGGGACCGTGATCGCGTGCAGGTCGACGACGCAGAAGAACGCGTCATGGTCTTCCTGCAATTGCGCCCACTGCGTGACGGCACCCAGCGCATTTCCGAGGTGGAGCGAGTCGGAGGTGGGCTGTACACCGGAGAAGACCCGGCTGGTTCCAGAGGTGCTGCTCATGATGCCCAATCTTTTCACGCCCCGCACCGGCGCTTCTTGCAGTACCGCAGGTATCGGCTTTAATGTCGGCTGCATGATCAACCGCGCGCCCATCCACCTCGGTGCCGGCGAACCGGTCCTGCTGCTCCATCCATTCCTGATCTCTCAGGTGGTCTGGAACGACGTCGCCCAGCAGTTGGCCGACACCGGCGACTACGAGGTCTTCGCCCCGACGATGGCGGGCCACAACGGCGGCCCCAAGTCCGGCACCTGGTTCTTGAGCTCCGCGGTGCTGGCCGACCACGTCGAGCGGCAGCTCGACCAATTGGGTTGGGACACCGCGCATATTGTCGGCAATTCGCTGGGCGGCTGGGTGGCATTCGAATTGGAGCGACGCGGGCGGGCCCGCACGGTCACCGGCATCGCGCCCGCTGGCGGGTGGACCCGCTGGACCCCGGCCAAGTTCGAGGTGATCGCCAAGTTCGTGGCGGGAATGCCGTTCTGGGCGTTCGCCCGTTTCCTGGGTCCCAAGGCTCTGCGGCTGCCCGGCACCCGCGGGCTGGCGACGCTGCCGATCAGCGGGCGCCCCGACGGCGTCACCGACGAGCAACTCGCCGCGATCGTCGACGACGTCGCGCACTGCCCGGCCTACTTTCAGCTGCTGGTCAAATCACTGTGGAACCCCGGGCTGCTCGAGCTGGCCCAGACCGCCGTGCCGGCGCACCTGGTGCTGTGCCAGAGGGACCGGGTATTCCCCGGGCCGCGCTCGCACCGCTACTTCCGGGCCCAGCTCCCGGAGGGCACCCGCATCACCGAACTCGACGGCGTCGGGCACATCCCGATGTTCGAGGCGCCGGCGCGGGTCACCGCAGTGATCAACGACTTCCTGAGCGAGCACATCCAGCGCCCACACGCGGTGGATCCGTCGGCCAGCTAGCCGACCGACCCGGCACGCGCGCGCTGCTCCACGATCGTCAGCGCACGGTCGGCCCAGCGGACGTTCTCTTCTTCGTAGGAGATTCCGCGCAGCAACGTCAGATACGGCCCCACCCGCGGCGCAGTCGCCAGAAATTCCTCTTCACTGCGACCGTCCAGAATCCGGGTCCGAAGGCGTTCGTAGCGTTGGACTTTCGCCTCCGCCCGCTCGCGGCGATCGGCAATCAGGTCGTGCACGGCAGCCGCGTCTCCGACGTCGAACGCCGAGACCTTGATCAGCAGTTCGTCGCGGATTGCCGACGGCTTGGGCGGCCGGGCGGTGAACTCGCGGATCGCCTCGTGACCCGCGTCGGTCAGCGAGAACATCCGCTTGTTGGGCCGCCGCTCCTGCTCGACGACGCGGGCCTGGATCAGCCCCTGCTCGGCGAGACGCTCGAGTTCGCGGTACAGCTGCTGCGGCGTGGCCGCCCAGAAGTTGGCGACCGACGCGTCGAAATCCTTGGCCAGGTCATAGCCGGACGACTCGCCCTCGAGGAGCGCGGCCAGCACGGCATCGCGTAGCGACATCACCTCATCGTACAACTACGATTAGTCAACAAAGTGATTATTCGCCTATGGACATACGAGCGGGCAAGTCCTAATGTCGAGCACACCTACTCAACTAATTGACCATTCGAGGTGTCCGATGCATCCCTTCCGCAAGGCGGTCGAAGAACGCGACGAAGCCGCCATCCAAGCCATGCTCGCCGACGACGTCGTGTTCACCAGCCCGGTGGCGTTCAAGCCCTACGCCGGCAAGCCGATCACGGCGGCGATCCTGCGCGGCGTGCTGCGGGTTTTCGAGAATTTCCGGTACGTGCGCGAAATCCACGACGGCGACACCCACGCGCTCGAATTCGAGACCGGCATCGTCGGCTCCCCTGGCGTCACCGTCAACGGCTGCGACTTCATCCATGTCAATGCGGACGGTCTGATCGACGACTTTAAGGTGATGGTGCGACCGCTTTCCGGAGCGACGGCCTTGTCCGAAGCGATGGGCGCACAATTTCCGAGGATCCAGCAGGAAGCCGTCGAACTGGCCGACCAGTTCGCCCGGGCCTAGAGGCAAAGGAGCAGCCAGGCATGCGCATCGGACTAGGAATCAACTATGCGGGCGGATTCAAGGAGGTGGCCGCCGAGGTAGCCGACCTCGAGCGGGCCGGCCTCGACATCGTCTTTGTCCCCGAGGCATATTCCTACGACGCGGTGAGCGCGCTCGGCTACCTGGCGGCCAGCACCGACCGGGTCGAGTTGGCATCGGGCATTCTGCAGCTCTACACCCGTACGCCCACGCTGACCGCGATGACCGCGGCCGGTCTGGACTACGTCTCCGACGGTCGTTACGTGCTCGGTCTCGGCGCCTCCGGGCCGCAGGTGATCGAGGGATTCCACGGCGTCCGCTACGACGCACCGATCGCCCGGACCCGCGAGGTCATCGAGATCTGCCGCGCGGTCTGGCGGCGCGAGAAGCTGCAGTACCAGGGCGACCACTATCAGATCCCGTTACCCGCCGAACAGGGCACCGGGCTGGGCAAGGCCTTGAAGCTGATCAATAAGCCTGTGCGGGAACGCATTCCGATCCTGATTGCCGCGCTGGGACCCAAGAACGTAGAGCTGGCCGCCGAGCTCGCTGAGGGGTGGCAGCCGATCTTCTTCCTTCCCGAGAAGGCGCAGGATGTCTGGGGCAAAGCGCTGGCCGCCGGTCAGGAAAAGCGCGACCCCACACTGGGTGACCTGCAGGTGTTCGCCGGCCCGACCCTGGCCATCGGCGAAAATGTCGAGCCGCTAAGGGAAATCGTCAAGCCGCACCTGGCGCTCTACATCGGTGGCATGGGCGCCAAGGGCAAGAACTTCTACCACACGCTGGCCACCCGCTACGGGTACGGCGCCCAAGCCGATCGCATTCAAGAGCTCTACCTGGCCGGCGACAAAGAGGCGGCCGCCAAGGCGGTCCCGGACGACCTGGTGCGCGACGTATCGCTGATCGGGACGCCCGGATTCGTCAAAGAAAGGATCGCGGCTTTCCGCGAGGCCGGGGTGACGACGCTGAACGTGGTGCCGATCGCGGGAACCGCCAACGAGCGGGTGAAGCTGATCGACACGCTGCGCGGGCTGGTCGACTGACCCCGCCGGTCAGTCCTCGCGAGCCGCCGCCAGGGCGGCGTTGAAGGTCTTGCTGGGCCGCATCACCGCGATGGTCTTCTCGTCGTCGGGCCGGTAGTAGCCACCGATGTCGACCGCTTCGCCCTGCACCTCGTTGAGTTCGGAAACGATCGCGTCTTCGTCCTTGCCCAATTCGTCCGCCAGAGCAGCGAAGTGCTGGCGCAGCTCCTCGTCGTCATGCTGGTTGGCGAGTTCCCGCGCCCAGTACAACGCCAGGTAGTACTGGCTGCCGCGGTTGTCGAGCTCACCGGTCTTGCGCGACGGGCTCTTGTTGTTGTCCAGCAGCGTCCCGATCGCGGCGTCGAGCGTCTTGCCAAGGATCTTGGCCCGCTCGTTGCCGGTCTTGATCCCGACCTCCTCGAAACATGCTCCGAGAGCGAGGAATTCGCCGAGCGAGTCCCACCGCAGGTGGTTCTCCTCTACCAGCTGGTGGACATGCTTGGGCGCCGAGCCGCCGGCTCCCGTCTCATACATGCCGCCGCCGGCCATCAAAGGCACGATCGACAGCATCTTGGCGCTGGTGCCCAGCTCCAGGATCGGGAACAGGTCGGTCAGGTAGTCGCGCAAGATGTTTCCGGTCGCGGCGATGGTGTCCTCACCTCGCATCACCCGCTCCAGCGTGTACCGCATAGCCCAAACCTGCGGCATGATGTTGATGTCCAGGCCTTCGGTGTCCAGCTCCTTCAGGGCCGCCTTGACCTTCTTGCGTAACTCGGCTTCGTGCGGCCGTTCGGTGTCCAACCAGAACACCACGGTCATGCCGGAGTTACGAGCCCGGTTCACGGCCAGCTTGATCCAGTCCTGGATTGCGGCGTCGGTCACGACCGGCATCCGCCAGATGTCGCCTTCCTCCACGTTCTGGCTGAGCAGCACTTCGCCCGATTCAAGGTCGACAATGTCGGCGACGCCATCCTCGGGAATCTCGAAAGTCTTGTCGTGCGAGCCGTATTCCTCTGCTTGCTGCGCCATCAGACCGACGTTGGGGACGGTGCCCATCGTGGTCGGGTCGAACTGCCCGTGCGTTTTGCAGAAGTTGATGATCTCCTGATAGATGCGCGAGAACGTCGACTCGGGGTTGACGGCCTTGGTGTCCTTCTGGCGGCCGTCGGCGCCGTACATCTTGCCGCCCGCGCGGATCATGGCAGGCATCGACGCGTCGACGATCACGTCGCTGGGCGAGTGAAAGTTACTGATGCCCTTGGCCGAATCGACCATCGCCAACTCCGGGCGGTGCTCATGGCAAGCGTGCAGGTCGCGGATGATCTCGTCATGCAGCGAGGCGGGCAGCGTCTCGATCTTGTTGTACAGGTCGACCAGCCCGTTGTTGACATTGACGCCCAGTTCGTCGAACAGCTCCTGGTGCTTGTCAAACGCTTCCTTGTAGAAGGTCTTGACGGCGTGGCCGAAGACGATGGGGTGACTAACCTTCATCATCGTCGCCTTGACGTGCAGCGAGAACATCACGCCGGTCTTATAGGCGTCTTCGATCTGCTCCTCGTAGAATTCGATCAGCGCCTTCTTGCTCATGAACATGCTGTCGATGACGTCACCGTCGTGCAGCGAGACCTTCGGCTTGAGCACAATCGTCTTGCCGCTCTTGGTCTTCAGCTCCATCTTGACCTCGCGGTCGCGGTCCAGCGTCATCGACTTCTCGCCGTGGTAGAAGTCCCCCTTCTTCATCGTCGCGACATGCGTGCGCGACGCCTGCGACCACTCCCCCATGCTGTGCGGGTGCTTGCGCGCGTACTCCTTGACCGCCTTCGGGGCGCGACGATCCGAGTTACCCTGTCGCAGAACGGGGTTCACGGCGCTACCGAGACACTTGGCGTAGCGGTCGCGAATCTCCTTGTCTTCGTCGGACTTCGGGCTCTGCGGGTAGTCGGGGATCTTGAAGCCCTTGCCCTGTAGTTCCTTGACCGCGGCAACCAGCTGCGGCACCGAGGCGCTGATGTTCGGCAGCTTGATGATGTTGGTGTCAGGTTCTTTGGTCAGCCGACCCAGCTCACCCAGGTTGTCGGGCACCTTCTGCTCGTCGGTCAGATAGTCGGAGAATTCGGCCAGGATCCGCGCGGCCACCGAGATGTCGCTGGTCTGGACGGTGATGCCGGCCGGCTCGGCGAACGCCCGCACGATCGGCAGAAACGCATAGGTCGCCAGCAGCGGCGCCTCGTCGGTCAGCGTGTAGATGATGGTCGGCTGGTCGGCGCTCACGTATTTCTCCCGGTATCGGTTAGATCCTGACGGGCTTCGCGGTGAATCTGCTGCCACGTTATCAAGCATGTTTGCGCCGCCGCCGACCTCGATCCGGCGGCTGGCACGCGTTCGCCTTGATGAGCTAGGCTTCTCCTTGGTCATGAGCGCCAGCGTCAAGCCCCGGCTTGCTGGCCGGCAACCCTCCAACCGCGGTGGGGTGCTCCGGGTGAAGACCAGGTTTCGTAGCTGACAGTGGCTACGCGGCAAGCGCGGGTCCGCCGTGATGGGCCCCCCGGAGTAGACAGGGAAACCTGATGCGCACCTGTGTGGGCTGGCCCATCGTGTGTCGTTGACGGCTTCCCGGAAAGCAATCCACCGTGAGTTCCGATAGCACCCCTGAGACCGATCCGACCGCCGGCTGGTCGTTCGAGACCAAGCAGATCCACGCCGGCCAGCAACCCTGCCCCGCCACCGGCGCCCGTGCGCTGCCGATCTACCAGACCACGTCGTACGTCTTCGACGACACCTCGCACGCCGCGGCGCTGTTCGGGCTGGAAGTGCCCGGCAACATCTACACCCGCATCGGCAACCCGACCACCGACGTCGTCGAGCAGCGCATTGCCGCCCTGGAGGGCGGGGTGGCCGCGCTGTTCCTGGCTTCGGGTCAGGCCGCCGAGACGTTCGCGATCCTCAACCTGGCTGCGGCCGGCGATCACATCGTCTCCAGTCCACGGCTCTACGGCGGCACCTACAACCTGTTCCACTACTCGCTGCCCAAGCTCGGCATCGAGGTCAGCTTTGTCGAAGACCCCGACGACCTCGAGTCATGGCGTGCCGCGGTGCGACCCAACACGAAGGCGTTCTTCGCCGAGACCATCTCCAACCCGCAAATCGACGTCCTGGACACCCCCGGCGTTTCTGCTGTGGCACACGACAACGGTGTGCCGCTGATCGTCGACAACACCGTCGCGACGCCGTACCTGATCCAGCCGATCAGCCAGGGCGCCGACATCGTCGTGCACTCGGCCACCAAATACCTCGGCGGGCATGGCGCCGCGATCGCCGGGGTCATCGTCGACGGCGGAACCTTCGACTGGACGCAGGGTCGTTTTCCTGGCTTCACCGTCCCCGATCCCAGCTACCACGGTGTGGTGTTCGCGGAGTTGGGTCCACCGGCTTTTGCGCTCAAGGCGCGGGTGCAACTGCTGCGCGACCTGGGTTCGGCGGCATCGCCGTTCAACGCTTTCCTGGTCGCTCAAGGTCTGGAGACGCTGAGCCTGCGGATCGAGCGACACGTCGCCAACGCCCAGCGGGTTGCCGAATATCTGGAGGGCCACGACCTCGTGCAGGCGGTCAACTACGCCGGTCTGCCCAGCTCGCCGTGGCACGAGCGGGCGAAGAGGTTGGCGCCGAAGGGAACCGGCGCGGTGCTGTCTTTTGAGCTGGTCGGTGGGGTCGACGCCGGCAAGGCCTTCGTCAACGCCCTGAAGTTGCACAGTCACGTCGCCAACATCGGCGACGTCCGATCGCTGGTGATCCACCCGGCGTCGACGACCCACGCTCAACTCAGCGCGGCCGAACAGCTGGCGGCCGGGGTCAGCCCCGGTTTGGTGCGGCTGGCGGTCGGTATCGAGGGAATCGACGACATCCTGGGCGACCTCGAATTGGGCTTTTCCGCCGCTCGTCCATTTGGCGGCGTCCAAGCCGCCGGCGAACGCGACCCGCACGCCGTGGCGGCGTTCTGAGGAGTCGGCAGGTGACAATCTCTGACATGCCGACGCAGACGCTGCCCGCCGAGGGCGAAGTGGGCATCGTGGACGTGGGCTCGCTGACGCTGGAAAACAGCATGGTGCTCGACGACGTCAGCATTGCCGTTCAGCGGTGGGGCGAGTTGTCGCCCACCCGCGACAACGTCGTCGTCGTCCTGCACGCGCTGACCGGCGACTCGCACGTCACCGGGCCTGCCGGTCCCGGGCATCCCACACCGGGCTGGTGGGACGGAATCGCGGGCCCGGGTGCGCCAATCGACACCCGCCGGTGGTGCGCGGTGGCCACCAACGTACTGGGAGGCTGTCAGGGCTCGACCGGGCCGCGGTCGACCGCGCCCGACGGAAAGGCTTGGGGCTCAAGGTTTCCGCTGGTGTCGATCCGCGACCAGGTCACGGCGGACGTGGCGGCGCTCGCGGCGCTGGGCATCACCGACGTCGCCGCGGTGCTGGGCGGATCGATGGGTGGCGCGCGAGCGCTCGAGTGGATGGTCTCCTATCCCGAGCGGGTCGGCGCCGGGCTGCTACTGGCCGTCGGCGCGCGCGCGACGGCCGACCAGATCGGTACGCAGTGCACCCAAATCGCCGCCATCAAAGCCGACCCGAACTGGCAGGGCGGCGACTACTACGACACCGGACGCACCCCGGACGCGGGACTCGAGATCGCTCGCCGCTTCGCCCACCTGACTTACCGCGGCGAGGCCGAGTTGGACAGCCGGTTCGCCAATGAGGCCCAACGCGGTGAAGATCCCGCGGCCGGAGGCCGCTACGCGGTGCAGAGTTATCTGGAGCATCAGGGCAGCAAGCTGGTGTCGCGGTTCGATGCGGGCAGTTACGTCGTGCTCACCGAGTCGTTGTCCAGTCATGACGTCGGCCGTGGCCGCGGCGGCGTCGAGGCCGCACTGCGGGCCTGCCCGGTACCTGCCGTGGTTGGTGGCATCACCTCCGACCGGCTCTATCCGCTGAGGCTGCAGGAGGAGCTGGCCTCGCTGCTGCCGGGATGCGACGGCCTCCGCGTGGTCGATTCGATCTATGGGCACGACGGGTTCCTGGTAGAGACGGACGCCGTGGGGGATTTGGTGCGACAGACGTTGGATTTGGCCGCGGCGAAGGGTGCGTGTTCGCGGTGAGTCAGTCTTCACAGGCCCGCTCACTGTCATTTGGCTCTGAAGCGGCCGCGTACGAGCGCGGGCGCCCGTCGTATCCGCCGGAGGCAATCGACTGGTTGCTGCCCAGCGGGGCCCGCGACGTGCTGGACCTCGGCGCGGGAACCGGCAAGCTGACCAGCCGGCTGGTGGAACGCGGGCTGGATGTGATCGCCGTCGATCCGATCGCCGAGATGCTGGAGATGCTGCGCACATCGCTTCCGAATACGCCGGCGCTGCTCGGCACCGCGGAGGAAATCCCGCTGGCGGACAACAGCGTCGACGCGGTGCTCGTTGCGCAGGCATGGCACTGGTTCAACCCTGACCGGGCGATACCGGAGCTGGCCCGAGTGCTTCGCCCCGGCGGCCGACTGGGTCTGGTGTGGAACACCCGCGACGAGCGATCCGGCTGGGTGCGGGAATTGGGCAGCATCATCGGCCGCGACGGCGACCCGATGCGCGACCACGTCACGTTGCCGGAGCCCTTCACCCACGTCGAGCGCCACCAGGTCGAGTGGACGAATTATCTGACCCCGCAAGCGTTGATCGATCTGGTCGCGTCGCGCAGTTACTGCATCACCTCTCCCACTCAGGTCCGCACCAAGACGCTGGACCAGGTGCGCGAGTTGCTGGCCACCCATCCCGCGTTGGCCAATGCCGGCGGTCTTGCGTTGCCGTACATCACGGTGTGCGTGCGCGCGACGCTCGCGGCTTAGCCCTGGGGCCCGCCGCGTCGGGCGACCGCGGCTATTGTGCGAGCTGTGAAACCGCTGCTGGCCTTCTGCGCCTTGGTTGTAGGCACTGCACCGCTTGCCCACGCCGACGACATCGACAGCGCGTATCAGGCCAACGTTCAATCGGTCGGCGTTCCCGCCGACAGTCCCGCCGCGGCCGGGCCCTACGGACGGCAGATGTGCGATCGTCTGCCCGCGACCGGTTTCGACCCGCTGGTCGCCGCGGTAAACCACGAGAATCCCGGGCTGACCATGCACCAGTCCGCCATGGTCATCGGCGCGGCCGTCGCGAACTTCTGCCTCGACAAGTCCTACTTGCTGCCGCACGACCTCAAGTACTAAGCCGCTTCGTCGTCGTCTCCGTTTTGGAGGAGTTTTTCGGGGTGGTGGTAGGTGTTGGTGCGGGGTTGGCCGCGGTCGAGGTGGGGTGGTGGGATCCATTCGGTTTCGCCGCGGTGGTTTTTGCGGGTGGTCCAGCCTTGTTCGGTGAGGGCGTGGTTGGGGGGACAGGTCAGGGTCATGTGGTTGACGTCGCTGACGGGGTGGGTGCGGTAGGGGTCGTCGTGGTGGACCTGGCAGTGGTAGCCCGAGACGTCGCAGCTGGGGAAGGTGCAGCCGCGATCTCTGGCGATCAGGACGAGTCGTTGGGCCGGTGTGGCCAGGCGTTTGCTGTGATACAGCGCCAACGCTTTGCCGCGCTTGAAGATGGCCAGGTAGTGGTGGGCGTGTTGGGCCAGCCGGATGACATCGGACATCGGTAGCAGGGTGCCGCCGGCGGTCAAACCCCGCCCGGCGCCGGCTTCTAGCTCCTGGAGTGTGGTGGTGACGATGATGCTGGTGGGTAGCCCGTTGTGTTGGCCGAGGTCGCCGGAGGCCAGTAGGGCGCGTCCGGCGGTGAGCAGGGCGTCGTGGGTGCGTTGGTGGGCGCCGCGGGTGTCGCCCTGGATCGCCTCTTGGGACGGGGTACCGGAGATGCAGGGTTCAGCGTCGTTGGGGTTGCACATGCCGGGTGCGGCGAGTTTGGCGAACACCGCATCCCAGGTAGCCCGCGCCTCCGGGGTCAAATAGCCGCTGATCTTGCTCATGCCGTCGATGTCTTGGCGGCCGATCGTGATGCCGCGGCGTGTGGCGCGGTCGATGTCGGTGAAGTCGCCGTCGGGGTTGAGGCAGTCCATCAGCCGGTCGGCGAGTTTGGCCAGTTCGTCGGGGCGGTGTTCGGTGGCGCGCTGGGCGAGTTCTTGTTCGGCGCGTGCGCGGGTGCCGACATCGACGAAGTCGGGGATGCGTTGCCAAAACGAGCGGATCACCGCGACATGGCCGGCGCCCAGCTCCCCGGCGCGTTGGGCGGCAGCGGTCGCGGGCAACACCGGCGCCAACACCTCACCGTTCAAGGCCCGCCGCTCGCCCAAATCGGCGGCTTCGTGGATACGGCGGGAGGCCTCTGAACGGCTGATCCGGAGCCGGTCGGCCAGCACCGCGGGTAGTTTCCCACCCAGCACCGCCTGGTCTTCGTGGCCCAGCTCGTTGATCAACTCGTGCTCGACCGCGGGCAGCTGCCGGCGGAACACCTCGAAGCTTTCCAGGACGTTGAGCCGCTCCGGCGTCGTCAACGCGTCGAACCCGAGGTCCAGGGTGCGTTTCATCGCAGCGCGCAGCGCGTCGAGACCCTCGACGACATCCTCACGACTACTCGAGCGCATGTTCGAATTGTAACGACACCCACCGACATCCGAAGAACTCATCCACAGCTGAAACCACAGTGACGGAAGTGGTTTGAGACGAGACGAGCGGTGGGCTACGCCTCGACGGCGAGATCAGACGACCGACGTCAGACCGGCATGCCGGAGAACATCACCCGACCTGGGTCGTACTTCTGCCGAACGGCGTCCAACCGCGACAGGTTCGGGCCGAAGTAGCGCCCCGCGGGCTGGCCCGCCTCGAGGTAATTCACATAGCCGCCAACCGAATACGGCCCAACGGCCCGATGCGCCTCGGAAAGCCACGCACGAGCGGCCGCGGGGTCACCCGTTTCGACATACCACTGCACCAACGACGACTGCCGGCGCCAGGGAAACGCGGTTGCCCCGACTGGTACATCGGCAAGCGCGCCATCCAGTGCGTGCATAATCGCCAGCATGCGACCCGCCCCGCGCGGGAATGCGTCGACCGCAGCGGCGATCCCCTGGGCGGTGGCCGGCGTCATGGAGGCGAAAACGTCTGACCCGCCGACATATCCGAGCGGTGCCGGGTTGAGGTTGTTGACCGCAAGGTAATTCGTCAAGTCCAGGTAGTTGAAAGTGTGATGCTCCGTGCCGCTGGGTTGCAGACCGACGGCCGACGTGAGGGCAGACGCGACACTGCCGCCCGATCCAGCGGGGCAGGTCGCCAAAATCCGGCAATGCGTGCCCATTTGGTCGACCGTCGCGTCGGCCAACGCCCAGCAACTACGGTCTGCGGTGCGTAGCCAGTTTTGCCAGCCGACCAACACTTGTGCAAAAGAATGCGCCGGAAAGTCGAGGTTCACCGCGTCAACCTGACTCGCCGGGAATGTCGCGAAGGTCAAAGATGTCGTTACACCGAAATTTCCGCCCCCGCCGCCGCGCAGCCCCCAGAACAAGTCGGGCTGTGAATTCGCCGATGCGACAACGGATTGCCCGCCGGGAAGCACCACGGTGGCCGACCGCAGGGCATCGGACATCAGACCGGCGTGCCGCGAATGCGCGCCCAGTCCGCCACCGAGCGCGTGACCGGCCGCGCCGACCGACGGACAGGTGCCAGTCGGAATTCCCCGACCCGCCGCGGCCAGAACCTGGTGCACCGCATACAAACTGGTCGCCGGCGGGACGGTGACCAGCCCGGTGGCCGGGTCGTAGTCGACGCCACCGGGCAACTGGCGCAAATCGAGCACCATCGCTCCGTTCGCGACCGACGCCCCGACATACGAGTGCCCGCCGCCGCGCGGTGCGACCTTCAGATTGTTCGTAGCCGCGAACGCCATTGCCTTCTGCACGTCGGCCTGCGATGTCGGGACGACGACCGCGGCCGGCGTCTGCCCGTTGTAATTGACGTTGAAAACTGCTTTGGCGGAGCCGAATTGCGGCGATTCCGGTCGGATGACCTGGCCGCCGATCGACAGAGCGTCCCAGCCTGCGGCCACGGGCTCGGCAAAGGCACGACCCACCCCGGCACACGCACCGCCCACCAGCGCACCGACCGCGCCGCGCAGAAATGCCTGACGTGAGATCTCACCTGGCATGCTCGAATTGTCGTGCACGCGAACCCAAGACACGCCGCAACAGCACGCGTATCACCGCGTGTCGCGCTAAACGTACGCGAACCTTTACCGCGCCGTGTTCATTACGTGACGGCGGTACGCCAGAGTTCCTGGCTATGGGGATGTCGTTGCTGAAAAACCAACCGCTGACCGTGCGCATGCTGGTCGGCGTGGGGTGCATGATCACGGTTGCCACTGCGTTTTCCATACCGGGTGACGCCGACCCCAGCGACGACAACTTCATCGACGCGCTCAGCCATGCCGGAATCGAGTACGGCGAACCGGGGAACGCGATGGCCGTGGGTCAGTCCATCTGCCCGCTGCTGGCCGAGCCGGGCGGCAGTTTCGCGGCCGCCGCATCGGGCGTAGCGCATCGCGGCATGTCACCGCAGGCGGCCCGGATGTTCACGGCTATCGCGATCCAAACGTATTGCCCAGATAGACTGAGCGGCAACGGAATAACGGGCGTCCCAGGAGTCTAACGCGTCCCGAGCGGATCGATCGTCCAGGCGATGTAGACCATCGCCGTCGCGACCGAGGTCAGCATCGCGAAGTCGATCGCCCTGCTGCGCACCACCAATAGGCCCGCGCGTTCGTCCGTCAAAGCCAACCGCAGCACCGCGGCCACACCGACGCCGATCCCGATCAACAGCGAGCCGCGGCGCCAGAAGTTCGCGGCCGCCAAAGCGAATGCCACGACGAAGATCAGGACGACCGACACTATCGGCCATTGCGGCCGGAGCCAGCGCACGCTCAGCGACCTTCCGCCAACTCGACGACGTTGGTCAGCAGGAACGCTCGGGTCAAGGGGCCAACCCCACCCGGGTTCGGCGACACGTGGCCCGCAACCTCCCAGACGTCGGGATGCACGTCACCGGTGAGCTTGTCGTCGACTCGGCTCACGCCGACGTCGATCACGGCGGCACCGGGGCGCACCATATCGGGGGTCAACATGTGCGGCACCCCGACTCCGGCGACGATGATGTCGGCCTGCCTGGTCAGCGCTGGTAGGTCACGAGTTCCGGTGTGGCACAACGTTACCGTCGCATTCTCCGAGCGGCGGGTGAGCAGCAGCCCGAGTGGGCGGCCGACCGTGACGCCGCGTCCGATCACCACGACGTGCGCGCCGGCGATTTCCACGTCGAAGCGCCGCAGCAGATGCACGATGCCGCGTGGAGTGCAGGGCAGCGGCGCCGGGTCCATCAGGACCAGCCGGCCGAGATTCGTCGGGTGCAGACCGTCGGCGTCCTTGGCGGGGTCGATGCGCTCCAGCGCCGCGTTTTCGTCCAAGTGCTTAGGGAGCGGCAATTGGACAATGTAGCCGGTGCACTCCGGGTTGGCGTTCAGCTCGTCAATGGTCTCGTTGAGCTTGGCCTGGGTGATGTCGGCGGGTAGGTCGCGACGCAGCGAGGTGATGCCCACCTTCGCGCAGTCGGCGTGCTTGCCGCGGACGTAGGCTTGCGATCCCGGATCATCGCCCACCAGGACGGTGCCCAGCCCCGGCGTCTTGTCCGCTGCGGTCAGCGCGGCCACCCGCTCCTTGAGGTCGACGAAGATCTCATCACGCGTCGTTTTGCCGTCCAAGGTAATTGCAGCCACGTGCTTCAGTTTGGCATGCCGAACACCTGCCACGCGCACTCGAATCAATGGCGACCCGCCGCGTTCGGCCCCGCCGAACTTGCGATCGCCACCTCCCGAACGGCGACCCGCCGCGTTCGGCTCCGCCGACCTCGCGATCGCACCGACCTCCCGAACGGCGACCCGCGGCGTTCGGCTCCGCCGACCTCGCGATCGCACCGACCTCCCGAACGGCGACCCGCGGCGTTCGGCTCCGCCGAACTTGCGATCGCCGTAGGCTCCTGACCATGTCCGAAGCCCCGGATGTGCTGGCACCGGCAAAGCTCGGGCCCATCACGCTGCGCAATCGCATCATCAAATCCGCCACGTTCGAGGCCCGCACACCCGGCGCGCTGGTCAGCGACGACCTGATCGAATACCACCGCCTGCCGGCCGCCGGCGGCGTCGGGATGACGACGGTGGCCTACTGCGCCGTCTCGCAGGGCGGCCGCACCGAAGGCAACGGCATCTGGATGCGACCGGAGGCCGTGCCCGGCTTCCAGAAGTTGACCGACGCGATCCACGCCGAGGGCGCCGCGGTCAGCGCGCAGATCGGTCACGCCGGACCGGTCGCCAACGCCCGATCGAACAAAGCCACCGCGCTGGCGCCGGTGCGGTTCTTCAACCCGATCGGCATGCGCTTCGCCAAGAAGGCCAGCCGCGACGACATCGACAACTTGATCGCCGACCACGCCAACGCCGCGAAGCTCGCCGTCGAGGCCGGATTCGACGCCGTCGAGGTGCATTTAGGCCACAACTATCTGGCGAGTGCGTTTCTCAGCCCGTTGATCAACCGCCGCACCGACGAGTTCGGCGGGTCGCTGGAAAACCGCGCCAAAGTCGCCCGCGGCATGGTGCTTGCGGTCAAACGCGCCGTCGGCGATCAGATCGCGGTCACCGCGAAGCTGAACATGTCCGACGGAGTGCGCGGCGGCATCTCGGTCGACGAGGCCATCACCACCGCCAAGTGGCTACAGGATGACGGCGCCCTCGACGCGATCGAGCTGACCGCCGGCAGCTCGCTGGTCAACCCGATGTACCTGTTCCACGGCGACGCCCCGCTCAAGGAGTTCGCCGGCGCGTTCCCCCCACCGCTGCGCTGGGGCATGCGGATGACCGGCAAGAAGTTCCTGCGCGAATACCCGTACCGCGAGGCCTATCTGCTGCGCCACGCCAAACGGTTCCGCGCCGAGCTGACGATCCCGCTGATCCTGCTGGGCGGGATCACCAATCGCGAAACGATGGACCTGGCGATGGCCGAAGGCTTCCAGTTCGTCGCCATGGGCCGGGCGCTGCTGGCCGAGCCCGACTTGATCAACCGGATCGCCCGGGACGGCGCCGGCGTTCGTTCCGCATGCACGCACTGCAACCGGTGCATGCCGACGATCTACACCCGTACCAGCTGCGTGGTGACCGGCGCGCCTGACCTCCTGGCGCGCTGACCGACCCGCAGCCGATACAGTCGGCACAGTGAGCCATCCAGCTAATGTGGGGGCGATGAGTCACGCCGCCCCACCCGCGCTGACAGTCCACTACGACGGATCCCAACGTAGTTTCGCAGCCGGTCACGACATCGTGGTCGGTCGCGACCTGCGCGCCGACTTACGCATCACGCACCCGCTGATCTCGCGGGCACACCTGCTGCTGCGTTTCGAGCAGGGTCGCTGGCGGGCTATCGACAACGGCTCGCTGAACGGCACCTACGCCAACGGACGACGGGTGCCGGTGATCGACCTGCACGACGGCCAGACGATCAACATCGGCAACCCCGACGGTCCGCAGTTGAGCTTCGAGATCGGACGCCACGACGGGGTCGCCGGCCGGCCGCCGCAGACCACTTCGATGCCGATTGCCAGGGCCGGCGCGCCCGCGCGGCCACCCCAGCAACCGGGTCCCGGACTGCCGCCGCGCCCGGCCGCCGCGCCAAGGTTGTCCGGCCCGACCGGCCAAATGCCCGGGGCGAGTTCCGGTCCGGGTCCACGGCCCTACCCCGGCCCACCACCCCCGCCGCCCTATCCCGGGCAGCGTCCACCGGCCTACCCTCAGGGGCCGTCGCAGCCGCCCCCGCCCCGGCAACCTGTGGGCCCGCCTCAGATCGTTCAGCAAGACACCCGGATGGCACCGCCGGTCGTAAGCAAGCCGCCCGAGGTCGGCAACCTGGCGACCAAGATGATCCAGGCGATTTTGCCTGGCTCGTCGACGCCGAATAAACCGGCCGGCTCGTTGACCATCGGTCGCGCCAATGACAACGACATTGTCATCCAGGACGTGCTCGCGTCGCGCCATCACGCGTTCCTGGTCGACTCGCCGCTCGGTGCCGAGATCCGTGACGCCAACAGCATCAACGGCACGTTCGTCAACGGCGTGCGGGTCGGCTCGGCGGTACTCAACGAGGGCGACGTGGTGACGATCGGCAACATCGACCTCGTCTACAGCGACGGCAACCTGATCCGACGCACCGAAGCCGCGACGCGCACCGGAGGCCTCGAGGTCAACAGCGTGCACTTCCGGATCGACGGCAAGGAATTGCTGGACGGCATCTCGCTCACCGCCCGCCCCGGCACGCTGACCGCGATCATCGGTGGCTCCGGTGCGGGCAAGACTACGCTGTCGCGGCTGATCGCCGGCTACACCAAACCCAGCGCCGGAACGGTGACTTTCGAGGGCCACAACATCCACGCCGAGTACGCGACGATGCGCAGCCGGATCGGGATGGTTCCACAGGACGACGTGGTGCACCGCCAGCTGACCGTCAACCAGGCGTTGGGATACGCCGCCGAACTGCGGTTGCCGCCGGACACCAGCAAAGAGGAACGCGCCCAGGTCGTCGCGCAGGTGCTCGAGGAACTCGACCTGACCAAGCACGCCGACACCCGAGTCGACAAGCTCTCGGGCGGGCAGCGCAAACGCGCGTCGGTCGCGCTCGAGTTGCTCACCCAGCCGTCGCTGCTGCTGCTCGACGAGCCGACGTCGGGCCTCGACCCGGCGCTGGACCGCCAGGTGATGTTGATGCTGCGCCAGCTCGCCGATGCCGGTCGTGTGGTGCTGGTCGTCACGCACTCGGTGTCTTACCTCGACGTCTGCGACCAGATCTTGCTGATGGCCCCGGGCGGCAAGACCGCCTTCAACGGACCGCCGAGCCAGGTCGGCGAGGTCTTGGGGACCACCAACTGGGCGGACATCTTCGCCAACGTGGGCGCCGACCCGGACGAGGCGAACCGTCGCTTCCTGGAACGCAACGGCGGCAGACGCGAGCAGAAGCCACCGGATAAGGAAAGCCCTGCGGATCTGGGCGAGCCCGTGCACACCGACCTGCTACGCCAGCTCTCGACGATCGCGCGACGTCAGGTCCGGCTGGTGATCTCCGACCGCGGCTATTCGGTGTTCCTAGCGGTGCTGCCGTTCCTGATCGGCGCACTGTCGCTGACCGTGAAGGGCCCGAAACCCGGTCTGGGGCCCGCTGATCCGCTTGGTCTGGCGCCCACCCAGCCGCAGTACGTCATGGTGCTGCTCAATATCGGGGCCGTGTTCATGGGTACGGCGCTGACTATCCGTGACCTGATCGGCGAGAGACCGATCTTCAAGCGAGAACAGGCCGTTGGTCTTTCCACGACCGCGTATCTGCTGGCGAAGGTCGCCGTGTTCTGCGCCTTCGCCACCACTCAGGCGGCGATCGCGACGATCATCGTCCGAATCGGAAAGGGCGCGCCCACTGCGCATCCGCCCTTCTTCGGCAACTCGACGTTCTCGTTGTTCGTGACGGTCGCCGGCACCTGTGTGGCGTCGGCGATTCTCGGACTGCTGCTCTCCGCGGTCGCGCAGTCGAACGAGCAGATCATGCCGCTACTGGTGGTGTCGATCATGTCGCAGCTGGTACTCGCCGGCGGCATGATCCCGGTGACGGGCCGAGCGGGCCTGAATCAGCTGTCCTGGATCACGCCCGGACGCTGGGGGTATGCCGCCGGGGCGTCGTCCATCGACTTCCCGAGCCTGGTGAAGGTCAAGCAGATTCCGACCAACGACCCGATCTGGCAGCACTCCAAGCACATCTTCTTCTTCGACATGGCGATGCTCGCGGCGCTGTCGCTGTTCTACGCCGGCTACGTGCGGTGGAGCATCCGGCTGAAACGCTAGGCGTCCAGCCGTAGACCGTGGGCGGCGGCGTAGGCCAGTGCCTGCTCGATGTCGATGCGCGCCTTCGTCAGCGTCGCCGTCGTCCACAACGACGGATCGACGATCGCGCCGCGCAGGTCGGCGTCGTCCAAACGGGTTCCGACGCTGCGCGCACCGGAGAGGTCCGCGCCGCGCAACACGGTTTTGCGCAGGTCGGCCTCGACCAGGTTGGCCTCGCGCAGCCGGCAGCCGCTGAAGTCGATGCCGCGCAGGTCATTCCCGCCGAGTGTGGTCAGGGTGAAGTCGACCTCATCGAGGGTCAGCGGTCGAAACCGGCACCGCACGAACACCGAGCCCAGCATGCTGCACTGGCGAAACGTGCTGTGCCACAGGGTGCTCAGATTGAACGTGCAGTTGCGGAACGCCGACCCCAGATGCTCGGACTCAGCGAGGTTCACCCCGCTGAAGTCGCATTGGGTGAACACCACCCGCTCGGTGCGGAGTCTGCTCAAATCGTCGTCGCGGAAGTCGCGGCCGACGAATTCGCGATCGGTCCAGTGCACTATGCGCTGTGCGACAAACTCGCCAGCGCGTATTCGCTCACCGCGATCAAGGCATCGGTTGCCGACCTGCGGTCGCGGGCGTCGACGTTGATCACCGGGACGTGTGCGGGCAGCGTCAACGCCTTGCGTACCTCGTCGGCCGGATACCTTGGCGTGCCGTCGAACTCGTTGACCGCGATCAGGAACGGCAGGTTGCGGTGTTCGAAGAAATCCACGGCGGCAAAGCAGTCCTGCAGGCGCCGACAGTCCACCAGGATCACCGCGCCGATAGCGCCTCGCACCAGGTCGTCCCACATGAACCAGAATCGGCGCTGCCCGGGCGTCCCGAACAGGTAGAGCACCAGATCCTCGTCGAGTGTGATCCGGCCGAAGTCCATCGCGACGGTGGTGGTGCGCTTGTCCGGCGTGGCGTCGACCATGTCGACACCGGCAGACGTGTCGGTGACCATCGCCTCGGTGCGCAGCGGCATGATCTCGGAGACCGCGCCGACGAACGTCGTCTTCCCGGCGCCGAATCCGCCGGCGATGACGATCTTGGTGGACGCGGTATCGCGCGACTTATACGGGGACGCGGCCCCCGCATCAGAGCGCTCGTAGGCCACGGAGCGTCCTTCCTATCAATTCGCGGCGTTCATCACGGGTGGAACTGTCGGTCAAAGTCCGATTGACTCGAAGGTAGCCCGAAGTCACCAGATCGCCGACCAACACGCGCGTGACACCCAGCGGCAAATTCAGACGAGCCGAGATTTCGGCCACCGACGGGCTCTTCACGCACAGTTGCACGATTCTGCCCCGGACGTCGCCCGACGGCCACCGGTGAAACATCGCCGACTGCAGCGCCTGCACGGGCGCTTCCAACGGGATGTCGACGTTGGCCTTGGTCCGGCCCGCTGTCAGCGTGTACGGCCGGACGAGGCTCGCCTCGGACGGCGGCGGTTCAGAGCCCGACGGTTCGCGCTTGTCCATGCCGGCTCACGAGTGTGAGAAATCCGAGTCAGCACGTCGGCTCGATTGCACGACATTGCCCACCCGTTCGACCAACACGGCCATTTCGTAGCCGATCTGTCCGATGTCGCACGACGTCGCGGCCAAGACGGCCAAGTGCGACCCGTCGCCGACCTGCATCAGCAGCAGGTAGCCGTTCTGCATCTCGACCACCGACTGCAGCACCTGGCCGCCGTCGAAGAGCTGGGCCGCGCCGCTGGCGAGGCTTGCCAGACCGGACGACACCGCGGCGAGTTGGTCGGCCCGCTCCTTGGGTAGGCGCTCGCTGGACGCCATCAGCAACCCGTCGACGGAGACCAGGATGGCGTGCGCCACCCCGCGAACCTCGCGGGCGAAATTCGACACCAGCCAGTCGAGCGAGTTGTCGGAGCTGAAACCAGAGGTCATTCGGATCCTTGATCGTCATCGCGGGCGTGCGAGCGTCCTGCTCGGACGCCACCGAAATGGCTGCTCATCGAGGCGCGGACGGCCTCGGGATCGCGCACCGGGGCGCCGCGCGCCGAGGTGGGTCCGGAGGCAGACCCGCCATTGGTCCCGTTGTCGTCGGTGCGGTGGTGTGCATTCCCGTTCGGCTCGCCGCCGCCGGGCACCAGCCTGGCGCCGGGTTCGCGCACCGGCAGACCATGCTCGGTGTGCGCCTCCACTGGCGCGTCCTCGGCTTCGGCGGCCGCCGACCAGCCGCGGTCCCACACCGTCTGCCAGTCCAGGTCCGGGCTCTGCGCCAAATCGTGCGGGTCGACCAGCCACTCGGAAAGCATCTGCTTGTAGATCAGGTCGTCGTCAGGCGGGCCGGCGGAGGGCGCCGCCTCGGCCGTCCAGACGTCGTCCGTTTCCGGTGGCTCCGGTTGTTGGGGCGGCTCGGCCGCGGAGGCCTGTCGGTTCTCCCGGCTGAATCGGACGCGTGAACCAAAGAACGACGAGGTGTTCGAAACCGGCTGTGCCGCCGGCGGTGTGGGAGTCGGCTCGGCGGTTTCGGCCGGCTCCTGGGCAGGCGGGGCGGTCGGAGCGCCGGTGATTCCGCTGCTGCCGGGACGACGCCTGGGCAGCAGGCTGATCGGTGAATCGGGCGACTGCGACCCGTCTCGATCCGAAGCGTCCGCGGCGGGATACGCCGGAAATTCCGGGCTGGCGGGCGGCTCAGGCACCGGGAACGACGCCGTCGGCGGTTCGACGTCGGGCGAAGCGGCCGGCCCCGCGTCGTCGCCATCCAGCACCGCCGCCGGCAGGTACACCTCGGCGGTCGTGCCCGAGCGTGCCTCTTCCACGGACGACCCACGCAGCCGGACCCGGATGTCATGCCGGTTAGCGAGCCGGCCAACCACGAACAGTCCCATGTGACGGGCACTGTCGGGGCTGACCTCTCCCCCGGCGCGTAGGCGCATGTTGGCGATCCGGCGGTCGCCGTCGGTCATGCCCAGCCCTACGTCGACGATCTGCAACAACACCGCGCCGTCGCTGCGGAATCCGGCCGAGACCCGCACCGGCGACGCCGGCGGCGAGTAGCGCAGCGCGTTGTCGATCAACTCCGCGAGCAGATGGACGATGTCGCCGGAGGCCGCGCCATTGATCGCGCAGTCCGGCACCATCGACGTCTCGACCCGGCGGTAGTCCTCGACCTCGGACGCGGCCGCGTGGATGACCGATGACAGCGGCACTGCCGTGCGCTGGTCACCGCGCGTGGTCTGCGCACCCGCGAGCACCAGCAGGTTTGCGCCGTTGCGCCGCATCCGGGTGGCCAGGTGGTCGAGGCGGAACAGGCTGTCGAGCCGCTCGGGGTCCTCTTCGTTGCGCTCCAGGCGGTCGATCAGCGAAAGCTGCTGGTCGACCAGCGACCGGTTGCGTCGCGACATCGTCTCGAACATGTCGTTGACCAGAGTGCGCAGCCGGGCCTCGTCGCCGGCCAACAGCAGTGCCTGGGTGTGCAGTTCGTCGACCGCGTGGGCGACCTGACCGATTTCCTCGGTGGTGTGGACCGGTAGCGGCTCCGGCGGCGATTCGTCACCGGAACGCACCCTGGCGATCTCCCGCTCGAGGTCCTCGTGGGCCACCTTCAACGCGCCGTCGCGCAGCACCCGCAGCGGCCGGATCAGTGAGCGCGCAACCAGCAGCACGAGCACGATCGCGGCAAGGATGGCGGTCACCACCACGACGGAGTCGCGGATTGCGACGTTGCGCCGGTCGTGGGCCTGGTCTTCGACGGCTTTGGTGACCTTCGGGGTGATGTTGTCGATGATCTGCGCGGCGATCCCGTCGGTGGTCTGCACCGAGCGCAGCAAGACGGGGTTGTTCACCAGCTTCTGGGCCGGATCGGACATCAGGCCCATCCGCGTCACCATCTGCTGTTGCAGCGTCTTGGCCTCCGGCGAGCCGACGCCGAGCACCTCGGCCATCCCGAATAAGGTCGACGGCTCGGTACCGGCAAGCGTGGTCATCGACGTTCGCAACTCGGGTTCGGGCAGATCGGCGCCGCGAGCCATCAGCAGCTGTTGCATCATCATCTGGCCGCGGGCCCCGACCGCGCGGCTCAGGCCCTGCGCCTCAGCCCTGATCTGTTCGTCGTCCACCCGCACCGACGCGTCGATCGCATTCTCGGCGGTCAACAGGATGGGCGCGAAGCTCGTGACGCGTGCGCGCAAGCCGATGGCGTTGGACGCGACGCTGTCCAGCAAGGACTGGCCGCCTTCCAGCATGCCGTTGATCCCGTTCTCGACGTCGGTGTCGACGTCGGTGCCGTGCAAGCGGGCTTCGAGTTCGCTCTTGCGGGCGTCGTAGTTTTTCTTCGCGCCGTCGGCATCGCCTCCGGTCGAGTTCGCCAGCAGCGCGACGTCGAGCGCCGACATGTATTTGGTGATCGCTGGGACCATCTCGGCGCGGTCGGCGGCCAGCCGTAGTCGATGAGCATCGGTGACCGCACCCGCGATCCGTAATCCACCGAAAACCATTGCCAGCATTAATGGCAACGCGACAATGGCAACGACTTTCCATCTGACCGGCCAATTAGGGAGCGACCACGACGGCGGACGTTTCGCGGATACGGGCTGCGCGCTTCCGCTGTCGGCGGGCTCATTGTTGGTCGACGATTTCGCCCGCGTGGCGCGAGCAAACATGGTCACCGGACCAGCGCGGTGTTAGCGTCCGCTCCGCTGAATCCCAGTGTTAGCGCGTCGTTCATGAGACTTCCTGCTAATTGCGCCCACCTGCAGCGACGGGCAAAGCGATACACGCCTGGCAATTTAGCGAGTATGCCAGGCTGCGGCGGTAGTGACCACAATTCTTACTGAACAGACAGAGTTCACCGACGCGCATCAGATGTCGGCGTCGACGGCCGAGCAAATAATTTCGGACGGGTGTCGGAGCCCCGGGTCGCAGCTCCTTTCCGGTTACCGTGTCTTGTGTTCAGGCTGCTGTTCTACTCACCACGAATTCCGCCCAATACGGGCAATGCGATCCGTACTGCGGCGGCCACCGGAGCGGAACTTCATCTGGTCGAACCGCTCGGTTTCGATCTCTCCGAACCCAATGTGCGTCGCGCCGGTCTGGACTACCACGACCTGGCGTCGGTCAGTGTGCATCCCAGTCTGGACGACGCGTGGAGCGCGATAGCGCCGCGACGAGTGTTCGCGTTCACCGCGCACGCGACTCAACTGTTCACCGACATCAGTTACCAGGCCGGCGACGTGTTGATGTTCGGTCCGGAGCCCACCGGGCTGGACGCGGCGACGCTGGCCGACCCGCACATCACCGCGCGGGTGCGCATTCCGATGCTGGCCGGCCGGCGGTCGCTGAACCTGGCCAATGCCGCCGCGGTCGCGGTGTACGAGGCGTGGCGGCAGCAAGGCTTTCCTGGAGCCGTCTGACTAGCATTTCCGTCATGGCACTCAACGATCGTCCGTTGGTTCGCTGGGTCAACGCGTTGTTCAGCGGGCTCGCCGAAGCGCCGCTGGTGGGCGGCGTGGTCCGGCGTAAGTTCATCGTGATCCGCTACGTCGGCCGACGCTCCGGTAAGACGTTCGAAACCCCGGTCGCGTATTCACGTCGCGGCGACGCCTTGACGATCGGCGTCTCCTGGCCCGACCAGAAATCGTGGTGGCGCAACTTCCTCGGCGAAGGTGGGCCGATCACGCTGGTAGGCCTCGACGGCGCCGACCGGCAGGGGCACGCCGTCGCCGAGCGCGACGCCAAAGGTGGGGTCGCGGTCAGGGTGCAACTCGCCGGCTGACTTACCAGGTGTTCCAGTGCGTGAGTTGCTCGGCGGGCAACCGCTTGGCGGGCTTGAAATCTGTGCCCTTGGTGTAAGCGATCGGGAATAGGCCGCCCTGGCTGTACTTCTCGTAGGGCATACCGACGATGTCGGCGACCTTTTCTTCGCCGCCACGGATCAGGTGCAGCGTCGTCCAACAGGTGCCGAGCCCGCGCGAGCGCAACGCGAGGCAGAAGCTCCACGCCGCCGGGTGCAGTGACGCCCAGAATCCCGCCCCGCCCATCGGCTGCTGGTCCTCGCGGCCTTCGATGCACGGGATCATCAGGACGGGCGCCTCGTGGATGTGCTCGGCCAGATAGGTCGCGGAATCGCGGACGGCCGGCATCCGCTCGCCGCGGGTGTCTCCCTCGGCGTATTCCTGCGCCGGTGATTTCAGGTAGCCCCGCGCGTTGTCCAGGTAGATCTCGCCGATCGCCTTCTTCTTGTCTTCGTCTTCGACGAAAACCCATTGCCAGCCTTGGGAGTTGGAGCCTGTCGGCGCCTGCAGCGCCAGATTGAGACATTCCATCAGGACCTCGCGCGACACCGGCTTGTCGAAGTCGAGGCGCTTGCGGACCGAACGAGTGGTGGTGAGCAGTTCGTCGACAGAAAGGTTCAGGGCCATGCTTGGAGGTTACATTCGCAGCCATGAGCATCGAATTCACACCGGAAGTTGTCAGCAGGCTCGAGTCGGACAACTTCGGATGGCTGACGACTGTGGCCAAATCGGGACAACCGGTGCCCCGGCTGATCTGGTTTTACTTCGACGGAACCAGGCTGACGCTGTATTCCATGCCGCAGGCCGCCAAAGTCGCCCATATCAAGGCGCATCCTCACGTGAGCCTGAACCTGGACTCCGACGGTAACGGCGGGGGCATCATCGCCATCGGTGGTACCGCGGCGATCGACGCCACCGAGGTGAACTGCAAGGACGACGAGCCCTACTGGGCCAAGTACGGCGAACTCGCCAGGGAACTGGAGTCGGCCGAGGGCATCTCGATGGATGCGTTCAGCACCCGGTTGGCCATCACTCCGACCAAGGTCTGGACGACGCCGGGCACATAGGACCACAACACTCACCGGAAGTCGCGGGACTTCGATCCGATCTTCAAGGTGAGCTTGGCGAACCGCTCCGCCATGACAGTGACTGCGCCACTGGCATTTTGGACCTGACCTCGGACCAGTAGCGCCGGGGCGCTCTGCGCCAGCTTGCGGTGCCGCGCCCACACCGCGGGTGTGCAGAGCACGTTGACCATGCCGGTCTCGTCCTCGAGGTTGATGAACGTCACCCCCTGCGCCGTCCCCGGCCGCTGACGGTGGGTGACCGCCCCGGCGATCAGCACCCGGTCGCCGTCGGGCACCGACAGCAGGTCGGCGGCGGGCACCACTCCCATCTCGTCGAGATCCGACCGCAGGAACTGGGTCGGGTAGCTGTCCGGGGAGACACCGGTGGCCCACACGTCGGCCGCGGCCAACTCCACTTCGCTCATCCCGGGCAGCGCCGGAACGTGCGATGAGGAGCCCACCCCCGGCAGACGATCCGGCCGCTGGGTGGCGGCCGCACCGGCCGCCCACAATGCCTCGCGTCGCGACATCCCGAAACAACTCAGTGCACCCGCGGTCGCCAACGCTTCGGTCTGGGGCACAGACAGCTGCACCCGGGTCGTCATATCCAGCAGAGAAGAGAAGGGACCGTGTGCTTTTCGTTCCTCGACCAGCTTATCGGCCAAGTCTTCCCCGATATGACGGACGCTGCCCAACCCCAGTCGCACCTCAGTTCCAGCGTTCTCCAGCGTGGCATGCACCAGGCTGGCGGCCACGCACGGACCGTGCACCGTGACGCCGTGCCGACGCGCGTCGGCCACCAGCGACTGCGGTGAGTAGAAACCCATCGGCTGCGCACGCAGCAGCGCGGCGCAGAACGCCGCGGGGTGATGCAGCTTGAACCACGACGAGTAGAAGACCAGCGACGCGAAGCTCAGCGAATGACTTTCCGGGAAGCCGAAATTGGCGAAAGCCTCCAGTTTTTCGTAGACCCGGTCGATCACCTCGTCGGGAGCGCCGTGCAGGTTTCGCATGCCGTCGTAGAACCGGCCGCGCAATCGCTGCATGCGTTCGGTCGACCGCTTGGAGCCCATGGCGCGGCGCAGCTGGTCGGCCTCGGCGCCGGAGAACCCGGCGCAGTCGACGGCGAGCTGCATCAGCTGTTCCTGAAACAGCGGCACTCCCAACGTCTTGTGTAGCGCCGGCTCCATCGACGGATGGTCGTACACGACTTCGTCGAGGCCGTTGCGCCGCCGGATGTACGGGTGCACCGATCCGCCCTGGATGGGCCCGGGCCGGATCAACGCCACCTCAACCACCAGGTCGTAGAACACCCGTGGCTTCAGCCGCGGCAACGTGGCCATCTGCGCGCGCGACTCCACCTGGAACACCCCGACCGAGTCGGCGCGCTGCAGCATCTCGTACACCGCTGGTTCGGACAGGTCCAGCGCGGCCAGGTCGACCTTGATGCCCTTGTGTTCGTCCACCAGGTCGATGGCGTAGTGCAGCGCCGAGAGCATACCCAGGCCGAGCAGATCGAACTTCACCAAACCGATTGCCGCGCAATCGTCTTTGTCCCACTGCAGCACGCTGCGGTTCTCCATGCGCGCCCATTCGACCGGGCAGACGTCGGCGATCGGCCGGTCGCAGATCACCATGCCACCGGAATGGATGCCCATGTGCCGGGGTAGGTTCTGAATCTGGTCGGCCAATTCGACCACCTGCTCGGGGATACCGTCGACGTCCGCCGGTTGTCCACTCCAGTGGCTGATCTGC
The DNA here is from genome assembly GCF_022430545.2 of Mycobacterium paraterrae. Taxonomy (NCBI): domain Bacteria; kingdom Bacillati; phylum Actinomycetota; class Actinomycetes; order Mycobacteriales; family Mycobacteriaceae; genus Mycobacterium; species Mycobacterium paraterrae. Next base: position 3,208,093 of record NZ_CP092488.2, on the reverse strand, counting down.
TTGCTCCACGCGTCCTGCTGGCCTTGCGAGAAACCCAGGGCACGGGCCATGTCGCGTACCGCGATTCGACTTCGGTAGGTGATCACGTTGGCGACCTGGGCGGCGTAGTCGCGGCCGTATTTGTCGTAGACGTATTGGATGACCTGCTCGCGCAGATCCGACTCGATGTCGATATCGATGTCGGGCGGACCGTCGCGCTCCGGCGACAGGAAACGCTCGAACAGCAACTCGTTGGCCACCGGGTCGACGGCGGTGACGCCGAGCGCATAGCAGACTGCCGAGTTGGCCGCCGACCCCCGGCCCTGGCACAGGATGTTGTTCTCTCGGCAGAACCGGGTGATGTCATAGACCACCAGGAAGTATCCCGGAAACTTGAGTTGCTCAATGGTTTTCAGCTCGTGCTCGATCTGGGCATACGCCTGGGGCGCCCGGGCCCGGGGACCGTAACGGAGCAGCGCCCCCGCCATCGTCAACTCGCGCAGCCAGCTGTCTTCGGTATGACCTGGCGGCACGTCGAAGGGGGGTAGTTGCGGGGCGATCAGCGCCAGGCCGAAGGCACACTGCTCGCCGAGCTCGGCGGCGGCCGCCACCGCGCCGGGGTGCTGCGCGAACAGCCGCGCCATCTCCTCGCCGGAGCGCAGATGCGAACCGCCCAGCGGGGCCAACCAGCCGGCCGCCTCGTCCAGCGACTGCCTGGCCCGAATCGCACCCATGGCCATCGCGAGTCGACGCCGCGACGGTCCGGCGAAATGCGCACCGGTGGTCGCAACGCATGTCAGACCGAATCGCGTTGCCAATAATGCCATTTCGGCATTGATGTCGTCGTCGACCGGACATCCGTGATGGGTCAGCTCGACGCTGACCCGATCGGAGCCGAACCGATCCACCAGATCGGCTAGTGCCGCCGCGGCGGCGTTCGGACCGCCGGCGGCCAGCGCGGAACGGACGTGGCCCTTGCGACACCCGGTCAAGATGTGCCAGTGGCCTCCGGCCGCCGCGGTGAGCGCGTCGTAATCGAAACGGAGTTTGCCTTTCTCGCCGCCGGCCAGATGCGCCGCCGCCAGCTGACGGGACAGCCGCCGATAGCCTTCCGGTCCGCGAGCCAATACCAGCAGATGCGGGCCGGCCGGGTCGGGGTCCTCCGTCCTGGCCGCCGACCCTAGCGATAACTCGGCGCCAAACACCGTTTGCATGTCCAGTTCCACGGCCGCTTCGGCAAACCGCACCGCGCCGTAAAGGCCGTTGTGGTCGGTCAGCGCGATGGCCCGCAGGCCCAGCCGCACCGCCTCTTCGACCATTTCCTCCGGCGCACTGGCACCGTCGAGGAAGCTGTACGCCGAATGCGCATGCAACTCGGCATAGGGCACCGACGAACGCGCCGGCCGCCCATCCTCCGGCGGCCGATAGGCAATTCGCTTGGGAGATCGTGGCGCCTCGTCGGCAGGGGTCCACACCGTCGGCGTGCCGGAACGACGCGGCTTGCCGGAGAGCACCCGCTCCATCTCCGACCACCCCGGCGGCCCATTACTCCAACCCACCGGCCCAGTGTATCGAATGTATGTTCGAACAAGCTACGGGTTCTGGCTCAGCAACGCTCTCAGCCCGTCGAGCATGGCGACCGCGTCGTCGGGATCGCCGGCGCGTCCGCGTGCCTGGACGCCGATCACCGCGGCGCGCAGCGCGTCGGCAAGACTTTCCGGCGCCGACGGCAGCGGTTCCCCTGCGTCGGCAGCGCGGTGCAGCGCGGCAACTAGACCGTCGCGCAGCCGTCGCACATATCGCTCGGTGAGGGCCTTGATGCGTGAGTTGCCGTTGATCGGGTTCTGCATGGTGTTCCACACCAGACATCCCGCCGTGCCCAATGGGCCGCCGAGCAGCCCCTGCAGATTGTCGAGAAACGCGTTGACGTCCGCGACGCCGCGGTGGCCGCGCTCCAACGGGGCCAGCATTTCATCGGCCAAGGCCAAGTATCGCGCCAATGCCGCTTCGAGGATGTCCGCCTTGGTTCCGAACGATCGGTACAGCGTCGAGGACGACAACCCGGTTGCGGCGAGCATCTCCTCCTGGGTCGCTGCGTCATAGCCTTTGCTCCACAACAGCAGGAGCAGCGCAGACAATGCGCTGTCGCGGTCGAACTGCGCGGGACGTCCTGGGCGCCGCGGGCTGTGGGTGACAGTTGACATTTGAAGTGAGTCTACTCAATACTCCGAACTGCCATATGGAGTTGCTCTACTCAATTGGAGGGCGCGGTGCCGAAAATTGGTGACAAAGTCACAGTGCGGACGCTGACAACCGTCGATGGAGGCGCCGTCACGTGCCCGCCACTCACGGACTTGTGCACCTTCAACTACGGCGCTTCGCCGGCTGCCCGATCTGCAACCTGCACATGCACGAAGTGGCAGCACGACACGACGAGATCAGCAAGGCCGGCATCGCCGAGATCGTGGTGTTCCATTCCTCCGCCGACCGGCTCCGCCGCTACGTCACCGAACTGCCCTTCGCCATGGTGGCCGATCCCGAACGCACCCTCTACCGAGAGTTCGGCGTGGAGAACTCGCTCCGCGGCGTCTTCAACCGAAACGTCGTGCGTGCCGCCGGCCGCGGCATGCGACAGGCCCACTCGGCGCGAGCCCTCGTCGGCAGTCTGGCACCCACCGAGAATCACCTGAGCATGCCGGCCGACTTCCTCATCGCCCCGGACGGCACAGTGGTCGCACACAAGTACGGCGAGCATGCCGACGATCAGTGGTCGGTGGACGAATTGCTGCGGCTGGCCAGCGCATGACGTCCGCGCTGCTGGAACGACACCGCGCGTCGGGCCGGGTATTCACGGCGAGCGGTATCCGATCTTTCGTGCTTGACGACGGGCCACCCGACGGCGAACCGGTCGTCTGCGTGCATGGTGTGCCGGCGTCGGCTTACCTCTATCGCAAGGTGGTGCCTGCGCTCGCCGCCCGAGGACTGCGCGGCATCGCGATCGACCTTCCCGGACTGGGTCTCGCGGAGCGACCGGCCGACGCCGACTACAGCTGGACCGGGCTTGGCCGATGGCTCGAAACAGCTGTGGATGCACTGGAACTCCAGCGTTTCCATTTAGTGGTGCACGATATCGGCGGGCCGATCGGATTCGAGCTCGCTACCGCCCGTCCACACCGGGTTCGGTCCCTCACGGTGCTCAACTCGCCCGTGGCAGTGCATAAATTCCATCGGCCATGGATGATGGAGCCGTTCGCCCACCGAGGCGTCGGTGAAATGTGGTTGAAATCGACGCAGCTGCCGGGGATCTTCTTGGCCTTGATGCGGTACATCGGAGTCACGCGACATGTGCCTGCCGCCGAAATCGCTTGCTACATACCATTGTTGCTCGGTGATGACGGCGGCCGCGCCTTTCTGAAGATCATGCGGGGCTTCGAGCTGACCGCCGCCAAGCAGAATCTTTATCTGTCCGCGGTGCGAGACACACCGTATCCCGTACAAATCGTATGGGGAGTGCGCGATCGCGGGCTGACGTGGCGCCGCTACGGCCTAGAGGCACAACGCGCGGCTGGGCTCGATCACTCGACACTGCTGCAAGGCAAGCATTTCGTCCAGGAGGACTGCCCCGACGAAATCGCCGACGCCGTCTACCAACTCGCGAAGGAAATTCGCTGATTCTGCCTACAGGTGCCAGCGGCTGTCTTGGCCGGGTGGTTGGGCGGCGCGGAGTTGCCCACGCGCGGTCGCCGGTTTGCGCGCCCCCGGGTCGTGCACGTTGCGGTCGGAGGCAAGCCGATACTTGCCGCCAAACCGACCGCACACTTATTTGCGCGTGCAGTGCCCTTCGTAATGAAATGCGTTGAAAACGAACACCCTTAGTAGGGTGACGCCCGACACTCAGAGCAACATATTCTTTTACTCGTGTCCAGTTACGTTGCGACCCAATGACTCCTGTTGTTTACACGAATTAATGTCGTCGCCACCTCTGACCAGTGGTCACCGCCGATACTTGAACAGATCCCAAGCGATGCAATGCCTGAGAAACGGCGGTGATGACCCGTGGAGCAGCTCAATACGCTCGATGCGGGATTCCTCGCGGCCGAGGATTCTGACCGCAACGTCAGTTTGGCAATCGGTGGAATCGCGATCATCGATGGCGCGCCGCCCAAGTATGACGAATTCAAAGCTGTTCTGGCACAACGTGTTCAAGCGATTCCACGATGTATTCAGATGCTGCGCACCCAGCCCTTCGATCTCGGGGCGCCGCAGTGGGTCGAGGATCCCGCGTTCGACATCAACCGTCATGTGCGGCGCATTGCGGTCCCACGGCCGGGCGATGACACCGAACTGTTCCGGGTCGCCGCCGATGTATTGGAACGCCGCCTCGATCGCGACCGCCCGCTGTGGGAGTGCTGGGTCATCGAAGGGCTGAAGGGCAATCGGTGGGCGATCCTGATGAAGATCCACCATTGCCTCGCCGACGGCATCTCGGCGACCCGCATCCTCGCCCGCCTGTGTGACGACGTCGAGGGCGACGTGTTTGCTCGGCCCGTCGCAAAGCGAGCCAACCGGCGCCCACACCTGACGCCGGTTCCCGACCATCCGCCGCGCAACAACCCATTGAACAGCCTGTGGCGAACTGCCACTGGTATCACCAGCGCCGTGGCCCGTACGGTCGGCGGCGCGACCGACATCGCCGGCAGCCTGTTGCGCCCAACCGCAGGATCGTCGCTCGTCGGACCAGTGACAAGCATGCGTCGCTACCGCGCGGTCCGCGTCCCGCTCGCCGATGTCGAACGCGTCTGCGACAAGTTCGACGTCACAATTAACGACGTCGCGCTGGCCGCGATCACGGAGGGCTTTCGCTCCGTTCTGCTCGGTCGCGGCGAGGATCCGCGGCCGGACGCGCTGCGCACGCTCGTACCGGTGTCGGTCCGCTCCCCCGATTCTGTCGACAAGCCCGGCAACAAGATCTCGGTCATGCTGCCCTACCTGCCCGTCGACGAGGGCGATCCGCTCCAGCAGCTGCTCGCCGTGCACAACCAGATGACCCGCACCAAAAATGGTGGCCAGAAGCAGGCGGGCAACATGGCCGTCTCCGTGACCGGTTATATCCCGTTCATGGTGTCCTCGTGGATGATTCGACTGCTCACGCGCCTGCCGCAGCGCGGGATCGTGACGTTGGCCACCAACGTTCCGGGTCCACACCAACGCCTGGAGATGATGGGTCGCACCGTCGCGCGGCTGCTGCCGATTCCGCCGATCGCATTGCAGCTGCGTACCGGTGTCGCCATCTTGAGCTACGCCGATGATTTGGTGTTCGGTATCACCGCGGACTACGACACCGGCTCCGACATCGACGAGCTAGCCGACAGCATCAAGATCGCCGTCGAGCGCCTGGACATGCTCACCCAGGATTCGCTCCTGCTGTTCGAGAAGAAATCGGTCTGAGGATCACCGACTAGCCTGATTACCGGCACCGCGACCGCGGGCCGGGAAGGCGGGGCGGGCAATGTCGGTGATCATCGACCCACGCCGCCTGGATGCCGTGCTGTTCGATGCCGAGCCCGACGACGCGTTCGAGGCCCGGCTGCGCGAGGCGGGCGTCCGCACAAGTCGATCCGATGCCGCCTCGTTCGTCGAGTCGGCTGATCGCCTCGGTGTCCGGGCCGGCCGCTGCGCCGTCGTCACGTCGACCGAGGACAGCGCATCAGCCGCCCGGGCAGCCGGTTTCGCGCTGGTGATCGACCTCGCCACCGGACACCGCATCGGCGATGTCGTCGTCCGCAGCGGGGATCGGCGGATGTCCGAATTGCCCGACGCCCTGCAGGCGCTCGACGTCACGAGCGAACCCGCGGTGTTCTACGACTTCGACGGCACGCTGTCCGACATCGTCACAAACCCGGACACCGCGCGCCTAGCCGACGGCGCCGCGGAGGCGCTGACCTCGCTGAGTACTCGGTGCCCGGTGGCCATCCTCAGCGGCCGCGACCTAGCCGATGTCCGCGAGCGGGTCGGCCTTCCCGGCCTGTGGTACGCCGGCAGCCACGGATTCGAGTTGACCGGACCCGATGGCATGCACCACCAGAACGACGAGGCAGCCGCGGCGATTCCGGTGCTGGCCGAGGCCGCCTCCGAGCTGGCCGAGCAACTCGCCGGCATCGCGGGTGTGGCAGTCGAACACAAGCGATTCGGGGTCGCCGTGCACTACCGCAACGCGGCGCGGGACCGTGTCGGCGAGGTGACCGCGGCCGTCCGCGACGCCGGGCAACGCACCGCCCTTCGGGTGACGACCGGCCGCGAGGTGATCGAGCTGCGTCCAGATGTCGACTGGGACAAGGGAAAGACACTGCGCTGGGTGTTGGACTACATCCGCGACAACGAAGGTGGTGGCCGGCTGCTGCCGATCTACCTCGGCGACGACATCACCGACGAGGATGCCTTCGATGCGGTGGCCGACGACGGCATCGCGATCATGGTGCGGCACACCGACGACGGCGACCGTGCCACCGCCGCCCACTACGCGCTGGACGACCCTGACCAGGTGCGCGAATTCACCGAGCGGCTAGCCAGCCAGCTCGATCACAAGACCGCCTGCGACTGAATGGTTTTCGCGGCCAGCTTGCCGCCCTCGCCGCGGATCTCCGTCTCGACCACGATGACGCGGCGCCCGACGTGCAGCGGCCTGCTGTACGCCTTGACGGTGCCGGAGCGGGTGGCGGCAAAGAAGTTGGTCTTGGACTCTATGGTGGTGGTCCCACCCGCGCCCTCGGGCAAATTGAGGAACGCGCACACCGCACCGGAGGTGTCGGCCAGCGCCATCACGATGCCGCCGTGCAGCACGCCGCCTCCCGTCGTGAGTTTCTCGGCCCAATCCACGCTCAGCACAACCTCATCGGGACCCGCGGCGTCCGCGGTGATGCCCAGCGTGACGGCGAGCGGAACGAGGCCGTGGATCATCTCCGTCGCGGCGGTGTCCGTCATCGGCTCACTTTCCCATCGAATGCAATGCCTCGGCGGTTTCGGCGTCGGCCGGATAGAACGATTCGATTGCGACCTCGGCCACCGTCACATCCAACGGCGCCCCGACGACGGCGATAATGCTGAAAAATGCCAGCTCTTTTCCATTGTGCCGCAACCGAAGTGGCACAGCGACGTCGGTGGGCTCGGGGCGCCCGGCCGCACCGCCCGGGTACGCGGTGACTTCGTCCAGCAGCTCGGCAAGCCGAGGATCGCGCGTCGCGCGGACTTGGCGATGCAGTCGCTCGAGTGCATGAGCGCGCCACTCGGGCAGGTTGACGATGCGGGGAGCCATGCCGTCCGGGTGCAGCGATACCCGCATGGCGTTGATGGGCGGCGTGAGCAGTGCCGGATCGCAGCCCTCGATGAGAACCGCGATTGCGGCGTTGCCGTCGAGCATGTCCCACCAGCGGTCGATCACCAGCGCCGGATACGGTTGGTGGCCGGCAAGGATCTGGCGCATCGCGGCCCGGAATCGGGTCAGCTCCGGCTCGTCGAGCGAATGTTCGGGATAAACGGGCGCGTATCCCCCGGCCAGCAGCAGTGCGTTGCGTTCCCGCAGCGGGACGTCGAGTTGCTCGCTGAGCCGCAGGATCATGTCGGGTGTCGGCTGCGAGCGCCCGGTCTCGACGAAGCTCAAATGGCGAGCCGAGACCTCGGCTTGAATCGACAAGTCGAGCTGGCTGATTCGGCGCCGCTCGCGCCACTCGCGCAGCAGTTGACCGACCGCCGGTGTGGCCCGCGGGGTCCGGCTCAGGGTCGTCATCGCCCCGATGTTAGACGCGGGGTGTCAGCGCCACGATTACCTCGCGGGTAATGCCGACAATGCCCGGCGACGGCACGAATCGCCTCGCGTCGGCGGCAATGCAGTAGTTGCCTCATTCGAATGAAGTAGCTCGGTACTTATTCAACCGCCTGTACCGCGGTGCAAATTGTGAGACACGTGCTGGGCATCTTCTCAGATAGGAATCCCGATATGAGTAACCGCAAGCGCAACCGCCGGTACTTGGTAGGCGTTGAGCTAGCTATCGGCGCGGCGGTTATTGCCGCAACGGTCGCATCCGCTTCCGCCGCCAACGCCGACAGTGGCATTGACGTACAACTAGACCCGTTCGAGCTGCTCTTCGGCGATACGGGCTTCAACTCTTGGACCGTCGCGGCCGACAGCTCGTTGCTGAGCAGCGATCCGGTCCTGGCGGCCGACCTTGCCACGAGCGTCGATGACTTCCATACAGGTTTCAGCGACTTTTCACTCGTCCCCACCGACCCGTTCAGCGTGCTGGTCACCTATGTGGACCCGGCCGCGTTCAGCGACTACCCCGACTTCGGCGGCCTTCCCGTCGACGGCATTGGGGATCTTGCTGTGGGCTTGGATTACGCGGTGTACGCCAGCGGCCTTGGCCCGGTCCTGGACCCGGTCATCGGGGGATTCTTCCTACCAATCGAGCTGCCATATTTCCTTGAATTCTTGTTCGGCGCTTGACGCGGTGAACGCCGCTCAGCGAGCTCTCCCTCGACTGGTCATCTCGGTGGCCGACTGACGTCAGTCGTCCTTGTCGTCGTCCGACTTCTTATCCTTGGCGTCGTCGGATTCGCTGTCGCCGCCGATATTCAATTCGAGTGTCGCCCAGTGGCTCGGCGAGACGAAGACTGTCCAGTCCCCTTCGTCGCGACCCATCTTGACGACACCGTTGTCGATCTCCCACTTGGTGCTGTCGTCGTAGTCCGTGGACTGCCCGTCGCTATAGGTGAGTTTGAATGCCATGCCCGGGACTGCCACGCTGGCGACCCCGTTAAACCTCGGTGTATTCGACCGCTCCATCCTCCAACACCAGGCGCGCATTGCTCCCGTCGGGCCCGGCGGCTTCGGTGCGGAACACCGCCTTGCCCGGCTCGGTGCGCCAGATCAGCGTCGTCAGCGTCTCGCCGGGAAACACCGGCTTGGTGAATCTCGCGTCGATGGCGGTGATGGCATGGGCGTCCCCATGGCCGAGTTCGGCAATCAGCGCGCGACCGGAAAACCCGTAGGTGCACAGCCCGTGCATGATCGGCTCGGGAAAGCCGGCCAACTCCTTGGCGAACCACGGGTCGCTGTGCAACGGATTGCGGTCTCCGGAAAGCCGATAGATCAGCGGCTGGTCTTTGCGCGTCGGCAGCGCAATCCGGGCATCCGGCTCGCGGTCAGGGATCTCCGGCGCGACGGGACGCTCGCCCGGTTGTCCGCCGAAGCCGCCTTCGCCGCGGATCACCAGCGTGGTCAGCGTTTCGGCGATCAGCGCACCAGTGTCGGGATCGGTGCCGCGCCCACGCAACATGACGATCGCGTTCTTGCCTTCACCCTTGTCTTGGATGTCGGTCACCTCCGTGACCACCGAGAGCCCTCCGGCCGGCGGCAGCGGCGCGTGCAACCGGATGCCCTGCGACCCGTGCAGCAGCATCGCCCAATTGAACGACCCGACCTTGCCGGCCGCTGCGAATGCCGGGCAGCAGATCACCGCGTACGTCGGCAATACCTGCTGGTCGATTCCGTGACTGTTCTCGGTGGTGAACTTCAGGTCGTCGAGTCCGGCGCCCACACCCAAGGCGTAGAGCAAGGTGTCGCGATCGGTCCACTCGAACAGCACGGGTTCGGTGGTCGCTCCGACGGCATTCGGGTCGATCGCCATGCCGGCCTCCTTCTGCGATCAGGTTTCCGCGAACAGGTTCTTCGAACGATCTAAGCCATTCCACACCCGATCGTTTGTGTGATTTTGCGGGCCAACCCGGGCAAACGGCCCACGTCGAGGGCCCGGGCAAGGCAGGCTATCGCCATGCGCAATCGCACCGTCATCTGGAAGGCCGTTGCCGTCCTCGCCGCCGTCATCACCGTCGGCGCCTGCTCGAGCTCGCCTCACGTCCGCAGCATCACGCTGACCTTCATCCGGCATGCCGAGTCCGAAGCCAACGTCGCCAAGATAATCGACAGCGACATTCCCGGTCCGGATCTGACCGAGGAAGGCCGGGCACAGGCAGAGCAGCTGGCACATCAGCTCTCCCGCAACAGTTTCGATGCTGTCTATGCCTCTCAGATGGCCCGTACCCAGCAGACCGCTGCGCCCCTGGCCCACGCGCTCGGCAAGACCGTCGAAATCCTCCCCGGTCTCAACGAGATCAACGCGGGCAGGTACAACCACACACCGTCGAAGGGGGCGTGCGTCCAAACGGATCACGATCGATGGTTGGACGCCACGTGCTCGCCCCATCTGCTTGCGCCGGCGGACTGGCTGAACGGTGATGTCCAGGACGCCATTCCCGGCTCGGTCAACGGTAATCAGTTCAATGACCAGTTCACTGCGGCGGTGCAGAAGATTTACGACGAGGGCCACGCCAAACCGGTGGCGTTCTCGTCTCGCGAGTCGATCATGTACTGGACGTTGATGAACGTGAAAAACCCCAAGGACAGCCTGGTGAAGACTCATCCCCTGTCGAACGTCAGCCGCGTGGTGATCACCGGCAGCCCGACGCTGGGTTGGACACTGGTCGACTGGGACGGAATCCGGGACTTCAGCTACTGACTGAACGGTAGTTTCACAGCGGTACGGTACTGGACAGTACTGGCCGCTTCCGTCTAGGGTGATCGCCGTGACCCGAACGGCACCGCGCGGCATGGAACCCTCACCGTGGTCGCCGCGGGAAACCGAGTTGCTCGACGTGACGCTGCAGCTGCTGCAGGAGCACGGCTACGACCGCCTCACTCTAGACGCCGTCGCCGCCCGGGCCCGGGCCAGCAAGGCCACCGTCTATCGGCGCTGGCCATCGAAAGCCGAGTTGGTGTTGGCCGCCTTCATCGAAGGCTGCCGGCAGATCGCGGTTCATCCCGACACCGGCACGCTGCGCGGCGATCTTGTCCAGCTCGGACGCGTGATCAGCGAACAAACACACGAACAGGCCGGCATCATCCGTGCGGTAATGGTCGAGATATCACGCCACCCCGCACTCCACGCGGCGATGCAAACCGAATTCCTCGACCAACGAAAAGCCCTCATACAAGACGTCCTTCGCGACGCGGTCCGTCGCGGCGAGATCGACGCTGCCGCGATCAGTGACGAGCTCTGGGACCTGCTACCTGGGTACCTGATATTCCGGTCGATCATGCCTAACCGGCCACCCACCGACCAGACGGTCGAAGCCCTCGTCGACGAAGTCATCATTCCCAGCCTGACCCGGCACCGAAAGGCGAACGGATGAGGCGCTTTTCGATCACGGGCGTGGTGAGGCGGCGCTGGATGACTCTGGTCACCGTCGTGGTGGTGTCGCTAGCCGGCTTCGCGGTCTACCGGTTCCGCGACGCCTTCGAATCCAACAAAAGCACGGCCGATGGCGGTGGGATGTCGAATCAGATCGTCCCCTTCAATCCCAAGCACGTTGTCTACGAGGTATTCGGAAACCCTGGCGCCACAGCAACAATCAACTATCAGGACGTGCACGCCGCTCCTCAGCGGGTCGACAACGTCCCGCTGCCATGGTCTTACACGATCACCACCACCGATCCTGCTGTCATTGCCAACGTGGTTGCCCAGGGCAACGGCTCCACGTTGGGGTGCCGCATCACTGTCAACGGCATCGTCAAGGACGAAAGGACCGTGAACGAAATGAGCGCCTACACCTTCTGCCTGGACAAGTCCGGATGAGCAGCCACGGCGTTCGCCGGCCGCGAGCCGCGCACACCATCCACCGGCTTGCGGTGCCGATCCTGCTGTTCTGGCTCGCATTGGCGGCGGTCCCGAATATCTTTGTGCCGCAACTGGAAGAGGTCGGCAGGCTGCACAACGTCGGCCTCAGCTCCCCCGAAGCACCGTCGTATCAGGCGTTCAAACACATCGGCAAAGTCTTCCACGAGTTCGATACCGACAGTTCGGCGATGATCGTCCTGGAAGGCGACAAGCCGCTCGGGGCCGACGCCCACGCGTTCTACGACGCGATGGTCCGCAAGTTGGAACAGGACAAGAAGCACGTTCAGCACGTCCAGGACTTCTGGGGAGACACGCTCACGGCCGCCGGATCCCAGAGCAGCGACGGCAAGGCCGCCTACGTGCAGCTCTTCCTCAACGGCGCCCAGGGCGAGGCGTTGTCCAACGAATCGGTCGACGTCGTCCGCAGCACCATTAACCACATGCAGCCGCCGCCAGGTGTCAAGGCGTACCTGACCGGCGCCGCCCCGCTGATCGCCGATCAGTTCACCGAGGGTAATAAGGGATCCAACAAGGTCACCGCGCTCACGGTCGGCGTGATCGCCGTCATGCTGTTCTTCGTCTACCGATCGTTCGCCACCACCCTGCTTGTTTTGGCGACCGTCTTGATCGAGATGGCCGCGGCACGGGGATTCGTTGCCTTCCTGGGCAATTCCGGAATTCTGGGGCTATCTACGTACGCCACAAACCTGCTCACGTTGCTGGTGATCGCCGCCGGAACGGATTACGCGATATTTTTCGTCGGCCGCTATCACGAAGCACGGTCCGCCGGTGAAGAGCGCGAAGACGCCTACTACTCCATGTATCACGGCACCTCGCATGTCGTACTCGGCTCGGGCCTCACGGTCGCCAGCGCCGTGGCTTGCCTGAGCTTCACCCGGCTGCCCTACTTCCAGAGCCTCGGCCCGCCCGCGGCAATCGGCATCCTGGTGGCCCTGGCCGCCTCGCTGACTCTGGGCCCGGCAATCCTGGTTGTTGCCAGCCACTTCGGTCTCTTCGACCCCAAGCGCGTACTTCAGACGCGCGGCTGGCGCCGCATTGGAACAGCCATAGTCCGTTGGCCCGGACCAATTTTGGTGGTCTCGGTCGCGGTCGCGCTGATCGGCCTGCTCGCCCTTCCCGGCTACAAGACCAGCTACGACACCCGGCCCTACATCCCCCAGACCGCGGCGGCCAACGTCGGCTACTCCGCTGCCGAGCGGCACTTCTCCCGCGCCCGGTTGGAGCCCGAACTGCTGATGATCGAGGCTGACCACGACCTGCGCAATCCAGCCGACATGCTGGTACTGGACAAGGTGGCCAAGGGCGTCGTGCACATCCCCGGGATCGCTCAGGTGCAGTCCATCACCCGGCCGCTAGGTGCCCCACTCGACCACAGCTCGATCGCGTTCCAGATCAGTCAGCAGAGCATCGGCCAGGTGCAAAACCTGAAGTACCAGGCGGACCGCGCGCACGACTTGCTCACGCAGTCACAAGAACTCGACAAGACGATCGCGATCCTGCAGCAGCAGTACACCCTGCAGCAACAACTGGCCAGCGCGACTCATGACGAGACGCAGAAGTTCCACGAGACCTTGGCGATCATCAACGAGGTCCGGGACAAGCTGGCCAACTTCGACGACTTCTTCCGGCCGCTGCACAGCTACTTCTACTGGGAGAAGCACTGCTACGACATCCCGATCTGCTTCGCGCTGCGCAACACCTTCGAGTCCATCGACAGCATCGACGAGCTCACCGAGAAGTTCGAAGACCTGACCGCCAGCCTGGACAAACTCGACGCGATCCAGCCGCAATTAGTGGGCTTGATACCGCAGCAGATTGCCAGTCAAGAGGTCAATCGCGAACTGACACTGAAGAATTACGCCACGAACCTCGGGATCAACAAGCAATCCGCGTTGGCCAATGACAATCCGGCCGCGCTGGGACAGGCGTTCGACAAGTCGAAGAACGATGACCTGTTCTATTTGCCTCCGGAAGTGTTCGACAACCCCGACTTCAAGCGCGGGCTGAAGCTGTTTGTTTCACCCGACGGCAAGGCCGCCCGGATGATCATCACGCACGAGGGCGATCCAGCGGAACCCGCCGCCATTGCTCACGTGGACCCGATCAAGTTGGCCGCGCACGAGGCGGTGAAGAACACTCCGTTGGCGGGCGCCAACTTCTACCTCGGCGGCACCGCCTCGACCTACAAAGACATCGAGGACATGGACAGGTATGACCTGCTGATCGTCGCGACCGCTTCGCTGAGCCTGATCCTGCTGATCATGATGATCATCACCCGCAGCCTGGTCGCGGCGATCGTCATCGTCGGGACGGTAGCGCTGTCGCTGGGCGCCTCATTCGGCCTGTCGGTGCTGGTGTGGCAGTACCTACTGGGCATCAAGTTGTATTGGGTCATCTTGGCTTTGGCGGTCATGATCCTTTTGGCGGTCGGGTCCGACTACAACCTGCTGCTCATATCCCGGTTCAAGGAAGAGATCCACGCGGGGCTCAAGACCGGCATCATCCGGGCGATGGCCGGCTCCGGATCGGTGGTCACCGCCGCCGGACTGGTGTTCGCGGTGACCATGTGCGGCTTCGTGTTCAGCGGGCTACAGGTCCTCGGACAGATCGGCACCACCATCGGCCTCGGGCTGCTGTTCGACACCTTGATCGTCCGTTCGTTCATGACGCCGTCAATCGCCACGCTGCTCGGGCGGTGGTTCTGGTGGCCGTTGCGGGTCCGCCCGCGTCCGGCGAGCTCGATGCTCCGACCGTACGGACCGCGACCCGCCGTTCGTCAGCTGCTGCTGTGGGACGACCCGGAGGACACCGACGCCGCGGCCCCATCCCGCTGAGCGGCGCTGGGGTGATCGCGTCACAGTGCGTTGACATGCCGCGCTACCAGGCGCACCCTGTCCCTCATGCGTTATGTCGTTACCGGCGGTACCGGGTTTATTGGGCGCCGCGTGGTGTCCCGTCTGCTAGATGCCAACGCGGACGCGGAGGTCTGGGTGCTGGTCCGCCGGCCCTCGCTCGGCCGCTTCGAACGGCTGGCCGAATCCTGGGGTGAGCGAGTAAAACCCCTGGTCGGCGAGCTGACCGAGCCGCACCTCGGGCTCACCGACGAGGCCATCGCCGAGGTCGGCTCCGTCGACCACGTGGTGCACTGCGCGGCGATCTACGACATCACCGCCCCCGAAGCCGAGCAGCGCGCGGCGAACGTGGACGGCACCCAGGCCGTCATCGACCTGGCCCGCCGATTGGACGCGACCCTGCACCACGTGTCCTCGATCGCGGTGGCCGGCGACTTCCACGGCGACTACACCGAGGACGACTTCGACATCGGACAGCAGCTGCCGACGCCGTACCACCAGACGAAGTTCGAAGCCGAGCTGCTGGTGCGCTCAGCCACCGGGCTGCGCTACCGGATCTACCGGCCGGCGGTTGTCGTTGGTGATTCGCGGACCGGCGAGATGGACAAAATCGACGGCCCCTACTACTTCTTCGGCATGCTGGCCAAACTGGCCGTGCTGCCCAGGCTGACGCCGATCATGTTGCCGGACACCGGCCGCACCAACATCGTGCCGGTCGACTACGTCGCCGATGCCATGGTGACGCTGATGCACGCCGACGGCTCCCCTTCTTGGGACGGCCGCACCTTCCACCTCACCTCACCGAAAACCATTGGGTTGCGCGGTATTTACCGAGGGGTGGCCGCCGCGGCCGGTTTGCCGCCCCTGCGCGGTTCGCTGCCCAAGTCGGTGGCCGCGCCGGTGCTCAAGGTGAGCGGCCGGCCTAAGGTATGGCGCAACATGATCGCCACCCAACTGGGCATCCCGGGCGAAGTGCTCGACGTCGTCGACCTGGCCCCCACGTTCGTCTCCGATCAGACGCAGGAAGCGTTGCGCGCCAGCGGGATTGCGGTGCCCGAGTTCGCCAGCTACGCACCGGCGCTGTGGCGATACTGGGCCGAACACCTCGATCCCGACCGGGCCCGCCGCAACGACCCGCGGGGTCCGCTGGTCGGCCGCCACGTGATCATCACCGGAGCCTCCAGCGGTATTGGCCGGGCAGCGGCGATCGCGGTGGCCGAGCGCGGTGGATGCGTTTTCGCGTTGGCCCGCAACGGCGATGCGCTTGACGACCTGGTCGCCGAGATTCGGTCGAACGGCGGCCAGGCTTACGCATTCACCTGTGATGTCACCGATTCCGGGTCGGTCGAGCACACCGTCAAGGACATCCTGGGCCGCTTCGACCATGTGGATTACCTGGTGAACAATGCTGGCCGGTCGATCCGCCGATCGGTGGTCAACCAGACCGACCGGATGCACGACTACGAGCGGGTGATGGCGGTCAACTATTTCGGTGCGGTGCGGATGGTGCTGGCGCTTTTGCCGCACTGGCGTGAGCGCCGCTTCGGTCACGTCGTCAACGTCTCCAGCGCCGGGGTGCAAGCACGCAGCCCCAAATACAGCGCTTACCTGCCGACCAAGGCCGCGCTCGACGCGTTCTCGGAAGTGGTTGGCACCGAGACACTCTCCGACCACGTGACGTTCACCAACATCCACATGCCGCTGGTGGCCACCCCGATGATCAAGCCGTCCCGGAAGCTGAACCCGGTCCCGCCGATCACCGCGGAGCACGCGGCAGCCATGGTGGTTCGGGGCTTGATCGACAAGCCGTCGCGCATCGACACACCGTTGGGCACATTGTCCGAGGCCGGTCACTACTTCACCCCGAAGTTGTCGCGCCGGATCCTGCACCAGCTCTATCTGGGCTATCCGGACTCGGCGGCGGCACGCGGCGAGGCCCCTGCGGCTGAAATCGACCTGAAGGCGGCGGCCGGACGGCCGTCGTCGCGCCGACCGAAGCCGCCGGTCCGCGCCGCGGTTGCCAAGGTTCGGGTACCGGGCCCGGTCAAACGCGTCGTCCGCCTGGTTCCCGGCGTGCACTGGTAACAGCGATATCGGTCGTCAACGAACCGGGTTACCCTGAGACCGTGGGGCACGGCGGGGACCTGGACGACACCATCGGCGAGGCACAGCTGGTCCGTCGGGCGTTCGACAGCCTTCCCTCGTTCATCGTCGCGTTCGACGGTCCCGACCACCGTTACGTGGCCGCGAACGCGGCCACCCGACAAGCGTTTCCCGCGGTCAGACTAGGCGTTCCGGCGCGAGAGTTGTTTCCCGAGTTCGAAGATCAGAATCTGATCGACATCCTCACCCGGGTGTATCGCACCGGGGAAATCCAGCAGGGCCGCGAGTGGCGGTTCCAGTTCGACTTCGACGGATCCGGAACGATGCAAGAGGTGTGTGGCGACATCGTCGTCAGCCCTCGGGTCGGAGTCGACGGCGCCATAGAAGGCACTCAGGTGATGCTGACGGATGCCACCGCGCGGGTGCAGGAGCGCCGGGCCGCCGAAGACCGCGAAGCCGAGTTGTCCGAACGCTACACGCACGTACGAGATCTCGGAATCCTAGTCCAACGCGCGCTGCTCTCCCCGTCGCTGCCGGTGCTGCCCGGAGCAGACATTGCCGCCGAGTATCTGGTCGCCACAGAGGACACCGGCGCCGGTGGTGACTGGTTCGACGCCGTCGTCGGCGATTCCGGAAGCGTTTTCCTCGTGGTCGGCGATGTCGTCGGCCATGGCGTCGACGCCGCGGCCGTGATGGCCCAACTGCGCACGGCCATTCGAGTGCACCTGCTCGCCGGTAGCGGCATCGCCGAAAGCCTCACTGCAGTCGATGAATTCAGTCGACACGTGCCAGGCTCGAAAGCGGCAACCGTATGTATCGCCCGGCTCGACCCGAGCACCGGGTCGTTCGAGTACTGCACGGCCGGGCACCCTCCCCCGCTGCTGATCGCCGGCGGCAGGCCTCGCTTCCTCCAGCCGAGCGGCGCGGGTCCGCTCGGCAGCGGCATCGGCTTTCGCACCGCGGCCGAGACCATCGCCGTCGGTGACGCCATCCTGATATACAGCGACGGCATCATCGAGCGTCCGGGCCGACCGCTGGCCGCCAGCACCGCTGAATTCGCCGACATCGCCGCACGCATACTCGGCGGCTCGGCGTTCCCCATCGAGGCGCCGACACGTCCTGTCGAACGGTTGTGCTCCCAGACACTGGAATTGATGTTACGCACCACCGGCTACAACGACGACGTGACTTTGCTTGCGGTGCAACGCCGTACGCCGCCACCGGCGCTGGAGCTGTCGGTCGATGCCACCGTCCACGCCGCGCGAGATGTCCGAGAGCCGCTGCGGGCCTGGTTGGCCGAGATCGGCGCCGACGACGTCGACGTGTTGGTCATCGTGCAAATACTGTGCGAGTTCGTCGAGAACTCCTACGAGCATGGATATCGCTCGTCGACCGTCGACCGCATCGAGGTGCAGGCCAGGCTCGACGAGCGGGGCGAGGTGCACGCCTCGGTGACCGACCACGGCCAGTGGAAGGCCCCGTCGTCGGACCCAGGCATGCGGGGGCGTGGGTTGATGCTGGCGAATGCGTTGGCCACCGCCAGCCGCGTCGCCGGAACCGACCGGGGCACCGTCGCTTCGATCACCCACCGGTTGAGTCGGCCGGCGCGCATTGTCACCGACCCCAACGTCCTGCCGGCCGCCGCACCGTCCGCCGCGCCTGAGTTCTTCACCGAAGTCGTCGAAGGTCGTCTCGTGGTCCACGGCGACGTCGACAACGCTACCGCACCGATTCTCGCGACTCATATTGCGCGTCAGAGTCGTTCGGGTACACATTCGTTGACTGTCGAGCTGTCGGCCGTCACGCATCTGGGCTCCACGGGACTGCGGATCCTGGCGGAGGCGCAAGAGCGGTCGCGCCAGCACGGGACCGACCTGGGGCTGATCGCACCTCCGGGTTGCCCGGCTCATCATGTGCTGGCTCTGGTCGGGCTGCCGCTCGCGGGCGAGATCGTCGCCAGCCCGGTCGACTGAGCTTGACGGGTATCGTTTCGGCGATGGCCGCTCCAGTTTTCGTCGACGTCGACACCGGCGTCGACGACGCCATCGCGCTGATCTATCTGCTCGCCAGCCCCGATGCTGACGTCGTCGGCATCGCCTCGACCGCCGGCAACGTGCCGGTGCAACAGGTGTGCCTGAACAATCTCCGGTTACTCGACCTGTGCCGCGCCGACGCTGTGCCGGTGTTCAAGGGCGCAGAGCATCCGCTGAATTCCGCCGCGCGCGCCAAGAGCCGGGTCCATGGGCCGCAGGGATTGGGTTACGCCGAGCTGGCAGCGACGGCTCGGGAACTGCACGGCGACGACGCGGCAACGGCGTGGGTGACAGCGGCACAACGATATCCGGGCGAACTGATCGGGGTGGCCACCGGTCCGTTGACCAACCTGGCGCTCGCCCTGCGCATTGAGCCCGAACTGCCGGCACTGCTGCGCCGGTTGGTGATCATGGGCGGCGCCTATGACCACCGCGGAAACACCACCCCGGTCGCGGAGTGGAACATCGTTTTCGACCCCGAGGCGGCGTCCGAGGTATTCGCCGCCTGGTCGCCGTCGGAAGACGTTGACCCGCAGCGCCTTCCCATCCTGTGCGGTCTCGACGTGACACGCCGGATTGCGCTCACTCCCGAGATTCTTTCCCGCTTGGCCGCGGCTGCGGGTTCGACGACGACCGTCTTGAGCATCGACGACGAGCGCGGCACCCGGTCGACGGCGTCCAACCCGCTGATTCGGATGATCGAAGACGCGACGCGCTTCTACCTGGAGTCCTACCACGACCTGGGCCACGGTTACCTCGCACATCTGCACGATCCGCTGGCCGCGGCGGCAGCGCTGGATCCGCAACTCGTGCAGACGCAACCCACCACCGTCGACGTCGAGTTGGCCGGCACCCTGACCCGCGGCATGACCGT
This sequence comes from Mycobacterium paraterrae, assembly GCF_022430545.2. Lineage (NCBI taxonomy): Bacteria > Bacillati > Actinomycetota > Actinomycetes > Mycobacteriales > Mycobacteriaceae > Mycobacterium > Mycobacterium paraterrae. Next base: position 3,188,502 of record NZ_CP092488.2, on the reverse strand, counting down.
CACCGACTGGTCGGGACGATGGTCGCGAAAGCCCAACGCATTGATCGCGGTTGACGCCGACCCTGCGTTGTTTTTCGACCGCTTGATCGAGCGGGTCGGACTGTTCGCCGCGTCGCTGGGGTAAAAGCCGCACTCTGGTCGGCCGCGGAGAGGTTATCGTAAGCCCCGTGCTCACGATCGCGCGGCGGACGATCAGTCTGTGGTGGCAAACCTGGCCGTGGCTCGTCGCGATCTACCTCATCGGATGGTTCCTGAGGTATTGGGCATTGCATCTGGCCATGCATGTCGGCCTGATGCACGGCGACTTCTGGGGAAGTCTGGTACTTCCGCTCGCCCCGTTGATTCGACTGCTGACCTATTTGGCCATGTTCTTGGTAATCCGCTCGGTGGCACCGGGATTGAGGGGGGTCGAGACCGACGACGAGCAGGCTAAGGGCGTCTTTGACGTGGTGATGACGGCCATCTTGCCATTCCTCGTCATCTACACCGCGTGGAAACTGATCATCGAGGATTACTACATCTACATCACCAGTGTGGCGCACGTGCTCCTGAACGACTGGAAACATGCTGCGGTCAGCGAGATCTACAGCCCCGATGTCAGCGGTAAGTTGTGGATCGCGATCCTGATCGCATTCACGCTGCGGCAACTGGTGACCCGTTTCCGTGACCGGCTACCGCGTTGGACGATGATCGTCGCCGCCTATCTGGAGGTGGTGTGGCTCTATTTCGCGCTCAAGGCGTCGTCGGTCCTGCTCTTCGGATCTCCGCGGTGGATCCGGGAGCGGCGAATCGTCGTGTGGTTCAGCGGTGTTCGCGACCAGGTATTCGCCCACGTCGCGTGGCTTGCGCACGTGTGGAATGCGACGGGGATGGTGCTGGGCGCGGTCGTGTCGGTGGTGACGTTGGCGCTGGCCTGGTTGGCGATTGGCTCCGTGGTGTACGGAACGCCGCTGACGCCGACCTGGGCCAACGCGCGGCGGGTGTTGCTGGGTGAGCGAACCGCGACGGTTGTCGAGAGCGTGATCGAACGCGGTCAGCGTGCCACGCAACCGCGCTGGCAACGGCTGCCGACCGAGATCCGCAGGCGTGCTACGGAGTTCGCCCGATCGCAGTTGGGGCGCTTCGGACCGATTGCGGATGCCTGGCGGCTGATCCTGCACGGCGGTGCGCTACCGATTGCATTCTTTGTGCTGGCCTACACGGGGTTAGTCCTGCTGGCGCCCAACGGTGCTTACTGGGACATGAAAGTAACTGACGGCTACCTGTGGCGTGCCGTGGCGTTGATCATCGGCCCGCACGACTGGCCCTGGTGGCAGACCTACGATCAACTCATTCGGGCGCTGATCGGGGCGGTCGTCGACCCCCTGCGCATCGCGCTGGTGGCGGCGGCGTACTGGTTCTGCGTCGATCGGGTGCGCGAGCAGCAGGCCCGCGAGGCGGCTGACCGGGTCGACGAACTAACCGGTGTTGAAGCGGACCACGAGTAGGTCGGTCGACTTGGAGATCTCTTTCTTGTTGTCCCATGAGTGCGGATAAAACCAGACGTCGACCGAGGTGGGCGTGACGTCGTTCGGGACGATGATCGCTACCAGCAGCGGCTCCGGGTGGCGGGGCGAACAGATGGTGGAGACACCGCCGTTGACCTCCCACTCTGTGATGCCCAGCGAAAAGGATGCCTTGGTCCATTGCCGCTTGCCCGAGTTCACCATCACGACGCACGAGTCGTACCCCGCCGGAATGCTAACCGGCTTACCGTCTTTGGTTTTCCGCAGCAGGTAGGTGGCGAGGCGGGCATTGGGCGGCAGGTCGTACGGGTCGGCCGGCAAGATGGACAGGTGCCGCCGCAACTGCTTGGTGGTGGGCGGTGTCGTCGACGACAGTTGCCAGTCGGTGCCGGCGATGCTGATCGAATGTCCCCACGGCACGGTGTATTTGGGCTCGCGAAAGCCGATATGGTCGCGCCAAGCAGGGCGCGTGATCGTGATCCCGATCAGAACGACGACGAGGGCGCTGATCACCAGCGCCCGGCCATTGCGGCGGATCCACACGTTCACGTGTGGCTCAGTTCATCGAGATTCAGGGAAACGGCGGGCACGAGGCCGGACAACGGCATGTCGATGACGATCCTCGAATCGAGGGGCCGAAAATCCATCTCCGCCATGCTGCTTTCGAGAAGTGCGTTGCTGACGCGAAGCGTGGCGCTTGTCGGAGTCTTCGGCAGCTCGAAGGCCAACGGGCCGCTCGCCGGGAGGCCTGGCTGCACCAATTCATTGAGCGCGGACAGGTTGGTGTTGAAGGTGTTACCGTCGGCGACCAACTCGAAGCGAGGCGATTGCGGCGTCAGTACCGGCTGGTAGTTGACCATCATGACGAGCCAGATGCCTTTTGATCTGAAGCGGTTGAACCCGTCGTGCCCTTTGGCAGTCAACTCGTGAGCCAGATAGGTGCGCTGGACGGTCGCGATGATGTCGCGACCGGCAATACGTTGCCCGACCGATCCGTGAACGTCTATCGGGGCCCACGACTGCAGCTTCGTAGGCAACAACGACCACATCGCGCCGGCAGTGAGCAGCAATACGGTCGCGAGAACGACGCGCGCCGTAGGTAACAGCGGCTTGAGCAGCGTCATAACGCCCCCAGGTGTGGGATCCGCAACTCGGCGAAATGATCGTCGTCGCCGGCCCAGCGATGGCCGAGTACGAACGTGGAGATGTATCTGCTCATCTTGTGGATGTGAACTGTCACGTCGGACCGGTAGCTGAGCTCGGCGCGCGACACCAACCACAACACCGAGTAGTCATAGGTGAAGCCGGCATCGATGGACGGAACGACAAGCGTTTCCCTGCCGCGAAAGGTCGCCCCGAATCGATGAGCAACACCGTTGAGCCCGAACAACTCGGCGTCCGCGCGAGGGTGTGGGGCACAATCTTCAGGTTTGCCCGCGAACGCGCTTGGAAGCGGAAACGGGACGGACTCATGCGCGACGTTCTGGATCGTCACCTTCAACACCAAGTATTGACATTCCGGCGACGGGCGGGTCATGGCGGGCCAGTGGTCGGCGAGCGAGACCGAGTGCGGCGTTACGAGCAGCGCTCCGGCATTGTATGTCTGGCCGAACGAGATCGGCACGACGTGATGTGCGGTCTTCAGTCCGCCGAAGGCGGCCGTCACCACCAGGGCGATGGCAACGGCCATCCAGCGCAGCTGTTTGAGGGAAAGCCGCTGCCAGACGGTCGGCTGCGTGTCGTCGACGGTGGTCGTAAGTTCGTCTTCGCCAATAGGCAGCTGTTTGTCCTCGCTGTCAGACAAGACGCGTCTTCCCCTCGGCCGCTGGTGGATTGAGCCTGATCGTACCCGGGCGTGACGGACCGGCGACGCGCATTTTTTACTCGTAGATTCCCTCGAGATACCACCGCCGCTGCCGATAGCAGAGCAGTAGCGCGGTACCGGGATCGGCCGGTCGATCGCCTTCCAGCAGCACTTGAACCCGAGCGGTCCGACCGGCCTTTTGACCGGCACCATGCCGGTCGTCCCACCACCGTTCGTCGACCGGCCACGGGCCGGCCCACCAGTGCAACCGGTTGTCGCGGCCGCGGGCGGTCAGCCGCGCCGGGTCGGCGGAAAACAACCCGCGACTGGTCACTCGGACCGAATTCCCCTGAGCGTCAAACAATTCCACCGGATCGTCGAGCAGCACCGTCGGCGACGGTTCCGGAAGCTGGCCGGGCCATGGCCGGTTCGGGTCGGCTTGCGGCACCGGTTCGTCGCCCAGCGGTGTCAGCGTGATGCGTTCGGCCGGTCCGCGACCGCCGGACAGCGTCGGCACCTGCACCGCCTCGGGACCGAGCAGACCCTGAACCCGGACCAGCGCTCGACGAGCCCGCATCCGATCTTCTTCGCCAAGGCCGCCCCACAGCGGTAACTGCAGCGCACCCGCAGACACCACCTCCACCGCCCGCAGCCGTAACTGCACTACCGGCGCGGTGGGTCGATCGACCACCATCCGGGTGTTCAACCAGCCGTCCAGTTGCCAGCGCACCCGATCGGCGGTGGCATCCTCGGTCAACGGCTCGGCGCAACGCCAAACCCGAGTCAGCTCTTCACCATTGGCGGTAACGGCTTGGACGGCCAACCGGGTGCAGCCCACCCCGGCGGCCAGCAGCGTCTGATGCAACGCGCTCGCCAGCGAACGCCCAGCGAAGGCCGCAGCGTCGACCCGGTCGATCGGCGGATCGCACTGCAGCACCGCATCGAGTTCGACCGGCGGCTCGCGTCCCGACGGCCCGCGGTCCGGCTCGCCCCGGGCGAAGCGGTGTGCACTCACCGCGTCGGCCCCGAACCGGGAGGCCACATCCGTTCGCGACAAGTCAGCAAACTGCCCGATAGTGCGAATACCCATCCGCCACAACAGATCTGCAAGGTCAGCCCGACCCGGGCCGGACAAGCTGGGCTCGGTGGCGAGCTGGCGGATGGACAGCGCCGACAGAAACCGGGCGTCTTCCCCCGGCGCCACGACCCGGCCCGCACGGGCGGCGAAAACCGCGGTGGACAACTCATCGGCGATTCCGACCTGGCACTCGGCGCCAGCCGCGGCCACCGCATCGGTCAGTCGCTCGGCGACCTGCTGTTCGGACCCGAAAAACCGGGCCGCTCCGCGAACCGGCAACACCACCAGGCCAGGCCGCAACACCTCGACGCGAGGCACCACGTCGTCCACCGCTGCGGCAACCCCCTCAAAAAAGCGGGCGTCACGCTCGGGGTCGGCGGCCACCACGTGCAGTTGTGGGCAGCGGGCCGATGCCTCACGTCGTCGCAGCCCTCGGCGCACACCCACCGACCGGGCCGCCGACGAACACGCGATCACCCGGTTGGCCAGCGTGACGGCGACCGGCGACGTCGCCGGCAGTCCCGCGGCCGCTGCGGCGGCGACCGCGGGCCAGTCCATGCACCAGATCGCCAATACCCGGGAAGCCACGCTCATCCCGCCCGGGCCCGCCTGATCGCTCGGCCTGCCGCGCACACCTCGAGCCGTACCTTGTTGATTCGCCCGAAACCTGGCTCGTCCGAAGTGGTTTCGTAACCGCTAACTCGAGCCTTGAGCCGTATCGACGCACCCTGCCAGTCGCCGTCGGTGACCAGCAAGGTGCAGCCTTTCTGCTGAGCCCGGGCCACAACCGCCCGGGCCCTGGTCATCGGTACCGATCGCCCACCCAGCGCAAGCACGATCAGGTCCATGCCGTCCATCAGCACCGCGGCCACCTCCACCGGGTCGGTCCCGGGATCCGGGATCACCGCCAGCCGGCTCAGGTCGGCACCCATTTCCGTCGCGGCCAGCAGGCCGACATCCGGCTGGCCGACGATAGCGACATTCCCGCCGGCGGCCGTCACCGCCGCCACCATGCTCAGCGACAATGACCGGGCACCCGTCAGCACCGCAACGGCCCCTCGTGGCAACGCATCAGGTAACACCGCAGCCAACAACTGCGGAACCGGAAGCCTGGCCTCCGACTCCGGAAGCAGGTCGTCTACATGAGCGTGGCCGCGCCGAGGTGAGCCGACCTTCCCGGATACCGCCGCCATCTGTTTGCGCAGCTGTTTTAGCTGCTCAGCGCGGTTATGCTGATGCTCTTCGGAGGCAAGCATCGCCGTCATGGCCCACTCCTGTGGTACGGGTGTTACTGCTGATGTTCGAATGCATGTTCGAATACCTTCAGTCAATACCCACCCACCGACAAGGTCAAGCGGATGCCCTTCGCCGGCACGAGCCAGCAAACTCCGGCTGTCAGGCTGTCAATGGACACGCCGCTTCGCGGTCAGCATCGGGTGTGCGGGTTGTGAGTGTGAAAGTGGCTATTTCAACGATGAAAAGCTGCACAGTCGACGCCAGCCCAAGGCGGCGCGCATCGTCGTCGGGCTATTCCCGATTGCCCGACTCCTCCTCATCGCGCTACGCGCTCTGCATCGTCGTCAGGCTATTCCCACTCGATCGTGCCCGGAGGCTTGCTCGTCACATCGAGCACCACGCGGTTGACCTCGGCCACCTCGTTGGTGATCCGGGTCGAGATTCGCTCCAGCACGTCATAGGGCACCCGAGTCCAGTCGGCGGTCATGGCGTCCTCGCTGGACACCGGTCGCAACACGATCGGATGCCCGTAGGTCCGGCCGTCACCCTGCACTCCCACCGACCGAACGTCGGCGAGCAGCACCACTGGGCACTGCCAGATCTGCTGATCCAACCCCGCCGAGGTCAACTCCTCGCGCGCAATCGAGTCGGCGCGACGCAGCGTGTCCAGCCGATCGGCGGTGACTTCGCCGACGATGCGGATCGCCAATCCCGGACCCGGAAATGGCTGGCGCGCAACAATGTCCTCGGGCAGGCCCAACTCTCGGCCCACCGCGCGCACCTCGTCTTTGAACAGTAGCCGTAACGGCTCGACCAGAATGAACTTCAGATCGTCGGGCAGACCGCCGACGTTGTGATGGCTCTTGATGTTGGCCGCACCGCTACCGCCACCGGACTCCACCACGTCGGGATACAGCGTCCCTTGCACCAGAAACTCGGTGTCGGTGTCCTTGTCTCCCAGTGCATCTCGCACCGCGCCTTCGAACGCCCGGATGAACTGCCGACCGATGATCTTGCGCTTTCCTTCAGGGTTGGTCACCCCGGACAGCGCGTCCAGGAAGGTCTTCTGGGCGTCGACGGTGACCAGATTGGCGCCGGTGGCGGCGACGAAATCCCGCTGCACTTGGGCGCGCTCGCCCGCGCGAAGTAGACCGTGGTCGACGAAGACACACGTCAGCCGGTCCCCGATGGCTCGCTGGACGAGCGCGGCGGCCACCGCCGAATCCACTCCGCCGGACAGCCCGCAGATCGCGTAGCCGTCGCCGACCTGAGCTCGCACCTGCTCGATCAACGCCTCGGCGATACCGGCCGGCGTCCAGTCCGGGGCGATGCCGGCGAACTCGTGCAGGAAGCGTGTCAACACCTGCTGGCCGTGCGGGCTGTGCAGCACCTCGGGGTGGTACTGCACGCCGGCCAGTCGGCGCGCCTTGTTCTCGAACCCGGCCACCGGGGCGCCGGCGCTGGTGGCAATCACCTCGAAGCCGTCGGGCGCCGAAGTGACGGCGTCGCCGTGACTCATCCACACCGGCTGAGTCTGCGGAAGGTCTGAATGCAGCTCTCCCCCAACCACATTCAGCTCCGTGCGACCGTATTCGCTGGTGCCGGTCCGGGCGACCGTACCGCCGAGGGCCTGAGCCATCGCTTGAAATCCATAGCAGATGCCAAACACGGGCACGCCCAGGTCGAACAACGCCGGATCGAGTTGCGGCGCACCCTCGGCATAGACGCTGGCGGGCCCGCCGGATAGCACCACGGCCAGCGGATCGTGGGCCTTGATGTCGTCGACGGAGGCGGTGTGCGGGATGACTTCCGAGAACACCCGCGCCTCACGGACACGCCGGGCGATCAACTGCGCGTATTGCGCGCCGTAATCGACCACCAGCACGGGACGAGGCGATGCGGACTCCACCGGGACAGTCTAGAGGCGCATTACCGAAACAACCGACCTTGACGCCAGTGTAGTCATGTGTCTACAGTAGCTAACATGACGCTGTAGTCAATCGACTACAGTCCTGGTTTGAAAGGACCCTCCATGGCCATGACCGTGACCCGGCTGGGCAGTCGCATCGGCGCCCGCATCGACGGGGTCGAGCTGTCCGGCGACCTCGATACCGACACCGTGGCAGACATCCGGAAAGCGTTGTTAGGCCACAAAGTGATCTTCTTTCGCGGCCAGCATCAGCTAGACGACGCCGCACAACACGCGTTCGCCACGCGGCTTGGCATTCCCATCGCCCATCCCGCAGTGCAGCAGGAGAAGATGCCGGTGATCACACCGATCAATTCGGAGTTCGGCAAAGCCAACCGCTGGCACACCGACGTCACGTTCGTCGCCGACTACCCGGCAGCGTCGGTCCTGCGTGCCGTCACGCTGCCGAGCTACGGCGGCTCCACGCTGTGGACCAACACCGCTACGGCCTACCAGGAATTGCCCGAGTCACTCAAACACCTCGCCGACCATCTCTGGGCGCGGCACAGCAACCGGTTCGACTACATCCCGCCCGCCGCGATGCAGACCGACGAGCAGAAGTCCTACCGTGATCGTTTCGAAAAGATCGACTTTCGCACCGAACACCCCGTCGTTCGGGTGCACCCCGAAACGGGTGAGCGCACCCTGGTGGCCGGCGACTTCGTTCGCGGGTTCGTCGGCCTTGACACCTATGAGTCGCAGACTCTGCTCGAGCTATTACAACGTCGAATTACGATGCCGGAGAACACCATTCGATGGGACTGGGAGTCCGGCGATGTCGCCGTCTGGGACAATCGGGCCACCCAGCACCGGGCCGTCGACGACTATGACGATCAATACCGGTTGATGCACCGCGTCACCGTGCAAGGTGACGTGCCGGTCGACATTCACGGCCAACCCAGCAGGGCGATCAGCGGTGCGCCGCTGCGGGCAGTGCAAGCCTCAGCAAGCTGACGGGTGAGAGCTCGCTCACTGCCGTCGGACGGCTCAAGGTACGGTCACGCCCATGACATCGCCTGATGCCAGCACCCGTGAACGTCTGCTGGACGCGGCCATGGCGCTCTTCGCCCGGCAGGGGTATGCCGCCACGTCGATCGCCGACATCCAGCAAGCCTGCGGCCTGTCCCCCGGGTCCGGGGCGCTCTACAAACATTTCGCGTCCAAGAAGGCGCTGTTGCACGAGGCGGCGCGGCGGCAGATGCAACAGATGAGCGCTATGCGCGACGACTACAACCGCACACGACCCACCGATGTTCAAGGCGCACTGCGTGCCGGCGCAGAACAGATCTGGGCCAGCATCGACAACAACTCCCCGCTGTTGCGGGTCATGTTCCGCGAGCCCGAGGCCCTCGGCGAAATGATGGAAGAGGTGTGGTCGACGGTCGCGACCACCGCGTACCAGCGAATGGGTCGAGCGTTACAAGCGGCCACCGATGCCGGCGTCGCGCCGATCCAGGATCCGCAGGCAACCGCCACCGTGCTGGCGGCCGCGCTGGCATACCTCCCGATCGCGCGGCTGCTGATCGGACACACGCCCGGCAACATCGACGCCGAAGAGTTTCGCGAGGCGTGGCTCAGGTTGGCCGAGGGCGTGTTCACCGGCACCCCGGCGAGCTGACCGCGCGGCGCGAGATCCGGCGACCGAGCAGCGGGAAAACAGCCCGTCAGCCGGAACGGATGGCGAAGCCGGTTCGGGCATGGTGAGGTGTAACTGCCCACGCAGAAACCAACACTGGAGGAGGACCCGCAGTGCTGGGTCTACCGGAAGCCGTGCACGCCTGCCTGTTCGATCTCGACGGCGTGCTCACCGACACCGCGAGCGTGCACACCAAAGCCTGGAAGGTGATGTTCGACGCCTTCCTCGAGAAGCACGCCGAAGAGAACGGTGAGAAATTCGTCCCGTTCGACCCGGTTGACGACTACCTGAAGTACGTCGACGGCAAGAAGCGCGAAGACGGAGTGCGCTCGTTCCTTGCCAGTCGTGACATCGAATTACCCGACGGCGAGCCTGACGACTCGGCCGACAAGGACACCATTCACGGCCTGGGCACCCGCAAGAACGACGCATTCCAAGAGACGCTGCACAAAGACGGTGTCAAGGTTTTCGACGGCTCGCGGCGCTACCTGGAGAAGGTTGCGGCCGCCGGGTTGGCCACCGCCGTGGTGTCGTCGAGCGCCAACACCCGTGAGGTGCTCGAGATCACCGGGTTGGAGAAATACATTCAGCAGCGCGTCGACGGGGTAACGCTGCGCGAGGAGCACATCGCGGGCAAGCCGGCGCCCGACTCCTATTTGCGCGCCGCCCAGCTCCTCGGCGTAGAACCCGGCGACGCAGCGGTTTTCGAGGACGCCCTGTCTGGTGTCGAGGCCGGCCGTGCGGGCAATTTCTTCGTCGTCGGCGTCGACCGGGTGGGCCAGGCGGACGAGTTACACAGTCACGGAGCCGATGTCGTGGTGACCGACCTCAGCGAACTACTTTAGGAGCCCGCGATGATTCCCGATGACACGCTGCCTGTCGAACCGTGGCAGATCCGCGAGCCCAAGCTGAATCTCGATGTGCTGGCTCAGTCGGAGTCCCTTTTCGCGCTATCCAACGGGCACATAGGGATTCGCGGCAACCTCGACGAGGGCGAACCGCACGGCTTCCCGGGCACCTACCTGAACTCGTTCTACGAAGTGCGGCCGCTCCCCTATGCCGAAGCGGGCTATGGATACCCCGAGGCGGGGCAAACGATCGTCGATGTGACCAACGGCAAAGTCCTGCGGTTGCTGGTCGACGACGAACCGTTCGACGTTCGCTACGGCAAGTTGCTCAGCCACGAGCGGATTCTCGACCTGCGCGCCGGAACACTCAAGCGTGACGCACACTGGCAGTCCCCGGTCGGTAAGCAGGTCCGGGTGACCTCGACCCGGCTGGTGTCACTGGCGCAACGCAGCATCGTCGCGATCGAGTACATCGTCGAGGCCGTCGACCAATTCGTCCGTGTCACAGTGCAATCCGAGCTGGTCGCCAACGAAGAGCAGCCGACGACGTCCGGTGATCCGCGTGTCGCGGCCATCCTCGACAATCCGCTCGAAGCAGTCCAGCACGAGGACACCGAATGTGGCGCACTGCTGATGCACCGCACCCGGGCGAGCGCGCTGATGATGGCCGCCGCGATGGACCACGAGATCGAAGTCGAGGGCCGCTTCGAGATCAGCAACGACGCGAGCGGCGATCTTGCCCGCACCACGGTGATCTGCGGCCTACGACCGGGCCAGACACTGCGCATCGTGAAATACCTGGCCTACGGTTGGTCGAGCCAACGGTCGCGCCCCGCGCTGCGCGACCAGGCCGCCGCCGCGTTGCACAGCGCCCGGTACAGCGGCTGGAAGGGGCTGGTCGAGGCGCAGCGCAAAATCCTCGACGACTTCTGGGACGGCGCCGACGTCGAGGTCGAGGGCGACCCCATCTGTCAGCAGGCGGTCCGGTTCGGGCTGTTCCACCTGTTGCAGGCCAGCGCACGGGCCGAGGGTCGCGGCATCGCCAGCAAGGGCTTGACCGGCACCGGTTACGACGGTCACGTGTTCTGGGACACCGACGGGTTCGTCCTTCCGGTACTTACTTACACACTGCCGCACGCCGCCGCCGACGCATTGCGTTGGCGGGCATCGACTTTGGACCTGGCGAAGGAACGCGCCGCTCAGCTGGACCTCAAGGGCGCCGCCTACCCGTGGCGAACGATCCGCGGGCAGGAGTGTTCGGCGTACTGGCCGGCCGGCACTGCGGCGTGGCACATCAACGCCGACATCGCGATGGCGTTCGAGCGCTATCGCGTTGTCACCGGCGATGATTCGCTGGAAAAAGAGTGTGGGCTGGAAGTGCTCGTCGAGACTGCTCGGCTCTGGCATTCGCTCGGGCATCACGACCGGCACGGCGTGTGGCACCTCGACGGTGTCACCGGACCGGACGAGTACACCGCGATCGTGCGCGACAACGTCTTCACAAACATGATGGCGGCCCATAATCTTCGGGTGGCCGCCGACGCCTGCGCCCGGAACTCGGAGGCTGCGCTGCAGTTGGGAGTGTCCAGCGACGAGACGGCGTCATGGCGCGCGGCCGCGGACGCCGCCCACATCCCGTTCGACGAAGAACTCGGTGTGCACCCCCAGTCCGAGGGCTTCACCACGTACGCCGAGTGGGACTTCGAGAATCGCAACAAGTATCCGCTGCTGCTCCACGAGCCTTACGCGTTGTTGTACTCGTCGCAGGTGGTCAAGCAGACCGACCTGGTGCTCGCAATGTATTGGCAGAGCCACAAATTCAGCGACGAGCAGAAGGCACGCAACGTCGACTACTACGAACGCCGCACGGTGCGTGACTCGTCGCTGTCGGCGTGCACGCAGGCCGTGATGTGCGCCAACGTCGGTCACGTGGAGTTGGCGCACGATTACACCTACGAGGCGGCGCTGGTCGACCTACGGGATCTGCACCACAACACCAAGGACGGGCTGCACATGGCGTCGCTGGCCGGTGCGTGGACCGCACTGGTTGCCGGCTTCGGCGGTCTCCGCGACGACGAGGGGATCCTCTACCTGGACCCGTATCTGCCGGACGCTATCTCGCGACTTCGATTCCGGTTGCGCTGGCGCGACTTCCGGTTGACCGTGGACGTGATTCACGACGAGGTCACCTACACGCTGCGTGACGGACCCAGCGACCAGCAACTGATGATCCGGCACGCCGGCGAAGACATCGAACTCAGCACCACCGAGCCGACGACGATCAAGCTGGTCAAGCGCGAGCCGCTGCTACCCACGCCGCAACAGCCGCCGGGCCGCGCCCCGATGCATCGAAACGCTTACCGCTCGGTCAACCAGCTGAGCTGACCGACCCCGGGCTAATGCGGCGCTCCTCAGCATCGCTGCGCTCTGCATCGTCGCTGCTCGAACTGACGCGGCGCTCCTCAGCATCGCTGCGCTCTGCATCGTCGCTGCCGGACTCTTCCTGCTGCTTGACCTCGTCGATCGACTCGATCGGCAGCCAGCGCAGCGCACCTGGAGCTGACTCCGGCACCACCGGGTGCTCGGGCGCGATCGGATCCAGGTGACGGTAGCCCTCGCCCTGCGCGGGGCGAACGTCGTTGTCGCCCTTGTTCGGCCACAGCGACGCGGCCCGCTCGGCCTGCGCGGTGATCGACAGCGACGGGTTCACGCCAAGGTTGGCCGAGATCGCCGCGCCGTCGACCACGAACAGCGACGGGTAGCCGTAGACCCGGTGGTACGGGTCGATGACGCCGGCCTCCGGGCTATCGCCGATGGGGGCGCCACCGAGGTAATGCGCGGTCAGCGGAATGTTGAACAGCTCGCCCCACGTTCCGCCGGCGACGCCGTCGATCTTCTCGGCGATGCGGCGGGTGGCCTCGTTGCCGACCGGGATCCAGCTCGGGTTCGGCTCGCCGTGGCCCTGCTTACTCACGACGCGACGGCGGCCAAGCTTGGTCCGTTTGGTGTAGGTCGTGATCGAGTTGTCCAGGTTCTGCATCACCAATGCGATCATCGTGCGCTCACTCCACCGCCGCGGGTTGAGCAGTCGCAGTGTGCCCCGCGGGTCGTTCCCGGCGTTGTCCAGCAGCTGTCGCCACCGAGGCACGTCGCTGCCGCCTTCGCCGGGTCCGTCGGTCATCAACGTCTGGAGCAGACCCATTGCGTTGGAGCCCTTGCCGTAGCGGCACGGTTCGATGTGAGTGTCCGACGACGGGTGAATGGACGACGTGATCGCGACGCCGTGAGTCAGATCGAGGTCGTCGCTGACCTTGAGCCGACCGGCCCCGACGATCGACTCGGAGTTGGTGCGGGTCAGCTCCCCGAGCCGCTCGGACAGCTTCGGGAGCTTGCCCTTGTCGCGCATCTTGAACAGCAGCTGCTGCGTGCCCCACGTCCCCGCGGCGAGCACGACATGCTTGGCAGTGAAGGTGCGCTTCTTGCGGCGAACGGCCCGACCGGTGCGCGCGGTGCGGACCTCCCAGATCCCGTCGGCACGCTGTTCGAAGCTGGTCACCGTCGTCATGGGGATGATTTCGGCGCCGTTGCGTTCCGCCAGCCCGAGGTAGTTCTTCAGCAACGTGTTCTTGGCCCCGAAACGACATCCAGTCATGCAGCTGCCGCATTCGAGGCAGCCGGTGCGATCGGGGCCCGCCCCGCCAAAATAAGGGTCGGGCACCGTCTGACCGGGCGTCTTCTTGCCGTCCGGCCCGAAGAAGACGCCGACCGGGGTCGGCACAAAGGTGTCGCCGCACCCCATGTCGTCGGCGACCTCTTTCAGAATGCGGTCGGCATCGGTGAAGGTCGGGTTGGTGACAACGCCGAGCATCCGCTTGGCCTGCTCGTAGTGGGGCATCAACTCCGACTGCCAGTCGGTGATATGGGCCCACTGTTTGTCTTTGAAGAACGGCTTGGACGGCACGTACAGCGTGTTCGCGTAGTTCAGCGACCCGCCGCCGACGCCAGCGCCGGCCAGGATCATCACGTTGCGGAGCAAATGGATGCGCTGGATGCCGTACATGCCGAATTTGGGCGCCCACAGAAATTTGCGGAGGTTCCAGGAGGTCTTGGCCATGTCCTCGTCGGCGAAGCGCCGGCCGGCTTCTAGTACGCCGACCTTGTAACCCTTCTCCGTCAACCGCAGCGCGGTGACGCTGCCGCCAAAACCCGAACCGATGATCAAGACGTCGTAGTCAGGTTCCACGCCGTCCAGTATGGACTTACCGGCGGGTAATGTTCCAGCAATCCTGCTCAGAGCAGCCCGGCCCACCCCACGACCCAGCGTCAGCTACCGACCGTCAGCCCGACCTTCTGGAATTCTTTGAGGTCGCAGTAGCCCGATTTGGCCATCGAGCGACGGAGGCCGCCAACGAGATTCAGCGAACCGAACGGGTCGTCGGACGGGCCGTTGAGCACCTGTTCCATCGGCAACCGTTCGCCGACCGCGGTCTGCAGCAGCGCGCCGCGCGGCAGCGACGGGTGCGCGGCCGCGGACGGCCAGAACCAGCCTTCCCCCTGCGCCTCGGCGGCCTCGGCGAGCGGCGTGCCCAGCACCACCGCGTCCGCGCCGCACGCAATCGCCTTCGCGAGATCACCCGAGGTGTGGATGTCGCCGTCGGCGAGCACGTGCACGTAGCGGCCGCCGGTCTCGTCGAGATACTCGCGCCGCGCCGCGGCGGCGTCGGCGATTGCGGTGGCCATCGGCACGCTGATGCCGAGGACCTCGTCGCTGGTGGTCACTCCCTGGGTCGAGCCGTAGCCGACGATGACACCCGCGGCACCGGTGCGCATCAGATGCAGCGCGCTGCGGTGGTCGATCACGCCACCGGCCACCACGGGAACGTCCAACTCGGAGATGAAGGTCTTGAGGTTCAGCGGCTCGCCGTGACTGTCGACGCGCTCGGCAGACACGATCGTGCCCTGGATGACCAGCAGGTCGATGCCGGCCGCCAGCAGCGCCGGCGTCAATGCCTGCGCGTTCTGCGGGCTGACCCGTACGGCGGTGGTGACGCCGGCTTCGCGGATGCGGGCCACGGCGGCGCCCAGCAGATCGGGATCCAGCGGCGCAGCGTGGAACTGCTGTAGCAGCCGGATCGCCGCCGAGGGCTCAGGCTCTTTGGAGGCCGCCTCGATGACCTGAGCGACCTTGGCCTCGACGTCGGCGTGACGACCGATCAGCCCTTCCCCGTTGAGCACGCCGAGGCCCCCGAGTCGGCCGAGCTCGATGGCGAACTCCGGAGAAACCAACGCATCGGTCGGATGCGCCACAATCGGGATTTCGAAGCGGTAGGCGTCGAGTTGCCACGCCGTGGTGACGTCCTGCGACGAGCGGGTGCGTCGCGACGGCACGATGTTGACGTCATCGAGTTCGTAAGTGCGCCGGGCGGTTCGGCCCATGCCGATCTCAACCATGTCACGCATGAGCGGTCCTTAGGTCAATTCACCGAGCGTAGTAGTTGGGTGCTTCGGCGGTCATCGTGATGTCGTGCGGATGGCTTTCTTTCAAACCCGCCGCGGTGATGCGGACGAACTGCGCCCGCTGGAGTTGCTCGATCGTCTCGGCGCCGGTGTAACCCATCGCGGCCCGCAGCCCGCCGGTGAGTTGGTGGATCACCGACGATAGCGGCCCGCGGAACGGCACCCGGCCTTCGATGCCCTCGGGCACCAACTTGTCCTCCGAGAGCGCGTCGTCCTGGAAGTAGCGGTCCTTCGAGTAGGACTTCGCCTCACCCCTACCCTGCATGGCGCCCAGTGAGCCCATTCCGCGATAGCTCTTGTACTGCTTGCCGTTGACGAAGATCAAATCGCCAGGCGCCTCGCCGGTTCCGGCCAGCAACGAGCCCAGCATCGCGGTGGACGCGCCGGCCGCCAGCGCCTTGGCGATATCACCGGAGTACTGCAGGCCACCGTCGGCGATCACCGGAACGCCGGCCGGGCCGCAGACCGCGACCGCCTCGAGGATCGCGGTGATCTGCGGGGCTCCGACACCGGCGACCACGCGGGTAGTGCAGATCGAGCCCGGTCCGACGCCGACCTTGACCGCATCTGCTCCGGCTTCGACCAGGGCGGCGGCGCCTGACCGGGTCGCGACGTTGCCGCCGACGATCTCGACGCGGTCACCGACCTCGCTCTTCAGCTGGCGGACCATGTCGAGCACCAAGCGGTTGTGCGCATGCGCGGTGTCGACTACCAGGATGTCGGCGCCCGCGTCGGCCAGCGTCATCGCGCGCACCCACGCGTCGTCACCGACACCGACAGCGGCGGCGACCAGCAGGCGTCCGTCGCTGTCCTTGGTCGCGTACGGATGCTGCTCGGTTTTGACGAAGTCTTTGACTGTGATGAGCCCGGTCAGCCGGCCATGGCCGTCGACGATCGGCAACTTCTCGATCTTGTGCCGGCGGAGCAGACCCAACGCAGCATCCGCGCTGACACCTTCCTGGGCGGTGATCAGCGGGGCCTTGGTCATGACCTCGGCGACGTGCTTGGACTGGTCGACCTCGAAGCGCATGTCACGGTTGGTGATGATGCCGACCAGCTGACCTGCGTCGTCGATGACGGGCAGCCCGGAAATCCGGAAGCGCGCGCACATGGCGTCGACTTCGGCCAGGGTGTGGTCGGGCCTGCAGGTGACGGGGTCGGTGACCATGCCGGCCTCCGACCGCTTGACGGTCTCGACCTGGCTGGCTTGCTCGGAGATCGGCAGGTTGCGGTGCAGCACGCCGAGTCCGCCGGCCCGCGCCATCGCGATGGCCATCCGGGACTCGGTGACGGTGTCCATCGCCGAGCTGACCAGCGGGACCTTGAGCCGGATGTTCTTGGTGAGCTGACTGGAGGTGTCGGCGGTCGCGGGCACCACATCGGAGGCAGCGGGAAGCAACAGAACGTCGTCGAAGGTCAGTCCGAGCATCGCGATCTTCTGCGGATCGTCACCGCCGGTGGGTACGGGTTCGTCCGGGAATCCGCCAACCCCCGGATACGAGGTGACGAGAAGGTCGCCGCTGCCTTCGAGACGGGACAAGCCGGATGACATAGGCGGGGCCCTCCCAATACGAGCGCGGGGTAATCAGCCCATCCTATCGGCTGGTCCCGTCAGTGGCGGACGGCGCGCGCCGCGCGGGTATCGCTAGCGTGATGCCCGTCGGCCTGCGTACTGTGGACCCGTGCGCGACTACCTTCCGCCTGGGCTGCCGCCTGACCCGTTCGCCGACGACCCCTGTGATCCGTCGGCGGCTCTTGACGCGGTCGAGCCGGGGCAACCGCTCGACTCGCAGGAGAGGATGGCGGTCGAGGCCGACCTGGCCGACCTCGCGGTGTACGAAGCGTTGTTGGCGCACAAGGGAATCCGCGGCCTGGTGGTGTGTTGCGACGAGTGTCAGCAGGACCACTATCACGACTGGGACATGTTGCGCGCCAACCTGCTGCAGTTGCTGGTCGACGGCACCGTCCGACCGCACGAGCCGGCCTATGATCCCGAGCCCGATTCGTACGTGACGTGGGATTACTGTCGCGGATATGCCGATGCGTCGCTCAACGAGGCGACGACGGATACCGAAGGGTTCCACGGCCGCCGCTGAGCGGTTTGTTTTACTCAGCCACCAAAAGGATTGGGCGCCACGGTAATCACCGGCGTACCTGGCGGTACCACCCCAACCGAGGCCGTCGGACGGGGCGCCGGCGGGTGGGCGTTGCGGCTGACCACCTTCGCGTTCAACCGGTTCACCTTCTCGATCAGCCCACGTTTGCGACCGCTGTCTTTGACCGTCTGGACATTCGCCCCGACCGCGGCCAACTTCTCGTGAGCCTGGTCCCACTGGCCCAATGCGATCATTTGCTCAACCTGATCCAGATCAGCCTCCGCCGACATCGCGACCTTGTCGTCGTGCACGGATGCCGGCTCCCCGAACAGCGCCGTCCGGACGCCGTAGCACGCGTCACCGGGCTTGACCTGCCCTAACACCGCGCCAAATGCAGCGAGAGCGACAACGGCCGCGGCCGTGAGAGTCACCAGCGCCATTCGACGCCGGGCTCGCCGCTGGCCCGCCAGCCCCCGCTGTAGTGCGGCCACGGCGTCCTGCTCGGCGCACACATCGGGGGCCGAGCGACCCCGCAATTCGTCTCGCCAGTTTTCCAACAGCCCGGCCAGCTCCCGATCCCCTGCGTCACTGGCGCCCGCCAGGTCGGCGAAGTCGACCGGCTCGCGATTGGCAAGGGCATCGACGAAGCGGGCGCTGCGCGCCACCTCGTGCGGCCGGGGCTGGTCGAGGCGCTCAGACATAATCACGTCCCGCCGCGGTGATCACGGCCTTGAGCCGCGTCAGCGCGCGGTGCTGGGCGACGCGCACAGCTCCGGCAGTGCTGCCGACGGCTTCGGCGGTTTCCTCCGCGCTCAGCCCGACGACCACGCGCAGGATTAAGATCTCGCGTTGCCTGTCGGGCAGGACGTCGAGCAGCTCGCTCATTCGGGTCACCGAGTCGGCATCAATCACCGACTGCTCGGGACCTGGCTCACCGGACAACCGCTCGGGAACGGAATCGGTCGGGTAGGACAGATCGCGGCCCACAGCGCGGTAGGCGTCGGCGACCTTGTGTGCGGCGATGCCGTACACGAACGCGAGGAAAGGGCGGCCGCGATCTCGGTAGCGCGGCAACGCCATGACGGCGGCCAAGCACACCTCCTGCGCCACATCGTCGGCCGATAGACCGCTCCGCTCGAAAGCCCCAATGCGCGCGCGGCAGTAGCGGACCACGATCGGACGGATGGTTTCCAGAACCTCTCGAAGCGCGTCCCGATCGCCTGCGATGGCGTCGGCGACAATCGCGTCGAGACGTTCCTCCTGCGTTGTCATCGGCGGCAACGTCTCCAGCGTTACGGGCCGGGCGGCTCCCGGCCCGGTGGGGTGTCGTCTCGACAATAACGAGTCGTGAGCAGTCATGGCCGTCGCCAGCTCCCACCCCAGTGCTCGACGCGGCGCGCGCAGTCGTCCCGGACGCCCCGCAACTCGGCAAGCCTGTCTTCGCCGACCGACAGGTCGACAAGCAGGCAGGCCAGCGCCCAGCGCAGCGGGACCAGGCCCAACTCGCCGGTGAGCTCGAAAGCGGCGTCGGCGACGGATCGCGCGCGGTCCACGGCGCCGGCGCTGCACAGGGCCGCGGCAAGCACCACCCGGCTCTTGGCCCCGTGCCGGGCCGCGCCGTCGAGGGTGGCCGCTGCTAATTCGACGGCGGTCTCGGCATGGCGCACCGCGGCAGCGCCGTCACCGCTGACCATCGCCAGCTCGGCCGCGACCCATGACCGCCGGACCGCCAGCCGGTGCGGCGCATTCGCCACGAACGGGTCCGCGCGCACCAGCAGCATCGCCGAGGTGGACAACCGCCCGACGCCCAGTGCGTCGGCCGCGAGCCCGGTCAGCGCGTCGCCGACCGCCTCGGGGTCATCGGCCGCCAGCCCCAGTGCGCGACCGTCGAAGCCGCGAGCCCGGTCGTGCCAGCCCAGCTGGCGCAGAAAGGACGCCTGCGTACTGTGGGCGAGCGAAGCGAGGCGGCCCGACGGGTGGGCCCGGACCAACGCCGCAAGGTCTGAGGAAGCGCTGCCGTAGCGTCCCTGTCCCCCGGCCGCGACCGCCCGCAACCAGCGCTGGGCCGGTGTTCTTGCCGACGGCAACGGCCAACGACCGGGCTGGTCACCGAAGGCGGCCGCCGCCACGTCCGACGCATCGGACAAGTTGTGAGAGATATCTATCACGGCGCCGTATTCGTTAAGACTTCATGGTTTCTGGGTTACACCGGTATTAAATGCGACGATGATCGTATTCGTTATGCATGCGGCACGATTTCGCCTTACGCTGCGGCATTTCCGCGTCGAGTGCGCTGAACATGCATTCCTCCGCTCAACCGATCGCGCGCCTCGATGAAATCGAGGTAAATTCCCATGCCGCACTTGGGCATTCAGCACAGTGAAGCATATTGACGGGAATTCCCTAGCGCCTCTACGTTTGTCGCGACGAGTAGTCACCGATGACCCGCTCGACCTGATCATGGGCGCGTAGAGAGGGACTTCAATGCCGCAACCGGAACAACTACCAGGCCCGAATGCAGACATCTGGGACTGGCAATTACAGGGACTGTGCCGCGGCGTGGATTCGTCGGTGTTCTTCCATCCGGACGGCGAGCGTGGCCGGGCGCGCCTGCAGCGTGAGCGCCGGGCCAAGGAGATGTGCCGCAGCTGCCCGGTGATGACGCAGTGCCGCACGCACGCCCTCGATGTGGGCGAGCCCTACGGGATTTGGGGCGGTCTGTCCGAGACCGAGCGTGAGTTGCTGCTCAAGCGCGACATTGGTCGGACCCGCAGCATCCGGCGCAGCGCTTAGCTCGTCCGGCTTCAAGCACATCGGACGGGTCGGCCCCTAGAGGATCGACCCGTCCTGCTTGTACTGCTCGATCTTGTCCCAGTCGACACCGGCGTCCAGCAGGATCTCTTCGGTGTGCTGCCCGTGTTCGGGGGCGCCAGTCGGCTGGACGTGATGCCCGTCGAACTGCACCGGGTTGGTTGGCAGGATGTAGGGCTTGCCGTTCATCGCCTTCACCTCCGGGATGTATCCGTTGGCAACGACCGCCGGGTCTTCGTGTAACTCGCTGGCCTTCTGCAGGACGGCCCAGGCGCCGGAGAGCGGCTTGAGAATGTCGCGCCACTGGTCGACGGTCTTCGACGCGAATTCGGCGTCCATGATGTCGATCAGCTCGCCGCGGTTCATGAACCGGTTGTGCCCGTCGGCGAACCGCTCGTCGGTGATCAGGTCCGGTCGCCCGATGACCGTCATGAACTCCGGGTAGAACTTGTCGCCCTGCAACATCATCAGCGTGATGAAGCGACCGTCTTTGGTCTGGTAGTTGCCGACCAGCGGGTTAGGCATGTCGCGATGGGTGAACGTCGGTATCGGGTCGCCACCGTAGAGGTTGGCCGCCGTCACCTGTGGTGTCATCGCCCACGCAGCGAGGCCCAGCAGCGACACGTCGACGACCGAGGTCTCACCGGTCGCCTTGCGCTTGTACAGCGCAGCGGCGATCCCGCCGGCGATCGTCAGCCCACCCATCAGGTCACCGAAGGCCGGGGTCTGCATCACCGGTTCCGGCAGTTCGCGGGTCAACGCATCGGCGATTCCGCCGCGCGACCAGAAGGAGACACCGTCATAGCCAGGGCGGTCGGCATCGACGCCGTCCGGGCCGTATCCGGACCCGCGCACATAGATGATGTCGGGGTTGGCGGCGCGAATCTGCTCGATGCCGATGCCGAAGTGATCACGCCGGCTGGGCAAATAGCTGGTGAGGAACACATCGCTGGACTTCGCCAGTTCGTGCACGACCTCCTGACCGCCCGGCGTGGTCAGGTCGATGCCGATGGATCGCTTCCCACGGTTCGGCATTTCGATCATGTAGTTGACGGCGGTCGGCCCGCCCGGGATGAGACCCATGGTGACCAGTCCGCGCTGCGGGTCGCCGCCCTCGCGTGGTTCCACCTTGATCACGTCGGCGCCCCACTCGGCCAGCACCGCGCCGGCCGCGGGAACGAATGTCCAGGCCGCGACTTCGAGCACGCGAATACCGCTCAGTGGTCTGGCGTCAGTCATGCCGAATCCTCCGAATTCGCAATAGTTTCCAAGTTATGCCCCAATGAGTCCGAAACGACGGTACGCCGCGCGGATGTCGACGCGCGCCTGCTCGGGCAACGCGGCCTGCGGCGGTCGAGATTCCGGGTAGGAGCCGATTGGGAGTCCGACCACCGACGCGGCGTACTTGAACGCGCCGCCCCAGTGCGTGAAGTAGTCCGGCCGGCCGGGATAGCGGGTGAACCAGCCACGTATGTCGAGTTCGAACTGGTCGATACCGGATTCCTTGGCGAAATCCATTGCCTCGACCAGCTTGTCGTTCCAGACCAAATCCCAGTATTGAGACAGCACTCGCTTCTCCGCGGTCTCGGAGAGGTAGCCGGTGGTACCGAGTTGGGCCGGGCCGACGATGCCGGACCGTAGCCACCCGGCCCGGTAGACGGTCGTATCACATTCCCAGATAACGAGATCCGGCGCGAGCTCATGCAGCATCCGACTCTGGTGCGGCCGGAAGGCACCCTCCTTGGTGGCGCACACCGCAGGGACTTCTTCGACGATTCGAGCGCTCTCCTGCGCGGAGAGTACATAACCCGAGCTGGGCGAGTTGAACATCCCGAGCGCGATATCGGTCCGGTCGGCGATATAACGGAAGAAGTTCAATACCCCCTCGCCGCCGTGCAATTCCATCATCGGGGTCTGGAGGTAAACAATGTCGGCGCCGGCCTGTTCGGCGTGCTGAGTCAGCTCAAGGCAGTCTTTGGCCGACATCGCCGCGGTGCACGACTGTACGACTACGCCGGGATCGATGCTGCGAGCCTCGTCAATAGCGATCTCCAGCAACTTCTTTCGTTCGGCGATGGTCAGCGACCAGAATTCTGCAACGCCGCTGGTCACCCACAGCATGGGGTGGCCGAGGGTGCCCACGCAGTGCCGGACCAGGGTGCGGTAGGCGTCCCAGTCGATGTCGTCACCGTCGGGCCCGCTGAACGGGGTGTACAGCGAATTGCCGATGCCGCGCAACGCATTGCGCGCCCACTGGCGAGCATCTCTGGCGTTGGTCATGTGCGCTCCACGATGTCGAAGATGGCCGCAGCGGACGTCACCGGTTTGTCGGCATTGCCCTCGTCGTGCAGCAGCATGCGTACGCCGACCCTGCCCGATCCACCCACATGGGCGGTGCCCTCTACCCGGAACGGGCCGACTTTGCCGCGCGACATGAACATCACGTGCCAACTCACCACCTGCAGCTTGCGGGTTCCCACTGCCTCGGCGGCCAGATCGATCGCGGCGGTTTCCAGCACCACATGCTGCGGTCCGATGTGCAGGGCCGCATCCGGCGAGGCCAACTCCACGCTGAGCGCCGGCAACTGCCAACGATCGTCCGGGCGCTTGGACGCGCCGAATGCCTGCCATAGTGGCGGCAGGTCGGGGGTATCCTCGATCACCAACTCAGTGCCCGAAACATCCATTTTGCCAAGGCCTTCCGGCGGGATGCCGATGATCGCGCCCTGGCCCTCGTTGAAGGCGATCACGCGTTCCGGATTGTCGGCGTCGACGATCTTGCATCGCCCGTAGCCCATCGTTCGGCCTTGGTGGACATTGCCGGAGCCCACGATCTCGACCCGTGTGACGTCGTAGCCGGGATCCACGATCTGCACAGAGGCGATCACTGGGTTGGGGACCGCCACCATGTCGGTCTGGCAACCCTCCGGCGATGCGATCGCCAATGGCGCCACCATGATTCCGCCTGCTTCGTTGCGCATGTCGCGGCGGATCACGACCGTGTCGTCGGTGTCGCCGATGTTCATCGCCGAGTGGTTGCGCCCGATGTAGCGATAACTCAGCAGCCCCGTCCAGCGCCGATACAGCTCATCTCGATAGGCGTCAGGGTCGCCCAGGAATTCTCTGATGTCTCGCAGCGGTCCGGACAATCGTGGCATTCCTCCTGAGCGAAACGTTGAGCAGACGCTCAGTTAGGACTTTACGACTGTGCCCGTCAATGTAAAGGCCATATCGGCGATCTATTGCGGATCGAAGAGCACCGGCACCGACGTCGGCGACCGAAAGACCTGGCCGCGGACATGCGGATCGTCGGCGTCGGGATCGAGCCGCAGGTTGGGCAGCCGGTCCAGCAGCAGGTTGATCGCGGTGCGCATTTCCAGCCGTGCCAGGTGCATGCCCAGGCAGACGTGGACGCCGTGCCCCCACCCGAGGTTCGACTTGGCCGGCCGGAAAATGTCGAAGGTGTCGGGGTCTTCATAGCGGTCTTCCTGACGATTCGCCGCACCGAGCATCGGCATGACCGTCGCGCCGGCGGGAATCTTGACGCCGCCGAGCTCGGTGTCGCGAGTGGTCACGCGGGTGATGGTGAGCAGCGGCGGCTCCCATCGCACCCCCTCCTCGATCGCCTGCGGGATCAGTGAACGGTCAGCCCGGATTGCGTCCAGTTGCTCCGGGTTCGACAGCAGCCCGAGCAATAGGCTGCCCAAGGAGCGGTGCGTGGTCTCGACGCCGGCGGGCACAGCAGTCGCAGAAACGAGAAGATCTCCTCGTTGGTGAGCTTCTCGCCGTCGATCTCAGCTGCGCCCACATCGCCGGAGATCGCGTCGTCGAAAGCCCCGAAGTCCTCGAAAGCTGTTCCATGTCTACGTATTCCCCTTCAGCCCCTTTGCTGCGCTTAGCCGCAAACGTCACCAGCCGCTGCATTTATATTTGGTTTGCATCGGGGTGTGGCAGCGCGCCAGCAAACCCTGGGCAGATCTTCGGTGAGCCGCATATGCTCCGCTTCATGCAGACGCTGCTGTGCAAGCTCGGGCTCATCCTCTTCGTCTTCGGATTGGTCACCGGCTTCGTCGTTCCGAAGGTGAAGAACCCGCGAATGGGATTGACCAGCCACCTTGAAGGCGTGCTCAACGGCATGTTTCTCGTACTGCTCGGTTTGCTCTGGCCACACGTCCAGCTGAGCCACGCCTGGGCTGTGACAGCGGAGTGGCTGATCGTGTACTCCGCCTACGCCAACTGGGCGGGCACACTCCTCGCGGCCATCTGGGGTGCCGGCCGCAAACTGACTCCGATCGCCGCGGGCGACCACGAAGCCTCAAAGGTCAAGGAGGGCGTCTTCGGCTTCCTGCTTCTGTCGCTGTCGGTGGCCATCGTGGTCGGCGTCGTGATCGTGATCGTGGGACTGTGAGTCAGATCAGCCGCCTGGACAGGGTCCCGGGATCCACATGTTCCAGCACGTCCCCGGCGGCGGCGGCAGATAGGGCCCTCGCCCCGGAAGAGACTGCGGCGGAGGCGGATTGGGCCCCTCATAAATCCCTTGGCCTTGGTTGGCCTGCTCGGGTGCGACGTGATAGTAGGTGTGGCACACAGACATGTCCCAGGTCACCGGCTGGTAAACGTGGTTCTGCGTCAGGTGGAGCAGGGAATCACCCGGGCACCAACGATTCGGCCCCCAGCAGACATGGTCAACCATCGCTGCCGGTCCGCAATCGTCGTCCGCTCTCGCGGTACCGGTTACCAGTCCGGCAACTGCCAGTCCACCGCATGTCAACGCCGCCGCGACCCACTGCTTCATAACCCTGGAGTCTTGCCGCTGGCCGGTTACGCGCACATCGGGCAAATGCCCCATTTCCGCGATCGTCGGGATCACCCGGTTTGGCCTCATCAAATTCCGTCGTTCAGCATCCCGTGCTCGATGAGATCTTGGACCTGCTCCCAGGCGAATGTGACGGCTGCGTCGCTGGTGGGCAACGGTCCGTCGAGCAGCAGGTTGGCCAGGCCGTGCACCGCTGACCAGACCGCGATCTCGGCGCCCGGCCTGCGGCGAGTATCCAGGAGCCCAGCGGCCTGGGCTTCGTCGAGCACTTGACCAAGCACCTCGAAGGGCTCGGCTCCGACGTTGGCGGCCGTGGGGACGTCGCCGCCGGCCGTGGCCGGATGCGAGGTGAACGCGGCGCGAAAGAGGCCGGGCTCGCTGAGAGCGAAGTGGATATAGGCGGTACCGACCGCTCGCAACCGCCCGCGGGGGTCCTTGCTGCGATTGACCCGTCGGCGCATCTCCTCGGCGAGCTCGTTGCGGGCGACAGACGACACCTCGGCCAACAACGCTTCACGGTCGGCGAAATGGCGGTAGGCGGCTGAGTGCGACACCCCCGCGGCGCGGGCGGCCTCGCGCAGGATCACTCGATCCGGCCCGCCCTCGCGGGCCAACGCGATGCTGGCCTGAACCAGCGCTGACCGCAGTGCGCCGTGGTGGTAGCCCTTTTTGCCTGGGGCGTCGCTCATACCCTCACCATCGCACGCCAACCGGAATGTTGACAACGGTCACATCCGATCGCATACTGGCGATGTAACCGGTGGTCACATCGCCACGTTTTCAACCGTGAAAGGAAAGTCCGATGACAAACAAGCGCGTGCTCGTTACCGGTGCGACGGGCAAGGTCGGCGGCGCGGTTGCCGCCCAATTGTTGGAAAAGGGTGTGCCGACGAGGGCGTTGGTGCACCGGGGCGACTGGCGAAGCGATCGCCTGCGCGCATTGGGCGCCGAGATCGTCCTCGCCGATATGCTTGACATCCAACAGGTTCAGGCCGCGATGGACGGGGTGGACCGACTCTTCTTCAATCCGCTCTATCACCCACACGCTCTCGACAGCGCGGTCAGCTTTGCCATCGCCGCGCGGCGCTCGGGTGTCGAAGCGGTGGTGGCATTGGGCCAGTGGCTGGCCAGCCCAGAGCATCCGTCGCTGATGACCCGGCAGATCTGGTTGATCGACAAGTTGTTTGAGCTGTTGCCGGATACTGCGCACGTCGCGGTTGATCCGGGATTTTTCGCCGACAACTACTTCAACGTGCTTCCACTGGCCGCACAACTGGGCGTGCTGCCGCTACCGGCCGGCGGCGGCCGCAACGCGCCACCGTCGAACGAGGACATCGCCAGGGTTGCCGTGGGCGCACTGCTGGACCCGCGGCGTCATGACGGCCGGGCTTACCGCCCGACCGGTCCAAAGCTGTTGTCCAGCAACGATATCGCCGATGCCCTCGGTGAGGCATTGGGCCGACGGGTACGGCACATCGATATTCCTCCGTGGATGTTCATGAGGGCCGTGCGAGTAAACGCGAAACGACTCGGCGCCGACCGGTACTTCGAGTCCGGTGTGCGTCATTACCTGCCCGAATCCGCTCTGGGGACTTGGGAGGTGGGCGGCCCGACCACCCATGTGCGCGATGTCGCCGGAGTCGAACCCGAAGACTTTTTGACGGTTGCACGCCGTTACGTCGACGCCGCGGATACCCGGCGCACCGCCGGCAACTTCCTCCGCGAGGTCTGGAACTTCACGTTGACCGGGCTCGTGCCGGCGCATCGTCTGGACCGGTTCGACCGGCTTCAGCAGCATCCCCAGCCCGCCAATCCCCGGTTCTCGGGCGAGTCGGCCGTATGGCGGAGCGAGCACGCTCCATCGGTCGACGCGGCGGGCGATCGGTTTGGCCTACCCGAGCTTCGACTGTCGTCCTAGTCGCGCGAGCCGCGCGTCGGATCGATGCCGAAATCGTTGCAATGTCACGCTCGAGCGTGCGCGATCAGCAAATGGTGCGGGACCGCAGCGTCGAGGCGACGGTCGTCGACCTGCCCGAAGCCCGCGTTACGCAGAGCGGCAACCACGTCGCGGACCGGACGAAGCTTGAAGCCGTAGGCGGTGAACGGTAAACGGGCCATTGCATCAGGATCACCGATGCCTACTACGGCGAGTCCGCCGACGCGCAGCACCCGGAAGAGTTCGGCGCACGCCGCATCAAGATCGTCGACGAAGTACAGGGTGTTGACCGTGATCGCTGCGTCCAGCGACTTGTCACCGATCGGCAGGCCGGTGAGTGACCCATGGAGAAGCTTCATCGAACCGGCCGCGATGTGGGTGGCGAACTGCGCCCGGGCACGCGAAAGCATATCGTCGGAAAGTTCTACGCCGTAGACGGTCCCGTGCCGTCCGACCAACTGCAGCAGCACTCTTAAGCCGAGCCCGCCACCGAAACCGATGTCCGCCACCGCATTGCCGGTTCTGGCTGCAGCCTCCGCGGCAGCGGCCACTGCCCGCCGGTTGCCACGATTGAGCAGTAGCGCCACCCCACGGCCGACGACGCCGTGCGGCCGGCCGAGTTGCCCCGCAACGGCGGCCAACAATTGCCCGCGTAAACCCGTCACCGCTTACCTCAGAACTGTCGTCGGGTTAGTCGGCCTATCGTGCCACGGCCGACCGTCGCAGTCGCTGCAGTCTCGAGGTGTCGACCCGACAAGCCGTCAGCCGCCGAGTCCCTTCTTGACGGCCGCGTCTTGTTTCTGGCCGACGTCGGTCACGAAGTCCGGTGGTGGCGGAGGTGAGTCTGACCCGCCGACGAACTGAAGCGTGACGAAACCTCGGCCCTCGGTGAACAACAACACCGTCAGATTCTTCGACCCGTCGGGCGAGGTACCCGCCAATAGAGTGCCGTCGGCGCCGACGTTGGTCGCATCCACCTTCGGGTCTTTCACCAGGCCTTGTCCCGACTTTGCGGCGTTCAGGGCGCTGGTGGCGGCGGCCGGGTCGGCCAGGACTCGAACAGTGTCGACAATCTGGACGTCCTTGACCGTGACGCCGTTCTGATCCTCGGGGTGGGGTTGGCTGCGGAACGTTATCGCAGCACCCGGCTGGCCGTCGGGGTTGTTGGTCGGTGGGTCGGCGACGAAGGGCATCGGCGCATCGATATCAGTCACCTTGATCAATAGCGCGGTGTAGTCGCTCGGCTGGGCCGTCGCCGAGGTGTTAGGACCCGAGCTACTCGATGCGGTGGCGGCAGTAGCCGATCCCGCTTTCGTTGTCGACGACGACGAGCTACTGCAGCCGGCCACCAAGGTAACCAGCACCGTCGCTGCTAGCGGGCCGGCAAGCACCATCTGGGAAACCCTCATCCTGTCCTACTCCTTGTCGAGTCCCCCGATGTGCGGGCTCATGCTAGCGGCGCGGCGGGCTGAGAGCGTGGAAAACAGACAAACGTCTCGATGGGGTTGCCTCGAACCCAGCTCAAAGGAAAAGGCCGGAGAGAAGAAGGTCGAACAGGAAAGCTAGCCCACCGATCTCGGCCGGGATGCTCTCGATGGAGGTCAGGAGATCCCAGAGGCCCACCTCGTTACCCGCGATCCCAGTAGCAAACAAGGTGTAATCCAGGCCCACGGCAAGGTCGGCTAGACCGTTGTCCGGAACGCCCCCGTCGATGCCGAAACCGAAGTCTCCGGTGAAGGCGGACGGGTCAATGACAGAGAGCAGGTAACTGAATGGAGTGTCCCCGTCGGGAAAGCTAGCGTTACCGAGCAGACCTCCTAGGAAGTTTTCAACGCTCGTATCAAGGCTGGCGGCCAGGGGCGCATCGCTGTTGAGCAACGCGGCATCGGCCGTCGGTGTCCAGGCGTTGAACCCGCTGTCGCCGAAGAGATCCTCGAACGGGTCGGGTACGTCTGCGCTGGCGGCGGGACCGTGCGCGACCAAAGCCGAAGCAACGGCGACAGCGATGCACACACCGCCAACTCGCCTGCGAATGTCACTGCTCATAGCGGGGCTCCCGTTGCAGAGGATGCCGATCAATTCGAATTAATGGTCTTCGAATTTCAGCCGCACGCCTGCAGTAGGCGCCTACTTAAATGCCGGACACTGCCTACTTAACCGCTCAAGCCTTCTTCCTCGTCGGGGACGGCGTGCCCGTGGCATCCCGCCTTCGACGACACATAAACCGTTGCCACGACACGCCGTTGAAGTCCGCAACCGTTGCAGTTTCGCGTGAAAGGGCGGCGATTACCCGCCATTCAGCCATTCTTGGTCAGCTGAGAGACGATGGTGTAGCTGCCGCAGGAGTGTGTCATTACCAAGGAGTTCTTGTCGATCGACTCGGTGCACTCTCCCGCTCCGTTGAGCATCGGCAGGATTCCGGTCCAGCTGTTGCCTTGCAGGTGGAGATCGGTCCCCGCTCCGGTTTGCGTCTGCAGATGGACGCAATCCGGACCGCACGGTGTGAACGTTGTCGTTGTTACCGCTCCCCTTGGACCTTTGATGGCCGTTGCCGTGTACGTCCCATCGAGCGGGTCTGCCGACACCGGCCCGGCCAGCCCAACAGCTGCTCCTGCTAGAGCAGCCGTGATCGCCATCGCGCGAATCATCGTCATTGGATTCCTTCCTCGTGGAATTAGATGTCCGCACGGTAGGCCTACTCAAGCGCGAGGCGATATAGGGATTTCCCTGGGAATGGCCGCAACTTATGGCGCCGCAATGAAGTCGTCCCTGG
This sequence comes from Mycobacterium paraterrae, assembly GCF_022430545.2. NCBI lineage: Bacteria > Bacillati > Actinomycetota > Actinomycetes > Mycobacteriales > Mycobacteriaceae > Mycobacterium > Mycobacterium paraterrae. The sequence goes on along the minus strand of NZ_CP092488.2, from coordinate 3,158,477 downwards.
TCATAACGGAGGGTGTGTCGTCAGAGGCGTATTGAGCCCGTAGACCCTGACCAATGCCGACTTACCTTTTAGTTCGCGCGGTCCGCGGTCGACGAGGCCTGCCGGCGGCGACGCCAATGCGTCGACGGTGAATTTGGTGAGAACGATTGTGTCTCTAGTGGTTTTGGTGAGTTGCTCGACGCGGGCGGCGACGTTGACTGTGTCACCGATGAGGGTGAATTCCAGTTTCCCGCCGCCGCCGATGGTTCCGGCGATTACCTTCCCGGTGTTGATGCCAATGCCGATTCGAAGTGTGGCGCCGAATCGCTCGGCGACCATGCGCTGGATCAAACTCGCGGCATTCACCGCGGCGTCGGCGTGACCGGAGAGATCGTTAGGCGCGCCGAACACCGCCAGTGCACCGTCGCCCAGGAATTTGTTGACGTGCCCACCCGCCTCGACGACAGCAGGCACAACGATCTCGAATAGTGCATTCAGCCGGGCGACGGTGTCCTCGGCGCTGTTCGCCTCGGCGAATGGCGTGAAGTCGCGGATGTCGACGAACATCACGGTCACCTCGCGACGCTCACCGGTGAACACATCGTCACCCTGCTCAAGCAGCCGCGCCGCCAGGAGGGGGTCGACGTAGGTGCCAAACGCGGCCTGAAGTCGTTGCCTCTCAGCCAGACCCGCCTGCATGCGGTTGAACGATGCCGCCAACGCACCCAGGTCGTCGTCCTGAACCACCGGCAGACGTTGCGAATAGTCACCGGCCGCAACACGTTTGGTTCCGTCGGAAAGATCTCGAATGGGATGCAAAGACGGCGACACGATCGCGCCGACGGTCATCGGCACCGCGAAGCCGACCGTCAGTCCACATCCGATCACAACCGTGAGCACAGGAGCCCTAGCGACCTGGCCGATGACTGCTGCCAGCAATGCACCCGCGACGGTGAACACGAATACCGCAGCGAGTATGGCCACGTTGGACCACGCCGCGAATGTTGGGCGCGAGCGGGGCAGCGAGTCACCGATGTTCGTGTCAGCAGCGATGGCGGCCCGGACCGGGCGTAGCGAAGTTTCGACGAAACTGTGCACCCCAATCAGGTGAACGCCGGCTCCAATCGCGGCACCGATGATCCCGTACTCGACGAGCCGCAACCCGGTGCCCCCCGCGAGTGCACCGACAACGACACATAGCGCGAGGCTCCAGACGGGGCCGACCACCACCGCCCGGGAAACCGTCCGCCGCGCGTAGGTATAGGTCGAAACTAGTGCGGTTTCTCGATCGACGCCGCCGTCGGCTGCCCACTGCTCCGCAAGTCGAATACCGCCCTGGCCGGGGAGGACCAAAAGATAAGCCAGGAGAGGCACGGCGACAACTGTGGCGACGGCCGCTTCGACGTAGTGGCTTGACCTTTCATAGGCGACGACGACGAGCGACAGAAGGAGATAAATCTGCAACATCAATACCGCGGTGACCGCGTAGATCACCCACGAGTACCGAGGCCCGTACCGGTCCCACGCCCACTGCCAGATGCGTTCCATGCAGGAAACAAAACACCCCCGACCGCATGGGCCGGGGGTGTTTCGTCGTTCACGTTCTAGTGGTGATGGTGGCCGTGACCGTGGTCGTCGGCCTCCTCGGCGGGCTTGTCCACGACGGCCGTCTCCGTGGTCAGGACCATCCGCGCCACCGACGCCGCGTTGAGCACCGCCGACCGGGTCACCTTGACCGGGTCGATGACCCCGTCGGCCGCCAGGTCGCCGTACTCCAGCGTCGCCGCGTTCAGGCCATGCCCGACCGGCAGTTCGCTGACCTTGCTGACCGCAACCGCACCGTCGAGCCCGGCGTTGGTCGCAATCCAGAACAGCGGGGCGCTGAGGGCGTTGGCGAACACCTCGACACCACTCGCCTCGTCGCCGGACAGCGACTTCTGCAAATCGGCGAGAGCCTTACGGGCGTGCACCAACGCGGATCCACCGCCGGACACGATGCCTTCCTCGACGGCGGCCTTGGCCGCGGCGACCGCGTCCTCGACCGCTTCCTTGCGCTTTTTGAGCGCAGTCTCGGTCGCGGCACCGACCTTGATCACGGCAACGCCGCCGGCCAGCTTGGCCAGCCGCTCCTGCAGCTTCTCGCGGTCCCAGTCGGAGTCGGTGGACTCGATCTCGGCGCGCAACTGCTTGGCGCGGTTGCTGATCGCTTCGGCACCACCGCCGCCTTCGACGATCACGGTGTCGTCCTTGCTGACCACGACGCGACGGGCCGACCCGAGAACCTCGAGGCCCACCTCGCGCAACGTGAGCCCGACGTCGGGGTTGACCACCTGACCGCCGGTGACGATGGCCAAGTCCTCCAGGAAGGCCTTGCGGCGGTCGCCGAAGAACGGAGCCTTGACCGCGACGGCCTTCAGAGTCTTGCGGATCGCGTTGACCACCAGGGTCGACAGCGGCTCACCCTCGACATCCTCGGCGATCACCAGCAGCGGCTTGCCCGCTTCGGCGACCTTCTCCAGCAACGGCAGGAAGTCGGGCAGCGAGCTGATCTTGTCGCGGTGCAACAGGATCAGGGCGTCCTCGAGCACGGCCTGCTGGGCGTCGAAGTCGGTCACGAAGTACGCCGACAGGAAGCCCTTGTCGAAGCCGACGCCCTCGGTGAAGTCGAGCTCGGTGTTCAGGGTCGAGGACTCCTCGACGCTGACGACGCCGTCATCACCGACCTTGCTGATGGCCTCGCCGACCAGGTCGCCGACCTCTTCGTCGCGCGACGAGACGGTGGCGACCTGCGCGATGCCGGTCTTGCCAGACACCGGCGTGGCGGCAGCCAGCAGTGCCTCGGACACCGCGTCGGCGGCCTTGCCGATGCCCTGCCCCAGCGCGATCGGGTTGGCACCCGCCGCGACGTTGCGCAGTCCGTGCTTGATGATTGCCTGCGCGAGGACGGTCGCGGTGGTGGTGCCGTCACCGGCGATGTCATTGGTCTTGGTGGCAACCGACTTGACCAGCTGGGCGCCCAGGTTCTCGAACGGATCTTCCAGGTCGATCTCACGGGCCACCGTCACACCGTCATTGGTGATGGCAGGCCCACCGAACGCCTTGGCCAACACCACGTTCCGGCCACGGGGACCCAGCGTCACGCGGACCGCGTCGGCGAGCTTGTCCACGCCGGCTTCCATTGCCCGGCGCGCAGTCTCGTTGAACTCAATCTGCTTGCTCATAAATGTCCTTATGCCTGACGAGTACCGCCCCGGAACTCACCCGTTGAAACGGGAAGCTCCGGGGCGGGACACGAGTGCTTACTTGTTGACGACAGCCAGCACGTCGCGTGCGGACAGGATCAGGTACTCCTCGCCGTTGTACTTGATCTCGGTGCCGCCGTACTTGCTGTAGATGACGGTGTCGCCCTCGGACACGTCCAGCGGAATCCGCTTCTCGCCGTCCTCATCCCACCGGCCGGGGCCGACGGCGACGACTTTGCCCTCCTGGGGCTTTTCCTTAGCGGTGTCGGGAATGACCAGACCGGATGCGGTCGTGGTCTCGGCCTCGTTGGCCTGTACGAGGATCTTGTCCTCGAGTGGCTTGATGTTGACGCTCGCCACGATTGGAGCCCTCCACTTAGTTAGTCAAGTCCGGGGCGGTTGCCCCGATTTACCAGGTGTTGCGGCTTTCGCCCGTGCCTGTGCGTCGTCGTCGCGGGTGCCGACGCGAGGATTGGCCGATTGCCACCTAGCACTCTATACATGTGAGTGCTAGCACTCAAGGTTGGGCCGGTGCTTTATGCGACTTGGCCGCGCACCACCGGCAGCCCCGGGTCGCTGGCCACGTCCAGCGGCGATGGGGAAGCTCCTGCAGCCAGCAGGTGCGCGGCAAACGCGGCGATCATCGCACCGTTGTCGGTGCACAGCCGCAGCCGCGGGATACGCAGCGTCAGCCCGGCCGCCGCGCAGCGCTGAGCCGCGAGTTCTCGCAACCGCGAATTGGCAGCCACACCGCCGGCCACGAGCAGCGTGGACACGCCCAACTCGGTCGCGGCGCGCACCGCCTTCATGGTCAACACGTCGGCCACCGACTCCTGGAAGCCGGCGGCGATGTCGGCGGTCGAGGCGTCCGGGTGGCTTTCGACGTAACGCGCGACTGCCGTCTTCAGGCCGGAGAAGCTGAACGCATGCGGCTCGTCGCGCGGCCCGGTCATGCCACGCGGAAACCCGATCGCGTCCCGGTCGCCGGTCTGCGCGAGATCGTCGAGCACCTTGCCGCCCGGATAGCCCAGACCCAGCAGCCGGGCGACCTTGTCGTATGCCTCCCCCGCCGCATCGTCGACGGTGCTACCCAGTTCGACGATCGGCTCACCCAGCGACCGGATGTGCAACAGATGGGTGTGACCGCCGGAGACCAGCAACGCCACGCTCTCGGGCAGCGGCCCGTGCTCGTAGACGTCGGCAGCAAGATGGCCGCCCAGATGGTTGACCGCATAGAACGGCACGGACCACGCCGCTGAATAGGCTTTCGCCGCTGCCACTCCCACCAGGAGAGCACCCGCCAAGCCCGGGCCGATGGTGGCGGCGACGATGTCGGGCTTCTCCAAGCCGGCTGTCTCCAGTGCGCGGCGCATCGCCGGCCCGAGCGCCTCCAGGTGTGCCCGCGACGCCACCTCGGGCACGACTCCGCCGTAGCGGACATGTTCGTCGACGCTGGACGCCACCTCGTCGGCCAGCAGGGTCACCGTTCCGTCGTCGGCGAGCCGGGCGATACCGACACCCGTTTCGTCGCAGGATGTTTCGATCGCAAGAATCGTTCTACTCATGTGGCGGCACTCCTCATCGCGCTCCGCGCTCTGCATCGTCGTCGGCGCGTCATTTGGCGCCACTCCTCCTCATCGCGCTCCGCGCTCTGCATCGTCGTCGGCGCGGGTGGGCGCCTCCCGCCGCATGGTGTACGCGTCAGCTCCGCTGATTCGGTAATACCGTTTGCGCAAGCCGACTTCGGTGAAACCCACGCTGCGGTACAGCGCAATCGCCCGGTCGTTGTCGGTGCGGACCTCCAAGTGCACGACGGAGTCCGCGGCGATGCTCAACAGCGCATCCAGCATGCGTCGGCCGATACCGCGACCCTGGTACGCGGGGTCGACCCCGATGGTGTGGATCTCGTATTCGAAGGGCGGTGTGCGACCGAGTCGCGAGATGCCGCCGTAGCCGACCAGCCTGTCGTCGGCATCATCGCTGACGCGTGCGGCAACGTAGTGGTTGTGGTCGGCGGCCAGTTCACGTACGAAAGCGACTGTGGGCCAAGGGTCGTCGCCGGGGAACAGGATCGACTCCAACTCCGCGCAGCGGGCGGCGTCGGCTGGCGTCAACGCGTCGATGGTCAGGGTCACGGGGCCGCCTGTCGCTCGACGAGCGTCTTGGCATCCGGGCGCCGCAGATAAAGCGGCACCAACGCGTTCGGCGGTAGCGACCAGTCCACCACGGCAACCAAGCCCACGGAGTTGGGATACACCGGCTCGACGACAGGCAGACCGAACCGCGACGCATGATCGGGCGATCCCGCCACCGCCCGCGCACCCCCCGCGTCGACGTCGGCCGGCGCGCTGACCGCCGGGCCGTCGATGCGAACGCCGTCGCGGTAACGCGCCCAATAGATTTCGCGGCGACGTGCATCCGTGACCACCAATGTCTCGCCGCTGGTCTGTACCCCGATCGCATCCAGGCTGCACACCCCGTACACCGGGATGCCCAGCGCGTGGCCGTACGCCGACGCGGTCGCCATGCCGACCCGCAGACCGGTGAACGGGCCGGGCCCGCAACCCACCACCACGGCGCCGAGGTCGGCCATCGAGCGACTGGCATCGGCCAGAGCGGCCAGCACATTCGGGGTGATCCGCTCGGCGTGCGCGCGCGCGTCGACAGTGACCCGCTCGGCCAGCAGCTCGCCGTCGGCGACGACACCGGCGGTCACGGCGGGCGTCGAGGTGTCGATGGCAAGTACGAGTTTCACGGGCAGCTCCACTGCCACGTCGCAGTCCTGGTGTCGGAGTTGCTGATTCGCTCCAGACGGATATCGAGGTGACGGTCGGACAACCGTTCGGCCAACCCTTCACCCCACTCCACCACGACGACCGCGTCGTCGAGTTCAGTGTCGAGGTCGAGGCTTTCCAACTCGTCGAGCAGGTCGGCACCGGTGTGATCGAGCAATCGGTAGACGTCGACATGGATCATCGCCGGGGCGCCGATTCGGCGCGCCGGATGCACCCGCGCCAGTACGAAAGTCGGTGACGTCACCGGCCCGTCGACGTCCATGGCCGCGGCAATTCCCTTGGTCAACACCGTCTTTCCTGCACCGAGCGGGCCGGACAGGACGACGACGTCGCCGGCGCGTAATTGACCGCCTAATTGCGAGCCCAGCGCGACGGTGTCTTCGACACTCGGCAGGGTCGCGATGCCGCCGGTGGCCCCGTCAGTCACGTCGCATGACCCGATCGCGCAGTCGCTGGCTGAGCACCGCGAACCTACCCGGGCTCGCGTGCTTCACCAGGCGCACCAACCCGTCGTTGACCGACGCCGGCTTGTCCAGCAGGACGAGATGGCCCGCCCGGGCCACGATCACCAACTCGGATTCTGGCAACACCTCCGCCATTTTCCTCGAATACTCAGCGGGCGTGACCAAATCACGGTCGCCGCAGACGATCAGCGTCGGAATTCTCGCCAGCGTCGGCAGCGCCGCCGTCTCGTCGTGCACCTCCAACGCGTGCAAAAACTCCACCATGGTCGGGACCGGCGTGCCGAGCATCATTTTCTCCGAGAACGCCGCGATGCTCGGGCTCACCCGTTTGTCGGTGTAGGACGCCGCGCGCAGAACCGGCCCGATCAGCGAACGAACGGCGGTGCGACCCCGGTCGACCAATTTCGGCGCCGATCTAGCCGCGCGCCGAACCGCATCCAGCGCAGGGTTGTTCAAGATCTCACCGAGCGGCGACTCGGCGACGCCTTCGGCCGCCGACGAGATCAGCGCCGCGCCGGTGATCCGACTGCCGTAGCGCTCGGGGAACTGCCGCGCGTGCGAGAGCACCGTCATGCCGCCCATCGAGTGGCCGACGAGCACGATCGGGCCGCGTGGGGCGATCACTTGAAGGACCGTCTCCAAATCCTGACCCAGTTGGGTGATCGTGTAGGTTTCCGGCGGCGCTTCGTCCGACCGACCGTGGCCTCGCTGATCGTAGAAGATCATCCGGACCTTCGGGCCCCACTCCTCGGACAGCCGCATCCGTTGAAAGTGGAAGGCTCCCATGCGAAGACAGAAGCCGTGCGCGAATACGACAGTCAACGGTGCGTCGGTGGGGCCGACCTCGCGCACCGCGAGATGGATCCCGTCGGGCGTGGTCACCAGGTAGCTGCGGTCGCCGTCCAGCGCTTCGAAATCCTCATGGGCGAACGGGTCGTCGACCTTCGCGCGGCGAGTCAGCACCGAATGGGCCACGGTGGCTCCGGCAATGGTGCCGACGGCGCCGACGCCGGCTGCGCCGGCCAGCCACCTGCCCCGCGCCGGCTTGCCGATATGCAGACCGTCATGATGGTTATCGCTCAATGCTTTTCAGCCTCGCGATAGGTTCGGACAATGCGTCCGCGCGGGCTGGTCACCACTTCGTAGTGGATGGTGTCCAGCAGGTCCGCCCATTCCTGGGCGGTGGACTCACCGTCAGTGCCGGGCCCGAACAGGATGGCCTCGTCGCCTTCGGAGACGTCGACGGGTCCCGGGCCGAGGTCGACGAGGAATTGGTCCATGCAGACGCGGCCGACACCGGGTCGCCGCCGCCCGTTGATCAACACTTCCAGCCGCCCGCCCAGCGACCGGAAGACACCGTCGGCGTAGCCGATCGGCATCAGTGCGACGGTGGTGTCCCGCCGCGCGATCCAGGTGTGCCCGTAGGACACGCCCTCGCCGGCGTGTACCGGCTTGACCAGTGCGACAGTGCATTTCACGGTCATAGCCGGCCGCAGCCCCATATCGCCGCGGGACGGCACCGGGCTCAGCCCGTACACGGCGATGCCGGGCCGGACCAGGTCGTACGCCAGGTCGGGACGCGACATGGTCGCCGACGAGTTCGACAGATGCGCCACCTCGAACGACACCTTCTGCTCGCGCGCCAGTGCCACGACGTCGGCAAAGCGTTGCGCCTGAACATTATTGATCGGGTTGTTGGGCTGGTCGGCGAACACCATGTGAGACATGAGGCCGCGCAGCCGAAGGCAGTCTTCGGCGACGGCGCGCCCGAGCGCTGCGAGCATCGATGGGTATTGCGCCAGCGGAACCCCGTTGCGGTTCAGACCGGTGTCCACCTTGAGCGTGACCGACGCGGTGCGGCCGGTGCGCCGGACCGCGCCCAGCAGCTCGTCGAGCTGTCGCGCCGAGGACACCGCGATCTGCACGTCGGCCTGCAGCGCCGGGCCGAAGTCGATGCCGGGCGGGTGCAGCCAAGCCAACACCGGTGCGGCGATGCCCGCGGCGCGCAGCGCGAGCGCCTCGTCGATGGTGGCCACGCCCAGTTCGGCGGCGCCCGCGGCCAGGGCGGTCTGCGCCACTTCGACGGCGCCGTGGCCGTAGCCGTCGGCCTTGACCACAGCCATCACCTGCGCGCTACCGGCGTGGTCGCGCAGCACCCGCACGTTGTGGGCGATGGCGTCCAGATCTACGAGGGCCTCGGCAAGGACACCCGGGGTCAGGGAGATCGGCGTTGCGGACACGGCCGCCATTCTCCCAGACCCCGCGATCGGGCCGGCGAACGTCAGTGCGCGAAATGTTCCGCGTGGTAGTGGCCGCCCGGTTTGAGCTTGTCCAACGAGGCCAGCGCGCTGCGCGCGTCGTCGTGCAACGCGCGAGCCAGGTCGGCCGACAGACCCTCCCGCACCACGATGCGCAGCACCGACACGTCGGTCGCGTTGTCGGGCATGGTGTAGGCCGGCACCTGCCAGCCGTACCCGCGCAGCTCGTGGGACACGTCGAACTCGGTGTAGCCGCGGTCCTTGGCCAGCCGGAAGCTGACCACGGGTATCGCCGAGCCGTCGGAGATGATTTCGCAGTGGTCGCCGGTTCGCAGCTGCTCGCCCAGCCAGCGCGCCGTCTGCGACAGCGTCTGCATGACCTGCGTGTAACCCTCCCGGCCCAGCCGCAGGAAGTTGTAATACTGGCCGACCACCTGGTTGCCGGGCCGGGAGAAATTCAGCGTGAAGGTCGGCATGTCACCGCCGAGGTAGTTGACGTGGAACACCAGCTCCTCGGGTAGGTATTCATGGCTGCGCCACACCACGAATCCGACGCCCGGGTAGGTCAGGCCGTATTTGTGGCCGCTGACGTTGATCGACACCACCCGAGGTAGCCGGAAATCCCACTTCAACTCCGGGTGCAGGAACGGCACCACGAATCCGCCGCTGGCGGCGTCGACGTGGACGGGCACGTCCACACCGCCGTCGGCGGCCACTTTGTCCAGCGCCGCGCAGATCTCGGCGATCGGCTCGAGTTCACCGGTGTAGGTGGTGCCCAGGATCGCGACCACGCCGATGGTGTCCTCGTCGACGGCGTCGACCACCTGCTCGGGTGTGATGACGTAACGCCCCTCCTCCATCGGTAGGTAGCGCGGCTCGACGTCGAAGTAGCGGCAGAACTTCTCCCAAACCACCTGGACGTTCGAGCCCATCACCAGGTTCGGGGTGCGGCCCTTCCAGTCCTTGCCCACCTTGGCTCGCCAGCGCCATTTGAGCGCCAGCCCGCCCAGCATCACCGCTTCACTGGAGCCGATGGTCGATACCCCGACAGCGCTGGACGGGTCGTCGTCGCGGAGATTGTCGGCGTGGAACAGGTCGGCGACCATGCAGACGCAGCGCTGCTCGATGGCCGCGGTGGCCGGGTATTCGTCCTTGTCGATCATGTTCTTGTCGAAGGTCTCGGCCATCAGGCGGCCGGCCTGCGGATCCATCCAGGTCGTGACGAAGGTCGCCAGGTTCAGCCTCGAGCTGCCGTCGAGCATCAGTTCGTCGTGGATGAAGCGGTAGGCGGCGTCGGGGTCCATCGACTCCTCGGGTAATCGGAGCGCGGGTACCGGGGTGGTGAACAGCCGGCTGGTGTAGGCCGGGCTGACGGTATGCGACGGCATCGACGGGTGATGAGGCAAAGCGGTTCCTTTCGGTTAGAGCGCGGCGACGGCTGAGCGGAGGTGGGCCAGGATGCGCGACGCCGAGGTCGGTGCGTCTCCCGGGCCGGGGTCGGCTGCGGACAAGGCCGCGGCACGGGCATGCACGAACGCTGCGGCAGCCGCGGCGTCGGCAGGAGGCAGGCCCGCGGCGAGCAAGGCGCCGATCATTCCGGACAGCACATCGCCGGATCCTGCGGTTGCCGCCCAGGACTGCCCCGCCGGGTTGAGGTAGACCGGACCACCGGGATCGGCGACGACGGTGACGTTGCCCTTCAGCAACACGGTCGCGCCCAGCCGTTCGGCCAGCTCGCGGGTAGCGCCGATGCGGTCGTCGCCCGGCGGCCCGCCCGCCAGTCGGGCGAACTCACCGGCGTGCGGGGTCAACACGGTTGGCGCGCGCCGGGAGGCCAGCATGTCGGGATGAGCCGCCAGGATGGTCAGCGCGTCGGCGTCGACCAATACCGGCAGGTCGGTGTCCAGCGCGAACCACAGTGCGGCAGCGCCCGTTTCGTCGGTCCCGAGTCCGGGTCCCACGACCCAAGACTGCACCCGCCCGGCGGCCGATGGGGTCGGCGAGGCGATCACTTCGGGCCAGTGCGCGAGCACCTCCTGGTGCGCGCTGCCGGCGTAGCGAACCATGCCGGAGGTGGCCGCTACCGCGGCGCCGGTGCACAACACCGCCGCCCCGGGATACGTCGACGAGCCGGCCATGACACCGGTGACGCCCTGGGTGTACTTGTCGTCGTGTGGTCCGGGCACCGGCCAGCGCGCTGCGACATCGGCCGCCTCGAAACCCAGGATGTCGGTGTCCGGCAGGTCGAGACCGATGTCGACCAATTCCACCCGCCCGCAGTCGGCCAGCGCATGGGCCGGCTTGAGGCCGCCGAACGTGACCGTCAGTGCGGCATGCACCGCGGGGCCGCCGATTGCGCCGGTCGCGACGTCGACGCCGCTGGGGATGTCCACGGCTACGACCGGAATGCCGTGTGCGTGCACGTTTTTGAATACCTCGGCCGCGTCCGGTCGCAAGGGCCCCGAGCCCGAGATGCCGACCACCCCGTCGATCACGAGGTCGGTCCACACGTCGACGCGCTCGACGATGTGACCGCCCGACTTCTGGAAAGCGGCCAGGCCTTTGCGGTGCGTGCGTTCGGGCTTGAGCAGTATCGCGTCGGCGGCCACCCCTCGGCGTCGCAGATAGGTCGCCGCCCACAGCGCGTCACCGCCGTTGTCGCCGGAGCCGACGACCGCGCACACCCGTCGTCCGGCGACTCCACCGGTGCGAGCGGACAATTCGGCGATAATCGCGCTCGCCAGCCCGTATGCCGCACGCGCCATCAACGCGCCGTCGGGCAGGGTGGCCAATAGCGGCGCTTCGGCCTCGCGAATAGCGTCCGCCGAGTAGTAGTGCCGCATCGTGACAACGTTACGTGCCCGGCCGCGCGGGTACTGTCGATTAAACAGGCTAAACATCGCAGAGGGGTGGGCATGGCACGCACTGACAACGACACGTGGGACCTGGCTAGCAGCGTGGGCGCGACGGCGACCGGCGTGGCAGTGGGACGCGCACTGGCGACTCGCGCAGACAACCCGCTGATCAACGACCCATTCGCCGAGCCGCTGGTGCGCGCCGTCGGTGTCGAATTCTTCACTCGGGTCGCCACCGGCGAGCTCGACGCGAACGAGGTCGACGACGGCGGCGAGTTCGGGTTGGCGCGAATGGGCGACATGATGGCCGTGCGCACCCGCTTCTTCGACGACTTCTTCCTCGAGGCAGCCAGCAGCGGAATCCGCCAAGCGGTGATCCTGGCCTCAGGCCTGGACGCCCGCAGCTACCGGCTTCCCTGGCCCGACGGCACCACCGTTTACGAGATCGACCAGCCGACGGTGATCGAGTTCAAGGCCAGGACGCTCAGCGGTCTCGGCGCCACACCGACCGCCGGCCTGCGGGCGGTCGCGGTCGATCTGCGCGACGACTGGGTCACCGCCCTGCGCGGAGCCGGCCACGACTCAACCCAGCCCACCGCGTGGAGCGCCGAGGGCCTGTTGCCGTTCCTTCCGCCGGAAGCACAGGATGCGTTGTTGGACAACATCACCCAGCTGAGCGCGGCCGGCAGCCGGCTCGCAACCGAAAACATGCCGAACGCCAGCGAGGCCGTGCCGCTGATGGCCGACCGCATGAGGCAGTCGACCGAGGCATGGGCCAAGCACGGGTTCGACGTGGAGATGACCGATCTTTGGTACGGCGGCGAGCGCAGCGACGTGGTCGAGTATCTCGCGGCCCATGGCTGGCAGGTGTCGGCCGTCGGTGCGGCGGAGCTGGTTGTCACACATGGCCTTTCGGCTCCTGCTTCGATCGACGACGAGGCAGCCAATTTTGCGGGGCTCAGTTACGTGAGCGCGATCCGGCAGTAGTCGACCTCGGTCGTGCCATCGGGTAGAACAAGAGCCCGATGAAGATTGCCGAGAAGTGGCCGATCGCGGTGAAGTTGAAAGCGGCGACCAGCTGCGTCAGGCACACCGCGATCATCACGGCGAGGTACACCCATCGCCACGGCCGGGCGACGCGATATGCCAGCACGGCGATCACCCCGACCATGAAGTAGCTGACCCCGATGTCGGTGGCTCGGACCAGCCGCTCCGGCGCATCGTGGTACTGGATCGCCAGATACAGCCAGCCTTCGCTGATGTAGGTGGCGACGACGTGACACGTCAATCCGACTGTCAGCCAACGTAACTGCCCGAGCCAGTGTTCGGCAGGCGCCAGAAACACGGTGAACAAGATGAGATATGGCGCCCAGTAGTAGCCGTCGATCCACAGCAGGCTCTCGAACAGCGCCGACAGTGGATCGGTGGCCAGGTGGCGGATGTTGGTCGAGTAGTGCACCAGAAACTCGCGCAGCTGACGCTCTCCGAGCCGACGCTGGATGATCGTGGTCACCAACAAGACGGTCAGCCACAGATAGGTCAGCGGCGCGCCGCGGACGAATCGCCATCCTCGACGCACACCACTCACCGTCGCATGAGCCACCCTTGATCCGGCGCCACCCCGCGCGTACGGTGAGTTTTCCAATTACGAAACCTCACGTATCGTAATAGAGTTTGCGGCGCAGGCGCTCATCGATGATGAGAAAGGATCCTCTTGGTGCGCAGCCGTTACGCGGGCCAACCTTTCAGTACCTCCGACAGCGACATTGCGGCCGCGCTCGAGCAAGTCAGCATTCCCACCCTGCTGCTGTCGCTGGTGCACATCACCGGCGATTCCCGCTTCGTGCGCGATTTCAAACCAGCCGGAATCTTCCTCAACGAAGTGCAGGGCTTCATGTCCGAGGAGGAGAAAGCCCGCGCCCGCGCCGAGGCGCTGCAAGTGATCGCCGACTATCGCGACCGCGGGTGTCCGGAGCTCGCACCGCTGCCCGCCGACCTGATCAAGGAAATGATGGATTGGGCGGCGTGCGAAAGCGTGCCCGACGACTACGTACCGCTGCTCGCCGAGGAGATGGACCTCGAGGGCGTCGATCCGCGCCGGCCGGCGCCACTGGACTCAGATCACGCCGCGCAGCTACCGGTCGTGGTCATTGGCTGCGGTGAGTCGGGGATCCTGGCCGGAATCCGGTTGCGGCAAGCCAACATTCCCTTCACGATCCTCGAGAAGAATGCCGGCCCGGGCGGGACATGGTGGGAGAACAGCTATCCGGGGGCACGTGTCGACGTCGCGAACCACTTCTACTGCTACAGCTTCGAACCCAGTAACGACTGGTCGCATTTCTTCGCCGAACAACCGGAGCTGCAAAGCTACTTCGACCGGGTGATGGACAAGTATCAGCTCAACGACCACGTGCGCTGGCAGTGCGAAGTCGTCTCGCTCGAGTGGGACGACGAGGACGGTCTCTGGACCATCACCTCGCGGGAAGGCGACGAGGGCCTGACCACCATGCAGGCCCGGGCCGTGATCACCGCCGTCGGCCAGCTCAATCGCCCGCACGTACCGAAGTTCAACGGCGCGAACACGTTTCGTGGCCCGTCGTTTCACTCCGCGGCATGGGATCACTCTGTCGACGTCACCGGCAAGCGTGTCGCGCTGATCGGCGCCGGTGCCAGTGGCTTTCAGATCGCCCCGACCATCGCCGGCGATGTCGAGCACCTCACCGTCTTCCAGCGCACCGCCCAGTGGATGTTCCCCAACGCCATGTATCACGACGAGGTCGGCGACGGCGTCCGCTGGGCGATGGATCACCTGCCGTACTACGGACGCTGGTATCGATTCCTGGTGCTGTGGCCGGGATCTGACAAAGGACTCGACGCAGCGCGGGTCGACCCGGACTACGCCGACCAGGACTATGCGGTCAGCGAGATCAACGCCATGGCCCGGCTGATGTTCACCGACTGGATCACCGGCCAGGTCGACGGCGACGAGGAACTACTCGCCAAGGTGCTGCCGGACTATCCCGCGACCGGCAAGCGCACGCTGCAGGACGACGGCACCTGGCTGCGCACGCTGCGCCGCGACAACGTCGAACTGGTGCGTACACCCATCCGGGAGATCACCGCCGACGGCGTCGTGACCGACGATGGCAGACACCACGATGCCGATATCATCGTGTACGCCACCGGCTTTCGTCACACCGATGTCCTATGGCCGATGACGATCACCGGCCGCGACGGCGTCAACCTGCACGAAGTGTGGGGCAGCAAGCCGTTCGCTTACTTGGGCATTACCGTCCCGCAATTTCCCAACTTCTTCATCATCTACGGCCCGGGCGCGCATCTGGCCCACGGCGGAAGCCTGATCTTCAACTCCGAGCTGCAGATGCGCTACATCAACAGCTGCCTGGCGAAACTGGCTGACGCGGCGGTGCATTCGATTGAGCCGACCGCTGAGGCAGCCGCGGACTGGCATCAGCGAACCCAGCGCGAGATCAAGCAGATGGTGTGGGCGCATCCCGCGGTCGAGCATTCCTACTTCAAGAATGCCGACGGTGAGATCCACACTGTGAGCCCGTGGCGGCTCAACGAGTATTGGGCGGCAACCCGCGAGCCGGACTGGGCCGCGTTCGATGTCCGTCTCTCTACTAACGACTGACCGGAGCGGCTTGCGCAGCGGCTTCGGGTCTCAAATGTCGCCACCAGCAGGTGATGTAGATCAGCATCGACACAACGAGGGCGACGATCACCCACAGCACAACCGTCACGTCGACCCAGCCCCCGAAGGGCGGTGAACCCGGTAGTGCATTGCGCAACGGGACAACCGCGAAGAGCATTGCCGCGTACCAAGTCGTCATCGGCGGCTGGAACTTACGCCGATTACGCAGTGTCTGAATCGCGACGAACAAACCCAGAGCGGCGATCGCAACGAGCACACCGCAGATGACGAGTCCGAACGCCGCCGCGGACAACGAACGCCGCATGGTGATGTGCTGAGACCCGACAGTCTGCCCGTCGCTGGCGACGGCCTGCCAGCCCGGCAGATGGTTGACGATGGTGACCGGCAACGCTTCCGGCACACCGTTTTCCCCACCGTGCAGCAGCTGCACCTCAATCGGACCCGAACGATAACGGTCGAACGGCCACCGTTCGGTTTCCCCGGCAATGGTCAACGGGACCGGGAAGACGCCCGGGAGCATGCCCTTGGTCCAGGTGCGGCGGGTCGGTGTGGCAGCGGATCGAACCCAGACGCTCATGTCCTCGGTGATGTGCTTGGTTTGCGGGTCCAGCAGCGAGTTGGCAGGTGAAATCGCCAGGTTTACCAGCAATACGCTGTAGTTGGATTGGATATCTTCTACTGAGATGATCGCTGTGGACTTGTCACTGGGAACCGCGACCTCTGCCTGATGGTGGACGGCGGCGCCGTGGGCATACAACGCGATCGAAGCGATGTAAATCGCGACAACGGCTGCAACGATTCCGAACGCACCGAACTTCACGGCTGCACCAAGCACCGGCCGCGCCCGGCCACCACATGGTCACTCACGCACTTGCCCCCCGGGACGCTCTCGTTCAGGGCAATGTAGTTGACCGTGGGCTTACGCGCGACCGAACTCGCCAAGCGGCGAGGGCCGATTGTCTCGTTCCTCCTCGCCGCGTCCCGCGGCGCATCGTCACTCGACGGTGACGGATTGTCTTGTTCCTCCTCGCCGCGTCCCGCGGCGCATCGTCACTCGACGGTGACGGATTGTCTTGTTCCTCCTCGCCGCGTCCCGCGGCGCATCGTCACTCGACGGTGACGCTCTTCGCCAGGTTTCGCGGCTTGTCGACGTCGTAGCCGCGGGCCTGCGCGACCGACGCCGCGAACACCTGCATCGGAATGGTGGACAGCAGCGGCTGCAAAAGCGTTGAGACCGAAGGGATTTCGATCAGGTGGTCGGCGTAGGGCCGCACCGTGTCGTCGCCTTCCTCGGCGATCACAATGGTGATCGCACCGCGAGTCTGGATCTCGCGGATGTTGGACAGCAGCTTGCCGTGCAGGGTGGCCGAACTCTTCGGTGACGGCATCACGACGATCACCGGCAGGTCGTCTTCGATCAGCGCGATCGGCCCGTGCTTGAGCTCGCCCGCGGCGAAGCCCTCGGCGTGCATGTAGGCCAGTTCCTTGAGCTTCAGCGCACCCTCCAGGGCGACCGGGTAGCCGACGTGGCGGCCCAGGAACAGGATCGTCGACGCCTGCGCGAACCTGTGCGCCAGGTCGGCAACCGGCGCGATCTCCCCGATCACACGGCCCACCAGGTCCGGCATCGCTTCCAGGTCGCGATATTCGCGCTCGACCTCGTCGGGGTATTTGGTGCCGCGTGCTTGCGCCAGCGCCAGGCCGACCAGATAGTTCGCCGCAACCTGTGCCAAGAAGGTCTTGGTCGACGCCACGCCGATCTCGGGTCCGGCGCGCGTGTAGAGCACCGCGTCACATTCGCGCGGAATCTGCGAGCCGTTGGTGTTGCAGATCGCGAGCACCTTGGCCTTCTGCTCCTTGGCGTGCCGCACCGCTTCCAGGGTGTCGGCGGTCTCCCCCGACTGCGAGATGGCGATGACGAGCGTGCTGCGGTCCAAAACCGGGTCTCGGTAACGGAATTCGCTGGCTAATTCGACTTCGACGGGTAGCCGTGTCCAGTGTTCGATGGCGTACTTCGCCAGCAGGCCGGAGTGGTATGCCGTACCGCAGGCAACGATGAAGACCTTGTCGATCTCGCGCAGTTCCTGGTCGCTGAGGCGCTGTTCGTCGAGGACGATGCGGCCGTCGACAAAATGCCCGAGGAGTGTGTCGGCGACGGCAGTGGGTTGCTCGGCGATTTCTTTGAGCATGAAGTACTCGTAGCCGCCCTTCTCGGCGGCGTCGAGGTCCCAATCGATATGGAATGGGCGAGCATTCGCGGTGTCGTCATTGCCGTGGAAGTCGGTGATCCGGTAGCTGTCGGCGGTGATGGCGACGGCCTGGTCCTGTCCGAGTTCGACGGCGTCGCGGGTGTGCCCGATGAACGCGGCGACGTCGGAGCCGACGAACATCTCGCCCTTGCCGATGCCGACGACCAACGGCGTAGACCGGCGCGCGGCGACGATCGTGCCCGGTTCGTCGGCGTTGGCGAACACCAGCGTGAAGTGCCCCTCGAGGCGTCGCAGCACGGCCAGCACGGAAGCGGTGAAGTCGCCGGCCGTATCGCCGTGGTGATAGTTCCACGCGACCAAGTGCACGGCCACTTCGGTGTCGGTGTCGCTGGCGAACTCGACACCGGCGTTTTCGAGCTCGTGGCGCAGCGGCGCGTAGTTCTCGATGATGCCGTTGTGGACGACGGCGATCTTTCCCGCCGCGTCGCGGTGCGGATGGGCGTTGCGGTCGGTGGGACGTCCGTGCGTCGCCCAGCGGGTGTGGCCCAGCCCGGTCGTTCCGCTAAGCGAGTCGGCGTCGGTCTCGGCGAGGGCGACCTCCAGGTTGGCCAGCCGGCCTGCCCGGCGCCGGACCGTCAGCTCACCGTCGCCGTCGACCAGCGCGATCCCGGCCGAGTCGTAGCCGCGGTATTCCATCCGGCGTAAAGCGTCGACGACGACTTCGAGGGCAGGTTGATGCCCGACGTAGCCGACGATTCCGCACATAGGCTGCCAGGATAGTGCAGTGACCGGGGTCTGGGCGCATACGCGGCCGCCGCGCCACGCAGTGCAGCCGCCCCAACTGGGACGGCTGCACCCTCCTGACCTGCGCTAGGCCAGATATGTATGTAATTTTCGGCGTGCTGGCTGAGCCTAGTGCTGCCAACCCTGGTGGTTGTCCCAGCCGGGTCCGCCCGGGCCCCGACCGTTGTCCCAACCCGGGTGGTCCCAGGGGCCTGGTCCGTCCCCGTGCCAGGGCCCGTTGCCGTGCCAATGGCCCGCGTCGTGAGGCTCGCCGTCGAAGTAGTTGTCATCGTGGCAGCGTCCCCAGTCGAAGTTGTTACCCCAACCCGGGTCCCACCACTGCCCCGGACACCAGTGGTAGTCCGGCATCGGAGCCATCGGCATAGCCTCAGCGACGCTCGCCGCGCCGACGCCAGCGAGTCCCAGACCCGAGGCGATAGCGGTCGCAGCTGCGATTCTCTTGATGTTCATCACCCGTCACTGATACCACCGCGCAGAACTCAGCTAAACCCTTAGCCGGCAGAAGTTGTTATGAATCGCTGTGAATGACGTTGGTATTGACTAGGTTTCAATAGCTGGTGCAATAGCGTTGACGGCAGCGTAAGCATTCTGGACTGCGGCATCTCAGTTGCAGCGAAACCCGCAGCGCAAAATCTGCCGGATTGCTGTCAACAAACTTCGTATCGACTGAGATGCCCTGCGGGCGAGGTATCGGCAGCGTGGATGACGTGCGCTACCGTCATCGGGTGGCAAAGACCAGCAAGCTCGTCGGTTCCTTACGCCGACGCGGTCCGCACAAGGTGCTGCGCGGCGACTTGGCCTTCGCGGGGTTGCCGGGGGTGGTCTACACGCCCGAAGCGGGTCTGCACCTACCTGCAGTGGTGTTCGGTCACGACTGGCTCACCGGTGTGTCGCGGTATTCGGGATTGCTGGAGCACCTCGCGTCGTGGGGCATCGTCGCGGCGGCCCCGGACACCGAGCGCGGGGTGGCGCCGTCGGTGTTGAACCTTGCCTTCGACATGGGCACGGCGCTGGACATCGCGACCGGAGTCCGCTTGGGCCCGGGCAAGATCAGTGTCCAAACCGACAAGCTCGGCGTCATCGGGCACGGTTTCGGCGGCTCGGCCGCGGTGTTCGCCGCCGCCGGCATGAAGACCAAGCCGCAGGCGGTCGCCGCGATTTTTCCCGCCGTCACGACTCCGTCCGCCTCGCAACCGGCGGCATCGTTGCGGGTGCCTGGCGTGGTGTTCAGCGCACCGGGATCTGCCAAAGCTTTGCGTTACAACGCTATCGAGCTTTGGCAGGCCTGGGATGCGGCAACCCTGCGGATCGTGAAGAAGGCGAAGGCCGACGGATTGGCAGAGGGCCGACGGGTGACGGCGGCATTCGGGCTGGGCGGTCCAGATCGCAAGACACAGAAGACCATTCGTGCCCTGCTCACCGGCTACCTGCTCTACACACTCGCCGGCGACAAGACTTACCGTGATTTCGCCGACCCCGACGTACAGCTGCCCAGAACTCTGCCGATCGGCGATGAGGCCGCAGTGGTGAGTCCCGAAGAGAAGTTCGTCGCGCTGCTCAAGGGCTGAGCCCCGAACTACTGTCCGGCTTGCGGCAGCTGGTCCTCGGCGATCTCACACGGGGTCGACCCGTCGGGTGGCGCAACCGCCGACGGTTGATCAGCGGTCTGCGTGGCCTCGGGCGAGGGTTGGCCGACGGGCCCTGCGGCCGGGTCGGCGACGGGCTCCGCTGGCGCCGAGGGACTTTCGGCTGTAGCGGCTTCGGGTGTCGGACCGCCAACGACGCTGGCCGGCTCGGCGACATCCTTAGCTCCGTCCGGCGTGTCGTCGTCATCGACCACGGGTTCGCCGTCATCGGGGTCGCCGTCGTCGACGCCCAGGGGGTCTTCTGTGTCGCCCAGCCCGTTGTTACCGAGGCCATCGGTAAGTGAGCTCAGCAAACTGCCGATGCTGTCGACGATGCCGCTGACGATCCCGCCGATGCCACCGGTCATGCCGCCGAGGCCACCGAGACCACCGGAGCCAGTGGACAATCCAGCGGCGTCCCCCAGCGGATCCAGGGGCGTCGGGGGCGTCGGGGGCGTCTCTTCCGGCTCGTCGGCGGGAAGCGGTTGTGCCGCTTCGGGTGTCGGCTGCGGAGCGGCGAACCCGGGCACCCCGGCCGGCACGGTCGGCAATGGACTGGCCGATAACGGACTGGCCGGTAACGGTATCGGCGGCGGCGCGGCCGGAACCGGCTGCTCGTCTGGATGCCACTGGGGACTCAAATCCCCTGGGATGTCGAACCGCACCTCGGCCGTCGAGGCCAACGCATGGATGGCCGCGTCGTAGGACGCCGCGATCGAGGCATTGGCTGAGCTCATCGCGGCGAGCCAATCGTTGCGAATGTCGTTGTCGACGAACGGTATGACGTGGCGATGGACGATCACCTCGGCGGCCGAGCGGTCACCCGCTGTGACCGCCTGCGCGGCCGCCAACCACGTCGAGCGCTCGGCAGCGGATCGCTCGTCGATGGCGACGGTAGTGGCGACCTTGCCGTCGACGGCCTGCCATACGTCGTCGCGCAACGTGGCGCAGTGCTCGGCGGCCGCCCGGACACGGGTGGTCACCTCTTCCGCCACGTCGCAATGGCGCTCGAGGAATCGTGCCGCCGACTCCGCGCCCGAACCCCGCCACGCGGCCGCGAGTTCGGTCACTTGCGTCCGCTGCAGCCACAGCGCCTCTTCGATCGCCGTGACCGCGGAGCGCAGCGTGGTGACGTCGTCGTCGAGTACCCGAAGGTCAAGTCCCACTTCGGTTTCGTACCAGTCCCCCACCTGAGAGGCATGCGCGGTGAGGTCGGGCTGCTGGTAGCCGAGGACCTCACAGGCCCGCACGTATCTTTGTAGGTGATCGACCGCGGGCCGTCCTTCGGCAAGCCGTGTCGTCACGTCGAACCGCTCGGTCATCAGCCGACCCGCGCCGCGGCGAACCGGTCGGCGTCGACGTACCGGTCGACCCCGGTGCGCAGCGCAGAGCTGACTTCCATGCTGGCGCGTGCCCATTGCGCGAGTTCGCCGCCGAGTCGGTGCAGCGCGAACCGCAGCGCGTCGCCCTGGCCGATGTACGCGCGGCCCGAGGCCGTCCCGTCGAACGCCAACCGACCGAACTGGGCGCGGACCGCGCCGTCGATCAGATGAGCGGCGTCGTCGAAGCGTTGCGCGACGGCATGTATCGAAGCAGCGTCGACGAATGCGTCTCGTTGTGCCATGACAAGTTCGACGCGACGAGTCGCGGGAAGGTTCCGTCTTAGCGGGTGGCGCGGACCGTCTCGGCGACGTGAGCCGCGAGCCGGTGCGCGACGTGTTCGTCGTCGGCTTCCACCATCACCCGGATCATCTGCTCGGTTCCTGAGGGCCGCAACAGGATTCGACCAGTATCGCCGAGCTCGTCCTCGACTTCCTGCACGGCGGATTGCACTGCCGGCGCGGCGACCGCGGCCGCCTTGTCGGCGACGTCGACGTTGATCAGAACCTGCGGGAGGGTGTGCATCGGCGAGGCCAGCTCGCCCAGCGAGGCTCCGGTTTGGGCCATCCGCGACATCAGCCGCAGACCAGTCAGGATGCCGTCACCGGTGGTCGACAGCGCCGGCAACACAATGTGCCCGGATTGTTCACCACCGAGGCTGAACTTGCCAGACCGCAACTCTTCCAACACATAGCGATCGCCGACGCTGGTGGTGCGCACCTCCACCCCGGCCGCGCGCATCGCCAGGTGCAGACCGAGGTTGCTCATCACCGTCGCCACCAAGGTGTTGCCGGCCAGTTCACCAGCCTCCTGCATCGCCAGCGCCAAGATCACCATGATCGCGTCGCCGTCGATGACCTCACCCGAGGCGTCGATGGCCAGGCAGCGGTCGGCATCACCGTCGTGCGCCAAACCGAGGTCGGCGCCGTGCTCCAGCACCGCCGCACGCACCACATCCAAGTGGGTCGAACCGCAGCCGTCGTTGATGTTGAGGCCGTCGGGTTCGGCGTTGATCGCGATCACGCGCGCCCCGGCAGCGCGGTAGGCGCGCGGCGCGGCGATCGAAGCGGCGCCGTGCGCGCAGTCGACCACGACGGTCAGCCCGTCGAGTGGAACGGTGCCGGCCTTGCCGACCTGACGCAGATAGCGGTCCAGGGCGTCTTCGGCCTCGACCACCCGGCCGATGCTTGCGCCGACGGGACGCAGGCCGGGCCCGCCCGCGACCAGGTCCTCGATCTGGTCTTCGGTCGCATCATCGAGCTTGTGCCCGCCCGGACCGAAGATCTTGATGCCGTTGTCGGGCATCGGGTTGTGCGAGGCGGAGATCATCACGCCGAAGTCGGCGTCGTAGGCGTGGGTCAGGTAGGCCACGGCCGGGGTGGGCAGGACGCCGCAGCGCAGCGCGTCGACGCCCTCGCTGGTCAGGCCCGCGATCACCGCGGCTTCCAGCATTTCGCCGCTGGCCCGGGGATCGCGCCCGATCACCGCGACGCGGCGACGTCCGCTGTCCGCCCTGGTCAGACGCCGAGCGGCCGCGGCACCGAGAGCCAATGCGAGCTCGGCGGTGAGCTCGCGATTGGCAACCCCTCGGACGCCGTCGGTGCCGAATAGACGACCCATAGTTCTCCTTTATGCCGCGAGCGTGCGCGTTTGTACGCCGACACGCCGACGCATGCGTACAACGATGCACGCTCGCGGCCAAAAAGATCAGCGCTTGCTGTACTGAGGCGCCTTGCGGGCCTTCTTCAGGCCGTACTTCTTGCGCTCGGTGGCACGCGGGTCACGGGTGAGGAAGCCGGCCTTCTTCAGGGCCGGACGGTCCTCGGGCTGGACCAGGATCAGCGCCCGGGCAATCGCCAGCCGCAGCGCGCCGGCCTGGCCGGACGGGCCGCCACCGTCGAGGTGGGCGTAGACGTCGAAGGCGTCCACCCGGTCCACGGTCACCAGCGGAGCCTTGATCAGCTGCTGGTGGACCTTGTTCGGGAAGTAGGCCTCCAGGCTGCGGCCGTCGAGGTCGAACTTGCCGGTGCCGGGCACCAGACGGACCCGCACGACGGCTTCTTTGCGGCGGCCGACGGTCTGGATCGGGCGCTCGATGACGATGTGGTCCTCGCGCGGCGCCGGGGCGGCGGCCGCGACGGTCTCTTCGACGACCTCGGTCTCGGTTGCGGCAATGTCGGTCACTGGGCCACCTGCTTGATCTCGTACGGGGTCGGCTGCTGAGCAGCGTGGGGGTGCTGGGGGCCGGCGTAGACGTGCAGCTTGCGCTTGATCTGACGGCCCAGCTTGTTCTTGGGGATCATGCCGACGATGGCCTTCTCCACCACGCGGTCGGGGTGCTTGTCCAGCAACTCGCCGATCGTGCGGCTCTTGAGCCCGCCGGGATAACCCGAGTGACGGTAGGCCAGCTTCTTCTGCAGCTTGTCGCCACCGATGGCGACCTTGTCCGCGTTGATGACTATGACGTAGTCGCCGCCGTCGACGTTCGGGGTGAATGTGGGCTTGTTCTTGCCACGCAGCAGGTTGGCTGCTGCGACGGCAAGGCGACCGAGCACCACGTCCTGGGCGTCGATGACGTACCACGTCCGCGTGGTGTCACCCGCCTTCGGCACGTATGTGGACACGCGCTTACCTCTCGTTTCCGGGTGTTCAACCCGATTGTGGATCCCGGTGACCCGGGTGCCGATCAGACGCTTGCGGACGGGATGCTCTCGGCGACCGACGTTGACCCGAGTCCCGGCGTTCCGCACGCCAACGGAGCAGCTTACCGGCGGACATCCGCGCAGGTCAAAACGCGACCCCCAGCCCTCGACGCCCGCAGCGTAGACTAAATAAAATCGCGGTGACTTTAAATACGAGGAGGTCAAGGGTGCCGAACAGTGAGGCGAACGAGCCCGAAGCGACCGACCGATTGATCGACAAGATGTGGCGCAAACGCGCCGAACTGCTGTGGTGCATGGCCGCCGTCATCGCGCTGCTCTCCGTCGTGCGCCCCGTCGTGCTGATCGGGGCCGCGCTGGTGATCGCGACCATCGGGGCGGCGTGGATGGGCTTTCACGAACTGATGACTCGCGCCGACCGGGACGATGCCGAACGGCCCGTGGCTCCGCTGCGCCCGCAGGCCGACCCCCGGCAGCCGGGCACCTCGGCACCGCACGCCCCCTGGCAAGGTGGCCACGCCGCCTGATCGAGAATGCCTGCGCGGTTCCGCCGGTCTCTCCTACCGACGGAACCGCGCAGAGTCTTTGTGTGGTCAGGGCCCCTGGCGGGCCCACACTCCGGCGGCTCGGTGATCGGCGGCCGCCACATCGTCGGCGCCGTCCCGGACGGCGTTCCCGAGGTCCGTCAAGATCTCGTTGAGCGCGTGGGCGGCCTGATGCCACTTGAGCTGCTCGACGGCGTACGCCGTCGCCGCCTCACGCGTCCATAGTTCGTGCAACGGCGCGACGTGCGACTTCAGATCCTGGAGTGCCGCATTGAACCGCGACGACGCGGCGTGGATCTCCTGGCGAACGGACGTCTCGATCTCGTCGAAGTTGTAGGACAGGTGCTGGTCGATCACGATGGCCTCACAGATGTCCGGCGGCGGCGCCGATGTGCCGCGCGTGATTCTCGGCGGCATCGCGCAGCGTGATTTCGTTATGGCGAATGGTCTCCGCGATGGCGTGCAACGCTTGATGCAATTTCGTCGACTCCGCGTTCCACCTATGCACCACCTCGTTGAATCGCGACGCCGCCATCCCGCCCCACACCGACTGCGGTACCGCGGTCATGCGACCGATGAACGCCTGCAGCGCCGCACGCATCTCCTCGTTGCGGCTGTCGATGGACGCCGAGATCGAGCGCATGAGATCGAAGTCCGCGCTGAGTGCATTGCCGCCCGTCGGTGCGCTCACGTGTCCTCCTTCCGCCGGTTGTCGGGCTTTGCCCACGCTTACGAAATGTCAGACTCGATCCAGCGGCGTTTGGTTCCGCTATTTCAGGTCAGGGCCCGTGCCGTGCGGATCGCCAGCTCGCACTCGCGGCTCACGGCATAGGGGCGATCGCTCGGGTTCTGACATCCGATGCTGATCCGAACCAACGCGTCGACCCACACTGTCCAACGGATCTCATGCCCGGCCCGAATCTCGCGGTAGGTCACCACCGGACGTCCGGCGCGGTGGTCTCTCGGGTTGAAATCGACGAAGACACCGACCGGCGCCGCATCTATCGCCGTTTTGAGGAAGTCGGCGGTTGCGTCCAATCCGGGGAGCGCAACGCGCGACTGTGTCACGTGCAACGCAACGTCGGGATCGGTTGGCGACGTTATCTGCACCCGCGCCGATCCGGGGCCCGCGACGATGCGGCGCGTCGGCCACCCGGCCGGAACCTCCACGGCTACATGCCCTTCCACGATGAACGTTGTCGAAAATGAACTTTCCCGCGGTGCGGGATGACGATGACGTACCTCCACACCGAGGAGCGCTGCGGCCACCGACGCCGACGCCGCCGCGACGCGTCGGGCGCTCCGCAAGGATCGACGGCGAGCCGATGCGCTGAGGCTTTCGACACTCGATTGCAGTTGTCCGACAATCCTTTTCAACCGGGCGTCATCGACCACCACCACGTCCGTCAGTCCGTTGCGACGCAGCGCCGCCGCGATTGCCCCCGCGACCCTGCCAGCGTCCGGCACCACCGCCGCAGCGTCGATGACCACCGCTGCGCTGGCGCCGCATGTCATGGTCGAAATCGACTCCGCTACCGCCTCGGCGACAGTTTCGACGTCTCGATTTCGGCGTTCGACCGCCACCGCCTCACCGGTCGTGACGACGAAATCGGCGGTGATCTCGACTACCGCCGCCGCACCCGCACGTGCCGCCTGTCTGAGCAGCCATGACCGGGACCGGGTCTGCGGGTCGCCCGTCAACGCCTCTGCGGCTGAACGGATCACCTCGACACGCGCCGACGACCACCAGGACGGGTGGACCACCGTCACGCCACGGGCCGACCCGCAGTCGACCGACGCCAGAGCCTGCCGCCACAGCGACGCGACGGTGACTGGTCGAAGACCGACGAGCGCTAGCGGATCGTCGATGCCATCGAGTGCCGCCCGCTCGACCTGGTGATCTGCCACCGTCACGCCGCCGCAACACAATCGGCGAATCGCCGCCGGTCCGGCCTCGATGAGGTGCGCCTCCACGGTCACGGCGTCCAACCGACGTGAATCATCTGCGGGTCGCCACGTCCGCGTGAGATGAGCATTCCGCGCCCGGGCGGTTGCGGCGATGGGCGCACCGTGCCGATTGCCAGGCCATCGTCGGGGCTCGCACTCATCAGCAGCGTGGCGCAGCCGGCGTCGCGGATTCCGGCGAGCACAGGTTCGAACAGCGCGCGGGCGGCGCCGCCACTGCGCCGAGCCACCACGACATGCATCCCGACGTCTCGGCTGTACGGCAACATCTCCAGCAGAGGCATCAGCGGATTGCCGCCGACACCATCGACGAGCTCGTAATCGTCGATCACGATGTAGATGTCCGGCCCCGACCACGACGACATTCGCCGCCGTAATGCCCCGAGCACCTGCGGCATGGCGTCGGCTATCGCGTCGGCCGAAGGAAGGTAGCCGCCAAGGTGTCCGGACTCTGGCCCGACCACGCCGAGCAGCGACCGCCTCGGGTCGACGACAAAGAGTTGAGACTGCGCCGGGGTGCTCGTTCTCATCAGCTCCCGACAAAGGGTGCGCAAGGTCGCGGTCTTTCCGCACTCGCTGTCGCCGAGGATCAGCAGATGCAGCTGCCGCGTGAAATCGATTGTCAGCGGCTCGAGCTCAGTTTCTTCGACTCCGACGATGGGCCCGGCATTAAGCGCACCCGCCTGGCCGATTACGAGGTCCAGGTCGATGCGGGCGGGCAGCACCGGAACCGGCGGGGCGGTCCAGCCTCTGGAGAGTCGCAGCGGAGAGTCGTCGCCGTCGAGGCGGGCCAACGCGATGACCATGTGCAGGCCATCGGGAGATAGGCCCCGCCCGGGCGTGCTGACCGGCACCTCGTGGGCCAGCCGGCGATCGATTTCGGAGTCCGACGGGTCGCCGAGCCGCAGCTCGATTCGCGTTCCGATCTGGTCCCGCAGTGCGGGCCTGATCTCCGGCCAGCGCGAGGCCGCGATTATGACGTGCACACCGTACGAAAGGCCGTCGGCAGCAAGCGAAGTCACCCACGATTCCGCTGCCTCGAACTCGCGCTGCAGGCTGACCCACCCGTCGACAACCAGAAAGACGTCCCCGAATCGGTCGCAGCGCGGGTCATGTGCAGCCCGCAGTTGTCGATAGTGCGCCATGGATTCGATGCCGTGCTGGCGAAAAAGTGTCTCGCGCGCCCGCACAATGCCACCGAGCCGGGAAAGGGTGCTGCGGACTCGCTCGATATCGGAGCGCCCCGCGACGGAGCCGACGTGCGGCCAATCTCGCAGCGCCGCCAGGGAACCGCCACCGAAGTCGAGGCAGTAGAACTGCACGAGGCGCGGTTCGTGCGTGACCGCCAGCGCGGTGATCAGTGTGCGCAGGGCTGTCGACTTTCCGGACTGGGGTGCGCCGACCAGGGCGACGTTGCCCGCGGCCCCTGACACGTCGACAACCAGAGGCGTTCGTCGCTGCTCGAAGGGACGGTCGACGACCGCGATCGGAGCCGTCAACACGGTTGTGGGCCCGACGTCGTGGAGAACCGCATCCAGTTCCGGCGATGCGGAAAGCGGCGGCAACCAGACCTCATGTGCGCGTGGACCTTCGGTGGACAGCCGACCGACTATCGCCTGCAGCACGCTCGGGTATTCGGCAGGTTCCGTTCCCGCGCCTTGATCAACCGAGACCTGGCCGACGGGCGCGGTGGTGAACGGATGTACAAGCCCCGGCGCCGCTCCTCTCGTGGAGCGCCCCGGCTCGTGCACGGCAGCGGGCGTCGGGCCCGAGACGAACGCCGTCTGGAATCGGATCGGCGCATCGGTGCCTACCCGCAGATAGGCGGCGCCCGGTGTTGCGGGTAGCTCGTACGCCGCGGACGTCCCCAGCACGAGCCGGGAATCGTTCGATGACAACGTCTTCAGGCACAGGCGGTAGGACAGGTGTGATTCCAAGCCCCGCAGGCGGCCTTCGTCGAGCCGTTGACTGGCCAACAGCAGATGTATGCCCAGCGATCGTCCGAGCCGGCCGATCGCAACGAAGACATCGGCAAAATCCGGTTGCTGAGTCAGCAATTCGGAGAATTCGTCGACGATGATGAACAGCACGGGCAGCGAATCGAGCCGCGCGCCGGCACGTCGCCGACGCTGGTAGGCCGCGATTCCGTCGAAGTTGCCCGCGGCACGGAGCACTTCCTGCCGGCGGTTCATTTCACCCATCAACGCATCCCGCATGCGGGTAACCAACGCCGCTTTGTCGGCCAAGTTGGTGATGACCGCCGCCACATGCGGAGCGGGCTCCAGTCCCGCGAACGTCGCGCCGCCTTTGAAATCGACCAGCACAAGGTTGAGTTCCTCCGACGAATGGCCGACGATCATGCCCAGTGCCACGGTCCTCAACAACTCCGACTTCCCGGAGCCCGTCGCGCCGATGCAGAGTCCATGCGGTCCCATCCCCTTCGCCGCGGCTTCTTTGATTTCCAATTCCACCGGCGCGCCGGCGGCGTCAATGCCGAGCGGCACACGAAGGAACATGCCGCGCCGAGCGATCCTGTGCGCGACAGGCGAATACGACGCGACATCGACGATGTCGACCAGGTGCTGCCAGTCCGTCCCGCGGGAAGTCGCAGGACTGGGGCCACCCCGGCACCCAGCCAGTCGCTGTGCGCACAGAAGCGCGGCGGCGTTACTCAGCCGATCGGCCTGTGCGCCGACGAGGTGGCCGCACACGACGACGGTTACCGGATCGTCGTCGATACCGTCGATCGCCAGTGTCGCGACGCCACTTCGTGCGGCATCGCCGACGCCCTCCTCGCTGTCGACCACGACGACACCGTGATACCCGTGTGCAACCACCGCGTCTCGTGCCGACGACAGCGATGAGTAGACCATCCGGACCGGACCCGCGTCATCGCAGGCCGTCGGATGGCGATTGTGCGGCAACCATTTCAGCCACTCCCAGTGCGGCCGATGTACGTCGGTCACGACGGCGGCGATCAAGACCGTTGCCGGGCTGTGCATCACGGCCAGTTGGCAGATCATTGCTCGCGCCAGTGCGCGCGCCTGACTTCCATCACCACGAAGCGTCACCGTGGCCGAGCCGCTCAGCGCAACGACGATCGGAATGTTCGCCACGGTCGAATGAGTGTGAAGGAGACGTTTCAGCGCGGAAACCCCTACCGGATCGAATCGGTGCACTGTGTCCATCGGAGGCTCGATCAACCGCGTTGCAAGCGAAACGTTTCCGACGCCGATCCGCACTGAGCAGAAATCGCTGTCGGTGGGCGTCCGTTCCCACATCCGCGGCCCGCCGATCAGCGTCCACAATGTGTCGGGATCAGGGTGGCACCAAACCATCGAACAATGTTGTGCCGCCGCGGTCTTCACGGCGGAGTTCCGAATTTCGGAGAGGTACTCGAGGTAGTCGGCGCGACGGGCATTGACCTCCCCGCGCCGCCGATCCACACCGGAGACCGTCGTCGCGATCGCCGACACCAGCATCATGAGCGGAAGCATCATGAATGCCGGGTTGCGAGCAACGGTCGAGCGCGCGTAATACGCGGCCGCCATTACCCCCGCCGTCACAACCGCGGTCACGATCGGCACAAGGCGCGCGACCAGGCTCGACGGCGCCGGGGCGCTGGCCTCGGGCGGCGCCACGACGGCAATGTCGTTCGTCGCGTGCCGGGGCGGCGGAACCCGTTTGGGCGACAGACCGTCCATGCCTCGGGCACGGTAGGCAAAAGCACGATCGGCGACAACTCGCCTGTGGAGCAACGGATACGGGTACGTCGGATAGCCGCTAGCGTCCGAACCGACGGAGAACGGAGCTGGCTGTGTATCAAGGATCGGGTGCAATAACTCAACGACGGCTGACGGTTCGCGCCAATGCCACCAGCGTCGACCTCGTTTTGCCGGACGCGATGCCGGTTGGATCGCTCCTTCCGCCGATTCTCGACGCCCTCAACGATGCGGGCGGTGTCGACCCGGCTCTGACCGCTGTTTCGTATCGGCTGTCCTTGCCGGATGGCAGTCTGCTGGATGGATCGAAGACACTAACCGAACTCGAGATTCGCGATGGCTGTACATTGCTGCTGATTGGCTCCACGATGGAATTCGCGCCTCCACCGTGCGACGACATGGCCGAAGCAGTATCGGTGACGGTCGCCGGGGCGGCGCGGCCATGGACTCGACGCTTGGCCCGCGCTGTCAGCTCGCTATCCGCCGGTTGCCTGGCCGGTGTCGCGGCGACGGTGCTGATCCGAACAGCGTTTGGTGAAGACACGCACCGCATGGGTTGCACCGGCGTCGCCGTCAGCGCTGGCTTGCTGGCACTGCTGGCGTCGCTGAGTGCATTCCGTGTTTTCGATGAACCCGACGCCGGCCTGCCACTGGGATTGGCGGCGATCGTTTTCGTCGCGCTTGCCGGCTTGTTCGTCGTTCCCGGCGGGCCCGGCGCACCGAACGCACTCGTCGGATTCGCTGCCGCGGCAACCACCGCGGCCGCGCTGCGCGTATTCACTGGTCGTCCGGAAACATTCACTGCGCTGGCATGCGTTGCGACGACAGGGGCGGCCGCCGCGGCCGTCGGAGTCCTGATCGGCGCGCCCCTCCCGGCAGTCGGTGCGGGAATGGCCGCCGCCTCGCTGGCGGTCATCGAAGCCGCGGCACCGCTGTCAATGTTGCTCGCTCGACTATCGCCTGTGAACGACGACGGCCCAGATGGCTTGCACGCGAGAACGCTTCACGCGCACACATGGCTGACCAGCGTGATCGCGGCATTTTCCGCATCGGCGGCCATCGGTGCTGTCAGTGCAACCCGGAAGCCGGACGCGCCCACAATCGTCTTCGCGGTCGTCGTGGGTCTCACGCTGGTGCTCCGGGCGCGACGACACCACGACGTCAACAGATCACTGCCCGCCATTGTCTGCGGAGGGGTTACGCTCTGCGCTGCCATCGTCGCAGCCGCCGTCGCATACCCGAGGTACACGTTCGAGATCGCTGCGGCCGCAATGGCGTTGAGCACGTTCGCGCTGTACCTCGGATTCGTGGCCGACCCGACGACCGGGGTCCCGACTGGGCGACGAGGTGTGGAACGAGTGCAGTATTTCACGCTGGCGACGGTTGCCCCGTTGGCATTCTGGGTGTGCGGTCTGTATGGCGCCGCGCGCAGCCTGACCGTGCCGTGATGCAGTCACGCTCGGCGATAGGCAGGTGTGTGGTCATCGCGGCGTTGGTCGTTGTGTCAGGATGCATCACACCGTCGGCGCATGCGGTGTCGCCGCCGCCCATCGACCCGAGTCGGCTCCCGCCGCCCGCGCCCGCGCGCCCTCCCCTACCGACCGTGCAGCGCGAGACCTGTGCGACGCTGTCGATGACTCGCGGCGTCGACTCAACGCAACTCTCCGGCCTCGATCTGCAGCAGGTGTGGAAGCTCACCACCGGTTCGGGGCAGCGCGTCGCCGTCATCGACACCGGGGTCAGCTCACACCCGCGGCTGCCGCATCTGACCGCGGGCGGCGACTATGTCTCCGCCGGAAACGGGACCCAAGACTGCGACGGGCACGGGACCGCAGTGGCCGGGATCATCGGCGCTGCAGCTGATCCCACGCACGCCGATGCCTTCAGCGGTGTCGCTCCAGGAGTCGAGCTGATCAGTGTCCGGCAGTCCAGCACAAAGTTCGGCGCGGTCGCCGACGCGACGAACTCCGGCTTCGGGGATGTGGACACCATGGCCCGGGCTGTCCGGACCGCGGCCGACCTCGGTGCCACTGTGATCAACATTTCCTCGGTGGCCTGCGCTCGCGGAGAGGCGGCGCTCGACGACCGGCCACTGGGCGCCGCGTTGGCCTATGCCGTCGACATCAAGAACGTCGTGGTGGTGGCGGCGGCCGGAAATACCGGCAGCGGGCAATGCCCGGAAGGTCAGGCGGGATCCACGGTGATCGTGAGCCCAGCCTGGTACGACGACTTCGTACTCACCGTGGGGTCGGTGAACGCACGCGGAGAG
The DNA here is from genome assembly GCF_022430545.2 of Mycobacterium paraterrae. Lineage (NCBI taxonomy): Bacteria > Bacillati > Actinomycetota > Actinomycetes > Mycobacteriales > Mycobacteriaceae > Mycobacterium > Mycobacterium paraterrae. The sequence goes on along the minus strand of NZ_CP092488.2, from coordinate 3,126,028 downwards.
CCGTCGTCGTTCTCCATGGCCGGGCCGTGGGTCGATGTCGCCGCCCCTGGCGAAGGGGTGATATCGCTGAGTTCATCGGGCACTGGGCTCGCCAATGCGATTGCCGCACAGGACCGCCCGGCTCCGCTGTCGGGAACGAGCTACGCCGCACCCGTGGTCAGCGGCCTGGCCGCGTTGATCCGCTCGCGATTTCCCACCTGGACCGCTCGCCAGGTAATGCAACGCATCAAAGCTACCGCACATCATCCGCCGAGCCGATGGGATCCACAGGTCGGCGCGGGCAGGGTGGACGCTCTCGCCGCGGTGAGCACCGATACACCGACCACGCCCGCCGCGCCGCCAACCCGGAAGTCGGCACCCGTCGCTTCACCTGTGCGTGCCGCAGCACCGGACCGTAGGGCACAGCGTGCGGCGATCGCCGGGGCAACCATTTGCGGTGCCGCATCGGTCGGAGTGCTGACTTTTGGCGCTCTGCGCAGCCGACTACGGCGTGCCGGTCGATCGGGCAACGAGCGGAACGTCATGTGCGACTAAGGCATTGGCTCGGCTTAAATCCGGCCCCGCGGGCAGTGTGGCCAGTATCGGCCACGGCGCCGGGATCATCGTAGGGGGCAGGCCGAGGTCCCGGGCGGCGTCGTCGTCACGAACGGAGAAACGCACACCGGTGTCGGCGATCAGGTAGCGAATACCCGCCGCAGCATCGCCACCCGACAGACTGGTCGCTCGTACGTAAGCCAGCCGTCCGGGTGGCACATACACGGCATCGACAGCGGGTCCTCCCGCGTCGGCCTGCGCCAGGATAACCGGGGCATGCCCGACCGGAATTGGCGGTGCGCCAAGCGAAACCGACACCGCCGCGCCCCCCGGCGGCGCTGATGTCCATCTCGCACAGATCGTCGTATCACGAGCCGGCGCCTGCAGAGAAGACCGGTCGGGAAAGTCGGACACCGCCAGCCGCGTCACCGCTTTGGTGGCGCGGATGACATCGGGTGCTACCGGGATCGCCGTGCGAGTTCCGTGCGAATCGGAGAATCGCACCAGATCGGCGGCAAGCTGCCCGACCCGCTGCACGCCGTCCCGCAACACCACGTAATATTCGTCGCCACCGCTGCGGGCTACCCGTAGCACGCTGCCGACCGGAAAGCCGGGCAGCGAGTCAGGCCCGCGCTTGCCGACGTCAGGAATTCGTGGCGCTGCGATCGGCGGCGCCTCCGGGACCAGGTTCAGCAGAGTTGACGACACCTGTAGCGGCGCCTGGTCGACGATCCGCAAAGCGCGCACAACCGCGGCGTCATCCAGATTCACCACCGCCCGGCGACCGGCGAACAGTAGATATGTCGACCCACCCGCCGTCGAAACGAGCAGGGTCTGATCAGGCGTCAAAGCGTCTGGTTGCGATGCTGCTCCGACGACAACCGTCGTCCGGTCGGCGCTGTCACAGACGGTCCACCTCGATTCGCTTTCGCTCAGCGGCTCGCCGAGGAACTGCGGCGCTCCGGGGATACCGAGCGTCGCGCCCAGCTTGTCGCGACGGAGCGCAACGGCGTCCATCGGTTGCGGGTCAGCATTGGTCCGTGCGATCAACCGGGCGGAGGCCAGGTTCAGCACTGGGTGCAGTGTCTCGCCCAACCGGACGTATAGCGCTCCCGAACGCCTCTCCATCAGGATCGGCGCGTTGCTCGCGGCCGGCACCGGACGCAGCACAGCCAGCAGCACGCACCCGACGGTGGAGACGACCGCAAGGACCAGTCCGACGCCCAACCACTGCGCCGGGGCGCGGATCGACTCGTTCACCGCGCGCAGATCGATGCCCAGCAAGGCACACTCGATCCGCCGTCGCAGGAACCGGTGTCCACTGATCTGCAGCCGCGTCGTCGGATGCCATGCCATCCCTCGTCACGATAGGCAGCGGCCGCGCCCTAGCCTGCCGCCGGTCCACAGGCGACGGAAGATGTGACCAGAGTGGCAAAAATCCGTAGAATCAGCTGGTGAGCATTAGCCGTAAGAGCTGTTACGCGTCGCGTCGCGCCTGGTCAAACACATTTAGCCTGACCGCCGCCGCATTGCTGAGCACCGGTGCGTTGCTTGTCGCGCCCGGCGCCGCCCCGTCGGCGAAGGCCGACAACTGCCCGGACGTCGCGGTGACCTTCGCCCGCGGCACCGACGAGCCCAAGGGTCTGGGCCGCGTCGGCCAGGCCCTCGTCGACGGCATCCGGCAGAACACCGGCAAGAACGTCGACGCCTACGCCGTCGACTACCGCGCCACCCTCCTGCAGATCCACGGCAACGACGGCGCCAAGGACGCGATCAAGCACATCAAGGAGATGGCCGACAAGTGCCCGGCCACCCCGCAGGTGCTCGGCGGCTACTCCCAGGGCGCGTCGGTGGTCGACATCGTCACCGGAACGCAGATCGGCGGAATCGGCTGGGGCGACTCGCTTCCCGCGCAGTACGCCAGCCACGTCATCGCGGTCACCACGTTCGGCAACCCGGCCGACCGCAGCGGCGGCTCGATCGCGGCGCAAAGCGCGATGTTCGGCGCCAAGGCCGTCGACTACTGCAACCCGGAAGACCCGATCTGTCACGCCGGCGAGGGCAACGAGTGGAAGGGCCACACCGACGGGTACGTGCCCACCTACACCAACCAGGCCGCCAGCTTCGTGGCCACCCGACTGCTGTCGGTGCTGGCGCCCACCATTCCCGCAGGCCCGCTTGGTATCCCGCCCGGTCCCGGCTCTCCGGGCCCGTTCGGTCCCGGTCAGGGTCCGGCGCCCGGCCCGGTTCCCGGTGCACCCGGCCCGACCGTGGTCGACCAGACCACCCCGGCGTCCTTTCACTGACAGAACATGACGCCGCGGTCCGCGCTGGCCTGGCTGATGTCCGGCTTGCTCGCCGCAACTCTGCTGCTTGCTCCCGCGACGGCGCCAAGAGCGTCCGCCGCCTGCTCCGACGCCGAGGTGGTGTTCGCTCGGGGGCGCCAGGAGTCACCCGGCGCCGGGATCCTGGGCAACGCCTTCGTCAGCGCGTTGCGATCGAAGGTCCACAAGAACATCGGCCTCTATGCGGTGCGCTACCCGGCGGACACTGAAGTCGCCGTCGGCGCCAACGACATGAGCGCTCACGTGCAGTCGACGATCAACAGCTGTCCCGACACCCGCATCGTGTTGGGCGGCTACTCGCTGGGCGCCGCGGTCACCGACGTCGTGATCGCCGCTCCCGGCGCGATGTTCGGCTTCACCAATCCGCTGCCGCCCGGGGCCGATCAGCACATCGCGGCGATCGCCCTGTTCGGCAACGGCACCAATTGGGTCGGGCCGATCGCGAACTTCAACGGGCTCTATGCCGATCGCACCATCGACCTGTGTCACGGCGCCGACCCGATCTGCAACCCGGCCGATCCGCACACCTGGCAAAACAACTGGAACCAGCACATGGCCGCCGGCTACATCCAGGACGGCATGGTGAACCAGGCGGCCGACTTCGTCGCCGGCAAACTCGGCTGACCGCCGCGATTTACAGGTTGCTCACAGCGGGCGAATAACCTTAGCGGCTACCGTTTGCTCATGCGATCCGGCCTATTCCGTCTAGCAGCGGTGGCGACGTTCGCGGCCGGTTTGCTGGCCGCCCCGGCCTTCGCTCCCCTGGCATGGACGCCGCTGCCACATGCCTCCGCTGCCTGCCCCGGTGTAGAGGTGGTGTTCGCCCGCGGCCGTGAGGAGCCACCCGGACTCGGCGCGGTCGGCGACGCATTGACCAATTCGCTGCGCGCAAAGGTGCCGAACATGTCGGTCGGGGCCTATGGCGTCAACTATCCGGCAAATATCGATGTCGAGAGCGGCGCCAATGACATGGCCGGGCACGTTCAATCCATGGCCAGAAGTTGCCCGGACACCCGCGAGGTGCTCGGCGGCTATTCCCTCGGCGCCGAAGTGGCTGACGTAGCGACCGCGGGGCGTATACCCCCGGGTATGGATCGGCACGTCGCGGCGGTCGCCTTGTTCGGTAATGGCACCCACCACGTCGCCCCCGCTTTCGCAGGCAAGACGATTGACCAGTGCGCGCAAGGTGACCCGATCTGCAAACCGGGCATCCACGACATGCACTGGTCGTCACACTTGCAGCCGTCCTACATCGACTCGGGCCTGGTGGATCAGGCCGCGAACTTCGTCGCGGGCCGGCTCTAGCGGGTCCGCAAGTCGCGGGTGATCAACGTCCGCGCCTGCAACTCACTGTCGGGCGGATAGTCGACGCCGACTAGCGTCAGCCCCCGCGCCGGCGCGGCGGCGAAATCACTGGAACGCTTTGTGTCGCCGAGTAATGCGGCGCACCAGTCCGCGGTGCGCCGGTGTTCACCGACCGACAGCACCGCTCCGACCAGTGAGCGCACCATCGACCAGCAGAACGCGTCGGCGGTGACGTGGGCGGTGATCAGGTCACCGTCGAGCTCCCAGTCGAACCGCTGCAGGTCGCGAATCGTGGTCGCGCCCTCGCGGTGACGGCAGAACGCGGCAAAATCGTTCAGGCCCAACAGCTTCTGCGATGCCGACGACATCGCGTCGACGTCGAGCGACCGGGGCCAGCTGGTGATGTAGCGGGCCTGATGCGGTTCCACCCCGTAGACCGCCGTCGAGATCCGGTAGACATAGTGCCGGCGCAGCGCGGAGAAGCGGGCGTCGAAACCGGCTGCCGCACGGACGATGTCGCGGACGCGGACGTCGGCGGGCAGCAGGCGGCCCAGCCGACGAACCAGCGGCTGGAATTCGGCCTGATTCGGCCGAGGGGTGCGTGGATAGACGTTGGGCAGCGCGTCGGCGGGGACGTCGACGTGGGCTACCTGGCCGGTGGCATGCACGCCGGTATCGGTGCGCCCGGCAGCGCGCAGCCGCACCGGGCTGCGGAACACCGTCGACAGCGATTCCTCGAGAACACCCGCGACGGTGCGCTGCCCGGCCTGCGTCGCCCAACCGGCGAATTCCGTTCCGTCGTAGGCGATGTCGAGCCTAAGACGAACGTACCCGCCATCGGCTTCGATGGCGGGCACGTCGTTCAACGGCTCCTGGTCAGGACTCGTCAGCGTCTCCGGCCTCGGCTTCGGCGGTGGTGGTCTCCGCCTCAGCGGCCTCCGCCTCAACGGGAGCCTCGGCCTCGACCGTTGTCGGCTCCTCGACCGCCTCCGGCTCCACCGCGGCCTGCGGCGCTGCCGCGGCGGCCACTGGGGCCTTGGCGGCCGCCTTCGACGCGCCGACCCGACGCGCACGGTCGGCCTCAGACGTCACCGTCTTCTCCTGCACCAGTTCGATGACCGCCATGGGCGCGTTGTCGCCCTTGCGGTTCTCGACCTTGATGATGCGCGTGTAGCCACCGTTGCGGTCGGCAAAGTGCGGGCCGATCTCAGCGAACAGGGCGTGCACCACGTCCTTGTCGCGGATCTTCTTGAGCACCTCGCGCCGGTTGTGCAGCGTGCCCTTCTTGGCGTGGGTGATCAGCTTCTCGGCGTAGGGCCGCAATGCCCGCGCCTTGGGCTCGGTCGTCTTGATGCGGCCGTGCTCGAACAGCGCCGTCGCCAGGTTGGCCAGGATCGCCTTCTGGTGTGCAGACGACCCGCCGAGGCGAGGACCCTTGGTGGGCTTGGGCATTGCGACTTCTCCTTGAAGTGGCCGACCCCCGTATCAGGTAGGGCCGGGACGGACGTTGGTTGTGTCCGGTTCCTCAGCGGCCGAACAACGGCCGCATCGTCACCGAACGGGTTAGAGCTGTTCGGTTTCGGCGTAGTCCTGGTCGTCGTAGGCGGCGGCCTCGGCGGACCAGGTACCGGTGGCGACGTCGTAGCCGGCGACCTCCGACGGGTCGAAGCTGGCCGGGCTGTCCTTGAGCGACAGGCCCAGCTGGTGCAGCTTGACCTTGACCTCGTCGATGGACTTCTGACCGAAGTTGCGGATGTCGAGCAGGTCGGACTCGGTACGCGAGACCAACTCGCCGACGGTGTGCACGCCCTCCCGCTTGAGGCAGTTGTACGAGCGCACGGTCAGGTCCAGGTCGTCGATCGGCAGGGCGAACGACGCGATGTGGTCGGCCTCGGCCGGCGACGGGCCGATCTCGATGCCCTCGGCTTCGACGTTGAGTTCCCGTGCCAGACCGAACAATTCGACCAGCGTCTTACCCGCGGACGCCAGCGCGTCACGGGGGCCGATCGAGCTCTTGGTCTCGACGTCGAGGATCAGCTTGTCGAAGTCGGTGCGCTGCTCGACACGCGTCGCGTCCACCTTGTAGGTGACCTTCAGGACCGGCGAGTAGATGGAATCGACCGGGATACGGCCGATTTCGGCACCCGAGGCCTTGTTCTGCACGGCCGGGACGTAACCGCGGCCGCGCTCGACGACGAGCTCGATCTCGAGCTTGCCCTTGTCGTTCAGGGTCGCGATGTGCATGTCGGGGTTGTGCACGGTGACGCCCGCCGGCGGCACGATGTCACCGGCGGTGACCTCACCCGGGCCCTGCTTGCGCAGGTACATGGTGACCGGCTCGTCCTCCTCGGAGGACACGACCAGGCTCTTGAGGTTCAGGATGATGTCGGTGACGTCTTCCTTGACACCCGGCACGGTGGTGAACTCGTGCAGCACACCGTCGATGCGGATGCTGGTGACGGCCGCGCCCGGAATCGAGGACAGCAGCGTGCGCCGCAGCGAGTTGCCCAGCGTGTAGCCGAATCCCGGCTCCAGCGGCTCGATGACGAACTGCGAACGGCTGTCGCTGATGACCTCTTCGGACAGAGTGGGTCGCTGTGAAATCAGCATGGTGTTTCGTTATCTCCTTCTCGGCACCCGCTATTTGATGCCGTTGAGGCACTCGCGCCGGTTGGCGCGAGTGGTCTTACTTCGAGTAGTACTCGACGATGAGCTGCTCGGTGAGCGGCACTTCGATCTGCGCGCGCTCGGGCAACTGGTGGATCAGGATGCGCTGCTGCTCGCCGACCACCTGGATCCAGCTGGGGATCGGACGGTCGCCGGCGGTCTCGCGGGCGATCTGGAACGGGACCGTGTTCAGCGACTTGCCCTTGATGTCGATGATGTCGTACTGCGACACCCGGTAGCTGGGGATCGTCACCTTGACGCCGTTGACCGTGAAGTGGCCGTGGCTGACGAGCTGACGCGCCATCCGGCGGGTGCGGGCGATGCCCGAGCGGTACACGACGTTGTCGAGCCGGCTTTCCAGGATCTGCAGCAGCTCGTCACCGGTCTTGCCGGGACGGCCGGCCGCTTCTTCGTAGTAGCGGCGGAACTGCTTCTCCATCACGCCGTAGGTGAAGCGGGCCTTCTGCTTCTCCTGCAGCTGCTGGCGGTACTCGCTCTCCTTGATCCGCGCGCGGCCGTGCTGACCGGGCGGGTAGGGGCGCTTCTCGAACGACTGGTCACCACCGACCAGGTCGACGCCGAGACGGCGCGACTTGCGGGTGACGGGTCCGGTGTAACGAGCCATGTCTTCTTACCTAGACCCTTCTGCGCTTGGGCGGGCGGCAGCCGTTGTGCGGCTGGGGGGTGACGTCGGAGATGGCGCCGACCTCGAGGCCGGCGGCCTGCAGTGAACGGATCGCGGTCTCGCGGCCCGAACCGGGGCCCTTGACGAACACGTCGACCTTGCGGACGCCGTGCTCCTGCGCCTTGCGGGCGGCGTTCTCGGCGGCCAGCTGTGCGGCGAACGGCGTCGACTTACGCGACCCCTTGAAGCCGACGTGACCCGACGACGCCCACGCCAGGACGTTGCCCTGCAGGTCGGTGATCGTCACGATCGTGTTGTTGAACGTGCTCTTGATGTGCGCGGCGCCGTGCGGGACGTTCTTCTTTTCCCGGCGCCGGGTCTTCTGACCCTTCTTGGGCGCGGAGGCGGCCTTCTTTGCTGGGGGCATGACTTACCTGGCCTTCTTCTTGCCGGCGATGGTGCGCTTCGGACCCTTGCGGGTACGCGCATTGGTCTTGGTGCGCTGACCACGCACAGGCAGGCCGCGGCGGTGCCGAAGGCCCTGGTAGCAGCCGATCTCGATCTTGCGGCGGATGTCGGCCTGCACTTCACGGCGCAGGTCACCCTCGACCTTGAGATTGCTTTCGATGTAGTCGCGCATCTGGGTCACCTGGTCGTCGGTGAGGTCCTTGGTGCGCAGATCCTTGTCGATCCCGGTCGCGGCGAGGATCTCGATCGAACGAGTCCGGCCGATGCCGAAGATGTACGTCAGCGCGACCTCCATGCGCTTATCGCGCGGGAGGTCGACGCCCATTAGTCGAGCCATGGGGTGGCATTCCTTCTCTATGCGGAGGTCTCAATTCCCAGCCCGTTCCCGACCAACTGCTTCGGGGTCCGGCCTCCGTTCCGGACGTGGCTGAAGGCCTCATGCCTTCAGTGGTGCTGGGAGGTCCACATTCAGTTGTGTGCGGTCAAGCTCTGTAGGACTAGCCCTGACGCTGCTTGTGGCGCGGATCAGAGCAGATCACCATGACCCGTCCATGCCGACGGATCACCCTGCACTTGTCGCAGATCGGCTTGACGCTCGGGTTCACCTTCACGGCTGTTCTAGGTCCTGTCTGTGTTCTCGTCGGTTGCTTGTTCGGGCTTTTTACTTGTATCGGTAGACAATGCGGCCCCGGGAGAGGTCGTAGGGAGACAACTCCACCACCACCCGGTCCTCGGGCAGGATGCGGATGTAGTGCTGCCGCATCTTGCCGCTGATGTGGGCAAGCACCTTGTGGCCGTTTTCCAGCTCAATGCGGAACATCGCATTGGGTAGGGGCTCGACCACGCGGCCCTCGACCTCGATGGCGCCGTCCTTCTTGGCCATACTGTTCTTCAGATCCTCTTTTGGTTTCGTCGCTTCGTTTCGTTGCTTCGCAGCCCTTGTGGGCGCAGCACGCACCAGCCCTACAACGTGAGCCAGTGAGAGGAAATTCCTACGACAGGGCACGCGAGAAACCAGCGCGATAACGCACCGTTGCTCTACGATACCCGCTGATTCCTGCTGGCCAAAATCGCTCGTGGTGAACCCACGACGCCCACTGTCGCTCCCCGCGCGGGCGTGTGCAGGCGCATAATTATCGCTAATGACTAGCGCCGCAACTGCCGAAGCCGTCTCTCGCAAACCGGTGATGCTGACCGTCGACGACGACCCGGCGGTCTCCCGGGCCGTCGCCCGCGACCTGCGCCGTCGTTACGGCGATGCCAACCGCATCGTTCGTGCCGAATCCGGCCCCGATGCGCTCGACACCCTCAAGCAGCTCAAACTGCGCGGCGAGACGGTCGCCATGCTGGTGGCCGACTATCGGATGCCGCAGATGACCGGCATCGAGTTCCTCGAGGCGGCGATGGACCTCTACCCCGCCGCCAAGCGGGTGTTGCTCACCGCATACGCCGACACCCATGCCGCGATCGACGCAATCAACGTCGTCGACTTGGACCACTACCTGCTCAAGCCGTGGGATCCGCCTCAGGAGAAGCTCTACCCCGTCATCGACGACCTGCTCGAGGCCTGGCGGCGGGCCCCGGAGCGCGCGATCCCGCACACCAAGCTCATCGGTCACCGCTGGCACGCGCGGTCCTGGGAGGCCCGCAACTTCCTGGTCCGCAACGGGCTGCACTACAAGTGGTTCGAGGCCGACCACCCCGACGGCGAACAGTTGCTGCTGGCCGCCGGGGAGGACGGCAAGCGGCTGCCCGTCGTCGTGACCGAGAAAGGCGACCCGCTGGTCGAGCCCACCGACGCCGAGCTGGCCGACAAGCTGGGCCTGACGACCACACCCTCACAGGACTTCTACGACCTGATCGTGGTCGGTGGCGGGCCGGCGGGCCTGGCCGCCGCCGTGTACGGCGCCTCCGAAGGCCTGCACACGGTGTTGATCGAATCCACCGCAACCGGCGGGCAGGCCGGCCAGAGCTCGAAGATCGAGAATTATCTCGGCTTTCCGGACGGCGTCTCCGGTGACCAGCTGGCCACCCGGGCTCGCCTACAAGCGGAGAAGTTCGGCGCCGAACTCATCACCACGCGCACGGCGGTGGCCCTGGAGGCCAGCGGGTCCAAGCGCACGATCCGCTTCGACGACGGCAGCTCCATCGACGGGCGTTCGATCATCGTCGCCACCGGCGTCGCCTACAACCAGCTGACGGCCGACGGATGCGACACCCTGTCCGGGCGCGGGGTCTACTACGGAGCCTCGGTCGCAACGGACTGCGAAGGTGAAGAGGTCTACGTCATCGGCGGCGCGAACTCGGCGGGCCAGGCGGCAATGCACCTGTCGACCCAGGCGAAGTCGGTCACGATCCTGGTGCGCGGGCCGTCGCTGGAAGCGTCGATGTCGCACTACCTGATTCAGCAGATCGAGGCGCGACCCAACATCACCGTCCGCACGTGCACCGAGGTGCACTGCGCGACCGGTGACGAGCATCTCGAGACCCTGACCCTGCGCGACAACAAGACCGGCGCCACCGAGGAGGTCAGCTGCGCGCGGATGTTCATCTTCATCGGCGCCGCGCCCCGCACCGACTGGCTCGACGGGGTACTCGCCCGCGACGATCACGGCTTCATCCTCACCGGCCCGGACCTGCGCAACGTGTGCGGCTGGACGCTGGACCGTCCGCCGCACCATCTGGAGACCAGTGTGCCGGGCGTATTCGTCGCCGGCGATGTTCGGTCGGAGTCCGCCAAGCGAGTCGCGGCGGCGGTCGGAGAAGGGTCGATGGCTGTCATGCTGGTTCACCGTTACCTGGCGGAATCGTGACCGTCGAACGTGGTTGTGACGCAGACGAATTGCGTACGCTGTTCCTGTTCGAGCATCTGACCGACGAGCAGCTCGCGACGCTGTGCGCCGACGGGCAGATCGCCCACTACGAGCCGGGCCCGCTATTCCTGGAAGGCGAGCCCGCCACCTGTTTCTACGTGCTGATCGAGGGTGAACTGGCGATGTCCAAGCTCTCCGGCGGCCAGGACATCGAAACCAACCGAACCTCGCATCGGGGCGTGTATTGCGGTGCGTGGCAGGCGTTTACCGGCGAGAAGCAACAGCTCTACACCACCTCGGTACACGTGACCAAGCCGTCGCGGTTCTTCGTGATGGACGCCCCGGCGTTCGCTGAGTTCATGAAAGACCAGTTCCCGATGGCGGTTCACCTGCTCGACGGCATCGCCGTCGGCACCGAACGAACCCGCCGCCTGATCGACAATCGCGAGAAGCTGCTCGCGCTGGGCCAGTTGTCCGCGGGTCTTACCCATCAGCTGAACAACCCGGCCGCCGCCATCGCGCGCGCGGCCCAGGAGTTGCGTGGCCGCATCTCCAACATGCGTTCCAAACTGGCCATGCTGGCCGATGGCACGGTGAGCCCCGAGACGCTGAATGCCTTGGTACTGCTGCAGGATGCCGTCGCCGAGCAGGTCGCCAAATCGGCGTCGCAGCACCTGAGCGCGATCGAGACCTCGGACCGTGAAGACGCGGTCGGCGACTGGCTGGACGATCACGGCATCGACGACGGCTGGGACATCGCTCCGACGTTCGTCGAGGGTGGTATCGACACCGACTGGCTCGAGCGGATCGCCGCCACCGCCGACGAACTCGAAGCATCGGCGTCGTTGGAGCAGGCGATCAAATGGATCAGCTACACGATCGAGAGCGAGCTGCTGATGAATCAGCTCGTCGAAGCAAGCCAACGCATTTCGGCGTTGGTGGCCGACGCCAAGCAGTACTCGCAGATGGATCGGGCACCGTTCCAGGTGGCCGACGTGCACGATCTGCTGAAGAGCACGTTGACCATGTTCGCCGACCGGCTGGGCAAAGACAGCACCTGCCACGTCAAGGTGGCCAAGGAGTTCGATCGAACTCTGCCGCAAATCCCCTGCTTCCCGGGGGATCTCAACCAGGTGTGGACGAACATCATCGACAACGCGATCGCGGCGATGGGTAGCGCCGGCGGCACGCTCACGATCCGCACCTGCCGCGAAGCCAACGAAATGTTGCGAGTCGAGATCTGCGACACCGGCCCGGGTATCCCCGAGGATGTGCTCGAGCACATCTTCGAACCGTTCTTCACCACCAAACCGGTGGGCGAAGGCACCGGCCTCGGCCTGGATCTGGCGTGGAAGATCGTGGTCAACAAACATCACGGCGATCTGCGCGTCGAGTCGGTGCCCGGCGATACGCGGTTCATCGTGCTGCTGCCGCTGGAGATGCCGCCCGCGGTCGACGTTGCACTCCCTGAGAACGTCGACGCCGCCGAGGAAATAGCGCGAGCGTAAAAACTTTCCCGTCCACCGTTGCACCGGCGTCGAATAATTAACGGTGTGGCCGGTCGTCGGTCCGGGTACGCCAGGCAGGGCGACGAGCGGAGACGTCAATTTTCGGCTGTCCCAGTACCAGGTGCCGCCGTCGTCGCCAGGGGCAACGACACGGGGGGCGTAGAACATGGGCAGCGACGGGCAGAAATTCTCGGTGACCGGTGACATCTCGACAGATGTCAGCGAGCGCGTCGCGATGGCGCGACATTTCTCCGCCATCGGGCAGATGCCGTTCTTCCAGGAGATCAGTTCGGTCAACCCGCCACGGGTGGGCGTCCGCGGGCGCCAGTGCGTGCTGCTGGGTTCCAACTCCTACATCGGCCTGTCGACGCATCCGGACGTGGTCGCCGCGTCGGTGCGCGCGACCGAGGAATTCGGGACCGGGACCACTGGCAGCCGACTACTCAACGGGACCTACAGCCTGCACGTCACGCTGGAGAAGACGATCGCGGGCTGGCTCGGCCACGACGACGCGGTGGTATTCACCACGGGCTACCAGACCAACGTCGGCACCATCCAGGGTCTGATCGGCCCGGACTGCCTCGCCGTGGTGGACTCCTATGCGCACGCCTCGATCCGCGACGGGGTACGGCTGAGCCGAGCCGTCGAGGAGAGATTCGACCACAACGACGTCGCCTCGTTGAAGGACGCGCTGGCACGTCACGCCGGAACGACGTTTCGACGCATCTTGGTTCTGGTCGACTCGCTCTATTCGATGGAGGGCTCGACCGCCCCGCTCGAACAGATCATCAGCGTCTGCAAGGACGCGGGCGCGCTGCTGATGGTCGACGAAGCCCACGGCATCGGGGTATTCGGGCCGACCGGTGCCGGCTTGTCCGAACTCACCGGCACGGCTCAGGACATCGACGTGCTGATGGGCTCGCTGTCCAAGGCGATCGGCGGGCTGGGCGGTTTCGTCGCCGGCTCGCAGGACATCATCGACGAGATCCGATTCAGCGCGCGTTCACTGTGGTTCAGCACGTCGGGAACGCCCGGCGCGATGGCCGCCGCAGCCGCAGCGATCGACGTGATCCGCAGCGGCGAGGGTGCCGAACGCCGGAAACGCTTGGAGCGCAACGCTCGTCTGATGCGTGAATGCCTCAGGCCGCTCGACGTCGAGTTGAACCGACCCGACGAGGACAGTCCCGATTGGTCCCCCATCATCCCGATCAGGTTGTTCGACGAATTGCGGACGGTGCTGAGCTGGAACAACTTGAGCGACGCCGGAGTCTTCGTCACGCCGGCGATCTACCCGGCCGTGCCCGTCGGTAAGCCGGTGCTGCGAGTGTGCATGACCTCGGAGCTGAGCGTCGACGAAATCCGTTGGTCGGCACAGACGCTCGCCGGCGAACTCTCGTGGGCTCTGGCAGCTGCATGAGGGACGGCTTTCGGCTCGCGATCACGGGCGCGACCGGCGACTTCGGTCGTGCCGTGCTGCGATGGGCGTGCGACCACGACGACATCGCCGAAGTTACGGCGCTGGGACGTCATCCGACAAGTTTGCGGCACAGCAAGATTCGCCAGGCACATCTGGACCTGAGCGGTTCGTTCGACCTCGCGCCGGTGCGCGGTTACGACGCGCTGGTCCATCTGGCGTACTGCGTCGAGGAGCCACGCGACAAACGCCGCGCCTACCAGGTCAACGTCGCGGCGACCCGAACCCTCCTCGAACAGGCCCACGAAGTGGGAATCGGGCAACTGATTCTGACCTCGAGCGCGAACGCCCTCGGCGTGACGGCCTGTGGCACCGGCCGGCAATACCCCGAGACCCGCTATCCCGCCGGCGACCAGGACACTGGCCACTACTACTTCCAGCACAAGGCGCTGGTGGAGCATCTGGCGAACTGGTACTGGGCGAACGGCGATGGCAAGACGACGTTGGCCGTCGTACGGCCCTGCTACGTAGTGGGCGGGCATTTCGACAACTCGGGGCTACGGACCATGTTGTCGAAATCGGTTGTGTTTCCGTCACCGTCGCGGTCGTTCTATCAGTTCCTCTGGGACACCGACCTCGTCGACGCCTATGCGGCGATTCTCGACCGAGGGCTGGGCGGCCTCTACAACGTGTCCCCGGCGGACCACATCAGCGTGCGAGAAGTCTGCACGATCACCGGCGCCCGGTTGATCCCGGGTCCGCTGCGCCTGTTGAAGCCGGGGGCGAACCTGCTGTTCCGTATGCACCTGTCTCCCTTCTCTGGTCACTGGGTGACGCTCGGTGATCCGCTGCTGGACTCCGGGCTGTTGCAATCCACCACCGACTGGCGGCCGTCGATGAATTCGGCTGCGGCGCTGAAGAAGTACTTGGCCGCCCGCGACAATTAAGGAGTCACCCTGATGGACCGCACCGATCTCGAAGCCCGACTTTCCTACGTCGGCGCCGTGCGAAGGCACCTGCCCGAACTCACCGACACGCTGGAGAAGTTGGGACTGATGGCCGTCGAAGACCCCGCAACCGGAGTGGTCGACCTGTGGAAGCAGCACGGCGGCCCGCGCCTGACCGCACCCCGAGATCTCAGCGGGCTCGGCGCGACATGTGTGGAAACCGTTGAGCTGCAACGCGGTGTCGGCTATCTCAGCCCCTCGCTGGCCGCGGCGACCACCATGCACTATCTGTCGGTCGCCGGTCTGGTCGACTTCGCCGAGACCGCCGACGAGACGACCGTGGGGCTGGTCAAGTCGCTGATCGAGAACAACACCGTGTTCGCGTCGGGCTTCTCCGAGGGCACGATCGACGGCAGCGTCTTTCGCCCCACCATGACAGCGGAGTCCGTCGACGGCGGTTACACGGTGACCGGCAGCAAGAAGCCCTGCAGCCTGGCCGACAGCATGGACTGCGTGATGGCCAGTGTGGTGCTCAGCGACACCGATCAGCGAGCGATCACGCTGATCTGGAACGGTAGCGAGGGACTGTCCGTCGCACCGTTGTGGACCAGTTCCGCGCTGGGCGCCGCGCAGACGCATGCGGTGAACTTCGACAACGTCTTTGTCCCCAGCGATCTGTCCATGGTGAGCGACGTCGAAGATCCCGATGGCCGCAACGAGAAGTCGGGTTACGTGCTGTTCGGCTTGATCATCACCGCGGGATACATCGGCGCCGCCACCCGGCTCGCGCTCAAGCTGGTGGACCGGCCGCAGTTCGACGAGTCCGATTTCGTCGAGCTGTTCTCTCCGATCGAGGGCGTGTGGCGGGCCCTGCGGATGGTCGCGGCCCGTTACGACGACGGCGACCGCAGCGACGCGTTGTTCGCGGATCTGCTGTGGATCCGGCTGGGGCTTCGCGACCAGCTACAGACCAGCGTCGCGCGGATGGTCTCGCGGGTCGGCGGGGTCGGCTTCGCGACCGATCCCGAGGTCGCCTACCTGGTCGGGTGTATCAGCGCCTACTCGTTCCATCCGCCCAACCTGCGCGAGGCGGGGACCTTCCTGATCGACCACGAGTTGGCCGGTCAGATCGACCTGACCCGCGGCTAGCTCTCGCTGACTCCTACGGCCGCATGGAGTTTGGCGAGCGGCTTGGGTGCGTACCAGTTCCACCGGCCGACCAGCTTCATGAACGCGGGCATCAGCACCATCCGCACGAGTGTGGCGTCGACAATCACGGCGAGCGCCAGGCCGACGCCGATCATCCGCATGAATGACACCTGGCCGGTGGACAGTCCGGCGAACACGATCACCATCAGCAGCGCGGCGGCGGTGATGACTCGGCCCGCGGTGGCGATGCCCATTCTCACCGCCTCGGTGTTGTCCTCCTGGCGCTGTGCGGATTTCAGCCAATGCTCCCTGATCCGCGACAACAGGAAGACCTCGTAGTCCATCGACAACCCGAACGCGGTGGCGAACAGGAACACCAGCACGTCGGCGACCAGAGTTCCGGTCGCCGTCGTGCCCAGGCCACCGAGGTGTCCCTCCTGGAACACCCAGACCAGCGCGCCCAGCGTCGCCGACAACGACAACGTGTTGAGCACCAAGGCTTCCAGGGGCAGCACGAGGCTGCCGGTCAGCAGAAACACCAGGACGAAAGTTGTTGCCGCAACCAGCAACAGGACCACCGGAAGCCGGTGCACGATCTGATCGACCGAGTCGCGGTTCAACTGGTCGGCGCCAGTGAACAACGCCTCGGCACGATGCGGCACCGGGACCGACCGAAGCTGGTCGACCGCCGTTCGATACCGGGAGTCCAGCGACGAACCCGGGATGCTCGCCGACATCCACACGCTTCCGTCCTTGACGCCAGCCGGAAGCCCTGGCGGCCCGACGACTTGACCCTGGACGTACGAACCGCTTGGCGCCGCAATGGCTTCCACGCCGGGCACGTTCGACAGCGCGGTCGCGTAGTCGGCGATGTCGCCGACGCTGAGCTCACGTGCGTCTGGGATGACGATCGAGGTGGCCGCCGACGGATCGGCGGGAAACTCACTGCGCACGATGTCGCCGGCTTGGCGGGATTGCGCGCTCGTCGGAAGCACCCGATCGTCAGGCAGACCAAAGTGCGCGCCGGCGAACGGCGACCCGAGAAGCAGCAG
The DNA here is from genome assembly GCF_022430545.2 of Mycobacterium paraterrae. Classification (NCBI taxonomy): domain Bacteria; kingdom Bacillati; phylum Actinomycetota; class Actinomycetes; order Mycobacteriales; family Mycobacteriaceae; genus Mycobacterium; species Mycobacterium paraterrae. The sequence continues at coordinate 3,109,201 of NZ_CP092488.2, read as the reverse complement.
CAGGGCCACCACCGCCACAGCGCAGGGCACTGCGTGGCGCATGACGAATGTCGCAACCCGATACAAAACACCTTGCCGCACATCAGGATTCGGGTGACCACGACCGAACAACGCCCTGATGTTCAACGACTCGATGCGGTCGCCGAGCAGTGTGATCACGGCGGGCGCAACGACGACGGCGTACAGACCGGCCAACGCGACCACCCCACAGCCGGCGTATGCCATCGAGCGCAGGAAATACATCGGGAACACTGCCAGCGCGCTGACCGCCAGAAACACCGTGCAGGCGGAGAACAAGATCGTCCGCCCCGCAGTCACCATGGCATGGCGCAGGGCGACGTCGCGGTCGCCCACCTCGGCGTACTCCTCCCGGTACCGGTGAATCAGCAGCAGCGTGTAGTCGATCGCCAGGGCCAGGCCCATCGCGGTGGTCAGGTCCAGCGAAAAGACCGACACGTCGGCGAACATCGTGATCACCCGCAGCATGCCGAGCGTCCCGATGATCGCCAAGCCACCCACCACCAGCGGTAGCAGCGCGGCGAACAGCCCACCGAACACCCACACCAACACGATCAGCGACAGCGGCAGCGTGATCGCCTCGGCCCCGACCAGGTCCCGCTCTGACTGGTCGTTGATCTCCGACGCGACGGTCGCCGTCCCTCCGGCGATCACCTGTAGCCCGTCGCGCTGCCCGGTGAACCGGTCCGCGATTGTCTTGGCATGCTTGGGCGCGTCGTTCTCCGAACCGGTGATACCCGCGATCACCAGCGCGGTGTTGCCGTCCTTGCCGACCAGGGTGGCAGCCAGCGGTGACCCGTCCCAGGGCGATTCGACATCCTTGACGAATTCGGATCGGCGTAATTCATCGACAAGCGTGCGGCCCGCCGCCGCTGTCGACTTATCCTGCACGCTGCCCCGGGCGCGGATCACCAGCGTCAGATCCATCTCGCCCTGGCCGAATGTCGTGGTGAGAACCTTCATACCGCGCGATGACGGCGACCCCGGGTCTTGAAACCCCGCTGCGCCAAGATGTTCAGTGACAGTGGCGCCGAAGATGGCTGCGACGACGGTGAACAACAACACTGCGGCGAGCGCTCGCCTGGGCGCCGCGATCACCAGGCGCGCCAGCATCGAAAGCATCGGGGCGAAGCTACCCAAAGCCATCCGGTACCAAACCTGGAATAGACGCGGTCCGGCGGTAGGTTGGAGGCAACATGACCGATTCTGCTGCGAGCAAACCCAACCTCGGCCGGTTTGGATCTTTCGGACGTGGCGTCACGCCTGAGCAAGCCAAAGACATCGAAGCCCTCGGCTACGGAGCGGTCTGGGTCGGCGGTTCGCCGCCCGCCGAGCTCGCCTGGGTCGAACCGATCCTGGAAGCCACGACCACGTTGCAGGTGGCCACCGGCATCGTCAACATCTGGTCGGATGCGGCCAAGCCGGTGGCGGAGTCGTTCCACCGGATCGATCGCGCCTACCCGGGCCGTTTCCTGCTGGGAATCGGCGTCGGACACCCCGAGGCGGTCACCGAGTACCGCAAGCCCTACGACGCGCTGGTGGAATACCTCGACGAGCTCGACGAGTTCGGGGTGCCCGCCCACCGGCGGGTCGTAGCGGCCCTGGGGCCGCAGGTGCTGAAGCTGTCCGCGCGACGCAGCGCGGGCGCGCACCCATACCTGACCACCCCGGAACACACCGCTCAGGCCCGCGAACTGATGGGGCCGTCAGCGTTCCTCGCGCCTGAACACAAGGTGGTGCTGACCACGGATGCCGAGCATGCCCGCGCCGTGGCCCGCAAGATGCTCCCGGTCTATTTCAACCTGGCCAACTACCGCAACAACTGGAAGCGGCTCGGATTCTCCGAGGAAGAGACGACATTTCCGGGCAGCGACCGGCTGATCGATGCCGTGGTCGCCTACGGCACCCCGGACGCCATCGCGGCGCGGCTCAAGGAGCACCTTGACGCGGGTGCCGACCACGTGCCTGTGCAAGTTCTGACCAAAGATGAAAACCTGGTGTCGGCCCTGGCGGAATTGGCGGGGCCGCTGGGACTGACACCGGCCTAGACCACGACAAGGGGACGTGATGACCGAGGGCGTTTCGCTCAAACCCGACTTGGGCCGCTACGGGGTTTGGCTGGGCAGCCGCTCGGTGAGCCCTGGCGTGGCCAAGCAGATCGAAGCGCTGGGCTACGGCGCGGTCTGGGTGGGCGGTTCACCCGACGCCGACCTCAGCTGGGTGGAGCCGGCGCTGGCGGAGACGTCGACGCTGCAGTTGGCCACCGGGATCATCAACATTTGGGCGTCGCCGGCTGCGGACGTGGCCGCGTCGTTCGAGCGTATCGAAAGCGCTTATCCGGGAAGGTTTTTGCTGGGCATCGGGGTGGGACACCGCGAACACACCGACGTCTACCAAAAGCCGTTCGACGCCCTGGTCGAGTACCTCGACGCGCTGGACGCCGCGTCGGTGCCGACCAGTCGACGAGTGCTCGCGGCGCTCGGGCCGAAAGTGCTGGCGCTGTCCGCCGAGCGCAGTGCGGGTGCCCACCCGTACCTGACCACGCCCGAGCACACGGCCCACGCCCGGGAACTGGTCGGCAACACGGTGTTCCTGGCTCCCGAGCACAAGATCGTGCTCACCGACAACGCCGACGAGGCCCGCGACATCGGGCGCCGGACCGTCGAGTTCTACCTAGACTTGAGCAATTACGTCAACAATTGGCGCCGGCTCGGATTCACCGACAGCGATGTCACTAAACCCGGCAGCGACAAGTTGATTGACGCGGTTGTCGCACACGGCACGCCCGAACAGGTGGCGACCCGACTCAACGAGCACCACGAGGCCGGGGCCGATCACGTCGCCATCCAGGTGCTGGGCGGACCCGACGGCAAGCTTCTCGGCGCGCTGGAATCTCTCGCCGGACCTTTGGGATTGACGCCCCTGAGCTGACCGCCGCGCTAGGGTCTTGTCCATGCGGTTGTTGGTCACCGGGGGGGCCGGGTTCATCGGTGCCAATTTCGTGCACTCGACTGTGCGCAATCATCCCGAGGACACGGTGACCGTGCTGGACGCGATGACCTATGCGGGCAGCCGTGAGTCGCTGGCCCCGGTTTCGGGCGACATCACGCTGGTTCAGGGCGATATCACCGACGCCGAGCTGGTCTCGCGGCTGGTCGCCGAGTCCGACGCGGTGGTGCATTTCGCGGCCGAGACCCATGTCGACAATGCGCTCGCCGACCCAGAGCCGTTCGTGCAGACCAACGTCGTCGGGACGTTCACCATCCTGGAAGCGGTGCGCCGGTATAACGTGCGGCTGCACCACGTCTCGACCGACGAGGTGTACGGTGACCTCGAACTCGATGACACGCAGCGGTTCACCGAATCCACGCCGTACAACCCGTCGAGCCCTTATTCGTCGACCAAGGCCGCCTCGGATCTGTTGGTGCGAGCCTGGGTGCGGTCTTACGGTGTGCGGGCGACAATCTCCAACTGCTCCAACAACTATGGGCCGTTCCAGCACGTGGAGAAGTTCATCCCACGTCAGATCACTAACGTGCTGACCGGCCGGCGGCCCAAGCTGTACGGCACGGGCGCCAACGTCAGGGATTGGATCCACGTCGACGACCACAACGACGCCGTACGCCGCATCCTCGACGGGGGCCAGATCGGGCAAACCTATCTGATCGGCGCCGACGGCGAACGTGACAACCTTTCGGTGCTGCGGACCCTGCTCGAGTTGATGGGCCGTGAGCCCGACGACTTCGACCACGTCATCGACCGCACCGGGCACGACCTCCGCTATGCGATCGACCCCTCGCAGCTGAGCTCCGAATTGGGTTGGGCACCAAAGCACACCGACTTCGCTGAAGGCCTGCGGGCCACCATCGACTGGTATCGCGACAACGAATCCTGGTGGCGGCCACTCAAAGACGCTGTCGAGGCGCGCTACGAACAACGGGGGCAGTGACGTGGAGGTCCGTGAACTCGAGATTGCCGGCGCATGGGAGATCACTCCGCGTTTGCATCCGGATTCGCGGGGCCTGTTCTTCGAGTGGCTCACCGACCGGGAATTCACGGGATTCGCGGGCCATCGACTCGACGTCCGCCAGGCCAACTGCTCGGTGTCCGCGGCCGGCGTACTGCGCGGCCTGCACTTCGCCCAACTGCCGCCGAGTCAGGCCAAATACGTGACCTGCGTATCGGGTTCGGTGTTTGACGTCGTGGTCGACATTCGGGTGGGCTCCCCCAAATTCGGTCGATGGGACGCTGTGACGCTGGACGACCGCAGCCGCAAATCGGTGTACATCTCCGAAGGACTCGGCCATGCTTTCCTTGCGCTGGAGGACAATTCGACCGTGATGTACCTGTGCTCCTCGGAGTACAGCCCGCAACGCGAACATACAATTAACGCCACCGACCCGGCACTGGCGATCGAGTGGCCGGACGGTCACGAATTGGTGATCTCCGACCGGGATGCCGCGGCGCCGACGCTGGACGAGGTGCGAGCCGCGGGACTGCTGCCGACCTGGGACGAGGCCCGGGCTTTTGTCGAGGGTTTACACGCCCACTGAATGACGGTTGGTTACCTGCCGTTGGGGGTACCTTTAGCTGGGGTTTCAGACTAAAGACCCCGTCTTGGCGTCAAGGAGGTCGTCATGCTTCATCAACTGTTGCTGGCCAGCTACAGCCAGCCGGAAGCCGCAGGCTTCATCTTGCGTGGCATCAAAGGCATTTTCGTCGCGATCGGCAGCGTCATCGCCGCGATCGTCTGCGCAATCATCGCAGGAACCAAGGGCCGCAGCGCAATTGGCTGGGGAATCCTCGGATTCTTTTTCAGTATTTTGACGCTGATCGTCGTGATTGTAATCCCGTCCAAGAAATAACCGGCGACTAGAAGGGCGGCGGCTCGTCGTTCGCGACGAGCGGGATGGCGGCAGACTCACGCACTTTACGAGTGTGATGCCGTTGCGCGGCAATGTAATTGGCCCGGTTCTGCGCGCGGGTTCGCACCCGCCTGGGCATCATCGCGGCTCGGTCGACGCAGCACGACCGACCGAGCGATTGCTCGAGCCCGCCGGTCGGCGCGCAGAGACTTGGGAACAGCACCGCGCTGCCGGGCGTCGTGACATAAGTCTGCCCCGCGGGTGACGTCCAGATCAACGTGCCGTCGGCGAGCTGTCGGTCGTGCCAGCCCCAGAAGGTCTTCATCAAATGGTGCAGGCGGCATAGGGTTTTCAAGTTCGAGGCGTGAGTTGCTCCGCCGTCGGCGTGCGGAACCGTGTGGTCGATGTCGGACCGTGTCGCGGGTTGATCGCAGCCCGGGAAGCGACAGGTGAGGTCGCGACAACGGACAAAGTCGGCCAGCGCCCGCGATGGCCGGTATCCCGGTTCAGGCGGTGCATCCGCGGGATGAACCAACGGGCGCAGCTTGGCAGTACGGGCCAACTCGGCAACCAACTCAGCCGGGATGAGCGCGTCAGACCCGATCAACGAGCCGGGCTTCGGCGCGTTTGGCCGGAGGCTTGCTTCGTCTGCTACGACATGGATCACCACCGGGCTTGCGGGCGGCTTCGATCCCGCCGGACAGCCGGACCGTCCGCAGCGGCAGGCGAGTCGATCGGCACCGACTGCGAGCGCGCCCATCGCGTCGGCCCGAAGCTGACTACGAGTCCGCGGGTCGTCGGCGCACACCGTCGCCGCGAGCGCATCCAACCGGGCATCGACCGCATGCGCATCGGTCGTAACGAGCCGGCCGAAAACCTCGGTAAGACCGTCTTCGTCGCCCCAGATCGAGAACTCGCGACCACCGCGGCGCTCCCGCCGTCGCCGCACTGCATCGCGGTCGACGCGCGCCACGACCGAATCCACGTAGCCACCCAACCGGCCCTGGGTGATACCCGGCCAGCGTGGGACTTTCACCGCCAGGTCGGCGTCGACGGCGGCCAGTATGTCGGGATCGGTGATCAGATCGGTGCGGTAGACGATGGTCCGAAAGGTCCGGTAGTCGATGTCGCCTGCGCACAGCAGCGCCCCGACCCGCGGTAACCGCAGCCGCAGCGCCCGGGCGTATTCCAGGTAACTGTCCGCCAACTTGCGCGTGATGCCCAGCGCCGCCGCGATCTCGTCGTTGATCGCGTCGTGGGTGTCGGTCCCCCAGCTCTCCCGCTCACCGAATCGCCTCAGCCACAGCACATCCAATTCGCCGACGACGGTCAGCCGCTCACCCGCTGCGCGGTTCTCCGCCCGCGCAGCAGCGCGCAGCCGGTCGATGACGGACGACGCTTCTTCGAACATGCGTTCGATAATGCCAAAGGGGTCGGACAAGAATGCACCGCGAGACGGGATCAGGGTGAGACGATGCGCTGATGGTCAGCGTCAAGGCCGAACGGCCGGGGTGTGCGATAGCCCGGAATCGGCACTACGACGCGGCCGCGGCCCGGCGCCGCCGGTTGCTGCTGTTGGCGACCGCCATGGGCGTCGCCATCACCGCGGGCTTCGGCGTCATGGAGTTGGTCTTGAGCCCGAGCCCGAGTTACATCGGCTTGGTCGACCTCGGTGTCGCCACGGTGCTGGCGACGGTTCCGCTGCTCTACCGATTCGGCGAGCTCGCCCCGCCCCTGGCCTACATCACGGTCGTGTATGCGGCCGTCACCTTTTTGTGCTGGCACCTAGGTACCGGCTCGGGTGTCCAGTTCTACCTTCTCATCACGGGCGCGGCCGCAGTGATGATCGTCGGAATCGAACGCGTCGGTCTGGCCGTCGCGGTGGCGGTGGTCGGTGTCGCCATTGTCATCGCGCTGGAATTCACCGTCCCGCACGATACCGGCGCCGAACTTTCGTGGCTCATCACCGTGGGGTTCGTCGTCAACGCAGGCGCGGCGGGCGTCATGGCGGTCGCGATCGTCTGGTACGGCTTACGCCAGATCGCCAGCGCCGAGGCGGCTCTGGAGCAGGAGTATCAGCGTTCCGAAGCGTTGCTGGCCAACATCCTGCCCGGCGCCGTCGCTCAACGACTCAAGGACCGGCCCGGGTCGGTGATCGCGGACAAATACGACGATGCGTCAATCCTTTTCGCGGACATCGCCGGCTACACCGAGCGGGCCAGCGACACGCCGCCAGAGGAGTTGATCAGTTTTCTGGACGACCTCTACAGCAGTCTCGACCTGCTGGTGACGCGGCACGGCTTGGAGAAGGTCAAGACCAGCGGCGACGCCTACATGGTTGTCAGTGGCGTCCCGGAACCCCGCGCCGACCACCTCGAAGCGCTGGCCGATCTGGCCCTCGACGTCGCCGAAGCTGTTGCCGGCCTAACTGATTCGCGTGGTCGTGCCGTTCCGCTGCGCATTGGCTTGGCCTGCGGTCCGGTGGTGGCCGGCGTGGTCGGATCGCAGCGCTTCTTCTACGACGTCTGGGGCGATGCCGTCAACGTCGCGTCCCGGATGGAGTCCACCGCGGAGGTCGGGCGTATTCAGGTGCCGGACGACACGTATCGCCGCCTGCGCGGTCGTTTCGTGTTCACCGAGCGCGGCGAGATCGACGTGAAGGGCAAGGGTGTCATGCACACCTGGTACCTGACCGGGCGAAGACAGGACGCGTGATCGCCCACAATCCGACCGTCAGCAACTCGGCGATCACGCTGATCGCCGCGTGTGGGGCTGGCTGCCAACCGGTTTCGCTGAAACCGAACAACCCGACGGTGCGCGACAAGACGAAGGCGACCAGTGCGCCACCGGCCAGGCCGGCGGCGGCCCACTGCAGCCATCACGGGCCGCCGAGCAGGATCAGCAGAGCGAGCGCGAGCGAGACGCTTGCCTGCGCGAGAAAAGCAGATCCGATCATCGGGATATGGTGATAGCCATGGATATAGAGATACGCATGGCTGACGCCGCTGACCGCCGTCGCCACCGCGATCGCTAGTCGTATCAGAATCATTGCAGCGTCTTTTCTTTCAGCGCGAGTGTGGTGTGACCTCGGTCGTAGCTGACCTCTCGGATGCCCAGCGCGTCCCGTAACTTTCCGGCGGGCAGTGTCACCGGCTTGGGAGCCGGTCCGTCACCGGGATGCGGTAGCGGATAGGCGGTAGTAGTTCCGCTGTGGAACGTCACGTTGCCCTCGGTCTTGGAAAACAGTTGGTGTACATGGCCGTTGAGGCAAGTGACTGACGAGAATCGGCGCAGGTAGCTGAGCGCTTGGGCGGCGTCGTCGGTGCCCCACCCCCAATCCGGGTACATGGCGAACAGCGGAATGTGGCTGAACACGATGATCGGGGTGTCACTCGGCAGCGCCGCCACGTCTTTGGCGACGAAGTCCAACTGATCGACACCGAGATGCCCGAGCTTTTTGAGGTTCAGCGTGTTCACCAACGCGATCACGTGCACACCGGCGATGTCGAAGCTGTACCAGCCGTCACCTCGTGTCCCGGCACCGAACGCGCTGCGGTACTTTTGGCCGACGTCGTCGATGGAGTCATGTTCGCCAGGAACGGTGAAGACGTGCTGGGTCCGCAATCCGGACATCATCTGCTTGACCTGATCGAACTGCCCGGGGGTGGCCAGATGTGTCAGATCACCGGTGTGGATCACGAAATCAGGCTCGTAGCCCAGGTTGTTGATCTGACCGATCGCATGCGTAAACGACCCTGCGACATCAGGATTGGCTTTACCCGTGAACCCGATGTGACTGTCGCTGACCTGAGCGAAACGCAACGCGGGCCGGCTCGGGCTGCGTGCCGCGTCGGCGGTGCCGGCGACGTGGGAGACGACCTCGCCGCCGACCACCGCGAGGCCGACCGCCGCGCCGAACCACGCGCTGTGCCGGATGAGTTGACGCCGGTTCATGGTGTGCGGCTCGTCGGTCATGGCGTCACCACCACGGTGGCGCGCATGAACGGGTGGATCGAGCAGACGTAGTCATAGCTGCCGGCTTTGGGGAAGGTGAAGGAAAACGTTGCCTGCGAGCCCATTCCAGGTGAGTGGAAAGATCCGTCGTTGGCGACAACGGTGTGCGGTTCCTCGTCCCGGTTGGTCCAGGTGACCGTGCTCCCAGCCTTGACGGTGATCGTCGCCGGTGAGAACGCGAAGTTGTCGATGGACACCGCGTTTCCGGCCACCGGAGCCGAGGGTCCGGCCGTCGGAGCTGACGGCCCCGCAGGCATGTTCGGCATCGGCGACATGCCGCCCATCCCCGGTGTGGACGCCGCCGGACCGAACGTCACCGACGGCGCCTTGGCCGGCGGCGGCGACGAACACCCCGCCACCGTCACCGTCAAGAGCAGAACGCGCGCGCCCCAGAGTTGTCCGCGCATGACCACACACCTCCATCGTGGCGTGCAATCACGCCTCGCCAAGAGATAGGGCAGCGGGTTACAGCGTCAGGCCGGCTCGTTCGGAGACGCCGGGACGAACACTTCGATCACGCCATCTTGCTCGCGAACCATCAACGTGGGCAGCGGTTTCGGCGCTATCGGCAGCTGATGGGTCAGCACCAGACCGGCGGGCGTAAACGACGTCGTATGGCACGGGCAGCGCAACCGATCGTCGGGTGCGTCGAACCACAGCCGGCAGCCCTGATGGGTGCAGACACCCGACACGGCCTCGGGCTTACCGTCGACCCGACGGACGAATCCGATCACCGAGCCCACGTCGAAAGGCCGCATGGCGCCTTCGGATACGTCACCACTCGCCGCGACCCGGACCCAGCGCCCGGTGTTGGGCGTGAGCTCTTGCGGCCCGTCGTTGTTCCGCTGGGCGACCTGCGTGCCGTCGATCAATGCGCGGTCGATGGACACCGCCGCGACCGCAGCCGCCGCAGCGGCCGACGTGCCGACGATGACGCTGCGACGGGTGGCATTCGCCGTCGGCGCGGTCCGCGCGGAACCGTCTTGTTGGGCGGCGAGTCGCCGATGCAGATCGGTCAAGAATTCCGGACGCGGCGCGTCGCTGTCCGGGCGCGCGGACTGGAGGTCGATCGCGGTTCGGATCTGGGCGGCCTCGAAGTCGTCGGGCCGGAACGGCTTTGGGCGACGGCCGCGCAGCAGGTCGTCGATGTAGGAGCGCAATGCTCGCGTGTTCATGATCCGCCCTCTTCGTTGACCTGCGCGGCCAGTCGCAACGCCCGATGCTGGAGCACCTTGGCATTGGCGACACTAACCCCTAGTTCGGCCGCCGACTCCTTGATCGAACGGTTGTGCAGGAAGCGAAGTTCCAGGATTCGTCGATAGTTGTCCGGCAACTGTGCGAGGACACCGGCGACCCGCTGCGGCGCGGTGCTGATGGCCTGCTCGCTTTCGGGTGGCTGCTCGATATCGTCGATCGAGGTGATCTCGCGGCCCAACGTCTCGCGCCAATGGGCGGCCAGCACGGTTCGCGCGGTGGTCCGCAGATAGCCGCGGATCTCGCCGACACTGGCCGTCAATCGCAGGGGCCGCAACGCGGCGAGGAACACCTCTGCGGTGAGGTCCTCGGCGTCGGCCCGGTTGCCGACGCGGGCATAGATCGTGCGGTATACCCAGGTGGCGTTGTCCTGGTAGACCGCTTCCCAGTCCGGGTATCCGTCGCCGGGCACCAACCGCAGCGGTCGCGGGGCGACAGAATCACCGTGTGCCGTCACATGCTGCCTGCCTGTCGAAAGCGTGGCTCCGCCGAGAATCTTGCCTGTCAGTGGTCCATAGCGTCTCGGGTTACACGGAGCAGCCCGTGACTAGCCTTTGCGGCGGCGGAACAGGATGGTTACGCTGCGTCGCCGGTTGAGATATCCGGGTGCGAACGTGAAGTCGTCGGTCTTGTGAAAGAGGTGTCCCTCGAACAGGACTGCGCGGTTCTCTCGATAGGGAATCACGGTCGATTCCGCGTTCTGCGCCTCGAGGAACTCGCGAACCTTCTCGCCGCCGGAGTTGTAGTCGTCGTAACTCCAGTCGCTGGGCGCCTTCTTGTCCCACATCACCAGGCCGCCGCTGTCCGGGTCGAGGTTCGCCGAATCGGGGGTGATCCACACGTTCAGCGAGTAGTCGGCGTCATCGCCGTGGATGTCGGTACCCGGCAGATGGCCGTCGTAGACGAAGGCCCACCAGGCGGCCAACTGGAAGTCGGCGAATGGCTCACCCATCGCCGCAGCGAACTCCTCTGCGACCGCGAAAAGGGAGACGCTGGCGAATCCGTGTTGGGGAAACGCCCCGACGTAGCCGAACGGGTAGGCGTGCCGCCAGACCGTGGATTCGAGGCAAAACCGTCGCAGCTGTGCCAGTGCGTCCGGTGTCAAGAAGTCGTCGATCACCTGAACTTCTCTGCCGGCCGCGAGTTCTTGCCGGATAGGCACGTAGTCGACAGCCGGGTTCAGGTATGAGGGCAGTCGCTCCTCGGCAACCCTCACGTAGGGCGGGTCGGCGAGCATCCGGCCGTTGATCGGGTTCAGCGATATCCACGGCGGCTCGCCGTCAGCGGCATCGATGACCTCGCTCAGGCCCTGACGCATACCTTCGAGCCCACTGACGAATCCGTTGACGGACGCCTGCTGCTGGTCGTTGCTGGCCATGATGTGCTCGAGCTGTTCGACATTGTGCAGGGCGAAATGAGCCGGAACCGAGTATTGAGCGGGCGCTGCCGCGAGGCGCTCCTCGCGACCGAGGGCGGCGACCTGTTCGAGCTCCGACAGCGCCAGGCCGTAATTCTCCTGCGCGACATACACTCTCGCGAGCGCATCGTGAGCAGGCGCGGACGACGGGTCGGTGTCCACCGCGCGCGTGGCGTAATGCAACGCCTTGTCGAGCTCACCGAGTTCCAGGGTGGTGGATGCCAACAGGTACAGCACCGGGAGCGTCGGGTCGTCATCGACGACGTCCTCCAGCACGGTAACGGCAGCCGCGAACTCGCCCCCCTGCACCAGACGTTCGGCTTCGGCCAAGGCTGTCGTCGCAATCGACACGGATTCCGCCACCGCTGTTCCTACCTGTCGTGTGTGGAGCACACCGTCCAATCGTGCAGCGTACTTGGACAAAAAGACGTCGGCCGGACACCGTTAAGGTGCCCGGCCGACGGAAAGGTAGGTGCTAGCCAGCTGACGCGGCGTTGGCGGCCTCGGTCGCTGCGTAGGAACCGGCGCTGGTGCCCAGCGTGTTCACGAACTGCTCGTGAATCGCGGCCGCCTGGGCGGCGACGGCTTGGTAGAGCTGCGCGTGAGCGGCGAACTGGGCAGCGGTCAACGCCGACACTTCGTCGGCCGCAGCAGGTACGACGCCGGTCGTCGGGCCGGCCGCGGCGGCATTCTGGGCCGAGAAGGACGAGCCAATGCCGCCCAGGGCGGTCGCTGCCGAGCTCAGGGCTTCGGGCTGAGTGGTCACGAATGACATGTGCATGTCTCCTCAATACGAACTTCGCGACGGCGCGCGAAGCGGTCTAACGGTGGCCTGTGCGAGAACCGTAAGACCAACTATGCCGGATGGGAAGACGAGGAGGCCAGTGCCGGCCGATCTCACGATGCCGCGGGCGTCGTACCCGGCCGGCCCGCGTGCGTATCGAGGTGCTCGAACACCGTCGGCGCCGCCATACTCCCGCTCACAGCCGCCGTTAAGAATCTCACCGTAAAAAACGCTGGCAACGAGCCTCGTCCGCGCGGTCTGACCGAGCCCGCGGGGTCCGGGATTTTGGATAACCAGATTTTTATTGTTGGCCCCCTGCCATTCACTTTTTGCGAGCCGGATCGATGCCACCACTCGCCCCTCCAATAGCGCAGCTGAAGGCCTGTTTTCACGACCAGTCGCGCCCACCTTCGGCAAGGTCGGAGCGGCACACCAGCGCCGGCGTTTCGACCCCGCCGTACGACAGCTCGGTCCGTCGAACCGCTGAGTCTCACTAATCTTCTGGCTGCGGAATCGTTCCAGGCAGCTGCCAGGCGCTGTGCACTGAATTGCCAGCTGCGGAGGAACGCTTCGTGAAGCTTTCAATCGCCCTGCGCGTACCGGCGCGGGGCTCTGGGGACCACACAGCCGAGCGAGGGACACGGATGGTTTTCGATTTCGGGGCGCTACCGCCGGAGATCAACTCCGGCAAGATCTACACGGGTCCGGGGTCGGCGCCGCTGCTGGCCGCCGCCGCGGCGTGGGAGGCGCTGGCGAGCGAGCTGCAGACCACCGCGGCCGGTTACGCCTCCACGCTCACCGAGTTGACCTCGAGTTGGCAGGGGCCCTCGTCGCAGGCTGCAGCCAGCGCGGCGGCGCCGTACACCGCGTGGTTGAGCACGACCGCAGCCCAAGCCGAGCAGACGGCGGCGCAGGCACAGGCTGCCGCAGCCGCCTACGAGGCTGCGTTCGCCGCCAGCATCCCGCCGCCGGTCATTGCGGCAAACCGCGCCTTGCTGGCGGCGTTGGTCGCCACCAACTTCCTCGGCATCAACACACCGGCCATCGCCGCGACTGAGGCCGCCTACGCCGAATTCTGGGCTCAGGATGCGGGAGCGATGTACGCCTACGCCGGCGCCGCGGGGGCGGCGACCCAGCTGCCGGCCATCACTGAGGCACCAGCCACGACGAACGACAGCGGGCAGGCCAGCCAGGCGGCGTCCACCGCGCAGGCAGCGGCATCCCAGCCCGCTGACGCCACGAGCGATCTCCTGGCGTTCCTGACGCAGATCAACACCCAGTTGACGACGCTGAACACCGACATCACCAGCTTCAGCACACAATTGACGGCCGCTCAGACCGCGTTCATCAACTCGCTGGGAATACCGGCCATCACGGCGACGCTGCCCCCGGACGTGACGGGCGGCGTGTCGAGCGTGTCGAAGTTGATCAGCGCGCTGAACAGCAGCATCAGCACGTTCCTCGCCGGGCCGTTCAGCCCCTTGGGGTATGCCTCCGGCGCGATCAGGAGCTTCTACCAGGCGTCTATCAGCATCCCGGGCCTCGGTGTCGGCATTCAGGGCATCGGGCCGCTACTCCACCCGACTCCCATCACCGGGGCGCTGTCGCCGTTGCTGCACAGCGGGCTGCTGAGCGGTTCGTACTCCGGGGCGGGCAGCGCCGAGACGCTGGCATCGGTCGGGCGGGCCAGTTACATCGGTTCGCTGTCGGTGCCGCAGAACTGGGCCGCCGCCACACCCGCGGTCCGCTCGGTCGCGGCCGAGATGGAGGCATCCGCGGTCGACGCGGCCCCCGAGATGGGACTCGCCCAGCCCGGCATGTTCGGCCAGACGGCGCTATCCAGCCTCGCCGGACGGGCCATCGGCGGTACCGCCACCCGCGCGGCCGTTGGTCAGGGTTACCGCGTCCCCGGCGCGGTGGCGGCCGACGAGATCGCCACCAGCGCCACCATCATCGTCATCCCGCCGAGCGCGGAATAAGGAGAGTCAGCAATGGTTTTCGATTTCGCAGCGCAGCCGCCGGAGCTGATCTCCGCCAAGATCTACGCCGGTCCGGGAGCGGAGTCGCTCCAGACCGCGGCCGCGGCCTGGGACGCGTTGTCCAGCGAATTGCAGTCGACCGCAACCCAATTCGAGTCGACAATTGCCGGCCTGGTCGGCGGCGACTGGACCGGCCCGTCGGCTGAGGCCGCAGCCGCGGCCGCCGCGCCGTTCGTGTCCTGGTTGTCGACGACGTCCGGCCAGGCAGAGCAGACCGCGGGCCAAGCCCGGGCCGCGGCCAGCGCCTACGACACGGCGTTGGCGGCGACCGTTCCGCCGGCCGAGATCGCGACAAACCGCGCTGAATTGCTGACGCTGTTGCAGGCCAACATCTTCGGCCAGTACAACGCGGCGATCGCCGCCCTCGAAGCGGAGTACGAGCAGTTCTGGGCACAGGACGTGGCTGCCATCACCGGGTACTCGGCATCGTCGCAATCGGCGACGTCGGGATTGGGCTCGTTCACCGAGGCGCCGGAGACGACCAACCCAAGCGGGACCGCCGCGCAGGCTGCCGCCACGCAGGCCGCCGCCGCGGCACCGTTGGACCCCTCGGGAATCCTCACCGAGATCGAGACCATCACGAACTCGTTCTCGACGGCCCTGACCAATCTCAATACCTCCTACACGAACTTCTTCACCAACGCGTTCGGCCTCATCCCGGGCGGCTCCAACCTGCAGTCGCTGTACCAGGGCGTGTTCAGCTTCGCCAACAGCGTCGGAAGTCAGGCGACGTACACCAACGTCGTCAACAGCTCGACCAGCATGGGCATCTCGCAGTGGAAGAACTTCTTCGTCTACCAGCCGTGGAGCCACGGCATCGGGCTCGGATCGCTGGGCGCCGGGCTCTCGTCACCGGGACATGCCGGCGGCCTCGGTATCGCACCCAAAGCCGCGGCGGCAGCGATCGGCGGCGCGCACACGATCGGCAAGCTGTCGGTGCCGCCCAGCTGGGCCGGAGCGACCCCGGCGATCAGGCTCGCCGCAACCTCCTTGCCGGACGGCGCCTTTGCCGCGACGGCCGCTCCCACCATGGAAGCGCCGCTGAGCGCGCTCAACCAGGCCACCTTGGGCAGCTTGGCCGGCGGTGCGCTGGGGAGCCCCGCATCTCGCGTCGTCGCCTCGACGGGTGTACGCGCCAAGGTGGTGACACCGACGCGCTCGAAGGGGCCGGTCCCGTTGGACAAGGTCATCGCGAAGCTGCAAGAGGCACCCGACGAGGTCCAGCACTGGAACGTCGACGAGGCCGGACTCGACGACCTGGTCGCCAAGCTGTCGACAAAACCAGGCATCCACGCCGTGCATCTCACCGACGGCAAAGCCACGGCAGCGGTCCAAAAGGCCGCAACTGAAACAGGTTAAGGGGGATCGATGAAACAACTACTCGCTCTGGTCGGCATATCGCTGGGTCTGGCGCTCGCCACGCCGGCACACGCCGAACCCGGCGTCGACGAGCCGGCCACCGACGACAACAACGGCGCGTTCATCGCCGACTTGAAGAAGGTCGGAATCGGCTTCTCCGATCCGGGGCAGGCCGTCAGCGCGGGCCAGGCCGTGTGCGGTGCACTGCACAACGGGATGCACGGCTTGCATCTCATTCAGCACCTGCAGGAGAGCAATCCGGCTCTCACCGAGAACGGTGCCGCGCAATTCGCGGTGATCTCGGCGAAGGCGTACTGCCCGAAGCAACTCGACGAGGGTGGCGAGCCCGGCAAGAAATACCTCAAGGGCAACGCTCCCGGTAAAGGCACCGGCGAGGACGAGACGACCGTGCTCAAAACCGAAGACCACAGCAAGACCAGCGCCAACCACACCGGTGGCGGCGACTAACGCCCGATGGTTCGAGTGCGGTATTCCTGAGGGATGACGAAACGGCGGGCAAAGCGGTGGGCCGCGACAGCGATGACCGGGGTCGCGCTGTTCGCCGCACCGCTGGCGCATGCCTCGCCTGACGACGCCTTGCTGGCCCAACTCAAAGCCGACGGAATCGCGGGGCCCTCCGATGCCGTCCTACTGACGTCGGCCCACAGTGCTTGCGATTTGCTTGCCACCATGAACGGGGACGAAGTCGGCACGGCCGTGCACGAGCAGACAAGGCTGGACGACAACCAGTCGACGGTGTTCGTCGCGGACGCAATGCACTACCTGTGCCCAGAACGCGACCACTCCGGCGGGCAGATCTGGCAGACCACCCATCCGGGCGGACAAGCACTGCAGTGAAGCCCTCGCCAATGATCGGTGCGGCCTTCGTTTGCGCTGCAGTCGCATGGGCGCCCCCGGCATTCGCCACCTCCCAAGACGACAACTTCCTAGCCATGCTCGACAGTGCAGGCATCCCGGCCAACGACGGCATCCCCAGCGTCATCGCGGCCGGTCATCAGGTATGTGCGGACCTCGCCAACGGGGAATCGCCGGCCGACATCGCGGACAAGCTTGCGTATGCCGCATACGACGATGCCCCGATCAACCCGCTCGACCAATACCAGCGCTCGATGGTCTTGTTCGTTCGGGTGTCCACCCAAGCTTTCTGTCCTGGACGCGCGGGCCGCGCAGCGTCGTAGGCGAGCCCGCTCAACGCCTCTGCCAGCGCCCTTGCCACCGGTGCAGTCAGGTTACTAGGATGTCCTAGTAACCTGACTGCTGACGTTCTATGTCCGAGGGACACCCATGACTCAGAAGATTCCGCATTTCATCGACGGGCGCCGTAGCGACCTGTCTTCGACCCGGACCGCCGATGTGCTCAACCCGAGCACGGGCGAGGTGCAGGCACAGGTGCTGCTGGCCTCGGCCGCTGACGTCGACACCGCGGTGGCTTCGGCCAAGAAGGCGCAACGGGAATGGGCCGCCTACAACCCCCAGCGCCGTGCCAGGGTCATGATGAAGTTCGTCGAGTTGGTCAACGCGAACGTGGAAGAGTTGGCCGAACTCCTTTCCCTGGAACACGGCAAGACCGTCCCGGACGCCAAGGGCGACATTCAGCGCGGCGTCGAGGTCATCGAATTCGCCATCGGGATCCCGCATTTACTCAAAGGCGAGTTCACCGAGGGCGCCGGCACGGGCATCGACGTCTACTCGATCCGCCAGCCGCTCGGCGTGGTCGCGGGCATCACGCCGTTCAACTTCCCGGCGATGATCCCGCTGTGGAAGGCCGGCCCCGCGCTCGCATGCGGAAACGCGTTCATTCTCAAGCCTTCCGAGCGCGACCCGTCGGTGCCGGTCCGTCTGGCCGAGCTGTTTCTCGAAGCGGGCCTTCCCCCCGGTGTGTTCCAGGTGGTCCAGGGCGATAAGGAAGCCGTCGACGCGATCCTGCATCACCCGGACATCGAGGCCGTCGGATTCGTCGGCAGCTCCGACATCGCGCAGTACATCTACGAGACCGCGGCCGCCAATGGCAAGCGCTCGCAGTGCTTCGGCGGCGCCAAAAACCACATGATCGTCCTCCCGGACGCCGACCTCGACCAAGCGGTCGACGCGCTGATCGGGGCCGGCTACGGCAGCGCGGGTGAGCGTTGCATGGCGATCAGCGTCGCCGTTCCCGTCGGGGAAGAGACGGCAAACCGGTTGCGCAACAGGCTGGTTGAGCGCATCAACCAGTTGCGGGTCGGCCACAGCCTGGACCCGAAGGCCGACTACGGCCCGCTGGTCACCGAGGCCGCCCTCAAACGGGTGCGCGACTACATCGTCCAGGGCGTCGAGGCCGGCGCCGACCTGGTGGTCGACGGCCGCGAGCGCACCACCGACGAGCTCACCTTTGACGACCAGAGCCTGGAGAAGGGCTTCTTCATCGGGCCGACATTGTTCGATCACGTCACCACCGACATGTCGATCTACACCGACGAGATCTTCGGTCCCGTGCTGTGCATCGTCCGCGCGCACGATTACGAAGACGCGTTGCGCCTGCCCACCGAACACGAATACGGCAACGGCGTGGCAATTTTCACCCGCGACGGCGACGCGGCCCGCGACTTCGTGTCCCGGGTGCAGGTCGGCATGGTCGGCGTGAACGTGCCGATCCCGGTGCCGGTCGCCTACCACACCTTCGGCGGCTGGAAGCGGTCCGGCTTCGGCGACCTGAACCAGCACGGCCCCGCGTCGATCCAGTTCTACACCAAGGTCAAGACCGTCACCGAGCGGTGGCCGTCGGGCATCAAGGATGGCGCGGAGTTCTCCATCCCGACCATGAAGTAGCCCGGGATGGAACTGTTCAGCCTGGACGACGACGAGCGGGTCATCGCCGAGACGGCCGCCGCGTTCGCCGCCAAGAAGATTGCCCCGTATGCCCTGGAATGGGATGCCACGCACCACTTTCCGATCGACGAACTGCGCGAGGCGGCCGGACTGGGTATGGCCGCGATCTACTGCCGCGACGACGTGGGCGGCAGCGCGCTGCGCCGTCTCGACGGGGTGCGGATCTTCGAGCAACTCGCGATGGCCGACCCGACGACCGCGGCGTTCCTGTCGATCCACAACATGTGCGCATGGATGGTCGACACATTCGGCACCGCCGAGCAACGCAAGGGCTGGATTCCGCGGCTGGCGTCCATGGACGCAATCGCCAGCTACTGCCTGACCGAGCCGGGTGCGGGTTCGGACGCCAGCGCGTTGAGCACCAAAGCGGTTCGGCAGGGTGGTGACTACGTACTCGACGGCGTCAAGCAGTTCATCTCGGGTGCGGGCGCCTCGGACGTCTACGTGATCATGGCCCGGACGGGATCGAGTGGCCCGCGTGGGATTTCGGCGTTCATCGTCGAAAAGGGCACGCCCGGGCTCAGTTTCGGCGCTCACGAAGAGAAGATGGGCTGGAACGCGCAGCCGACCGCACAGGTCATCCTCGACGGTGTGCGGGTGCCCGCCGACGCGATGCTCGGCGGCGCGGATGGTGAAGGCGGCGGCTTCGGCATCGCGATGAACGGCCTCAACGGCGGCCGGATCAACATTGCCGCGTGTTCGCTGGGCGGCGCGCAGGCCGCCTACGACAAGGCCGCGACGTACGTCGCGCACCGCGAAGCGTTCGGGGCTCCTCTGCTCGACGAGCCGACCATCCGATTCACGTTGGCCGACATGGCCACCGCGCTGGAAACCTCGCGGCTGATGCTGTGGCGAGCGGCCGCCGCGCTGGACGGCAACGCCGACGACAAGGTCGCGCTCTGCGCGATGGCGAAGCGTTACGTCACCGACTCGTGTTTCGACGTCGCGGACAAAGCCCTGCAACTACACGGCGGCTACGGCTATCTGCGCGAATACGGTCTGGAGAAGATCGTGCGCGACCTCCGGGTGCACCGCATCCTCGAGGGCACCAACGAGATCATGCGGGTGGTCGTGGGACGAGCCGAAGCCGCCCGAGTCCGCGCAAACGCCTAGGAGAGCCATGACTGATCCCTTCACGGTCGCGTTTCTAGGGCTCGGCCACATGGGCGGTCCGATGTCGAAAAACCTGGTCGACGCCGGCCACACCGTCCGCGGGTTCGACCCGGTGCCGGCCGCGGTCGAGGCCGCGACAAGCAACGGCGTCCAGGTGCTGGACAGCGGGGCGGCGGCGGCGACCGGTGCCGATGTCGTGATCACGATGCTGCCGAACGGCGATCTGGTGAAGCGTTGCTACGGCGACATCCTGCCCGCTGTCGATCAGGGAACGTTATTCATCGACAGCTCAACGATTTCCGTCGACGACGCCCGCGAGGTACACGCTTTGGCGGCCAAGCATGGCGTGGCCCAACTCGATGCACCCGTGTCCGGTGGTGTCAAAGGCGCGATCGCCGGCACGCTGGCGTTCATGGTCGGCGGCGACAGCGATGCGCTGGAGCGGGCCCGTCCGGTGCTGGAACCAATGGCGGGCAAGATCATTCACTGCGGCGATGCCGGAGCCGGGCAGGCCGCCAAGGTGTGCAACAACATGGTGCTGGCCGTACACCAGATCGCGATCGGCGAAGCGTTCGTGCTGGCCGACAAGCTCGGGCTGTCGGCTCAGTCGCTGTTCGACGTCATCACCGGCGCAACCGGCAACTGTTGGGCGGTGCACACCAATTGCCCAGTGCCCGGCCCGGTTCCGACGTCGCCGGCCAACAACGACTTCAAACCCGGCTTTGCCACCGCGCTGATGAACAAGGACCTGGGGCTGGCGATGGACGCCGTCCACTCGACCGGCTCGAGCGCGCCGCTGGGCAGCCACGCCGCCGAGATGTACGCCACATTCGCAGCGACCAACCCCGACAAGGACTTCAGCGCGATCATCGAAACGCTACGCGGCTAATTGCGTTGACGTACAGAGTCGCTCAAATCGACGTTTTGAAGGCACCCACTCGACATTCCGCTGCAAAACGTCGATGTGAACGGCTGGCTTTCTACGCAGCTTGCCGTAATTGCCAGCGGCGGTGCGCCTGTTGGCAACTGGTCGCCGATAGCGGCTCGTCGACGACCACCGCGGGCACACCCGCCGTCGCCGACGCCCGAAGCCCGTCGGGACCCGTGACGGCCAGCGCGGCGCAGGACGTTATTCCCATCTCCCACAACGCCAGCCGATAGAGCTCTCCCCCGTCAGCCGGACCCCCGGCGGCGTCGGGCAAGTCATCGACCGTCACGATCGTCTCGACCAGGCCGTCGCCGAGAAGGTGACGCACCATCGTCTCGACTTCGGCCCGGGGTCGGGCGCTGACCACGCCCACCCAGATGCCCGCGACGAATAGGCTCATCACCGCGTCGATCAGATCCGTCCTGGCCGCCATGTCGCAGTCGTGCTCGACCCGAGCGAGCACCGTATCGGCGTCGAAAATCACCGCACGCAAGTCGTCGGTTTCGGTCCGCGACTCGCGGTCCCACCAGAACGTCCGGGTCGGACGGGCTCTCCCCTTGGCTCGCACGCCTCACAGGGTGCCCCCAATCGACCTGACCTAGCCTCCCCCATTAGGGGGATTCGGATGGCCAAACGGTCGCTTTTGCCTAGGGTGGGGCCATGTTTTCTGCGCCGGTCCGCGTCGTCTTGGTCGACGACCACGAGATGGTCATCGAAGGACTCAAGGCGATGCTGACCTCGTTCGACAACCGAGTGCAGGTCGTCGGGCAGGCCGTCGGGGTGGAGCGTGCGTTGGAGGTCGTCGACACGCTGCAGCCCGACGTCGTGCTCTGCGACGTACGCATGCAGGGCTCCAGCGGACTGGACCTGTGCAAGATGCTTCGCGAGCGCGGGTCAAACCGCAAAGTCGTGATGCTGTCGGTCTACGACGACGAGCAGTACCTCTACCAGGCGCTGCGGGTCGGTGCGAGCGGCTACCTGTTGAAGAGCATCAGCAGCGACGAGCTGGTCCGTCAGCTGGAGCGGGCCCACCAGGGCGACACGGTCATCGATCCGGGGATGGCAGCCCGCGCCGCCGACACCGCAGCCCGGATGCAGCGCGACGAATTCTGGCCGGGCGCGCGACAAGGACTGACGCAACGCGAGAGCGAGATCCTGTCCTGCATGGTCAGCGGGCTGTCCAACCGCGGGATAGCCA
This sequence comes from Mycobacterium paraterrae, assembly GCF_022430545.2. Classification (NCBI taxonomy): domain Bacteria; kingdom Bacillati; phylum Actinomycetota; class Actinomycetes; order Mycobacteriales; family Mycobacteriaceae; genus Mycobacterium; species Mycobacterium paraterrae. The sequence goes on along the minus strand of NZ_CP092488.2, from coordinate 3,087,326 downwards.
CCAAACTGGTGATCGGCGAGGAGACCGTCAAGAGCCACCTGCGGGCGATCTACCGCAAGCTCGGTGTCAGCGATCGCACCGGCGCGGTGGCTACCGCCCTGCGCGAAGGCATCTATCAATGAGCCCCTCTCGTCGCCAATCCCATGCCGTGCATGACCTCGTCGACACCGATCGCGAATTGGCGTTGCTGCGCGAGCTCATCCAGGCCGCGTCGAGCGGTCCCGGGGTCGAGCCGCTAGCCGCCGCGGCGGCTCGAATGATCACCGCCGCCACCGGGACCGACGTGTGCTTCGTCCACGTGCTCGACGACAGTGACCGCTCGCTGACGCTGGCCGGCGCGACGCCACCGTTCGACGGCCAAGTGGGAAAGATTCGACTGCCGTTGGGATCTGGCATCTCGGGGTGGGTGGCCAAACACCGCGAGCCGGTGGTCATCACCGACGACAAGGAGGCCGACCCCCGCTACCTGCCGATCCAGTCGCTGCGCGGGCGCGACTTCACGTCGATGGTTTCGATGCCAATGGAGACCGACCCGGGTGGACTGGTCGGCGTGTTGAACGTGCACACCGTCGCCCGTCGCGAATTCACTGACCGCGACGTCGAATTGCTGCGCGTCATCGGCCGCCTGATCGCCGGCGCCATGCACCAGGCGCGGTTGCACCGGCAGCTGGTGGCCAGGGAGCGGGCCCACGAGTTGTTCGTCGAACAGGTCATCGAGGCGCAGGAGATCGAACGCCGCCGGGTTGCCGGCGACATCCACGACGGGATCTCCCAGCGCCTGATCACGCTGTCCTACCGCCTCGACGCGGCGGCCCGGGCCGTCGGCACGGATGCCGCCGAGGCGTCCAGCCAGCTTGCCGAGGCGCGTGAACTGGTCGGTTTGACGCTGGGCGAAGCCCGAGCCGCGATCAGCGGCCTGCGGCCGCCGGTACTCGACGACCTGGGTCTGTCCGGCGGGCTGGCCAGCCTGGCTCGCTCGATCCCGCAGCTGGACACCGAACTCGACCTCGCCGATGTCCGGTTGCCCGAGCACATCGAAATCGCGCTGTACCGGATCGCCCAGGAAGGCCTGCAGAACATCGTCAAGCACGCCAATGCGTCGGTCGCGCGGGTGCGCTTCGCCATTGACGACGGGCCCACCGCACGCCTCGAAATCGTCGACAACGGAGTAGGTTTCGACACTTTCGAGCATCCGCTGGGCGGCGACGAGATGGGCGGCTACGGCGTGCTGTCGATGGCCGAACGCGCCGAGTTGGTCGGCGGGCGGCTCAACATCCGCTCGCGGCCCGGCTCCGGGACCGCGGTCACCGCGACGATTCCGGTGCCCGCCCTGACCGACTAGCTTGGAAAACTGGCGCCGAAAGTGCAAGTACCGACGTGAACCGCGAGTAGCAGCGTCGCTACTGACACTTTCGCGTCGAAGCCGTGCCCGCCCTGACCGACTAGAAGTCGCCGGCGTTTCGCCGCAGCGTCTCGATCGACGACACCAGCGCCCGCGACTCGTGTTCTGACATGCCGACGTCGGAGAACACCTGCTCGTTGAGCGTGACGGTGGCGTCCTCGACGGTCGACCGGCCCAAATCCGTAATTTGCACCAACGTGGTGCGCCCGTCGGTGGGGTGCGGCACCCGCTCCACCAGCTTGTTGGCCTCCAGTCGTCGGATGGCGTGGGTGACGCTGGTGACGTGCACCTGCAGCCGATCGGATGCCTTGGTGATCGGCAACGCCCCGCTGCGGCTGAACGCCAGAAGGCGCAACAACTCGAAGCGTGAAAAGCTCAAATCGTAAGGGCGCAAGGCATTCTCGACGCGAGCAAGCAGAATCTGATGCGCCCGCATTACCGAGGTCACCGCGACCATTCCCTCGGCGACGTCACCCCAGCCGGCCCGTTCCCAATTCGCGCGTGCGACCGCGATGGGGTCGCGGTTATCAGGTCGGGTCGGGGCCACGCCCCTTCATACCATTGATTTTTCCACCGCGGTCAGCACCGCCAGGGTCGACGACATTTCTCCGACCGAGATGCGTGCGCCGCCGTCGTCGTAGTAGCGGACCCGCAGGCCCGCTTCGGCGAACACCTCCTGCCAGGGCCGCCGCGCCATGGGCAAGTAGACGAAGTTGGCGTGCGAGTCCATGCTGTAGACGCCCATCGCCATCAGCCGTAGGCGCAGGTTATTGCGCTCCGAGGTGATCCGCCGAATGCGCTGCCCGAGCTGGTCTTCGGCGTCGTAGGAGGCGGCCACCGCGGCCACGCTGACGTTGCTCATCCCGAACGGCAGTTGCAGGCCCGAGATCGTCGATGCCAGCTCAGGCGCGGCAAACCCGTACCCGATGCGTAGCCCCGCCAGTCCGTATGCTTTGGAAAAGGTCCGCAGCACAACGACGTTGGGAAAGCGGCGCACCAGTTCGGGTCCGTCGATCCGGTACCGCGACGCGACGAATTCGACGTACGCCTCGTCGAGCAGCACGATGGTGTTGCTGCTCACCTGGTTCAAGAACCATTCGATCGACGAGATCGCCTCCAGGGTGCCGGTCGGATTGTGCGGGCGGCACAACACGACTACCTTGGCGTCGGTCGCCGCCTCGGCCATGGTCACCAGGTCCTGATAGCCGTAGGGGTCGAGGGGAACACTGACCGGCGCCAGCCGCGCCATCTGAGCGAAGATCGGGTAGCCGTCGAACGTCGGTGTGCTCATCACGATTCGATCGCCGGGCCGGGTGACCGCGTGCAATACCTGCATCGCCACCCCGGACGCTCCCGGTCCGACCACCACCTGATCGTCGTTCAGCCCGATTCGGTCGGCGATCATGCGGGGCATCTGGCCCGGTAGGAACTCGGGGTAACGATTGGCCGAGTCCAGACTGTGCGCGAGTGCCGAGCGCACGGCAGGCAACGGCGGGAAAGGGCTTTCGTTGAGCGACAGGGCGTGCGGGTCGATCGCTTGCGGCAACGCGGCGATGATCTCGGCAGTCGCCGAGGTGCAGAGCGCCGGCTCGCCCATCAGCCGCGACCTCCCCAGCGCACCGCGGCGGCGCCGGCGAAGTCGCCGGCATGGGCGAACGCCGCCATCATGACCACGTCACCGGCCTCGAGCCGCCCGTCGGAGATGGCACGGTCCAGGTTCACCGGGATGCCGGCCCCGAACAGGTTGCCGCACTCGTCGTAGGTGTCGAGGTGCCGCGACTCGGGCAATTCCAGAGCCTCGCGCCAATTGCGCAGGAACACCCGGTTGGGCTGGTTGGTGACGAGTAAGTCGATGTCCTTGCTGCTCAAGCCGATTCGGTCGCACACCGCGAACGCCACCTCGGGCACCTGACGATTGCCACGGGCCAACACCTTGGCGATCTTGGTCTCGGTGAACCCGATGCACGCCTCGCCCGGCCCGGGCTGCCACCACTTCCGCGCCGGATCGATGGCCAGCGTCATGTCGCCGGCGTACTCACCGTACGTGCGGCATTCGACGTCCAGGATGGGTGACTGGTCCGACAGCGCGACCAGCCCGACCGCGGCGCCGTCTCCGGGAATCGCGGCCTGGGCCTTGCGGCGCACTCCCGGCTGGTCGAACACCTGCCCGGCCGCGTTCTGTGCAACCGCGATCAGCGCCGTCCGTCCCTCTCCCGAGGCGATCAGTCGCCGAGCGACATTGAGCGCCAACACGAATGCCGCGCAGCCGCCGTTGTGCAGATCCAGCACCCAGGACGGTCGCATGCCGAGCCGGTGCGCGATCGCGCCGCCGCCGCCGTAGAACGGCATGTCCGGCATCTGCGCGTGCGTGATCAAGATGTCGACATTGTCGACGACGTCACGACCGTGCCGATCGATGAGGCCTTGCGCGGCACGCTCGATCATGTCGGTCGCGGATTCCTCGGGGCCGACGTGGTGCCGAAAGCTCGGACCGCGGAACATCACGTTGTCGCGCAACTCGTCCGAGTCGGCGAACTGCGCGTAGTAGTCGGCACCAATCGGCTCGCCGGGAAGATAGCTGGCGACGTCGAGGAGGCTGACGCTGGGCTGCCCGGTCATTTCATCCACGCCGGCGTGATCGGAAGACCATGACGGTGCCGGTACTCGGCGATGCTCTTCAGGTTGTTCAGTTCCAGCGTGTGACCAGGCCCGAACAGGTCCCAGAAGTCGCCGACCCAGCCGGTGCGCCCAGCCGGTGCGGTCTCGGGGTAGGGGTTTCGGTCGTAGAACGGATGCCGGCAATTGGTCCACAGCACAACCGAACCCGGCTTGTCGAGCACCACCCGCGCGTCGAGGATACGCATCAGGTAGATCATCCAGAGGTGGCGGCCCTGATCCCAGGCGCAGTGATAGTCGACGGTCCGCGCCTCGGAGTTGGCGTAGGTGCGGGTGTAGATCGTGGTGTCGGGCAGCAGCCGGTCGTAGGCCTCCCACAGTCCCGGTTCCTCGGTCGGGGTGAAGCCGCGCAGTGTGTACGTCCACTCCTCCAGGCTGCGGGTGTCCGACAGGTATGCGAACAGCTCGTCGGGCGGGCAGTCCACGTAATCGTTGACCGTGCAGTACTTTCCGAATACTTCACTGTGCGGATACACCGAGCGCATCTGTGACAGGAACGTTCCGGCCGTCTCTTCCAGTGGCGTCGTCTCGATGCGGACCACCCCGTCGATCGGTCTGGTGGTGCCGGTGTGGGTGACGATATCGTCAAGCGCTGGCAGCGACATGGGCGTGATCCTCCTGTGTTGGTGACACATACTGGTGGTTGGTGCGATTGCTTACAGAAGCTCCGAGAAACGGTGCAAAAGGCGGGATTTCGTCGGCGGCACACTCGACGCTGACGACCGAGGGGCCGTCGATGTCGAGCGACGCGCGCACGGCCTCGGCCAATCCCGCTGCATCGCTGACGTCCGTCGAGCTCAGCTTGGGGAACATCGTGGCCAGGCCGGCCCCCAGGTGACTGGGCGTAAAGCGGTTGTAGCTGTAGAGGTCGTCGTAGTAGAGCTGCTCCCGGGTCACGCACATGGCGTGGGCGTTGTTGTTGAGCAAGACAAACGTGATCGGCAGCCGGTAATGCACCGCTGTGTGCACCTCCATGCCGTGCATGTAGAAGGCGCCGTCGCCGGCGATCACGACGACTCGACGGCTGGTCCCCTGGGCCTTGCGACGGGCGAACGCCATCCCGATGCCGGCTCCGAAGCTGTAGCCCATCCCACCCATGCCGAGGGCGACCGCGAAGCGGCCCCGGCGGCGGACCGGCAGGTAGTGAATGGCCGCCGCGCCGGTGTTTCCCGCGTCGACGACGATGTCGACGCCGGCAGGCAGCGTCCGATCCAGTTCGGCCATCGCGTCGCGGTAACGCACCCCTGGCCCGTCGAAGTGGGGTGGGGTCAGTTCGGTGTGCGGGACAACGTCGGGCACCCGGATCCCAGCGGCCCGGCCGGCACCGGTCAGCGCTTCGGTCAACATTCGCAGCGACGTCCGCAGATCGTCGGTGTGGATATGGGTGCAGGCCAGGTACGGCGGTGCCGAACCGATAGACATAGTCGGCACTGCGGCCAGGGCGTCTTCGAGACCCGCCCGCGCAGTCACCGACAGTCGCGTGCCCACGACCAGGCACAGCCCGCTTTCGGCCACCGCCCGGGCCACCCCTGGGTGACCCATCACGCCGGTGACGCCCAACGCGGACGACGAGCCGAAACCGGGGGTTCCCGCGACGTCTTTGGCGTCTGGCACGCAGGCCACCTGTGCGCGCAGCACACCGCGGAGCTCGGCGAGTTCGGCACGCGCATCGTCTCGAGCGACCTGCTCGCCGGCGATGATCGTGACCGGGCCGGCGGTGCGCCGCACCGCACGCGCAATCGGGTGCGGATCACCGACGGACCGGCGTCCGGCGACGCCCAGGGCGCATCCAGGTTTTATCACGGTTTGCTGAATGTCTTTGGGCAGCAGCAAAACTGCTGGCCCGCCGGTTTTCGCCGCCGCGATCGCCGCCGGTAGCGCCGAGACGATCTCGGCGGCGTTGCGCACCCGCTTGCAATACACCGACACCTGCGCGAACAACGCCTCGGCGTCCAGCGAGCCATTGCGTCCACTGGTGTCCTGAAAGCTGCCGCGCCCATCCATCCCGGTGGCGGGCTGACCGACCAGGGCCAACACCGGTATCCGACTGGCATACGACTCACCAAGCCCCGGAACGAGATTCAGTGCACCGCCCCCAGAGGTCGCGGCAACCACACCGAGCCCGGTTCCGCTGCGGCTGTAGCCATCGGCCATCGTGGCGGCGGAAAACTCATGCTTGGCCAGCACCGCGGTGACGTCCGGCCGGAAGTATGCGGCGTCATAGAGGTCCTCGATGTTGGCACCGTCGACACCGAAGATGTACTCGATGCCGGCGCAAGCGAGTTGCCGGACGATGTGGTCGACCACTCGGTACTTCCTCGACATATCAGGGACACGGTGTACACCCAACTCCGGTTCAATCCCGTCGCGAGTGAACCTCGCGGCATCCGGCTACGTATTAATCCCTGTGCAAGACGTCATTGTGGTGGGCGCCGGGCCCGCCGGCCTCGCCGTCGCCCGTGAACTCGGGCACCGCCATGGCGTCTCGGCCCTAGTCGTCGACAAGGCGTCCGCTCCCGCGATGTCGTGGCGCAACCGCTACGACGACTTCCGGTTGAACACCAACGGCTTCTTGTCACACCTTCCCGGACAACGGATTCCGCTCCGGCATGGACGCTGGCCGACCAAGGAAGACATGGTCGCTTACTTCGACAGCTATGTCCGGCGCCAGCAGATCGCGCTCGACCTGGGCCGCGAAGTCACTTGCATCGAGCGGGCGCCCGCGCGGTGGCGGGTTGCCACCTCATCGGGCGACCTTGGTGCGCGCGCCGTCGTGCTGGCCACCGGCCGCTACCGCACTCCCGCCATCCCGCGCTGGCCCGGTCTCGCCGAGTTCACCGGCGAGGTGGTGCATTCCGTCGACTTCCGCAACGCGTGGCCGTTCCGCGGCCGCAACGTGCTGGTGGTCGGCGCGGGCAATTCGGCCGCAGACATCGCGGTGCAGCTGGCCGGCAATGGCGCGGGCAGGGTGTGGCTGGCGGTCCGAACACCGCCACATCTCGTGCGCCGTGCGATCGGGCCGATCCCGTCGGACGTCTTCCTGGAACTGTTCGCGCGTGTGCCCGCACGGCTGGTCGACCCGGTCATCGCAGGGCTCAATCGTGCACTGCTGGGCAACCTTTCGCCCTACGGCTTCGCGAAGCCGCCGATGGGGCTGAAGGCGACCGTCGAAAGCCGGGGCCGCATCCCCACCCTGGCCGACGAGCTCGTCAGGCAGGTGCGGGCCGGCCGGATCGACGTGGTGGCCGCGGTCGCGGCGCTCGAGCCCGATCGCGTCATCCTGGCCGACGGCACCGGCGTCGCCCCGGACGCGATCATCGCGGCGACCGGTTTCGAGCCCGACCTGGGCGGCCTGGTCGGCCATCTCGGCGTTCTCGACGAGAACGGCCATCCGCGCGGCGGTTTCTCCGCCGATCTGGGCGGTGGGTTGTTCGCGATCGGTCATGGCATTCCACCCAACGGCCCGCTACGGGCGATTCGGCGGGCAGCATCGCCGCTGGCAGCCGAGATCGCCGACTACCTCGCGGCCACGACGAAGGGCAGGCAATGGCACTACTCACGGCAAAGCGGTACTTCCACCGCGGTGTAGACGGCTACGAAGCGGCACGCCGCGAGACGGTGTGGAATGGCATTCTGCCGCAGCGCTTTCCCGACGTGATCGTGCAGGCATGCGATACCGACGACGTCGTTGCCGCGATTCGCCATGCGCGCTCGCGGGGGTATCGGGTCGGCATCCGTTCGGGTGGACACAGTTGGGCGGCAAGCCATTTGCGAGACGGCGGCATGCTGCTCGACGTCAGCCGGCTCGACCACTGCAGTGTCAATGCCGACACGATGACGGCCCGTGTCGGGCCGGGCGTGGTCGCCAGTACATTTGCCACCGACCTCGACGCCCAGGGCCTGTTTTTCCCGTCCGGCCACTGCGAAGGCATTCGGCTCGGCGGCTACCTGTTGCAGGGCGGATACGGCTGGAACAGCAAGGTCGTCGGGCCGGCGTGCGAGAGCGTGCTGGGGCTGGAGGTCGTCACCGCCGAAGGCGACACGCTCTACTGCGACGAGCGGCAGCACCCCGACCTGTACTGGGCGGCCCGCGGTAGCGGGCCCGGATTCTTCGGTGTGGTCACGTCTTTCACTCTGCGCGTCTACCCTCGTCCGGGCGTGCTAGGAACCAGCCTGTACATGTATCCGATCGAAGTCGCCGACGAGGTGTTCAGCTGGGCCCGCTCGATCGACGTCGATGACCGGGTCGAGCTACAGGTACTGACCTCCCGCAACTCCCCGGAGGTCGGGCCCGACGTGCCCACGATCGCGATCGCGTCGCCGGTGTTCGCCGACTCCGACGACGAGGCAACCCGTGCCCTCGCAATCCTCGGCACGTGCCCGGTCATCGATCGCGCGACTGTCAACGTTCCGTACCTGCCGACGACGCTTGCCAATTGGTATACCGTGGTGATGATGAAATACCCTGCGGCGCATAGGTACAGCGTCGACAACATGTTCACGTCCGCCTCGGCCGACGAGTTACTGCCGGGAATCCGCCGAATCATCGAGACGTTGCCCCCGCACCCCTCGCACTTCGTGTTCGCCGGCTGGAAGCCGTCCGCGCAGCGCGCCGCGATGGTGTACGGCGTCGAAGACGAGTTCTACCTGGGCCTCTACACGGCGTGGAGCGATCCCGCCGACGACGAGAACTATGGCGACTGGGCGAGGTCGAATATGGCAGCGATGTCGCATCTGGCTACCGGCATCTCGCTGGCCGACGAGAATCTCGCCCGGCGCTCAGCGACATTCATCACCGAGCCGAATATGGCTCGGCTGCAACAGATTCGCGCGGCCTACGATCCCGAAGGCATGTTCCACAGCTGGATGGCGCAGCCCTAGCCTCAGAGGGAACGCTGCAGCAGCACCCGTCCGTCGTCGGCGGAGACCACCTGCACTTGGGAGATCTGCTCGACCGGTGTCGAGGTGCTGCCGGCCAGTTTCGCGGTATGGCCCGGGTCGGCGATCCAGGTGGCCAGCTGGGTGTGGGTGCCGTCGCGGCCGACCACCACCATTGCCAGCCTGTCGTGATGCGCGGTCACCGGAGCCAGGCAGACGCAGTTGAGGTCGATGTAGGTGCCCCACTCCTGGCTGTTCAGCGAGACCGTCGAGGCCAGCGCCTTGGTGCCGACCTGGTCCATCTGCAGCGCGGAAACACTGGCCCGCGGCGGCGTCGACGCCGGATTGTGCGGCCAGATTCCGACGAACAGGGCGACCGCCAGCAGCACGGCCGCGGCGGCCCCCGACGTCCACGTCACCATCCGGACCCGGCGCCGGCGGCGACGCACCTCGGTCATCAGTGACGGCAGCAGGTTCGGCGGCTCCTCGAGGTGGCCGCCGGCGTCCATCGCGGCCACCGTGCCGCCGTCCAGCTTGGAGAGCAGCGCCGGCATGCCGCTGAGTTCGCCGACGGCCGCGCTGCACAGCGGGCAGCCGCTCAGGTGTGCTTCGAACTCGCGCCGATCGGCGGGCGACAGCGATCCGAGCACGTAGGCCGCGTCCCAGGTCGCGTATTCGTGGCTGTCACCGGCGGGCATGTCACTGTCACCGGGTTGGCCGAAACCCCCGATAACCCTCATCGTGACTCCCCAATTGCTGCCATGCACAGGTATTCGTAGCGGACGGCGGCCCGGACGGCCGCAACCACATCATTGCTATTTGGGGCAGTCACCGGGTCACCCCCATCTCCTGCAGAGTGAGTCGCAAGGCCCGCACCGCGTAGTGTAGCCGCGATTTGACCGTCCCCTCGGCGATGTCGAGGTCGGCCGCGATCTGTGCGGTGCTCCAGCCCCGGTAGTACGACCGCTCGATGACGGCGCGGTGGTCGACCGACATCTGGGCCATGGCGTCGGCGATCAGCAAACGGTCCAGGGCGGAGTCGACCTCGTCGGGCGTCGAACGCTCCGGCACTCCCGGATCGTCCAGTGAGCCAACGATATTGCGGAACTTCGGGCTGCGTCGTTCGTCGATGATCATGTTGCGGGCAACGGTGAAAAGCCATGCCCGCGCTGAACGTTCGGTGTCACCGACCACTTCGGGGTGCTGCCAGGCGCGCAGCAGCGTCTCCTGGACGACGTCTTCGGCACGGGCTGCGTCGCTCGTCAGCCGGAGCGCGTAGCGCCACAACGGCGCCGCGTGCTCGTCGTAGAGCGCCTTCATCAACGCGGCCTCGTCGTCCGCATCGGTGACTCGACTCACTCGATCACCTCCTGACAAGTGATACGAGTTGCGTCCCTTCCCAGTTCATCGCGGGGTTTCAGCATCGTCGACCCGGCTCAGTCCGGGATCCAGTTGCCGTGGAACCCGTGCGGCACCCGGCGGGGCATCCGTACTCGGGCCAGCGGCTCGCCCTCGAAGTCCGACGCATCGATGATCACCAGATCACTGCTGTCGGTCGACGGGTCGTAGACGTAGGTCAGGTACCACCCGGCGAGTTCATCGGAACGGCTGTCGGCGGGGGCGAACACCGCCTCGCCGGGCATCGCGGGCGGATCGTGCCGGCCACCGCCCCCGAATCGGTGCTCCACCGCGGTGTCGCTGCGCAGGTCGTAGCGGACCAACGCGCCGCCGCCGACCGCGACCGAATAGCGGGCGGACGTTCCGGCCAACCGGTCGTCGACGCGGGGGAACTCCACACCGCGATCGTCGAGCTGAGTCTCTTCGACCGCGCCGGTGTGCAGGTCGATCGTCCAGCGCCACAGTGCCGCGTCGCCGGTGAATTCGCTGTTGGAGCGCCACATTTCGTCGTATCGCAGGACTTCGAGCACGATCGCGCGACCGGAGTCGTAGGCGTTCGCGACGTGAAAGACGAAGCATGGGTCGATGTCGAACCACCGCAGCTGTCCGTACGGGTCGTCGCGGCGCAACACCCCGAGGCGGGCGGGGTATTGGTCGTTCCAGCGGTACGGCAGATCCCGGTCGCCGGGCCGGCTGAGCGCCACGCCGAGGTCGAACAGCACCGGCAGGTCGAGGAAGACGACGTGCTGCGCGGTCAGGGCGAAATCGTGCATCAGCGTCAGCGCCGGCACGTCGATCGGGCGGCTGATCGTCAGCCGGCCGGCGGCGTCGGCACGGTGGTAGTTCACGTGCGGCTCGAAGATGTTGCCGCCGCCGAAGAAATGCAATTCGCCGGTCTGCGGGCAGATCTTGGGGTGCGCCGTCATCGAGTCGGTCAGGGTGCCGTTGAAATCGTGTACGCCCAGCGTTTTCAGGTCGTTGCTGATCTCGTAGGGCAACGAGAATTCCATCAGCGCCAGGGTCTTTCCCGCATGCCGCACCACGTGGGTATTGGCGAAGCTCGAATGCAGATTCCGGCTGCCGTCTGGGTTGTAGAGCGGGACTGCAGAATCGAAGCTCTCGGTGCGTACCCAGCGATTGCGGTACCAGGCGGCGCGACCGTTCTCCAGACGCACGCCGTGCACCATCCCGTCACCTACGCACCAATGCGCCTCGCCGGCACGGGGATTGGGGCCGTTGCGCAAATACCAACCGTTGAGTTCGGCGGGAATGCGGCCCTCGACCGGTAGGTCGAACTCCGTCAACTCGTCGTGGACCGGGGCGTAGTTGCCGGTGCGAAAGATCGGAAAGACGGTCTCCGGCTCGACGACCGGCGCTGCCGTCAGCTGAATGCTGTCCGCCGCCGCCGCGAGCCGTTGATCTGCTTTCGCGAGCAGGCCCGGTAGCAGATCGGGGCACGGCGGCACCGCCGTGTCGTCGCGGGCCAACGACATCAGCGGCGCCAGGGCGACAAGTTCATCGACCGCTTCCTGGCACGGCGTGCAGCGGAGCAGGTGCGTCTCGAATTCGCGCCGATCGGCGTCCGACAGCGAACCCAATACGTATGCGGCATCCCACATCTCGTACTCGTGGGCTCCCATCGGCTCGTTGCCGTTCCGATACCCCGTCATTGCGTCACACCCATTTCCACCAGAGCCTGACGAAGCGCTCGCAGCGCGTAATGCAGCCGCGACTTCACCGTGCCCTCGGCAATCCCGAGATCGGCGGCGATCTGCGCGGTTGTCCAGCCCTGGTAATAGGACCGGCCGACAACCGCCCGGTGTTCGGCGGACAACTGCGCCATCGCGTCGCCGATCAACGCGCGGTTCAGCGCCGCTACGGCCTCATCGGGACCAGTGGTTTCCGGAGGGCCGGAGCCGTCCACCGGTACCGCCTCGTGGCGGTACCGGGCGCTGCGCCGGTCGTCGATGACCATGTTTCGAGCAACGGTGAAAAGCCACGCACGCGGGGACTGTCCGTTGCGCAGGACGTGAGGGTGTTGCCACGCCCGCAACAAGGTTTCTTGCACCACGTCCTCGGCATGGGCATGATCGCCGGTCAACCGCCACGCATAGCGCCACAAAGCAGCGGCGTGCTGGTCGCACAGCCGCTCCAGAGCATTCGCATCCGCGCCGGCGCCAGGTATGTCCATCACCAGCCTTTCGGTGATGACACGGTGCAGGTGTCCGTTTGGTTCACCGCCACCGGCACGGAGATCAGGCGAGGGTCAGGATGCGAGGTCCGTTCTCGGTGGCGGCGACGGTGTGCTCCCAGTGTGCGGCCCGTGAGCCGTCGGTGGTAGTGACCGTCCATTGATCGTCGAGCACGACGGTCTTGCGCGTTCCCAGGGTCAGCATCGGCTCGATGGCCAGAACCGATCCGACACCCAGGATCGGGCCACGCCCCGGCGCGCCTTCGTTGGGCAGAAACGGGTCCATGTGCATCTGACGACCGATGCCGTGGCCGCCGTAGCCCTCGACGATGCCGAACTTGCGCCCGTACCGGGCCTCGGCCGCGTGGGTGGCTGTTTCGATGGCATGCGAGACATCGGTCAGGCGGTTGCCGGGGATCATCGCCGCGATACCCGCCTCCATCGACTCCCTGGTGGCTTGGGAGAGCAGTTCGTCGGCGGGAATGAGGGCCCCGACACCGAATGTGATCGCGGCGTCACCGTGCCAGCCGTCCAAGATCGCGCCGCAGTCGATCGAGACCAGGTCACCGGCGGCCAGCTGCTCAGTTGTCGACGGAATCCCGTGCACCACACGGTCGTTCACCGACGAGCAAATCGACGCCGGGTATCCGTGGTAGCCAAGGAACGACGGCGTGGCGCCCGCGTCGCGAATCACCGACTCGGCGACTTGGTCAAGGTCGTGGGTCGTGGCCCCGGGCACCGCGGCCTCCCGCGCTGCGGCCAACGCGGCGGCGACGACGGCGCCGGCGGCGGCCATCGCGTCGAGTTCTCCCGCGCTTCGCTGCGGTACCACCTTGCGGCTGCGCAGGCCGGCCAGGCCGATCACCGCTACTGCCCGAGAGCCCGCAGGGCCCGCGCGAAGACCTCGTCGACGGAGCCGACGGCGTCGACGGTCGTGAGTTCGTCGCGGTAGAAGTCGATCAGCGGCGCGGTTTCGGCGTGGTAGACGTTCATCCGGTTGCGGATCACGTCGTCGGTGTCGTCGGCGCGGCCCCGCGATTTGAGGCGTTCGAACAGCACATCCTCCGGCACCCGCAACTCCAGGACGACGTCGAGCGCGGTTCCGCGGCGCTCGAGCATGTCGTGCAGCGCCTCGGCCTGCGCAACCGATCGTGGGTAGCCGTCGAGGATGAAACCGGCTTCGGTGTCCGGGTTGTTCAGCCGGTCGTCGACAAGCTCGTTGGTCAGCTCGGATGGCACCAGGTCACCGGCATCCAGGTAGCGCTTGGCCTTCAGCCCCAGCTCGGTGCCGTTGCCGATGTTCTCCCGGAACAGGTCTCCGGTGGACAGGTGCGGGAGCTCGAGTTTCTCGGCCAGCTTGACCGCCTGCGTGCCCTTGCCGGCTCCGGGCGGGCCCAGCAACACAACTCTCACTTCAGGAACCCTTCGTAATTGCGTTGCATGAGCTGACTCTCGATCTGCTTCACCGTATCCAACCCGACCCCGATGGCGATCAGCACGGCGGTACCACCGAAGGGCAGGTTCTGCACGGTTCCGGTGCTACCGATCTTCAGGAAGAGGTTGGGCAGCACCGCGATGAGACCGAGGTAAATCGAGCCCGGCAACGTGATCCTGCTCAGCACGTAGCGCAGGTAGTCGGCGGTCGGCTTACCCGGCCGGATACCGGGGATGAAGCCACCGAACTTCTTCATCTCGTCGGCCCGCTCGTCGGGGTTGAAGGTGATCGAGACGTAGAAGTACGTGAAGAAGATGATCAGGCCGAAGTAGATGGAGATGTACACCGGGCTGGCCGGGTTCGTCAGGTAGTTGCCGACGAACTTGTCCCACCAGCTGTTGCCCAAGCCGCCGCTGCCGCTGCGGACCAACTGGGTGATCAGATGCGGGATGTAGATCAGCGAGGACGCGAAGATCACCGGGATAACGCCGGCCTGGTTGACCTTCAGCGGCAGATACGTCGAGGTGCCGCCGTACATCCGCCGGCCCACCATGCGCTTGGCGTACTGCACGGGGATACGACGCTGTCCCTGTTCCACGAACACCACGCCGACCACGATGATCAACGCCGCCACACATACCGTCGTGAACACGACTCCGCCGCGGCTGTCCAGAATGCTCTTGCCCTCGCCCGGGATGCGGGCGGCGATGCCGGCGAAGATCAGCAGCGACATACCGTTGCCGATGCCCCGCTCGGTGACCAGCTCACCCATCCACATGACCAGGGCCGCGCCTGCCGTCATCACCAGCACGATGACGACCAGCGTGAAAATGCTTTGGTTGGCGATGATGTCCAGGCTGCAGCCCTGCAGCAGACCGCCGTTGGCCGCCAGCGCGACGATGCTGGTGGCCTGCAGAATGGCCAGGGCGATCGCCAGGTAGCGGGTGTACTGCGTCATCTTGGCCTGCCCGGCCTGGCCTTCTTTGCGGAGCTCTTCGAACCGTGGGATGACCACGGTGAGCAGCTGCACGATGATGCTCGCGGTGATGTAGGGCATCACCCCGACCGCGAAGACCGTCAGCTGCAGCAGGGCACCACCGGAGAACAGGTTGATCAGCGAATAGATCTGCCCCGCGTCCCCGCCGCTGACCTGGGCGATGCACTTCTGCACGTTGGGGTAGTTGACACCGGGCGACGGAATCGTCGCGCCCAACCGGTAGAGGACCACGATGAACAGCGTGATCAGGATCTTCCGTCTGAGGTCGGCTGTTCGCAGCGACGAGATGAAAGCCGAAAGCACTCTTCCTCCTGCGCAAGCCGGTCTTTGGTCGCGGCGTGCCTACTCGGCTGGTGCATCCAGCCGGACTGTCGTGAAACGGTCTCGTGGTCCTGCCTCGCGCGCCGGGCACATGCAGGCAGGACGTGTGTCGACGCGCGTCAGACAGTCTACGAGACTAACAGCGCGTGAAGCGTCCGCCCGCAAATGGGTGCGCGGCGGCACAGCACTCGCACAGCGACGGGGCGTAAGGTTTCACTGGCTCTTTACCTTGGCTAAATATCCAACGACTACTGCTGAGTGTGAATGGAAAGGGTGATCATGACGCGCAGCGACTCCGATACATGGGACCTTGCCTCCAGCGTGGGCGCCACAGCGACGATGGTCGCGACGGCCCGGGCGCTGGCCAGCCGGGACACCGACCCGATCATCAACGACCCCTTCGCGGCCCCGCTGGTCCGGGCGGTGGGCATGGAGTTCTTCACCCGGGTGGTCGACGGGGAGGTCGACCCGTCCGCCGCCGGGGAGAACGGTGCCGGCGAGCTGCAGACCGAAACCGACTCGATGGCCGTGCGCACCAGGTTCTTCGACGACTTCTTCACCGACGCCGCGGCGGCGGGCATCCGCCAGTCGGTGATCCTGGCCGCCGGGTTGGACTCGCGGGCCTATCGGCTGAACTGGCCGGCCGGCAGCGTCGTCTACGAGGTCGACCAGCCGCAAGTCATTGCATTCAAGACCGAGACCATGGCGGGTTTGGGCGCCGAGCCGACGGCAGAGCGCCGCACGGTCGCCGTCGACCTGCGCGAGGACTGGCCCGCAGCGCTGCGGGAGCACGGCTTCGACGACACCAAACCGTCGGCGTGGAGCGCCGAGGGGCTGCTGATGTACCTGCCGCCGGAGGCGCAGGATCGGCTGTTCGACCACATCACCGCGCTGAGTGCGCCCGGCAGCCGGATCGCCACCGAATACCACCCCGACAACGGCCGGTCGATGGCCGAGCGGGGCAAGGCCATGAACGACCGGTGGGCCAGCGTGGGCTGCGACGTCGATCTGTCGGGCTTGTTCTACGAAGGCGACCGCAACAACGTCGGCGACTACCTCACCGGCTCCGGCTGGGACGTGGTCACCCGTAATCGCCGCGATCTGTTCGGCGAATACGGCCGCGCATATCCCGACCACGACGAACAACTGGCCGCCTTCCGGAACATCGTGTCCGTCATCGCGACTCGCCGATAGGAGGCTTCACATGGCCGCACATGACACCATCCGACACGACGGCGACTCGTGGGACCTCGCGTCCAGCGTGGGCGCGACGGCCACCGCCGTCGCGGCCCGGCGGGCGATGGCATCCAAGGGCCCCCACCCGCTGATCGACGATCCCTTCGCCGAGCCGCTGGTCAGGGCCGTCGGTGTCGACGCGTTCGTCAAGATGATCGACGGCGAGATCGAACTCGGCGACGAGGACCCAACCTCGACGTATCAGCGACTGGCCGAGGGCATGGCGGTCCGGACCCGGTTCTTCGACGACTTCTTCGCGCAAGCCGCCAAAGGCGGTGTGCGTCAGGCCGTCATTCTGGCCGCCGGTCTCGACACACGCGCGTATCGGCTGTCCTGGCCGGCCGGCACCACCGTCTTCGAGGTGGATCAGCCGCAGGTCATTGAATTCAAAACCCGCACGCTGGCCGACCTGGGCGCGACGCCGACGGCGGAACGTAAAGCCGTAGCGGTCGACCTCCGCGACGACTGGGTGAGCGCGCTGCAAGACAACGGATTCGGCTCCGAGCGCCCCACGGCGTGGATCGCCGAGGGGCTGCTCGGCTACCTGCCGCCCGATGCCCAAGATCGACTTTTCGACACCATCACCACTCTGAGTTTCAGTGGCAGTCGGATCGGCACCGGCTACGTTCCCGACATTCACGATCGAATCACGAAGCGGGGCAGGCAGATCAGCGAACGCTGGCGCAAGCTCGGGCTGAACATGAACTGGTCGGAGCTGGTGTACGACGGCGAGCGCAACGACGCCGCCGAGTATCTGGCCGAGCGCGGTTGGCAGACGGTCACGCACACGACACGAGAACTCTACGCCGCCAACGGTTTTGAGCTTCCCGATGCGGACTCTCTCGAAGGGTTGGGCGACATCCGGTACCTCTCGGCCGAACTACCGTAGCGACACCAGCTCGAGGAACCGGTGGTAGCGCTCCTGTACCGGAGCCAGCCACGCCGGGTTCGGGTCGACCGTGCGCTCGACGGTAGCCCACCTGGCGGCGTCGGTGATCTGCGATTCCGCACCCAACGCCATCCGGGCCAGGAAGGCCGCGCCCAACGCGGCCCCCTCGGCCACCCCGGACACCTGCACCGGCCTGCCAGTCGCATCGGCGATCGCCTGCAACCACGGCTGTAGCCTGGTGCCGCCGCCCGCGACCACGACGCGCGACACGTCGGCACCGCTGAGGTCGATCAGTTGCCGCACAACGAAACCCGACGCCTCGTAGGCGGCCCGTCGCAGCGCCGCAGCGTCGTGACCGAGGTCCAGGCCGTCGAGCGTCCCACGCCGGGCGGGGTCGTGCAGCGGCGCGCGTTCGCCTCGCAGGTACGGCAACCACACCGGCACCCGTCGTGGGTCGGCCGCGGCCGGGTCGCCGGGCCCGAGCACCCGATCGACCCAGCCGAGGAATAGCCCCCCGGCGTTGCTCGCACCACCGACCTGGCTCATCCCGGTCGTGGTCGGGATCGTCCACAGTCCCGGCACCTGCCGCGCGTCGGGAATCGTCACCCACACGATCAACGTGGTGCCGCACAGCACCAGCACGTCGCCGACATCGTCGGCGCCCGAGACCATCTGCTCACACACCGCGTCGATAGCCCCGACGCCAAGAATGGCATCACCGGCCTGCCCGGCCGCGGTGCCCGGTGGCGCGACCCGCGGCATCTGCTCGACCGTCGCGCCACGGTCGGCGAGGGCTGCGGCGTTCCAGCCATCTGCGTCGAACAGCGGCGACGCGGTGAACGCGGTCGGGAAGTCGATCACCGCCTCGCCCGCCAGGGCATGGTTGGCCACCGCGGGCGCGGCCCAGTATCCGGCCGCCGCCGGAGCGTGAGCGGCGGTCCAGCGCAAGAACTCCGCGGCCTCGCCGACCGGGAACGGCCCGTCGGCAAGTACGCCCGGGACGCGGCCCCGGCCGTCACCGTAGAGCAACCCGGGGCTGACCGGTGTGCCGGCCGCGTCGACCGCGGTCAACGAGGGAACCATCGCGGAGACGGCGATCGCTCGCGCATCCGGACGGTCCAACCGGGACAGCGCCGTCAGCGGTCCCCGTCGCCATGCCTCGTCGGCGTTGTGCTCCAGCAGATCCGGCGCCGGCACCCGCAACTCGTGCGGGATGCGTGCCCGCGCGACCACCCGGCCGTCCTGGTCCGCGGCCACCGCCT
The DNA here is from genome assembly GCF_022430545.2 of Mycobacterium paraterrae. NCBI lineage: Bacteria > Bacillati > Actinomycetota > Actinomycetes > Mycobacteriales > Mycobacteriaceae > Mycobacterium > Mycobacterium paraterrae. The sequence continues at coordinate 3,068,641 of NZ_CP092488.2, read as the reverse complement.
TGACCGCGGTGGTGCCGACGTCGATGCCGATGGTGACCTCTGTTGCCACGGGCGTCACCGTACGCCAGCATTGGCACTCGTGACCCGTGCTCTGGTGACGGCCCCGCTCCGTGGCGAGGGATTCGACAAACTGCGCCAGCTTGCCGAAGTGATCTACGACCCCTGGATAGATCAGACGCCGCTGCGGATCTACTCAGCCGAGCAACTGGCCGAACGGATCTCGGCTGAGCGCGCGGATGTCGTTGTGGTGGAAAGTGATTCGGTCGCCGGGCCAGTACTGGATCTCGGACTGCGCGCCATCGCGTCCACCCGCGGCGATCCCAACAACGTCGACGTCGCCGGCGCGACCGCGGCCGGCATCCCGGTGCTGAACACCCCGGCCCGCAACGCGGACGCGGTCGCCGAGATGACGGTGGCGCTGTTGTTCGCCGCCACCCGGCACGTGCTGGGCGCCGACGCCGACGTGCGCGCCGGGGAGGTGTTCCGCGACGGCACCATCCCGTATCAGCGGTTCCGCGCCTGGGAATTGGTCGGGCGGACGGTCGGGTTGGTCGGGCTGGGCGCGATCGGGCAGGCGGTGCGATGGCGACTGCTCGGGCTCGGCATGCGCGTGATCGCCCACGACCCCTACAACGACGAGGCGCAGCACAGCCTGGAGGAGCTGCTCGCCGAAGCCGACATCGTGTCGCTGCACGCGCCGGTGACCGCCGAAACCTCCGGGTTGATCGGGACCGAGGAGTTCGCGGCGATGCGGGACGGCGTCGTGTTCCTCAACAGCGCCCGAGCTCAGCTGCACGACACCGATGCGCTGGTCGAGGCCTTGCGCGCCGGCAAGGTCGCAGCGGCCGGCCTGGACCACTTCGTCGGCGAATGGCTGCCGACCGACCACCCGCTGGTCGCGATGCCCAATGTGGTGCTCACGCCCCATATCGGCGGTGCGACGTGGAACACTGAGGCTCGCCAGGCCCGGATGGTCGCCGACGACCTCGACGCGCTGCTGTCCGGTGGGACGCCGATCCACATCGTCAACCCGGAGGTGCTGTGAGATTCGTGGACAACCCGGAGGCCGCAGTGCTGGCGGCGGCCAAGGACATGTTGCGGCGCGGACTGGTCGAAGGCACGGCGGGCAACATCTCGGCCCGCCGCGAGGACGGCAACCTGGTCATCACGCCGTCGTCGGTCGACTACGCCGACATGGCGCTCGAGGACCTGGTGGTAGTCGATCCCGACGGCGCGGTGCTGCACGCCCGCGAGGGCCGGAGCCCGTCGACCGAGATGAAGCTGCACCTGGCCTGCTACCAGGCGTTCGACGACATCGGCAGTGTCATTCACAGTCATCCGGTGTGGGCCACCATGTTCGCGATCGCCCACCAGCCGATCCCCGCCTGCATCGACGAGTTCGCGATCTACTGCGGCGGCGACATCCGCTGCAGTGAGTACGCCGCGTCGGCCACCCCCGAAGTGGGCACCAATGCGGTGAAGGCGCTCGAAGGCCGGGCTGCCGCGCTGATCGCCAACCACGGCCTGGTGGCGGTTGGACCGCGACCGGACAAAGTTTTGCATGTCACCGCGCTCGTCGAGCGGACCGCGCAAATCGTCTGGGGGGCAAGAGCTCTGGGCGGGCCCGTCCCGATCCCCGATGATGTCAACGCCAACTTTGCCGGCGTCTACAGCTACCTGCGTGCCAACCCGATGTAGTCCCGGGGAGACATGCCGTGCGCGCGGCGGAACAACCGGCTGAAATAGCCCGGATCGGATATCCCGACTCTGCGCGCGACCTCGCCGACTGGAATGTCGTTGTGGGCCAGCAATTTGCGTGCCTCGGCCATGCGGCTCTCGATGATCCACTCCTGCACGGTGCGGCCGGTGCGGCGGCGCACCACGGTGGTCAGGTGCCCGGGCGTGATTCCCACCTCCCGCGCCACGTCGCGCAGCGACAACGGCTCGCCGAGACGCCGGTCGATCACCGCGAACACGTCGGCGAGTAACGGTTCTCCACTGCGCCGAAAATCGTCGACGACGTCACCGGCGATCCGCGCGACGTCGATCAGCAGCAGCGTGAGGTGTGCGAGCGCAGCCTGTTGGTACCCGTCTCGGCGTCCGGAAAGTTCCGCCTCGATCTCCTCGATCGCGGAATTCCAGTGCGGTCGGCGGGTTTTCGGCAATTCCAATCGCAGTAGCCCGCCCGAACGTCCGTGCAGAAAGGGGAACAGCAGCGGATGCGTCCGCCACGTCGGCCACGGTGATTGCCCGTCCTCGCCGAGCGCCGCCGGGTCGAATACCACTCCGATCCCGCCTTCGAGGTCGACGAGGTGGGTGGGATCCAGCACCTCTCCGGCGGCCACGACGTACACCCCTCCGGCCGATGGCCGGTACCACAGCGCCGGAAAATCGTGAATGTGGCGGCCCTGGTCACGCACCTCGTCAGTGTGTCGGATGACCGCCAGCAGGGGCGTATGCGGGTCGGTCCGGTACTGGTACACGGGTACGCCGTCGCGATGACGGATCAGGCGGGTCGGCGCAGTCATCCCGCCAAAGATAATCCAGATCTGACCGACTATCACTCAAACCTGCTTGCCTGCAGCGCTAGAGGATCGTTGGCATGACCAATAATCGTCTTAACCACCGCCATGACTACCTGCCCGCGGCTCAGCACGACGCGCTGCTGCCGGCCTATGATCTGATGTCCCGCTTGCTGGGCATCGGCGCGGTGCATCAGACACTGATCGCGCACGCCGACCTCACCGACGGCGACCGCGTGCTGGAGATCGGCAGCGGCACCGGCAACCTGACCCTGCGTGCCAAGCGCTCCCGTCCCGGGATCGATGTGGTCGGCATCGACCCCGATCCGCTGGCTCTGGCCCGCGCACGCCGAAAGCTCAACGGCGAGACAGGGATTCGCTTCGACCAGGGTTACGCGCAGACGCTGCCCTACGCCGACCAGGCGTTCGACCGGGTGCTTTCGTCGTTGATGCTGCATCATCTCGACAGCGACGGCACGGCCGCGGCGCTAGCGGAGGCGTTTCGGGTGCTGCGGCCCGGGGGCAGGCTGCACATCGTCGACGTCGGTGCGGACACGACCGAGCACGACGGCCGGCTAGCGCGCTTCTTCGCGCGCCGTCGTCGGGCGGCCGCGCATTTCGGCGCCCCAATCCCCGAGCTCGTGCGCGCGGCCGGATTCGACTGCGCCGAGGATGGGATGCAACGCCGTCCTGTCGTCGGACCTCTGATGTTCTACCGCGCCACCCGTCCGAGCTGACGGCAGCCGGGAATGACTCGGCGTCACCCGGGTTTTAGCAATATGGCTGCCCCGAGCGGCCCTGAACCGCGTGGTAAGCTCGTTATATTGGCTAAGTAATTAACGTGGGCTCTTCTTTGGAGGGATGGCGATGGCACGCACCGACGGCGACACCTGGGATCTCGCATCGAGCGTCGGCGCAACCGCCACCATGGTGGCGTCGGCCCGCGCGATGGCCAGCAAAGCCGATCCCGCCCTGATCAACGATCCGTACGCTGAACCGTTGGTTCGCGCGGTCGGCCTCGACCTGTTCACCAAGCTAGCCACCGGTGAGCTGTCCCCTGCCGACCTGGAGGACGAGAGCGACGGTTCCGCGGGGGTCCAGCGGATGACCGACAATATGGCGGTCCGCACGAAGTTCTTCGACGAGTTCTTCATCGAGGCGACCAACGCAGGCATCAAGCAGGCGGTAATCCTGGCATCCGGGCTCGACGCGCGGGCGTATCGGCTGCCGTGGCCTGACGGCACCACGGTGTACGAGATCGACCAGCCTCAGGTCATCGAGTTCAAGTCCCGCACCCTCGCCGAGCTGGGCGCCCGACCCACCACGCACCGGCGCGCGGTCGCGGTCGATCTGCGCGACGATTGGCCGGCCGCGCTGAAGACGGCGGGCTTCGACCCCGCTGAGCCCAGCGCATGGAGCGCCGAGGGCCTCCTCGGTTACCTGCCGCCCGAGGCGCAGGACAAGCTGCTCGACACCATCACCGAACTCAGCGCGCCGGGCAGCCGGATCGCCACCGAAAGCGGGCCGACTCGCGACAAGGACCACGAAGAGCGGATCAAGCAGCGCATGCGGACCGTATCGCAGCGCTGGAGCAAGCACGGTCTCGATCTCGACATGACACAGCTGGTGTATTTCGGCGACCGCAACGAGGCGTCGCCGTACCTGTCGGATCGCGGCTGGGAGATGGGCGGTAGCACCATCCGAGAGTTGTTCGCGCGAAACGGCCTAGCGCCGATTGTCGAGGACGACCTGCCCTTCGCCGACCGCCTCTACGTCAGCGGCACGCTGACCGACAAGAAATAGGAGCTGGCCGCATGCCACGCACTCACGACGACAGCTGGGATCTCGCCTCCAGCGTGGGCGCCACCGCGACGATGGTCGCGACGTCACGCGCGATGGCCTCTCGCGGACCCGAGCCGCTGCTTGACGACCCGTTCGCCGAGCCGCTGGTACGCGCCGTCGGCCTGGCGCCATTCGTGCGGATCCTCGACGGCGATCTCGGCCTCGAGGACGACCCGCTGCTGAACCGTAAGGCGCGAACCGAGCAGATGGCCGTTCGGACAAGGTTTTTCGACAACTTCTTCACCAGCGCCGCCAAGTCCGGAATTCGTCAGGCGGTGATCTTGGCCTCCGGTCTCGACACGCGGGGCTACCGGCTGCCGTGGGGTGACGGGGTGGTGGTCTACGAGGTCGACCAGCCCGAGGTGATCGACTTCAAGACACGCACTCTGGCAGATCTCGGCGCGGCACCGACCGCGGAACTGCGCACGGTCGCGATCGACCTGCGCGACGATTGGCCGGCAGCGCTGCGCGCCAGCGGTTTCGACGACAGCCAGCCGACCGCGTGGAGTGCCGAAGGCTTGCTGCCCTATCTGCCTGCCGATGCGCAGGACCGTCTGTTCGACAACATCACCGCGCTCAGCGCGCCGGGTAGCCAACTGGCCACCGAGCATGTCGACGACCCGAACGCCTTCACCGAAGACCGGCTCAAGCAGGTCAGCGAGAGGTGGCGCAGCTTCGGCTTCGACCTCGACGCCGGTGACCTGTTCTACATCGGCGATCGCGCGGTCGTAGCCGACTACCTGACCGAGCACGGCTGGCGCGTCGATGCGCATCCCGCGAAAGAGTTGTACGCCCGCAACGGTTTCGCGTTTCCCGAAGAGTCGACGATGAAGTTCTTCGGCGAGATGAGCTACGTCAACGCGACGCTGACATGACCCGCACCGACGACGACAGCTGGGACTTGGCGTCCAGCGTGGGCGCCACCGCGACGATGGTCGCCGCGGGCCGCGCGATGGCGAGCAAGGACCCGCGGGCACTGATCAACGACCCGTTCGCCGAGCCGTTGGTTCGCGCCGTCGGGCTGGACTTCTTCGTCAAGATGATCGACGGCGAGCTCGACTTCTCGGCGCTGCTCGACGCGTCGCCAGATCGCACGCAGGCGATTGTGAACGGAATGGGCGTGCGTACCAAGTACTTCGACGACTACTTGCTGGACGCCGTGCGTGGTGGCGTACGGCAGGTGGTGATCCTGGCGTCCGGATTGGACGCCCGGGCCTACCGGCTGGACTGGCCGGCGGGGACGGTCGTCTACGAGATCGACCAGCCGCAGGTGATCGAGTTCAAAACCCGCACGCTCACCGACCTCGGTGCCGAACCTACCGCGACGCGTCGCACGGTGGCGATCGATCTGCGCTACGACTGGCCGACCGCGCTCAAGGAGGCCGGTCTGGACACCAGCGCGCCGACCGCCTGGCTGGCCGAGGGCCTGTTGATCTATTTGCCGTCCGAAGCTCAGGACCGCTTGTTCGACAACATCACCGCGCTGAGCGCGCCGGGCAGCACCATCGCCACCGAATATGTACCGGCTCTGAAGGATCTGGATCCCGAGGAGGCGCGCGAACGAACCGCGATTTTTCGCGAGCATGGCCTCGACCTCGACATGCCATCACTCATCTACGCCGGCGAGCGCAGTCACGTCATCGACTACCTGCGCGGCAAGGCGTGGGAAGTCACCGGCACGCCCCGGGCGGAACTGTTCGCCGACAACGCGTTACCGCTCCCCTCCCCCGACGACGACGATCCGCTCGGCGAGATCATCTACGTCAGCGGAAAGCTCGCGAATTAGAAGCGGGACTGGCCCGTCCACAGCACGCTGGCACCGGTCAGCGACCGCTCAGCCTGCTCGACGATTCCGAGCACCGAATGAGCGATCAACCCGCCCAATGCATCTGGCAGCGACGCCGCCGCGGGCTGGGACGACGAACGCGGTCGCAGGTAGTCCCACACCGACGAGCCCGGGTAGCTGACCAGACGCACCTTGTCGTCTTCGCCCAGGCCGGCCAGCACCTTGGCCTTTCGGACCGCGGCGCGCAAGCCGCCGAGCTCGTCGACCAGACCGTGGTCGAGGGCGTCCGCGCCGGTCCACACCCGCCCCCGCGCGACCGCGTCGACGGCCTCGACACTCAAGTTGCGGCCCTCGGCCACCCGCTCGACGAAGTCGGTGTAAAACAGGTCCGCTTCCGCCTCGACCTGTGCCTGCTGCTCGGGCGTGAAGCGGGCGTTGATCGACCAGGCATCCGCGTTGGCGTTGGTGCGCACCGAATCTGAGCCGACACCGAGCCGGTCCTTCAAGTCCCGGGCGACCAGTTTGCCCGTCACCACCCCGATTGAGCCCGTGATCGTGCCAGGGTTGGCGACAATCGCGTCGGCGCACATCGACACGTAGTAACCGCCGGACGCCGCGACCGCACCCATCGAGGCGACCACCGGCTTGCCCCGCTCACGGGCCTTCTTGACTTCCCGCCAGATCGTCTCCGACGCCGTGACCGAGCCGCCGGGCGAGTCGACCCGCAGCACGATCGCCGACACCGACTCGTCGTGCGCCGCTTCGCGCAGGGCAGCCGCGACGGTGTCGCCGCCGGCGTTGGACGAACCGAACGGCAGCCGTGATCCCCCACGGCCGCTCACAATCGGCCCTGCGACGGTGACCACCGCGACCGTCGACTTAGGCCCGCGCCCGGGTATCGACGGCCCGGTCGCCCGCGCGTAGCGGCCGAGGAAAAGCCGCGGTGGAGCGTCGTCGTCATCGGCGTCGATGGGTGAATCCTCTTCCCCGCCCACCAGTTCGGCGATGCGCGCGTAAGCCTCGTCCCGGAAACCGACCCGATCGATCAGCTTCGACTCGACGGCAACGTCGCGTAGCAGCGGCGCGCGGTCGGCCAGGCCATCCAAGGTGTCCTGCCCGATGCCGCGCGATTCGGCAATCGCCTGCCAGACCTGACCACGTAGGCTGTCCAGCAGGCGCGTGTCGGCTTCCCGGTGCGCATCGGTGTAGCGGTCCTGCGTGAAAAGGTTTGCCGCGGACTTGTATTCGCCGCGCGCGACGAACTGCGCCTCGATGCCCGCCTTGTCCAGCGCGTCGCGCAGGAACAGAGCGCTGGTCGCGAATCCGATCAGTCCGACCGTTCCCGACGGCTGCATCCACACCTCGCCGAATGCCGACGCGAGGTAGTACGACAGCGTGCCTGGGTATGTCTCGGCCCAGGCTAGCGACGGCTTCACCGCGGTGAACGCCGCGATGGCTTCGCGCAGTTCTTGCACTGGTCCAGCCGCGGCGGCCGGAAGCTGAACTTGGGCGATCAAGCCTGCGACGCGCGGGTCCTCGGCAGCCCGGTGTAACGCCGCGACGGCCTCGCGCAGGATCAACGGCCGGCCGCCACCGGAGATGATCGCCACAGGATCGAGACCGGAGGTCTCCGGCGGCGCCACCCGTAGGTCGAGTTCGAGCACACAACCGCTGGGAACGCCGTGGTGGCGGGCGGTGTCGACCCGGCGGGCCAGTGCGCGAACGTCGCCGATGGACGGCGGATCAGGCAGGAAAGAAAACATGCGACGAGCCTACCGATGGCCCGCGTCGCCACCCGACCGTACGGTGAGAGGGTGCGGTTTTCGATCTCAATTCACCAATTGGATTCGACCGGCTTCGACGCCGCGGGGGTGCGCGATTATCTGGCTCGCGCCGAGCAACTCGGCTTCGAGGGCGGCTGGGTGCTCGAGCAGACTATCGGGCCGGCGCCGCTGATCGCGCCGCTGGAGATGCTGGCCTACGCGGCGGCCTGCACCGAGCGGCTGCGGCTCGGGGTGGCCGTCGTGGTCTCGTCACTGCATGATCCGCTGCAACTGGCGTCGTCGATCACCGCGGTGGACCGGCTCAGCCACGGCAGGCTGGATGTGGGCGTGGCGCCTGGTGGCGGTCGACGTCAATTCGCTGCTTTCGGCGTGAATGCCGACACCTTCATCAGCAGTTTCACCGAAGGTCTGCAGCTGATGAAGGCAGCCTGGTCTGACGAGCCGCGGCTCACGTTCGACGGCCGTTTTCGTCAAGTCGACGATCTACCGATCACGCCGAAGCCCGTGCAACGGCCACATCCGCCGATTTGGTTCGGCGGTCAAGCACCCAAGGCCCTCGCCCGCGCCGTGCGTCACGGCGATGCGTTCATGGGTGCGGGTTCATCGACCACGGAGAAGTTCCGCGAGGCAGTCCAGGGCGTGCGGAGCGAACTCGCCGAGCAGGGCAAGGACGCGGCGCAGTTCCCGATCGGGAAGCGGGTCTACCTGATGATCGACGACGACGCGGCGCGGGCCCGGGAGCGCGTACTCGAGGGCTTGCATCGCATTTACGGTGGGTTGCCCGGCGTCGAGGACGTGCCGGTGTCCGGCCCGGTCGACGATGTCGTCGGCGGTTTGCGGGCCGTCATCGACGCGGGCGCCGAGACGATTCTGCTCAACCCCGTCGGGCGCGACGTGGCCGAAGACCGTGAGCAAATGGAACGCCTTGCCGCAGAGGTTATCCCGCAGCTGAGCTGACGCTTCGCAATCGAACATGTCCTGAGTGCCGATAGCGGCTTTCACCTCGTCGTTACGCCGGAATCTCAGGTTGGGCGTTTTCGCGTCGACACGAGGTAACTAGGAGGGGCGTTATCTCAGGTTTCTCATCGTAGGGGCGAGTCTGCGCGAACGTGAATTGTTTGCTCTGCGGTGGGCGTTCGGGCGGGCCTGCCGTTAAGGTTTCGACCACGCAATTCAAGCCTCGAGAAAAGGGGTTCGATGCTGTCGCTCGATCACGGGAGTGCGCCTTCGCGGGCGCGCCGGTTACCGAGACGACAGGCCAGCCACGCGGTGGAACCCGTTGTGACGCTGTGCCTGTCGGTGACGCCGAACGCGACGGAATTGGTCGTGGTGCGCGGGGAGGCCGTGCTTGATCGCGTCCACACTCCCATGGACGTCTCACGACTGCGGCAAGTCGTCGATACCGTACTGCAGACTCGAAAGTTGGCGATCGTGAACGGCTATCGCGTCGACGCCATCGCTGTCATAGGCGACGGCAGCGACGGCGTGATCGCGGCGCTCACAGACGCCGGACTGAGTGGCGTCACCGCCCTGGACCCTGCTGTCGCGTGTGAAATCTTCACCGAACCGCAAGACATCGAAAATGCCGTCATCAATGACGCGCGGGCGCGAGCTCGTCGACGCTGGATGTTCGCCGCCGCCATGGTAATCGCCTGTGGCGCATTGCTTTTCGCGGTCGTCGACCGATGGGAAGCCGCTCACCGTCACTCCGACCCAGGTGAACCCGCCGTGACGCCACGCCGCGCCGACACCACGGCCCCGAGGCCGCCGGCCAACCCGGTAATCGTCATCCCGCCGCCGAGCATTCCGGTCCAAGAAGTTCCCGAGCCGCCGCCACCGACAAGGACGCCGACTCGTCAAGCACCGGTGCAGAGGGAGCAGCCTGCGCAGCAGGCCCCTCCAGCGCCCCCGCTCGTCGAGCAACCTGAATCTGCACCGGCAGGCAATTGCCTATTCCTCTGCGGAGTGACCCTGTAGCCACCCGCAGAGCTGATGAGCCGGTTTACAGCTCGGTGGCCGAACCGCCTGCCGCGGTGATCTTTTCGCGAGCGCTGCCGCTGAACTTGTGCGCGGTGACGTCGACTTTGGCGGCTAGCTTGCCGTCGCCGAGGACCTTCACGAGGGTGTTCTTGCGGACCGCGCCCTTGGCCACCAGCTCGTCCAGTCCGACCGAGCCACCTTCGGGGAACAGCCGGTTGATGTCGCCGACGTTGACGACCTCGTACTCGGTGCGGAACCGGTTACGGAAACCCTTGAGCTTGGGCAGCCGCATGTGAATCGGCATCTGCCCACCCTCGAAGGTGGCCGGCACGTTCTTGCGAGCCTTCGTACCCTTGGTGCCTCGACCCGCGGTCTTACCCTTGGAGCCTTCACCGCGACCTACGCGGGTGCGCTTGGTCTTCGACCCGGGCGCGGGGCGCAGGTCGTGCAGTTTGATGGTCACTTGCTGCCTCCTTCGGCCGGCTCGACCTCGACGAGGTGCTGGACGGCCTTGATCAGACCACGGGTTTGCGCGTCGTCATCGCGCACCACCGACTGCCGAATCTTCCGAAGGCCCAGCGAGCGAAGGCTTTCCCGCTGCTTCCAGCGGGCGCCGATCGTGCCACGCACCTGAGTGATCTTGAGTTGCGCCATGATTACGCGTTTCCTTCACGAGCGGCGCTGGCGGCCAGCGTCTCACTTTCGCGGCGGGCGCGCAGCATGCCGGCCGGAGCAACGTCCTCCAGCGGCAGTCCACGTCGCGCGGCAACCTCTTCGGGACGCTGCAGCATCTTGAGCGCAGCGACCGTCGCATGCACGACGTTGATCGCGTTGTCGCTACCCAGCGACTTGGCCAGGATGTCGCGCACACCCGCACATTCCAACACCGCACGAGCCGCACCGCCGGCGATCACACCGGTACCCGGGCTGGCCGGACGCAACAACACAACGCCTGCCGCAGCTTCACCCTGGACCGGGTGCACGATGGTTCCGCCGATCAGCGGGACGCGGAAGAATCCCTTGCGCGCTTCCTCGACACCCTTGGCGATCGCGGCCGGAACTTCCTTGGCCTTGCCGTAGCCGACACCGACCATGCCGTTGCCGTCGCCGACGATGACCAGCGCGGTGAAGCTGAAGCGCCGACCACCCTTGACCACCTTGGAAACGCGGTTGATCGTGACAACCCGCTCCAGGTAGTTGCTCTTGTCTCCGTCACGGTCACGACCGCCACGGCCGCCACCGTCGCGGCGGCCCCGGTTGTCACGCGAGTCGCGACGGTCGTCGCGGCCCTCGTTGGTCGGGCCGGCCGTTCCAGCCGGTTGCTCCGCCATTATGCGGTCCCTTCAAAGTCGTTGCTTGCCATCAGAATTCCAAACCACCCTCGCGAGCGGCGTCGGCCAGTGCCGCGATCCGCCCGCCGTAGGTGTAACCACCACGGTCGAACACCACGGTGTTGATACCGGCGGCCTTGGCGCGCTCGGCGATCAACTGCCCGACCCGGACGCTGTGCGCCTTCTTGTCGCCCTCTACGCCGCGCACGTCCGCCTCGATCGACGAGGCGGCGGCCACGGTCGTGCCGGTCAGGTCGTCGACCAACTGCACGTGGATGTGCCGCGACGAGCGGTGTACCACCAAGCGCGGACGCTCCGCGGTGCCCGAAATCTTCTTGCGCAGCCGCGCGTGACGACGCAGCCGCTGCCTGCGCCGAACGGCCGACACGTTCTGCCCGGACGGCTTCTGCGCGGTACCAGCTTGTGATTGCGCCATGACTACTTACCTGTCTTTCCGACCTTGCGGCGGATCTGCTCGCCTTCGTAGCGAATTCCCTTGCCCTTGTAGGGATCGCTCTTACGGAGACGGCGGATGTTGGCCGCGATCTGGCCGACCTTTTGCTTGTCGATGCCCGAGATCGAGAACTTGGTAGGTGTCTCGACCGCGAACGTCACACCCTCGGGCGCGGTGATCAGCACCGGGTGGCTGTAGCCGAGGGCGAACTCGAGGTTGCTGCCCTTGGCTTGCACGCGGTAACCGACGCCGAAGATCTCCATCTTGATGGTGTAGCCCTGCGTGACGCCGGTGACCAGGTTGGACACCAGGGTGCGGGACAGCCCGTGCAACGACCGGTTGTGCCGGTCGTCGTCCGGACGGGTCACCACGATCGCGCCATCTTCGTTGCGCGCCACCGTGATTGGCTCGGAGACCTTCAGGTCTAGGGTGCCCTTGGGTCCCTTCACCGAGACCTTCTGGCCGTCGATGGACACCTCGACCCCGGACGGGATCACAATCGGTTGCTTACCAATACGCGACATGTCAGTCCTTCCTCACCACACGTACGCGAGGACTTCGCCGCCCACGCCCTGTCTGGCTGCCTGACGGTCGGTGAGCAGGCCCGACGACGTCGAAATGATCGCCACGCCCAGGCCGCCGAGCACACGCGGCAAGCTGGTCGACTTCGCGTAAACCCGCAGACCGGGCTTGGACACCCGGCGCAGGCCGGCGATGCTGCGTTCCCGGCTCGGCCCGTACTTGAGCTGGACGGTCAGCGCCTTGCCGACGCGCGCGTCCTCGGTGCGGTAGTCGGTGATGTAACCCTCGCGCTTGAGGATCTCGGCGATGTTGGCCTTGATCTTCGAGTGCGGCAGCGTCACCTCGTCGTGGTACGCCGAATTGGCGTTGCGCAGACGCGTCAAGAAGTCTGCGATGGGGTCGGTCATTGTCATCGTTTAGTTCCCCCGCCCCTCACCAGCTGCTCTTCTGCACGCCGGGCAACTCGCCCGCATGCGCCATTTCGCGCAGGCAGATCCTGCACAGCCCGAACTTGCGGAACACCGCGTGCGGACGGCCGCATTTGTTGCAGCGGGTGTAGGCGCGCACCGCGAACTTCGGCTTGCGCTGGCTCTTGTTGATCAGAGCTTTTTTCGCCATGTCACTTCTCCTTGAAGGGAAAGCCGAGGCCGCGCAACAGCGCTCGGCCCTCGTCGTCATTGGTCGCCGAGGTGACGACGGTGATGTCCATGCCACGCGGGCGGTCGATGTTGTCCACGTCGATCTCGTGGAACACCGACTGCTCGGTCAGCCCGAAGGTGTAGTTGCCCCGGCCGTCGAACTGCTTGGGGCTAAGTCCGCGGAAGTCGCGGATACGCGGAAGCGAGATCGAGATCAGCCGGTCCAGGAACTCCCACATCCGGTCGCCGCGCAGCGTGACGCGTGCGCCGATTGGCATGCCCTCGCGGAGCTTGAACTGGGCGATCGACTTGGTGGCCTTGCGGATCTCCGGCTTCTGGCCGGTGATCAGCGCCAGGTCGTTGACCGCGCCGTTGATCAGCTTGGCGTCGCGGGCGGCGTCGCCGACACCCATGTTGACGACAACCTTGACCACGCCCGGGATCTGCATGACGTTGGCGTAGGCGAACTCTTTGTTCAGCGCGTCACGGATCTCGTCGACGTAGCGCGCCTTCAGGCGGGGCTGAACCTTCTCGGTGGTCGTCATGACTCAATGTCCTTGCCGTTGCGCTTGGAGATGCGAACCCGCTTGCCGGACTCCTCGTCGACCCGGTAGCCGATCCGAGTGGGCTGGCCGTCGGAATCGACCACCATCACGTTGGAGACGTGGATCGGCGCTTCCTGCGTGACGATTCCGCCCGACTGCGCACCGCGCTCGTTGGAAGAGATCGCGGTGTGCTTCTTGATCCGGTTGACGCCCTGCACGAGCACCTTGTTGCGGGCCGGGTACGCCTGCAGCACTTTGCCTTTGGCGCCCTTGTCCTTACCCGAGATGACCAGGACGGTGTCGCCCTTGTGCACCTTCATCTACAGCACCTCCGGGGCGAGCGAGACGATCTTCATGAAGCGCTTCTCACGCAGTTCGCGGCCGACCGGCCCGAAGATGCGCGTTCCACGCGGGTCGTTGTCAGGCTTGATGATGACGGCTGCGTTCTCGTCGAACTTGATGTAGCTACCGTCCGGGCGGCGGCGCTCCTTGACGGTGCGCACGACGACGGCCTTCACCACGTCACCACGCTTGACGTTGCCGCCGGGAATGGCGTCTTTCACCGTCGCCACGATGACATCGCCAATGCCGGCGTAGCGCCGCGACGAGCCGCCGAGCACGCGGATGCACAAGATTTCCTTGGCACCGGTGTTGTCGGCCACCTTCAGCCGCGATTCCTGCTGAATCACTCGATCTCCTGACCTGGTTCACGTATGCACGCGCGGTCAAGCCGGAGGATTTGAACGCTTTCGCGGGCATAGTCCACCAGACCTGTCGTGCATGGTCTTCGCTGTCGAAAGGCACGCGGGGCTGACGGAAAAACTCAATCGCCAGCCGAGGTCTGCCCACGGCAACCCCTAGAGTCTAGGTGAAGAGCTGCTCAGCGCAAAATTCCTGCGGAATCAGCCTTGACCAGCAGCTAGAAGGGCGGTGGATCGTCGTCTCCGCTGGGCGGAGCGGAATCCCTGCGGCCAGGGCTTCTCTTCCCCTAGCGTCTGGCCATGAGAACAACCGAGACGGATCGAGCCGGGTCGATGCCTCCGGCCCGCAAAGTGTTGTGCGGCGTGTACGCGCTGATCGCGCTCCTAGCGCTGGTGGCGACGTGGAGCCAAACCGTCAATTACATCCACAGCGGTGCCGCCTTCTTCGGCACCTTCTGGCAAGACACCAGGGTCAATGCCGCGTCGCGCAACGTCGCCGCCGACGCGCTGATGCTGAGCATGTCCGTCGTCATCTTCATGGTCATCGAAGCCAGGAAACACCAGATTCGCTTTGTCTGGCTCTACGTCATCGGCGGAGTCTTCATCGCCATCAGCGTGACCGTTCCGCTCTTTCTGCTCGCACGCGAAATTCGGATCGGCGGCGCAGAACGCCCGCACCTTCGCCCACTCGACGTGATCTTCTTGATCGTGTCGAGCGCTGGAGCTCTCACCCTCACTGCCTGGGTCGACGCGGGTTGAACTCTTGTTCGAGCAGCGCAGCGACACGATCACTGACCCCCTCAATCCCCTTGCCGGACATAGGAGTAGATGTACAGCGCCATGGCGGTCGCGAGCGCGAGGAGCACCCACTGCACCAGTGCCTGGTCGATCATCGAACCCGGCGGCGGTGCACCGGGCAAGATATTTCGCAGCGGGACGATCGCGAACAAGTTCGCCGCGTACCAGGTTGCGAACGGAGGCACGAACTTTCGCCTGCCCATCGCCATCGGAATGGCCACGACCAACGCCAGGGTCGGCAGGCTGATCAAGACCAGGATGATGCCCAGGTCGAAGATCAGCGGGCCCTTGGCCCGGTGCAGCGTCACCACCACATTGCTCCTGTTGTGGCTGCCGGTTTCGCTGTTGTCACTGTTGCGCTGCGTGGTCGCGTCCCAGCCGTCCATCGCGCCGGTTACCTGGACGCGGGCCGGAAGTCGCTTGCGTTCGGCGCCGTTTCCGACGAACACGTCGGCCGAGATCGGCTCGGACTTATAGGAGTCAAAGGGCCATGCGCCCGGATCGCCGTGCGCCTGGATCGTGGTGCTGACCTGAGCCGGCGCCTTGCCCGCGGGGTACTTCAGGTCACCGAGATCGTTGGGCGGATACAGCCGTACGGCGATGTCGGTGTTGAGCTCGTCGAAGCGCTTGTCTTCCAACGACTCACCGGGATAGATCAACACATTCACCGTAAGCCGGTTCGTGGTGGGCTTCAGCTCTTCCAGGCGGATCTGCACGACCGTCTCGTCGAGACCGGCCTGGCTGAGATCGAGCGGCGGTAACGGGCCTTCGGTCTTCTGCAGGAGGTGGACGCCGAACAAGGAGAGGCCGTAGGCGGCGAACACGGCCATCACGATCGCCACGCCGATCACGATGCGCGGCCGATGTCGTTCTTTCGCCGGAGTCGGCCGCGAGACCGACGAGGGTGTCTGAACGGTCATTGCTGGCCGCCATCCCGAAGGGTGCGGGCCGCTTGCCTGAAGCGGACGGGCCCACTGCGGTGGACGGCAGCCGGTGAGGGCAACACGCGCGTCACGTTAGCGAAGTCAGATCCCAATCGCGCGGTGAAAGATGGATACCGCCAAGGACGCCTGCAGCTCGTCACCCGTTGGCCACTTCGCAGTAACGCGCAGTTCAGGAACACTAACGGTAGACATGAATTCGCCCGCGGGACGGGACAGTTCGGCCCTCGAACCGCTAATCTAGCGTCGGTTCGCGTGCACAGCTCGCTGGCCGGAAACTCTCAAGAAATTGTCAATATCCGGGGTGAGGCAACGACATGAAGTACAAGCGACTAGCCGCCGCCGTCAGTTTGCTGGCCGCGGGCGCCACCGTGCTGTCGGGGTGCGAAGTCCCTCACACCAGCATGGCGTACGCGAGCGAGGTCGTGACCTGTGGAGGCAAGCCGGCGATCTCGGCCAGCGGCTCCACCGCCCAAGCCAACGCGATGAAGCGCTTCGTCAGCGCCTACAGCAAGTCCTGCCCCGGTCACGATCTGAACTACACCGCGAACGGATCGGGCGCCGGCGTCGCCGACTTCCTTTCGGGCAAGAGCGATTTCGCCGGTTCGGACATCCCCCTGAGCGACGACCAGGCGGCCGCCGCCAAACAGCGCTGCGGTGGAGCCGAGGCGTGGAACCTGCCGGTGGTCTTCGGGCCGTTGGCCATCACCTACAACCTGCCGAACGACTTCCTGGTGCTCGACGCCCAGACGGTGGCCGGCATCTTCAACGGCAGTATCACCCGCTGGGATGACCCGCAGATCACGGCGCTGAACGCGTCGATGCCGTCCGAAGACATCCATGTCGTCTATCGCAGTGACAAATCGGGCAGCACGGCCAACTTCCAGGACTACCTCAAGTCCGCGGCCGGCAACGTGTGGACCCAGGGCACCGGCAAGGAGTTCAAGGGCGGCGTGGGGACCGGCGCCAAGGGCAACGACGGCACCTCGTCGATGGTCAAGAACACCGAAGGCGCGATCACCTACAACGAGTTGTCGTTCGCGATGGACCAGGGTCTGTTCGCCGCCGAGATCAAGACGCCGGCCAGCCGGAAGACGAGGCGACCGGTCCGCATCGGCACCGACTCGGTCGGCAAGACCATCGCCGGAGCCAAGATCGTCGGCAAGGGCAACAACTTGGTGCTCGACCTGTCGTCGTTCTACAACCCCAGCCAGGACGACGTCTATCCGATCGTGATGGCGACCTACGAGATCGTCTGCTCGAAATACCCTGACCCGCAAGTGGGGATGGCGGTCAAGGCCGCCCTGGAGGCCACCCTCGGACCTGGCCAGATCGATTTGGACAAGCACGGCTACATTCCGCTGCCGCCGGACTTCCAGTCGAAGGTGATGGGAGCGGCCACCGCCATCAGCTGACCCGGTCGCTTACGCATCGAAAGCCGATGTGTGTGGTCGCGGTGTCCTGCGACTGCGGGGAGCGCGCCGCCGGCCGGTAGCGGTGGCAATACTCCGGGGCACACAGGTGTGAGCCGCCTTTGAGTGTCTGCGTGACCGCGGGATCGGCGGGTCCGGTTGGCGCGCAACAGCTTTTGGGCGGTTGATCAATCCGGTGATGCGCCGAGAATTCGGTGGTCGTCCACTCCCATACGTTGCCGATCATGTCGAACAAGCCGAAACCATTCGGCGGAAACGTCGCGACCGGCGACGTGCCCGGCCACCCGTCATTGCGGTACGGGAACCGGCCCTGCCAGGTGTTGGCCATCGGCTTCCCGTCGGGCTTTTCGTCGTCGCCCCAGGCGTAGGTGGTGGTGGTCCCGCCGCGGGCGGCGTACTCCCATTCTGCTTCGGTCGGCAGTCGTCGTCCCGCCCAGCGCGCATAGGCGGCCGCGTCGGGATAGGCCACCTGCACCACCGGATGCTCCGCCCGGTCGGCGACGTCGCTGCCCGGTCCGAACGGGTGCCGCCAGCAGGCTCCCGGCACCCAGGTCCACCACTGCCGCCAGTCGCGCAGATCGACCGGCCCCGAAGTCGGGCGGAAAACCATTGCGCCGGACTGCAGCTCGTTCGGGTCGGCGCCCGGGTACAGGGCCGGGTCGATCGGCTGCTCGGCGATCGTGACATAACCTGTCGCATCGACGAATTCGGCGAACTGCGTGTTGGTCACCGGGTGGCGTTCGATTGCGAACGCGTCGATGCGCACCGTGTGGATCGGAGCTTCCTCCGGGTAGAAACTGGTTGATCCCATTCGGAATGACCCGGTCGGCAGTTCGACGAGTTCGGTGGGCATCGATTCAGGGTATGACGACCGCGAAATCCTGCATCAATGCGGCTTTGGCCGAGGCGAACCCCGCAGCGTCCTCGGGCCCCTCCATGTGGACGACGACCAGGTAATTGCCGGTGTTGGTCCAGATGTGGGTGATGCGATCGGCGAACACGACCGAGCCCGACGACCCGCCGAACGTCCCGGTCAGCTTTTGGCTGCTGTAGCCGCAGAATTTCGCGCCGACGATGTCGACCTGGAGGTCGGGTTTCGAGTGCGCGAGGTTGTCGGTGTACGCGGTGAAGGCGGCGGCGGGCCCGAGTTTCGTCGCGGCGATGGTGACCGTCCCCGTCATCGAGTCGGGGCCGGTGAGTGACAACGCGAGATCTTCGTGACCTTGCTCGCTGGTCCACCTGTCAGGCAGCGTGATGGTGATTCGTGGCGCGGCGGCCGCGACGACTTGAGCTACCGTCCCGATACCGCCGCTGGCCGGGCCGGGGAAGCAGAGAAACGCGTTGGGCGGAATGTGATCGGGCACGGTGGTCTCGATACCGGGGGCTGGTGGGAAGTTGCCCGTCCTGGGTTGACGCGCCTGTGCTGCCGACCCACCGGTCCACGCCCCGACCCCGTCGACGGTCCTGGCGCAGCCCGTGAGCGCGACTGCCAAGATTGCTGCTGCGGCCAGCGCGGGCAGAAGCACCCTCGGCAGCAGGTTAGTCACGCGAAAAGGCTAGCGCCAATTCTTTTTCCACGTCTTGATACGGCCGACCGGACAGATCGACGGTGACCTGCGCGATGGTGCCCCCGGTGAACACGAACGGCGCCTTGTAGCGGCTGGACACTGCCGAACCGCCGTTGCGGCCGACCGTGATTCCGGCACCGGCCAGCCCGAAGGTGCCCGGATGCGTCTGCACGTCGGCCAGCGTGCCGACTGTCGCGTCGTCGATGAACAGCGTGACGTCACCCAGCGGCGTGTGGCTGTTCTCGACTGTGCCCGCACGGGCGTAGCGGACACCGAACACGTGCCGACCCAGAGGTACCGCCTCCGTCGAGGCGACCTCCTGCTGCCGTTCGCCGAGGAAGTTGTAGACGTAATGCAGCCGGCCGTCCTGGATGAACAGCGCGTGGCCGCCGTGGGCGCCGCCCTGCTTGAATAACACACCCTCGGCTCCTGTGCTGTCGACGGTGACGTCGGCAAGCACCGCGAAGGACCGGCCGCGCAGCTCGGCGCCGGCGCCGATCCCGACGTCGGCGCAATCGGGATAGTAGGTGTAGCTATCGCGATCACCGGCCAACAGCGGCCGCGAACGCATCAACGTCTCCATCACGTTGAGGTCCGACAACGGCAGACCGTTGTACTTCGCAGCTTCGGAAAACCAGAGCGCCTTGAGCTCTTCCAACTTTTCGGGATGCTCTCCGGCCAAGTCGTGGCACTGGCTGCGGTCGGCTTCGATGTGGAAGAGCTCCCAACGGTCGGCGTCGAAATGACTCCAGCCCGCTGGCGTGGCGGCGTGCACGGTGTTGGCGAACCAGCCGTTGTGCCAGACGCCTCGAGTACCCAGCATCGTGTAGAACTGAGTCTGCTTGCCGGTGTCGGCGGATGGATCGGCAAGCGCGGCTTTGAAACTCACGCCGTCTAGCGGCTTCTGCGGGATACCTTTGACGGTCTGCGGCGGCTCGATGTTCAACAGGTCGTAGACGGTCGGGGTGATGTCGCATACGCTGACGTAGTTGTCGCGCACTTCACCGTGCGCTGCAATCCCTTTGGGCCAGGACACAATTGCCGTGTCGGCGATGCCACCCTCGTGCGAGGCGTATCGCTTGTAGAGCTTGTAGGGCGTGTTGAATGCCATCGCCCACCCGATCGGATAGTGGTTGTAGGTCTGCGGCCCGCCGAGCTGGTCGAAGAGCTTCATGCTCTCCTCGACGGTGTCGATGTAGCCGTTGAAGAACTTGCCTTCGTTCACCGACCCGTTGGGACCGCCCTCACCGCTGGCTCCGTTGTCGGAGATCACCACGATCAGCGTGTTCTCCAGCTGACCCGATTCCTCGAGATAGTCCAGGATGCGCCCGATCTGGGCGTCGGTGTAACTGAGGAATCCCGCGAACACCTCCGCCATGCGGCTGAAGAGTCGCTTCTCTTCGTCGTTCAGCGAGTCCCACGGCCGCACGGTGTCCTGCAGAGGCCACGGCTGGCCGTCGGGACCCTTGACGTCAAGGTAGGGATTGACCGGCGACAGCTCGGTGTCCTGCGGCACGATGCCCATCGCCTTCTGCCGCTCGAGCACGATCTCGCGGTACCGCTCGTAACCCATGTCGAACTTGCCGGCGTACCGGTCCGCCCACTCCCGGAAGACATGGTGCGGCGCGTGACCCGCGCCCGGGCAGACGTAGCTGAACCACGGCTTGTCCGGAGCGATCACCTTGGCATCGCGGATGAACTCAATTGTCTTGTCCGCCAGATCTTTCGACAGGTGATAGCCGTCCTCCGGGGTGCCGGGCGGGTTCACTGGGTGGTTGTCGTAGACCAGGTCCGGGTACCACTGGTCAGTTTCGCCACCCAGGAAGCCATAGAAGCGCTCGAATCCGCGCGACGTCGGCCAGTGCCGTTTGGTCGCAGCCAGGTTCGATTCTTCGAGTGGGGTCAGATGCCACTTGCCGACGCAGTAGGTGTTGTAGCCCCGTTCGGCCAAAACCTCTGACAGTAAGGCGGTTTCGAAGGGGATACGGCCGTTCGAGTTGGGGAATCCTTCGGTGAACTCCTCGATCATGGCCATGCCGACCGTGGTGGCGTTGCGCCCGGTCAGCAGCGACGCGCGGGTCGGCGAACACAACGCCGTGGTGTGAAACTGCGACAGCCGTACGCCGTGCTCGGCGATCCGGGTCATCGCCGGCATATCGACCAAACCGCCGAAGCAGTCCCAGGTCGCGATGCCGGTGTCATCCCACACTAGGTACAGGATGTTGGGTGAGCCCTCCGGCGCGGTCGGCGCGGCGTAAGGGCCCCAATCTGGTTCCGAATCACGGATATCCAGCTCGATCTTGCCGTTGAACTCGCCTACCATCCTGGCCTCACTTTCGTAGCGGCCCCCCAGGATTCCCGATGCAGACTACACCGCTGAGCCGAATTGTCGGCCAACATTGACTGACCGGCTACGCCTGTTCTTGGTCGTCGTCCGGTGTCCAGGTGTGCGGCAGCATCGGCATGCTCGGGCCACCGCCGAAGTCGTCGGCCAGCGTCGCCAGACCCGCAGGTTGCTGGCGGGCGTGGGTGACGGTGCCCGCGAAGCCGAGTGGGCCCGCGCCGCTGTCGGACGCCGCCGTGGAGCCTCCGGGATCATCACTCTGTGGCTCGTAATCCATTGTGGCGTCGGCGTAGTCGTGCTGTCGGGCCTGCTGCTGACGGCGCTTGCGAGCGCGCCGCCGGGTCGCTTCCGCGGCGGCGACCGCGGCCGACTCGCCGGGGGCTTTCAGCCGCGCGCTTGCGGCTGCGCCCGCCCGGGCCCCGGAGTCGAATCCGATCGGTGGGCCGCCGTTCGCGGCAACCGCATAGGGAAGAGCAAACCCATGGGCGGCGGTCGGCGGTGGTGGTGTCGGCGCCGGCGCTGTGCCGGTTGCGGTGCTCGGCGCGGGCGCCGTCGGGGCTGGCGCGGCGGTTGCGGGCGGGGCCACGGTCGCGGCGGCCAGCGGAGTGGACGCAACCACCGGCGCGAGCGGCAACGCCGAGATCGGCGGGACGGGCGGAAGGAATGGCTGAAAGAGCGAGGGATCGATCAGGCCCGCCACGGCAGCCACCGACGCCACCGCTGCCGCGGCGGCGGCTGGAAGGACGCTAGTGGAGGAACTCGCCGCGATGGCGGCAGCGACCACGGGATGCGCGACCAGAAACGCGACGATGTTGGCGGGCGTCAGGCTTGCCAACGCCGCCTCGGGGTTGGTGGCCAGCAACTGCGCGAAGTTCTCGAGGTCCTGGACGAGCGTCACGGTGTTCTTGACCCAGTACAGCGTGGTCAGCGGGTTCGTGTACGAGGAGTACGGCAGCCCGTTGATCGTGCCGGCGCTAGGGTCCCAGGTGATGCCTCTGGCCTGAAGGAACTGCACGATCAGCTGATCGAGCGGCGTCTCGGTGGTCGCGTCAGCCGGTGACGCGGCAGAGCTGGAGTTGCTGTCCGACTTGAGGATTGGCGGAGCTGGCGCGGTCACCGGTGTCGCCGCTACGGCCGAGCCGGCCACCGCTTGATAAGTGCCCATGGTGGTGGCGGCCTGAATCCACATGCGCGCATAGTCCGCCTCGTTCAGCGCGATCGGAATCGTATTGATACCAAAGAAATTGGTGGCTACCAGGGCGCCGTGCGCGACATGGTTGGTGGCCAGCTCCGGCAGCGTGGGCATGGCGGCCAGGGCCGCGGTGTGCGCCGCGGCCAAAGTCTCGTGCTGGGCGGCCGCGGCCGCGCTGTTCGTGCTGGCCTGATTCAGCCACGCCAGAAACGGCGCGTTCGCGGCGACGAACGACTCGGCGCTGGGACCTTGCCAGGCACCGCTCTGTACCTGCGCGAGTAGACCGGTGAGTTCGTCTGCGACTGAGGCGTATTCGGCGCTCAACGACGTCCAGGCGTCGGCGACCTGCAGCAGTGGGCCGGCTCCCGGGCCGCTGCTCAGCAGTGCCGAATGCACCTCCGGCGGTGCCGCGATCCAGATCAGCGCGGTCATCGCTAGCCGGTTGCGACGAGGTACAGCGAAGACGCTGCAGCGTCACCAGTGGCGTAACTGGTACCAGACTCCCCCACGCCGACGCCCGCCCGGCCCAGCTCTTCGGCGCCCCGGGCAGCCACCGCTGTGTGCCATCCGCCGCGGCTACTGAACTCCGCGGCGCTCTGCAGCGACACCGGATCGGCCGCTGGAGGCACCACTGCGCTGATGAGGGGCCCCGCAGCGGCATGCGCGGCCGCCAGTCGTGCCGTCAACGCCTCGACGCCGGCGCAAGCAGCAGACAAGCCTTCGGGAACGACGCGCAAAGTCATATCTGCCACTCCTTCGATGGTCTGGTCACGGGTACGGGAGAACGGCTGATTCGCAAGGTAATCAAGGCACGTCGACATTTCGCGCGACAGCGTTGACGCGCAGTCGGCCCCAGCCAGCCGGTTCTTTCGACGTCGCGATGATTCGGGACCTCAAAAGCATTGGCAGTCAACGTATTACGATTGTGGCGGTGCTTGTACCCGCGCGGTGTCTACACTTCTTCGAATCACGATGGTTTTTGACCCCGCGACCCTGATACCAGCGCGGATGCCGACATTCGACTCAAGCTGATTCCGGTGTACCGTGACCGGTCCTCGGGCAAGGGAATACCTGTGAGCTTCCGTTTCACACTCGAATGGCCCGGCGCTCGTTCGCCGATGGCGGCACAGACGGCATCCGACTTGTGACACCGATAGGCTGACCAGCTATCGCAGAGCGGCTCCGCCGCCGTTCACTGATCCTCACGTGGAGAGTGATGAACAACCAATTCCTGCCGCTGGTGGTCGGCGCGGTCATGCTCGCCCTCGGGCTCACGCTGACCGTTGACGACTTCCGCCGGGCCGCCACCGTACGACGCCCGCTGTTGGTGGCACTGATCTGTCAATCGCTGGTGTTGCCCGCACTGTGCCTGCTGATCGCCGAGGCACTACATCTGACGCCCAACCTCGCCGTCGGTCTGATGCTGATGGCGGCGACCCCTGGTGGCATGTTGGCCAACGTGGTGAGTCATCTTGCCGACGGCGACCTGGCGCTCAACCTCACGCTCACCGCGATCAACGCGGTGTTGTCGATCGTCGCCATACCGGCGATCCTGGCCTTCTCGCTGACGTGGTTCCTCGGCGAAGAACGTTTCATCCCATTGCAATTCGACAAGTTCTTCGGTGTCATCGCGATGGTGCTGATACCCGTCGCGATCGGCATCGCGATCCGCAACCGGTTTCCCGAGTTCGCCCGCCGACTGCACAAGTTGGTCAGAGTCGCGGCCGCGGTACTGCTCGTGCTGGCCGTTGTCGGCGGGATCGTCAGCGGCCAAACCACGCTGTGGAAGGACTTCGGCGTGCTGAGCGCGGCCGTCGCCCTGTTCTGCGCGATCAGCCTCTCAGTCGGCTACCTCGTATCCCGCGGGATGCGACTCGGTCCTCGGCAAGCTGTCGCGGTCAGCCTGGAAATCGGACTGCACAACGCCGTGGTGGCGATCGGTATCGCACTCAGTCCGCAGCTGTTGAACAACGCCGACATGGCCTTGCCGGCAGCGGTTTACGGGATCATCGGGCCGCTGATTGCGCTGACGTTCGTGGTCGCCGTGCGCCGCCTGGATCCGGCTTACCGTGCGGCTTCCACCGCACGGGCCGGCTGAGGCTACTTAGCCTTCTCGAGAATCTCGACAAGCCGCCAGCGCTTGGTGGCCGACAGCGGACGAGTCTCCATCAAGGACACGCGGTCACCGATGCCGGCGTCGCCGTGCTCGTCGTGCGCCTTGACCTTCTTGGTGGTCCGGATGATCTTGTCGTACAACGGGTGGCGCATGCGATCCTCGAGCTCGACCACGATGGTCTTCTGCATCTTGTCGCTCACCACGTAGCCGATGCGGGTCTTGCGACGGCCGCGCGGCTTCGGGGTGGCTGGAGTGTGCTTGGGCCCCTTGGCGCGAGCGTCGGTCGCCGGCGCTGCCTTCTTTGCAGGGGCTGTCTTCTTCGCCTCAGCCATTAGGATTCCTCATTTCCAGCGCCATCAGGGCCTGCGGCCAGCCCGAGTTCGCGTTCACGGAGCACGGTGTAGATCCGTGCGATTTCCTGGCGGACCGTGCGGAGCCGACGGTTGTTGGCCAGCTGACCAGTCGCCATCTGGAAGCGCAGGTTGAACAGCTCTTCCTTGGATTCGCGCAACTTGTCGATCAGCTCTTCGTCGTTGAGCTCGCGCAGTTCGCCAGGCGAAGTTCCCACTGCCATCAGAACTGATCCTCTCGGGTGACGATGCGTGCCTTGATCGGCAGCTTGTGGATCGCACGGGTCAACGCTTCCCGCGCGGTCTGCTCGTTGGGGTAGCTGAGCTCGAAGAGCACACGACCCGGCTTCACGTTGGCAATCCACCACTCCGGCGAGCCCTTACCCGAACCCATCCGGGTTTCGGCGGGCTTCTTGGTCAGCGGACGGTCCGGGAAGATGTTGATCCACACCTTGCCGCCACGCTTGATGTGCCGGTTGATGGCAATACGAGCGGACTCGATCTGCCGGTTGGTGATGTAGGCGTGCTCCAGTGCTTGGATGCCGTAATCGCCGAAGCTCACCGACGTTCCGCCGCTGGCGATCCCGCGCTGGCGCGGGTGGTGCTGCTTGCGGTGCTTGACTCTGCGGGGAATCAACATGGTTTAGCTCTCCGTACTCTGCGCCTCGACGGCGGGCGCCTCTGCCGTGGCAGGTGCGGCGCTCGCGGTGTCCTCGGCGGCCCCCAGCGCGCTTCGGCCGGCCTCGGTACTGGTAGCCGTCGTCCCCGCGGATCCGCTACGACGCGGGCGGGTGCCCGACGGACGTTCGCGGCGCGGACGCTCAGCTCCAGCCGACGGCGCAACCAGCTCGCGCTTGCCACCGACGATGTCGCCCTTGTAAATCCAGACCTTCACGCCGATTCGGCCGAAGGTGGTCTTGGCCTCGTACAGGCCGTAGTCGATGTCGGCGCGCAGCGTGTGCAGCGGCACTCGACCTTCGCGGTAGAACTCCGAACGGCTCATCTCGGCGCCACCGAGACGTCCGGAACACTGCACCCGGATGCCCTTGACGTTGGGCTGCCGCATCGCCGACTGAATCGCCTTGCGCATCGCGCGGCGAAACGCCACGCGGTTGCTCAGCTGCTCGGCCACACCCTGGGCAACGAGCTGTGCCGTCGACTCGGGGTTTTTCACCTCGAGGATGTTGAGCTGCACCTGCTTGCCGGTGAGCTTTTCCAAGTCGGCGCGAATGCGGTCGGCCTCGGTGCCGCGGCGACCGATGACGATGCCCGGACGGGCGGTGTGGATGTCCACCCGAACCCGGTCCCGGGTGCGCTCGATCTCCACGTCGGCGATGCCGGCGCGCTCCAAGCCGGTCGACAGCAGCTTGCGGATCGCCACGTCTTCCTTGATGTAGTCCGCGTACTGCTTGTCGGCGTACCACCGGGACTTCCACTCGGTGGTGATGCCGAGGCGGAATCCGTGCGGATTGATCTTCTGGCCCACTACTCCGAGCCCTCCTTCGCTTCCGAAGTCGCTTCAGTCCCAGCGGACTTCGCGGCAGGAGCCTTGGCTCCAGATGTCTTGGCCGCAGCCGCCTTCTTGGCGGGCGCCTTCTCTGCCGTTGCCTTCTTGGCAGGCGCCTTCTCGGCGGCGGCCTTCTTGGCGGGAGCCTTCTTCGCGGGAGCCGTGCCCGCGGCCTTACTGGCCTGGGCGCGACGCGCGCGGGTGGCGCTCGCGGACTGCGAACTCCGCCCGTCCTTGCTCGGACGGCTTTCCACGATCACGGTGATGTGGCTGGTGCGCCGACGGATCCGGAACGCACGGCCCTGGGCGCGCGGGCGGATCCGCTTGGCGGTGGGACCGTCGTCGGCGTAGACCGTGGCGACCACCAGGGTCGACGGGTCGAGCCCATTGTTGTTCTGCGCGTTGGCCGCAGCGCTAGCGATGACCTTGGCCACCGGCTCGCTCGCGGCCTGCGGCGCCCAGCGCAGGATGTCCAGCGCTTCGGTCACCGACTTGCCGCGGACCAGGTCGATGACCCGGCGCGCCTTGGTCGGCGACACCCGCACGAACCGCGCTTTGGCGACCGCCGAAGGAAATTCAGTAGCCGTGCTCATCGCCGCTTGGCCTTCCGGTCGTCTTTGATGTGTCCCTTGAAGGTGCGCGTCGGTGCGAACTCACCCAGTTTGTGGCCCACCATCGATTCGGTGACGAAGACCGGCACGTGCTTGCGACCGTCGTGGACGGCGAAGGTGTGGCCGATGAAGTCGGGAATGATGGTCGAACGGCGCGACCAGGTCTTGATGACCTGCTTGGTGTTCTTCTCGTTCTGTACGTCGACCTTCTTGAGTAGATGGTCGTCGACGAACGGACCCTTTTTGAGGCTGCGTGGCATATCTGTTACTCCTGGCTGCCGCTAGCGAGACTTCTTGCCGGTGCGCCGGCGTCGGACGATGAGCTTGTCGCTGGGCTTGTTGCCCTTACGGGTACGGCCTTCCGGCTTACCCCACGGGCTGACCGGGTGGCGACCACCGGAGGTCTTACCCTCACCACCACCGTGCGGGTGGTCGACCGGGTTCATCACGACACCACGGACGGTGGGACGCTTGCCCTTCCAGCGCATGCGGCCGGCCTTACCCCAGTTGATGTTGGCCTGCTCGGCGTTGCCGACCTCACCGACGGTGGCGCGGCAGCGCACGTCGACGCGGCGGATTTCACCGCTCGGCATCCGCAGCGAGGCGTACGTGCCTTCCTTACCCAGCAACTGGATGCTCGATCCCGCCGAGCGGGCCAGCTTGGCGCCACCGCCCGGGCGGAGCTCCACGGCGTGCACCAAAGTACCGGCCGGGAT
Organism: Mycobacterium paraterrae; assembly: GCF_022430545.2. Classification (NCBI taxonomy): domain Bacteria; kingdom Bacillati; phylum Actinomycetota; class Actinomycetes; order Mycobacteriales; family Mycobacteriaceae; genus Mycobacterium; species Mycobacterium paraterrae. The sequence goes on along the minus strand of NZ_CP092488.2, from coordinate 3,040,960 downwards.
GTTGCGCAGCGGCAGGTTGTTGCCGGGCTTGATGTCGGCGTTGGCGCCGGACTCCACCACGTCGCCCTGGGAAAGTCCCTGCGGCGCAATGATGTAGCGCTTCTCGCCGTCCAAGAAGTGCAGCAGCGCGATGTTCGCGGTGCGGTTCGGGTCGTACTCGATGTGCGCGACCTTGGCGTTCACGCCGTCCTTGTCGTTACGACGGAAGTCGATCACGCGGTAAGCCCGCTTGTGACCGCCACCCTTGTGACGAGTGGTGATGCGGCCGTGCGCGTTACGCCCACCCTTGCCGTGCAACGGCTTGATGAGCGACTTCTCCGGAGTCGAGCGAGTGATCTCGGCGAAATCGGAGACGCTGGCACCGCGACGACCCGGAGTCGTCGGCTTGTACTTGCGAATTCCCATGTCTGTTAAGTCTCTCTATCCTCGGCTGTTCGCGGCTACGCCGTCGCGCCGAACAACTCGATCGGCTTGCTGCCCGGCGCCAGCGTCACGATGGCGCGCTTGGTGCTCTTGCGTTGACCGAATCCACTCCGGGTCCGCTTGCGCTTACCCTGCCGGTTCGCGGTGTTCACCGCGGCGACCTTGACCGAGAAGATCTTCTCGATCGCGATCTTGATCTGCGTCTTGTTCGAGTCGGGGTGCACCAGGAACGTGTACACGTTGTCGTCGATCAGGCCGTAGGACTTCTCCGAGATGACCGGGGCCAAGATGATGTCGCGGGGATCAGTGACGGTCGCCATCAGGCCGAAACCTCCTCGGTGCTCTGGGTGTTCGCGGCGATGTAAGCGTTGAGCGCCTCCACCGAGAACACCACGTCGTCGGCGTGCAGCACGTCGTACGTGTTCAGCTGATCCGGCGACAGGATGTGCACACCGGGAAGGTTGCGCACGCTCTTGGCGCCGGTCTCGTCGCTACGTCCGATGACCACCAGCACCTGCTTGCGGTCGGTCAGCGTGGCGAGAAAACCCTTGGCGCTCTTGGTCGACGGCGTCTGACCCGACACCAGCTCGGTGATCGCGTGGATGCGGCCGTTGCGGGCCCGGTCCGACAACGCGCCGCGCAGTGCGGCGGCGATCATCTTCTTCGGGGTGCGCTGGCTGTAATCGCGCGGCTGCGGGCCGTGCACGACGCCACCGCCTGTGAACTGCGGCGCACGGGTCGAGCCCTGACGCGCCCGACCAGTGCCCTTCTGCCGGTACGGCTTACGACCACCACCGCGAACGTCGCCGCGAGTCTTGGTCGCGTGTGTGCCCTGCCGTTTGGCCGCCAGCTGCGCCGTGACGACCTGATGCAGCAGAGCGATGTTCGCGGGCGCGTCGAACAGCGCGGCCGGCAACTCGACCGAGCCGTCGGTCTTGCCGTCAGGCGTCTTGACGTCGATCTTGATGGCCTTGCCAGACGTGTCTGTAGCCATTACTTCTCACCTCGTTTGATCGCGCTGCGAACCACCACGAGTCCGCCGTTGCGTCCAGGCACCGCGCCCTTGATCAGCAGCACGCCGTTCTCGGCATCGACCAAGTGCACCAACAGGTTCTGGGTGGTGACACGGTCGTTACCCATCCGGCCGGCCATCCGGGTGCCCTTGAACACACGCGCGGGGGTGGCACAGCCACCGATGGAACCGGGACGGCGGTGAACCGCCTGCGCGCCGTGGCTGGCGCCCTGGCCGCGGAATCCGTGACGCTTCATGGTTCCCGCGAAGCCCTTGCCCTTCGACGTGCCGGTCACGTCGACATAGGTTCCGGCAGCGAAGATTTCGGCCGTGAGTTCCTGGCCGACCTGGTAATCGGCCGCGGCCGCCTCGTCGTCGAGACGCAACTCGGCCAGGTGCCGACGCGGGTTGACCCCGGCAGCGGCGTACTGGCCCGTCACCGGCTTATTGACCTTGCGGGGACTGATCTCGCCGTAGGCCAGCTGCACCGCGCTGTACCCGTCAACTTCCGGAGTACGGATGCGGGTAACCACGTTCGGCCCGGCCTTGACCACCGTCACGGGGACAACGCGGTTGTTCTCGTCGAACACCTGCGTCATGCCCAGCTTGGTGCCCAGAATGCCCTTTCTCGCCATTGCTCGCAGCTCTCCTACTGGATGTTGACGTCGACGCTGGCAGGCAGATCGATGCGCATCAGCGCGTCAACGGTTTTCGGGGTCGGGTCAAGGATGTCGATCAGGCGCTTGTGAGTGCGCATCTCGAAGTGCTCACGCGAGTCTTTGTACTTGTGCGGTGAGCGGATAACGCAGTACACGTTCTTCTCAGTCGGCAGCGGCACTGGGCCAACCACACTGGCGCCCGTACGGACAACCGTCTCGACGATCTTGCGCGCCGAGGCGTCAATGGCCTCGTGGTCGTAGGCCTTGAGCCTGATGCGGATCTTCTGTCCCGCCACGCTTCCTCACTCTCCAGGTCGAGACCCGGTTTCCTCACCGAACTTTATTGCCTGCGATCGGCCTAGCCGACCGAGGCGCCCGGTTGTTGCGCCGCTGTTTACCTGTCTTGGTCCACCGGCCCCCGCGGTCGGGTGTGTCGCCCTCACGCAGCCTGGTTCGCGACCGAAATTGGTCTCGCTCCAGATTGGGACCGGACGCGCCCGTTGTGGGCGCTGGTCGTATGCCCGGCCAGGCGCGAACCCGGCTCAAGGCAACCCGAACAGTATGCCCTAGATCGCGGTGAGGGCCAAATCTGTCCGACCACGGGTAAACCGCGCACCTGGGCGGTCGAGCACCAGGCTATTGCTCCAGTGTGCGAGACGTCGCAATTAGCGGCTCGACCTGCACTGATGCCGACGAGGATGTAGGAAGACGCCGTCACGAGCGCCCCAGTCCTACGATTCGACGGCATGACGACCATGACGCCGACCTACAGGGCGTGGAAGACGCTGGCGAGCAAGCCGGGCGGGAGCCGGTTGTTCTCGATAGGAGCGATGGCGCGGGCCCCCTACTTCGCTTCGGTGCTCCCCCACGTGGTGCGAATGGAGCCGGGCCTGGCCGAGGTGCGGGTACCGAAGTGGTTCTTCGTCTACAACCACCTCCACACGGTGCACGCGATCGCGTCATGCAACGCCGCCGAGATCGCGATGGGAATGCTGATGGAGGCCACCATCCCGCCGAGCCATCGGTGGATACCGAAGGCGATGAACGTCCAGTACCTCGGTAAGGCCACCACGTCGCTGCTGGCCCGGGCCGAGCTGGATCCGCCGGCTTTCGGGCAGCTGCCAGATGGGCAAAAAGGCTGGGACGTCGTCGTGCCGGTCAGCATCACCGACCGCGGGGGCGAAGAGGTCGTTCATGCCGACATCACCACCTGGGTGACGCCGGCCGGCTAGGGCTGGGCTAGATATGTCCCGTGGCCGCGGCGCACCAGACCGCCGTCGAACTCGAGCACCTCGTTGACCAGACCGCCCCTTTGGTTGCGGTAGTTGATCACCAATGTCGACACCCCGGCGTATGCGCCGACCACGTCGAAGTGCACGTCGGGAACGGCTTCCAGTGCGGCGCACCAATATTCGCGGAGCGAGGCTTTGCCCGTCACGACTCCCGCCGACCCGGGAACGACGTTTGCCGCGACGGGCGAGGTGAACACGACGTCGTCGTGGAAGTGCGCGAGCACAGCTTCCACATCGCGACGGTTCCAGGCAGCGGCCCAGTCCTCGGCGAAAGTGATCGGGTCGGGCGTACTCACTGTCTGCCCTTCAGGGTGGCCCAGAACGGACACTGGTGTTCCGTCTCGAAATCGGTGTCGAGCTGGCTACCACCGGGCCGCAACGACATCCAGTAGTTGTGCTCGGGATCAGCGTTTTGCGCCGGCCAGTCGGGCAGACCTGCGGCCTTGGGCGCGCCATCGGTGACGAAGTGACTCCAGTAGCTCATCATCTGGTCGGACAGAATCTGCTGCGCGCGATCAAGTGACGGCGCGCCACCCATGCTGAACAGGTACCGCAACTCCAGCGAGTGGCTTGCGCCCACCGGGAACGGGGCGTGCCGCATGAAATCGGGCTCGGGCGCGTGCGGATCGTCGAACTCGTACGAGTAGACCGGTGCGTTGCGGCTCAGCGAGTCGGCGAATCTGTCTGCGGTACAGGCAAATACGCCGTCGGTGGCCGCGGCCGAGTACGCCAGCGACACGTCGCCGCCGTAATGGTCGGGCGAATAGTGCGCCAGCACTTGGGCGCCGTCGTCGCCGAAGATGTCGGTGAGCACGCGTGGGTATTCAGCGGGGCTCACTCCCCGATGCAGCTTCGAGGCCCGTAGCGCCGCGAACAAGGTGAACTCGTCGTGGTTGACGCCGATCAGCACCGGAACGCGCGCGGCCCGGTCGGCGGCGAACGCCGTCATCGGATTGTCCGGCAGCGTCGCGGTTCCGGTCACCGGGCCGGACAGCGCATCGGAATCTCCCAAGAAGTAGTACCAGGGTGGACGCTCGAGTTTGGTGGCAGGCAGGGCCCGCAGGCACCGCGCGGTGGTGGCTGGATTGCGGCAGCCGGCCGCGACCGCGTAATCGGTGCTCTGCCGTTGCCCGAAAGCCAGCTCCGCCTGCGCCTGGCACGGGGCACTCTGGATGATGGCCGCCCGGAACAGTCCAGCCGACCCGGGCGCAATCAGGTGGTCGCACACCGACATGCCGCCCGCCGATTCGCCGGCAATCGTGACTTTCTTCGGGTCACCGCCGAATGCGGCGATATTGTCGCGGACCCATCGCAGGGCGGCCTGCTGGTCGGCGAGGCCGTAGTTGCCGACGGTGCCGGCTGGGCCGAGCGATGGATGGGCCAGGAAACCCAGGGCGCCCAGCCGGTAGTTGACCGTGACGACGACGATGTGTCCCTTGGCCGCCAGCCAGCGTGAGTGGTAGATGTCGCCGCTGCCGTTGACGAAGCCTCCCCCGTGGATCCACACCATCACCGGACGTTTCTCGCCGTGCTGCGCACGCGGCGGCGTCCAGACGTTGAGCGTCAGGCAGTTTTCGCTGGTCGGCTTGCCCACTCCAGGTTTGAGACCGGTGTCCTGCATGCACTGCGGCCCGGCCTTGGTTGCGTCCAACATGCCCGACCAGCGCGCGGCGGGTCGCGGCAATTGCCACCGCAGCGGCCCCAGCGGTGGCTCCGCATACGGAATGGCTTGGAACAGGCGGTAATCCGCGGCCACCTGGCCGCGGACCGATCCCATCGCGGTGCGCACGACGCCGGCATCCAGCGGGCCGGCGTAGGCCGGTTCCGCCTTATGGGGCTTGACGACGGCGTCCTGTCCGCATGCCACCACAAGCAGGGCCGTCATCAAGACGACGGCCCACGCTCGACGGCGACCAGGCGAAAGGATGGACACGATACGACAGCCTACGGATTACTGGAGAGCGGTCACCGGCTAATCAACGATCACCGAGATCCTGTATGACACGTGTCAAAAAGGAGCGGCAGGTGGCTCCGGCACGTCATGCGTCTCGGGTACCGCTGTCGCGGCTGAAATCCCCAGACCTCGAGCCGATCTCGACGACGTCAGTCGGCGCTCCCGAGCGCCTGCTGGTTCGTTACGGCCTTGTTCTGCTCGCGTTGCACATGTAGGAACCCGTCGACGGCGGCTTCGGCGCATTCGCGGTAGTCGAAGTTGGGCAGAGTGGACAACCGGCCCAGCACAGCCGGGCCAATCAGGAGCGCAATCGCCCGGGTTCGATCGATGTCGCCCAACTCCTCGGCATCGGGGCTGTTGAAGATCGCATCGAACGGCGCTGCGTATTGCTGGGCGATGCGTTCACGCAAGGTGCTGATCGCGGAACTGTCGGACGTCGGAGTCCGCCGCGACTCGGGCAGCTGCTCCAGGTCACGTCCCAGCGCCAGCCAGCTCATCGCCATCACCATGCCCGAGCTCTCGGCAATCGACTGTCCGAAGGCCAGGACCACGGCGATCAGCCGGTCGCGCAGGGTGCCGTCGTCGGACGGCATCGGCGCCGGCGGTATCAACCCGCTGAAAGCCGCTGCCAGCAAATCGTTTCCGCTCGGGAAGTGGCGGTACAGGGTGGCACGGGCGACGTTGGCGCCACGGGTCACCGCGTCGACGGTCACCGCGCTGGGACCCCCGGCACGAAGCAGTGCGGTGGCGGCCTCCAGCAACCGGGCCCGAGAGCGTGCCGGGCGCGGATCGGTCTTGTCCGCGATGTGGACCACCTCCTCGTGTCCGCCCTAGACAGCGTACGCAAACGTCTACGCCGGCGACAGCAACCCTCCCGCGACTCAACCGACAAACTCTGCGGCCCGATGGCCCAGCATCGCGATGGTGGCGTGCGGGCCGCGACTGGGGATTGCCGGCAGAACCGACCCGTCGATCACCCACAGCCCGTCGATCCCGTGCACTCGGCACCGGTGGTCGACAACCGCGGCTGGATCCCCGGCGTGGCCCATGGGGGCGCTCCCACACAGGTGCTGCGACGTCGACCACACCGGATCACCGATTTCGGTTGTCGCACTGGCGATTTCGTGGGCCAGTTGGCAACCGTCCGCCAGCGCCGCGAGGTCTGCCGGTTCGCTGTCGTAGTGGTGCTCGACGACCGGCGGCACCGTCGGGTCGGCCGATACCAGCACGACTCGTCCGCGGGCAAGTGGCCGCATCAGCGCCACCCCGAGGTGGGGCCAATCCGGATGCCCCGGTGTTCCGTCGCCGACCATGGCCACGAAGCCGCCGGTATACGGTCGGATCTCGACCCCGTCCGGGGTGCTCAGCACCACCTCGAGCACCGGCCGTCCGGCTTCGACCGCCCACGTGGTCGGCAGCACCAATTCCGGGTGGTCGCTGCAGCCCACGCCGACCGGCAGCGGGGCGATCACGTCCACCCCCACGGCGCGCAACATCGCCTCCTCACCCACGCCGGAAAGCATGAGCAGATGTGCCGACTCGATCGCCCCCGCGCACAGCACGACGTGCTCGGCGGTGACCGAGATTTGACCCCGCGGACCGACGGCGTCCACGCCGCGGGCTCGTCCGTCGGCGATGCGCAGGCGAAGCGCCCGGGTCCGGGTCAGCAGCGTCAGGTTGGCGCGGCCCAGTGCGGGCAGCAGATAGGCGGCCCCGGGCCCGATCCGCATACCGTCGACGATGTTGAGCGGGACCGCCCCGACACCGGCCGGCAGCGCGTCGGCCTGACCTACGTCGTTGAGATCGGGCAGCCAATCGAAACCATGCTTACCAGCCGCCTCAACGAAAACTGCTGTGCTGCCGGTTAATTCACGGGTGCGGCGCACCAGGATCGGGCCTTTGTCGCCGTGGGCCGGACCATGGAAGTCCAGGTCGGTCTCGATTGCCCGGAAATGCTCGACGACGTCCGACCAGCCCCAGCCTGGCAAGCCAAAGCCGTCGAAGTCAGCGCGCAGACCGCGGCAGAAGTATCCGCCGTTGACGGCGCCTGATCCACCGACGACGGTGCCGCGCATGATCGCCATCTGACGGGCAGGGTGATCGGTGAGCGTGGTCTGGTAGCGCTGAACCAGCGGGCTGGCCGCGCCGATCGGCAATCGAAGCCCGTTACCGGTTTCGGCCCGCAATCTGGGGTCGTCGAGACCTGGGCCCGCTTCCAGCACCGTCACCGAGCGGTTGGGATCCAGCGAAAGCCGGTTCGCGACAACAGATCCAGCGCTTCCTGCCCCAATGATCAGCACATCGCTGTGCAGCGCCGCTACGGTCAGGACTCAGACCCGGATCTGCGGCTTGAGTGGACCGACGTTGCGTTCCCGCACCACGCCGTACCACAGGCCCAGCCCATAAGCGAGATCGTCGATCCGCTTGAGCACCAGGTACGTGAGCAACCCGATCGGACGGGCATCGTCGTCGGCGGCCTGCCGGCGGTTGGCCCAATCCACCACCCCGTCGACGATCGCCGCGACCACGACGATCCGGCGACACGAGCGGAACAGCATCGCAGCGAGCAGGGCGACCGGCCAGTAATGCCGGCAGATCGCCGATGCCAGCTGCAGGGCCGCCGACCACAGGCTGCGGGCGGCCACCGTCACGACGTCCCACATCTGGGTCTCGGTACCCTGCATGCTCTTCGCGACTCGGCGACCGGTGAGCCCGGCAACGAAGAGTGACGCCAGGTAGCCGAAGCTGGAGCCGAGCGCCATCAAGATCCAGGCGCTCAACGCCCAGCCGGAGATCATCAGCGGCGCGATCTTGTCCGGGTGCCGGACCGACAGCGGCGCCGCCGACCCTCCGTAAAACGCTTTGCGCGCAACCCAATCCCGCAATTCGGTCCGATGATCGTGCGCCACTTGGGCGATCGGCTCGTACCGCAGTCGGGCACCGGCCTCGACGAGCCGCCAGCACAGGTCGACGTCTTCACCTGACCGCAGCGTCTCGTCGAACCCACTGATATCCCGCAAAGCCGAGGTGCGACAGATGATTGCGGCGCTCGGCACATAGGAAACCCTGGTGTAGGGAATCACCGGTGCTTCGCGCTGGCCGAGATCCAGTGACGAACGCACCGCCTCGTAGCGGCCGACCAGATGGTCGGTCTGAGCGAGTCCAACGATTCGCGGGGCGACCAGCGCGACGGTCGGATCGCAGAAGTGCCCGAGCAGCGCCTCGAGCCAGCCGCGGCGTGGGACGACGTCGGAGTCGAGGAACGCGACGAAGTCCGTCGTGCAGGCCGCCAACCCGGTATTGCGGGCCGCGGCGGGACCCCTGCTCTGCGCGTGCCGCAGGATTTCGAGGTCAGGGTGCCCGGCGGCGAAATCTTCGTGCCGGACCGGCGTCGAGGAGCCGTCGTCCACGATGACGATCCGCAGGCCGCGCAACGCGGCCACCACCCGTCTCAGCCCAGATGCATTGTCCCGCACCGGAATAACCACGGTCACATCACGGTGTGACGGACCGCCCGCCGGGCGCGGATGGGCTACGGTCGCGTCGAGTAGCGTGCGGGCCAACTCGGCGCTCAGCGCGTCACGCACCTTGAGCCGGCCGTCGGCCAGCATGTCCTGTGCGGCGGGCGCCAGCCGCAGGATCCGGGTGGGCGATCCGCCCAGCAGAGCCGACCCCTGGCCAAGCACCCTGACCCGGCGGTCGACTTGCACAGCGAACCCGTCCGGCAAACGCGCCTGTGTCATCGATGCCGCCCCCGCCAGCCGGCCCAGGGGGTCACGTGAGCATCCCGTCGGCGGCAGGCGCCCACCGCTCGATTCGGCGCAGACAATCGTCGACCATCTCGGCGAGCATCCGCTCACCGTCGGCGGCGGTCGCGGTGGTCGGGTCGCCCAGCACGCCGACTTCACTGACGGCGGCCACTCCCCCGGTGCGCATCGACGGGAGCAACTGTGACAGCGGAGCGTTGTTGCCGGGGCGCAGTCGGTCGGTGCGAACCTCGGCGGGCGAAATATGCAGCAATACTGAAGTTTCGGAGTGCCCGGCGTGGGCATCGCCGCCGACGACTGCGCACGGGCACCATGCGACGTCGCGTCCCTCGCGGCGCAAAAGTCCGACGGCCTGTCCCAGCGCAGCGATGTTGCCGCCATGACCGTTGACGAATACCAGCCGCTGCGCCCAGCAGGTCGCCGACCTGCCGTACTCGACGAGCAGCGCCGTCAAGGCGTCGGTGCCGATCGAGATCGTCCCGGAAAAACTCTGATGCTCGCCGCTGGCGCCGTAGGCGATCGCCGGGGCGGACAGCCAGGTCAGGTCCGGATCATCGGACAGGTTTGCTGTGAGCGCTCCGGCGACGGCCGCGGCGATTCGGGTGTCGGTGTCCAACGGCAGGTGCGGGCCGTGCTGCTCGGTAGAACCGACGGGGATAGCCAGCCCTATTGGCATGCTCTGCAGTTGGCTCGATGTAGAGCCCCCGAGGTCGGGCTGGACTACCACCCGGTGATGGTAAGACGAATTCACCTGCAGTGCATTGGTTGTTGGCGCTATAGAATAAGTTTTTTCGGCCGGCCGTTCACTAAAACCGGTCCGCGTCGCCTCGTCAGCCCCGTGAGTATCAACATACCCGCTGGTCTCGTGGGCCCGCGGTTACGCTCCGGCGGCGTTCGCGCCGAGTTCCCGGGTGAAGCCGTCCGGCACCAGGACGTCGTCGCGGTTGAGGTCGTGCACCGACGCGCGGCCAAGACCCATCAGCGCGGAGTTGATTCCGCCGTGCATGATGTCGAGCACGTTCTCCACGCCCGGTTGCCCGGCGGCGGCGAGACCCCACAGGTAGGCCCGTCCGATCATCACCGCACGGGCCCCGAGCGCCAAGGCCTTGACGACGTCGCTGCCCCGCCGGATACCGCCGTCCAGCAAAACCTCGACCTGGTCGCCGACCGCGTCGGCGACGGCGGGCAGAGCGCGAATTGACGCCGGCGTACCGTCGAGGTTGTTGCCGCCGTGATTCGACACCGAAATCGCCGAAACACCAGCATCCACAGCCCGTTTCGCGTCGTCGATGCGCATCACGCCCTTGAGCATGAACGGTCCGCCCCAGAGTTCGCGCAGCCACGCGATGTCCGCCCAAGTCGGCGGCGGCGTCGTCATCCACTCGCCGTACGCGGCGAAGAACGGCGGCCCGGCTTCCCCGCGCGGTGCCAGGTTGGGCACCCGGAGGTCCGGCGGACGCAGCGTCTTGCCGAATCGCCACAACCAGCCCGGCCGCGTGATGACCTCCGGCGACATCCGCAGCATTGTCCTCAGGTTCATCTGCTCGGGGATCTTGGGACTGCCCCAGTCGCGACCGTGAGAGAACGACCAGTCCGTGGTGACGATCAACCCGACCGCCCCGGCCTGCCGAGCACGCTCGACGCGGGCCGCGATCACGTCACGCCCGCCCGACCAGTAGACCTGGAAGAACAACTTCGGGTTGGCCGCAATCACGTCCTCGATCGGCTTACTGGCGAACGACGACAGGCCCATCGCGGTCCCGCGTGCCGCGGCGGCTCGCGCAACGGCCACCTCGCCGTCCGGGTCGACGGCCTGAACGCCGGTCGGTGAAATGATGACCGGCAGCGAAATCTCTTGTCCCATAACGGTTGTAGACAAGTCACGCTTCTCGAGCGCGCCGACCACGTGCGGGGCGAAGCCCAGCTCGCCGAACGCCTCGACGTTGTCGGAAACGGTCAGCCCTTTTTCGCTCGCGGCGACCAGCGCGGAGTACGACGACTTCGGCAACCGTTTCTTCGCGCGCTGCTGGGCGATGGCGACGGTTTCGAACCAGACGTCACGGGCCACGACTAAACCGGGCTCTCGTTGCAGAGTCGCTGCGGCGGCATGCTCAACGTCAGCGGGACAGGGCCGCTCTTGCGCCGACCGCTGTGCGAGTGGTCGCCGGCTGGGCGCGGCTTGTCGCGCTCCTGCGCCAGTGCCGGCACGCCGTAGCCCTGGACGCATTCCGGGTCGGGGCCGTCGAGCGGGAGCCCGGTGAAGAACTTAGCCGCCATGCATCCACCGCGACAGCTGTCGTAGTGCCCGCAGCTGCCACAGGCCCCGGCCGATTGCGGCTCGCGCAATTCGCGAAACAGCGGAGCGTCTTTCCAGACTCGGTCAAACCCGCCGTCGGACAGCACGTTTCCGGCCAGAAAGCGGTCGTGGATGGCGAACGGGCAAGCGTAGACGTCGCCGACTGGGTCGATCAGGCAGACCACCCGGCCGGCGCCGCACATGTTCAGCCCGGCCAGCGCGCCCGGTTCGCCCAAACCGGACAAGTGGAAGAACGAGTCGCCGGTGAGCACTCGCTCTCCCTTGGCGACGAGCCAGTCGTACAGCTGGACCTGTTGGTCGCCGGTCGGATGCAGTTCGTCCCAGACGTCGGCGCCGCGGCCCGAGGGGCGCAGCCGGGTGATCCGCAGCGTGGCGCCGTATCGGCTTGCCAGCGCGGCGAAGTCGTCGAGCTGGTCGACGTTGTGCCGGGTTACCACGACCGAGATCTTGGCGTCCTTGAAACCGGCCGCGGCCAGGTTTTCCAGCGCACGAATGGCCATCGCGAACGAACCGGGTCCGCGGACCGCGTCGTTGATCTCGGCAGTGGCGCCATCGAGGGAGATCTGAACGTCGACATAGTCGCTGGCGGCCAGCCGGGCGGCAACCTCGGGAGTGATACGCACGCCGTTGGTGGAGAACTTCACTCCGACGTGATGAGCCGTCGCATAGTCGACGAGCTCCCAAAAGTCCGGCCGCACAGTCGGTTCCCCACCACCGATGTTGACGTAGAACACTTGCATGCGTTCCAGCTCGTCGATGATGTCCTTGCACTCCTGCGTGGACAGCTCACGCGGATCGCGCTTGCCCGACGACGACAGGCAGTGCACGCAGGCCAGGTTGCAGGCGTAGGTCAGCTCCCAGGTCAGGCAGATGGGTGCGTCCAAGCCTTGTTCGAACTGCTCGATGAGCCGTGGCACTGTGGATGTCATTTGCGCCCCTCCTCCTCCGCCGGGACCAACATCTGTGAACCGGCCAGCACGCCGAGCGCGTGCACGTAGGGATCCCTTTGAGACTCCTCGACGCCGGCCGCCCGTAGCGCGGCGCGAACGTCAGGGTGATCAGCCAGCGACTGCACCACCGTCAGGATGGTGCGGTTCTTCAGGAACGACAGCTTGCGAGTTCCGAAGTGGTACAACAACGCACCGAACGATTCGGGGCGCACGGCGACCTGCGAATGCAGCCGCCATGGCTGATCGATGTCGAACTCGACTCGCCCGCCCAGCCCCGTCATGGGGGCGCTCACAGTCAGTAGACCCCGCACATCCCGTCGATGGACACTTCTTCGACCAGCGTCTCGGTGACGAGTTCGGTCTCGGTGTCGGCCTGCTGCGTTGGCTCCATGACCATGCCTTTCTTCGGGGTCGGATTCGACAAGTTGCGTGGATGTGGTCAAAATCTCAGTCAGAATATGGCATCGAGTGCCGAAATGGAAGGGCGGGACCATGGCCCAGCAGCGGCCGCGGCTCGGGCGCCGTCGGACCACCACGCGAGAACACATCTCCGACGTCGCGATCGAGATGTTCGTCAGCCGCGGCTTCTCCGAGGTCAGTGTCGACGACATCGCGCTGGCTGCAGGGATCGCGCGACGCAGCGTATTTCGGTACTACGCGTCGAAGAACGCGATTCCGTGGGGCGACTTCGACGCTCATCTGCAACACCTGAGCCGGCTGCTGGCCGATGTCGACGTGGACATGGCGCTCGGTGACGCGCTGGAGGCCGCGCTGCTGTCGTTCAACACCTTCGACGACTCCGAGACCGCCCGGCACCGACAGCGGATGCGTGTGATCTTGCAAACCGCTGAGCTGCAGGCGTATTCGATGACCATGTATGCGGGATGGCGTGACGTGATCGCGTCCTTTGTCGCCCAACGGACCGGCGCTCAGACCAACGATCTGCGACCGCAAACCGTTGCCTGGATGATGCTCGGCGTCGCTCTGAGCGCCTACGAGCACTGGCTCGATGACGAATCGGTCTCGTTACCGCAAGCTTTGAGCGACGCCTTTGACGTGGTCCGTGCGGGACTGAAAAATCTAGAGGCATGAGCCGATTGCTGCAGACCATCGAGATGCAAGGGCAGGTCTGCGCCGGGATGGGATCGGCAATGTACGGCGAGTTGCTGCCGCGAATCGGAGCCGACGTCGAGGCCGGCGGCGTCTTCGCGCGGATCTTCGCCGGGCACGAAAACGACTCTGCCCGCATGGCTTTGCCCCTGCGGCTGCTGGGCGGACTGCATCGGCTTGCGCTCGACGCGAGCGAGCCGGGTTTGCGACGCTGGTATCCCAGTGTCGGCGGGAAGTGGGAAGCCGAGGCCGCCTGGCCCGATATCGTGGCTGCGGCGGCGAAGCACGCCGACTATCTGCGGGCCGCTCTCGAGCAGCCTCCGCAGACCAACGAAGTCGGTCGCTCGGCGGCGCTGATCGGTGGCCTGTTGACGTTGTCGGACCGATTCGGGTTACCGGTAAGGCTTTTCGAGATCGGCTGCAGCGCGGGACTGAACCTGCGGGCCGACCACTACCACTACAGTTATCCGGCCGGCAGCTGGGGCCCGGCCGATGCACCGGTGACCATCGAAGACGCCTGGCACGGCGTGCTGCCACCGGCCGCCGACCTGACCATCGTCGAGCGTCATGGCTACGACATCGCGCCGCTAGACGCCACCACCGCTGCGGGTGAGATGACACTGCTCAGCTACGTCTGGCCCGACCAGCAGGCTCGGCTGGACCGGTTGCGCGGCGCGATCAGCGTGGCCCGTCAGGTGCCGGCCACCCTGCACCGCCGCAACGCAACTGAGGCGGTGGAAGGGCTGGGCCTGGCCGACGGCACACTCACCGTCCTATGGCATTCGATTATGTGGCAATATCTTTCGCTGCCCGAGCAGTCGACGATAAGCGCTCACATCGATGCGCTGGGTGCACAAGCCACACCTGCATCGCCGTTTGCGCACCTGACGCTGGAACCGCATCGACGCGCCCCGCAAGCCGATGTCGAGTTCGTGGTCCGCGCGCGCTGCTGGCCTGACCGGGACGAGCGGCTGCTGGCAACCTGCTCGCCGCACGGCCCGCCGGTCGTATGGGAGTAGTCACTGAACGCTGTTGCTGGCGGCCAGAAATGGTAGGGCGAGGGCCAGGAACCCGGCCGGGTCCGAGGAGAACACCACATGACCGGTCGGCAACACCTCGAATTGCGCGCCCGGGATGGCCGCCGCGGTGGCGCGACCAAAGGGCATCAGGGCCACGGTGTCTTGTGAACCCCAGATAATCAGGCACGGCGCAGTGATCCGGTCGGCGAGCCGTCGCAAATTGTGTTCGGGCGCAGCGAAACTGCGCCACAACGCGGCCGCAAGGGCGACGCCCTCGGGAGTTCGGGCACGGGCGAGCGCACGTTCCTGTATAGCGAGGTCGTTATCACTGGTCGCCTTCATGTAGCTGCGGATGGAGCGCGGCAGTACTCGCTTCATCACCGAGGGTGTCCCGAGCAGGCGGCAGAACGAGCCGACGACCGGGTTGGCGACGAAGCCACCCGTATTCACCAGGATGAGTCGGGAGACCCGTTGCGGGTCGGTGATCGCCAGCCGCGCCGCAGCGAAGCCGCCGACCGAGTTGCCGACGAACGCCGCAGGCGGCAGGTCGAGCTCGGCGACGACGTCGACCAGCACGTCGGCGAATAGTGCGGCACTTGGTTGCCGATTCGGGGCCGGCGAATCGCCGTGGCCGGGCCAGTCGAGCGTGATCACGCGATGCTCGCGCGTCAGGACCGGCACGATCGCGTCAAAGTCGTGGCGGTCGTGCAACGTGGCGTGCAGCAAGACCACGACCGGTCCCTCGCCGACGTCGCTGTAGGCAACCTGCCCCGCTCGTGTGTGAACCATGCTGACCATGACCGTTTCCTTTCATTGACCGACCGGTCGGTCAAAGCTACCATCGACGGCATGCCGTCTCAAGGAGTACCGATGCCCGCTCCCCCTGCCGACGCGCCGTTCGCGGCGAAAATGGCCTACTACCGAACCCAACACACCCGTCCGGCAACACGATTCGCGCACATGGTCGGGCACTCCGGTGATTGCCGCCGGCATTCCGTTACTGGTGGCCAAGCCGCGCGTCGGATGGTCGATGTTTCTCGGGGGCTGGATGTTGCAGATCGCCGGACACTACTTCTTCGAGCACAACCTGCCCTCGACGCACCGGGGATGGATCACCTACCAGCTCACCGGGGTCATTGACGTGTGCGAGCAGTACGGCGAACTGCTCGCGCGACGCGGTCAGCGCAAGGCCGCTCGCCGGGCCGCGGTTAGAGTGCCGACATGACCTCGACGTCATCCGCCGTCCCCACGGGCGCCCGCAAGGAGGCGATGGCCAGAACCCGAGAAGCGCTCGTCGACGCGGGCCTGGAACTGGCTGAGCGGACCGGGCTGGCAGGCTTGAGCGTCAATCTCATCGTGCAGGAGGCCGGCGTTGCGAAGGGCACCTTTTTTCACCACTTCGGCGACCGCGCTTCCTACCTTCTTGCGCTGCACCGGGAATTCCACGATCGGCTGACCGACCAAGTTCAGTCCGCCATCGACGGCATGGCTCCGGGAGGACGTCGCCTCACCGTCGTCGCCACGACCTACCTCGACGGCTGCCTCCGCGACCGCGGCGTACGCGCTCTGCTTTTGGAGGCTCGCGCGGAACCAGCGGTTACCGATGAAATCGCTCGCCGCAACCACGCCGGCGCCGAGCTGTGCAAGGCCGACTTCGTTGCCCTGAAACGCCCACACCCGTACGAGAGCGCGCAGCTGTGGATCGGCATGGTCGCCGAGGCCGCATTGATCGAATACCAGTCCTCGACAGCGCTTCCCGAGTTACGGGTAGCCCTCGAACGGTTCCTGTATTAACCCAGAAGCTCCGAGATCGGCGCTGCCGCCGCGATTTTGCCACGCGCCTTCATGACCTTGCCGGGCATTCCACCGCCGACGACGCCGGCCACCGCACCGTCGCGTTCGTAGTAGGCCAGGAATTTGCGGCCGTCGTCCTCCACGATGTGAACGGTATCCGTGGCGACCGGCTCACCCAGGCACTGGATCTTGACGTCGTACTGATCGCTCCAGAAGTACGGGACGACCACGGCCGCCGGGGCGTCCTGGCCGAGCATTGCCGGCACCACGGCACGGGCCTGTTCGGCGACGTTGCTCCAATGTTCCACCCGCACTTGGTGTCCCTTGGTGTCGCGCCAGGAGGCGACATCGCCGAGGGCCCACACGTTGGGTGCGCTGGTTCGTCCGGCGGCATCACAGATGACTCCGTTGTCGACCTCGATACCGCTGCCCTCCAGCCAGTCGGTCGCCGGGCGCGAGCCGATGCCCACCACCACCAGGTCGGCGGTCACCTCAGTGCCGTCGGTCAGGTGCACGCTCTCGACGTGAGAGTCGCCGCGCACCTCGGCCACTCCGACCCCGGTGCGGACGTCGACGCCCTCGTCGCGGTGCAGCCGCGCCACCAGCCCGCCGATCTGCTCGCCGAGAACGGCCGCCAGGGGCGCGGGCTGCGGCTCGACCAGCACGACGTCGACCCCCAACCCGCGCAAACTGGCCGCGACCTCACAGCCGATGAATCCGGCGCCGACCACCACGGCTCGCTGCGCTTTGGACGCGTGCTGGCGCAGGGCCAGACTTTCGTCGAAGGAACGCAGCACCCGAATCCCGTCGAGGTCCGGAAAGCTCGGGATGCGCCGTGGCACCAAACCCGTCGCGATCACCAGTTCGTCGTAGCCGAGCGTCGATCCGTCGTCGAGTGTGACGGTCTGCGCCCCGGTGTCGACGCCGGTGGCGGCCGACCCCAGCCGCAGGGTGATGTTCTTCTCGTCGTAGAACTCGCGCGGCTTGAGCGTCACGTCGTCGACTTCGCTGCGCAACACCTCTTTGGACAGCGGGGGGCGGTCGTAGGGCAGATGGACTTCGTCGCTGACAATGGTGATCGGCCCGGCGAACTCCGCTCGGCGCAATTGCTCGGCGGTACGGGTCGCGGCGAGTCCTCCACCGACGATCAGGATTCCGTTGCCGCCTGCGCTAGTGGTCATTTGGAGTTCATACACGATTGCGGTGACCCGCGGTTGCTCACCCCTGTGCGCGCGACCGGTCGATCAAATTGGACAACACGACGATGCTTTCGCTGCGTTCGATATCCGCACTGGTGCGGATGCGCTCGAGCGCATCCTCCAAATGCGGCATGTCGCGCGCCAGCACCCGCAGGAGCGCGTCGGAAGGACCGGTTACCGTTGCAGCACTTGCGACTTCGGGAATGTCGACCCAGGCGCGGCGCAGCTGGCTCGGAGAGATGCGGCCGTGGCAGAAGACCTGGACGTAGGCTTCGGTCTTCCAGCCGACGGCGTTGCGATCGATCACGGTGGTGAATCCGCGGATCACCCCGCTGTCGAGCATCCGGTCGACGCGCCGTTTGACCGCGGGGGCCGACAACTTCACCCGCTCGCCGATTTCGGCGAATGTCGCGCGGGCGTGCTGAGCTAGTTCGGCCAGAATCTGCTCATCGAGGTCGTCCAATCGGTCCATCACCCCTCCAGGCACAACAGATATTTGAATTATCGCACTTTGCGCAATAAATAGCTGGTACATACGCAATGAACATCAATGCGTTGCGTACAGGTCTCCCCTACCGTTGAGACATGACGACCTTCGCGGATTCCGGAACCCAAGCCAGGCGTCACGTCACCGACCGCACTGCCACGGTCCGGCACTATGTGATGACCCCGCCGCGATTCTTCGCGGTCGAGTACGCCATCAACCCATGGATGGATATCACCACTCCGGTCGACGCGTCCGTCGCGTTGACTCAGTGGCAGCGTCTGCGCGACGTGTATCGGCAACTGGGACACCATGTCGACGTGGTCGAGCCGGTGCCCGGCCTGCCGGACATGGTGTATGCCGCTAACGGCGGTCTGATCATTGACGGCACCGCTGTGGTCGCACGCTTCAAATACGCTGAGCGCAAACAGGAGTCAGAGGCCTACGCCGCTTGGCTGTCGGCGCACGGCTACGAACCACATCAGACTCGTCACGTGAACGAAGGACAAGGTGACCTGCTGCCGGTGGGCGACGACATCCTGGCCGGCTATGGATTTCGAACCGACTTGCGGGCACATGGTGAAATAGCGGGAATCTTCAACCGGCGCGTGATCAGCCTCGAATTGGTCGACCCGCGCTTCTATCACCTCGACACCGCACTGACCGTGCTCGACGACACCACCATTGCCTACTACCCGCCAGCCTTCAGCTACGTCTCGCGGGCGCACCTCGAAACCCTCTTCCCCGACTCGATCAAGGTCGACACCGCCGACGCCTACGCCTTCGGCCTGAACGCCGTGTCCGACGGCCGGCACGTCGTGCATCCGGCCGCCGCCGTCGGTTTCGCGCGGCAACTGACAGAGGCCGGTTTCGAGTCCATCGGCGTCGAAATGCCCGAGTTGCTCAAGGGCGGTGGGTCCGTCAAGTGCTGCACGCTGGAGGTCTACTCGTGACGACGATGGACACCTTCGCCGGAAGCGGCACTCTGACTGAGAGCGCCATTGCGCTGGACGAGCGCGCATGCGCGCACAACTACTCACCGCTGCCGGTGGTGGCCGCCAGCGCCGAGGGGTGTTGGATCACCGACGTCGAAGGACGCCGGTTCCTGGACTGCCTGGCCGCATACTCGGCGGTGAACTTCGGGCACCGCAATCCCGAGATCACCGCGACTGCGCACGCCCAGTTGGACACCGTCACACTGGTCAGTCGCGCCTTCCACGCCGAAGCACTGGGTCGGTTCTGCGCGGCGTTGGCGAGCTTGTGCGACAAGGAGATGGTGTTGCCGATGAACAGCGGCGCCGAAGCGGTCGAAAGCGCGCTGAAGGTGGCACGCAAATGGGGCACCGACGTCAAGGGCGTACCCATCGACAAGGCCAATATCGTGGTCGCCGACAACAACTTTCACGGCCGGACCATCAGCATCGTCAGCTTCTCGTCAGACCCCGTGGCGCGCGCGGGCTTCGGACCATTCACCCCCGGCTTTCGATCGGTGCCGTTCGGGGATGCGGACGCCCTGACCGAGGCGATCGACGAGCACACCGTCGCCGTCCTGCTCGAGCCCATCCAGGGTGAGGCCGGCGTGGTAGTGCCCCCACCGCACTACCTGCCGAACGTGCGTGAAATCTGCTCAGCACGTGACGTTCTCATGATCGCCGACGAGATCCAGTCCGGCCTGGCTCGGACCGGTCGGACTTTTGCCTGCGACCACTGGGGGGTGGTGCCCGACGTCTACCTGCTCGGTAAGGCGTTGGGCGGCGGCGTGGTGCCGCTGTCGGCGGTGGTCGCCGACAGCGACATCCTCGCGGTGTTACATCCCGGCGAGCACGGGTCGACGTTCGGCGGCAATCCGTTGGCCGCGGCGATCGGCAGCACGGTGGTGTCGATGCTGGCGCGCGGCGAGTTCCAGGAGCGCGCGGCAAGGTTGGGAAAGCGACTGCACGGGCGGCTGCGCGCGCTGATCGGCCACGGGGTCATTGCCGTGCGCGGACGCGGGCTTTGGGCCGGCGTCGACATCGACCCGGCGCTGGGCAGCGGCAAGACGATCAGTCTCCGCCTGGCCGAACGCGGCATCCTGGTCAAGGACACCCACGGGTCGACCATCCGCGTCGCGCCGCCACTGGTGATCACAGAGGCGGAAATCGACTGGGCCATCGAGCAATTGGCCGAGACGCTGGCCGACCTGGCGGCCTAGTACTTCAGCACGCCTTTGTCGACCGGGATCTGGGCTCCGGTCAGCGTGCCCGAACCGTCGCTGACGAGCCATGCCACCACGTCGGACACTTCGGCGGCACCCATGAAACCGTTCGGCTGCAGCGGCATCGGTCCGAAGCTGTGGATGAAGTGCGGGTGCTTGCCAAAGACCTCCATCATCAACTCGGGCTCGATCATCGGCGTCTCCACCGAGTAGGGATGGATGGAGTTGACCCGAATCCCGTACTCTCCCAATTCGATTGCCAACGAGTTGGTCAGGCCGGTCAAGCCGTATTTGGACGCGGAATAGTGACCGTTACCCGGAGTCGCCTTCAGGCCGGCCGACGAGCTGACCACTACGATCGCCCCACCGTTACCCGCCTCGATCATCGCGGGCACCACCGCGCGCACGGTCTGGAAGGTGCCCGTCAGGTTCACGCTGATGACGCTGTCCCACTGTTCGTCGGAGAGTTCCCACACCCGTCCCCAGCTGAGCACGCCCGCGTTGGCGATCAAGATGTCGAGGCGGCCGAATTCCTCGACGCCGTCGGCCACCAGCCGGCGCAGCGCGGTGTCGTCACGGGTATCGACCTGGCGGGCCAGAATCTTGCGGCCTTCGGCCTCGACGACGCGGACCGTCTCGGCCAAGTCTTCAGGCGTCGCAGCGGGGTAGCTGATGGTGTCGGACACCGGCGCGCAGATGTCGAGGGCGATGACATCGGCGCCCTCGCGCGCGAGTCGCGCCGCATGCGCGCGGCCCTGGCCGCGCGCCGCTCCGGTGATAAACGCCACCCGTCCCTCGAGTGCTCCCGACACGACAGCCCCTTTCGCCGACTGCCGATCAGGCTAGCAGCGAAACTGAAACGCGTTCTAATCGCGGGTAAGGGGGGGTGCCGAGCCGATCAGAGCTCGGCGATGATCTTCTGCCGCGCCGCGGCGTATTCCGCCTCGGAGATGGCGCCGCTGGCGTGCAGCTTCTCCAGCTCTTCGAGCCGCTGCCCGGCCGACGGCTGAGCAGGCGCGGCGGCTCCTCCGGCGGCTGCGGGCACCGGCTGCGCCTCGGCCGCACGTCGGACCACCGCCATGATCTGCTGTCGGACGGCCGGGTAGTTGCGGATGTCGACGGTGCCGGACATCGGTAGGTTGCTGGCCTTATAGATCTGCAGGATCTCCATCAGCGGGCCGGCCTGACCGGTCAGGTCGTAGGTCTTGTGGTCCTCGGAGCTGGTGATCTGCATGGGCACCACTCCGGCCACCAACGCGCTTGCCTGCCAGTCGATTTCGTATTCACGCGTGTTCGGGTCGACCAGCACGACGAGTTTGCGCGCGGTCACGATCGCCTGCTTGGTGAAGTCGACGGTCACCCGCTTGCGATCGGTGAAATCGACTCCGGGGCCGGTGATCCGCAGGTCAAGGTTCACCACCGGGTGTTCGTTGATTCGGAGGCCGGTTTCGCCCATGCCCTGGATCTGCGCCGTGGCCAGCACACCGGTCTGTCGCAGCGCCGCCATCTTCGCCGACGATTGGGCGCCGCGGTTGGCCAGCCACAACGCCACGAACACGTCGATGACGGTGATGAGCACACCCACCCACAGCAACCACGACGTGCTCTGCTGAATCGTGGTGCCGATGGAGGAGTCGACGGAACTGAACTGATCACCCATCAGGCCGGGCAGCACGAAATAGGTGATGAGGAAGATGGGGCCCACCAAACCACCGCAGACGAGGACGATGAGTTGGGCCTTCAAGTAACGCGCAAGCATGGTTGCTCCAGGGGTCAGCAGGATCGATAACGCGGGACAACGCATCGCTCGGCGAAGCGAAGCATAACCCGCTCGGACGCAGAACGGCGGCTGTAAAGCAGCCGCCCCGCGGCCCGACAGCTATGAGACTCCCCGACAGGCCTTAATGAATTCCGAATGGACGCCCCGATGCAAAAACGGCGCCCACCCTTGCGGGGTGGGCGCCGTCTTCAGGCGATCACTGAGTCGAACTTCTTCGCCTCCTGCGCGGGGCTACGCCCCACGTCGTCGAGGAAGTTACTTGATGATCTTGGTGACCCGGCCGGCGCCGACGGTGCGGCCACCTTCACGGATCGCGAACCGCAGGCCGTCGTCCATGGCGACGGGCTGGATCAGCTTGACCGAGATCTCGGTGTTGTCACCGGGCATCACCATCTCGGTGCCCTCCGGCAGCGTCACCACACCGGTCACGTCGGTGGTGCGGAAGTAGAACTGCGGACGGTAGTTGTTGAAGAACGGCGTGTGCCGGCCACCCTCGTCCTTGGACAGGATGTAGACCTGGCCCTCGAAGTCGGTGTGCGGGGTGGTGGTGCCGGGCTTGGTCACAACCTGACCGCGCTCGACGTCCTCACGCTTGATTCCACGCAGCAGCAGACCGACGTTGTCGCCAGCCTGGCCCTGGTCCAGCAGCTTGCGGAACATTTCCACACCGGTGACCGTGGTCTTGGTGCTGGCCGGCTTGATGCCGACGATCTCGACCTCTTCGTTGACGTTGATCACGCCGCGCTCGACACGGCCGGTCACCACGGTGCCACGACCGGTGATGGTGAACACGTCCTCGACGGGCATCAGGAACGGCAGCTCGGTCTCGCGAACCGGGTCGGGAATCGACTCGTCGACGGCGTCCATCAGTTCCTCGACGGACTTGACCCACTTCTCGTCACCCTCGAGGGCCTTGAGTGCCGATACCTTGATGACCGGGGCGTCCTCGTCGAACTCCTGGGCGGCCAGCAACTCGCGGACCTCGAGCTCGACGAGCTCCAGCAGCTCCTCGTCGTCGACCATGTCGGCCTTGTTCAGCGCCACCAAGATGTAGGGCACGCCGACCTGACGGGCCAGCAGCACGTGCTCGCGGGTCTGCGGCATCGGGCCGTCGGTGGCGGCGACCACCAGGATCGCGCCGTCCATCTGGGCGGCACCGGTGATCATGTTCTTGATGTAGTCGGCGTGACCCGGGGCGTCGACGTGTGCGTAGTGACGCTTCTCGGTCTGGTACTCCACGTGGGAGATGTTGATCGTGATACCGCGCTGACGCTCTTCGGGTGCGTTGTCGATCTGGTCGAACGCGCGCGACTCGTTGAGTGCCGGGTACTTGTCATGCAGAACCTTGGTGATAGCCGCGGTCAACGTGGTCTTGCCGTGGTCAACGTGACCAATGGTCCCGATGTTGACGTGCGGCTTCGTCCGCTCGAACTTCGCCTTCGCCACTTCTGTGTCCTCCTGGACTAGTTGGTGCTTGTTAAAAGCAGTGTTGTTATTTCGGTTGTGCCGCGGTCGTGACCGGGCAAGATTACTCCGTCGACTGCGCTGCGCTCACTCGCCCGTCGCCTTCGCTACGTCCCATTGCTCGGACGCCGGCCTCGTGAACCTTGCGGCTCACTCGCCCGTCGCCTTCGCGATGATCTCCTTCGACACGTTCGCCGGAACTTCGGCGTAGGAGTCGAAGACCATGGAGTAGTTCGCCCGGCCTTGAGTCTTCGACCGAAGGTCGCCGACGTAGCCGAACATCTCCGACAGCGGCACGTGGGCCCTGACCACACGTGCGCCGCTGCGTTCCTCCATGGCCTGGATCTGGCCACGGCGGGAGTTCAGGTCGCCGATCACGTCACCCATGTAGTCCTCGGGCGTGGTGACCTCGACAGCCATGATCGGCTCCAGGATGACCGGCTGTGCTTGCTGCGCAGCCTTTTTCAGCACCTGGGAACCAGCGATCTTGAATGCCATTTCCGACGAGTCGACGTCGTGGTAGGCACCGTCGAGCAGGGTCACCTTTAGGTTCACCAGCGGGTAGCCGGCCAGCACGCCGTACTGCATGGCGTCCTGGGCACCGGCGTCCACCGACGGGATGTACTCACGCGGGATGCGACCACCGGTGACCTTGTTCTCGAATTCGTAGGTCGCGCCGTCCTCGCCCTCGAAGGGTTCGAGGTTGATGATGACCTTCGCGAACTGGCCCGAGCCACCCGTCTGCTTCTTGTGGGTGAACTCCACGTTCTGCGCCGGCCGGCGAATGGTCTCCTTGTAGGCCACCTGCGGCTTACCGACGTTCGCCTCGACCTTGAACTCACGACGCATGCGGTCGACCAGGATGTCCAGGTGCAGCTCGCCCATCCCGCCGATGACGGTCTGGCCGGTCTCCTGGTCCAGGTGAACCTTGAAGGTCGGGTCCTCTTCGGCGAGCTTCTGGATCGAGAGGCTCAGCTTCTCCTGGTCGCTCTTGGTCTTGGGCTCGATGGCGACCTCGATGACCGGGTCCGGGAAGGTCATCGACTCCAGCACGATCTGGTCGTTGGGGTCGCTCAAGGTGTCACCGGTGGTGGTGTCCTTCAGACCGATCACGGCGTAGATGTGGCCGGCCGATGCCGTCTCCACCGGGTTCTCCTTGTTGGAGTGCATCTGGAACAGCTTGCCCAGCCGCTCCTTCTTGCCCTTGGTGGCGTTGATCACCTGGCTGCCGGAGTCGACCTTGCCCGAGTACACCCGGACGTAGGTCAGCTTGCCGAAGAACGGGTGAGTGGCAACCTTGAACGCCAGCGCCGAGAACGGCTCGTCGGTCGACGGGTTGCGGGTGATCAGCTCGTCTTCCTTGCCCGGTACGTGGCCTTCGGCAGGCGGCACGTCCAGCGGCGAGGGAAGGTAGTCGATCACGGCGTCCAGCATCGGCTGCACACCCTTATTCTTGAACGCGCTACCGCACAGCACCAGGTAGGCCTCGGAGCTGATGGTCAGCTTGCGCAGCGCGCCCTTGATCTCGTCGATCGAGAGCTCCTCGCCGCCGAGGTATTTCTCCAGCAGCGCCTCGTCGGTCTCGGCGACCGACTCGAGCAGCTTGCTGCGGTATTCGTCAGCCTTGTCCTGCAGTTCGGCCGGGATGTCGATGGTCTCGTAGGTCTCACCGAGCTTGGTCTCGCCGCGCCACACTTTGGCCTTCATCTCGACCAGGTCGACGACGCCTTCGAAGTCACCCTCCGAGCCGACGGGCAGCTGGATCGGGATGACATTGGCGCCCAGCCGGTCTTCCATGGTCTTCACCGAGAAGTAGAAGTCGGCGCCGATCTTGTCCATCTTGTTGACGAAGCAGATGCGCGGGACGTCGTACTTGTCGGCCTGCCGCCAGACCTGTTCGGACTGCGGCTCGACACCCTCTTTGCCGTCGAACACGGCCACCGCGCCGTCGAGGACGCGCAGGCTGCGCTCCACCTCGACGGTGAAGTCGACGTGTCCGGGAGTGTCGATGATGTTGATCTGGTTGTCGTTCCAGAAGCAGGTGGTCGCCGCGGAGGTGATGGTGATCCCCCGCTCTTGTTCCTGCTCCATCCAGTCCATGGTGGCGGCGCCGTCGTGCACCTCACCGATCTTGTAGCTGATACCGGTGTAGTAGAGGATGCGCTCGGTCGTCGTCGTCTTACCGGCGTCGATGTGCGCCATGATGCCGATGTTGCGGACCTTGGTCAGGTCGGTCAGCACGTCCTTCTGTGCCACAGAAGTCTTCCCACTCTTTCGATTACTCGGTTGATTCGCTGTCAGCGCTCCGGCAGCTCTGCCTTCGGAGCCGACCGGCTCCTACCAGCGGTAGTGCGCGAAGGCGCGGTTCGCCTCGGCCATCTTGTGGGTGTCCTCGCGCCGCTTGACGGCGGCACCCAGGCCGTTGCTGGCATCCAGGATCTCGTTTGCCAGGCGCTCGATCATGGTCTTCTCGCGACGCTGCTTGGAGAAGCTGACCAGCCAACGCAGGGCCAGCGTCACCGAGCGCTCCGGACGAACCTCGACCGGCACCTGGTAGGTGGCACCACCCACACGGCGGCTGCGCACCTCGAGGGCGGGCTTGACGTTGTCCATTGCGCGCTTCAGCGTGATCACCGGGTCAGTGCCGGTCTTGTCGCGAGCTTGTTCGAGCGCACCATAAACAATGCGTTCGGCCAGCGATTTCTTCCCGTCCAGCAGAACTTTGTTGACCAACTGGGTGACCAGTTGCGATCCGTAGACCGGGTCGTTGACCAGTGGACGCTTAGGCGCGGGCCCCTTGCGCGGCATTAGCTCTTCTCCTTCTTGGCGCCGTAACGGCTGCGAGCCTGCTTGCGGTTCTTGACACCCTGGGTGTCCAGCGAGCCGCGGATGATCTTGTAACGCACACCCGGCAGGTCCTTCACACGACCACCACGCACCAGCACCATCGAGTGCTCCTGCAGGTTGTGGCCCTCACCGGGGATGTAGGCGGTGACCTCAACCTGGCTCGTCAGCTTCACACGGGCGACCTTGCGAAGCGCCGAGTTCGGCTTCTTCGGGGTCGTGGTGTACACGCGGGTGCACACGCCGCGACGCTGCGGGCTGCCCTTGAGGGCCGCGGTCTTGACCTTGGCGACCTTGTCTCGGCGACCCTTACGGACCAGCTGCTGAATGGTTGGCATCTACCGGCTTCCTACTTCGTTCTTTTATTGCTGCTTGATTCTGGGTGCTGCTAAGTCTCTGTACTGCTCTTATGCCCGCCCGCAGTCCCCCGCGGCCGGGTGTGTCGCACGCGGCCGCCGCAGGATCAATCCGTTGCGTAGTTGGCATGCGAATTGGCCCGGCGTGCGCGTCCTAGGGTGAAACGCCTAAAACCGCCAGGCACGAAGCTCCACAATACCCGCCGCGAGTAAGGCAGGTCAAAGCGACGACGTCGGCGTCCAATGCACCAACGTACCGCGTGACCCTACCGGCCCTCACCGGCGCGGGATCCGCTGCGTAACTCCATGCCGGCGGCGAGCCGAAGCACCATGTCGGAGAACACCGAGTCGGTGTCGATGTCGTCCATCACGCCGGTCATCTCCAGCAGCACGAAACCGTGCATGGCCGACCAGAACTCCAGGGCGGCATAGAACGCCTGCTCGAGGTCGAGACCGTAGGACGACAGGACTGCGATCACCGGCGCGGCGGCGGCCCGGGTCGCGGCGGTGTATTCGGGATCGTCGCCGACGCCCAGCGGCATCCGGGTGAAGGCCGAGTACCGGCCTGGGTGGTGGTGGGCGTAGCTGCGGTAGGCGCTGGCCATGACCAGCACCGCATCGTCGCGAGCGCGGCCCTCGCCAACCCGGTTCAGCATGTTGATGATGTCGTCGATGACGCGAATGCGCACCGTACGGCGCAGGTCTTCCAGGCTGTCGACGTGGTTGTACAGCGACGGCCCCTTGGTTCCGAGCTGTGTCGCCAACGCGTTGATGGTCAGGGCGTCCCAGCCCTCGCGATCCAGGAAGGTCAAGGCGGCGTTGACGATGATGTCGCGGCTGAGCCTGGCGCCGCGCGTTCCGGATCTGGAGGCAGCACCCGACCGGCCTGCCGATGACTCCGGCTCAGCTGGCATGGTGGTCGCCCTTCCGTTGTGTTCAGCAGGGTTGTCTACGGGCTCTTGTCCGCGCTACCCCGGAACGAAGAACTCTAGTCTGCCGGTGACGTCAGCACGTAGGCTCTTTTCAGCAGACCGCGCGCCGTGGCGAGAGGAACCCGCGATGAATTGGTCGATCTCCTGCCGCGTCATGGCGGCCAGCGCCATCGCAATCGCGTTCACCTCCGCTCCGACCGGACTGGCCAAAAACGGCGACACCCACATCACCGGTGAGGGCGTCGAGCAGACGATCGACTGCGGCGGCGCCACCCTGATCGTCGTCGGCACCCGGAACACCGTCAACGCGCTGGGAACGTGCTGGGCGATATCAGTGATGGGCTCGGGCCACACCGTGGTCGCCGACAACGTCATTCACGACATCACCGTGTACGGGTCTAACGAGTCGATCTTCTACAAGAACGGTGACCCCGTCGTGTGGGACCGCGGCCGCGAGCTCGGCATGACCAACCGCATCAGTCACGTAGGAAGTTAAACGCTTGTCTTTCAGCAACTCTCGTCGTTCGGCCGTGGTGGCGGGCCTGGCGCTGTCGGCCGCAGCGATCTTCGGGGCCGCCGGTTGCGGGCAGGGCAACCACGGCACGGCTCCGTCCAGCGGCTCCCCCACCTCGTCGACCGCGCCGTCGACCAGCAGCACCGGCGCCCAGTTCGACATCGGCAACACCATCAACTACGTATCGACCGGCACCACAACCACTCTCGACTGTGCCGACGGCAAGTCGCTGAACATCGGCGGATTCAACAACACGCTGACGGTTCGAGGCACATGCAGCACGGTGAGCGTCGGCGGTGGCGACAACAAGATCACCGTCGACAAGATCGACAAGAACATCAACGTCGTCGGCTCCCACAACGCGATCAGCTATAAGGACGGCAACCCCAAGGTCGAGAACCTCGGCAGCGGTAACACCATCAACAAGGCTCAATAGCGCTGGGCGGCTTATGCCTTTGCGCCGTGCCGACCGGCTCCCGCGGCGAAACGGCCGGCACCTTCGTTCGCCTCGGCGGCGACCCGCGCGATGCTGGCGAACTCGTAATCCAGCGCTTCGGCCTCGGGCAGCCCCCACTGGTGCAGCGCCGACAGCCGGTCAGATCGCAGGCACTGCTGAGGCAGCGCAGCCAGTTCGGCCGCCAGCTCCTCGGCGGCGTCGCGCGCTCGGCCCTTGGGCACAACGCGATTCGCCAAGCCGATTGCCAGCGCTTCGGCGGCGTCGACCGCACGACCGGTGAGGATCATGTCCATCGCCCGGCTCTGCCCGATCAGCCGCGGCAGCCGGATCGTGCCGCCGTCGATCAGGGGCACCCCCCATCGGCGGCAGAACACCCCGAAGACAGCGTCCTCTTCGGCAACCCGCAGATCGCACCACAGCGCCAGTTCCAGGCCCCCGGCGACCGCGTAGCCGCTGACCGCGGCAATCACCGGCTTGGACAACACCATTCGGCTCGGTCCCATCGGGCCGGGACCGGTGCGATGCACCGCGTTGGCGTCCGGCGTGCCGAACGCTTTCAAATCCGCTCCTGCGCAGAACGTTCCGTGGTCACCCCACAGCACGGCCACCGACGCGGACTCGTCGCGGTCGAACTCGTCGAACGCTTCGAACAACGCGGAGGCGGTAGGACCGTTGACTGCATTACGTGCCTCCGGCCGGTCGAGGATCACCGTGGTGACCGCGCCGTGGCGTTCTACCCGTACCGGATCGCTCATGTCGCCTCCGCAAGTCGGATGTCGTCGCGCCGCGCGAGCAGTTCGGCGGCGAAGTCGTTGTAGGCGGCCCTTAACCGCATGCCCGGCCAGCCCGCGGGCAGCAGTTCATCGGGCAGTACCGGGTCGGTCAGGATGTGACGGACCATCGCGGCGGCGATCACGAATCGCTCGGGAACGTCAGCCGCACCGGCCATCTCGTGCAGAAGTCGCCGACCGTCGCGCACCCACGACGGCAGGTCCCACAGTCGACCCGCAAGCTCGGCGGGGTCGTCGTCGCGGGCCTGCACGATGCGCACCCGCTCGCGGACGTCGGCTCCGAGGTCGAGCTCGAGGTTGTCCGGCCGCATCCACACGCCTTCACGTAACTCACCGAAGCGTTTGTGCTGCAGCGTCATTCGCAGTGCCGCCCGGGTGCGCGCGTCGGTGCCGACGCTGGTGACGATCAGCGTCGTCCAGTTTCCGTGCCACGGGCGCAACTGCGGCCGCATGGCGTCGTCCTGCCTGCGCTGCCGGGCGAGCAGGCGGTCGGAGAGCCGGTAGCCATCGGCCGAGCGAACCAGGTCACCCGCGCTGACCATCCGGGTCAATGCGACGCGCAGGGTGGCTTCTTTGATGTCGAAGTCGCCCGTGAGCCTGATCAGGTCGGCGGCGCTGGCCCAGGCCGGATGAGCACCGAGCATGACGCTCAGCACCACCGACCGAGCGGTCATCCGGGCCAGCGACTTTGCCATCAGGGTCAGACCTGCGATGCCCGTCGGCCGTAATCACCGAACGGTTCGTCGCGATGCTTGACCGCCTCGCGGAAACCGTGCTCCACCGCGTCGGCAACGAATGCATGGCCTTCGGGGGTGTGCCGGGCGACGCCGTCGAACACGGTGCTGACCATCCGGCTGGTGGCCACACCCTGTTGCAGCAGAGCGGAATTGAGCGCCAGCTTGACCATGATCAGCTGATTGACCGGCACCGCGGCGATCCGTTCGACCAGGCGTTCGGTGCGCTCGTCGAGGTCCTTGGGATCCGGTGCCTCGACGGCCAGGCCCCACTCGGCGGCCTGGGCGCCGGTGATGCAATCCCCGGTCAGCAGCAGGCGTTTCGCGCGCTGGTCACCCAGCCGGTGCGCCCACATTCCGGCCGCCGGAACACCCCAGACCCGAGTCGGCGGGTAGCCGATCTTTGCGTCCGCGGCCGCGATCACCTGGTCGGCGTGCAACGCGATGTCGGTGCCACCGGCCACGCAGTAGCCGTGGATCTTCGCCACCGTCGGCTTGTCCGCATACAGCAGGCTGGAAAACCCGCGGACGAAGCGACTCATCATCTGGTAGTCGATCATCGGATCCCACGGCTGATTCGGTAAGTGGTTGACCGCCTGCGTTTTACCGTCCAGCGACGTGCCGTGGTACGCACCGGTGCCGCCGGCCGAGCCGGTGCGATCGGCGTAGGCGCTCAGGTCGAATCCTGCGCAGAACCCCTCCCCGCGACCCGACACCAGGATGACGTGGACCGCTGGGTCCAGGTCGGCACGCTCCACCAACGCCGAGAGTTCCAACGGCGTATCCGCGATAATCGCGTTGCCCTTCTCGGGCCGGTTGAATGTGATCCGCGCAACCCGGTCGGTGACCTCATAGGTCATCGTCTTCAAGTTGTCGAAGTCGACCGGCCTGATCGCGTGCGTCATGAGCGCTGCTCGAAGGGTGTCATCCCTTTACTAGAGCACGCTCAATGATCGGCGCGAGATCCAGCCCGGTCGGCATGGTGCCGAAGGCGCCGCCCCACTGGCCTTCCAACCGAGTGGCCAAGAACGCCTCGGCGACGGCCGGGTGCCCGTGGCGCACCAGCAGCGAACCCTGCAGCGCCAGACAGATGTCTTCGGCAACCTTGCGGGCCCGGTACTGGATCGTCTCCAGGTCGCCGAGTTGCGGGCGCAGTTGCTCGACGTGGCGATCCAGTCGGGCGTCCTGACCCGCGCTCTTGGCAAGCTCGCCGAACAGGACCTCGATGCACTCGGGCCGAGTCGCCATGGCGCGCAACGTGTCCAGCGCGCTGACGTTGCCGGAGCCCTCCCAGATGCCCATCAGCGGCGCCTCGCGGTACAGCCGCGGCATACCGGATTCCTCGACGTAGCCGTTGCCGCCCAAACATTCCATGGCCTCGGCGGCGTGCGGGGTAGCACGCTTGCACACCCAGTACTTGCTGGCCGCCAGTCCGATACGGCGCAACAGCGCCTCGGTGTCGTCACCGCGCACCGCGTTGTCGGTGGCACCGGCCATTCGCATCGCGACCATCGTGGCCGCCTCGGCCTCGACGGCCAGGTCGGCCAATACGTTACGCATCAACGGCTGGTCGATCAGGTACTCACCAAATGCCTTGCGATGCTGGGCATGATGGACGGCTTGGGTGAGCCCGGTACGCATGCTGGTCGCACTGCCCAGCGTGCAGTCCAGCCGGGTGAGGTTGACCATCTCGATGATGGTGGGCACACCGCGGCCTTCCTCGCCGACGAGCCACGCGGTAGCGCCGTCGTATTCCACCTCGCTGGACGCGTTGGCGTTGTTGCCGAGCTTGTCCTTCAGGCGCTGCAATCGCATCCGGTTGAGGCTGCCGTCGGGTAGGACGCGCGGCAGGAAGAAGCAGGACAGGCCGCCGGGCGCCTGGGCGAGCACCAGGAAGATGTCGCACATCGGCGCGGAAGTGAACCATTTGTGACCGGTCAGCCGGTAGGTGCCGTCGCCGTTGGGGGCGGCCTCGGTGTTGCCGGCGCGCACGTCGGAACCGCCCTGCTTCTCGGTCATCGACATGCCGGCAGTGATGCCGAGTTTGGTTGTCGCAAGCTTCAATTCGGGGTCGTACTGGCGGCTGGTCAGCAGCGGCTCGTAGATCGCTGACAGCTCCGGGTTGAACCGCAACGCCGGAACCACCGCGTAGGTCATCGAAATCGGGCACATGTGACCCGGCTCGGCGGTCCAGACGCTGGTCTTGGCAGCGCGCACCACATGCGAGCCGCGGCGGTCGTCCGCCCAGGGAGCTGCGTGCAGTCCGTGCTCGATAGCGACCTGCATCAACTCGTGGTAAGCCGGGTCGAACTCGACCTCGTCGATCCGGTTGCCGTACCGGTCGTGGGTGCGCAGGATCGGACGGTTGCGTTGGGCC
This sequence comes from Mycobacterium paraterrae, assembly GCF_022430545.2. Taxonomy (NCBI): domain Bacteria; kingdom Bacillati; phylum Actinomycetota; class Actinomycetes; order Mycobacteriales; family Mycobacteriaceae; genus Mycobacterium; species Mycobacterium paraterrae. Next base: position 3,008,537 of record NZ_CP092488.2, on the reverse strand, counting down.
AGCTCGCCCCAGCGTTGGGTTTGGCGGGCGCCCGAGATCGCCCCGACCGCGGTCACCTCGTCCAGTCCCCACTGGCCGCCCTCGCGGATCAACGCCTCGATGAGCACCGGCGACGTGGCCGGGTTGTGCTCCTCCAATGGCGGCACCTGGTTACTGACGACATGGGTATCTGGCATGCCGCCTATATTACATTTTTCCTACAACCGCACAAGAGGTGTAATGCTCAGCGGTGGTGGCCGTCGAAGAATTCCCAGAGCTTGGTGGTGGCGAAGTCGGGCCAGCGGTGTCCGCCGTCGGCGACGGTCACCAGTGCGACCCCCAGGCCCTGCGCGCACGACGCCGTGGAGGTCGTGACCTGGCCGTCGGTTTTCTCAGTTGGTGGCTGGCATCGATCGATGTTGCGCCACAAGGCATTCAACTCGGGTACCGCGGGGCCGTCGATATGCGCGAAGCCGTGGCCGGGGCCGCCGCCATAGGGAATGTTCGGATCGGCGGTGCCGTGCACCGCCATCACCGAGGTGGGGTGCGGGGACCTGCACGGGTCCAGTTGGGTGCCGGCCACCGGGCCGACCGCGGCGAACAGGGTGGTGTTGCAGGCCAGGGTGTAGGCCATGATGCCGCCGTTGCTCATCCCGGTGGCGTATACACGCGACGCGTCGATGCCGATGTGTCTGGCGACGTCGCCGATGACCGCGCTGATGAAGGCGATGTCGTCGATGTGCTCACGGGCGGGTCTGCCACAGCAGCCGCCGCCATTGACGTTCCACGCGCGCTTGACGCCATCGGGGTAGACCGCGACGAACTTGTTCGAATCGGCCAATTGGTCCCAGCCGTAGGATCTTTCGGCTTGCTCGGCGTTACCGAAGCCGCCGTGCAACACCACCACCAGGCTGGTTGGATGGGTCAGACCGGCCGGCTTGTGTAGACGGTAGACCCGATCTTGGCCGCCCACGCCGATGGTGTGAATGCTCGCGCCGTCGACAAATCCCGACGGCGGCTTGGGCTGGAGGACCGAACATCCCGCGAGAACCAGCACGATACCGAGCAGCATCGCGACTCCATGACGCATCTCAGGCGCTCGTCTTCTCCCGCAGGAAGGCGATATCGTCCTTGCGGCCCTCTTCGGCCGTCTCGCAGATCACCGGCGCGTCGGCCGCTTTGACCACCGCCACCAGCAGATCGGGATCGATCTGACCGGTGCCGAAATTGGCGTGCCGGTCTCGCCCCGAACCCGCCGAGTCCTTGGAATCGTTGCAATGCACCAGGTCGATTCGGCCGGTGATCGCTTTGATCCGGTCTACAGCGTCGACCAGTCCTTCGCCGGCCGCCCAGGCGTGACAAGTGTCGAGGCAGAATCCGATACCCGCGTCCCCGATGTGGTCCCACAGCCGGGCGATCGTGTCGAAGTGGCGGGCCATCGCGTGGTCGCCGCCGGCCGTATTCTCCAGATACACCGGGACTTTCGTCTCCAGCTGGTCGAGCGCCTTGCGCCAGCGCTGAAAACCCTCGTCGAGGTCGTCGTCTTCCGTTACGTGGCCGCCGTGCACGATGACGGCGGCGGCGCCGATGTCGGTTGCCGCGTCACAGGTCTGCTGCAAGATCTTGCGCGACGGAATCCGCACCCGGTTGTTCGCCGAGGCGACGTTGATCAGGTACGGAGCGTGCACGTAGATCGGCAGGGCCGCGGCTTTGAGCTGGGCGGCGTCCTCACGCGGTTTCGGGGCCTTCCAGCTCTGCGGGTTGCCGAGGAAGATCTGGACGACGTCGGCATTTTCGGCCGCGGCGGTGGCCAGGGGATCCTGCGGGCTGATGTGTGAACCGATGAGCACGCGGGCCAGTCTAGTGAGAGCGGCCGACGGGCTCCCCCGAACGCGCGGCCCGATTGCTTGCGAATGTGCGGCTGGACGCACTGTCGACGCCGAATGTGCGGCTGGACGCACTGTCGAGCGCCGGGGCACGAAAAAGCCCCGAGCCGAAGCTCGGGGCTTTTTCGTTTGTCGACTAGCGAAGTCTTGTCCGACTCCTCAGCGACTCGTACCGAGTCGCATCGTCGTCGAACTATCGGTAGTCGGAGTAGCCGTAATCGTCCAGCGGAACCGCGGCTCCGGTCGCCTGGCCGAAGTCCGGGCTGTAGTACTGATCCTCGTAGGACGGGATCGTGTACGCCGCAGCGCGGGCTTCTTCGGTCGGCTGCACCTGGATGTTGCGGTACCGGTTGATGCCGGTTCCGGCCGGGATCAGCTTTCCGATGATCACGTTCTCCTTCAGACCCTGCAGCTTGTCGCTGCGGCAGTTGATCGCCGCATCGGTCAGCACGCGCGTGGTCTCCTGGAACGACGCCGCGGACAGCCACGAGTCGGTGGCCAGCGACGCCTTGGTGATACCCATCAACACCGGACGCCCGGCCGCAGGCTCGCCGCTCTCGGCCACCACGCGACGGTTCTCCGCCTCGAAGTCGGCACGGTCGATCAGCGAACCGGGCAGGAACTCCGTCGAGCCCGAATCGATGATGGTCACGCGGCGCAGCATCTGCCGGACGATCACCTCGATGTGCTTGTCGTGGATGGACACACCCTGTGCGCGGTAGACCTCCTGGACCTCCTTGGTCAGGTGGATCTGCACCTCGCGGGGGCCCTGCACACGAAGCACCTCGTGCGGGTCGGCCGAACCTTCCATCAGCTGCTGGCCCACCTCGACGTGGTCACCGTCGGCGAGCAGCCGCTCGGAGCCGTCCTCGTGCTTGAACACCCGCAGACGCTGACGCTTCGAGAGCTTGTCGTAGACAACCTCTTCACCGCCATCGTCCGGAACGATGGTGATCTTGTAGAAGCGCTCGCCATCCTCCAAACGCACCCGTCCGGTGACGTCGGCAATCGGTGCCTTACCGCGCGGCACGCGCGCCTCGAACAGCTCCTGCACACGGGGCAGACCGCCGGTGATGTCCTCACCGACACCACCCTGGTGGAAGGTACGCATCGTCAGCTGCGTGCCCGGCTCACCAATCGACTGCGCCGCAACGATACCCACGGCCTCACCGATGTCGACCAGCTTGCCGGTGGCCATCGAGCGGCCGTAGCAGGTCGCACACACACCGGTACCGGTAGTGCAGGTCAGCACGGAGCGGACCTTCACCTGCGTGATGCCGGCCGCCAACAGCGCGTCGATCTGCGGGTCACCCAGGTCCTCGCCGCGAGCGACGACGACATTGCCTGCCTCGTCGGTCGCGTCGGTGCCCAAAGTGCGGGCGTAGGCCGAGGTTTCGATGTGCGGGTCGCGGATCAGCGTTCCGTCGGGCTGACGCTCGGCCAGCTCGACCAGGATGCCGCGCTCCGTGCCACAGTCGGTCTCGCGAACGATGACGTCCTGCGACACGTCGACCAGACGACGGGTCAGGTAACCCGAGTCGGCGGTACGAAGGGCGGTGTCCGCCAGACCCTTTCGGGCACCGTGGGTGTTGATGAAGTACTCCAACACCGTCAGGCCCTCACGGAACGACGACTTGATCGGGCGCGGGATGAACTCACCCTTGGGGTTCGTCACCAGACCCTTCATGCCGGCCAGCGTCCGGGTCTGGGTGAAGTTACCGGTGGCACCCGAGTCGACGATCGTGATGATCGGGTTGTCGGCCGGGTAGTGCTCACGAAGGGCCTCACCGACCTTGTCGGTGGCTTCCTTCCAGATCTCCACCAACGCCTCGTTGCGCTCGTCGTGGTTCAAAGCACCACGCTGGTACTTCTTTTCGACCCCGTCGGCTTCCTTCTCGTAGGCGTCGAGGATCTCGCCCTTGTTCGGGGGAACCAGCACGTCGGCCATCGAGACGGTGACACCCGAACGGGTGGCCCAGTGGAAACCGGCGTCCTTGAGCTTGTCGACGGTCTGCGCCACCACGATCATCGGGTAGCGCTCCGCCAGGTCGTTGATGATCGCAGCCTGCACCTTCTTGTGCATCTGCTTGTCCACGAACGGATACCCGACGGGCAACAGCTCGTTGAACAGCACCCGGCCCAGCGTCGTCTCCGCGACCCAGGCATCGCCTGGCTGCCAACCGTTTTGACCAAACCGCTCGACCTCGATCTCGGCGGGCGGACGCAGCTGCGTCAGCCGAACCTTGATCTTGGCCCGCACGCTCAGGGCGCCACGGTCCATCGCCATGATGGCCTCGGCCGGCGAGGCGTACACCCCGGACTCCGGCTGATCCTTCGTGGCGGGCGTGTATTCGCCCTTGTCGCCGGCGATTTCGGTGGTCAGGAAGAACAGCCCGGTCACCATGTCCAGACGCGGCATGGCCAGCGGTCGACCCGAGGCCGGCGACAGGATGTTGTTCGACGACAGCATCAGGATGCGAGCCTCGGCCTGCGCCTCCGCGCTCAGCGGCAGGTGCACGGCCATCTGGTCACCGTCGAAGTCGGCGTTGAACGCCTCACACACCAACGGGTGCAGCTGAATTGCCTTGCCCTCCACCAGCTGCGGCTCGAACGCCTGGATACCCAGGCGGTGCAGCGTCGGTGCACGGTTCAGCAGCACCGGGTGCTCGGCGATGACCTCTTCGAGGACATCCCACACCTGCGGACGCTGACGCTCGACCATGCGCTTGGCACTCTTGATGTTCTGCGCGTGGTTGAGGTCGACCAGCCGCTTCATCACGAACGGCTTGAACAGCTCGAGAGCCATCAGCTTGGGCAGACCACACTGGTGCAGCTTGAGCTGCGGGCCGACCACGATGACCGAACGGCCCGAGTAGTCGACACGCTTACCGAGCAGGTTCTGACGGAACCGGCCCTGCTTACCCTTGAGCAGATCCGACAGCGACTTCAGCGGGCGGTTACCCGGCCCGGTGACCGGGCGGCCGCGACGGCCGTTGTCGAACAGCGCATCCACCGACTCCTGCAGCATCCGCTTCTCGTTGTTGACGATGATCTCGGGCGCGCCGAGGTCGATCAGCCTCTTGAGTCGGTTGTTGCGGTTGATCACGCGGCGGTACAGATCGTTGAGGTCGGAGGTCGCAAAGCGGCCACCGTCGAGCTGCACCATTGGCCGCAGCTCCGGCGGAATCACCGGAACGGCGTCGAGCACCATGCCCATCGGGGAGTTGCCCGACTGCTGGAATGCCGCAACGACTTTCAGACGCTTCAGGGCACGCAGCTTCTTCTGCCCCTTGCCGTTCTTGATGACGTCACGCAGGATCTCGGCCTCGGCATCGATGTCGAAGTTCTCGATGAGCTTCTGGATCGACTCCGCGCCCATGGCGCCGGTGAAGTACTCGCCGTAGCGGTCGATGAGCTCGCGGTAGAGGTTCTCGTCGACGATCAGCTGCTTGGGAGCCAGCTTGGTGAAGGTGTTCCAGATCTCCTCCAGCCGGTCCAGCTCGCGCTGGGCCCGGTCGCGGAGCTGGCGCATCTCACGCTCGCCACCGTCACGAACCTTGCGCCGCGCATCGGCTTTCGCGCCCTCGGCCTCCAACTCGGCCAGGTCGGCTTCCAGCTTCTGCGCACGCGCCTCGAGGTCGGCGTCGCGCTGATCCTCGATCGCCTTGCGCTCCACGACCATCTCGGCCTCGAGCGTGGACAGCTCGTTGTGCCGCATCTCGTCGTCGACCGCGGTGATCACGTAGGCGGCGAAGTAGATGATCTTCTCGAGATCCTTCGGCGCCAGGTCGAGCAGGTAGCCCAACCGGGACGGCACACCCTTGAAGTACCAGATGTGCGTGACGGGCGCGGCCAGCTCGATGTGACCCATCCGCTCGCGACGGACCTTGGCGCGAGTCACCTCGACGCCACAGCGCTCACAGATGATGCCCTTGAAGCGCACGCGCTTGTACTTGCCGCAGTAGCACTCCCAGTCGCGAGTCGGTCCGAAGATCTTCTCGCAGAACAGGCCGTCCTTCTCCGGCTTCAATGTGCGGTAGTTGATGGTCTCCGGCTTCTTGACCTCACCGTAGGACCAATTACGGATGTCCTCCGCGGTGGCCAGGCCAATTCGGAGTTCATCGAAGAAGTTGACGTCTAGCACGTAACTCCCTTTCCCCTTGCGGGTTTAGTAACACTGTGTTGAATGGACTCGCGCAAGCGCTCGTCGCTAAGCCAGGTCCTCGACAGAAGCGGATTCGTTGCGGGACAAGTTGATTCCCAAGTTCGCCGCAGCGCGCTCCAGGTCCTCGTCATCGCCGTCACGCATCTCGATGGCCGCGCCGTCGCTGGAGAGCACCTCGACGTTGAGGCACAGCGACTGCAACTCCTTGAGGAGCACCTTGAACGACTCGGGGATGCCCGGCTCGGGGATGTTCTCGCCCTTGACGATTGCCTCGTACACCTTGACCCGGCCGACGGTGTCGTCGGACTTTATGGTCAACAACTCCTGCAGCGTGTACGCGGCGCCGTAGGCCTGCATGGCCCAGCACTCCATCTCACCGAACCGCTGACCACCGAACTGCGCCTTACCACCCAACGGCTGCTGGGTGATCATCGAGTACGGGCCAGTGGACCGGGCGTGGATCTTGTCGTCCACCAGGTGGTGCAGCTTCATGATGTACATGTAGCCAACGGTCACCGGGTACGGGAACGGCTCACCGCTACGGCCGTCGAACAGGTTCGCCTTGCCGTCCGCGTTCACCATCACGTCGCCGTCGCGGTTAGGCAGCGTCGAGCCCAAAAGCCCTTGCAGCTCAGCCTCTTTGGCGCCGTCGAAGACGGGCGTCGCAACGATCGAGTCCGGCTGCGAGCTGTGCAGATCCTCGGGCAGGTTCGCCGCCCAGTCCGGAGCACCTTCGATGTTCCAGCCGGCCTTGGCCACCCACCCGAGGTGGGTCTCCAGGATCTGGCCGATGTTCATCCGTCGCGGCACACCGTGCGTGTTCAGGATGATGTCCACCGGGGTGCCGTCCGGAAGGAACGGCATGTCCTCGACCGGCAGGATCTTGCCGATGACGCCCTTGTTGCCGTGGCGTCCGGCCAGCTTGTCACCGTCGGAGATCTTGCGCTTCTGAGCGACGTAGACGCGGACCAGCTCGTTGACACCGGCCGGCAGCTCGTCGTCGTCCTCGCGCGAGAACACCCGGATGCCGATGACCTTGCCGGACTCACCGTGCGGCACCTTCAGCGACGTGTCACGGACCTCGCGGGCCTTTTCACCGAAGATCGCGCGGAGCAACCGCTCCTCCGGGGTCAGCTCCGTCTCACCCTTCGGGGTGACCTTGCCGACCAGGATGTCGCCGTCGCGGACCTCTGCACCGATGCGGACGATGCCGCGCTCGTCGAGGTCTGCCAGCACCTCGTCGGAGACGTTCGGGATGTCCCGCGTGATCTCCTCGGCACCCAGCTTGGTGTCGCGGGCGTCGATCTCGTGCTCCTCGATGTGGATCGAGGTGAGCACGTCCTCTTCAACCAGGCGGTTGGACAGGATGATCGCGTCCTCGTAGTTGTGACCCTCCCACGGCATGATCGCGACGAGCAGGTTCTTGCCCAGCGCCATCTCGCCGTTGTCGGTGCACGGCCCGTCGGCGATGACCTGGCCGGCCTCGACCCGCTCGCCGGAGTCGACGATCGGACGCTGGTTGGCGCAGGTGCCGTGGTTGGACCGGGCGAACTTGCGCATCCGGTAGGTGTGCCGGGTGCCGTCGTCAGCCATCACGGTGACGTAGTCCGCCGAGACTTCCTCGATGACACCGGCCTTGTCCGCGACGACGACGTCGCCGGCGTCGATCGCGGCGCGCAGCTCCATGCCGGTACCCACCAGCGGCGCCTCGCTACGCACCAGCGGAACCGCCTGGCGCTGCATGTTGGCACCCATCAGGGCACGGTTGGCGTCGTCGTGCTCGAGGAACGGAATCATCGCGGTGGCCACCGAGACCATCTGGCGTGGCGAGACGTCCATGTAGTCGACCTCGGCCGACGACACGTACTCGACCTCGCCGCCCTTGCGTCGAACCAGCACGCGGTCCTCGGCGAAGTGGCCGGCGTCGTCGAGCGGCGAGTTGGCCTGGGCGACGACGTGGCGGTCTTCCTCGTCGGCGGTCAGGTACTGGATCTCGTCGGTGACGACACCATCGGTGACCTTGCGGTACGGCGTCTCGATGAAGCCGAACGGGTTGACCCGTGCGTACACCGAGAGCGAACCAATCAGACCGATGTTCGGACCCTCAGGAGTTTCGATCGGACACATCCGGCCGTAGTGGCTGGCGTGCACGTCACGAACCTCGAGGCCGGCGCGCTCACGTGACAGACCACCGGGGCCCAGCGCCGAGAGACGACGCTTGTGCGTCAGACCCGACAGCGGGTTGTTCTGGTCCATGAACTGCGACAGCTGGCTGGTGCCGAAGAACTCCTTGATCGCGGCGACCACCGGGCGGATGTTGATCAGGGTCTGCGGCGTGATCGCCTCGACGTCCTGAGTCGTCATCCGCTCGCGGACCACGCGCTCCATCCGGGACATACCGACCCGGATCTGGTTCTGGATCAGCTCGCCGACGGTACGCAGACGACGGTTACCGAAGTGGTCGATGTCGTCGGTCTCCACCGGCACTTCGACGCCGCCGGGGATGGTCATCGAGGTTTGGCCCTCGTGGAGGCGCACCAGGTACTCGACGGTCGCGACGACGTCTTCCTCGGTCAACGTGGTCGACGACGTCTCGGCTGGCGTCGCGCTCAGGCCCAGCTTCTTGTTGATCTTGTAGCGACCGACGCGGGCCAGGTCGTAGCGCTTCTCCTTGAAGAACAGGTTCTCCAGCAGGGTCTGCGCGGACTCCTTGGTCGGCGGCTCGCCCGGACGCAGCCGGCGGTAGATCTCCAGCAGCGCCTCGTCGGAGTTCGACGTAGGGTCGCGCTCGAGGGTCTGCATCATGATCTCGGAGAAGCCGAAGCGTTCCCGGATCTGCTCGTTGGTCCAGCCCAGCGCCTTGAGCAGCACGGTGACGGCCTGGCGGCGCTTGCGGTCGATGCGGACGCCGACGGTGTCGCGCTTGTCGATGTCGAACTCCAGCCACGCGCCGCGGCTCGGGATCACCTTGACGCTGTGCAGCACCTTCTCGGTGGACTTGTCGATGGTGTCGTCGAAGTACACGCCCGGCGAGCGGACCAGCTGGCTGACCACCACACGCTCGGTGCCGTTGATGATGAACGTGCCCTTCTCGGTCATCATCGGGAAGTCACCCATGAACACCGTCTGGCTCTTGATCTCGCCGGTGTTGTTGTTGATGAACTCCGCGGTGACGAACAGCGGGGCCGCGTACGTCATGTCCTTGTCTTTGCACTCATCGACCGGGGCCTTCACCTCGTCGAATCGAGGGTCGGAGAACGAGAGCGACATCGAACCCGAGAAATCCTCGATCGGCGACAGCTCTTCGAGGACCTCTTCGAGACCGCCCTTGGGGTCGACCTCGCCGCGTTCCACCGCGCGCTCACGCCAGGTGTCCTTACCGATCAGCCACTCGAAAGAATCGGTCTGAACATCCAGCAAACCGGGAACCTCGAGAGGTTCGCGCAGCTTGGCGAACGAGACGCGATCTGGAGCACCGGGTACAGAACTGTTAGAAGAGGAAGTAAGTGAGTCGTTCTTGCTCTGGCGGGAGACTGCCAAGATGCATTCCTTCCAGCACCTCACGCGACTACAGATCCGGAGATCACTCCGAGCCGTTCGCCGCTATAACTTTGTCGGTTCGGCTGGCGGACGATCTGTCCGAATCTCACGCACGCAGCTAATTCGCTTTGGTCAGCGATAGCTCAAGCTAGGACCACGATGTCGTGTGGCGGGTGTGAGGTGGGCAGGAGGCAGCCAGCGCAACGTCCAACAATAGCGCAGGACGGCGCATTCCTCAACTACCGTGCTCGGGGGTATCGGCGCTGGCTGGCGTCTCTACTTTCCCGTGCATACATGCTGCCCAACAGAGTGACGCGTGCAGAGGGTTCCGTCAAGAGGTGACGCACCTTGTTTGTGGAACAAACTCCTTCCGTGACGGTGGCAAGGGCGGCGAAGCCGGACGCAGCCGGCCGGCACCAAATAGCCGGATCCGGGGTTTTCTCTACCCGCGCTGCGTCGGTATCGAGGCGGTGTCGGGGTCTTCGTACTTGTGGGCCGGGTTGTGCGCGGTCTTGTCGTTTTCAAAGGACTCGAGGATGGCTTCCTGGGCCTGCTTGGGCAGCAGGTGCAGGTTCTCCCGGACCCGGTCCTGGCGGCGCTTGGCGGCTTTACGCTCCGGCATCCCGGGCGTCGCGGTGACCTGTGGCGGCACGCCCTCGATCTCGTCGACACCACCGTCGTGGTGGCCGGCCTCCAAGTGGGCCTGCTCCTCGGCCATGGTGGCCTCGTCTTTTTCCTCCGACATACCGATCGGCCCGATCCGGCGGCCGTTGAGGAACTGGCGCACCACCGGCTCATCAGAGGTCAACAACACCTCGCGCGGGCCGAACATGACCAGCTTGCGGCGGAACAGCATGCCCATGTTGTCAGGCACCGTGCGGGCGATGTTGATGTTGTGCGTGACGATCAAGATCGTGCAGTCGATCTGGGCGTTGATGTCGATCAACAGCTGCGATAGGTATGCGGTACGCACCGGGTCCAGACCGGAGTCCGGCTCGTCACACAGGATGATCTGCGGGTCGAGCACCAGCGAGCGGGCCAGCCCGGCACGCTTGCGCATACCACCGGAGATCTCACCGGGGAACTTCTTCTCATCCCCGGTCAGACCCACCATGTCCAGCTTCTCCATGACGATGTCACGGATTTCGCTTTCCTTCTTCTTGGTGTGCTCGCGCAGCGGGAATGCGGTGTTGTCGTAGAGGTTCATCGACCCGAACAGCGCGCCGTCCTGGAACATGACGCCGAACAGGGTGCGAATGTCGTAGAGCTCCTTGGCCGAACACTCGGTGATGTCGGTGCCGTCGACGATGATCGAACCCCGCTCGGGGCGCAGCAGACCAATCAACGACTTCAAGAAGACGGACTTGCCCGTACCCGAGGGGCCCAGCAGAACGCTGACTTCCCCCTCCGGGATTTCCATCGTGACGTCTTCCCAGATTCGCTGGGACCCGAAGGACTTGGTCAGTCCCTCGACCGAGATACCGATGCCCATGCGAAACCCTCCCGCTGATGTTGCTGATCGCAGCCCAAGCCCAGCTTGTGGCTTGAGTCACTGTAGCGCACGGTTAGGCCAGATTTGATCAGTCCTGAGGCGCCCAGTTGCCGTGAAATCCCATCGGTACGCGCTGCGGTAAGTGCACTGTCGCCACCGACTCACACGTTTGCGCGTCGAGCAGCACCAGCTGGCCTTCGGCACGTCCGCGGTGATACCCGTAACCGATCAGGATTCCGTCGTCCTCAGACAAACTAGCCGAGTCGGCCGCCGGGCGCGGGACGAAGGACATCTCGCCGAGCAGCAGCTCCGGGTCGAGCGGGGCGACCATGCTCGATCCACTCGCAAAGTCGTGCTTGTAGAGCGACGACAGCATTTGCGATCTGCCTGAGTCCACGAAGCCACCCTCGATGCCGACGGTGTAGCCGAAGCGGTGCTTGCTGCCCAGCAGTGTCTCGTTGATCCGCGGGAACTCCTGCGAGCGGTCGTCGAGGCGTTCGGTCCCGACTTTTCCGGTGACGAGGTTGATCGTCCACCGGTCCAGGGTGGGTGCGGTGTCACCGGGTCCACGACGGTCGCGGTCGAACATCCGCTCGTACCGGACCACGTCGAGTACCAGCACTTCCTGGCCGTTGCGGTCCTCCGAGTAAGCATTCAGCGGGTGGTAGACGTAGCAGGGTTCGACGTCGAACCACCGCACATCACTGTTTCCACCTTCGCGCGGCATCACGCCGATGCGCGCCGGGTACTTCGGGTTCCAGGCGTAAGGCAGCCGGTAATCCGACTTCTCGTTGCGGTTGAACCTCGCGGCGATCGGCCCGGGCACCGGCACCTGACCGACGACGGCTTCGGCCACGATCTGGGCCGGGCGCCGCATCCAGCGTGGCATCTTCGTCGGCAGCACCTGCATCGGGTCGAGCGTGACCGGCAAGTCGTAAAGCACGACGTATTTATCTGTCAGCGAGAAGTCGTGCATCATCGGCGACCCCGATACCGAGATGTCGACGGTGCGACGGGCCCGCCCGGTTGTGTCGATCACGGAATACTGCACCGACTTGCCGCGTGCGAACGAGTAATTCACCGCGTGCAGTTCGCCGGTACGCGGGTCGCGATGCGGGTGGGCGGCATAGCCGCCATACAGGGTGCCGTCGAAGTCGCATGCCCCGACGGTGTCGAGCTCGTCGGTGAGTTCGTAATTGGCGACACCACCCTCGACCAGCGCCAGCGTCTTGCCGGCGTGGGCCAAGACGTTGGTGTTGGCGCCCAGCGCCTGCATGCCGCTCTTCAGGTTCGGCGCGACAGCGGCCTCACCCAGGGCCTGACGGACCGCAGCGCTGCGCACCCACCGGTTGCGATACCAGTTGGCCTTTCCGCCCTGCAGCGACACCCCGTGGACCATTCCGTCGCCGGTGAACCAGTGATACGTCACCGGGTCGACCTCGGCGACCGGGTTCGGCCCGTTGCGCAAGTAGCGACCGTGCAAGAAATCCGGGATGTGCCCGGTGACCGGCAAGTCGGTGGCGGTCACCTCGTCGCGGACCGGGGCGAGGAAATCATCCAGATATGGGTTGGCCGGCGGTGTAGTTACGGCGTTGGTCACGGCGGGGCTCCTAGCTCCTATAACATTGATATTTCACCGTTATACGCACCCGTCGCCAGGTGTGTCAAGATGTCTGCTGATGACGTCTTCGATTCCCCGCCAGCCGCGCAACGTGCGCGACGAACTGCTGCGCGTCGCCGTCGACATCCTCGACCAGGACGGGCCGGACGGACTGCAGACGCGCAAAATCGCCAGCGCCGCCGGAACGTCGACGATGGCGGTCTACACATACTTCAGCGGTATGCCGGGCCTGATCGCCGCGGTTGCCGAAGAAGGGTTGCGTCAGTTCGACGCGGCGTTGACGATGCCGTTGACCGACGACCCGGTCGCGGATCTGATGGCGACCGGAATCGCCTACCGGCGCTATGCGATCGAGCGGCCGCACATGTATCGGTTGATGTTCGGCAGCACCAGCGCGCACGGGATCAATGCGCCGGCGCACGACGTGCTCACGCTGACCCTGGCCGAGATCAACGACCACTACCCCAGTTTTGCGCACGTCGTGCGCGGCGTGCACCGGGCGATGCAAGCCGGCCGGATCGGCGGCTCACCCGACGACGATGCTGGTGTGGTGGCGACCGCCGCGCAGTTCTGGGCGGCGATTCACGGGTTCGTGATGCTGGAGCTGGCCGGGTCGTACGGCGCGCAGGGCAACGCGGTCGGTCCGGTGCTGGCGGCGTTGACGACGAATTTGCTCGTGGCCCTGGGTGATTCGCCGGAGCTGGTGCGCAAGTCGCAGCTGGCGGCGGTGCAGCGCTGAATGCACGAAACCCCCGGAACCCGTTGGGGCTCCGGGGGTTTCTGCGTGGAAACTACTTGACGGTGACCGTGGCGCCGGCGGCCTCGAGCTTGGCCTTGGCGTCGTCGGCGGCCTCCTTGGGCGCCTTCTCCAGAACCGGCTTCGGCGCGCCGTCGACCAGGTCCTTGGCTTCCTTCAGGCCAAGGCCGGAGACGATTTCACGCACGACCTTGATGACGCCGATCTTCTTGTCACCGGCGGCCTCGAGGATGACGTCGAACTCCGACTGCTCCTCGGCGGCCTCGGCCGGGGCACCACCGGCGGCGGGGCCGGCAGCGGCGACGGCGACCGGAGCGGCCGCGGTGACCTCGAAGGTCTCTTCGAACTTCTTCACGAACTCCGAGAGCTCGAGCAGGGTCAGTTCCTTGAAGGCGTCGAGCAGTTCGTCGGTGGAGAGCTTGGACATGTGGTGGGTCCTTCCTGGGTGTTACGGGTTATTCGGTGGTTTCGGCGGGTGATTCCGCAGATGTTTCGGTGGTCTCTGCCTCGGCAGACGGCGCTTCGGCGGCGGGGGCCGTAGCGTCGGCCGGGGCTTCGGCGGCTTTCTTCTCTTGCAGTGCAAGGGCAAGCCTGGCCATCTGCGAGGCGGGCGCATTGAACAGCCCGGCCGCCTTGGACAGGTTGGCCTTCATCGCTCCGGCCAGCTTGGCCAGCAGGACCTCGCGCGACTCCAAGTCGGCGATCTGCTCGACTTCGGCGACCGACAACGCGCGGCCGTCCATGTAGCCGCCCTTGATGACCAGTGCCTTGTGGTCCTTGGCGAACTTCTTGATCGCCTTGGCGGCGTCGACGGCCTCGCCGCTGACGAACGCGATCGCGGTCGGGCCGACGAACAGTTCGTCGAGACCTTCGACGCCGGCGTCCGACGCGGCCCGCTTGATCAGCGTGTTCTTGGCGACGGAGTACGTCGCCGAACCAGCCAGCGAGCGGCGCAGCTCGGCCAGGTTCGCGACCGTCAACCCGCGATACTCGGTGATCACGGTCGCCGTTGAGCTCTTGAACTGCTCAGCGATGTCTGCAACGGCTGTGGCCTTGTCAGCCTGTGCCATGCATTCCTCCTTGGGTTCTTTCAGCCCGGAAACGACGAACGCCCCGACGCAGGATGCGGTCGGGGCGTGAAGATGGCGTCGTCGAGCGGCGCCGTGCCTCGTCCTCCTGCGTGGGCCGCCGGCGCCATACTTTCTGTACGGGTCCGGACCTTCAACCGATTGCTCGGTGACCGACGGTCTTCGGTGGATCGCCGACCACCATACAGTGAGCAGCCGCGATCAGCCAAAACGGCGAGTCCCACCCGTCACAGCTCCCGGCAATGTGCCGGCTTGCCCGCCTTCGAGCGAATTGCCGCTGCCCGTAGTGCCAACTCGCGCTGGCGGATCCGGTATTCGGTGCCCCGGGGCATCCCGCCCGGGGCGTACACCCCATATCTGACGTGTCGGACTCGACCGCGACGGCGCTCCCACCGCAACGCGTCCGACACCGACTTGTTGACGGGGCTATCGGCGGTGAACCCGTGGAAGGCGAGCGCGTCGACCAGCTCGCGGACGGTGGACCGGCCGTGCCTGGCCAGGTGCATCGTCAGGACATATCGCAACTCGATACCGCGCAGGGTGTACATGAACGGAAGTTCGCACGCCGGTACGACAAGCACCGCGAATTCGCTCAGAGGTGGGCACATCGACACCCGGTCAGCATCGGTGACTCAAGTGACTCGTGAGACAAGAGCGGCGGCCCCGATCAAGCCGGCGTTGCCGCCGAGCGCGGCCGGTACCACCCGTAGGCCGCGGACGAAGCTCAGCCCCGCGTAATTCGCGAGCGCGGCCCGCAGCGGGTCGAATAGCAGCGGGCCGGATCTCGCCACTCCGCCACCGAGGACGACGAGGTCGAGATCGCACACGGCGCCGACCGACGCGATCATCGCCGCAAGCGCGGTGGCCCCCCGCTGAAAAGCGCTGAGCGCTGCGGCATCACCGGCCTGTGCGGCGTCGGCGAGCGCGACGGCGTCGGCGTCCGGTGGCCCGGCCCAGCCGTTGGCCAGGGCCCACCGGGTCATCCACGGACCGGATGCGACGGTCTCCACGCACCCCTGTCCGCCGCAGGCGCAACGCTGCCCGTCGGGTTCGACGACGACGTGGCCGACGTGGCCGGCGTTGCCGGTCCGCCCGTGATACGGCTTGCCGTCGAACACCAGTCCGCCGCCGACCCCGGTCGAGACCACCATGCCGAGCATGAAGCGTGCCCCGTCTCCGGCGCCACGCCAATGCTCGCCGAGGGCCATGCAGGTGCCGTCCCCGGCCAATTCCACCGGCACGTCGGCCACCACCGAGGCGACCCGGTCGCGCAGCGCAAAGCCTTGCCAGGAGGGGATATTGATCGGACTGACCGTTCCCGCGACCCCGTCGATCGGGCCCGCGCATCCGATGCCTACCGCAGCGACGGCGCCGTCGGCGGTCGTGATCGCGTCGGCGATCATCCGATCGAGAACGCTCCAGACATGTTCGGCGTCTTGGTGTTTCGGGGTCGGCTGGACGAAGCTGTGCAGGAGGTCGCCCGCAGGGTTGACGAGTCCGACGGCAAGCTTGGTGCCGCCGATGTCGAGCGCCAGGGTCAGCATCTCGGTTCAGTGCCGATGGGTGTTGTCGGGCTGACGCGGGTCGCCGGGATGCTCGTAGCCGTGCGCGAGCTGTACCAGGTCGGCGCGGCGTTGGTCCAGCCATACCCGGAACGCGCGACGCCGTGCGGCGGCCCGTAGGTGCTCGGCGATCACGGAACGCACCTCCGGAAGTGGTGGGATGGTCGTCGCTGGGGAACGCCAGCCGTGGTGGTCCGGCCGAGAGCCAGCGAACCGTAACGGGTTTCGGTCGTGGTAGGCGGCGACGTCGTCGTCGCTCACCGCAACATCGGCGGTGATGCGGGCGAACAGCGCTCGCGCGCGGGGGTCGGCGAGGGCGGCGGCGGCGATACTGCCGATCTCGAGTCGGGCGGCGATGTCGGGCAGCAGGTCGTCCTCGGCGGGGGCGTTGTCAAGATCGACGTCGAGGACCTCGGCTTCGACGGCGACGACGCGTTCGGTGACGATGAGCTGAGTGAGCCAGCGCCGCAGCTGCCTGCCTTCACTGGTGCCAACGGCGGGTAGGGCGGCCGCCAGCGGCCCGTCACGCAGCCGCGCCTCGCGGGCGTCGAGCTCCTCGACGGGCACCGGAACTCCTTGCACGACAGCGATAGTCATTGCACGATCACCTTCACGGCGGGCGAGTACACGAGTCGGCCGGCGCAGCCGATCCGGATCAGTGCCCACCACTGACCTGGCTCCACCCAGGCCGGGGGGTTCACGTCGAAGCCGATATCCACGGTGCCGCGGGCCGGCACGACGGCGCCCAGCACGGCGGGGCCGATCCATTCCCATGTCCCCCACGGGCTGATCAGGTGGGCCTCCAGACTCAGGTCGCCACCGGCCTTGCTGACGATGGTGGCGGTCAGCCGGGCCGAATCACCCGCAGCCACAACAACGTCCGTCGGCTCCTTGGACAGCTGGATGAGCCCGCTGTCGTCGGCGCCGCCCACCGAGATCAGCGCGACGTCCTCGACCACCTGACGCCAGGACGTCGGAACCCCGACCTCGGTGACCGCCAGTTGCGCGCGCACCGGATACACCCCGGGTTCGACACCGCCGGGCGTGGTCACCACGAGGTCGGCTTCGAGATGTTGGCCCGCGGGCAGCGTGAAGGGCAGCGCAGCGGGCTGGGCCGACCAGCCGGGCGGGCAGACCACCGACACGGTTCCCGTCAACGACGCATCGGTGCTGTCGCTGGCCAACGTGAGGCGCAACGACACCTCGGCGTCCGGGCCGGCGGTGAGCTGGTGCGGGTGCAGGTGCGCGACGGCCGGCAGGCCTCCCAGCGGCGCCGGCCCTCGGTTGTGTAACCAGTAGCGCGCATACAAGGGTTGCGCGGCCTCGGCGTCCGTTGCCAGCGAGTGGTTTTCGGCGTCGAATAGCCGCGGCAGGTCGATGCGCGCCAAGGCCGTGCCGATCTGGTGGCCGTGCAACGCCCTCAGGTGTTCGCGGCCTAGCGCCCGCTCCAGCAGGTCGGCGGACCGCAACTCCGACATCGTTCCCAGCGGCGAACGCACGTCGAGCGTGGCGTCCCCGCCCTGGGTTTCGACCAGGCGCAGCGCCACATGACCCGGGTCGACGCGCTGGGCGCTGCCGTGCGCGAGGGGGTTGCCGGCCGCCTTCAGCGCGCCCAGCTGCACCGCACCCGCGGGTTCGACCTGTAGCAGCGAACCGCTCGCGGGCAACCCGCCGGGCGATCCCGACGACGTCACGGCTAGCAGTGGATGGGAGAACTCGGCGCTGCGGGCGGGGATTTCCGCGCGACGCCAGTCACCGCCGCCACACACCAGCGCGTAGTCGAAAGTGTGCGTCCAGTGCTGCAATTGGAACGCGGAGCCGTCGGGGGCGGTGCGCCGCGGCTCGTCGATCCAGATGCCGGAGGGCCAACCGGTGCACGACCGCATCAGCGCGGTGTGCAAGGTGCCGTCGGTCTCGACGGCGAAGCTGGGCACGCCGCGGTTGCACAGGGCGACCGTGCGCGATTCGAAGCCCCGCAGACCGGTCGCGGCGCGCTGCTCAACAGCGATCTCGGCGTCGGCGAGGTCGTCGACGAGCGCCGCAATCGCCATGGCGAGGTGTGCGTCGTCGCGCCCGGCGATCACCAGCACCGGCAGCGCCCGCGGATCGCGCAGGTCGGCGTCGGGAATCCAGGCATCAGCCAACGGCGTGGCCGCCGGCACCCACACTCGGGCGCAGCCGGTGTCGGCGAGCTGCCGGTCGACCTCGCGGGCGTAGACCGGATCGGCGGCCGCCAACACCGTCTCGGTAAACACGTTGCGGCCCAGCGTGATCCGGGTATCGGGCAGGTTGGAGTCGACGCCGAGCAGCCCGTAGCGCGGCTTGTCGGCGCTGCTGCAGGTCGCGGTGACCCCGGCCCGCACCAGCGCCACCACCAGGTCGCGGGCGAGGCGGCCGCCGGCAGCCTCCGTGGGCGCCACGACCTCGGCGACCGACACCGCCCGCACACCTTCACCGGCGCGCACCCGCGCCGCCGACGACAACCCGAACCACCCGTACGCCGGGTTGTCCAGCGTCCACGGATGGTCAGCCGTGTCCACCGCCGAGTCGGAGTCGTTGTGCAGCAACGCGAAACCGCGACCTACGACGGCGTCGCCCACCTCGCTGACTGGCATCGCGCCCGGCACCGGACACGGCCACCGCAGCCGCAGCAGCCGGTCTTCACCGACGAAGTCGTCGATGGTGGTGGCACAGTCGACGCGGTCGACCCCGCGCCACAGTGTCAATGTCTGGGTGTATCGCAATAACTCGCCGATCCGACCGCGGACCACCAGCCGTCGCCCCAAGGGACTGCGGTAGGCCTGGACCTCCGCAGCTGACTCCGACGAGCCGATCACCGGTCCTTTCGGCAGCAGGTGCCAGGGGCCTTCGCCGCCGGTCGGATGCGCCGGGTATTCCTCGTAGACGGCCAGTTCGTTGCCGACTCGGCCCTCGGCGATCAGCTGTGTGCCGTCGCGAATCAGCGAGACCACTCCCCCGCCACGCGCCGGGTCGACCGCCAACCGGTAGTGCTCGTTGGCAATCTCGTTGCCGTCCAGCGGCTTCCAACCACCGTCGGGGTCGCCGGCGGCGAGGCGATACGACCGCCAACCCACCGAGAGCACGTCGCGGGCCAGCCAGCTGACCGTCGTTCCGCCGTGTTCGACCAACGTGGGCAGCGCCGTACCGTCGTGGTCGAGCACCTGGACGCCGGCACCGAGGGGCTCTGCCAGCCGGGCCGTGACGATGTCGGTCCTGTTGTGCGCCAGCGTGTTCCACACGACCATGTCGCCGTCGACCGCGCCGGACAGCAGTGCCAGCGAGTTGTCCCGGGCCGCGCGGCCCAGCTCCCATGCATCTCGCCAACCGGTCAACAGGTCGAGGTAGACCTGGTCGGACTCCGAGCCGGTGATCGCGTCGTGATGCGCGCCGTAGGCCAACTGAACCCACGCCTTGGCGAGCGCGGCGTGCGGGTAGTCGGCGCCGCCGACCACACCGGCGAACACCGCAAACTTCTCCGCATCGAGCACCGCGTCCTCGGCGGCGCGGTTGGCCTGTTTGGTGTCGATGAACGACACGTCCTTGCCGGTGTAGATCGGGTTCATGTCCCGGGTCTGCGGCGACGGCGTCTCTCCGCGCTCGTCGAGCTCGGTGCGCACCGCGGCGAAAAACTCGCGCGGCAACGCACAGACGAACCGCGGCCAGGTGTACCGCGCGCCCCAGTCGCGATGAATCTCGGTGACCCACTTGTTCGGTGGCGTGTAGTCGGTGCCGACGGGCAGCAGCACGTTGCGGGTCAGCGCGACCTTCTTCAGCTCGGTGAACAGCTCGTAGCAGGCCCGCTCGGCTTCGGTCACCGTCGTCGACTCGTCCATCCACCAGCCCGCCGAATAATGCGCCGGCATGTAGTGGGTCAGCAGGCCGCGGCCCGACGGCGAGATCCACTCGAACTCGCTGCTGAACTGCATGCCCGACACGCCGCCCTCACTGTGCATCGGGCCCCACTGGTGGTGTGGTCCGCGGGCCCACGAACTCGAGGTCAGCCCGGCGTCCGCGGCCATTCCCGGAAACTGCGGGTCGTGACCGAAGACGTCGAGCTGCCATGCGGTCTCGGGTTCGCCGCCAAGCACGTCGCGCTGAAAACCGATGCCGTGGACGAAGTTCCGGATCGTGGTCTCGGGGCTGGTGAGATTGGTGTTGGGCTCGTTGTACGTGCCGCCCATGATCTCCACGCGGCCCTGCCTGATCAGCCGGCGCAGGTCGGCCCGGTCCTCGGGATGGGTGTCCCAGTAGGGCTTGAGATAGTCGACCTCGGCGAGCACGAACTTGTATTCCGGTTCCCGACGGGCCATTTCGAGATGCGCGTGCACCAACTCGAACGCGTTGGTCTGACGAGCCCGGCCGGGCGGATCCTCGGTCCACACGCTGGTGTAGGCGCCCTGGGTGTTCCACCACACCGGGTCGTAGTGGAAGTGGCTGATCATGAACATCGTCCAGCCCGGCTCGGCGACGACGAAGTCGAACGTCGCCGTGGCCGCTCCGGCGTGCACCGTGGCCGCCCGCGTCTGCCCGACCACCGGACGCTCGACCGACACCGGCACTTCCACAGCGCCGTCGACCACGCCCCACGCAGATCCGCTGAGCCCGTCACCGGAAACGCGGACCTCGACCGGCTCGGCAACGCCGTCCAGCGTCACCCGGACCAGCTGCACCGGCGCGTCCGCCGGGCCCACGAAGAGATCGGTCGACTCCGCCGACGTCACCTGCATTCCCGCACCCTACGACGCAGATGTCGGCCCGGGGTGCAAGGCTTGCGACACGTCAGGAGAAAGGACCGTCGATGCCTGCTCTCGCCTCGCCCGTCGCTGACGAACGCAGCGCGCTACGTGAATACCTCGCCTTTCACCAGAGCGCGTTTTTCGCGGTGGCCTACGGGCTGACCGACGAACAGGCCCGCTCGTCGCCGTCGGCCAGCGACCTGTCGATCGGCGGGTTGATCAAACATGTCACCGCCATGCAGCGCACCTGGATGTCGCGGGTCGCCGCCGCGCCGGACGCCCCACCGCGCGATCCCCGGTCGTTCGACGAGATCGCCAGGGATTTCGCCGACCAGCACGTGATGACGGCCGACGAGACGCTCGACGGCCTGCTGGAGAAGTTCGAGGCCGAGTGCGCGAACTCGCTGCGCTTGGCCGAGACGGCGGACCTCGACGCGAAAGTGCCGGTGCCGCAGGATATCCCGTGGTTTCCGAAGGGCATCAAGGATTGGTCGGTGCGGTGGGTCATCTTGCACGTGATCAACGAGCTGACCCGGCACTCCGGTCACGCCGACATCGTCCGGGAAAGTATCGACGGCGCCACCATGTACGAGCTGGTCGCCGCGCTGGAAGGCTGGTCGATCGACGGCTGGGTGCAGCCCTGGAGGCCGGATGGAGAGTCGTAGCGGCCTAACGCGCAGTAACGGCGCGAAAAACACTGTCGAGCTTTACTACGAAGACCTCGGCGACCCGAAAAACCCGGCGGTGCTGCTGATCATGGGCCTGGGCGCCCAGCTGCCGATGTGGCCGGACGGCTTCTGCGCGCAGCTGGTCGACGCGGGCTACCGGGTGATCCGGTTCGACCACCGCGACACCGGCCTGTCGGCGAAGATGCACGGCCAGCGCGCCGCAGGATCGGTGTACCGCCGGGTCGGCCGCTATCTGGTCGGCCGGCGCAGCCGGGTGCCCTACACCCTCGAAGACATGACGGGTGACGCCGTCGCACTGCTCGACCATCTCGTCATCGGCCGGGCGCACGTCGTCGGCGCCTCGATGGGCGGCATGATCGCCCAGATCCTGGCCGCCACCGAACCGGCGCGAGTCGCGTCACTGGCCGTCGTGATGTCGACCACCGGCAAGCCGTTCTCCCGGCTGCCCGCCTGGCGAGTGATCCGGCTGGCGTTCAACGCGCCCGCCAAAGACGCCACCGACGAGGAGAAGCTTGCGTTCGAGGTGCGCAATGTCGCGGTCTTCAACGGCCCCAATTTCCTGCCGCCGGAATCCGAGCTGCGCCACCGCGTCCAACAGTTGGCGCAGCGGTCGACCTACCCGCCCGGCGTGCTGCGCCAGTTCGACGCCGTGCTGGGCACCGGCAGCCTGCTGCGCTTCAGTAAGGCGATCACCGCGCCGACGGTGGTCCTGCACGGCTCCCACGATCCGATGCTTCGGCCCGGCAACGGCCGCGCCGTCGCCGCCGCCATCCCGGGCGCCCGCTACGTGGTGATCGACGGCATGGGCCACGACCTTCCCGAACCGGTGTGGCGGCCGATTGTCGAGACGCTGACGGAGAATTTCGCCAGGACCGCCGGGCCGTGAGCGGGGTCACAAGAATTGTGACTTGAAAGAGCCGTTTTGGCAGACTGCACCAATGAGTTCCAACAACCACCGCGGGGTTGCCAGGCTTGACCGGGTACCACTACCGGTCGAAGCGGCGCGCATCGGCGTGACCGGTTGGCAGCTCACCCGCACCGCAGGCCGCATCCTGACCAAGCTCCCGACCAAGGGCCCGCTACAGCAGAAGGTCATCAAGCAGCTTCCGCAGACCTTCGCCGACCTGGGCCCGACCTACGTCAAATTCGGCCAGATCATCGCCTCCAGCCCCGGCGCCTTCGGCGAGCAGCTGTCCCGCGAATTCCGCGGCCTGCTCGACCGCGTTCCGCCGGCCGACAAGGACGCCGTGCACAAGCTCTTCAAAGAGGAGCTCGGCGGCGACCCGAAGGACCTGTTCGCCCACTTCGACGAAGAGCCCTTTGCCTCGGCGTCGATCGCGCAGGTGCACTACGCCCGCCTGCACACCGGCGAAGAGGTCGTCGTGAAGATCCAGCGGCCGGGTATCCGCCGCCGCGTGGCCGCCGACCTGCAGATCCTCAAACGCTTCGCGCAGGCCGTCGAGCTGGCCAAGCTGGGCCGCCGGCTGTCCGCGCAGGACGTCGTCGCCGACTTCTCCGACAATCTGGCCGAGGAGCTGAGCTTCCTGCTCGAGGCGCAGTCGATGGAGGCCTGGGTCTCCCACCTACACCCGTCGCCGCTGGGCAAGAACATCCGCGTGCCGCAGGTGTACTGGGACCTGACCTCCGAGCGGGTGCTGACCATGGAACGGGTCCAGGGCATCCGGATCGACGACGTCGCCGCCATCCGCAAGGCCGGCTTCGACGGCACCGAATTGGTCAAGGCGCTGCTGTTCAGCCTCTTCGAAGGCGGGCTGCGGCACGGCCTGTTCCATGGCGACCTGCACGCCGGCAACCTCTATGTCGACGAAAAAGGCCGGATCGTGTTCTTCGACTTCGGCATCATGGGCCGCATCGACCCGCGGACCCGCTGGCTGCTGCGTGAGCTGGTGCACGCCCTGCTGGTGAAGAAGGACCACGCCGCGGCTGGCAAGATCGTCGTGCTGATGGGTGCCGTCGGCACCATGCGACCCGAGGCCGAAGCCGCCAAGGACCTGGAGAAGTTCGCCACACCGTTGACCATGCAGACGCTCGGGGAGCTGTCATACGCCGACATCGGCAAGCAGCTGTCCGCGTTGGCCGACGCGTACGACGTCAAGTTGCCGCGCGAGCTGGTCCTCATTGGCAAGCAGTTCCTCTACGTCGAGCGCTACATGAAGCTGCTGGCCCCCAAGTGGCAGATGATGTCCGACCCGCAGCTCACCGGATACTTCGCCAACTTCATGGTCGAGGTCACTCGCGAGCACAACGAATCCGAATTAGAGGTCTAACGCATGCAGATCCGAACCGGCACGGCACGTTCGGGCGACTTGGACATCTACTACGAGGATCTGGGCGAGCCGACCGACCCGGCCGTCTTGCTGATCATGGGCCTGGGCTCGCAGCTACTGCTGTGGCGTGACGGGTTCTGCGAGAAGCTCGTCGCCCAGGGGCTGCGGGTGATCCGCTACGACAACCGCGACACCGGCCTGTCCAGCAAGACCGAGCGGCGCAGCAACGGCGGCGCGATGATCCCGAACATGGTCAAGTTCTTCCTGGGCATTCCTGGAAAAGCCGACTATCGGCTCGAAGACATGGCCGACGACGCTGCCGCGATCCTCGATCACCTCGGCATAGACCGCGCCCACATCGTCGGGGCCTCGATGGGCGGCATGATCGCCCAGATCTTCGCGGCACGCTTCAAGGAGCGCACGCGATCGCTGGCGGTGATCTTCTCCAGCAACAACCGGCCATTCCTGCCGCCGCCGCATCCGCAGGCGCTGTTGGCCGTGCTGCGCGGCCCGTCGCCCAAGTCGCCGATCGAGGTGATCGCCGACTACTCGGTGAAGGTGTGGCGGATCATCGGTAGCCCGCGCTACCCAACTCCCGAGCAGCAGCTGCGCGACGACGCGATCCGGGCCTACGATCGCTGCTACTACCCGTGGGGAACCGCCCGGCATTTCAGCGCGATCATCGCCAGCGGCAGCCTGGCCCACTACGACCGCCAGATCACCGCGCCGACCGTCGTATTGCACGGCAAGGCCGACAAGCTGCAGCGGCCGTTCGGCGGCAAGGTGGTGGCCCGCACGATCCCCGGCGCCCGCCTGGTGTTGTTCGACGGCATGGGTCACGACCTTCCCGAAGAATTGTGGGATCAGATCACCGGCGAGCTGACCACGACCTTTGCCGAAGCCTGATCCAGAAATCCGCCGATTCGGCCTGACCAGCGAAAGCGACTAGGCTGACCGGTGAATCGTCGGGGGGCGAACAGTCACATCCAGCACGGATGTCATCGAGAAATCCAGGAAGGCGCGCAGCGCAATGGCACAAAAGCTGAGGCCGCATTTCGAAGATGTGCAGGCCCATTACGACCTGTCCGACGAGTTCTTCGCACTCTTCCTCGACCCAAGCCAGACCTACAGCTGCGCCTACTTCGAACGCGACGACATGACGCTCGAAGAGGCCCAGCAGGCCAAGGTCGACTTGGCGCTGGGCAAGCTTGGCCTGCAGCCCGGCATGACGCTGCTCGACGTCGGCTGCGGCTGGGGTAGCACGATGCGCCGCGCGGTGGAGAAGTACGACGTGAACGTCATCGGCTTGACGCTGTCCAAGAACCAGGCCGAATACGCTCAGAAGACGCTCGACGCGATCGATAGCCCCCGGTCCAAGGAAGTCCGCCTGGCCGGCTGGGAACAGTTCAACGAGCCCGTCGACCGGATCGTCTCGATCGGCGCCTTCGAGCACTTCGGGCACGACCGCTATGACGACTTCTTCACGATGGCCTACAACGCGCTGCCTGACAACGGCGTGATGCTGCTGCACACCATCACCGCGCTGGTGCCGGCGCAGATGACCGAGCGCGGCATGCCCCTGACGTTCGAGCTGGCCCGATTCATGAAATTCATCGTCGACGAGATCTTCCCGGGTGGCCGGTTGCCGTCCATCGAGATGGTCGAGGAGCGATCCGCGAAGGGCGGGTTCACCCTCACCCGGCGGCAGTCCCTACAGCCGCATTACGCCCGCACGCTGGACTGTTGGTCCACCGCGCTGGAGGCGAACAAGGACAAGGCGATTGAGATCCAGTCGCAGGAGATGTACGACCGCTACATGCACTATTTGACCGGTTGCGCGAAGGGATTCCGGGTCGGCTACGTCGACGTCAACCAGTTCACGCTGGAGAAATAGTCGCCACTTCATCCAATAAACGACCATGTTGGGCGTTCCTTGGACGCGACTTAGGTATGGTGCTTTCGCAACGTGGGGGGCGTCATACCCCGGGCCGTAGGAAAGGGTAAGCAACGCTGATGTCTGAAAAGCAAGATGGTTCGATTACGACTCGAACGCGTCCGGAGGACATTCAGGCGCACTACGACCTGTCCGACGACTTCTTTGGACTGTTCCAGGATCCGACGCGGACCTACAGCAGCGCCTACTTCACCCGCGAGGACCAGTCGCTCGAGGAAGCCCAGATCGCCAAGGTCGACCTGAACCTTGACCAACTGGACCTCAAGCCCGGTATGACGCTGCTCGACATCGGCTGCGGTTGGGGCACCACAATGCGCCGTGCCGTAGAGAAGTACGACGTGAACGTCATCGGCCTGACGCTGTCCAACAACCAGCACGCCCGCGCCCAGCAGATCCTGGACAGTGTGGACACCGACCGCACCCGCACGGTCCTGCTGCAGGGCTGGGAAGACTTCCACCAGCCGGTCGACCGGATTGTGTCCATCGAGGCCTTCGAGCATTTCGGCTTCGAGAACTACGACCACTTCTTCAAGAACACCTTCAGCATCATGCCCGACGACGGGCGGATGACCGTGCAGAGCAGCGTGGCCTACCACCCCTACGACTTGAACGCGCGGGGCAAGAAGATCACCTTCGAGACGGCACGTTTCATCAAGTTCATCCTCACCGAGATCTTCCCCGGCGGTCGGCTGCCGTCCACCGGCATGATGGTCGAGCATGGCGAGAAGGCTGGTTTCGTTGTGCCCGAGCCGATTTCGCTGCGCGAGAGCTACATCAAGACCTTGCACATCTGGGGCGACGCGCTGGAAGCCAACAAAGACAAGGCGATCGAGATCCAGAGCGAAGAGGTCTACGAGCGCTACATGAAGTACCTGCGCGGCTGTGAGTTCTACTTCTCCGAGGAGATGCTGGACGTCAGTCTGGTGACCTACCTGAAGCCTGGCGCGGTCGCCGCGTAACTTTTCTCGGCGGTCTGTCGGATCGGGCTCGCGCCATTCGTCGGACAGGTAGAGAGTGGGACACAGGGTTCTGCTCACTACCGGAGGTGACGACCATGCAGTACCTCGCTTTGCTGATCAGCCAGGAGCGCGCACTCACGCCCGACGAGCGCGCCCAAGGGATGGCGGCTTACCAGAGCTTCCACGCCAAGGCCGGATCGGCGATCCGTGCTGGCGACGCGCTGTTGCCGCAAGCCGCCGGGGCCCGGATCACCGGCGGGCCTGACGCGCCGACCGTGAGTGACGGCCCGTTCGCCGAGTCGGCGGAAATCGCAGCCGGTTACTACGTGTTCGAGGCCGACAATCTCGACGACGCGCTGGCGCTGGCCCGGGACATTCCAGCCGCCCAGCACGGCGCGATCGAGGTACGCCCGATCGTGCACACCATCGACGAGGCGTGGTCCCGTCACGACGCCGGGTGGCTGGCCCTGCTCCTCGAGACACCACAGACCGCTAATACACCGGGCACGCCGGAATGGGAAGCCGAGGCGGTCCGGCACGGCGAATTCGCCGCTGCTGCAGGCGATCACATCGTCGGCGGTGCGGCCCTGCACGAGGCCGCGACGGCCACCACCGTCCGCGTCCGCGACGGCGAGGTCTTGCTCACCGACGGCCCGTTCGCCGAGAGTGCCGAGATCGCGACCGGCGTCTACCTGCTGTCGGCTACCGACCGCGACGAGGCCGTCAAGCTGGCGTCGATGATTCCCGCTTCCGCTGTCGAGCTGCGGCAGTTGGCCGGTGTCTCCGGGCTCTAGCCCATCAATGGTCAACCTGGACGGCGTCTTTCGGCGCGAGTGGGGCCCGGCCGTGGCCGCGCTGGCCCGTTGGTCAGGCGACCTCTCCGTCGCCGAAGACGCCGTTCAGGAGGCCTTCGCCGAGGCACTGCGGGCCTGGCCGCGCGACGGCGTGCCGGACAACCCCGGCGGTTGGGTGCTGACCGTGGCACGCAACCGCGCCCGCGACCGGTTGCGTCGTGAGACGACCCGTCCGGGAAAGGAATTGGCAGCTGTGATTGACGAGGTTTACCGGCGCACCGAGGCGGACGTCCACCCGGTCCGCGACGACGAGCTGCGGATGATGTTCACCTGCGCGCACCCGGCCCTCGACCGGTTGTCGCAGTTGGCTTTGACACTGCGGCTGGTGTCGGGTCTGACCGTCGCCGAGATCGCCCGCGCGCTGCTGCAGACCGAAGCGGCTGTCGGCCAACGCATTACCCGCGCCAAGACCAAGGTTCGGCACGCCAAGATTCCGCTGCGGGTGCCGCCGGCCGAGCTGTTGCCGGAGCGCACGCCGCACGTGCTCAGCTGCATCTACTCGGTGTTCACCGAGGGCTACTGGTCGACCGCCGGACCGTCGGCGATTCGCGACGAGCTCTGCGACGAGGGTGTGCGGCTGGCGTCCGAGTTGTGCACGCTGATGCCCACTGAACTCGAGGCCCACGCACTGGCGGCCCTTGTGCTGCTGCATGATTCACGACGCTCGACGCGGGTGGACGCCGACGGCGCACTGGTCCCACTCGAGGAGCAGGACCGTCACCGCTGGGACCGCGGCCGGATCGCGCGCGGCCTGGAGCGGCTCAAGCAGGCCCGTGGATCGACCGGACCCTACCTGCCGCAGGCGGTGATCGCGGCCCTGCACGCGACGGCACCGTCGTGGGAGCACACCGACTGGCGCACGATCTGCACGGCCTACGACAAGCTGGTGACGATGACCGATTCGCCCGTCGTGCGGGCGAATCGTGCGCTGGCGATCGGCTTCCGCGACGGCCCGGACGCCGGCCTGGCCGCGCTGGAGCAGGTCGCTCATGACCCGCGGCTATCCCGATCCAACTTGGTCGCGTCGGTGCGGGCCGACTTGTTCCGCCGAGCCGGCCGCCGCGACGACGCGCTTATCTGGTATCGAACAGCTCTGGAGTCCAACGGTTCTGACCCGGGCCGCGAGTATCTGCGGCGACGGATCGTCGAATGCGGCGGCTAGTGCCCGCGGTGGCCCAGCTCGCCGTTGAGGTACAGCGCCCGGCACGCCCGGCGGGCGAGCTTGCCGCTGGTGGTACGCGGGATCGAGCCCGCCGACACCATCAGCACGTCGGCCAGCGGCAGGCGGTGGCGCCGCGAGACCGCCGCGCGGATCGCGTCGACCACCGTTTGCGGGTCGGCCCGACCCGCGCCGGGCGCGCGCTCGGCGACGATCACGACCTTCTCGCCGGCGTCGTCGGCAGGGACGGAAAACGCGGCGACGTAACCTGATCGGACCTTCGGCGACGCCTCAGCCGTGGTGGCCTCGATGTCCTGCGGGTAATGGTTGCGGCCGTCGACGATGATCATGTCTTTGATCCGACCGGTGATGTGCAGCTCGCCGTTGAGGTAGACTCCGAGGTCGCCGGTGCGCAGCCAGGTGGCATCGGTGGGCGCCCCGTCGGCGTGGCTGCCAGTCGGCAGCCTGCGCTGGAGTTTGTTGCCGAAGACCCGCTCGGTTTCGTCGGGCCGCCCCCAGTAACCCTGTCCGATGTTGTTGCCGTGCAACCAGATTTCGCCGACTTCACCGTCGGGGACTTCCACTTCGGTGTCGGTGTTGACGATGATGCCCCATTGGCTGCGAGCGATCCGGCCACACGACACCGACGGGACGGCGTTGGGCGCGTCCGGCGACACCGGAACCGCAAGGTCGTTGCTCAACTTCTCGCGGTCGAGATAAACCACAGACGGCGCGGCGGAGAGGTCGATGGTCGACACGAACAGCGTCGCCTCGGCCATGCCGTAGGACGGCTTGACCGCCGTGCTCGGCAACCCATAGGGGGCGAACGCCTTATTGAACTTCTCGATCGAGCTGATCCGCACCGGCTCGGAGCCGTTGATCAACGACACCACGTTGGTCAGGTCGAGATCTTCGCCCTCGTCGGGAAGCCCGCGCTCGACGGCCAATTCGAACGCGAAGTTCGGCGCCGCGGCGAAGGTCGGCCCAAATTTCGACTCCGAGGCGAGTTGGCGGATCCACCGCAGCGGCCTGCGCACGAAGGCTGTGGGCGACATCAGGGTCACCTGGGTACCGAAGACCGCGACGCACACGATCTGCAGTAGGCCCATGTCGTGATACAGCGGCAACCAGCTGACGCTGCGGATGTCCCAGTCGATCCCGGTCGAGATCACCATCTGCAGCACGTTGGTGCCGATCGCACGGTGCGTGATTTCTACGCCGACCGGCGCCCGCGTCGAACCCGACGTGTACTGCAGGTAGGCGATGTCGTCGGTGTCGACCTCAATCTGCTGGAACGTCGCACCGACCGAGTCGGGAACTTCGTCGATCGCGATCACCCGCGGCCGGCCGGCCCGCGGCAGCGAGCGGACGAACTCTCCGACGGCCGCGGCCGCGGCAGAGGTGGTCAACACCACCGACGGCTTGGCGTCGCTGAGCACGGCGTCGAGGCGTTCGGCGTGGCCCGGGAACTCCGGCGCGAACAGCGGCACGGCGACGTCGCCGGCTTTGATCGCGGCGAAGAAGCCGACGATGTAGTCGATGCCCTGCGGCGCCAGGATCGCCACCCGGTCGCCCTTGGAGGTGACCTGTTGCAGGCGGGCGCCGACGGCCCGCAACCGGGAGCCCAGTTGACCCCACGTCAGCTCGATCGCCCTGCCGTCGGTGTCATGGGAGTAGTCCAGGAACCGGTAGGCGATCGCGTCGCCGATCTCGTCGATATGGCGGTCCAGGAACGTCACCAGGCTGACGCCATCGGGCAGCACAATCTCGCCGTCTGCATCGAGGTAGTCAGTCAACTCAGGGCGTTGAAACCGACTGCCCTCGTTTTTGCGGGCGTGTGGCATGAGGAGAGTCTAAGAGACGTGACCGCGGTTCACAGTGAGCACCCGACCGCGAACCGCCGTCTGATTTAGGCCTCGGCGAAGTTCCGGGTAACCGCCGGGTCGACCGGAATGCCTGGTCCGGTGGTCGTGGAGACCGTGATCTTCTTCAGATAACGGCCCTTGGACGACGACGGCTTGTGCCGCAGCACCTCGTCGATCGCCACGCCGTAATTCTCAGCGAGCTGCTTCTCGTCGAAGGACGCCTTGCCGATCACGAAGTGCAGGTTGGCCTGCTTGTCGACGCGGAAGTTGATCTTTCCGCCCTTGATGTCCGAGACGGCCTTGGTGACATCCGGGGTGACGGTGCCGGTCTTGGGGTTCGGCATCAGGCCACGCGGACCCAGGATGCGCGCGATCCGGCCGACCTTGGCCATCTGGTCCGGCGTCGCGATCGCCGCGTCGAAGTCCAGGAAGCCGCCCTGGATCTTCTCGATCAGGTCGTCGCTGCCGACGACGTCGGCGCCGGCCGCGGTGGCCTCTTCGGCCTTCTCACCGACGGCGAACACCGCGACGCGGGCGGTCTTACCGGTGCCGTGCGGCAGGTTGACCGTGCCGCGGACCATCTGGTCGGCCTTGCGGGGGTCCACCCCGAGCCGGATCGCGACCTCGACGGTCGCGTCCTGCTTGGTCGACGACGTCTCCTTGGCCAGCTTCGCGGCCTGCAACGGGGTGTAGAGGTTGTCGCGGTCGACCTTCTCAAGCGCCGCGCGATATGCCTTGCTGTTCTTGCTCATTGATGCATCCAATCTCGGTGTTGGGTTGTGGTTGTATTTGTCGGTCGGACTCCTCCTCAGGCCGTTACCGGCCTGCATCGTCGTTCCGACTACGGGCCGAAGCTGGCCCTCCCACGTTTCGACGTAAACGTCGATTATTCGACGGTGATTCCCATCGACCGGGCGGTGCCGGCGATGATCTTGGCGGCCGCGTCGATGTCGTTGGCGTTGAGGTCGGCCTTCTTCGTCTCGGCGATCTCGCGGACCTGGTCCCAGGTGACCTTGGCGACCTTGGTCTTGTGCGGCTCGGCCGAGCCCTTACCCACCTTCGCGGCCTTGAGCAGCAGCCGGGCAGCCGGCGGCGTCTTCAGTGCAAAGGTGAAGCTGCGGTCCTCGTAGACCGTGATCTCCACGGGCACGACGTTGCCGCGCTGGCTTTCCGTCGCGGCGTTGTACGCCTTGCAGAACTCCATGATGTTGACGCCGTGCTGGCCGAGCGCCGGACCGACCGGCGGAGCCGGGTTGGCCGCACCGGCCTCGATCTGCAGCTTGATCAGCCCGACGACCTTCTTCTTCGGGGCCATGAGTGTTGGTGTTCCTTTCTGGTTGCCGGACTCCTGAGCGGGGCTCCCCGCTGTCGCCCGACGTCGTAACTAAATCTTCGAGACCTGGGTGAAGCCCAGCTCCACAGGTGTTTCGCGGCCGAAGATGGACACCAGCACCTTGAGTTTCTGTTGTTCGGCGTTGACCTCGTTGATCGTCGCCGGCAGCGTGGCGAACGGGCCGTCCATGACGGTGACCGACTCGCCGACCTCGTAGTCCACCTCGACCACGGGACGTTCCAGACCGCCTTCGGCCACCGCGGTGGCGGTGGAAGCGGCGCCCTTGGCGGGCTTCTTCGCGGCTCCCTGCGGCAGCAGGAACTTCACCACTTCGTTGAGCGTGAGCGCCGACGGCTTGGAGGTGGCACCGACGAACCCGGTGACACCCGGGGTGTTGCGCACCGCGCTCCACGACTCGTCGGTCAGGTCCATTCGAACCAGGATGTATCCGGGCAGCACCTTGCGGTTGACCTGCTTGCGCTGGCCGTTCTTGATCTCGGTGACCTCTTCGGTGGGCACTTCCACCTGGAAGATGTAGTCGCCGACGTCCAGGTTCTGCACGCGGGTCTCGAGGTTCGCTTTGACCTTGTTCTCGTAGCCGGCGTAGGAGTGGATCACGTACCAGTCGCCCGGCTTGGAGCGAAGTTCGGCCTTGAGTGCGACGGCGGGGTCGACGTCCTCGTCCTCGGCCGGGGTCGCGGGCGCGGCGGCGTCGTCGGCTGTGTCGACCGACGTCTCAGCATCGGCCGTTTCGGCTGCGTTGTCGGTGACCTCGTGCAGCGCGGCTTCGATGTCGACCGTCTCACCCACCGGCTGCTCGCCGTCGGAGGTAGTCACGGTTGTCTGGGTCCTTCCTAATAATTCAGCGCGTGGTGATCGTCGTCTTCAGAGCTCAGCCGAACACCAAGAGCACTAGCTTGGCCAAGCCCAGGTCCACCAGGCCGATCAACGTCACCATGAACACCAGGAACGCCAACACCACCGAGGTGTAGGAACTCATCTGTTTGCGGTTGGGCCAGATGACCTTGCGCAGTTCGCCGACGACCTGCTTGAGGTATGTGATGACGAAGACCAACGGGTTGTTCGACGGCTCGCCGGACGCCTTCTTGGCCTTCTTCGCCTTCTTCGACGTGGTGTCGCTGTCGTCGGCGTCGCTGTCGGTGAGCTCGACCGCTCCAGACTGCTCGGTCTCGGCCCGCTGACGGGACCGCTTGCCGCTGGGCCGCTGCGGGCGCGTCACGACTGCCGTACGAACGCCTTGCGCGTCGTCGGTGCCGTCGGCTGCGGCGTCGGCATCGTCGCGTTCGTCGCTCACCGCATGCTCCTTCGTTCACTCGTGTGTGTGATGGTCACCTTCTCCAGTGTCCACCTTTTCAGGTCCGACTCCTCCTCGGGCCGGAACCGGCCCGCATCGTCATCGAACGCCTTTCAGGTCCGACTCCTCCTCGGGCCGGAACCGGCCCGCATCGTCATCGAACGCCTTTGCAGGGGCGACAGGACTTGAACCTGCAACCTGCGGTTTTGGAGACCGCTGCTCTGCCAGTTGAGCTACGCCCCTTCGCTGGTTGGCAGGCCAACCTGCGCGTGTCGGGGCCTTCCAGGAAGCGCGCTTCGCCCACTGAAGGGAAAATACGCTGATCCTGGGAAAACCCCGAGGTACGAGTGTACAGCGGAGCAGGTGTCAGGTACTAATCACGCGGTCCTGACGACCTGGCCGCTTTCCATGTCCCACTTGAGGTTGACCGAGTTGTCGCCCTCGTGGCCCATCATCGTGGTGTAGGCCTCGAGCACGAGCTCACCGTGCTGATCGGTCAGCGTGTTCTTGGTGACGACGATGTCGGCACCGAAGCGCTCGTTGACCGAGTCGATGACCATCCGGGCATGCAGTTCGTCACCGACCAGAATCGGCCTGTGGTACAGAAACTGCTGGTCCACCTGGACGATCTGCATGGTGTCGTAGCCGGTGTCGACCTTGCGCATGAAGTCGGCCTGGACGAGTTTCGCCAGGATCGTGACAAACGTCGGCGGCGCGACCAGCGAGTCGTAGCCGAGATCGGCCGCGGCCTTCTCGTCGAAGTGGGCAGGGTCGGTCGCGAGCACCGCCTTGGCGAAGGCGCGAACCATCTCGCGGCCGACCACGAAACTGTCCGGGTAATCCCAGACCATTCCCCGGATGTCGGTGTTGATCGCCACGGCTAGGCCAGCTTCGCCGAGGCGATCGCCCGACCGAAGATCTTCTTGCCGTCAGTGGTGGCCGTCAGGGCGATCGTCACCGAC
This sequence comes from Mycobacterium paraterrae, assembly GCF_022430545.2. Lineage (NCBI taxonomy): Bacteria > Bacillati > Actinomycetota > Actinomycetes > Mycobacteriales > Mycobacteriaceae > Mycobacterium > Mycobacterium paraterrae. Next base: position 2,974,312 of record NZ_CP092488.2, on the reverse strand, counting down.
TTGCTTTCCGGGTCCACCGATTTCACGCGGCCGCTGAAAACGATCTCGGCCCCCTTGCCGTCGTTGGGTACCGGCACCACCGCGGTGAATCGCACGTTGTACTCGGTCACCGCGCCGGGGTCGCCGACCCAGGAGGTGACGAAGCCGCCGCCGATGCCCATGGTCAGCATGCCGTGCGCAATCGCGGTGTCGAGCCCGACGACCTTGGCGATCTCGTCGTCCCAGTGGATCGGGTTCAGGTCACCGGAGACGCCTGCATAGTTCACCAGGTCCTGGCGGGTCAGCGGATATACCTTCTCGGGCAGCTGGTCACCCACCTTCACCGACTCGAATTCACGCAGTGGCATCGCTGAAACCCTCTTCTCCCTCACCGGCCCGGCCCGCCAGGGTCGTATAGCCCTCTTGCACAACGTCACCCGATTCGTCGGTGACGATGTTCTTCAACACAATGATGTCGGTCCCGTGGGCCTGCCGAACCGAGTCCACGTAGACGTCGCAGTACAACTTGTCGCCGGCCTTGATCGGTCTCAGCAGTTTGAGCACCTGGTCGACCTGCACGATCTGGGCGTCCTGAAGGCCGATGTTGGCGTCCTCGAAGAACGAACGCTGCGCGCGGTAGCCGAACACCGAGATGAACGTCAGTGGCGCCAGCAGCGAGTCGTGACCCAACTCGGCGGCGGCCTTCTCCTCGAAGAAGGGGGCGTCGTCGTTCTTGACGGCTTCGGCGTATTCGCGGATCTTTTCCCGCTCGACCTCGTAATGATCGGGGTAGCGGTAGTGCCTTCCGACGATTTTTTGGCCCAACGACACAGCTCTTGAACCTACCTAGTCGATCTGAGTAGATAGCTGACGCCGAGCGTCAGCGTGTCTCGCGGTGCGCCTGGTGCTTGCCGCAGTTGGGGCAGAACTTCTTCAGTTCCAAGCGGTCGGGGTCGTTGCGGCGGTTCTTCTTGGTGATGTAGTTGCGGTGTTTGCACACCTCGCACGCCAAGGTGATCTTGGGCCGTACGTCAGTGCTGGAGGCCACGTCGATTCTTCTTTCCGGTCTTCGTTGTTGTCTTGTAGCGATGGCCGGACTTGAACCGGCGACCTAACGATTATGAGTCGTTCGCTCTAACCAACTGAGCTACACCGCCTCGCCTACGGGCCACCTGCCTGCTCGGCGTCCGCCGAGCCCCCTAACGGAATCGAACCGTTGACCTTTTCCTTACCATGGAAACGCTCTACCGACTGAGCTAAGGGGGCCGCACCCGAAGATCACTCGGGCCTAAAAGAGGGTACAGGTTGCCGCGCGAGCGCACCAAAACGGAGAGGTGCGACCCGCAGCCCTGAACCCGCTTAGGCTGTTCGGGTGCCCGACGCCTCTTCCGCAGACCAGCTGTACTTCCGCCAACTGCTCTCCGGCCGCGACTTCGCCCGGGGCGACGGGATCGCGGCGCAGATGCGCAACTTCGCCTACCTGATCGGCGACCGGCAAACCGGCGACTGCCTGGTCGTCGACCCCGCATACGCGGCCGGCGATCTGGTCGACGCGTTGGAAGCCGACGGGATGCACCTGTCCGGAGTGCTGGTCACCCACCACCATCCTGACCACGTCGGTGGCTCGATGATGGGCTTCGAGCTCAAGGGCCTGGCCGAATTGCTCGAGCGGGTCAGCGTCCCGGTTCACGTCAATTCCGAAGAGGCGCTGTTCGTCTCGCGTATCACCGGAATCCCGATGAGCGACCTGACCTCGCACGAAAATGGCGACAAAGTCGACGTCGGCGACATCGAGATCGAGCTATTGCACACGCCGGGACACACGCCGGGCAGCCAATGTTTCTTGCTCGACGGCCGTTTGATCGCCGGCGACACACTTTTTCTCGAGGGCTGCGGTCGCACCGATTTTCCCGGCGGGGATTCCGACGAGATATTCCGCAGCCTGCAAAAACTTGCACAGCTGTCGGGCGATCCGACAGTATTTCCCGGACACTGGTATTCGGTAGAGCCAAGCGCCTCGTTGTCGGAGGTCAAGCGTTCAAATTACGTATACCGGGTGTCAAATTTGGAACAGTGGCGAACTCTGATGGGCGGGTAGCGAGCGCTGACGAAGTCGTCCGCGAATTTTCACGCGACCAAGCGCGTGGTGTAAACGAAAGCGATGGGTTCTTCGATGGAATGGATCCGCGATCGGTGGCATGAGGTGGCGGGTACCGGATCCGCGACCTGGCTGGCATGGGCGGTGTGGGCACTGCTTGCGCTGGGCGTCATCGCCCTGATCTACGCGAACGTCCAAATCCGCCGGAACCGTCGTCTGGCCGCGGAAGAAAACCGCCCGCACGTCAGCATGTTCATGGAGCCACACGCCGCCGATTGGCACGTGATCGAGCTGGTGGTCCGCAACTTCGGCAAGACCTCGGCCTACGACGTCTCGTTCACCTTTCCCCAGCCGCCGACCGTCGCAGAGTACGAGAACGCCACCGACGGCTACGCCGACGTCGTCGAGCTCCAGCTCCCCCGCCAGCTGCCGACGCTGGCCCCCGGCCAGGAGTGGCGGACGGTGTGGGACTCGGCGCTGGACCGCAGCGAACTCGGTGAAGGCATCGAGTCGCGATTCCCGGGCACCGTGACCTACTACGACCGGGCCGAGGTTCCGCGTGGCTGGAAGTTCTGGCGGCCCCGGCGGCGGCCGCTGGAAACCAAGGTGGTGCTCGACTGGGCGTCGTTGCCACCGGTGCAGCGCATCGAGCTGATGACCAACCACGACCTGGCCAAGCGCGAAAAGCAGAAGCTGGAGCTGTTGCGCAGTCTGCTGACTTACTTCCACTACGCCACCAAGGAAACGCGGGCAGACGTGTTCCGCAGCGAGATCGAGCGGATGAACCGCGCCGTCGACGAGACCAAGGACCGGTGGCGCACTCGCCAGATCGACGCGCCGCCGACCGACGTCAGCCTGCGCTGGGGTAACGCGCAGGAGGAACTCGGCAAGCACCGCAGCGAACGCGTCTGATTCAATCGCTGCTATGAGCGGTCCAGTCACCTATCGTCTCGACGATTCCATCGCGTTCATCACGATGGACGACGGCAAGGTCAACGTCCTCGGCCCGACGATGCAGCAGGCATTGCAGGACGCGCTCGACCACGCGGACCGCGACGAGGCCAGCGCTGTCGTGATCGCCGGTAACGACCGGGTTTTCAGCGGCGGATTCGATCTCAAGGTCTTCAATTCCGGTGACATCCCGGCCGCCATCGACATGCTCAAGGGCGGCTTTGAGTTGTCGCACCGGCTGCTGTCCTACCCCAAGCCGGTGGTGATGGCCTGCACCGGGCACGCGATCGCGATGGGCGCCTTCCTGCTCGCCAGCGGCGACCATCGAATCGCCGCCCCCGGGTACAACATTCAGGCCAACGAGGTCGCGATCGGCATGACGATCCCTTACGCGGCCCTGGAAGTGATGAAGCTGCGGCTGACGCGCGCAGCGTTCCAGCAGTCGGCCGGGTTGGCCAAGACGTTCTTCGGTGATACCGCGTTGGCTTCCGGATGGGTCGACGAAATCGTGCTGCCCGACATGGTGCTGCGCCGCGCCGAGGAGGCCGCCCGGGACTTCGCCACGCTGAAGGGGCACGCCCACGCCGCGACCAAGCTGCGGGCCCGGGCCGAGGCGTTGACGGCAATTCGCGCCGGAATCGACAACATGGCAGACGAATTCGCTAGCTAGCGGGTCGCCGGAATCGTTCGAGGTATTCGTCCCAGTTCCACGCCGACAAGAAGTCGATCGCCTCGTTGTAACCGTTCTGATAGAGCTCTTGCTTCTGCTTGTCCTTGATGCCGAAGTCGAGGAACCCGACTTTCGACGAGTCGACGCGGATCGCGCGTGAGTCGACCCAAGGCTGATTCAGGTAGGCCTGGTCGCGGCCCACAATCATCGTGGTGATCAATGCCTCGATCAACGGCGGGCCACCGAAGAGCCAATTGACCGGCGCCAGAGCGGGAATCACCTTGTCGTTGCCCTGCGGCAGGTTGGGCAGCAGGGTGACCCCGAAGGTGGGCCAACGAGGCAGCCTGCCGTCACGCCGGTCGAAGGAGTCGATCGGGAAATTCGACAGCATGCCGCCGTCGACGAGGGTCGAGGTCAAACCGCTGGCGCTGGTCAGCTTGGTGGTCCGGAAAAAGAACGGGATCGACATCGATGCCCGCACCGCATCGGCGACCGGTTGCTCGTCAGGATCGAGGCCGTAGAGCCGGCGGTAGTCCCATGGGAACCGGACCAGCTGGCCGGTGGTGACGTCGGCGGCCGTGACGACTAACCGGTAGCGCTGCTCTCGCGGCAGGTGTGGGGCGTCGATGGCCAGGTCGCCGAACGTGTGCACCCCGAGATTGGCCAGCTGAGACCGGATCCAGTCGTGGGCGAAATCGCCCTTGTAGATCCCGGTTTCGCTGACCACGCCCCACGCCGGTCCGAGTAGCGGAATGCTGGTGATCCGCGTCGGGTCGAGGAATTTCTGGTACGGCAGCGTCATGGTCAGCTGCTCGACATCCTCGGGGCCGAGTTGGTCGGCGCCGGCCGCCAGGATCGCGCCGACGACCGAGCCGGCCGAGGTGCCGGAGACTCGCTGGATCGCGTAGCCGGCTTCCATCAGCGCGACGACAGCGCCGGAAAGCCCGATGCCCTTGACGCCGCCACCCGAAAGGACAAGGTCTGCCTTGAGTTCGGAGGTCACGTCCTCACGGTAGCGGCCGGGGTGATGAGGTCGAGGACTGCCTCATACCGTTGAGTGACGTCGTCGCGGTCGGATGCGTCGGCGACGGTGGCGAGGTTCGACCGCTGGATGGCCTCGGCCTGACGGATGAGCGCCGTTCGTCGTCGCCGGTCGGGTACCTGTTCGATGACTTTGGCGATGGCGTCGAGCTGGCGAATCATGATGGCGGGCATGCCGACTGCAGCCTGACGGATCGTGTCGAAGGTCCGCTCGACGAGACGGTCGAAGCTGGGTTGGAAGGCGATGACGCGGATGTCACCTTCGGCGTCGCGACGCACCCGGTGCGGGTGCCACATCGGGGCGATGCGGCACAGGCAGTCCGCGATCCAGTCGACGCACGTCATTCCGGTGAACGTGTCGTTGACCGCCGGCGACAAGGCCCGCAACGCTATCTCGACCAGTTGGTCGAAACCGAACGAAACATCTTGCGGCAGTGTGCGATACGCACCAGCGACATGTCCTAGTGCCAGATGTTCGGCAACCGAGCCGGCCGCCTCTGGGGGCCATACTTTCGCGATCACCTGACCGGCGACCATGAAGTGGCCGGGTCGATGCGGCAGCTGCACGACCGCATCGGCTTTGGTGGCGATCTTGACCAGGACGTCGTGCCGAATGACTTGCAGGTAGCCGCTGCGAGGTGTGCGGATCGGGGCACCCTCGTCCGCGAGTCGGGCCAGCAGCTCGTCCGGTGACGGCCCGCGGGCCGCGCCGACGCCGAATGCATCGGAGTTCTCCATCGCCGTGACCTCGTTGACCAACGTGGTGGCGATGTTCGCGATCACCACCGGCAGCTGGATCATGGTGGCGATGTGGTTGAGGAAGAAGATCAGCACCGCCACGTCGAGAAGCGTGAACAGCAGGGTCACCGTGATCGACAGGTGCGGCACGAAGTCACCGTGCGGACCGCCACCCACCGAGACCAGCGCGATCATCGCGTAGCAGAAGCTGGCCACGAAGGTGCCGAGCGATAGTTGAGTTCCGGGGTCGCGCACGAAGTTGCGCAGCATTCGCGGACCGAACTGCGTCGACGCCAGGGTGAGCGCCACGATGGTGATCGAGAAGACGATGCCGACGACGGTGATGATCGCGGCGGCGACGGTGGCCAGCAGCACCCGAGCGACGTCGGCGGTGCCACTGAGCACCCAGGTGGGTAGCCGGATCACGCCGTCGTAGGCTGACCGGTCGACGGCATAGGTCAGGCCGAAAAGTACGACGGCAGCGATGGTCTCGACCACGGGGACGAGCCACAGATTAGTTCTCAGCGCTTCTCGGCGCCAATCGGCCTCGGTGTATGGACCGCGCATTCGATCACATGTTAGGCGTGCCGGGTCATTTCCGCCCGCCTCTTGACGAGTTCTTTACGGCTGTGCCGAAACCCAGTCATAGGCAAGGAATTTGCCGTCGAAAGTCACCACGACGCGGTCGCCGGCCGGGTGTGGTCTCTTGCGCAGGTCGACGCTGAAGTTGATCGCGCTCATGATGCCGTCGCCGAAGTTCTCGTGGATGAGTTCTTTGAGTGCCGGGCCGTACACCTGCAGCGCCTCGTAGAAGCGGTAGATGGTCGGGTCGGTGGGCACCGCGGTCGGTAACCCGCCGCGCATCGGGACCGCGGCCAGCACTGGGATCGCAGACTCGTCGAGACCCAGCAACTCGACCAGCACCGTGCCCAGTTCGGCGGGTATTGGGTGCTGGCCGAGCAGGGCGGCCGTGGTCCAGACGACGGGACGGTTGATCGCGTCGGCCAGTTGCTGCCAGGTCAGGCCTTTCGCCAGACGGGCCAGCACAATTTGCTCGGTGATCTCGTTGCGGGTCATGAGCTACAGCATGCCGCAGCGGTGCAGACGTCGGGCTACAGGCGGACGAACGCCGCGGTGTCGTAGTAAGTCCGGAAGGCGTCGATCAGGTCGCCTTCGGTTTCCAGCACACTGACACCCTGGTAGCGGAAGTCGCTGCCGTCTTTGAGCGTGCCTTCGGACGTCCACTCGAGGAACGCGACTCGCTCGCCGCTGGCAACGCTCTGGAACGTCGCGTCTATGTCGTCGAACACATCGCGATAGCGCTCCCAGAATTCGCGAGCGCCGAGTCTTCCGTGCTCTTCGTGCGGCATGCCGGCTTTGCTGAGCGTCGCGTCGTCGGTGAACAAGTCGACAAGTGGTCCGGCATCACGGTTGCGGTGCAGGTCGGCCAATGCCGCGGTGAATCGTTCGGTGATTGCTTGCATACGCGTGGGTACCCGGACCCCGCGGGATGACACACGCCGTCACGCCGTCACGCCGACCGCCGCGCCGAAGCCAATTACCAACAGAACCAACATGTTTTGCTCCAAGGCGAATATCGCGGTCAGCGAGATCGTGAGTCAAAAGGACTTTGGACTCTGATCCCGAGGCATTGCGGCACTGAATCTGATCTGAACGGCCCTCGTGGCCGGGAGTGCCGAAGCGAAGGATCGGTAGCAGCATTTCACGTCGAGCAGGAGTTTTTCATGGCCAGGTATAGCGGCCGCACGCTCATTGCCACCACCTACGGTGTCGCATTGCTGACGGCTGTTGTCGTCTCGGCGTTGTGGGCCCACGACAGTCTCTTGACCGCACCCCCGGCCCGGCCCAGCGCGGTCGCCGTTCAGCCGGCCGGTGTGTTGCCGCCTTCGCTGCCAGCGCAAGCCCGTGGGTGGCTGCGCCAGGGTCAATCGGCGATCCACGACCTGTTCGTCGCGGGCGACTACGCCGTCATCGACGCGTCGGAGAAGAACGTCGCCGGGGCCGGGGTGGCCTGCCAATCCGCGAGTGCCGCCGCCGCCCGCCTCCAGGAACACCTACCGAGTCCGGACTCATCGGCGAACCTGTTGTTGCAGGAGGCAATTGGTGACTATAGGGCCGGAATACACCGCTGCCTTTCGGGTGCCCATGACAACGACGCCGCACGCCTGGATAGGTCGATGATCGACATCAAACGTGGCGGCGCCGAACTGCAGGATGCGATCGAGATCCTGATCGCCGACGAGCACATCGAATCTCCCGACCATCACAGGCTGACTGTGTAGCGCCCGTCCGACCATATGTGCGAACGACCATCAGAGATGATTACTCGCGGTCAGCCGTGGGTACGCTGCGCGCAACTGTTCCCGGCGGCTCATTGACGACGCGCCGTTCCCCAGTACGTTCAGGAAAGTTCGCCATGGCAGCGTCCCGTCAGTCGCCTAGCAGATATCAACGCGAGCAACGCTTTACGGTCGTCAGTTGGGCGGTGCTGGTCGCACTCGGCGCGCTGCTGGCCGCCTACCACAACTGGTCGACCGAACGATCGGCATCGTCGGACGACGGCGCCGCACCGCCGGTCGCGCCCACATTGACCATGCATGCCTGGCTGGACCAGTCTCAGCCCGCCATCAACGGGATGGTGGCCGCGCGCAACGACATTGCTGCCGCCGCGTCGCGCCAGGACATTGCGGCGACGGGCAAGGCATGTCGGCATGCCGCCGACGCGGTCACCGACCTTCGGGGCCACATGCCCAGCCCGGAGGCACCGGTGAATCAGTCGCTGCAGCAAGCGATCAGCAGCTACACCGCCGGGTTTCCATTCTGCGTGTCGGCGTCCGGCAATGTCGACGGCCAGGGCATGCAACTGGCGGCGCGATTCATCAGTGAAGGCGATACCGCGATGCAGTTGGCGCTCGACATCATGGCCGACGAGCCCGGCGGGCAGGGCGGCGCCTTCGGGGTGCTGATCGTCTAGCGGGTTTCCCGGCCCAACTTTGCCGTTCGCGGTTTGCCCAGAAATGCGTCGAGCAGTGGTTTATTGCGTACCGTGAGAGCGTGGCCGCCATAGACCGCAGCCGGACCGTCGCCGCCGACCCGCAAACCGTCTGGGACGTGCTGGCCGACTTCGGCTCGATCAGTTCGTGGGCCGACAACATCGACCATTCGTGCATCCTCAATCACGGCGAGCACCCGCTGGGCACTACCCGGCGCGTGCAGATCGGTCGCAACGCGCTGGTGGAGACCATCACCGAGTTCGATCCCCTACGTGCGCTGGCCTACGACGTCGACGGCCTGCCCCCGCGGATCCGGCGCTTCACCAACCGGTGGAGTCTGCGGCCGACCGGTGACGGCACGACGGTGACGCTGACCAGCACGGTGACCATCGGTCCTGGTCCGGTGCGCACGCTCGCCGAACGCGCCCTGTGCCGTCTGCAAACCCGACAGTCCGACATCATGCTTGCCGGTCTGGCGCAGCGATTGGAGGCCGCTGGTGACCGCTCGACCTGACGTCATCGTCCTATTGACCGACGAAGAACGCGCGATCCCCCCGTACGAGTCACCCGAGGTGCTCGCCTGGCGTCAGCGAACGCTGCTCGGACGCAAATGGTTTGACGATCACGGCGTCGCGTTCACCCGGCACTACACGGGGTCGCTGGCGTGTGCACCGAGCCGTCCGACGATCTTCACCGGGCACTACCCCGATCTGCACGGCGTCACCCAGACCGACGGCCTGGGCAAGATGCCGGACGACTCGCGGATGCGCTGGCTACGCGCGGGCGAGGTGCCCACGATGGGCAACTGGTTCCGCGCCGCCGGCTACGACACCCACTACGACGGCAAGTGGCACATCTCGCACGTCGACCTCCACGAGGCCGACGGCAGTGTGCTGCAGACCAACGACGAGGACGGCACCGTCGACCATGTCGCGGTGCACCGCTATCTCGACGCCGATCCCCTTGCGCCGTTTGGCTTCTCGGGGTGGGTCGGGCCGGAGCCGCACGGCGCGCTGCCAGGCAATGCCGGGGTGCGCCGCGACCCGTTGGTCGCAGACCGGGTCGTGACGTGGCTGATCGACCGGTATGCGCGACGTCGCACCGGTGATCCCTCGGCGCAACGGCCGTTCCTGTTGGTGGCCAGCTTCGTCAACCCGCACGACATCGTGTTGTTTCCGGGCTGGTTGCGCCGCAGCCCGATCAGGCCGTCGCCGCTGGACCCGCCGCACGTGCCCGCGGCTCCCACCGCCGACGAAGACCTGGCGAGCAAGCCGGCGGCGCAGATCGCGTTCCGCGAGGCCTATGCCAGCGGTTACGGTCCGGCGCCGATCATCGAGCGGGCTTACCGCGGCAACGCGCAGCGCTACCGCGACCTGTACTACCGGTTGCACGCCGAGGTGGACGGACCGATCGACCGGGTGCGCCGCGCCGTCACCGAGGGTGGCTCGGACGACGCGGTGTTGGTGCGGACGTCCGATCACGGCGATCTGCTTGGCGCACATGGTGGTTTGCATCAGAAGTGGTTCAACCTCTACGACGAGGCGACCCGGGTGCCGTTCGCGATCGCCCGGATCGGCTCAAGGGCGACGCAGCCGCGGGTGGTGTCGGCGCCGACGTCGCATGTCGACGTGTTGCCGACAGTGTTGGCCGCGGCCGGCGTGGATGTCTCCGCTGTGGCTGACGAACTGGCCGAGTCGTTCTCCGAGGTGCATCCGTTGCCTGGCCGGAACCTGATGCCAGTGGTGGACGGCGGGGCCGCCGACGAGGATCGGGCCGTCTACATCATGACCCGCGACAACATCCTCGAGGGCGACAGCGGCGCCTCGGCGGTTGCCCGCCGGTTGCGGCGGACGGCGAATCCCCCTGCGCTGATCCGCATCCGGGTGCCCGCCCACGTCGGGTCGAACTTCGAGGGCCTGGTGGTGCGCGTCGGTGCTCACCTGTGGAAGTTGGTGCGGACGTTCGACGATCCCGCGACTTGGACGGAGCCGGGGGTGCGTCACCTCGCCGCGAATGGGCTTGGCGGCGAAACCTATCGGATGAGCCCGCTCGACGACCAGTGGGAGCTCTACGACCTCACCACGGATCCGGTCGAGGCGCACAACCGGTGGACCGATCCGGATCTGCACGAGCTGCGGCAGCATTTGAGGACGAAGCTCAAACAGGCTCGCGCAAGCGCGATTCCGGAGCGCAACCGGCCGTGGCCGTATGTATCCCGGGGGCGCCGCTAGCCGCACCGTCCGCTTCTTGGCCCGTCTATCCCGGATACGGCGTTGTCGGGGACTTCACCAACACCTAGGCTCAGGTTTTATGCCTAGAGAGTCAGAGCTTGCCCGGCGTCTACTGGATCGGTTCGAGCCCATCCACGGCGTGACGTACTTCGCGCCCGAGGTGCGCGAGGCGCTGGACGGGTTGGGTTACAAGGGCTATTGGATGGGATATTTCGCCGCCCGCTCGGCGCCGCTGGGTACCGTACCGCCCGAGGTGGTGACCGCGATCTTCTACAACTTCGCGCCGTCACGGGTGGCCAAGTCGCTGTCGGCGGCGTGGGCCATCGCGGGACCTGACAAGGCGTTACGGGTCCGCGCCGAAACCGCGGTCGCGGTGCTGCGGCGCTATGGACTCGAGCCGGATGGAAACGTCGCGACCGCAGCCGAACTGCTCGGCAAGGCGGCTCGGAACGCGCCGCTGTGCGGTCGGCCGCTGTTCGCGGCGAACCGCGCGCTGCCGTGGCCGGACGAGCCGCTGGCCGCGTTGTGGCATGCCACGACCCTGCTGCGTGAGCACCGCGGCGACACCCACAACGCGGTGCTCAGCGCCGCCGGGGTGACGGGCCGGGAATGCAACGTGCTGCACGCCGCGGCGGGCGCGGTCCCGCGGGACTACATCGCCCGCACCCGCGACTATGACGACGAGGAGTGGCGCGCCCGGGAGCAGGGTCTGGCCGCGCGCGGACTGCTCGACGACGGGGGCGCGCTCACGCCCGCCGGGCAGGAACTCAAGGATTACGTCGAGCGAAGGACCGACGAGTTGTCGCTGGCTGTGCTCGACGTGCTGAGCGACGACGAGGTCGAGACGTTGTTCCAGGCGCTGACGCCAATCACGCGGACCGTGGTGGCCGGTGGAGACGTACCTGCGATGACCCCGATGGCGCTGCGCCGCAACGAGTTAGACGACAACAGCGCGCATCTGACCTAGCGGCCGAGCGGCTTGCAGAAGACGATCCCGTTGCCCTTGTTGTCGTAGACCACCGCGCGGCGCTCGTGGGCGTCGTCGTACGGGGCTTTTACGATCCCGCCGCCGCTGTCCTCGACGGACTTGGCCGCGGCGTCGACGTCATCGGTCTTGATGCCGACGACGACCTGACCCGGGATGGGATGGTCGACCTCGGTCGCCAGGGCGAGGGTGACCGGTCCGCCGTCGAGCGCCGCGAAGTGCGCGCCGTCGCGAAACTTCAGCCCGATGCCGAGGGTTTCGGTGTAGAACTTGATGGAATTGTCGAGATCGTCAGTCGACAGGATGATGAGCTTGACCTGGTAATCACTCATGGGGGCACCTCGTTTCATGGGCGTTATCGTCACGGTAACCCTTGTCGCTCTTCCGATTACTCGATTTGGCGAGCGTTCATAAAGTAATGACACATTTGAGTCGCCGATGGGCCGGCATCGTCTGGTTTTCCGGAGCGGCCGTCTATTTGACGCTCGAAGCTGTTGCCGCGTGCGCCTTTCGGCCGCACTACAGCTACCTGCGCAACTTCATCAGCGATCTCGGGGTGCCGGGCGTCCATTCGCCGCTGGCCTGGCTGATGAACGTCGGTTTCTGCGTGCAGGGTTCGCTGTTCTTGGCCGGTGCCGTGGCGTTTCGCAGAAGTGGGCTGCTGCCCGCCTGCGCCGCCGCGAACGCCGTCGGCAACGTGGTGATTGCGTTTTTTCACAGTGGATCAGTGCCGCATGCCGTCGGCGCAGTGTTAGCGATCGTGGGCGGAAACGCGACAGTGCTTGCGGCGTCGTCAATTGTCGGCGGCTGGCATCGCCGGGTGTCGATCGGCCTCGGGGTGTTTGGTCTGCTGAGTTTCGTGGTGTTCGTGATCGAGCTTGGCAATCCGACGTCGCCGCTCGGAGCAGTCGAGCGTTGCAGCGTCTACTCGATCACCGGGTGGCAATTGCTCACGGGCGCAAGGTTACTCAGCCAGCCGCCCAGTCTTTAGCCTTGTCCAGCTCGTCGAGCCCGAATACGGCAATCTCACCGGGAATCATCCACGCCAACGCGTGCAAGGTGTGGGCGACCCACGCCTTGTCGGAGACCACCGCGATTCGCTTGAACGCTGCGTGATGCGGCCACACCGTGCCGACGGCGACCTTCAGGTCCTCGAACAACCCGCCCGGGCCGAAGCCCTCGTAGTCGTCACCGATCACCTCGACGATCCTAATTTCGTCGGTGTTCATCATGTTTTCCATGGCGGGCTTGAGCTCGCGCAACTCGTCGCCGGTCAGCCGGCCCGAGACACGCACCCCGTTCACCCCGCTGGGCATATCCGACAGCAGTTCGATCATGACTCCACTATGCGCAAATCCGGTTCGCCGGGCCAGCGATGGTCGAGACTGGACTCATGACAGATGCCGACGCGGACCGGGTCGCGGTGTACCTCGACTTCGACAACATCGTGATCTCACGTTATGACCAGATCAACGGCCGCAGCTCGTTCCAGAAGGACAAAGCCAAGGGGCTGAAGGAAGACCGGCTGGCGCGGGCCACCGTCGATGTCGGCGCGATCATCGACTTCGCCTCGTCGTTCGGCACCCTGGTGCTGACTCGTGCCTACGCCGACTGGTCGTCGGAGGTCAACAATGGCTACCGCGAGCAATTGGTCAGTCGCGCAGTCGATTTGGTGCAGCTGTTTCCCGCGGCGGCCTACGGCAAGAACGGCGCCGACATCCGGCTGGCCGTCGACGCGGTCGAGGACATGTTCCGGCTGCCGGACCTGACGCACGTGGTGATCGTGGCCGGCGACTCGGACTACATCGCGTTGGCGCAGCGCTGCAAGCGGCTGGGCCGCTACGTGGTGGGTGTAGGCGTGGCCGGGTCGTCGAGCAGGGCGCTGGCCGCGGCATGCGACGACTTCGTCATCTACGACGCGCTGCCCGGCGTTCCGGTGCCCGAGCCCAAGACACGCGCGAAACCAACCGGCGACGAACCGCCCGCGCCCGACGCGCAAGCGGCCGCCACCGCGCTCCTGACCCGGGCGTTGCGGATCGGCACCGAGAAGGACGATGTCGACTGGCTTCACAACTCCGCGGTCAAGGCGCAGATGAAACGGATGGACCCGTCGTTCAGCGAAAAAGCCTTGGGCTTCAAATCTTTCAGCGACTTTCTCAGGTCGCGCTCGGACCTCGTCGAGCTGGACGAGAGCTCGACGACCCGGATGGTGCGGCTGCGCTAACGCTTCTCGCCCGAGATGAACCAATGCGTCGGCGACGCCTCTTCCAGGCCTTCGGGTGAGGGGCGCCCGTAGCTGGCCATCAGCTCGTCGGACGGCGTCGCGGTGACCTTCCAGCCGTGCCGGCGCAGCCAGTCGCTGACGTCTTCACGCTCCTCGAAGTACCACAGCTCGTCGGTCTTGGGCACCTCGATCGGCGAGCCCGCCTCGGCCATCAGCTCCCGGACGCGGTCCATCCGCGCGCGGCGCACATCACGCAGTTCCGGGACGGCGAACTCCGGTCCCAGGCCCTCGACGGCGATCCGGCTGCCAGGTGCTGCAAGCTCCTGGATGCGCTCGAACAGCCGGTCCTGGGCCGCGGCCGGCAGGTACATCAGCAGGCCCTCGATCGACCAGAAGCTCGGTTCCGACGGATCAAATCCGGCCTGGCGCAGCGCCGTTGGCCAGTCCTGGCGCAGATCGACCGCGACGGGGACACGATGGGCTTTCGGCTCGGCGCCGTGCTCGTGCAGGGTTTCGAGTTTGAAGTCCAGCACCCGGTCCTGGTCGAGCTCGTAGACTACTGCGCCGTCGGGCCACGGCAGCCGCCATGACCGTGCGTCCAGACCGGCGGCCAGGATCACCGCCTGGCGGACACCCGCATTGGCGGCGTCGATGAACTCGGTGTCAAAAAACTTTGTCCGCGTGGCGAAGTAGCTCACCAGCGATTGCATTCGCTGCGGCATGTCGGGTTCGGCCTCGACGACGGCGGCCGGCAGCTCGGGAGCGCCGTACCAATCCCACACGCCGTGCCCGACGCGGTCGAGGAACACTCGGGCGAACGGGTCGCTGATCAGCGGGTCGCTGCTCTCGGTGTCGGCGGCACGTGCCGCGGCCACACCGAGCGCCGTCGCGCCCACGCTCTCGGTGATTTCCCAGCTGTCGTCATCTGTTCTCGCCACGCCCCGACCCTACGTGAGCCGGGGATACGGAAGAATCACGGTCACCATGACCCACCCATCCACATCTCGACGGCCGCACATCATCCGGCTGGCCGTGTTTGCCGCGTTCCTGGTCGTGCTGTTCTATCTGCTGGCGGTCAAGCATGTGGTGAACATCGAGGACGTGCGGGGCTGGGTGAAGGCGACGGGTCCGCTGGCACCGTTCACCTACGTGGTGCTCTCGGCGGTGCTCGGAGCAATTTTCGTGCCGGGCCCGATTCTGGCGGCGAGCAGCGGGCTGTTGTTCGGACCGCTGCTGGGCGTGTTCGTGACCCTGGGCGCCACGGTCGGTACCGCGGTAGTGGCGGCCTTCCTGGGCCGCCGCGCGGGGCGTGACAGCGCGCGGGCGTTGATCGGTGCCGAGCGGGCCGACCGTCTGGATGCGCTGATTCAGCGACGCGGCCTGTGGGCGGTGGTCGGGCAACGGTTCATTCCGGGCCTGTCGGATGCGCTGGCCTCCTACGCGTTCGGGGCGTTCGGAGTTCCGTTGTGGCAGATGGCCGTTGGCGCGTTCATCGGGTCGGTGCCGCGGGCGTTCGTCTACACCGCGTTGGGCGCGTCGATCGGCAACAGGTCGCCGGTGCTGGCGTACGCGGCGATCGGGGTGTGGTGCGTGACGGCGGTGGTCGGCGCGTTCGCCGCCCGGCAGGGCTTTCGGAAATGGCGCAGCAGTGACGGGCGGGACTCCGCTGAAATCCCATCCGTCACATCGCCGGACCAATAGGCGATCTGCCCGCCTCTGAGCGAATTCAGCCCTGCTTCAGCGCCTCGATCGCTAGCGTGATCGTGACCTTGTCGCCGACGATCGCGCCGCCGCCGTCGAGCAAGTGCTCGCCGCCTACGCCGAAGTCTTTGCGGCTCAGTACAACCGAAGCATCGAAGCCAGCGACTTCTCCATGTCCCATGCCCGGGCTGACGCCGTTGAACGCCAGGGCCAGCGTGACCGGTTTGGTCACGCCCTTAAGGGTGAAATCGCCGTCGAGCAGGTAGTTGTCGCCGTCGGACCGCACCGAGGTCGATACGAACGTCGCGGTCGGAAATTCCTCGGTGTTGAAGAAGTCGGGGGCCTTGATGTGGGCGTCGCGTTGTTCATTGCCGGTGTCGATCGAGTTGACGTCGACCTCGGCGCTGACGGCGGGCGTACCGTCTTCGCCGATCGTGATTGCTCCGCTGAATTGGCCGAACCGGCCGTACGTCTTGCCGACGACCAGGTGACGCACTGCGAAATTGACCGATGAGTGGACTGGGTCGATCGCCCAGGTCCCGGCGGTCAGCTTGTGGGTGTCAACGGCTGCGGTCATGTCGTTCTCCTTTGAGTTGGGCCAAGCACACAATTTGACCCAACCGGACTGCGGTCCGGATTATTTCCGGCGTGTTCTCAGGCAGTCACTAGAGTCCGACGGCCTCGGCCGCCGCGGTCGCCACATCACCGCGCAGGTTCGAGATGGGCCGGCTGCCGCGCACATGGATCACGTTCGTGAGCAGGACGACGTAGGTATCGGAACCCGGGTCCAGCCAGAGCGAAGTTCCGGTGAAACCCGTGGCGCCGAAGCTGCCGACGGGGAAGATCAACCCGCGCGGCTTGGAAAAGTCCGTGTCGATGTCCCAGCCGAAACCGAACAGCTCCTGCCCGTCGATCGCCGGATAATGGGGGCCAAGCAGCGGATCGGTCGTGTTCGGCGTTCGTTCGAGGGCTTTTCGGACGGCCTCGTTCGCCGCGTCGACCTGCCCCGGGTGGTGTCCGGGCTGTTGAGGCGTCGTCATCACGGCCAGGGTCGCTGGTTGCAGCGGAAAGGCGCTGGGGCGGTTGGCAAGTCGATCGAGCAGCGCTTGCGCGAAGCGGCCGACGTCGCGCGCGGTCGAGAATACCCCGGCGTGCCCGGCGACGCCGCCCATTCGCCGCGCGGTCGGGTCGTGCACGACGCCCCGCAGCAGATGGCCGAAGTCGGGATTCTTGCTCGGGTCCGCGCTGCTCTGGTCGTCGACGGCGGTCGGCGCGATGCGCGACGTCAGGCTGGCCGGCGGCAAGTAGCGAGTTTCGGTCATCTCCAGCGGCGCGAAGATATTCTGCCGCGCGTAGTCGTCTTCTGCTGTGCCCGTCAGCCTTTCGACCATCGCCCCAAGCAGGATGTAGTTGATGTCGGAATACCGAAACTCGTCCCCCGGGCCCGACTGCAGCGGCGTAGTGATCGCCCGGCGAATGCCCTCGGCCTTGTCGGGCCGATCCAGGCCCCACGGGTCTGCGAGGTTGACGTCGATCGGCTCACCGGAGGTGTGGGTCAGCAGCATTCGGACCGTGACCCGTTGCCGCACTGGATCGTTGGCGGCGTTGAACTCCGACAGGTAGCTCTGGACGGGCTCGTCGAAGGCGAGCTTGCCCTGCTCGTAGAGCTGCATGACGGCGGTTGCGGTGGCGAGGGGTTTCGTCAGCGAGGCGATGTCGAAGATGGTGTCGTCGGTCATCGGCTCCGCGGGTGCGGGCGATCCGTCCAGGCCCGGTTCGCCGGCGAGTTTGCGGGAGCCGTACGCCTTGCGGAAGACGGTCCTGCCGCCGTGACCGATCTCGACCACGCCGCCGGGCAACTTGTCCGCGGCGATCGCGTCGTTCATCAGCCTGGAGATCGGCGCGAACTCAGTGGACCCCTGAGTCCCCGTCACGACATGGCTTTCACCGTGCCTCACTACGTACCGGGTCGAGGATGCCGTCACCAGCATCAGCAGGGCGATCACGACGACGACGGTTGTGCGCACTGTTCCGGCATCAGTCAGGCGGCATCGGGATCGGCGTCAGCGGATTGCCTTCCCGAATCGACGCACAGTTCTGTGGGATCGGCAGGCCGGCGAAGCGTTGCTTGATCCAGGTGTTCGCGCTGTTCAGCCAGATGGGAACGGCCCAGATGTGGCTGAGCGCGGTGTACTCCTCGTAGTACACCGCTACGCCTCGCGCGCAGTAGTCGCGGGCGAGCGTGCGTACATCGCCGGCGATCATCACGCCGTCGCCGGCGCCGATGCCCGGCTTGTTCCCCGGTGTGCCTTCCAGTTCACCGTTGGCGCCCTGACCGATGAACAGCGGAATCGTCGGCGTCCCAGCGGTTCCCATGATCAGCTGGTTGGCGCAGCCAACATAGAGCCCCAGGTTTTCCGGCATCGGATAGTCGGGGCTGACCAGGTCGCTCCACTTCAGCCCGGGATACTGACCGAGCACGTTGACGATCGACGCGGTCTGTAACTCCTGGAAGATCCTCGCGCCGCTGGGGCTCAGGTAGCGGGCCAGCTCGGTCTCGATCTCGAATGCGCGGGCGATGCCGACCAGCGCCATCGCCGCGACACCGGCCCAGAAGCCGGTTCCCTCGACGTAATGCAGGTTGTGCGCCGGGTCGACCAGTACGCCACCGATCGCCGCGCCGATCAAGCGCGCGTTGGCTTCGGGTGCGTAGGTCGGCGCCAGCTCAGCGGCCCACTCGGTGGCGATCGCACCGCCGGAATACCCGAGCATCGCGACGCGCGCATCGGCCGGGATGGTCGACGAATTGACCGCTGCGAGAATCGAATCGAGGGTGTTCATGCCGTACTCGGGTCCCGCGGCGAAGTCGGCGCGCTGGCCTTCGGTGTCAGGCACGATCACCGTGTAGCCGTCGGCGAGGAACGGGGCGAAGACTGCCGACTCGACGTTGATGATGAGGCCGCCGAGTCGAAGTCCACCCGAAATGGCATGGGACGGTTCGTCGTTGCGATTGAGTGAGTCGTAGGCGGACTGGTAGGAGATCACCTTGGTCGCGTCGAACTGGAACGGCGGCTTGATGATCGAGGTGACGTTGACGGTCGGCTTCCCGGTCTGGCTGGTCGACCGATAGAGCAATTGTGTGGTTTGCAGCAGCGTCGGAAAGCCGAACAGGTGGTAATGGAAGTGGCGAGTGTTCAGGACCGTGCCCGGTGCGATGCTGTCGAGCGGCGTGGAGCCGGTATAGGTGTAGAAGGGGTCGTCCCGCGGCAGGGGCGATGCCACCGCGATGCCCGGCACGGCGCTGCGGCCCGGATACCAGGCCGGCCGCGACGGTGTGGTCATGGGATCAACCTACCCATGCTGCGTGGTCGGGCGGAGAGTTACGGACTCGCTATTTACCCAGGGCCAGTAGCAGGAGCATGATGCGGGAATGTCTGATACCAGGACCGCGCTGCGGATCTGCCCGTTGTGCGAGGCCACCTGCGGCCTGACGCTCACCATCTCCGGCGGCCGGGTGACCGGCGCCCGCGGCGACCGCGACGACGTCTTCAGCGCGGGCTTCATCTGCCCGAAGGGGGCGAGCTTCGGCGAACTCGACAACGATCCCGACCGGTTGACACGGCCCCTCGTCCGGCGTGACGGGGTGCTGAGCGAAGCCACCTGGGACGAGGCGTATGCCGTCGTCGCGGACCGCCTGGGCGAGGTCATTCGCGAGCACGGCGGCTCATCCGTCGGCGTGTACTTCGGCAATCCGAACGCACACACCATCGCGGGCAGTCTGTACGCGCCGCTGGTCATCCGCGGGCTCGGCACCCGGCAGGTGTACAGCGCGAGCACGCTCGACCAGATGCCCAAGCACGTCGCGCTCGGCCTGATGTTCGGCAGCCCGCTCGCGTTCACGGTGCCCGATCTCGACCGCACGGACTACCTCGTCATCATCGGCGCGAACCCGTTGGTGTCCAACGGAAGTCTGGCCACTGCTCCCGATTTTCCGGGCAAGCTGCGGGCGCTCCGCAAGCGCGGCGGCCGGCTCGTCGTGATCGACCCCGCCCGCACGCGCACCGCCGAATTGGCTGACCGCCATCTCGCACCGCGGCCCGGCACCGACGCGGCACTGCTGTTCGCCGTGGTGCACGCGCTGTTCGAAGAGAATCTCGTCGCAACGGATCTCGGCGGGATCGCAGCACACGTCAATGGTCTCGACGAGGTTCGAGCGCTGGCCGACGACTTCGCACCGGAGGCAGTCGCGTCGTACTGCGGCGTATCCGCCGACGACATTCGCACGTTGGCCCGTGAGATTGCAGCGGCGCCGACGGCGGCCGTGTATGGCCGAATCGGCACTTCCACAGTGGAATTCGGTACTGTGACCAGCTGGTTGGTCGACGTGATCAACATCCTGACCGGCAACCTGGACCGACCGGGCGGGGCGATGTTCCCTCTCGGCGCGACGGCTCCCGCACCCCGCCCGCCAAAGCCAGGCAAAGGATTCCGCATCGGGCGTTGGCACAGCCGCGTCTCGGGCTACCCCGAGGCGCTGTCCGAACTTCCCGCCGCCGCGCTCGCCGAGGAGATCGACACCGCGGGCGAGGGCCAGATCAAGGCGATGGTCACGATCGCCGGAAACCCGGTGCTGTCAGCACCGGACGGCGATCGGCTCGACCGCGCGCTCGAGAGCGTCGGTTTCATGCTGAGCATCGACCCGTACCTCAACGAGACCACCCGTCATGCCGACGTGATCCTGCCCCCGCCCCCGCCCGCGCAAAGCGCTCATTTCGACGTCGCGCTGAACAACCTCGCGGTGCGCAACAACGTGCGCTACTCGCCGCCCGCTCTGCCACTGGACGCGCGGCCCGACGAGCCGGAGATCCTGTCGCGCATCGCGTTGATTCTGTACGGCCTCCCACCCGACGGCGATGTCGCGCTGGTCGACGATCAGGTCATCGCGACGACGTTGACCAAGGAAACTGCCGACCCGGACTCGCCCGTCGCCGGCCGCGCGGTCGACGAACTGACCGCCATGCTGATCGAAGGTCCCGGCTACGAACGACGCCTGGACATGATGCTTCGGCTCGGGCCCTACGGCGATGCGTTCGGCGCCAACCCCGGCGGGCTGACCCTCGAGCGACTCAAGGCCACCCCGCACGGCATCGACCTGGGCCCGTTGCAGCCTCGAATTCCTGAGGTACTTCGAACCCCAACGGGGCGAATCGAACTCGCGCCGCAGCCGCTGATCGCCGACGTGGAGCGGCTGCGCGACTCGGTCGGCCGCAACGACGACCGGTTCATCCTGATCGGTCGGCGCCATCTGCGCTCCAACAACAGCTGGATGCACAACCTGCCTGCGCTGTCCGGCGGCACCAACCGGTGCACCCTGCAGATCCACCCCGACGATGCCGCCGATCTCGGGCTCACCGACATTGCGATCATCAAGGGCCCGGGTGGCGAGCTCGTCGCGCCGGTCGAGGTGACAGACGGCATCCGGCGCGGTGTGGTGTCGCTGCCGCACGGGTGGGGCCATGACCGCGACGGCACGGGACAGCAGCTCGCGGCCAGCCAGGCCGGTGTGAACGTCAATCAACTCAACGACGGCACTCATCTCGACCCGCTGTCGGGCACCGCTGTGCTCAACGGCATCCCGGTCGATATCGCACCCGCAGGCTAGGGGTCATTGAGCGCGGCGCGCACGTGGCCGCGCGCTTTCTCGAGCCTCGCTGCGGCCTCGTTCGCGTCTATGTCCGCCAGCAGCGCGACGATCGCGGTCTTGGCGTGACCTTCGGCTTTAGTCAGCGCCTGCGTTGCCTCGTCTTCGTCGACACCCGCCGCGTCGCGAACGATACGCACCGCGCGGCGGCGCACCTTCGCGTTGGTCAGTCGCACGTCGACCATCCGCGGTCCGTAGGCCTTGCCGAGTGCGATCATCACGCTTGTCGATAGCGCGTTCAGCACGATCTTTTGCGCGGTTCCGGCGGTCAGCCGGGTGGAGCCGGCGAGAACCTCAGCGCCGGTGAGCAATTCGATCATATGGTCGGCGGATGCCTCGCTGCCCGCGTTGTTGACGATCGCGATGGTCAGTGCGCCTTGGGCGCGGGCGTGGTCGAGCGCTTGTACGACGTACGGCGTCCGTCCCGACGCCGTGATCCCGACGACCGCGTCGGCGGCGGTCAGGTCTTCGAGGTCTTCGGCGTCGAAGCTGTCCTCCGCGCCCTCGATCGCCTCGGTCAATGCCGTTGGCCCACCAGCAATTACGCCGCGCACGAGGTCGGTGCCGAACGTGGGTCCGCATTCGGCCGCGTCGAGCACGCCGAGTCGGCCCGGCGTTCCGGCGCCGACATAGATCAGGCGGCCACCGTTTTCGAGCCGCCGAGCGATCTGCTCCGCCGCCTGGGCGATGCGCGGGACCGCTGCTCGTACCGCGTGATGTGCCTCGCCTTCGGCGTCGACGAGCAGCCTGACGATCTCGTGGATCGGCCTGGCGTCGAGGTCGTGGAGGTCTTCGCGGACGCCCTCGGTGGCGAGAGCGTCAAGACGTTGTGTCGTAACGGCTTTCGCATGCACGCGGATGACGTACGGCTCGTGGATCGCCGTTAGTCGCAGCGCGCCGTCGAGCGCGTCGCCGGCGGGCGGGACCGCGTTGAGCCTGCCGGTCAGCGCGTGGAAGCCGGCGAGACCACCGGTTACCGCGAGCGGGCCCGTTGCTACGGCTTCGACGGTGGTTGTGAGGGCCTCGGCGGCGGCGGCGACGATTTCTCTTGCCACGGCGTCGTCGTGGGCGTTCAGCACGTCAGGCGCGAAGGCGGCGATAGCGGCGGCGTCGTGGAGTTGCATCGGCCACGTCTGCGGCGGGCCGAAGCGGGCGCGGGCGGCGTCGAGCAGCGCGGTGGACGGGCCGCGGCCGTCATGGGCTTTGAGCGCCGCGCGCAACCCGGCGGCGCCGATCCACGCGCCGCCGCCCTCGTCACCGAGCCAGGGGCCCCAGCCGTCGGCCGTCCTTAGTGCGCCGTCGGCGTCGATCGCGAGCGCGGCAACCCCCGTGCCCACGATCAATACGACGCCGGGCTGCCCGTCGTGTGCACCGGCGTGCGCGGTGATGGCGTCGCTGGTGACCGCGACACTTTTGGCGCCCAGCGACGTCAGCAGCGTCTGGCCCAATGCACGGGCTGCGTCGGGCGCCGCGAATGCTCCGGCCGCGCCGACAATCACGTCGTCGAATGGGCCGAGCTCGCGGGCAGCGGTAACGATCGCCGACTCGGCGGCTCTTACGCCGCCAGGTGTGGCGAGTCCGGGTGCGCCCGCACCCTCGGCCCTCCGGCCGGCGACTGCGGCGCGGCAGGACGTCTTGCCGAGGTCGACGGCGAGGATCATCGCGGCCATCCTTCCACGGGAGTCGGCCGTTGCGAATTACATCGGCCACACGCGCCTCGACGAGGAAGAGGCACCCTTTGTGCCCGCCTCCGAGCGACAACTCGACCCGTCGAACCTTTGCGGCGCCTTTGTCGCTCGAAGGCGGGCAAGTCGCCCCTCGCCCAGTTTGCCGTGACGCGAGTGATCAGGGCCAGGCAGCGTGCGGCTAGTTAAGGTAGCGGCGCGCGCCCCAGTAGTCCCCGTCGAGTCGAACCGGGGTGATGCGGACCGGTTCAGACTTGTCGAATGCCTCGATCATGGTGCCGTCCCCGTAGTACATCGCCACATGGTGGATGGCGTCATAGTCGGCGGGGTTCGTGAGGTCGTTCGAGTAGAACAGCAGATCGCCCGGTTGCAACGCCGTCTTCTCGACCGCGCGGCCCCGGGTATCGGCGGCTTGCGGTCCGGCGTCGCGCGGCAGCGTAATGCCGTGTACCTCGTAGGCAGTGGCGGTGAGGCCGGAGCAATCAATCCCGAACCCGGACCAGCCGCCCCACACGTACGGGATGCCGAGGAACGTGGCGGCGTATCGGACCACATCCGCTCCGGTGGGATGCGGTATGTCCGTGGGCTTTTGGTAGACCGTCGCCGCTTGAGCGTCCAGCCATTTAGGGCCGCGATCGGGAGTGGACACCTGAATGGCTTTTTCGGTGCGATTCAGGATCGGAAGCCTTGTGTTGGCGCTGATTTCGAGATCCTTGTTTGCGAGGCCGGGTTCCCGGTACAGCCAGCTGGTCTTGCCGTGATCCGCCAGCGCGAAGGGACCGTATCCTTTCAATGCGCCGTAGCCGGCGTCGATTGCCAACTGCGACCTAGGAATCCAGCCGGGGTAGCCCCGAGGGTCCTTCGGCGTGGCCTGGTCTGGGACGCGTACCTCGTCCCAGTCGCCTTGTTCCCGCACCACGATCACGCGGTCGCCGTAGAGGACCTGCGTCTGGTCAAGCTCGTCGGAGGTGAGCGCTTCCTGCTGGTCCTGCGTCATGGCAGACACCCAACCACGAATGTCGACCGGGTTGGTCAGTGCGGGGTGGTCGACCGGGCGCGGACTTTGCGGCGAGGTCCACACGGTGGCCACCGCCACCGTCACGTACGCGTTCTGGGGTGCCGCCGCGGAGACCTCGGGAGCTGCCGTCAGCCCGAGAAACAGCACACCGACAAGCGCTGTGCGGGTCGCGGCACCGTTCATGTCCGTCGACGTTATCCGAGACGGCTCAACGCGCCGAATTGACGCGCGGCGATTCGGCTACTGAGCGACGCCGAGATCCCGCGGCCCGTCGATGAGCTGCTGGCGCATATGGACGAGCACATCCTCGGCCATGTCGAAGCCGCCGAGATGGCTCTCGGAGCGCACGGTGAGCTCGGCGTCTTGCAGGCGCGTGACGGCAGTGTGGACGCCGGCGATCGGGACGACGTGGTCGGACTGGCCGTGCCACCACCGCACCGGCACCTTGACATCGATCAGCCGAAAACCCCAGTCGCGGCCGAGAAGTCGCGCATCGTCGACCATCGCCAGGCAGCGTCCGCGGAAGGCGTTGACCATGTCGTCGACGAAGATCGCCTCGACTTCGGGATCGTCGAGGACCTTGCGGTCGACCTCGGGCCACATCCGCATGTAGACGCGATAGGCGTAGTGCGCGAACGGAATCAGCGGCGCGAGCAGGATGGTGGCGATCACCGCCAGCGGCCGGCGTAGCTGCGTCAGGATCGGGCCGAAGCGACGGGCGATCTCGGTAGCACCGGCGCGGGTGGCCTCGGGCCCCACCGCCGGGACGGTGCCGTCGAGCACACCGACGGCGGCAACCCGGTCGACCATGGGCGGCAGCGCGCCGCATGCCAGCGCGTAGGGCCCGCCGCCGGACATGCCCACGACGGCAAGCTTTTTGGCGTCCAGAGCATCGGCGACTTGCGCCATGTCGGCGACCCATTCGCTGACCGAGGAGTAGCGATGCGAATCGGACAGCCCGGTGCCCGGGCGTTCGATGACGATGACGCGCAGGCCGAGTCGTTCGGCGGCGCGTCGGCCCTTTGCGAGGAACTGGCGTCGCGCGCCGAGTGTGCCGTGGAACCACAGCACGACTGGGCCGTCGGGATCACCGAACTCGGCGTAGCCGAGGCGGCGGCCGTCGACGAGATGGAACTGACCCTCGGCCCGCGGCTTTTCGACGCGCGGTACGCCGGGCGGGTGGTGCAGTGGGTTGTCCATCAAGTTTCAGACTAGGCGACCGTTTGACCCCTAGGTGAAGACCACATGCCCGGTTACGCGCACTGTTGGGCAGGAGTTCCCGCGTGATTCATCGCGGCTTTGTCGCCGTGACAAGATGCGTCGGCGTCCACGGTCCGCCGTACCACATTCGCCACCCGACGCTGGTGCGCGCGACGTGCTGCCAGCCGAGGTGTCGAAGGTGCTCGGCGTGCTGTTTGGTTTCCCACAGGTCGGCGATGGCGAGCCGGCCGCCAGGCTTCAAGAAGCGAATGGCCTCGTTCAGCGCGGCACGTCTGCCCTCACGCCTCGGGATGTTGTGGATCGCGAGGCTGCTGACGATGACGTCAAACGTGTTGTCGCCGAATGGAAGTACGGTCATGTCGCCGGTGTGCAATTCGATACGGTCTGCGACACCTTCGATTTCGGCGTTGGCGAGTGTTGCCGACGACGAGTTCCCGGTCTGGTCGGCCTGCCAAATGTCGACGCCGACGGCTTTGCCGTTGGGCAGACGTTTAGCCGCGGCCAGCAGCACCGCGCCGCGGCCGCAGCCCATGTCGAGCACGGTCTCGTCGCCCTCGAGGACGAGTTCGTCGAGGATCCGCTGCCAGACCTGGAATTTGCCGCGTTTGGTCGCGTGGATGTAGAGCGCGGTGCTCGCCGCGATTCCGATGGACGAGGCACCTGTGAACGCGGCGACGAGGCGCTTGCCGCGAGACGCGCTGAGCACAGATGTTGCCGCCAACGCCGCGGACCCGATACCGATGCCGATCGCCTGCCCGCGGGCGGAGATGAGCTTGAACGAACCGTCGATTCCATAGTCGCCCTTGTGATCTGGCGGCATCGCGTGTTCTGGCATATCGACGTGCTCCTCCACTGGCCGGCGCTCGACTGTGCCCAGCCTATGTCGGTGACTGGTTGGCGTGCGCGACCCCGCCTAAACTTCGGCATGTGGAACTGCGTGTAGACACCGCCGACGTGCAGGCAATGGCCGCGCGATGGGGGGTTTCCGCGGGTGAGCTGCATCAAACGCAAGCGCCGAGCGGCCTAGGCCTGTCCTGTCAGGCCAGCGCGGCGGCCGTGGACGCCGCCCACATCGACGTCGCAGCCTTCGTCACCGGCTTGGCTGCGCGTGTTCATGGGCACGCCAGTGGCGTCGTTGGGGCCGATGCGAACTACCTCGCGCAGGAGGCCGAATCCGCCACCGCGTTGTCGGCGCTCAGCGAGTAACCGATGGCGGCGGTCGTTCCCGGTCTGTCAGCTCTGCTGACGTGGCCGACCGATCATCTCACCGAGGCCGCCAGTCATTGGGAGGCCGTCGGTGAGCGTAGCTATGGGCTGGCCCACGACGTCTGGAGCGACGCGCTTGCGTCCGACTGGCAAGGCGAGGCGGCCGAGGCGCTGCGGACGACGACGCACTCCGACATGCTGACCACCAGCGGGGTGGTCGATCAGCTGCAAGACGCCGCGAGCGTGGCGCGAAGCGGAGCCTCGGATTTGGAAGCGGCCCGCTCACAGGTCCGCTACGCCGTCGAGGATGCACGCTCCGCGGGATTCGACGTGAGCGAAAATCTTTCAGTCACCGACCGGACGACGGGCGGGTCGGTCGCGCAGCGCGCTGCCCGTCAGGCCGCGGCTCAAGCCTTCGCGGGTGAGATCGGCGGCCGGGCAGCGCAATTGGTGAGCACGGATGCCCAGGTTGCGGCGAGGGTCACCGCTGCAATGGCCGGCGTGGGGTCGACGTTCCCCAACATCCCGTCGGGCAATGGGCAGATTCACGCGGTCGACAACCGGACGTTTAAGCAAGACCCATCATTACCAGTCAATCCAAAAGACATGACAGAAGCGGAGGCGCGCGCGGCGTGGGCCGCCGTCAACGCCGATATCAACGCTTGGAACGCGCGGTGCGGACGCACCTTTATCTTGCCGACCGAGCAGTCAGGATACGACTCATGTATCGCCGACAAGCAGCCGTTATTGGACAGACAAGCCGCAATAAGGGCTCGGTTACACGAGCTCAAGGTGCCAATCGAAGGCGAAGAGCCCGCGCAGCATCCTGATACAGCCGACCCCCCATTTCCGCCACCACAACGGATCAACGGGTACACAGGCCATGGACAAGAGCAGATCGAGGGTCGAGATGGGCACGGCGTGAATGACCGAGCGCTGCAAGACGCCGTACAAAATCCGACCTCGCCGCCGAGTTATCAGATCAATGACAAGGGCCAAGGTGCATACCTTTATCAGGGTAAAGACGCGTCCGTGGTCTTGAATAAGGACGGGCAAGTGGTAACCGCCTGGGCGAACAACCACAACGGCTGGAGGTATTAATGAAAAATGCTCTGGATGCTTTGCCGTCCGAATCCTCCGCAGTTATCGAGGAAGAGTTAGGCAAAGCTGATCCCAATTTGCTTGCGCAGCTGCGCAGCACGCACGAACCTACGAACGAGCAACGTGGGGCCGTGAACGAATTACTTGCGAGAGCGGTGGTCAGGAACATGGGTGACGACTGGGTGCCCAACGCGCAGGGATTGGCAGTCGAACGCGCGGTGAAGGCCTTCCTCGAAAAGTGGCCCTTGAATGTTTAATCGGTTAATGCCCGCTCAACCACGCCTCGCAGAAGCGTTGAAGCGATGGCCGATCTGAGCAATATGGCTCAAGACGCATTACGCGCCGACATTCTCGCGGTCGGCGTCGACGACTTTGTCTCCATGGCTGACGTAAAGGGAATAGTCGACAATGACGGCTTGGCCGCCTCGCCGGCCGACGTTCAACGACTCACGGTGGACACGATCCGATCGCTTCTTGTCGACGGGCTGGTCGAAGTGGGCGTCCTAGCCAGCTCGGATAGCCGGGACTTCGGCAGGTGGCCGGGGACCGTGGACGAGGTGATGACACGGTTTAACGACCGCTTTACCGCGCTTTACGAAGATCGACATGAGTGGGCGTACAAGATCTGGCTCAACCTCACCGCGAAGTGCCGGCAGGTCTCAAACGCCCGCGGTGGTGACGGACCCGAATAACTTCGATGATGTGCAGCAGGATGCTACGCTTGTAGCAGTCTGCTACATCAGGAGCACTCATGACGAACATCGCGGACCGAGTTACTCGCGTCGCGGCCGATCTCATGGACAGCGCCGCCGCTGAGGGCGCGCGACAGAGCCGCTCGGCCAAGCAGCAGCTGGACCACTGGGCCCGCGTGGGACGCGCGGTGTCGACGCAACAGACGGCGGCACGACGACGGGTTGAGGCAGCGCTGGCCGGCGAACTGGAACTTCGCGAACTCAGCGTCGAAGAAGGCGTCGTGCTCAACGCTGAGATTGCGGCCTCCATCCAAGAGAATCTCGCGGCATCGGACTACGGCAAAG
Source organism: Mycobacterium paraterrae (assembly GCF_022430545.2). Taxonomy (NCBI): domain Bacteria; kingdom Bacillati; phylum Actinomycetota; class Actinomycetes; order Mycobacteriales; family Mycobacteriaceae; genus Mycobacterium; species Mycobacterium paraterrae. Next base: position 2,945,711 of record NZ_CP092488.2, on the reverse strand, counting down.
TCCTGGCTGCGCGGGGCATCACCACTGTGGCTCTCGACGACGAAGGTGACATCGTCGAGCACAGGCCTGACGGCTCCTCAATTGTGTTGTCCGCGAACCAACCTCGTCGGAGGAAGGCGAAGCCTGCGCCGAAGCGATGAAGCGGCTTGATCTTGTCGTCGGACCCAACGGCGCCGGCAAGTCGACGTTCGTCGAACTTACGCTCGCACCGCTGCTGCCGGGCAGCCCATTCGTCAACGCCGACGAGATCGCCAAGCAGCGTTGGCCCGATGATCCGGCCGCGCATTCCTACGACGCCGCGCGGGTCGCAGCGGCGACGCGAACCAAGCTCATCGAGCTGGGCGTGTCGTTCATCGCCGAGACGGTGTTCTCCCATCCGTCGAAGGTAGAACTGGTCGACGCCGCTCGGGCAGCGCATTACACCATCGTCTTGCATGTTCTGATCATTCCCGAGGAGCTTGCGGTCGAGCGCGTCCGGCATCGGGTTGCCGCCGGCGGACACAGCGTCCCCGAGGACAAGATTCGCGAACGCTATCAACGTCTTTGGGGGTTTGTCGCTGTCGCCATGACCCGTTCTGACTCGGCGACCGTGTATGACAGCAGCGGAATCAAGGGCCCGCGAATCGTCGCGCAAATCAACGATGGCTTCCTTGTCGGCTCGCCGGCCTGGCCGCGGTGGACACCTGCCGTACTTCGAGAAGTCTGCAAGGCCTAGCGCCAGATGGACGGATTCGCCATACATACCCCCCCTTATAGAGTGGCGGTGTGTATGGCGCCGAGCTTCTGCGATCGGCGGTCAATCTGTACTTTCGGCCGGCCGCGATCGACCGAGATATCGATGCGTTGCGTAACGCTGGCTATCGCATACTCACTGCCGACACGTCAGCCTGGGTAGATGTGGCCCACATGCATGACGGTCTGGCTCAAATGTTCGATTTCCCTCGGCACTACGGGCACAACTGGTCTGCGCTCAACGACTGCTTGAGTGATATGCGGGCTCTTGATCAAGACCTGCCTGCCGGCACGTTGAGAGTGGTGTTGGCGCTCAGGCGGTTTGACACCTTCGCATCCCGGTATCCCGAAGCGGCTCATCACCTACTCGACATCTATGCCCTAAACCAGCGGGACGCACTGATCGTCGGCGATCATTTGATTTGCCTTGTGCAGTCAGATGATCCCGGCCTGCAGTTAGCACCGGTGGGTGCCACGGAACCGCAGTGGAATCGCGACGAGTGGTTGGATAGTAAACGCGGTCTTTAAGCACTGCCAGCGAAGACGGACTGCGCTGAGGCGAGCAACGTCCCTGCCACACAGCATGATCGAGCATACGACCGATGCCCCACGCGCGTACTTAGCAATCCCTTGGCGTGATGCCGGGTGGGGGTGCCTAGTCGTCGGTCGCAACAATGACGTGGAGAACGTTGGTGCGACGGTCGATCGTGATCAACTCGTGGAATCCAAAGCCCATTCCGGAGATCCAGCCGCACTCGTGTTCGTTGCCCTCACGAGGCACGACAAGTCGGTAGATCTCGTCTGCACCAATGACCAGCGGACTGGTCCACGCCGCCACGATTTCGTGCGACTCGCGTATTTCCGCAATGAATGTGGCGTCGACTTCGGGATCTGCCATCCAATCGTGGAGGACTTGTAACGCCTCGGACGCCGAGCACGGACGAAATCCCTCGACTGTAAGCGTCTCCAGCCGGTAGGGACCGTGTACGCCCTTCGCCGGTCCGGTCCATGGACTGATGAACATGTCGTGATAACGAGGGTGACGCAAGACGGCGTCGATCAATTCGGCAGCCGAAGGTTGTCCGTCGAATTCAAATCTCAGTAAGTTGCAAAAGCTGTACGTGCTGTCAGCAAGATGCACAAGGGTGTCACCTGTTAGGCGCAGTGCATGATCCGGCTTCGTCACGACTCAACTGTAACGACGTTGACCACCGATTTTATGCAGGCAATTCACACTGCCGACTGGCCATATTCACCTTGGTTGCCTTGCAATCCGGCTGCGCAGCCTCGCACATTCGCTCCACCGCTCAGCTCAGCACGCGGTTGCTCTCCTGACCGCGCGCCGCTTCCAGCGCCAGCGCGACTTGGGCCAGCCAGATGTTGTCGTCCAGCGGCCGTCCGGTGAGTTCGGCGAATCGGCGCAACCGGTAGTTGACGGTGTTGCGGTGACAGTGCAGCTCGTCGGCGGTAGCCGCGACGGACTGGCCGCGCCGTAGCCAGGTGTCGACCGCGGTGAGGATTGGTTCGCGCCGTTCAATCGGCAATTCGAGTAACGGCCCCAGAGTGGCTGTTACTACCGATGCGGCAGCGTCCGGCGAGCTCGCGAGCAACACCGCCATGACATCCCGGTCGTAGCGAACAGTCGGGCGTGCGGCCGAGCACGCCGACGCGGCGACTTGAGCTTGGGCGCGTGCTTTCGAGCAGTCAGCGATGTCAGTAAAGGGGCCGCTGAGGCCGATCGTGACGGGCATGTCGGCGCAGATATCGCTGGCAATACCGTCGAGAGCGTCGGCGCGGTTCGGCCGAATCGACACGACCCCCAACTGCGCATGCGACGTGAGGCGAAACCACGAGTCGTAAACAGCCGGGTGCGCCGAGATCAGCGTTTCGATGTCAGGAGGCGAATGCTGGACTGAAGGCTCCGCGCTGGTCGCCGCAATGATGGAGAGCTGACCTGTTCGCGGCAGGCCGAGGGCAGCGACCGCATCCCAGAACGGCGCTCCCATGCTGGACTCGTTGAACAGCACCGTGTCAAGCAACGCCGCGCGCACTTGCTCGTTGCGTCGCGCGTCGCGGATGTCGATCTCGCGGAAAACCGCGTGTGCGCGAAGCGAATTGGTGTTCATCCAGGCGAAGATAGACGGTGTCGCCGCAATGAGGGCTTCCTTATCGATTTCGCCGGTGCCCGCGAGGCGTGCCAGCTCGTCCCAGATAGCTGCCGCCCCTAGGCGGTAGGCGTGCAACAGATTCGACAACGTCAGACCTTGGCTAGCACGATGACGAATGGCGGAATCGAAACTGGGATGGCCGGGTTCAGCACCCCGGTCAATCCAGTCGAGCATCTCTTCCAGATAATCGGCGATGTTGTCGCGGACAGATTCGCCGCTGTCGTCACTGCTGGGAAGGTAGTCCGGGACTTCCGTGCGAAGCAGAGTCAGCACCTTCGTCACGATCTCGTCCGAACGTTGCCGCACACGATCGACGAGCACCGTCGACGGTCGCTGCTGCAACATGTATCGAATCGTAGAGCGCAACGCGTCGTTGTGCGTGGGCACAAGGTTCGCGATCACGACTTTGGGCTGCCGTTCATTGTGAAGCCCACGCCCGGCAAGCACGATTCATGTCATGAACGCCGCCCCTGAGCAGACCATCGTTTTGGTCCACGGCCTGTGGATGACACCGTTTGCGTGGGAGGACTGGGTCGCGCACTACCGCGCTCGCGGCTTCTCCGTCCTCACACCGGGCTACCCCGGCGTAGCCCCCGGTCCGGCCGGAGTCGCGGCATTGCGGGAGAACCCCGAGCCGTTGGCCGACCTCGGGGTGCGGGAGGTGTTCGACCATCTCGCCGAAATCATCGACGAACTCGCTGAGCCACCGATATTGATGGGCCATTCCTTCGGCGGCACCTTCGTCCAACTCCTGCTCGACGCCGGCTACGGGCGCGCCGGGGTGTCGATCGACGGTGCCACCGTCAAAGGCGTTAAAGCTCTGCCGTTCTCGGAGGTCCGGGCTACATTTCCGGTATTGAAAAACCCCGCCAACCTGCACCGCGCGGTGCCCATCACACCCGAGCAATTCCATTACGCGTTCACCAACACACTCACCGAAGCCGACTCCGCGATCGCCTATGAGCGGTACGCGGTTCCGGTGCCGGCGCGCATCTTGTTCCAGGGCGGCCTGGCCAACGTCACGCCCCACGCGGCCACCACCTACAACTTCGCCAACGACGACCGCGCGCCGCTGTTGTTCATCGCCGGCGGTCACGACCACATCCTGCCGCCCGCGGTGCAGCACGAGAACTACGCGAAAAACGCCAAGCACTCGGCCGCGATCGCCGCCTACAAGCTCTTCCCTGAGCGAGACCACTTCACCTGCGGCGCACCGGGATGGGAAGAAGTCGCCGACTTCGCCTTGAGCTGGGCGCTGAACCCCGTGCCCGGGGAACTCGACTAACTCTCTTCTTACCTGCATGAAAGCGACGGCCATCCATGACCACAGTGCGCGACGCCATCCTCGACCTGTTCCGCTCACACAATCTGACCACCTGGTTCGGCAACCCCGGCTCGTCGGAATTAGCTCTGCTGCAAGACTTTCCCGACGACTTCCGCTACTTCTTGGGCCTGCAGGAAATGATCCCGGTCGGCATGGCCGACGCCTACGCGCAAGTCACCGGCCGTCCCGCCCTGGTCAATCTGCACACCGCACCGGGCATGGGTAACGCACAAGGCCAGATCTACAACGCCTACGTCAACAAGACGCCGCTGATCATCACCGCGGGCAACCAGCGCCGCAACATGCAAAACCAGTACTGCCTGCTGACCAACCACGAACCCGTCACGGTGCCTAGACCGTTCATCAAGTGGGCGGCCGAACCCGCAATTGCGAGCGAATCCCCCGCCGTACTGGCCCGGGCCATCCACCTGGCCACCACCCCGCCGATGGGCCCGGTGTTCGTTTCGCTGCCGATGGACGACATGCCGATCGAGCTGACCGACGACCAGCTCGCCGACATCGCGGTGGTGCGCGATCGCACCGTGACCCACGCGGCGGGGTTCCCGACCGAGTTGGCCGAGCAGGTCGGCGCCCAACTCGACGCAGCGACGTCGCCGGCGATCGTCGTGGGTGGCGATATCGACCGCTACGACGCCTACGACGCGGTGATCGAGCTGGCCGAGCGCACCGAATCACCGGTGTTCACCGCACCATTGACCGGTTGGAGCGGGTTCCCGGAGAATCACCGGCTCTACCACGGCGCGCTGCCGCCCGGGGCGGGCTGGATCTCCGGACTTCTCGCCGGCCACGACCTGATACTCACGATCGGGACGCCGGTGTTCCGCTACTACCCGCTGGTGCCAGGGCCCTACCTGCCTGAGGGTGCTCGCTTGATCCAGATCACCAACGATCCCGACGAGGCCGCCCGCGCGCCCGTCGGTGACGCGATCGTCGCCGACATTCGCACCGCCGCAAAAGCTTTGGCGGCGGCGGTGAAACCCACCCAGCGCTCCGCGCCCGCGCCGCGCGCTGCGGCCCCCGAACGGGTCTCGGAGCAGGTACCGCTCAAGCCCGCGGATCTGTGGACCGCCGTCGCTCACGCCGCACCCGCGGACACGCTGTGGGTCAGTGAAGCCGGCAGCAACGAGATTGCGATGACCGACAGCATCCGTCCGGGCAATCCGCGCTCACATCTGTCGGCCGCCGGCGGTGGACTCGGCTGGGGCCTGCCGGCATCGGTCGGCGCGCAAGTCGCGGCTCCCGATCGTCCGGTGGTGTCGTGCATGGGTGACGGCTCCATCCATTACGCGATCACCGCGCTGTGGAGCGCGGCACGCTACAAGGTTCCGCTCACCATCGTCGTGGCGTCCAACGCCGAATACGGCGTGGTCAAAGAGTTCGGCGTCTGGGAGAAGACCCCGAACGTGCCCGGGCTCGACATCCCCGACCTCGACATCGTCGCGACCGCAGCCAGCTACGGCGTCGACGCCCACGAAGCACACAGCTCTGACGAGGTGTTCGAATTGGTCAAAGCCGGCATCGCCGACCGCGACCGTCCCACCCTGATCAACGCCCGCACGACACCCGTGCCCGGTGGATTCGGCAGCTAGGAGACATCTGGTGGATGACACGATCGTTGCGGCGTTCGCCGCGGCACTTCAGGGTAGCGACGCGGTGGTCACCGACGAGGCCACGCTGGCCGAAAACAGTAAAGATTATTGGGGTTTCGGCCAGCAGCCCGGTCTGGTGTTGCGCCCGCGCAGCCGTGACGACGTCGTCGCCGCCGTCAAAGTTGCTGCCGAGCGTGGCGTTTCGTTGGTCACCCGCGCCGGCGCGTCGAATTGCAGTGCCGGGGTCATGGCCGCCGCGGACCGTGCGGTGCTTGACCTGACGCAGATGAATAAGGTTCTCGACATCAACCCGACAGCTCGCACCGCTCGGGTCCAGCCCGGTGTCATCAATTTCGACCTGCAGCAGCAGCTCGCGCCGCACAAGCTGGTGTTCTCACCCGACCCGGTATCGGCGCATCTGGCGAGCGTCGGCGGCAACATCATCGAAAACGCCGGTGGGCCGCACGCTCTCAAATACGGCGTGACCTACAACCACGTCCTCGGTGTCGAGGCGGTTCTGGCTGACGGCACCGTGGTCAACCTCAGCGCGGCCGACGACGGCCCGGATCTGCTCGGGATTCTGATCGGGTCGGAAGGCACGCTGGCGATCCTCACGGAGGCGACCGTCGCGTTGCGCCCGATTGCGCCGGTCACTCGCAGCCTGATGGGCAGCTTCACCACCGCCCGGGAGGCAGCCGAGACCATCTCTGCGATCATCCAGACCGGGACCGTGCCGGCGGCTGTCGAATGGCTCGACCGGGCCGGCATCAACGGCCTGCAGCAGTTCACCGACACCGGCTATCCCACCGACGCCGACGCGATCGTGCTCATCGATGTCGACGGGACCGCCGCCGAGGTCGAGCGCGACGGCGCGATCGTCGAAAAGGTGTTGCGGCAACACGCCACCGAGGTGCGCCGCGCCGATGACGACGACGCCCGCGCCAAGCTCTGGTACGGACGCCTGCACGCTCCGGACGCCGTGGTGCACAGCGGCAAGGGCTTCTTCATCGGCGACGTCACCGTTCCGCGCCAACACATTCCGGAGATGCAGCAGGCAATCCAGGACGCCGCCACCCGGCACTCGGACGCCTTGCTGTTCATCGCAGTGACCGGACATGCCGGGGACGGGGACCTGCACCCGACCACGTTTTACGACAAGGAGAATCCCGACGCGGCCGCGGCATTGGAGGCCGCCAACAACGAAATCATCGAAGCGGCATTGAAGTTGGACGGCACCATCACCGGCGAGCACGGCGTCGGCACCGAGAAGATCCAATTCATGACCAAACGCTTCACCCCGGTCGAGATCGCCGCGCAACGCATCGTCAAGCAGGTCTTCGATCCCGCGCAGACCTTCAACCCCGGCATCATGCTGCCCGAACCCTCACCCGAAGAACCCGCGCTGCCCGCATTCGAAGCCGCCGTGCGCGCCGCACTCGAGGGCCACCCCAGCACCGCGCCCCACGCCGACGGCGACGACACCACGGTCGAGGTCAACACCGGCAACTTGAACCTGACGGTCGGCGCCGCGGTCACCCTCGGCGACCTCACACGCAAACTCCACGAGCAAGGCGTGACCTGCCCGGCCATCCCCACCGAGGGCCTCGACCGCACCGTCGGCGAACTGATTGCCAACGCGACCGGCGAGGAACGCCTCGAGGTGCGCCACGGACTGCTCGGCGTCGAGGTCGTCCTGCCCGACGGCGCCGCGGCCCGCTTCGGCGGCCAAAACATGAAAGACGTCGCGGGCTACGACACCAAACGGCTATTCATCGGCGGCAGAAACGCATTCGGAACCATCACCAGCGCTGTCTTCAAGATTGCCGTCGTACGGTAGAGCGATGTCCTGGCAGATGCATGCCATCGCGACCTACGGGCGACTCGTCCGTCGACCCCGCACCTACGCAACCGAGCGAAGCGCTCGCGCCTATCTCAATCGGCCCAAGCCAAGCGGGGAACCGCCCTCTCGCCTCGCGACGTCGGGTCGATACCATCTGACCAGTGCCACGGTGAACGGATTCGATTGCTACACAGTGCAATCAGCGCGCGGCGAGCCGATATCGCCCCGCGGCCCGTCGGTGATCTACGTCCACGGCGGCGCCTACGTCAACGAAATCCAGCCCGCGCACTGGAAACTCGTCTGCGCGATCGCCGACGCGACCCGGCGCCCCGTACACGTCCCCCTCTACGGACTCGCACCGCAGCACCATGCCGCCGAAGCGATCGACTTTGTCGGGCAGGTGATCAACCAGGCCGCCCACGATGGGCCCACCTACCTGGCCGGTGACTCCTCCGGCGCGGGCCTGGCGCTCGCCGCGGCCCAGGCGACCATCGGCGCCGGAGCCGCCCCGCCGCTCGGGCTCACCCTGATCAGTCCCTGGCTCGACATCGCACTGACCAATCCCGCCATCCCCAGCCTCGCCAAGCGCGACCCCTGGCTCGCGGTTCCCGGCCTACGCGAATGCGGCCGCGTCTGGGCCGGGCACCTACCGGCGGACGATTACCGGGTCAGCCCCATTTTTGGTGCGCTGCACAATCTTCCACCCATCGACCTCTACATCGGCGACCGCGACATCTTCGTCGCCGACTGCCGTCAGCTGCGGGCCAGCGTCGGCGTCGGCCGGATCACCTACCACGAGCAGCCCGGGGCGATTCACATCTACCCGCTGCTGCCGGTTCCCGAAGCCAAGCCCGCACGCCGTGCACTGCTCAGCCACATCGACGCCCTCGTGAAGAGTGACAAACGTTGACCAGTCGCACAGCCGCCCTGCCGCACACCACCGCGCTGGAAAGCCTGCGCTTCACCACGCTGGTGGCACTGCCCAACCTGGCCGAGGGGCTCTTCAGCCGCCGGCCCGCGGTCACCGCCGGGCTCGACCGGGCCGGTGTCGCCCGCCGGGCACACCGGCTGCTGGCCGCGCTGCAGGCGCGCTACGGCGACGGACCGATCTGGGTGAAAGTCGGAGGCAAGCCCACGCTGCTCGTCTTCGGCCCCGATCAAATCCGTGTCGTACTGTCCGGCGCGCCAGCGCCTTTCGCGTCCGACCCCGAGCCCAAGCTCTCCGGAATGAACAGATTCCAGCCGCACGCCCTGACCATCTCACGAGGCGAACACTGGTCCGACCGCCGCCACTTCACCGAGGCTGTCGTGGCGCACGCCACCGGTAGCGGCGCGATCGCCGGCCGCTGCGACAGCGTCGCCGACGAGGAAGCGCGAGCGATGCCCGACACCCTCGACTGGCCACAGTTCCACAGCGTGATACAGCGGATCGCGCGACGAATCATTCTCGGCGACAACGCGACTGACGACCACCAGCTATCGGCGCAACTCGTGACGCTGATGGCCAAGGCCAACCCACCCGGCAAGGGCGACCCCGAGCTTCTCGACACCTTCCTGACCGCGCTGGACCGCTACGTTCACGCCGCGGACGCGCACAGCCTGGTCGGACAATTCGCCGCGGCACCCGCTTCCGACATCACCTACCCGACCCATCAAGTCATCCACTGGATGTTCGCGATGGGCGACACCCTGGCCATCAATCTCTGGCGTTGCCTGGCGCTGCTGGCCACCCATCCCTACGTTCTCCGCAACGCACAGAACGCGATCGACGACCACAGCTACCTCATCGGGTGTATATCGGAAGCGATGCGCCTGTGGCCCAGCACCCCCGCCTTGGCGCGCATTGTTACCGAGCCGACCGAGTGGAACGGCGAGATCGTGCCCGCGGGAACACAGGTCATGATCGTCAACACCTTCAACCACCGCGACACCAGCCGTTTCCCAGACGCCGATCGGTTCGATCCGACGGCGTGGACCCAGGGATCCGCCGGGGCCTCGTGGTCGTTCAACTTCTTCAGTCACGGCCCCCAGGCATGTCCCGGAGCGGACCTGGCGATGCGAATCGGCGTCACTGTCTTGACGGCGTTGCTCAGCGAGCGCAACCCGGCGGCGACCGGTGTGAAGCTCAGCCCGCATGAAACGCTGCCTCTCACGCTCGAAAACTCACGCGTTCGTCTTCGATTGACGCGCCGCTGACGCGTCACCAATCTCCGTAGTGGACAACGGCAGTCCCACGGCGTTGCGCGATGATTGACTGTCTTCTGCTGAAGGAGCAGATCTTGCTTTGATCAGGTGAGTATCCCCTACCGCCGCATCCTGATAGCGTCCGACTAGTGAGGCGCCGCACGCCAGCTCCCCTGCCCCTGCCGAAACGCTTGCTCGCCTCACAGTCTTTTGGGGTTGCGGACGTGTTGATCCGCATCGCGTTCGACCCACTAGGAGCACGGGTGGCGGCCCGTCTCATCGCTGTGGTGAGTCTGATCGTGGCCAGCTTGGTCGCTTGTCAGGATGGGTCACCGTTATCGAAACATGCCGCGCCCACATCAACTTCGGCTTCGCCACGCAATCCGCAACCCATCCGGAGCGATCCAGCGCCGCCGCATGTCGATACCACTCCACCGCCGTCCGACGCTCCGCCGTCACCGCTCGAGCCGTTGCGTCAGTCGAGCGAATGCACCGACATGGAAGTGCAGCCTGGCAGCGACCTTCAGGCTCAGCCGGAATACTTGCGCGCTCTCGACATCAACGAGGCGTGGCATTACAGCCGCGGCCACAACATCAAAGTTGCGGTCGTCGACAGCGGAGTGCGTCCGAACCCGCGGTTCCCGCGGCTAGTCGGCGGCGGTGACTACATGACCGCGGACGGTGACGGGTTAGCGGACTGCGACGGGCACGGCACGCTCGTGGCCTCGATGATCGCCGGCAGTCCGGCGAATCCACCAATACCTGACGGTTTCAGCGGAATCGCACCCGATGCGACCGTTATTTCCATACGCCAGTGGAGTCAAGCGTTCGCCCCGACCAAGCCGCACAACGATTGGTCTGCGCACGCCAGGTCGACCAGTATTCGTACGCTGGCTCGCGCGGTCGTTCATGCCGCGGACTTGGGAGCCGACGTCATCAATATTTCGTCGGTGATCTGCATGAACGCCGACGACATCATCGAGCAATCTGACTTGGGCGCTGCATTGCGGTACGCCGCCATCGATAAAAACGCGGTCATCATCTCTGCGGCAGGCGACACCAGCGCGCCCGGCTGTCAGCAAAACTCTGGTGCGAAGCGACGATCGTCGCGTGTCGACACGGTTGTCAGCCCCGGCTGGTTCAGCGACTATGTGCTCACCGTTGGTGGTGTCGACGCGCACAGCAACGCGGCGCTCCCCTCCAGCGTCGCCGGCCCTTGGGTGTCGATCGCCGCACCCGGCACAGATGTCGAAGGTTTCTCTAACAGCGACAACACCCTCATCAATGCCGTCCAGGGTCCCGGTAACCAGGTACTGCTTCCCATCAGCACCGGCTTTGCAGCGGCGGCCGTCGCCGGCGTAGCAGCGCTGGTGCGCGCTAAGTACCCCAGCATGTCCTCACGTCAAATCATCGACCAGCTGGTACAAACGGCGAAACCGCCGAACGGCGGGCCCGACAACGTAGTAGGCCAAGGCACCGTCGATCCCGTCGCTGCCTTGACCCGGTGGATGCCGTAACACGACTGGCTCCGCTGAATCACCAATGTCCTTGGTGGACAACCTCTTCGAACGGCCGGCGGCTCGGTTTGCGGATCGGCTTGAGTGGGCGGTCGGCGGGATATCCGACACCCATCAGGTACGCGACCTGGTAGCCCTCGGGTACACCGAGGATGGCACGCGCTTTGTCCTGGTCCCCCACCGACGAGTGACCGGTGCCGATGCCGAGGTCGGTCGCCGCGATCATCATCGCCATCGTGGCCTGGCCGACGTCGTACTGATCGGTGACCCGTCGACGCTCGTCGGGCGGTTCGGGAATCACGAACGCGATCGCGGCCGGGGCGCCCGCGATGTGACCGGCTCCCTGCCACACGGTCGAAAGTTCTTGGAGCTGGGTCTTGTCGGTGACGATCACGAAGTCCCAGGGCTGACGGTTCTTCGCCGACGGCGCCCGCCAGCCGGCCTCGGCGATGCGGTCCAGGTCCTCGTCCGACACCGGGTCGGGCTTGTACTGGCGGACATTGCGTCGTGCCTGGATCGCATCCCAGGTTTCCATGAGGTTGCTCCCGTCGGAGGTGTGGTTGTCTACTCCACGCTAGGCCGGACAGGGCTGGCGGCACTGACGTCGGTGGTCGCGATAAAGTCCTCGATCAGCTCGACCACGGCATTGGGTGCCTCGACCTGAGCGAAGTGACCGACGTTGGGAAGGATCTCGAGTCGTGCGTCGGTGCGTGCCTCGTGCGCGGCGTAGGCGTGACTGACGGGAATGATGTCGTCCTGCTCGCCCCAGATCGCCATGATCGGAAGGTGCTCGCGCAGGCCGAGCTTGCTCAGCGCGCTGACCGCCTGGCCGCGGTAGTCGACGACCGATCGCAGCGTCCGCAAGAATGATTGCCGCGTCGCAGAATCCGACAGCGACGAGTAGGAGCGCCAGATCTCCGCGCCGCGCGGCGACTGTATGCCAGCTGAACTCAGCCACGACCGGAGCTTGTTGCCGACGGTGAGCACGGGTTTAGGCGCGATGATCGGCAACACCAGCTCGGCTCCGGGCGCCGACAGCAGCCGCAGGATCAGCCCGACGTCAGACCCCAGACCGCCGCTGCTGATGAGAACCAGTCGCTTGACGTAATCGGGGTGCTGGTAGACGAACTGCATGGCCACGCCGCCGCCGAGCGAATGGCCGACCACGGTGGCGTGGCCGACGCCGAGTTCGTCGAGCAAATCGCGCAACCACGCCGCGAACGCGCCCAGCGAATAATCGCCGACCCGAGGCTTGTCCGACTGGCCGTGGCCCAGCAGGTCGGGGGCGATCACCCGGTATTTCTTCGCTAGCTGCGGCAATACCGCCCGCCAGCTCTCCGAGCTGGAGGCCATGCCGTGGATCAGCAGCAGCGCCTCGCCGCTGCCTTCGTCGCGGTAGGCAACCTTGTCGCCGTGCAGCTCGAGGAATTTCACGTCAGTCATCGACGAGGTATACCCCGTTCTGGCGTGCGGTGGGCGTGGTCATGACACAGGACGCAGTGGGTTGGGTTTGTGGGGATGGGTCACAACCGCGACGACGGACGGGACAGAGGAGTCTGCCCGCAGCTCAGGACCCGGCTTCTTTTACGAGAGCGGACTCGACACCCGTGTGACCGAAGTCGTCGCCCTTCCACAACAGGGGTTCCCGTCGGTCGAGCGCGAGGGCGTATGCGAGGCAGTCGCCGAAGTTCAGCCCGGCCACGTGGCGTCCTTTGCCGAAATCTGCGTAGGCCTGCCGCGCCAGGCGGGCCTGGTGTTCCGTCACCGGCTCAATCACGAAACCTGCCTCCTCGACGAGTGCGTCGAGAGCTCGGCTGACGATCGGATCTCGCTGGAAATCGAGAACGATCCCGCATTCGAGATAGCTTGCCGCAGAGAGCCTTCGGGTGTCAGCGTGCGCGATGACCTGAGCGAAGATCCCGGCGTCGTCTTCCTGGCGAAGGATCGCGATGATCGCTGACGTATCGACGATCACGCGGGCAGCCCGCGCCCGTCGTAGAGCAGCGTGTCGTGATCCAGCATTTTGGTCTCGGGGCTCATCCGACTCGCGGTCTTATGACCGATGGCAAGGAGGCGGGCCGCAAGGTCGTCGCCCTGCAGTCGCGCGAGGCGTTCCCTGACCGCAGTCGCAACAGCCTGCGCCTGGGACTCGCCGGTGAGCTTCGCGATCTGCTTGACCACTTCGTGCACCGACACATCTTTAATGTTCAATGCCATAAGGTACCTTTATACCATCAATTGGGTACCAGCCATATAGTTTTCATACCGAGCGGTCGACTTCGACTTCAAAGTCCTCGACGACGGCGGCAAAGTTCGTCGACTAGCCAGAAACTTCTTAACCCGAACACCGCACGGAGCAATCAGCACGCACGACAACTGATCTTGACCGTGTTCGGCAGTACGACACTCTCACGTACGCGACTACTCGCAATGTCATTCCTCTCGATAAGGCCGCTGACCTGCAGCGCAACTCAATACGGAGATAAAGTTACGCCAGTTGATACAAACAGAGCTACAAAGCATGGTCGCCAAGCCGCTGCACGACAACTTGCAATGTCATCTCGGTCGACGGCGGGCACGACGACCTTGAGACGTTGCTCGCAGTCGTGATGCTCGCATCTCCGCAGACGCGGCGTCGTACGACAGAGGAACCGGCGGCTTAAGCACCCTTCGCTCGCTGAACGGTGCCGACTCGTTGTTAGCGTCGTCCGTCTTCTTTGGGCGCGGCATGTCGTTCCCGGCCACGCCGAGCCGCGAAATGGGCGGCTCGGGCACGCGCTCCGCATCGACCACTTCAAGCGGCTCACTTTGATTGGCGAAGATAGTTTGCCGCGCTTGGCTTCCCCGCGAGTAATGTGCGCGACACCGTTGTGGGTCGGGCAGTACGCCAACGTGGCAACGTTGACGATGGCTAGTGCGGTTTTCTCGTCGCCAACGTACGAACCGGTCGCACATTAAGCATTTGTACGCCGCTGCTATCCAGCACGATCCTGGCGGTGCTTCGTCTATTGAGAACATCGGCGGCTTTGCGGTTATTGGGATCGGGATGGCCGTAGAGCGGATTGAGAGTCGCGGATGAATCGTGTCTCGCCAACGAGCCTGGGCGGTCTCGGCGGCGCGCCGGTCCGGTACGTCGACACGGGTGACGCGCATCCATGGCCATGCGCTGCGAAATGAGAGACTGGCATTCCACCGCGAACGCGCGGCGGCTCGGGAACCAAAATAAGGATTATTGGCTTGCACATTGGCTTCCGCACCTCGGGGGGCCGAGGCGAGTACGAAGTTGTCGGTAATCACTCGGGTTTCAACGCTCTCGGTTTAGAGGGCTGGACCTTCAACATGCGATGGCCCGATGGGATCGTCCGGGACACCGGCCTCTGGCTCGACCCTGCAGAAAGCGGCAAGCCGCGACTTCGGTCGATGCTCGACAGCCCGATACAAATTTCTCGCATCGTCGCGCCCATGCTGCTGTTACCGGACCCCACCCGAGCGTTCCGTAACACGCCAAACACGTTGCCCATTATTCGGGCGAAGGACTACACGATTACCGACGTTGGCTTCGGGACCGAGAGCGAATTCAGCGGCGTCGCCGATCTGGTGACGTTTGATCCGTCCTTCATCACGGTCGCCAATCAAGGCCACTCAGACGACATCGGCGTCGCCGCGCGGTGGAGTCGAATCGAGGCCGTCTACGACCAAGCCGCCCTACTTCCGTCCGGGCTGCCCGCTCTTGTTACTAACCACAAGAACTTCATCGCCAGCGGTGACGCTGTCGGGCGCCAACTCACGACGACCGTCAACAACGTCATTAACGCACTAGCCGCCTCCCCCGGTTCGTCATATCAAGTAGGTCTCGACCCCTTACCCGCGCTTGAGGGGCTGCTCCGCATAGCGCCGCCGTCCGGCCCGACCCTTCCGCCTCCCGATGAGCTAGGCGAAGATGCCCCGGAGGTCAGCGTCCGGTCTGCACACCAGTACCGACTAGCCAAGGTACGCGGAGCGGCCGGGCGCAGGTTCAGCGCCGAAGTTCGTGCGGCATACCGGAACCGGTGTGCCTTCTGCGGGGCACAGCTCGGAGGAATTGACGGGATTCGGTCGGGAATTGATGCAGCTCATATCCTCGCTTGGAGTCAACACGATCTTGACGTTGTCGAAAATGGGATAGCTCTTTGTAAATTGCATCACTGGGCGTTCGACGCCGGTGTCTTGGCGATCCGCAAAGAAGGCGATAGCTACTACCTGAGATTCACGACCCTGGCTGATCTGATCGATCAACAAAGCAAGTCGCGAATCGCGGTCGAGGGCACCGCAGTTCCCGCGGATTGGCTACCCGAAGATCCCCAGCTGCACCCGAGCGTTAACTACCTTACGCGTCTCTACGCAGACCTCGGCGTGACCTTCAGTTCTGACGTCTGAGATTCAGCGCGCTGAGCATTGAGCGCTGCAACTATGCGGTGCCCTAACCATTCGGCCACCGGTACTGACACCGCGTTTCCGCATGCGTGGTACCTCGCCGATTCAAGGGTCTCCTGGTTCGGCATCTCGTGCGTCGGCATCGTCCAGCTGTCGGGAAAACCCTGCAGCCGTTCGGTTTCCAAGGGTGTCAATCGCCTGACTGCCCCCTCCGGGTACGACACGTAATTGCGGGACCAGTCCGTCCCAGTGTGGCGGGCCGACTCAGCGTAAAGGCAATGTGCCAGCTTCTTTACGTACCCTTGCTTAGGATTTCCAACGCGGACCGCAAAGGGGGAAACAGGTTTCGTCCCATCCGGTCGGCGCGCCTCATCATCCCGGTCGCCGCATTCGGGCTCAAAAAGTATCGAGCCGGCGGTCTCCGGGTCTCCAAGAGATCCGACAACGAAGACTCGAGAGCGACTTTGGGGGATGCCGAAGTAGCGACTGTCAAGTACTCGCCACGCCACGCCATACCCGAAGTCGGCCAGCGTCCGAATGATGACTGCGAAATCTCGTCCGTCGTGGGAAGAGAGCAGTGCCGCAACGTTTTCGAGGATGACAATTTCGGGGCGACGCGCGCCAATAAGTTGCGCAAAGTCGTAGAAGAGCCCCGACTGCTTTCCTCTAAGTCCACTGCGGGGCCCCATTCGGGCAAGGCTGACGTCTTGGCAGGGGAAGCCACCCGCCCAGATTTCCGCTTCGGGGATGTCATTGGCAACCACCTTCGTGATGTCGTCCGCCCGAGGAACATCGGGCCAGTGTTTGGTGAGGATGTCGAGGCAGAACGACTTCTTTTCGCACTGCCAGACGGTCTCGATCCCCGCGTGCTCGAAACCCAAATCAAATCCGCCGATACCGGCGAAGAAACTGGCTACTCGATACGGTCGAGCCCCTTCTATTGCGTCGACGCCATCAGTAGCTTTGCGACGTCCCATAGGTCGACTTGCTCCTTCCATACCCCATCGTTGCACCCGGATCTCGAACACATGTTCGATGATACCTGGGGTCGCTGACATGGGGACAAGTTCCCACGCAGTACCGTACGGCTTGTGCCGGGTGGAGCCGAGAATGACGCGCCGGGGCGGAACGCGGAACCCGCGTTGATAGCGCCCTCGCCAGCACGGTCCCGGAACATGGCTGCGATACGGCGCACGGATACGCGGCCCGAACGGCTCCTACGAAGCGCGCTGCACGCCCGGGGACTGCGATTCCGGAAGGACTATGCAGTGCGAGCCGAGGGTCGCATCATCAGACCCGACATTGCATTCACGCGCTATCGCCTAGCTGTGTTCCTGGACGGGTGCTTCTGGCACGGATGTCCTGAACACGGACGGCCCCCAAAGTCCAACAACTCTTATTGGGAGCCGAAGCTGGCAAAGAACGCTCGAAGAGATGTTGAACAGACCCGGATTCTGACCGAAGCGGGATGGATTGTCATCCGCGTGTGGGAGCACGTCGCTATTGGCGATGCCGTCTCGACAGTGTGCGATGCACTCCGCGACGCCGGTGCCCACAGATAGTTGTCCGTGGAGTTGATTTACGTTGTTGCAGTAGACCAGGCGGCTACCAGGACGCGGTACCAACAAAGTGCCGAGCGCGACCATGTTGCCGGCGTACCAGTCGGTGTTAGTTCGATAGGAAGACCCTGTCAGCGAGGCCTGGCGGCAATCGCTCTGTCTAAGTCGCTTTTCCGCATCCCAAATAGCGGGCTCAAGCCGCGCTGCTCACGCATCGGGTAGCCGGCAATCAATGCCGCGGCAATTAGCTCGCCATTGCGGCCACTTGGCCCCCCTGTCGGACATCGGCCGAATTCTGTTGTCTCGCAGCGCGTCTGAATGAGATCCGACCAGCGAAAATGCCCTCCTGCTGCCTCTCGCCATCTCCAGCCATACGAACCCAGTTGTGACAACAGTGTGACAACGCCAGCGGTGGAGTCATGTCCTGAGGAGTCGGCGGTGTGATTTGCTGGAGCCACCAAGGCTCTGTTCTCGGAACTCCGTCTCAGTTGGTAGCGGGCCATCGCTCGCAATCGCTGGGTTATGAGTAAGAACCTTTGTGTTGCACCATGATTCGCATGTCTCAAATGTCGAGGTCAGAGCAGTGTCACCATCTTATGCGTCGCGCATGATTCGCCTGATCTCGTCGGTGTCGCGAAGTTTCGTTCACAAATCCGTTCACAAGTTTGGCGGCGGGCCGACCACATAATCAAGGTCAGCACGCAGCACTATCGGCTGCGGCGACGCCAGCCGCGGAAACCACCGCGAGTGGTTGCCACATTGCGGGTTGGCCGCCGGGAGTCCAACGCGTAGGGTCCCCGCCGGTGGATACCAGAAGGAACTCTGGGCACAACGGGTTTTTGACCGCTGGCGCTGCGGTGGTCACGCCGATCATCGATGGGCCGTACGCCGCGCCGGTTGTGGAGACGTAATGCCCTACTGCACCCATAACCCCGTACCCCGAACGGCGCCTTGATGCGCGACTGCCCGATTTCTGTCAATCGATGGCTTAGGGGCTAGAGTCCGACGCCCCCCTTGACAAAGTCATCACCAGACAGCGGTCTCTCCGTCCGAGGGGTGCGGCGCCCTCGGTAGCGGCGTTGGTCATGTCGCCGCCGGGCTCCGACAGGTGGCCAGAGTGTTCCCGGCGGCGCACTTCAGCTGCCCGGACACACCGTCTGGAACTGCCGCACCCGCGATGCCTTTGCGATTGATCCGCCGCTCGCGGAACTCGGCGGCACTGTCCTGATGGTGCCCTCGCCCGGGCCCGCGACGGGAACCCACGACGATGCCGCCCCATCGGCTGCTACCCGGCCTCCAAAAACCTCGCTGACTAATACCGGAGAGGCAGATGAACCATCCCATGACCCCCGACGAGGAATACAACTTCTACGCCCATCCGGAAAACCAAGAACCGCAGGAACAGGGCGCCGACGGCTCACCGCCACCGTCCCCGTCCGCTTCCCACCCGAACTCTTGGAACAAGTCCGCGCCGCGGCAGCGGCAGACGACCGCTCCGTCTCGTCGTGGATTCGCCGCGCAGTCGAGCACGAGCTGCGCGACCCCGCCTAAGCGTTCGGGGGCGGCGAGCTCGAGCACGGCACTGCCAAGATCAGGAGCCCTGAGACACACTCTGTCCGCCGCCCGATGGTGTACTGAGGTTGGCCTCGTCGCACTCGATTAAACGGCGACTGTGGGGGGTCAAGCAACACCCCACCGCTTTTCGACGGCTCGAACTTACGTTACCTTTGGCCGAGCACACCGGCGTTGAAGTGAAGAGTGTGGTCCCGACGATTGGAACCCGTAGCGGACACCCGGACTAGATACCTAGGCGAAGTCCGCGGTGGGCAGCCGATTCAGTCCGGGAAATCTACAGAGAAACCGCCTTCGGTATCTGCGGTACTAAATCCCAAGGACTCGACAGCAGTTCTCAGGCTGCCCGTGGTCGATTTGAACCGCTTGTATTCTGACGATCCGAGGCTGGACACGATTGCGTTTCCAACATCGACACCTTGTAATGCTTGCCCGCCGGCGCGTGCGGTGTCAACGGCCTTACTTATAACGACTGCAATTCGACGCCGCGGATCACCGCCTGGAAGCTGTTCAGCGATCTGTTGAACGACGACTTTGCCGGCGCTCTTATCGAGTGCGCCTGTGCCAATTCCCTGGTCCTGAACAACCGCGCCCGAAGTGCCATCACCACCAAGGGGCCGGTCCATGCCGCCACCGAGCGGGACCGAACGGCCCTGTTTTGAGCTCGTGATTCGCCCGGTTCGGTGCGCCTTCGGCAGCCCGGGATAGTCAGCCTCCCACGCACGCAGGCCGCTATAACTGAAGCCGAGAAAAAAGTCAACCGCGGCATTTATGTCGCGAGTAGCCAGGAACTTATTGCCAGGCACGAAAAATGCTGTCAGCTGGCCACCAGCGACTCTAATTTCGCCTGCCTGCGGTCCACGTATTCGATCAATTATCCCATCAATGCGCTCAAGTTCATCCGGCTTCTCCCAGAAGCCTTGAGGCTCTCGCTTCCTCCTGCCCAATTCGGTGTGGTGAACCAGAATGTGAGGTCGACGCTCGACTCCGTACCATTCATAGCTCCAGTCACGTCGACGGCCGGCTGACAGCCTTTTACACTTGTCTAGATATACGCGAGTACTGTCCTGCGTGGTCAGGTCTTTGCGGAGCCAAGCCAAGAACTGCAATATATACATATAGTACGACGCGTCGAGGCTGTCGCGGTGTTCGGAATACCAACTGAGTCGTTCTTTGGCATCTTGTTCTGAGTATTCCGGCAATCGCCGATACGCCTGAAACCAAATCCTAAGATCGGCGTCTTTAGCCCGTCCCTCCTCAATAGTAGGTCTCATGGTCTGATATATTTCGCGGCAGTCAGCCTCTGCAACTGTCGACCAATCTCGGCCCTTACTAGCGAATAGCGTGCGGCCCAAAACGAGTCCGAGCGCCACGGAGTCGGGATCTTCCTTCTTCGCGCTGCGCCAGCGTTCGAGTAACTCGTCTATGTTGCCGTACAACAGCGTAAGGCTGTCTAACAGGCGTCGGTGATAGCCCCCGTTTCGTCGCTCACCTTCTGTGGCTCGGATCTCTTCAAGCAGAGATTCGGCCTGCTCGAGCTGAGAAGCGATCCATAGCGTTACGTCGGATTTCGATTCGATCAACGCAGTAAGGCTGTCCGCACCAGCCACTTGCACCAGCCCGCCGAGCACGTAGTGAATCATTTGAATCGGCGATACCCAACCGTACGAACGTGCTGCGTCATTTCGCGCGTGGGCGAAAGCGTCCATTGCGCTATCGAAAAGTGGTTTAAGCACTGAAAGGAGTTCTGCTGGCGAAGATACAGTTCTATTCTTCAATGCTTCGGTCAGTTCGTACTCTATCCAAAATCGTCTAACCATACCTAAAGTGTGATAGTGAAGCGTATCAGCGCCTTCCGATTCCTCTACAGCACGCTGCAGATACTCCTCCGCTTTACTGAAGTCACCCTTAACTCGATAGATATGAAAGCGGCCCCGATGGTTCCAGAAGTGAGCTTCGTTTGGATAGAGGTTTGTGAGTTCTTCGAATACGAGCTCACCTTCCGGGTCTGACATTTGGCCGACGAGTTCTGAAAGCTGTTCGTTTGGCTCTCGCCTAATAAAGAGGCTGAATAACATTTCTGTTGCGGGTCGACTACCCGACCCCAAGTAGCTCGCTACCTTACGAATGAAGTTAACTGACACTTGGGCCAGACTTGTCCGCGAGCCGTCGGCTTTATCCGCTTCCAATACTTCGTTCGCCACTAGCGGATGCAGTAGGCGAAGGTACCCACCAGAAGACACGACCAAGTGACGGAGATCGGGCCCGAGCAGAGACGAGAGGTACTCGTCGGTAAGCGAGCCGGACTCAGGGGGATCAGCGTCAAGCCACCGCCTAATGAGATCGGCCGGAATCCCGCCCTGCCCATACTGGGTCATCAAGGCTAAGTACTCAGCTATCTCGCGTTGCGACTTAGTCAAGCCGACGGTGTGGTGGTGGACATAGCGATCGAGTCCACTAAATTCGTTGTCGAAAGCACACAAGCCGAAATAGAAAGGCGAAAAGTACTGATCAGGGACCTCACCGATTCGGCGTCGACGTAGGTCATCTAAGCGTTTCTTAGCTACTGGATCTACGGCGCGCACCGCGTATTCGCCGATGAACAGGCTTTTTTCTTTTTCAGACATCGGGTCGAAAATGTGGTGCGAATCGCTATCCCTGGTATTCGACCGGTGCAGTGAAAGTATTACTGCGCGACTATTCCGTGACTGAAGTTCTGCCAGTAGAGCGCCAAAATCCCATTCCTCCATGTCGGCCGCGTCTGCTATCACTAGGACTGCACGCCCCAGCGCCTGGTGCAGTTCGTCTATTCTTTCAGCTGTGAGCGGCGAATACCTGCGGAGCAGAACGGTGGGATATTCATAATGAAGATCCCATGCGGCGCGGCGCGCAGCAGTGGTGCCTCCGGCACCAGGTGAATGGTCGAGAGTAACTACAATCAGCCGGTTGTGCTCCAGATTGTTGCGTAAGTCTCGAATTAGCCCAGGCGTAGCATCACGCGGCAAATCGATTCCTGCGTCGAGCTCTCCCCACGTGGGGGGACGACCGCGCCAAAATTCGTCCGTAGGTGGTGGGGACGCCGCTTCGGTCTGAAGTACAGCGCTATGCAAAACTTCGAGCTCGACTTCTAACCGATACAGGTCGGCCGGGTCGATCCGCACGGGACCCGAGGCTCCAGGAAGGGTTCGTTCGGCCGGACTGAGTTCGGCCAACGATGGTCCGACGCTGGCGAAAAAGCGATCCAGATCAAACCCTGGGCGGTCTTGCTCGACTGTTAAGTCGAGGCGATACTGCACGCCGCCATAACGTTCGTCTATATAGTCGTACACGTCCTGCATTGAATTGCTCGACCGTCCTGAATGCAGGAGGAGGACTGCCGCGTCAGCGGCCGTCGTATGGTCGGCGACATAATCGACCAATTGTCGAACTCTTGCGAGGTAACCCCGGCGTCGCCATTCAAGGTGATCCTTTGCAGACGGTTCGCCTCTACTAGCCCAACCATTCGCCATTAGCCAGTTCGTCGAAGTGGTCGGTAAGCTTCTTTGAGCACGTTCTCCGTAAACAACCGTGTGGCGGTGGATCTTAAGATTTTCTAGGAGCGTTGATTGAGTGCCAGACAAATCGCTTTGAGGATCAAGGTCAATGATAGATACCCAAGGGACCGTCGACATAGAGTCTAATACGTGCGAGGCGTCGATCTTATCTGCGATAACATAAACATCAATGCTCTGGCCGGCTTTGTGGAACGGATCCCACAATCGAATCGCTTCCGCATCAGCGGCAATCGTCGCAGTCTGAATGGGCCGCGCACTTGACACGAGATTCTCCCAGAGGTCTGGTTCGTGCCGCTGTGCCCATTGACGTGTCGTCCACGCTGCATATACATAAGCAGCTTGTTGAAGGGCGAGATCATCCAATGGTTTCGCCGCCCAATTGAGACCAGCTGCAATTCGCGCGAGTTTCGATTGCAATCTCCAAAGGTCGCCACGTTTCGGTTCCTTTTCAGCCAATACTTCGTGGTTCTTTCGACGTATCGATTTCAAGAGGTTTACAAGCACGCTTCCCATCAAATCGACTTCCGACCGCACTAGTGTGGGCTGATCGTCCATTGCACCGAGAAGTGCAGTGAATCGGCTATCCGGGCATGCTGAAAGGTTATTGAGCAGGAGCGCTACCTCGAGATATGCCTGATCGTAGAGCAGCGGTCCGGGTACACTCCAATTCGGATCAATGATCCAATACTCCCTGGCACCCTGAGAGAACGAACCACGGACAAGGATATTTCCTGGATGCAGGTCTCCGTGAGATAGGCCGGTTAGAATGCCGATTTTATTATCCGTAGATAACGAGAGTATGCTTACAGGATCTGGAAGTAGTTCGCCCTCGAAATGAAAAGTGGACCCGTCGGTCTCTACTCCAATTGATTCGCGAACTAATGAAATCCGCTTCCCACGCGGATTATCCGGAAAATCTGCGCCAAGCCAATCCCGCAGGGTCATCTTTATGTCATGATCGTAAGTTACTTCGCCTTGCGCATCGAGCTGCGCTGCCAGAAGTCCCGCGGAGGCGATCGCCGCTGCGACTTCTCGATCGTCGAATTTACTAACGTTTTCGAGCGTGCGCACAGTGTCCAGGCTAAAGCCCGCGACATCGTAGATTTCAATACGGAAACCGCTCGATGAATGGGCGAATACTAGATCAGGAACGTGACCATTCGCGAATCCCTCGTGTCGTTCGAGAAACGCTTGATAGGAAGATCCATCGGGTGACGCGACAGTCTGTACCTTCAGAATGTATTGGCCGTTCAATTTGGGAGCCGCGGATTCAGCCACCTCGAAGGCCTTTAAGTCGCATAGCAGTACTTGCGCCCCAGACCGGCCTCCCGATAACGGCTTTATGAGCGTTATTTTGCTATGCGGCGATATGGCCTGAAGTACGTTAATGGTCTGCTGCACTAGGTCGGTTGGATGCCCCGAGTTTTGGTTGGGGCTACCTGTTGACATCGTCGAAAACCTTCCCTCCCCCTGCTTTACGGACTCCGCAGCAACGCAGACAACGTCGACCGTACGTCCGTGGCGGGACATGTCCGGCCATATTCGGCTAAGGGCACCTGCGTCAGATCGTCTGCGGTCATTCACCATTGACGGTCCTCGATTTTAAGCCGCTCGTCGCCAGCTGTCAGAGCTCCAGTCCACCTGTATCGCCCTTACGCTCCATGCGCTCGGCTCACGGGGCAACAATGGCCAGGCAGGCCAAGACGATCTTGCGCGGCGCACTTCAGCTTGCGGTGATGGCAAATGTGCTCAGCGCGAACCCGGTACGGGACGTTCAGCCGCTGAGATCCAAGACGCAACCCATGGGCGCCGTCGGCCTGACCGCGGACCAACTCCGCGATCTACTGCAGAAAGTCAGGGAATCGGAGTACTGCCGCGGTCACGACCTCGTTGATCGCGATCACGCTGCTCGTCGCTACGGGATTGCGTAGGTCGGAACTGCTCGGCTTGCGATGGGTCGACGACGACAGCGAGGCACGAACACTAACGGTGACGGGAAAAGTGGTCCGGGCGACGGGCGAGGGGCTCAAGCGCGTCGACGAGGCGAAGTCGGCCGCCGGCCGACGAACCGCCCCTCATCCCGTTTTCGCGGTCGCGGTGCTAAGCGCGCGGCGCCCGCTTCCATACCTAGGTGAGGCGAAGGTGATCTTTCCGTCGACCACGGGCCCTCTGCGCGATCAAAACAACTTCGGCAAGCAATGGCGCGCGGTGCGCGAGGAGCTGGGCGTCCCTGAAGTCACCACCCACAGCTTTCGGAAAGCGGTCGCAACTCTGATTGACGATGATGGGCTCTCTGCCCGAATCGGGGGCCGACCACCTCGGCCATAGTCACGTCTCGATGACCCAGGACCGCTACATGACGCGCGGGCGAATCCACCACCAGGTGGCCGATCTGCTGGATCGAACTGTCGACAAAAGCGGTGAATAAACGGTGACTCGGAGCAAGAGACCTTGACAAACAGGCTCTGACGTAGGGCGGGCGGGGCTCGAACCCGCGACCAACGGATTATGAGTCCGCGCGATGGGCCCCAGCTTGCGGTGATACGTTCACCTTCAACCCCCCACAACCCCACCCTCACCGACCGCGACGAGCAGCATGAACGTCCGCTCCCCTTGGCCGGCCTTGGTCGTCAGCTCCACCGGGTAGTACCCGTCGTGCACACCTCCGGCCACCTTGACCGTCGCGGTCGACACACCTGACCCGTCGTCGCCGAACTTCCCCGACACCGACTCCACGGAAATGCCTTCCATGAACGACTTTCCGGAGATCTCGTAGTCGCCGGGTCCGTCGAGCATCCGCTGCACGTTGAC
This sequence comes from Mycobacterium paraterrae, assembly GCF_022430545.2. Classification (NCBI taxonomy): domain Bacteria; kingdom Bacillati; phylum Actinomycetota; class Actinomycetes; order Mycobacteriales; family Mycobacteriaceae; genus Mycobacterium; species Mycobacterium paraterrae. Next base: position 2,920,427 of record NZ_CP092488.2, on the reverse strand, counting down.
CGTCACATCGGTCTCCGTCCCGGCGTCCATCGCGACAACCGATGGCGAGACGTTCATCGTCACCGCCAGACTGCCCGCACCGAATGACGGCGGCACCGAATCGGCGGCAGTCCCCCACGACGTGTTCGGCTTCGACGACAACGAGAACGCCAGCTCGCCACCACCCGCCAGCACCGACTCTGGAAGATACGTCTTGTTCGTCGGTCGACCGTCGATGTGCAGCCCGTTGATGTACTGCATCCGGTGATGCCCGGACGCACCGGGCGCCGAGATGCGAATGAATTTGCCTTCGGGCAAGGCGATTTCGACCTTGTCGAACAGCGGGGTGTTCATCGTCAACACCGACGTCCCCGGCACGAAGGGGTACAGCCCCAACGATGCCCACACGAACCACGCCGACATCGCGCCCAGGTCGTCGTTGCCGGGCTCGCCGTCGGGCGTCGGGCTGAACAGCGTGCCACGTATCCGGTCGACCAATTCCTGTGTCTTCCAAGGCTGCCCGAGGTAGTTGTACAGCCAGGGCACCGAGAAGTTCGGCTCGTTGCCCGCCCACATGTACGGGTCCACCGGCCCAACGTTCAACTGCGAGGTGAACTTATCGAGCCGCTCCGAGGCAGCCGACCGACCTCCCAACGCCGTCACCAGGCCCGCGATGTTCTGCGGCACGTACCAGACGTACTGCTCCGCATTGCCCTCGTCGAACCCGACCTGGCTGAAGCAGTCCTTGCCCGGCGGCTTGACCGCGGGCCCCTCAGGAAAGAAGCCCAGCGAATTGCGCGGCTGGATCGAATGCGTCGTGGGATTGAACAGGTTCTGCCAGTACTGTGCCCGATCCAGGAAATCCCGCGCGCTGTCGGAATCGCCGAGCGCCGAGGCGAATTGGGAGATCGCGAAGTCGTCCACCGACCACTCCAGCGAGATCGACGCCGCCGGGAACGACCCGTGGCACGACGACGACGGCAACGGCAGATACCCGCGCTTCAGATACGTCCGCACCGCCGGCCGCTCCACGTAGCCGTTGCGCCCGACCCCGCCTTTGGTCGCGGCCTCGAGCATGAAGTGCAGCGCTCGCTCGGTGTCGAAGTCCTTGGCGCCGAACGCATAGAAGTTCGCGATCAGCGGTACCACGCTGTCGCCGGTCATCTCCGCGGTCGCGGTATTGGCCAGCGCCCACCGCGGGAACGAGCCGCTCTGCTCGGCGTCGTTCACCAGCGACTGCGCCATGTCGCTGGCCTCACGCGGGAACACCATCGCCTGCAGCGCCGCCACCCCGCGGTAGGTGTCCCAGTCGGAGTAGTTCGCGTACTGCGTGTGGCCCGGCGGCACAGTGTGAATGTCGCCGTCGAACCCGATGTAGCGGCCGTCGACGTCGTTGAATGTGTTGGGGTTCAACAGCGAATGGTAGAGCGCGGAGTAGAAGGTGACGATGTCGTCTTCGGTGTAGCCGGCGATCCTGATCCGCGACAGCGCGTCGTTCCACTGGCGCGACGCCCCGGCACGAATCGTCTCGAAATCCGATGCGGCCTCGGCGAGGTTCTTCTGCGCCCCGTCAATGTCGACGTAGGACAACGCCGTTCGCACCTCGACGTCCGAGCCGGCGCCGAACTCGACGTAGCCGCCGCTCGATCCCTGGTAGCTCGAATAGGCACTGCGGCCATTGGGAAACACCTCGAAGCCGTCCCAGGTACCGAAGGCCGTGAACGGCTTGCTGAACTTCATCGCGAAGTACACCGTGTAGACGTTGTTCTTGCCGCAGAACCCACCGCTGGTCGCCGACCCGGTGATCGTGGTGTTGTCGTCGCCGATCTTGATGTTCGCCGCCGACGTCCCGCCGAGCGACCCGCCGGGCCGGATGAAGAACCGGGCCGCGCGATCGCTCGGATAGTGGAACCGCCCGACCCCGGTGCGGTTGGTCGCGGTCAGTTCGGCCGTCACCCCCGTCGACGGCAGGCGCACGGTGTAGTAGCCGGGCACGCCGCGTTCGTTGCGGTCGTGGGCGATCTCCTCCGAAGCGTTCCACGGCTCGTCGCCGACCGAGCTCGTGGTCGGCAGCATCGAGATGTCACCGAACGCCGGGCACCCCACCGACGCGTGGGTCATGCTGAACCCGGTCGTGCGCCCGTTGGAGTGGCTGTAGCCCGCGTAGTTGCCGACGGTGTCCGGCGAGTACTGCACCATCCCGAACGGCACCGACGGCCCGGGGAAGTTGTTGATCTCTCCGACCGTCTTGCCGCCGTTGCCGGTGCCGATCAGGGTGTCGACGTGCTCGACGGGGTTGGCCACCAGCGGCGGCGGCTCGTACGACGTGGGCGTAGCACTGACCAGCATCGCGCTGACCAGCAGAGCTGCCGCGATGAACGCAGCGGCACCCCGTCGTGACCGCATAGCCGAATAATCCTCCTTCGGCGTCAATTCTGGTGGGAGGCAGGCCGGTGGGGCGGCGATGCGAGCGGAGGCCACCTTGGCCCGCAAGAAAGGAGCGCTTCCGGTTGCCAATAATGGCGAGGTGGTGATGGGCCTTTCGACTAGCGTCGCGCCCAGCCGGATCGTGTGGCGGCGGACGTGGCGGTTCTGCATACCGGCGGTGGCGTGTGTGGTGGCGGCGGCAGGTGCGTGCGCCGCTCCGGATCGTGCCGCCGAGGCGGACCGTCTAGTGACTGAGATAGCGAAGATGCCGGGGGTCGACAGCGTTGATCCCGGCTATGTCAACGATTTCGAGAACGGCGCCGAATTGAAATTGGTGGTGACGATGCCCAAGGCAAGCGAGGAACAGATTGCCGCTGTCGCCTCGCGCATCACCAGTATCAAGGACGGTCATTTCGACGGTTACCGCCAGTCCTCAGACTTCGTCGTCGGCGATGCACTCGAGGTGAAGCGCGGCGCACAGCTCGACCCCGCCGAGATCGTCGATGACACACATCGCTTGCGGGCGCTCAGGACCCGCGTCCCGCGGTCGGCAATCCAATGGTCACGTGACGGTACTCATTCGCGGCTCGAGGTTCGGGACGTCGACCACACCCGTGACGTCTTGACCGCGGTGCTGGCGATCGTCAAGGCCGAACCGATGACCATCTATATCCGTTCGGCCGAACCGACGAAGTACCCCACGTGGGAAGTCGGTGTTCCGATCAGCGGCGAGCAGCGGGCAACGATTGACAATGTGCTGTCGCGGTTGGCGCTGCCGGTCTATTACGTTCGCGTCGACAACGCGAGGATTACCGCACTGTCGGTATACATCACCGACACTGCCAGGGCATACAGTGACCTCACGTCAATCGTCGCCATGGTGGCGGCTACTAAAGAGTCCCCGTTGCGATTGGAGTGGGCCCGCATGGTCGAGCCCGACAACTTTCACCAGTTCATCGGTTCGCTGAAGGTGCCGAGCTGCACGCAGGGAAAAGGCGCACCAAAAACGCGAGCCCCGCAGAGCTATCAGACTGTGGAGGCGGCCGCACTTCAGCGACAACTGGAAAGCGAATTCAACGACTGCTGATACTGGGCCGCCGGCTCCCCCACCAGCTATATAGCCACCGCCGCGCGCCGCTCCAGGTGGCGTGAAAGTATCGCGATATGCGATGGAGCGCTCGACGGGCCGGCGTGCTGCTGGCCACGCTGATGCTGATCACGTCGTGCGGGGGTAACGATCAACCTGCCCCGGCGCCGCAAACGACCGCGGTGCCCGGCTTGTCGCAGTCCGAGGCGATGGACATCGCGACCGAGGCCTACGCCTACGCCTATCCGCTCGTCACGATGGAGTACACCCGCCGCAGCTTCACCAACGTCCCCGCGCCCGAGGACATCAAGGCCCCGATGGGTCAGTTCGCCCGCCTGCGCACCTTCCCCAACGCCGCCAACCACAGCGCGACCGCCCCGAACGCCGACACGCTCTACACCCAGGCCTGGTTCGACGTGTCCCAGGAACCGTGGATCGTCACCGTCCCGGACATGGGCGACCGCTACTTCCTGCTGCCGATGCTCGACGCCTGGACCAACGTGTTCGCCTCACCAGGCACCCGCAACGGCGGCGGCAAGGCGCGGACGTTCGCGATCACAGGGCCGAACTGGCACGGCTCGTTGCCGTCCGGCGTGCTGGAGTACAAGTCGCCCACGGCGCTGGTGTGGTTGCTGGGCCGCATCTACTGTTCGGGCACCCCGGAGGACTACGACGCGGTGCACAAGCTGCAAGACGGGATCACCGCGACACCGCTGTCGCAGTTCGGCAAGCCGTACCTGCCGCCGCTGGCTCCGCTGAGCGCGTCGGTCGACATGATCACCCCGGCCCGCAAGCAGGTGAATGCCCTTGGTGCGCCAGAGTATTTCAAGCTGTTCGCCCGCCTGCTGAAGACCAACCCGCCGACCGCGGCCGACGCGCCGATAGTCGAGAAGCTCGCCCGCATCGGCATCGTCCCCGGCCAGGAGTTCGACGCGGCGAAGCTGCCACCCCCGGCCCGAACCGGCCTGTCGATGGCGCCAAAGCTGGGGCAGGACAACATCTCTAGCTGGCGCGACGACGGGGTGACCGCCGGCGACTTCGTCTCCAAGAACGGTTGGGCCTACACCATCAAAGCCGGGAACTACGGCACCAACTATCGGCAGCGGGCGTTCGTCACCGAGGTCGGCGTCGGCGCCAACCTGCCCGAGGACGCCGTCTACCCCACCTCCGACGGCACCGACCGCAAGCAGAAGTACAGCGGCGCAACCAAATACGTCATGCACTTCGACAAGGGTCAGCTGCCGCCGGCGCGCGGATTCTGGTCGCTGACCATGTACGACGCCGACTACTTCTTCGTCGACAACCCGTTGAACCGCTACACGCTGAGCGCGCGGGACAAGTTCGTTCCCAACCCGGATGGGTCAGTCGACTTCTACATCCAGCCCGACTCCCCCGGCCCGGACAAAGAAGCCAACTGGCTGCCCGCGGCCAAGGACCACTTCTCGCTGATGCTGCGGCTCTACTGGCCGACCGAGAAGAAGCCGTCGATCCTGGACGGGACGTGGCACATCCCGCCGGTCAAACCAGTGCCGTAGTCGCGCCGCCCTCCCACAACGCCCGCCACTGTCGTTCTTCGTCCTGCTTGTCGTGGTGTAACTGCTTCGAAGGCGGGCTCAGGTGGATGGCCGGGTGTGGCATGGTGAAGAAATTGCCCTGCCCTAGCGCTGACGAGCCGCCGCCGGTGTCGAGGTAGCAGTAGCCCTCGCCGGACAGCGACGTCGCGCAATCAGCGAAACCGAGGTAGTGCAGGGCGTTGATCGCGGCGGCCGCGGCCCCGTTCCGGGCGAAGATGGCCGCCTTGGGCAGTGGTCGGCCCGACGGCGAGGTGACGACCGTGGTGTCGCCGATCGCGAAGATGCCGGGGTGACGGGTCTGCATGGTGACCGCGTCCACCTCGATCCAGCCTGGGCCGTCCAAGGTCACCGCGGGCTCGTGCGGCGGGACGAACACCAGTAGGTCGAACTCGGCGATAGTCCCGTCGCGGAAGTGGATCTCTTTTCGCTCCGCGTCGACATGGTCGACCGCGTGCTCGCCGCGAAAGTCGATTCCGTTGTCACGCAACAGCTCAACTAGCTCAGGTCCAGCGTACGGCCCGGCCGACGGCATCGGGTGCTTCTCGGGGCTGAACAACTCGATCTGCGTCGATGCACGTACCCCATTGTCGTGCAACAGATCCGACGCCAGCATCGCACCCTCGTACGGAGCCACCGGGCAGCGGAACGGCTGCGAGGTCACCAGGAAGACCAGCCGGCCGCCGGAAAAAGCGCGTAGCGCCTCGTGCGCGTCGGCGGCGGCCTCAGCATCGTAATAGTGGACCGCCACCCTGCGGTCGAGGGCATCTTGCAGGCCCGGAACACGATGCACGGCGTTACGGGCTCCGGTGGCGATAACGAGTGCATCGAAATCGAGATCGCGTCCGTCGCCGAGGCTTACCCGCCTGGACGAGGGATCGATCGACCGGACCGTGCCGGTCACCGTTCGAACGCCGCCCAGTGCGGCCTCGGTCGGTCGAATCGGCACCGTGCCGGCGCCCCGCCATCCGCGCATCACCCAGGGAAGGGTGAAGCCGAGGAAGTGGGAGAAGTCTTCGTCGACCACGGTGATGTCGAGTTCCGTCACCGGGGACGAGGTGATTTCGTTGACGACGCTCAGTCCGCCGATGCCGGCGCCGAGCACAATAAGCTTTTTGGCCATGCGTGCGGTCCTTTCGCTTCAGTGATGTCGAGGGCGTTGCAACTGGCTGAACTCGTCCGTCCGCGCGAGCGTGAGGACTGCGTCGAACACCGCGGTCGTCTGGTCAGGCTCGGGGACCGCGGTCAACACCGGCCCGAACAAAGTGCGGCCGTCGATCGTGATCAGCGGGCTGCCACCGACGTCACCCAGCGCCTTTTGGCTGGCGTCGTGTGACTGCCGCACCGCGGCGTCGAGCGACCCGTCGGTCACAGCCGCCAGTCCAATAGACGGCGCGATCTCAGTGATCAGCTCATCGTCGAGTGCCGCGCCCTGGTCGAAGTAACGCTCTCCGAACGCCACATACGCCCGCGCCATCGCGTCGACGCCGAGCTGGTCGCGCAGGGCAACCATGACCTGGCCCATCTTCTTCGAGTCGCGCATCCGCTGTTGCAGAGGGGCGGGCATGTCGCGATCATCGTTGAGGACCGCCAAACTCATCAGTCGCCAATCGATCTCGAATCCGATTTTGTCGGCGGCTGCCATCAGCCATCGCGCCGTGTTCCAGGAAAACGGGCACACTGGATCCAGCCACAGCGTCACCACCCGCGGGATGTCGGTCATCGTCCATACCTTTCGTTAGATACCCCCCAGGGTATATACACCACCAGCCTCCGGCAATATTCCAGATACGGGTGGGGGTATGGTACAAACGGGCATGGCGAAGAAAACTACTCCTGTCCGGCCGTCGACAGCCCCTGCACACGCGGGTCCCGACGTCGAGGCCACGCTCAACCGGCTACGCCGAGCGCACGGCCAGCTCGGCGCCGTCATCGGAATGATCGAACAAGGCCGGAGTTGCAAGGACGTTGTGACGCAGCTCGCGGCGGTGTCCCGCGCCCTTGATCGCGCCGGCTTCAAGATCATCGCCTCGGGCTTGCGGAACTGCTTGGATAACCCCGACGAAAAAGCTGACGGCGCAGCGCCTTTGACGATCGACGAGCTCGAGAAGTTGTTCCTCAGCTTGGCCTGAGCGACTCCATCCGACCCTCGCGCGCGGAGGCGCTTGCTTTCGTATATACCCCGGGGGGTATGCTGAACCTAGATCCGTGGAGGAGGTCAACGCCATGCTGCAGCGAGTGAGCAGAATGTGGGTCGCAGTCGCCGTCGCTACCGTGGTCGCGCTCGGAGCCATTGCTGTACAACACCTTCGCGGCGTCTTCGGATCCGATGCGATCTTCACCGAGACGGCACCGCAGGCCAGGCCGCTCCCCCAGACCACGGTCAAGACCGTCACCTACGAGGTCCTCGGGGAAGGCGCTGCCAGCGGCCGTCTCAGCTACCTGGACGCGAACTCGCGTTCCCACGATCTGCAGTTCGACAGCCTGCCCTGGTCGCGGACGATCACCACGACCCTGCCGTCGGTCCTCGCCAGCCTGGTGGCGCAGGGCGACGAGTCGGCGCTCCGCTGCCGAATCACGGTGAACGGTCAGGTCAAGGACGAACACGTCGCGGCGACCGCCGGGACGCAGACGTTCTGTCTGGTCAAGGCGGCCTGATGTTTCCGCGCCTGGTCCGTCGATGGGCCGTCCCGATCATCATCGGCTGGGTGTTGATGACCGTCGCCCTCAACGTATTGGTACCGCCGATCGAGTCGGTGGCGCGCAATCACGCGGTCACCATGTCACCCCAGGACGCACCGGCGATGATCGCCGCCAAGAAGATCGGAGCGGAGTTCCGCGAATCCACCTCCGACAGCACGGCCATGGTGATTCTCGAAGGCGAATCCCCGCTCGCCGAGCCAGCGCACCGCTACTACGAGGCGCTAGTGCGCGAACTTCGGGCAGACCACGCACACGTGCAACACGTACAGGACATCTGGGGTGATCCGCTGACCGCCGCAGGCGTCCAAAGCCGCGACGGCAAAGCCGCTTACGTCCAACTCACTCTGGCCGGTGATCAAGGCAGCACGCTGGGCAACGAATCGGTCAAGGCGGTTCGGGTCATCCTCCACCGCATCGCTCCCCCGGCCGGTCTGGACACCTACCTCACGGGTCCGGCTGCCTTGACCACCGACATGAACGACGCGGCCGACACCAGCATGCTCACCATGATGGGTGTCACCGGTGTCGTCATCATGATCATGTTGTTCTTGACCTACCGCTCGGTCAGCACCGTGCTCCTGGTGCTCGCCATGGTCGGCGTCGAAATGGGCACTGCCCGCGGCATCGTCGCCATGCTGGGTAACAACGGCTTTCTCGGCTTCTCGACCTTCGTCGTCGCGATGCTTTCGTCATTGGCCATCGCGGCCGGCACCGACTACGCGATCTTTCTGATCGGGCGGTACCAGGAGGCCCGCCAGGCCGGCGAGGATCGAGAGACCGCGTACTACAGTATGTTTCGCGGTACATCGCACATCATCCTGGGCTCTGGTCTGACCATCGCCGGTGCGACCTTCTGCCTGCACTTCGCGCGGCTGGCCTACTTCAAAGCCTTGGGTATCCCGTCCGCGATCGGATTGCTCGTGGTTGTCGCCGGGGCGCTGACGGCCGGCCCGGCGATCGTGGCGGTCGCAAGCCGTTTCGGCCTGCTCGACTCCAAGCGGCCGGTCAGGGTCCGCGGGTGGCGCCGGATCGGCACCGCGGCAGTTCGTTGGCCAGCAGCGGTTTTCGCGGCTTCGCTAGCGATGGCGATTGCCGGAATCGCGATCATGCCGACCATGAAGATCAGCTTCAACGACCGGTTCTACCTTCCCTCCGACCTGCCCTCGAGTGTCGGCTACGCTGCGGCCGAACGACACTTCGGCGCGGCCACCATGAATCCCGACGTTCTGATGGTCGACAGCGACCACGACATGCGTAATCCGGGGGACATGATCATCCTGGACAAGATCGCCAAGGAAATCTTCCGCACGCCGGGAATTGCGATGGTGCAGAGCATTACCCGACCACTCGGCGGTCCCGTCGAGCACACCTCGATCCCCTTCCAGATCAGCGCACAGTCGATCCCGGTCCGGCAAAACCTGCAATTCATGCGCGACCGCGCCAGCGACATGCTGCGCATGAGCACCGCACTCGGTACGGTGATCGACTCGACGCAGCGGATGCAGGACCTAGTCAGGCAATTGGGTCACACCACACATCGCGCCCGCGCCGACATCGTCACGATGAAGGCCACTCTCGACGAGATGCGCGACCACCTCGCTGATTTCGACGATGTGGCCCGCCCCATTCGCGGATACCTTTACGCCGAGCAGCACTGCTTCAACATCCCGGTCTGCTGGGCGGTGCGCTCGCTGTTCGAGTCCATCGACGGCGTCGACACGTTCAGCGACAACATGACAGCGATCATCGGCGATGCCGACGACGCCGATGCCGTCATTGCGAAACTTACGCAACAGCTCTCGCCGATCATCGCTGCGATGACGACGATGCAGGCCAGCCTGGTGACGATGCACAGTTCGTTCACCAATTTGATCGACCAGATCTCACGCATGACCGACACTGCCACGGCGATGGGCGAAGCGTTCGACGCGTCGAAGAGCGGCGACTACTTCTACCTGCCCCCGGAAGCGTTCGACAATCCCGACTTTCAGCGCGGCCTGACGCTGTTCCTGTCGCCCGACGGCCGGGCGGCGCGCTTCCTCATCACCCATGACGCTGATCCCGCCACCCCGGCCGGGATCGCCTCGGTGACACCGGAATTGGAAGCCGCACACCAGGCGGTCAAAGGCAGCAGCCTGACGGAAGCCCGGTTCTATCTCGCCGGCACCGCCGCGGTGTACCGCGACATTCAGGCCGGGTCGACCTACGACCTGATGATCGTCGGCGTGGCGGCGCTCGCACTGATCTTCGCCGTCATGCTCATCGTCACCCGGGCGCTCGTCGCGTCACTCGCAATCGTCGGCACCGTCCTGTTGTCGCTCGGAGCCGCGTTCGGCCTCTCGGTGCTGTTGTGGCAGTACATCTTCGGGCTCCCGCTGAATTGGATCGCGCCGGTGTTCGGGCTGATCATCCTGCTCGCCGTCGGATCCGACTACAACCTGCTGCTGGTTTCGCGGTTCCAGGAGGAAATAGGGGCAGGCCTGAAAACGGGCATCATCCGGTCCATGGGCAGCACCGGAGGCGTCGTCACGTCGGCCGGCCTGGTGTTCGCGTTCACCATGATGTCGATGGCGGCCAGCGATCTGAGCTCGATCGGTCAGGCGGGCACCACGATCGGGTTGGGTCTGCTGTTCGACACCCTGATCGTCCGATCGTTGATGACCCCGTCGATCGCCGGGCTGCTCGGGCGCTGGTTCTGGTGGCCGCTGCGAGTGTCACCCCGACCGAGTGTCAGCTCTTTCGCGCGAAGACGAATTCGTTACCTGGAACCAAGTCTTTGACCTTGGGGTCGGCGGCGCGGCCGAAGCCTTCCATAAGCTCGGCGGCCGGCGTCACCGTCACCTCGAAGCCGTGGCGGGCGAACCACTCGCCGACCGGCTCGCGGTCCTCGAAGTACCAGAGGTCATCGGTGCGCGGCACCTCGCGGTCGGGGTCGGTCTTGGCCAGCACTTCGCGGACCCGGTCCATCCGTGCGCGGCGCTTGGCCCGCAGCTCTTCGTCGTTGAACGTCGGCCCGAGCGCCTCGACCGCGACGCGGCTACCCGGCGCAGCGAGGTCGTTAATGCGCTCGAACAGCAACTCCTGCGCTGCGTTCGGCAGATACGGCATCAGGCCCTCGGCCGACCAGACGCTCGGCTGCGACGGATCAAAACCGGCCTCCAGCAACGCCTTCGGCCAGTCGTGCCTTAAGTCGACGGCGACGGCTTTGCGGTTGACCTCGGCCTGGGCGCCGTGGTTGGTGAGCGTCTCGAGCTTGAAGTCCAGCACTCGGTCCTGGTCGAGCTCGTAGACCGTCACGCCGTCCGGCCACGGCAGCCGCCACGACCGCGCATCGAGGCCCGCCGCCAGAATCACGGCCTGCTTGATGCCGTCGTTGGCCGCGGTGAGGAAGAACGAGTCGAAGAACTTGGTCCGCGAGGCCATGTAGCTGACCATGCCCTCCATCTGCAGCGGCAGGTCGGGCTCGGCATCTATCACCTCTTGCGGCAATTCGGGACCGGCGTGCCAGTTCCAGACGCCGTCGCCGGCCGCGTCGAGGAACACCCGCGCGTAGGGGTCTTGGATCAGCGGGTTGTCGCGTTCGGTCTCCGCCGCGCGGGCCGATGCCACACCCAGCGCTGTCGCTCCGACGCTTTCGGTGATTTCCCAGGAGTCGTTGTCAGTTCGGGTCATAACCCGAAAGTACGTGAATTGGCTTGGTGGCAGCTGTGTGCCGCTGGTGCGTGGGTGACAGGTGTGACTCGCAAAGGCCTCGAAGCAGGCACGGAGGCCCTGCAATCCGGCTATCTACCAAGGTCACCGGATATGTTGTGCGCGGAAAAGCCCACACGGAGGTTGCTCAACGCATGCTCGTCGATGGTCGCGAAGTCAGGGTTTCGGGCAGCTTGCTGCAGCCCCTGACCCGACGCACCAACGACATGCTGCGGGTCGCGCTGTCGGGCGCGCTGCTGGCGGTCGTGATCACCAGCTCGCTGGTCACCCGCACCCGCTGGGACGGGTTGGAGATGTCCATCTCGCGCATCGTCGGCGTGCTCACGCCCACCCAGTCCGACGTGGTCTACCTGCTCTACGGCCTCGCGGTGCTGGCATTGCCGTTCATGATCCTGTTCGGGCTGATCATCGCCCGGCAGTGGCGGCTGCTGATCCCCTACGCGGCGGCGGCGATCCTGTCCATCCTGTCGCTGTCGATCAACAGCGCCGGCCTGGCCGCGCCGCAGTGGCACTTCGACCTGAACGACCGCCTGCGCACGGTGCTGTCGCAATTCCTCGACGACCCGCGGTGGATCGCCATGCTGGCCGCGGTGCTCACCGTGTCGGGCCCGTGGCTGCCGGCCCGCTGGCGGCACTGGTGGTGGGGGCTGCTGCTGGCGTTCATTCCAATCCACCTGGTGGTCAGCGCGATCGTGCCGGCCCGCTCGGTGCTGGGCATCGCGGTCGGCTGGTTCGTCGGCGCGCTGGTGATCCTGGTCAGCGGCACCCCCGCGCTCGAAGTGCCGCTGGACGGCGCGGTGCGCGCGATGGCCAAACGCGGGTTCGCGGTCGAGGAGTTGCGGGTGGTCCGGCCCGCCGGTTCGGGTCCGCTGGTGCTCTCGGCCGTCACCTGCGACGAAGACGAGAACGCCGTCGTCGAGATGTACGGGCCGCATCAACGCAGCGGCGGCGCGCTGCGACAGGTCTGGCGGATCCTGCGGCTGCGCGACAGCGAGACCGCTCCGCTGCAGACGTCGATGCGCCGCGCCGTCGAGCATCGCGCGCTGATGGCCATTGCGGTCGGCGACCTGGGTATCGCCAACACCGCCACGATCGCGGTCGGCTCCCTGGACCGAGGCTGGACGCTCTACGCCCACAAGCGGATTCGCGGAGCTCCGTTGAAGCAATGCCACACCTCGACGCCGGTGTCGGAGGTGTGGGAGTCGCTGCGCAAATTGCAGGACCACCAGATCGCCCACGGCGACCTGCGCGCCCACGAGATCACCGTCAGCAACGGCGCGGTGTTCTTCGGCGGGTTCGGCAGCGCGGAATACGGCGCCACCGACAACCAGCTCCAAGCCGACATCGCCCAGCTATTGGTGACGACGACGGCGCTCTACGGCGCTGACGAGGCCGTCGCCGCGGCGATCGAGGTGCTCGGTCGCGACGCCGTGCTGACCGCGTCACGCCGGCTCACCAAAACCGCTGTGCCGAAGCACATTCGCGACTCGGTGAACGACGCGAAGGCAGTGATCAATCGCAGCCGTGCGGCGGTGATGCGCCAGACCGGAACCGAGAAGATCCAGCCGGAATCGGTGACCCGGTTCAGCCGCAGCCAGCTGATCCAGCTGCTTCTGCTCGGTGCGCTGGTGTATGTCGCCTATCCGTTCATCAGCACGGTGCCGACGTTCTTCAACGCGCTGGGCAAGGCCAATTGGTGGTGGGCGCTGCTGGGGTTGGCGATCTCGGCGTCGACGTACGTCGGCGCCGCGGCCGCGTTGTGGGCCAGCGCTGACGAATCGGTGAACTTCTGGCGGCTGTCGATTGCACAGGTGGCCAACACTTTCGCCGCGACCACCACCCCGGCCGGTGTGGGCGGGTTGGCGCTGAGCACCCGCATCTTGCAGAAGAGCGGGCTGAGTACGACGCGCGCCACCACCGCTGTCGCGCTGCAACAGTCGATGCAGGTGATCATGCACGTCGTGCTGCTGATCCTGTTCAGCACCGCCGCCGGCGCCGGCACCGACCTGTCGCACTTCGTGCCGAAATCCACCATGCTGTACCTGATCGCCGGTGCGGCATTGGGTCTCGTCGGGGTCTTTCTGCTGATTCCCAATGTGCGACGGTGGCTTTCGACGGCGGTGACCCCCAAGCTCAAGGAGATCGTCACCGACATCGCCGAGGTGGCGCGCGAGCCCCAGCGGATGGCGTTGATCGTGTTGGGTTGCACCGGAACCACACTCGGCGCGGCGCTGGCGCTGTGGACCAGCGTCGAGGCGTTTGGCGGCACCGCGTCGTTCGTCACCGTCACCGTGGTGACGATGGTGGGCGGCACGTTGGCGTCGGCCGCGCCTACGCCCGGCGGTGTCGGCGCTGTCGAAGCCGCGCTGATCGGTGGGCTCGCAGCCTTCGGGGTGCCCGCGGCCGTCAGCGTGCCCTCCGTGCTGCTCTACCGGGTGCTGACCTGCTGGTTGCCGGTGTTCATTGGGTGGCCGGTCATGCAGTGGCTGACCCGCAACGACATGGTCTAGCCGCCGGCGAAGTCGCCGACGGCGATCAGGGTGTTGCCGGTCCAGGCGGTGGCGAAGCCGACCGCGGTGAAAGCACAGTCCTCGATAACCGCGCGATGGGGAGGACTCTGCATCCACAGGTCCAGCGCCGTGCTCGGAGTTGCGCGGGTTCCGCTGCCCCAGAACAGGATCTCGCTGGTGCCGCCCGGCTTGGCGTAGCCCGCGTCGAGCACCCGTGCCCGCGGTGACGAACCGTCCGAACCGATGTGGCCGCGCTCGATGCCGTTGACCGCCAAATCGTCGGCGTGCCGTTGCGCGGCCGCCGTCAGACGCGGGTCGTCACCGATTGGCCCGCAGAACTGACGGAGTGCGCTGACGCCGTTGTAAATGGCGTCCCTGAAATCGTCTGCGCCTGCAGCAAATCCGGCAACGGCACCAAGAGGCATGCCGGACAGGCAGCAGACCGACAGGACAACGCTTATCTTTACTTTCATTTGACGCCCCCCACTACGCTCCCCGATATCGCCGTAGCAAACACATATTAGCCACTCCAGCCTGTTCGCGGGCGGAAATGGCGAACCCTCCGCTCCCGGTGTCCTTGCTCACACGATGATGGGGATGCCCAGCTGGTCGGCTAAGCTTGTGCAACGTTGGCGATCCAAGAAGCCGACACCGTCGTGGACTGCTCCGACATTCCATTCTCAAGCTTTCTCGCGGCGATCGATTTTGCCTCCCGGCAATCTCGCCACCCCTGATGCCTGAAAGGCACCACACCACTGTGACTGCTATTTCCTTTGCTGACCTCGGCGTGCCCGAGCGACTGATCAGCAACCTGTCCGCGCGCGGAATCACCGCGCCTTTCCCGATCCAGGTCAACACCCTGCCCGACACGCTCGCAGGCCGCGACGTGCTCGGCCGTGGCAAGACCGGCAGCGGTAAGACGCTGGCCTTCTCAATCCCGTTGGTAGCTCGGCTTGCAACGGCCAAGCGGCGCCCCCGGCATCCGAGCGGCCTGGTGCTCGCCCCGACCCGCGAGCTGGCCACCCAGATCACCGCGACGCTCGAGCCGCTGGCAGCCAGCTACGGCCTCAAGGTCACCACGATCTTCGGTGGGGTCTCGCAGACCCGTCAGGAATCCGCGCTCAACGCCGGCGTCGACATCGTCGTCGCCTGCCCGGGCCGGCTGGAAGACCTGATGCGCCAACGGCTGATCAGCCTCGACGCCGTCGACATCACCGTGCTCGACGAGGCCGACCACATGGCCGACCTCGGCTTCCTGCCCGGTGTCACGCGCATCCTGGCGGCCACGCCGTCGTCCGGTCAACGGCTGCTGTTCTCCGCGACCCTGGACAACGGCGTCGACAAGCTGGTCAAGCGATTCCTGCGCAACCACGTCATGCACTCCGTCGACGAGGCCCACTCGCCGGTGCCGGAGATGACCCACCACGTGTTCCACGTCGAAAGTGTCGGCGCCAAAAAGGAATTGGTGCACCGGCTGGCGTCGGGCACCGGCCGGCGCATCCTGTTCATGCGCACCAAGCACCAGGCTCGCAAGCTGGCTCGTCAGCTGACCGACGCCGGCGTGCCGTCAGTTGACCTGCACGGCAACCTTTCTCAGCCCGCCCGCGACCGCAACCTGGCGGCCTTCTCGTCCGGCGAAGCTCGGGTCCTGGTGGCCACCGACATCGCGGCGCGCGGTGTGCACGTCGACGAGGTCGAGCTGGTGGTGCACGTCGACCCGCCAGCCGAGCACAAGGCATACCTGCACCGCTCCGGTCGCACCGCCCGCGCCGGCAGCAGCGGCGACGTCGTCACCGTCGTGTTGCCCGACGAGCGTCGCGACACCTCGGTGCTGTTGAAGCGCGCCGGGATCAACGTGCGCCCGCAGACCGTCACCGCGGCATCCGAGTCCGTCGTGCAGCTGGTCGGCGAGATCGCGCCCTACCAGGCGCCGGCTCCGAAGCCAGTGGTCGCGCAGCCTAGCCGGGCGCCCAGGCGTCGTCCGAATCGTGGCGGCGAGCGCGCGAAGGCGGCCGCCCGCAACGGCCAGCACAGCCGGAGGCCACGTCGCTCCGCCTAGAGTTGTTTCGACTGTTCGACTTGGATGCGGGTGCCGACGGCGCCGCGTCCTGTCCACTGCCGTGCTGCGGCAGGTCGCCGCACGTGCCTGCACCGAGCTCGGGTTCGCCGAGGTCTCGGAAGCCGTTCGCAAGGCTCCGATCACGCTGGTCTCGTCCGCTCCCGTGAGGAAATGACACCGATCACCGAAGGCGTTGATGCGCCTTGTGGTCAGCCCGGTCCTGGGCTGGCCGCGGCGTACGGAGGGCCCAGCATCTGATGGGAATCGGGTTCCGCGACCACCGGGGGCCGACGAGCGACCAGTTCGCCGAGGCCATCGAGGAGCTGGGCCTGCGCGCGATTCGATTCACGCCCGCATCCTGAGCCGACCGGGGGGCTTTGTGCCCGCCTTCGAGCGAATTGGGCAAGACGCGGCGTGAATTCGCTACGAGGCGGGCAGGCGGACCGTTTGCAGGAGTCAAGGCCCCATTGGGATCGCACCACCTGCGGGTTCGCCGAGAATGTTCGCAGCGCTTTCTACGCATCGGGGATGATGCACAACTTTGTTGCCTATTCGCCGGTTACCGGCGAACGCTACGAAATGGACTGCGAAGGCGGCTTTTCCGCTCGCTTCAGCAACGGTGCGTTGGTGAATTCGACTCGTTGTTACGCCGGAGACAACGCCGAGGTCGTGGTTTGGTAGGGACGACCGAAGGTGTGCTGCGCTAGTTGATGATAGGGAACTCGTAGCCAATCGGCCTGCCTCGGTTGGCTTTGCGAGACTCTCCGCAAGCATCGGGTGCCGACGAGCGAGCAGCTCGCCGGGACCGGAGGGCTTTGTGCCCGCCTTCGAGCGACAACTTGTCGAGCGGGTGAAGTTGTCGCTGTGAGGCGGGCAGAGCGAACACCCCCGCCCCGCTGTTACTCATGTGGCGGATGCGCCCTCTGCGGCGTAAGTCGACGTAATCACAGGCTGGTTCCCGGCAGCGGCGCTCACGGCGACGCTGACGGCAGAGACGCGGCTGGCCGGCACTAGCGCGATCACGCAGCCACCGAATCCACCACCGGTCATTCGCGCGCCCAGGGCGCCGGCGTCGACGGCGGCGCGGGCGATCCGGTCGATGTGCGGCGTGGTGATCGCGAAGTCATCGCGCATCGACGCGTGCGAAGCGGTGAAGATACGACCGGCCGCTGCGTAGTCCGAATTACGCAGCGCCGCAACAAAATCAAGGACCCTCTGATTCTCTGTCAGCACGTGCCGAGCGCGACGCGCGTCGACTGGGTCGGTGACGCGCCCGAGCGCCGCGACGTCATTAACCTCCCGCAGCGACACCACACCCATGTCCGCGGCCGCCCGCTCGCACGACAACCGGCGCGCGGCGTACTCACCGCCGGCGTGGCCGTGCCGCTCACGTGAATCGATGAGCAACAGCTCGACACCGGACGACGACGGGTCGAAGCCGACCTGTGTCACGGTCAGCTCCCGAAAGTCGATCAGCAGCGCGGTAGCCCTCGCGCCGAACAGCGACGAGATCTGGTCCAGCAAACCCGTTGGCGCGCCGACGTATTCGTTCTCGGCGCGCTGCGCCAACCTGGCCTGGTCGAGGCGGTCGATACCGGGACACAGCGCGCCCAGCACCGCACATTCCAGGGCCGCCGACGAAGACAGCCCCGACCCGACCGGCACCTCGCTGCTAATCGACAGCACGCCGCCGGGTATGCGATGCCCGGCCGCGCGCAACGCCCAGACCACGCCGGCCACGTAGGCGGCCCAGCCGGTCACCTCACCGGGCTTGGTGGTCAACGGGATTCGCGCCGCATCGTCGGCGAGGTCGCTCGACACGGTCAGCTCGTCCGCAGCGGACGGCTCGAAAACGACCGACGTGCGCTGCGGCAGCGCGATCGGCAGCGACCAACCCAGGTTGTAGTCGGTGTGCTCGCCAATCAGATTCACCCGCCCGGGTGCCGAGTACCGAACCGTCACGCGAGATCCCGCAAGCGCTGGGCGACGGCTTCGGGCACCACGTCGGTGATGAACGCGTCCATCGCCGATTCCGACGCGGCCAGATACTTCAGCGCTGTCGCGCTGCGCCGGATCGACATCAGCTCGACGTGGAAGTAGCCGTCCCGCAACAAATCAGTGTCGGCGTACTGGTGCAGCGCCGACATGTATGGCAGCGGCGCGGAATACATCCGGTCGAAGCGCTGCAGGATGTCGACGTAGATCCGGGCGAAGTCGTCCAGCTCATCCGCGGATAAGTCAATCAAGTTGTGCACGAACCGGTTCGGATAGATGTGCACCTCGACGGGCCAGCGCGCGGCGAACGGGACAAACGCGGTGAACAGCTCGGTGCGCGCGACGATCCGGGCCCCGTCGGTGATTTCGGCGGCCAACAGGTCGGCGAAGAGGTTGCCGCCCCGGTGGGCGGCGGCCTGCGCCATCATCACTGCCGTCCGCGGCGTCAGATAGGAGTAGCCGTAGATCTGGCCGTGCGGGTGGGCCAACGTCACGCCGATCTCCTCGCCGCGGTTCTCGAAGCAGAACACCTGCTCGACGCCCGGCTGGGACTGCAGCGCGGCGGTCCGGTCCCGCCAGGCGTCGACCACCAAGCGGGCATGCGGCGCGGGCAGCTCGGCGAACGACCCGGTGTGGTCGCTGGAAAAGCAGATCACTTCGCAGCGTCCGACCCCGGGCAGGGGCGCGAAGCCGTCGGGCACGGTCGCCGCAGCGCCGGCACCGGACAGCGCCGGGAACCGGTTCTCGAAGACGACCACGTCGTAGTCCGGTGCGGGCACCTCGCTGGTCAACCCGGTCGGACCCGGGCACAGCGGGCACTGGTCGGGCGGCGGCTTGTAGGTGCGGTCCTGGCGGCGAGCGGCGATCGCCACCCACTGCCCAGTCGTCCGGTCGAACCGCAGCTGCGACTCCCCCGGCACAAACGGCGGCAACGGACGGCGGTCAACCACCGGCGACGGGGTATTACCCGGAAGTGAGAAGAACAACAGCTCGCGGCCATCGGCCAGCGTCACCTCCGTGCTCATCGGGTCTCATCTTCGCGCGTGTGCCAGAGTCGGTGGCAACAGACACGCATTTCGCAGGAGAGAGGCTGGCCACGGGTGTTCGGTGACGCAGCCGCGCTGTATGCACGGGCCCGTAACTGGACGATCGGATCCGACCCGGGCCTGCTGCGGCTTCGGATGGCCACCCGCACCACCGGCGCGCTGGCCACCGCCCTTCTGGTGCTGTTCCTGCTGACCAAAGCCACCGGGCAACCGATGACCGTGGCGCTGCTCGGTGCGCTGGTCACGATGGTGTCGGCGCGGTCGGTCAACGAACCCGATCCACACCGGCAACGCGTCACGATGGCGTTGCTGCCGCTGCCCACCGCGGCGGCGATCACCGCCGCCTCGCTGGTGACGCCGCACCCGGTGATCGGCGACGTCATCTTCGTCGTGGTGGTGTTCATCGCGGTCTACCTGCGCCGGTTCGGCCCCCGCGGGATGGCTTTGGGCATGGTCACGTTCATGTCGTACTTCTTCTCGCTGTACCTGCGGGCGCAGCTGTCCGAGCTGCCATGGCTGATCGGCGCCACCGTGATCGGCACCCTGTGCAGTTACGTGTGGGCGATGCTGCTGATGCCCGACCGGCCGGAAAGCGTTCTGCGCGCGAACATCCGGTCGCTGCGCGCGAGGATGGCGATCGTCGTCGACACCACCGCCGAGCTGGTCCGCAACCGCCGGGTCGACGAGCGGTCGCAGCGCCGGCTGCGGATCCGGACCGTCCGGCTCAACGAGACCGCGTTGATGGTTCAGGCGCAGATCGAAGACCGGGTGAACCCCGGTGTGCTGTTTCCCGGGGTCAGCGGCGAGGACCTCGCGATGTGGCTGTTCGACGCCGAACTCACCGTCGAGCGCCTCGCCAGGGCCGGCGCCCGAGCGTCAGAGGCCGACATGCCGGCCACCACCCGCGCCGAACTCGCCGACACCGTCGCGATGCTGTCGCGGGCAATCCGCACCCCGCACGACCACGGCCTCAAGCAAACCGCGGAACGCGCCCAGCGCCTGCTCGATCAATGCCCCGACGAGCTGCCGGTGCGCCGGCTGGCCCTGGCGGTCGTCGACACCGCCAAGGCGACCGCCGAAGTCCGGTCCCGGATGGAACGCGTCGAATCCGACACCGCACAGACCGCGGACATTGCCGCGCCGCCGCCGGAGCCGGCGCAGCAGACCGGCATGCGCCAGACCACCCGGCAAGCCATCCAGGTCGCCGTGGCCGCGGCGCTGGCCATCGTCGTCGGGGAGCTGCTGTCGCCGTCGCACTGGTACTGGGCGGCGATTGCCGCTTTCGTGATCTTCGCCGGCACCAACTCGTGGGCCGAGACGCTCGACAAGGGTTGGCAGCGACTGCTCGGCACGGTGCTCGGTGTGCCCAGCGGCGTGCTGGTCGCGACGCTGGTGTCCGGCAACAAGATTGCGTCGCTGGTGATGATCTTCGTCTGCCTCTTTTGCGCCTTCTACTTCATGAAGGTGACCTACAGCTTGATGACGTTCTGGATCAGCACCATGCTCGCGTTGATGTACGGCTTGCTTGGCGAATTCACGTTCAGCCTGCTGCTGTTGCGGATCGAGGAGACCGCGATCGGGGCGGTCATCGGGATCGCCGCGGCGATGCTGGTGTTGCCGATCAACACCCGCACCCATATCCGCAACGATGCCCGCGCGTTCTTCCTGACCCTGTCCGAACTGGTCGGCGATTCGGTCGCCAGCCTGCTGGGCGACAACCCGGGCACGAACCTGACCGAGACGGCGCGTCAACTCGGCCGCGACCTGCAGCAGTTCCGCACCTCGGCCAAGCCGCTGAGCGCCGGCATTGCCGGCCTGGCCGGCCGTCGCACCATGCGCCACGGCGTGCGGATGCTCAACGCCTGCGACCGGTACGCGCGAATGCTGGTGCGCAACAGCGAGACCCGCGTCGACACGTCGCCCGAGCTGGCCGACGCGATCAACGCGGCCACGGCGCAAATCCGCCGCAACATCGAGGTGCTGATCACCGCTCTCGAGTTCGACCATCCCGCAACGGTTTTCCCGTCGACCGACTTCATCGACGCCGCCGAGTCACTGGCCCGCCAGCATGGCGACGCCACAACAGAACGCGCGCGGCTGCTCGCCGCCCTGCATTCGCTGCGGCAGATCGACCGGGTGGTGATCAACTCCGCGATCGACCTCGGCGCCGACAACGGGGTCCTGATCTCCAACGAGGCTTAGGCCTGGCGGGCAAGGAAATTCAGCACCGCGTCGGCAAACAGATCGTTGCGGTCGCCGGCGACCATATGCCCCGCGCCCTGCACGTCGACGAATCCGACTGCCGGGAAACGGGCCAGGAATTCGTCCGCACGGTCCTGGCTGACCAGGTCGCTGACCTGACCGCGGACCAACAGCATCGGCACCCCGCCGTCGAGAATCGCCTGCACCGCGGCGTTCATCCGGTCGACATCGGTCAACTCGTCGGGCGGCAGCGAAGCGGTCGCGCTGATGAATTTCGGGTCCCAGTGCCAGTACCACCGATCGCCGCGGCGCCGCAGGTTGGTGCGCAGCCCGTTGAGGTCGGACGGCCGCGGTCGGTGCGGGTTGTATTCGGCGATCATGTCCGCGACCTCGTCGAGCGAGGCGAATCCCGACTCCATGCGGTCGGCCATGAAATCGTGGATCCGGTTTGCCCCCGACGGATCCATGTTGGGCACGATGTCGACCAGCACCACCGCGCGGGCGATGCCCGGCGAGAGTTCGCCCGCCAGAAGCATTGTCGTGAAGCCGCCCAGCGATGCGCCGACCAGCACCGGCCGCGGAGGCAGATACCGCAGGACTTCCTGCACGTCGCCGGCAAAGCTGGTCAGCCGGTAGTCGCCCTCTTCCGACCAGTCCGACTCCCCGTGGCCGCGGAAGTCGACGGTGACTGCTTGCCAGCCGCGTTCGGCCACCGCGGCGGCCGCCTTGCCCCAGGATCGGCGGGTCTGTCCGCCGCCGTGCAGGAAAACAACGGCCGGCTGGTCGGGGTCGCCGACCCGGTCGGCGACGATGCGGGTGCCGCCGACGCCGCTCGTCGTGAAGGTCTCAGGGGTGACGGTCATTGTTGAGTCCCTCCTTGAGTTCTCGCGTCAGCGCGCGAATTTCGTCGCGAAGCTCTTCGATGTGCGCGACGGTCGCGGCCTGATTCTCGGCGTCTTCCTCGGCAACCCGCTCGATGATCCATGACGCCAGGGCCGCGGTGACCACGCCGACGAGGCCGATGCCGCCGAGCATCAGGAGCACGGCGATGACTCGGCCGGTGTTGGTCAATGGGTAGACGTCGCCGTAGCCGACGGTGGTCGCCGTGGTGATCGACCACCACAGCGCCTTGCCGAACGAATTAATCGTGGCCCCGGGCAGGTTGTGTTCCTTGTCGTAAACCGCGAGCGACGCCGAATAGATGAGCAGGACGACACCGGACGTGGTGTAGACGAGAAGCCTGCCCCGGAAGGCATCCCCGACCGCCTTCTGCAGCAACTCGATCAGAACGATCAAGCGCAGCAAGCGAAGTGGCCGGATCAGCGGCAGCGTCACGATCCCGAAGTCGATCAGGTGATGCCAGAACCAGCGCCACCGGTTGGGGGCGAGGTATAGGCGTATGACGTAATCGACGATGAACATGCCCCAGATCGACCAGTCGATCAGCCAGAGAATGTGCGCTTCGCGCGGCGGCCTGGGGGCCAGTACCTGCACGGAGAATACGACCAAAAAGACCAGGGCTGCCGCGGCGAGCGGCCATTCGGCGTATCGCTCGAAGCGTTGGAGCCTCTCTTCGCTGCGCATTCCGCCAGTCTCGCTGGTGAGCCGGACCTCGTCACGGAGAACACGCAAAGAGCGCTAACCGATGGACACCAGTTGGTCGATGGAGTCGATCGGAAGGTCACCGTCCACGATTGCGGTGACCACCAGCTTTTTGAGGTCGATGAGACCCCGATGATTGTCCAGAAACGCGATGTCGGCGGCGTCCCGCCCGGTAGCGATCCGAACGAGCGTCTGACGGGGCGCCAGCAAGGTGCCGTCGACGACGTGCCATTGGCCGTCGACGAATGCCTCGGCGACCGCGTGAAAGTCCATCGGATACAGCCCTGGCGCGTACACCGACACCGCACGGGCCGGCACGTTCACCGCCCGGAGGAGCGCGACGACCAAATGAGCGAAGTCGCGACATACTCCGGCACCCGCGAGCATCGTCTCCACCGCACCGTCGATCGGATCACTGGATCCGGGCACGTAGTTCAACCGGGTGCCGACCCACAACGAGACACGTTCCAACAGCGTGGCCGAGTCGGCATAGCTGCCGAATTCCGTTCCAGCGAAACCGTATAGCTTGTCCGCCTCGGCATATCGACTTGGTCGCAAGTACGTGGAGAGGTCTTGCTCGGTCACGGGTGGGGGGTCGGTGCGGCCGATGACTGTCGCCGCATAGTCGACGGTCAGATAGCCGGCCGGAACGACCAGCTTGTGGATGCGGTTACCGTGCATGCCGCTGATTTCAAGTGGCTCAACCGATTTGCCGTCCAGCTGAAACGACAGACGTTCGGACACTTCGGCATTCGGGCGCGGCGCAACCGCGATCTGGAACTCCAACGTCGTGGGCTCGATGATCTCGACCTCAAGCTCGGCGCCCACTTCGCGCCTGAGTTGCCGGTTGTTCATGGGCCGCTTCCTTCTGGTGAAGGCCGAGCTGGAATGAGAACTGCCGCTCGAGGGCCGGACACCGCCCGACCAGGGCGTTCAGACCGACATTACACCTCGCAGGAGAGCTCCGACGGCAACGCAATTCGCCGCAGGCGTGTAGTGTCGAAGTATCGGCGATATTTCGCACGCAACCTTTCGACGTTGAGTCGTCGCCGATGTCAATTTCTGGCCGATTCACGGCCGAGACAGGAGCGTCTCATGACGCTGACATCAGATCGCAGTTCGACCGGTTCCGGCCCGCAGGTCACACCCCGGTTGCGCCTGAAACCTAAAGCCCCTACGACCGGATACGTCGACGGGGCCTGGTGGCCCCACAGCAGCGAATTGGTCGACGAACTTCCCGACTTGCTGGCGGTGCTGTCAGTCCGACTCGGCATCATCCAGCGGGTTCTGTACAACCTCGGTGAATGGACCGCGACACCGAGGAGGTTCTCGACCGGCGGCACTGTGGTACGCCTCGACGGTTACACCCGTCAGCCGGCCGACACCGTGGAGGTCATGGGGCGCAACGCCGCCACGATCCACCTGCTGGTGATACCACCCGGAACCGACCCCGACCGGGCACACGACGCCATGATGTCGGCCGCGGCACCCGGCAACGGGTCTACCTCCGCACAACTGTTGTCCGACAAACACTCCTAGTGACATTACGCAACACCCAACGATCTAACGCCGCCAAGCCACGCCTACGGCTGAAACCGAAAGCACCGACGACCGGATACGTCGACGGGGCCTGGTGGCCGCACAGTGACGACCTGGTGGTGGAGCTTCCCGACTTGCTGGCGGTGCTGTCGATCCGGATCGGACCGATCGAACGCGTCGTCTACAACCTCGGCGAATGGGCCACCGCGGCCGACGAGTTCCGCACCGGTGACAACGTGATCCAACTCGGCGGGTGTACGGGGCAGCCTGTCGACACCATTCAGATCATCAGTGACAGGGGCCCGAAGCTGATCCTGTTGGTGATACCGCCGACGACGGAGCGGGAAGAGGCGCGCACGGCCATGATGTCGGCTGCGGCAGCGGAAAATTCGTCGACGATCGAAGACCTGCTGAGGGATTTGATCGAAAACGGCGGTTGACCACTCAGAGAAACGAATTCTCGGCGGTCAGGCCGCGCTCGGGAAAGGCGCCCATCGCGAAGGTCTCCGCGTTGCCCAACCCGGTGCCGCCACCGACGGGGTCGTCGATTCGGACCAGCAGGTCGCGCAACTGGTGCAGCTCGCGGGCTTTCTCGGGCTTGTCGCAATCGGTGACGTGGCTGCCCTCGACCTTGAGGTCGCCGACCCACTGGCCGTAGACCCAGTCGTTCCAGCCGTAGTAGCCGGCGGTGCCGAGGTGGAAACCGCCAGGCCCCGCGGCGGTGACGGTCAGCGGTCGCCGGGATCCGTCGGTGTCGATCAGCGTGACGGTACCGTGGGTGAAGCGGCGGTTGCCGTCCTCGAAGTGCATGTCCTGTTCGACCGACGGGAATCGGTGCGACGATCCGTCCGCATTCTGTTGTTCGGCCTGGCAACGGATTTCGGTGAACCCGTCGCCGCGCTCCTCCTGGTACATGACGAACAGCGAGTAGGCCGAGCCGTCCGGCCTGGTCAGCGTCATCGGCATCCAGGTCATGAACATCTGCTTGATCTTGCGGCTGCCGCGGGGTAGTCCGGGAATGGGTTTGCCGATGCCGGGCCGAAGCCCCCAGGAGTGGTCACGGATCGAAATCCATTGGTCGTCCGCGACGTCGGTGCGCTCGCCGTCGACCTCCACCCAACCGGAGGCGACGCCGACCTGGTGGTAGCGCAGGATGTTGTGGGTCACCCGGTAGCCGTCGGGGCTGCGGTCGGGCCACGGGTCCTCCAGCGCCGCGTCGAAACTCCCGCGCAGCTCGACGTCGAAGGCGATCGGCTGATGTTCGTTGCGGTCCAAGCTGATTCGAATGGCCCGAAGCGGTTCGACGACGCGGTAGTGCACCGGCCCGACGTCGGTGCTCGATGGCGCGGACGACAATCGCCGGCCGGCGCGCACGGTCCACTGCTCGGTGCCGCGGCACACCCCGGCGGCGCCGTCGAACACGCCGCGATTGGTGTACTTGCCGATCCCGAGCACCACCTGCAGCGAGTTGTCGCGGGCGTGGGCGATAGTCCAGATCTTCTCGGTCCACGACGGGTCCGACTGGCTGACCGTGGCGAAGGTGTCAACGATTTGGTGGGTGAGCAGCTCATCCTCCGGCACCAGGGCGCCGTAATTCGTTGACAGCAAATCGATTACCTCGTCGTCGTCGGAAAGAACCGGGTCATGTCGACACCGTGGTCATATTCGCGCATCCAGGTGTCCGCCCACTCGGGCAGCGGCTGATCGGCCGGGTCGTGGTTGGGGGCCTGGGACAACACCAGCCGCCACACCATCGCCAGCAGTTCGCGGGTCGGGACGGCACTGAACAGTGTCGGTGGACCACCGCGCCCGGCGCGCCGGCGCCGGCCGCCGGGGCCGCGAAACATGAACTCGCCGTACAGCAGCGAGATCGACATCAACTCCTGCGCGGAGGCGCCGCGGTCCTCGAACGGGACGACCTCGTCGAAAGCCTTCGCGATCTCGTGGGCGACCGCGCTGACATGGGCGAACGTGTCGCGGATGCGCCTGGTCCGGTACCACGGGTTGGGGCTGATGTGGCGATACAGGATCAACCCGGAGCTGCGATGCTCGATCTCTTCGACGAAATGCCACATCATGAGCGACGCGACCCGTTGATCGCCTCCGCCGAACAACGAATCCCGGTTGTCCAGAAAGACTTTGAACAGCGGGGTGAACGTCGCCTCCAGGTTGGCGATGTAGGCGGCGTGGAATTCGATCGGCTGTTCGTCGAGCAACCGGTCATAAGCGCGGCACGCGTCGACGTAGCACCACTCGAGTTCGGGGTAACGCTGAACCAGCGCCAGCATGTGTTTGCGGTGCGCGGACGCGTGTTGCGCCTCTTGCCGCAGGAAGGCGTCGGCCTCCGCGGCGACGTCCGGGTCGTCGCGCCACGCGTCGGCGGCCCGCCGGACCACATTGACGATGTAGCGCTCGAACGGGACGGCGATGAACGTGAACGCGTTGCAGAACAGCCCGAAATTCGGATTGTCGGGCTGCCACTTGAACGGCACGCCGGCGTCCTCGAAATCCCACGGGATCTTGCGGATCACGAGGTGGGTCACCGTCGCTACCTTTCCATCGACCAGGGCCAGCGGTAGGGTCAGTGTGACATTTGACCCCCTGGATGTAAAGGACGCGATGGTGGCCTCCGCGCACGCCGCCGACGCCGAGCAGTCCACTCGGCGACGGATTCTTGCCGCCACGTTCGTGGTGCTGGCCCGGGATGGTCGCCGGCGGTTGCAGCTGTCGGACGTGGCAGCGCAGGCCAAGGTGTCGCGGCCCACGTTGTATCGCTACTTCGGCTCGAAGGAGGGGCTACTCGAGGCGTTCGGGCTGTACGAGCAGGACAACTTCGATGCCGGCATCGCCACCGCGATCGCGGGTCTGAGCGGGGCCGATCGGCTCGACGCCGCACTGCGATTCGTAGTGGACTTCCAGAACGGCTACTCGTTGGGCTCGCTGGCCGAGGTCGAGCCGGAACATGTTCTGCAGCAGATGAAGCGGGTGTTGCCGATCATGCGCGATCGCATCGCCCGCAT
Organism: Mycobacterium paraterrae; assembly: GCF_022430545.2. Lineage (NCBI taxonomy): Bacteria > Bacillati > Actinomycetota > Actinomycetes > Mycobacteriales > Mycobacteriaceae > Mycobacterium > Mycobacterium paraterrae. The sequence goes on along the minus strand of NZ_CP092488.2, from coordinate 2,892,976 downwards.
CATCGGCGGCGAGCACGCGCATGTCGCGGCCTCGGCGGTAGTACGGATCGCCATGTGCCACTACGTGATCGCCGACAACTCCCCGAGCGAATTCCTCGCCGAGTTGCGCCACGCCGCCGGCCTGAGCCGCGCAGGTCTGCCCGCCTAGAGGATAGGCGTTATTTACATCCGGACCGTCATATGTAAATCTGTCTGGCATGGCGGGAATCGCGCTCGTACAACGCGACCTAGCGGACACCAGGGCCCGGCTGGAGACGTGGTTCGGCCACCGGTTCGGCGGCGAGGCGACGGTGTCCGAGCTCAAGACGGCGAACCGGGCGGCCGGCTGGTCGAGCGAGAGCCTGGTGTTCACCGCCGAAGTGGATGGCCAAGCCGGCGATTACGTGCTGCGCATCCCGCCCGCCGGCGGCGGCATCTACCCCGACTACGACCTCGAGGCGCAGACCCGGACCCAAGAGTTTCTGCACCAGCATGGGATCGCGACACCGTCGCCGATCGTCTACGAGCCCGACGAGTCGTGGATCGACTCCAAGTTCCTGGTGATGCCGCGCATCGTCGGGCACACCCCGTCCGACACCACGTACGCGACGCGCGGCTGGTTACACGATGCGGGCGCACAGGTGCAGCGCCGCGTTCACGACGCGTTCGTGGAAACGCTCGCGGCGCTGCAGCGGGTACCGGTCGACGAAGCGACGTGGCTTCATCGGCCCAGCGGCGCAGGCGTTTCCGCGGAGCTGGCGTGGTGGCGGGAGTACGCGGCCTGGGGCACCGACAACCAGATTCCCGACGTGATGGCCGAGGCGTTCGACTGGCTGTATCGCCACCAGCCCGAGGAGACCGGACACAACGCCGTGTGCTGGAATGACGCTCGGCTGTCCAACGCGATCTTCGGCGACGACGGGCAGATCGTCGGCGTCCTGGACTGGGAGCAGGCCTGCCTGTGCCCCGCCGAGACCGACTTCGCGTGGTGGCTGGCCACCCGTCGACAGATGTTGGAAGTCAATGGGATTGACGCCGATCCCGAGCTGCCCGGGTTCGACAGTCGCGCGCAGGTGATCCGCCGCTTCGAGGAGATGATCGGCCGGGAACTGGTCGCGCTCGACTGGTACGAGGTCTTCGCGATGACGCGGATGGGTTGTTGCATCATGCGGACCCAGGCGCTACTGCGCAGCATCGGGCAGGGCGATCATTTCCTCACCCGGGCGCCGATCCTGCCGGCCTGGACGATTGCGGCCGTGCGCGGGTAAACCGTGCCGAGTGGCCAATTACGACACGCGATTCGTCGAAAACTGTTGCAATAACTGGCTATTCGGGCCGCAGCTGATCTACAGCCAGGGCGGCACAATCCATTCGCCATAGGGAGCGACCGCGAGACGATCGAGCAGACCCGCCTCGTCGAACGCGACGCCGACTTCGCCGACGCCCTCGCTGAAATGCGCCCACCCGTCGACGTGGGCGGGAATGACCAAGCGGGCGCCCAGCACCTCGGCTGCGGCGGCAGCCCGCTGACCGGTCAGCGTCAACGGCCGGCCCCGCTCCTTCGACGCAACCCGCGCCGCTCCCGCGAAAATCACCGCGACGTCGACGTGGCCGACCCGTTCGGCGATCTCGCGGACCGCCGCCACCGACGCGTTGTCGCCGCTGAGATACACCGTCGGCAGACCCTCCCCCGACAACACGAATCCCGTCACCTCGCAGTTGACGTGGCCGGCGGCGTCGCGCACCCCGTCGGCGGGACCGTGCACGGCCGGAACCGCTTGCACCGATATCGCTTTGACAGCGCCCTCCGCGGGCAGCTCATAGGTTTCGAACGGCGTGAGGCCGACGGCCACCCGACCAAGCCGCCCAGCGGCGCCCGGATTCGTCAACACCAGCGGCGCGGCCAGCGCCACTCGGCGGCCCTCGTCGTCGAAGTTGTCGGGATGGTTGTCGTGGCTGATCAACACCACATCGACCGGCCCCAGCGCGTCGGACGGCACCGCCGGACCGACGATCTTCTTGAGGTAGTCGTGCGGGCCGGGCTCGTCGAACGTGGGGTCGATCAGGAACCGGCGGCCGCCGAGATCGACGACCGTCGTCGGACCGCCGAGGACGCTGAATGCGACGTCACGCCGTCGGGCGTCTACGCGAGTGCTCACGCCAAGGACTGTAGGCGCACTATGGGGTGGTGGATATCTATGACGTCATGCGGACCACATTCGCCGCGCGCAGCTACACCGACGACCCGCTGCCCGACGACGTGCTGGAGCGAATCCTCGACAATGCCCGCTTCTCCCCCAGCGGCGGCAACCGCCAGGGCGCCCACGTGATCGTGATCCGTGAACACGCAACCCGGCAACGGCTCGCCGAGCTGTCGATGACAGGCGCGCGCCGGTACACCGCGCAGATTGCCAACGGCGAAAGTCCTTGGAACCCCTTGCACGAACCCGGTCCCAGCGCCGAGCAGATCGCGGCGACCGACGTGCCGGCGCAGTTCACCGCCCCGTTCCTCGAGGCCGCGGTCGTGCTGGCCGTCTGCGTCAACCTGGAGGTGGTCGCCGCGATGGATCAGCACCTGGACCGGATCGGCGTGATCAGCGGCGGCTCGGTCTACCCGTTGGTGTGGAACATCCTGCTGGCCGCCCGCAACGAGGGCTTCGGCGGCACGATATCGACCATGCCGGTGGCCGAGGAGCCGCGCGTACGCGAATTACTCGGTATCCCAGACACTTACGCGCTCGCCGCGTTCGTGCCGTTGGGCAAGCCGACCAAACAGCTGACCAAACTGCGGCGGGTCAGCGTCGCCGAGTTGGCCACCCGGGAACGCTTCGACGGCGAGCCGTTCGAGGCCTAGTCCGCGGTGAGCGCATCCCCGGGTTGCTGCTGGCCGAGCAGTTCGTCTTGGCCGACTTCGGGCACGTCGTGGCCGTTTCCGTTGCCGTTACCGGAACGCTTGGTGGACTTCTTCTTCGAAGCGGTCTTGGCGGTGTCGTGGGCGTGGCCGTTGGTCGGCACGCCTGCCGCGGCGGCTACTCCCTCGATGGCCTTCTCGGTGTACACCCGGTAGCCGAACTTCGGTTCGTAGCCGTGGATCTCCTTGGTGTCGAGGTCGCGCATGAATTGCAGGATTTCACGGCTGAACACCTGACCGGGCACGAGCACCGGGAAGCCGGGCGGGTACGGCGTCACGTAGGTCGCCGACACGACATCGATTCCGGCGTCTAGCTTTTCGTCGATCTGGTCGCCGTTGAGATATTCGCCATTGCTGTCGTCGTAGGACAGGTAGAACGCGCGACGGACATCGCCCTCGGGTGTCGGTTCCGATCCGCTGTGGTCCCGGAACGCCTCGTGGAATCCGCTGAAGTTGCACAGCGGCACCGGACGCTCGGTGAGTCCCCACACCGCCTGCTCGAAGTGCTCCCGCTCACCCAGGCTCATCTCGGAGATGGACTGGTCGAGCTCGGCGGCGATGCTGACCAACACCTCCACCAAGAACGCCACCGAGCTGCGGGTGGTGCCGATGTTCGTCATGAACAGCACGCTGTTGCGCGACGTCTTGTTGATCTGAATGCCGTAGCGGTCCATCAACTGCTCACGCTTGAACGTGTCCCCGTCGTAACCAGTCCGCCCGATGGACAACGTGATTCGTGACGGGTCGAGCACGAACTCGTCGTCGTGCCAGGCGGCCATCATGTTGCGCAATCCGGAGCGCAGTGGCTGGTCGATGGCCGTCGGGCGGAACTCGCTGGGGATGAGATGCGCTGTGCCGAGGGTGTTCATGTACTTGCTGAGCAGTGGGTGGTTGTCGATCGCGTCGCGCAGCTGCATCGCGTTCTCGATCTGGCGCTGCACCAGCTCCGCACCCTCCAGCGCCACCTGACGACGCCCCAGGTCCAGCGATGCCAGGATCTGGTAGTTGGGCGAGGTCGAGGTGTGCGCCATGTAGGCCTCGTGGAACGGCACCGCGACCTTCTGGTCGAAGTCCTGGTCGTAGACGTGGATCATCGAGCCTTGCCGCAGCGAGGTCAGCGTCTTATGCGTCGACTGCGAGGCGTACACCCGCACCCGAGCGCGCGCCGGGTCGGGCTTGAGTCGACGGTTGAGAAGGTCGTCGTCGCTGGGGTTTTCGGCGGTCTCGGCGGCCAGGTACTTCTCGTATTCGGCCTTGTATTCCGGACTTTGCAGCCGCTCGCGCACGGCCGCGGCGCCGGCCATCGCGGTGCGGGTGCGGTACACCGGGTGGAACCGGGCGAACGCAAACCACGCCTCGTCCCACAGGAACACCAGGTCCGGCTTGATCGCGAGGCACTCCTCCATCACCCGCTCGACGTCATAGACGATGCCGTCGAAGGTGCAGTTGGTCAGCGACATCATCTTGACGCGCTCGAGCTTGCCGGCTTGCTTGAGCGCCAACAGCTTTGACTTGATCTCGCGCAGCGGTACCGCGCCGTACATCGAGTAGTCGTTGAGCGGGTATGCCTCGAGATAAACGACATTCGCGCCGGCCATCATCATGCCGTAGTGGTGCGATTGGTGGCAGTTGCGGTCCAGCAGCACGATGTCGCCGGGGGCCACCACCGCCTGGGTGATGATCTTGTTGGCCGTCGACGTGCCGTTGGTGACGAAATAGGTGTGCCGTGAGCCATAGGCTTTCGCGGCGAGCTGCTGGGATTCGCGCAGCGGGCCGGTGGGCTCCAGCAGGGAGTCCAGACCGCCGCAGGTCGCCGAGGTCTCGGCCATGAACACTTCCAGCCCGTAGAAGCCGACCATGTCTTTGATCCAGTGCGAGTTGACGATCGACTTGCCCTGCGAGATCGGCAGCGCGTGGAAGACCCCGGTCGGCCGGTGACTGTACTGCTTGAGAGCGCTGAAGAACGGGGTGCGGTAACGCGCCGCGACGCCCTGCAGGATCGACAGGTGCAGCTCGAGCATGCCTTCGCGAGCGTGGAATACCCGGCGGAAGTACTGGCCGAGCCGGCCCGCGATGTCCTCGACTTCGATCTCGGTCATCAGGTAGAGGTCGAGTTCCGGGCGCAGCTTGGCCAGCGAGGTGGCGAGGATCTGCGCACGCTCTTCCGGCGAATAGTGATCGGCGAGGTCGTTGGACAGCCCGGTGTCGACGAATTCCGACAGCGACGACAGATCGCGGGTCGACTTCGCCGAGAAGCGCCGCCGAATCACCACGGCCTGCAGGTTGACGTTGAGCCGCGCCGCGATCAGCGCCTCGTCACCGCTGGGCACCACGACCAGCTCGTAGACGAACTCGTCGTCGGGGCGCCGCCACTTGCGAACCTCGTTGCGCAGTGCGCGTTCCTGCGCCTCAGTCATCTTCTCGACGACCAGCACCTCGAAATAGGGGCGATCACGCTCGGCCTCGGTCTGGCCTTCGAGTTGCCGCGGATCGGACGGAAACATGTCCAGCTCGTCGGCACCGGCATTCTCGACATCGCCGGTGCGATACGACTCCTGGCTCAGGGCCCGGTTGATCTGCGCGACCAGCTGGCAGAACTTGTCATAGCTGCCGGCGGTGAAAAGCCTTTGCACGCGCGCGAATTGCGGCGAGCCGGGATAAGCCCAATACGGCTCCAGCGAGCTCAGGCGGCTCAGTAATTCCTGGCAGGACGCGATGCACTTCTCCTTGAGCTCACCCGCAGTGTCCGGGCGCGTCAGCCGGTCGGCGGCCTCCTCCAACCGGCACCAGGAGTCGCTGCGGACCTGCCACAGGCTGTTGTAAGCGCGCAAGTGTTCTGTCATGACCGGCCCTCTCGGAGTACGACGTGTCAAGGTTCGCAGACACAGCCCGCTCGATGGTGGCTGTTGAACAAACTCTGGGCGACCGTCGTATGATGCCGACGCCGCACCGGAAGCCAGCCCGTCCGGCTACAGTTCCGGCCTTCGCACTAATCCGCAGCGGGAAGGAATGCCATGTCGGTGCCCGAATTCGTGGCTGGCTCGGGACCCTCGCCGGTGCCGCAACGGCCGTTGCCGCCGGTCCACCACGTCTGGGTCGCCGGGCCGGGAGACGGGCGGCGGCTGTATCGCACCACGGTGATCAAAACCGCCAGCATGCGGTGGCTGGCGGCGCTGTGGGGGCTGTCGCTCGCGCTGCTGGTTTGCTCGGTCGTCCTGGACCCGACCCACAACGCGACGTGGTTGGTGGTCGACATCGCCTTTCCGGTCATCTTCGTGCTGCTGCTGCGTCAACGAAGCAAAGCCCAAGAAGCACTCATGACGCCGGGATCGGTATGGGCGACGGGTTTCGGCGCCAACGAACTGCTGATCGTCACTCCGGCCAGCACGCTGGTGATCGACTATGCGGCTCTGCTGCCGCCACACGTCGCCGGGTTGGCGGTGCTGATCCGGACCCGCTACGGGGTGAGCGCGACAGCGCTTCCGCTGCAACTGTTTCCGCCAGAGGCATTGGCCTTCCTGACCCAACGCACCGCGCAACACAGCTAGCGCAGCTGCGGAAGGACCTCTTTCTCGTAGGCCGAGAAGAAGCCCTCCAGGTCGGGCCCGATCTGCTGGACGTAGACCTCGTCGATCCCGGCGTCGAGATACTGACGCAGTTGCGCCGCGTGCTTGTCCGAGTCGTCGCCACACGTCACCGACTCGGCGACCTTGTCGGGTGGCACCAGGGTCGACGCGGCTTCAAAGTCCTTGGGACGGGGCAGGATCTGCGCCAGCTGGCCCGGCAGACTCTCGTTGGCCCACAACCGATGCGCTTCCTTCAATCCCGCGTCGGCGTCGCGGTCCCAGCTGACCTTCGTGCCGGCCTGAGTCGGCTTGTCGCCTCCGCCGTTGTCGCGGAACGCCTTGAGTAATTCCTCGTCGGGTGAGGTCGTGCAGAAGCCGTCTCCGATGCGACCGGCCAGTGCAGCTCCCTGCGGCCCGAACCCGGATACGTAGATCGGCACCGGCTTTTCCGGGAGGGTGTAGATGCGGGCTTCCTGCACCTCATAGTGCTTGCCGTGATAGCTGATCTCTTCGCCCTTGTGCAGTTTTCGGATGACGTCGATGGACTCTTCGAGCATTTCCTGACGGACACCAACCGACGGCCACGGGTCCCCCAGTACATGCTCGTTGAGGGCCTCCCCGCTGCCGACCCCGAGCACGAAGCGTCCACCGAGTTGCACCGCCGCTGTCGCGGCCGCCTGCGCGATGATCGCCGGGTGGATCCGGATCGTCGGGCATGTCACCGCGGTGGTGACCGGCAGCGACGTCACCTGTGACAGCGCGCCGATCACGCCCCAGACGAACGGGCTCTGGCCCTGCGCGTCGTTCCATGGGTGGAAGTGGTCAGAGATCCACAGCGCTTCGAAGCCGGCGGCCTCGGCACGTTTGGCCTGCTCGACGAGTTCCACTGGCCCGAATTGCTCGCACGAAAGAAAGTATCCGATTTTTGGCATGGCATCCGGGTACCCGCTTAGGCCTACCAACTGAACGTCCGCTAACCGAAGGTAACTTTCTTGTCGGCTCCCGAGCTCGATCCCTCGATCACCTCGTCCAGCGCATCGCCGTACCGGCACGAGGGTTTCGTTCCGCTGCGCAGCTACGCCGCCATCGGCGACGGCCGCACGGTGGCGCTCGTCGCGCAGGACGGTGCCATCGACTGGCTGCCGCTGCCGGGTTTGGACGACATTCCGGTGTTCGCGGCGATGCTCGACGAGATCAACGGTGGCCGACTCGAACTCGCGCCCATCGCCGACTTCCGCTCCGAGCGTCGCTACATCTACGGGACGAACGTTCTGCAGACCACCTTCATCACCGACTCCGGAAAGGTCACCGTCACCGACGCTCTCAATGTCGGCATCGCCGGCCGGCTGCCGTGGAGCGAACTGGCCCGCCGCATCGACGGCGTCGAGGGCTCGGTGCAGATGACATGGCGGGTGGCACCCGGGACTTGCTTCGACACGTCGTCGCCATGGGCACGAAAGACGCCGCACGGCATGGTCTTTCGGGCGCAATCCGTGACCCTGGGAGTGTGCGTGTCAGACGAACTTGACACCGACCTGACCGACCAAGCGATCTGCGGGACATTCACCATTCATGCCGGGCAGCGCCGCGTCATCGGCGTGGTCGGCTCGAAAGCCGAGCCGTTGATGTTGTCGACGGCCCAGGACGTCGACCACGGGGTCGATCGCACGATCGACGCGTGGGAGGCTTGGTCGGCTCAGTTCGACTACACCGACGATTGGCAGGACGCGGTGCGGCGCAGCGCGCTGGCGTTGAAGCTGCTGATTTTCAGCCCCACCGGAGCGATCGCAGCGGCCGCGACAACCTCACTGCCGGAACGCTTTTCGAGCGCGAAGAATTGGGACTACCGATACGCCTGGATTCGCGACACCGCCTACACCGTGTCGGCGCTGCTGCGGTTCGGCCTACGCGAGGAGACGCACGCCGCCGTCAGCTGGCTGCTGCGCACCGTGCGCAGGCACGGACCCGAAGTCGGCGTCTTCTACCGTCTGGACGGGTCGAGCCCCGACGAGCCGCAGACCTTCGACATCCCTGGCTGGCGACACATCGGCCCGGTGGTGACCGGAAACCGCGCCGACGGACAACTGCAACTCAGCATCTTCGCGGACCTGTTCGACACCGTCCGTCTCTACGTCGACAGCGGACGGGCCTTGGACACCGAGACCGGGCACTTGCTGGCCGCCTACGCCGACCAGGCGTGCGATGCCTGGCGCCAGCGCGACGCCGGCATCTGGGAGTTACCCCAACGCGAGCACTACACCAGCTCCAAGATCGGCTGCTGGCACGCGCTGCGCTGCGCGGTCCACCTCGCCGAGGAAGGCCAGATCCCCGGCGACCCGTCCCGGTGGGCGAGTGAAGCCGAGCGCATCGCCGACTGGGTTCACCGGCACTGCTGGTCGGATGCGCTCGGCGCCTACGAGTGGTATCCGGGCAGCGGCAAACTGGATGCCTCGTTGCTGTTGCACGCCGGCAGCGGCTTCGACACCGGCCCGCGCATGTCATCCACCGTCGACGCACTGCGCCGCGAACTAGGTTGCGGCTCATTGCTTTACCGCTACAGTGGGGCACGCGACGAGGAGCGGGAAGGCGCGTTTGTAGCCTGCGCATTCTGGGCGGTTTCGGCGCTGCACCATGTGGGGCGCACCGACGAGGCGCGGGAACTGATGGACGAGCTGGTCAACCACGCCAACGACGTCGGGTTGTTCGCCGAGATGATCGATCCCGACGACGGCTCGTTCCTCGGCAATCTTCCCCAAGGACTGAGCCATTTGGCGCTGATCGGCGCGGCACTCGACCTGACCGCCGACAGGCAGCGGTGAGCTCACATCGGCGGCAGATAAGGGATGAGCAGTTCGGCATTCGGTGCCGGGGAGTCCGTCGCCGTCGTGTGGTCGAAGTCGCGGCGCAGACTCGCCCCGAGCGCGTGCAACAGAGCGTCGAGCCGGGGCGAGTCCGCCGGGGGGTGGTCGAAGTTGGTCACAGCCGGTCCATTTCGCGGGCCATCCGGGACTGCTCCAGGTACCCCATGTCGCTGGGGTAGTGCTGACGCGGCGGCGGCAGATGCCACGAGCTGGCGGTGCTGCGTACCGCAGCGAACAGCCGGCGGGGCATCGACAACCTCCCCGACAGCGCCGACCGGGTTCCGAACAGCACCTCCTGCTCGGTGATCAGCACGGGTGCCTGATTCGGCGCACTGGGCTTCGGCGGGGTCTGGGCCGTGGTGTGGGCGACATCGCTCGTCGGCGCTGATATCGCTGTTGTGTCGGACATTTCGCCTCCTCGTGGGTGTGGTCCGCTGGTGGCGAACCCGCTGGGATGAACATCGAGTCTCATCCGAGGAGGAGCTGGCGAACAGAAAGCACGCACCACTTATGCGGTGGTGTGTACCCCCCGGTTTTCGCCCTGGTGATCGAGTGCCGTCGAAGTCGTTGCCGCGCCCGATAGTTCAGTAATTATGTGCGTTCAGTACGCGTCGAAGTGCGCGCCGCAAAACATAAGTAGTCGGCTACTCTAGCCGCCCGCGCCACATCCACGGATAGTTTGGGCAATCATGATCAACCGCTTCACCAGGCGATATGGGTTGCGTACCGTGAGAATCGGGAAAGGGCAACAATGAGTAGTCCAATTTCGGTCGTCATCGCCGAAGACAGCCTCTTGGTGCGCGACAGCGTTCACCGCGCGTTGTCCACTGACTCAGATGTGAATGTCATTGGCGTCGCCGAGGATTACGACTCCGCGGTCGAACTCATCGACAAGCACCGTCCGACACTGCTTTTCACCGATGTGCGAATGCCGCCGACATCAACCGACGAGGGCATTCGGCTGGCCCGGTGGATGCGCTCGGCACATCCCGAGATCGGTGTGATCGTGCTGTCGCAGTACGCGGATCCCGGTTACGTCGCGGGGCTGCTGGACGGCGGCACCGCCGCGCGGGGCTACCTGCTCAAGGAGCGCGTATCGAATTTCGACCAGCTCAGCGAGGCGGTCCACGAGGTTGCCGCGGGCGGGACGGTACTCGATCCGCTGGTGGTCGAGGCACTACTTGCCCGGCCCAGTTCGGTCGCGACGCTGAGCCGGCTGACGCCCCGTGAACGCGAAGTGCTGGCCGAACTGGCCACCGGGCTCAGCAATCGCACGGTGGCACAGCGGCTCGTCCTGACCCAGCGGGCGGTCGAGAAACACATCAACTCGATCTTCGCCAAACTGGGCCTGACCGGCGACGACTCGGTCGACCGGCGGGTCAGGGCGGTGCTGATGTTTCTCGGCGACAACAACTCGGTCCACCAGTCATGAGAACAGTGGTGTGTACACCCTGGCGAGCAGCGGATCGGCGCCGCATTATCCGTAGGTGGTGGACAAGGGAGTGCCGGTGTGGGTCGTCGACGACCAGACCAGTTTTCGGCTCGCCACCGCCGCGACAGTCGCCGCCACCGACGGTTTCACGATGGCCGGTATCTGCGAAAACGGCGAATCGGCGATCGCACTCATCCCCGGCGGAAGCGCCGGCATCGTGGTGATGGACATCCACATGCCGGGAATGGGTGGCATCGAAGCCACCCGGCAGATCCGCGCCGCACATCCCGAACTGATCGTGCTGTTGACGTCAACCTACGACGTCGAAGACCTTCCTGCGGAGGTCGCGGACTGCGGTGCGGCGGCCTACCTGCACAAGGAAGACCTCAGCCCCGAACTACTGACCCGGATATGGCGAACAACCCGGTGAAAGCCACCGCCGCAGCCGAATCGGTGCCCTACTGGCAGGTGCCGAAGGTGCTGCTGCTGGCGGCGGTGCGGTCGTCGTCGGTGCTCGGCCACGACCTGATCAATCGCTTCATGGTCGAACGCTTCCAACTCTTCCTCGCCGGCCACCTGGCCCTGTACTTCGGCGCCGGCGTGGTGCTCCCGCTGTGGGAGTACGTGTACGTGTTGCGATCGGCATGGTTTCTCGCCCTCATCGCGATCTGCGGAATGCAATGTGTCGTGCTGGCGGTGGCGCTGCCGTTGGCGCGGCGCGGACGCCACCAGTCCTCGATCACGTTGGCCTGCATCGGCAACTGGATCGCCGCGCTGCTCATCACATTCATCGCGCCGAACCTATTGCCGGCGATGGTGCTCCTCGCCCTGGTCCCCGTCGTCTTCGCTCAGCCCTACATCCGCTGGCAACGTGGCTTGACGTTCGCGGTGATCACCGCGGGCTGCGTGCTGGCACTGGCCGCGGTGGCCCGCTTCCAGCATCTCTCACAGTCGGCCAGCGGCCAGGTGCCGCGCTGGATCGACCACGCGTTCATTCTGATTGCGCTGCCGGTGAACGCCTTTCACATCCTGGTGATCGCGTGGAACAACGCCGCGGCGCTTGCGGTGTCGGAGCAGCTGCTCGCCGAACGCGCGGCCGAAGTCGAGGCGTCGCGCGGCCGGCTGGTGACCGCCGCCGACGAGGAACGGCGCCGCCTCGAACGCGACCTGCACGACGGGGCCCAGCAACACCTCGTCGCGTTGGCGGTGCTGATCCAGCTTGCCCGCAACGCCGAGGGTGACGCGCACCGTCCGCTGTTGACCGAAGCGAGCGGGTTGCTGGACAACGCGATCGCCGAGATCCGCCGGCTCGCCCACGGCATCTACCCGCCGTCGCTGGTCAGCGGGGGTTTGCCTCAGGCGCTGTCGGCGGTGGCCGCGCACTCCGCCATCCCGATCCACCTCGAGCTGCACGACCTGGGGCGCTACCCGGGTTCGATCGAAGCCGCGCTGTATTTCTGTTGCAGCGAAGCGCTGCAGAACGCCGCCAAACACGGCGGCCCAGACGTCACAGTCACCATCGCCGCACGCGCGAAGCCAGAGTTGTTGACGTTGACCATCAGCGACACCGGCCCGGGATTCGAGCCGGCCACCATCGGCACCGGGCTAACCAACATGCGGGACCGGATCTCGGCGATCGGCGGTCAGCTGCTGATCGACACCGCGCCGGGACACGGGACCCGCATCACCGCTGTCGTAGCGACTGCGGCGCAACAGGATTCGCTTCAGCCTCAACGCAGAGTCGCCGCTCACACCTCGTAAACGCTGATCAGGCCGTCTTGCACGGCGCGGGCGAACAACGCCGCTTTCGACGGGGCTGAGCGATTGATTTCGCTGTAGCGCTTTCGGATTCGCTGCAGATGGGTCCGCACCGTGCTGGGTGCGATGTGCAGCTTGTGGCTCACCGACTCCTTGTTGTCGGTGAGTAGCCACTCGATAAGGACGCGCCGCTCCTGCGCGGTGAGGTCCGGGCGGCCGTGTTGTCGTGCGGCTCGCACCGCCGCGGCGGCGCGTGGGCCGCAGGATGCCTTGCCGTGCTGGGCCGCCGTGATGGCATCGATAAGATGTTGCGGTGCTTCCGATTTCACGATGTAGCTAGTGGCTCCGGCGTCCAGGCACTTGAGAATGATCTCAGTCGAGGCGAGCTGCGAGTAGGCGATGACGCGATGCCGCAGCTTGGACAGTTGCTCGAGGCCGGCGAAATCCGGCCGCTGCTCGCCGCATTCAGGGTCGTAGACGATCACCTCCGTGACGCTGGGGTCACGCGGGTGCTCGTGGAGAAACTCCGCCACTGAGCGGTAGGCCGGCACGATTCCGGTCGGAATAGCCGCCTCGGCAGCCCACCGCACCACACCGGTGTGGACGATCGGGTGGTCATCGATAACGACCAGGGGAACGGTGCCAATCATGTGTGCGACCACCATCCGATGGCGCGTGTAAACGCGCAGGAACCATAGCCAACCTCCCTGCTGAAGTTGACTGGTACGTGACGTACCAGTAGCTAGATTAGCGGGACAGTACGTACCATGTAAAGCATGACATTCAGGGGGCAGGAAATGTCATCCGGAACACGGGTGGTCGACGGGCGGGCGGCCCGTTGGGAGGGGCAGCGCGAGAAGCGCCGCGAAGAATTCATCGAGGCCGCGTTAGAGGCGATTGCCCTCTACGGGCCGGGCGCATCGACAGAGCAGGTCGCCGAACACGTCGGGGTGACCCGCACCAAGCTCTACCGGTATTTCGACGGAGCCGCCGACCTGCACCACAGCATCGCGCGGCGGGCCAGCGACATGCTCACCGCCAAGCAGACGCTGGTCTGGGACCGGCCCGTCAGCCCGATGCAGCTGGTCAGGGCCACCGTGACGATGCACGTCCGGTGGCGCATCGAGCACCCGAACCTCTACGAGTATCTGACCCACCACCCGCTCAGCGATGACGCGCACGCTGTCGCCGCCATCCACGACGTCAACCGCACGGTGGCGGCGAATCTCTGCGAGGTGATCGCAACGTACTACCGCACCCTCGGCATCGACGAACGCCCCGCCGTGCCGCTGAGCATCGGCGCGGTCGGCTTCGTGGAATCCTCAGTCACCCACTGGCTGAACGACCCGAAGCCGCTGCCGCGCAAGGAATTCACCGACCAACTCGCCGAATGGATGTGGTCGCTGCTGAACACGGCGGTCGTGAAGGCCGGGCTCGTGGTCGATCCCCACGAGCCGATCGCCCCGAAGAACCCGTGAGACGGACGAGCCCGCAGCATCTCGATGCTGCGGGCTCGTACCTCTGAGTGGCAGATCCAGGATTCGAACCTGGGTAGGCGTTAGCCGACGGATTTACAGTCCGCTCCCATTGGCCGCTCGGGCAATCTGCCGGTGTATTACGGGTAGCTAGCCTACAACGAAGATGTACTCCGATAACAAACGGCCAACACCGCACAACCGGCCCACACCGATGGAAGGAGACGTACCCGATGGCGGATTCATCGTTCGACGTCGTGAGCAAGCTTGACCGGCAGGAGGTCGACAACGCCCTCAACCAGGCCGCGAAGGAACTCAGCACCCGATTCGACTTCCGCGGCACCGACACCAAGATCGCCTGGAAGGGCGAAGAGGCGATCGAGCTGACGAGCTCCACCGAGGAACGGGTCAAGGCAGCCGTCGACGTCTTCAAGGAAAAGCTGATCCGCCGCGACATCAGCCTCAAGGCGTTCGACGCCGGCGAGCCGCAGGCCTCCGGCAAAACCTACAAGGTCACCGGAACCCTGAAAGAGGGGATCACCAGCGAGAACGCCAAGAAGATCACCAAGCTGATCCGTGACGAAGGACCCAAGAGCGTCAAGACGCAGATCCAGGGCGAAGAGGTTCGGGTGACCAGCAAGAGCCGCGACGACCTGCAGGCCGTGCAAGCACTGCTGAAGAAGGCCGACCTGGAAGTGGCCTTGCAGTTCGTCAACTACCGGTAGGCCCTCGCCCAATCAACCGGTGGGTGCCTACTCTGGTGACCTAGTTAACAGCGGACGTGAGGGGCACCGATGACTGTGACGCCATCTGAGGTAACCGAGGTCGACGTCGTCATCATCGGCGCGGGCATCTCGGGGTTGGGTGCGGCCTACCGCATCACCGAGCGCAACCCGGGGACCCGGTACGTCATCCTGGAGCGCCGCGAGCGGATCGGCGGCACCTGGGACTTGTTCCGCTACCCGGGCGTGCGGTCCGACAGCAGCATCTTCACCCTTTGCTTCCCGTGGGAGCCGTGGACCAAAGCGGCGAGGGTGGCCGACGGCGTCGACATCCGGGAGTACCTGGAAAAGACCGCGCACAAATATGGCATCGATCAGCACATCCGGTTCAACAACCGGGTGCGCTCCGCGGACTGGGACTCCTCGACCGACACCTGGACCGTCACCGCCGAGCATGACGGCACGGAGAAGACCTATCGCGGCCGCTTCGTGTTCTTCGGGTCCGGCTACTACAACTACGACGAGGGCTACACCCCTGACTTTCCCGGCTTCGACGAATTCGAGGGCGCGAAAATACATCCACAGCATTGGCCGCAGGACTTGGACTACCGCGGCAAGAAGATCGTCGTGATCGGCAGCGGCGCAACCGCGATGTCGCTGATTCCGTCGCTGGCCCAGCAGGCCGCCAAGGTCACCATGCTGCAGCGCTCCCCCACCTACCTGTTCTCGGCGGCCAAAAGCAGTCCGTCGACGAACTTCGTACGAAAGATTCTGCCGCGCAAGCTTTCTCATTCCTACGCGCGGCAGAGCAATGCATTGCTGGAAGGCGTGATCTGGTTTCTGGCCCGCACCACGCCGGGGTTCGTCAAGTGGTGGATCCGTCAGATCGCGCTGCACTACCTGCCCAAGGGCTACGACGTCGACACGCACTTCAAACCGCGCTACAACCCATGGGACCAGCGGCTGTGCCTGATACCCGACGCCGACCTGTACGTCGCGATCGGTGACGGCCGGGCCGAGGTGGTGACCGATCACATCGACCATTTCGATGCCACCGGAATCACGCTGAAGTCCGGTAAGCATCTCGACGCCGACGTGATCGTCACCGCGACCGGCCTGCAACTGCAGGCGCTCGGCGGGGTGACGGTGTCGATGGACGGCGGCGAGGTCAAGCCGCAGGACCGATTCGTCTACAAGGCTCACATGCTCGAAGACGTGCCGAATCTGTTCTGGTGCGTCGGGTACACCAACGCTTCGTGGACGCTGCGCGCCGACATGACCGCCCGTGCGACGGCAAAGCTGTTGCATCACATGGCCTCTCACGGCTACACCCACGCCTACCCACACCTCGCCGGCGAACCAATGCCAGAGAAGCCGGCGTGGGACATCCAGGCCGGCTATGTGCTGCGCGCTCCGCACGCGCTGCCGAAGTCGGGCATCAAGCGGCCGTGGAACGTCCGGCAGAACTACTTCGCCGACGCGATCGACTATCGCTTCGATCGGATCACCGAGGCAATGGTGTTCGGGAGGGTCACGGAGAAGTCGGCACTTACCGGGTGACTCCACACGGGTGAAGTGACAGGGCAGGCAGATCCGTGAAAAGCTCAGTGCCGTGACTGGTCTGTCGGTTG
Organism: Mycobacterium paraterrae; assembly: GCF_022430545.2. Lineage (NCBI taxonomy): Bacteria > Bacillati > Actinomycetota > Actinomycetes > Mycobacteriales > Mycobacteriaceae > Mycobacterium > Mycobacterium paraterrae. Next base: position 2,876,641 of record NZ_CP092488.2, on the reverse strand, counting down.
CAGACATCGACCGATGGCAGCCCACCGATGTGCGCGAGGTTTTCCATGCCGCGCGTAGTCGCCATGAGGCCAACGAACTCGCACGCGATGGCCTGGCGAGACTGCCTGCTTTTCAGAGTTGGGGAGGCGCGGCGGCCGATGCGGCCAAAAACTCCGTCGAGCAGACCCGGAAAGACCTCGACAAGGACGGGCGCGAAGCGCTGGCCGTAGCGATGGCCGCCGACCGGGCCGCGGATGGCATCGAAGCAGTGAAGGCGCGACTGCAAACGCTTCGCGATGCGCTGGTATCCGCCGGGCTGACAATCGACCCCGTGTCCAACAAGGTCGTAGCCAGCTCGGCATTCACCGGCAGCGCTCACATGCTCGCGGAGAAGCTTGCCCAATTTCAGCCTCAGCTCGACGCGATTCTGGGCGAGGCGACCATCGTGGACGAGGAATTAGCGCAGGCTATCGACATGGCTGACGGCGACATTCCGATCCCTCACGGAACGCCAACCATCGATCGGGTTGGTACCGATGGCCTGACACCCGAACAAGTCACCATCGATGCCAACCAGGAAAAGAATCGCCGGGATGCGTTCCGCCAGGTTTACGGCCGAGACCCGTTGTCTGCCAACGATTGGCGGATGGCCGAGGCGCTGGACCCCCATACCTACGACCCGAGATATCGTGGGTACGAATCCAATGTCGTCGTCGGAAAGTTCAATCCGATTCCCGGTGCAGGTGTGTATCGGCAGAACATGTACATACCCGGCGCGGAAGTCCAGAACTTCGAATTCAACGACCGGGCCAATCCGCACATGGTCGGTGACAACCGGGGGCCATCCCCGTTCGCGCCATCGGAAGCCTCGCGGGTCAGCCTCTATGTGGACATGGACCACGGCATTATCGTCGCTCGGCAGAATCCCACGCTGTCCACCGACGGGAAGGACGCCGGCGCCGGCAAGCCCATCGTCAATGCGCTCCAAGGCGACAACGGGGCGTTGATGATTGGCTACCAGGCCGCGGATCCGTTTGAGCCAGGGATTGCGAAACCGTTTGTGAATGTCAACGGCACGATGAATATCGTGCCCACCGGAGGCGGCAATGTGGCCGTTGGTGGGAGCATCACGCCGTACCCGAGCACGGAGGCGTATCAGTTCAAGCCCGACGGCACCATAACTCAACTGTTCAACCAGCAGGTGACCACGAACCAGCTTGGCCCGCTTACTCTTCCGCTCGGCCACAACGATGTTGGGGCGTCCCTGCCGAATTTGCCTCAGCCGTGGACTCCACAAATGCCAGACGGATTACCTCCTTCGGCGCCCCGCCTCATACCCACCCAGCCGTTACCGTTGACAACGCTGGGTTCGGCCGCTAATCCACCACAGGTGTACACGGTCCCGGTGCCGCCTCCTCCTGCACCGCCCGTGGCCGCACCACCGTTGCCGGTCCCCACGCCACCGCCTATGCCCGCTCCGCCGTCCTGACAGAAAGCGTCGTTGCCATTAAACCGATCAGGCTGTCACCGCAATACTGGGCGCTGGCAACATTTCTCATACCGATTGCCAGCGCGATCGCCTACGGCGTCTGGCTCGGTGTCAGCGCTGCCGGACTGGCGCATTCGACGCAGAGTGAAGAAGCTGTCCGCACGGGTGCGCTCGCAATATTGGGCGCCGCCTGTGCGCTCGTACCGCGCGCGTGGGTGCGGGCCGTGGCCATCTCGTTCAGCGCCGCCTTGCTTCTCGCGCTCCTCGTCTTGCTCCAAACCACCATGCTCGGAGCAGCTTGATGAGAGCTGATCGCGAAGTCGCTCAATCGGCGCCACGCTTTTCAGCCTGGTCGCCCCTCGTCGCGGTGATGGGAGCATTGATCGCCGGATCGTCGCCCGGATGGGTGACCGCGGCGGCTTGGGGTCTGGCGGTGGTGTGTTCGCTGCCGTTCAGAAGGTTTCGGATGGTCGTTCCGTGCGCGCTCGTGGCCTGGGCAGCGGGATGGTTGGCCTCCTTTGCGGTTCGGCTCACCGAAGCGGGGTTGATCGGGCTGTTCGTGGTGAAGTGACAGCCGTTTGCGGGCTTGGTAAGAAATCGTCATGACATTGCGGGTCAACCTCGAACACCTCGTCACGTCCGTCGCTCAAATCACCGGTCACGGCGAAGACCTGGCGACTTCGCACTTGTCCGCCGACAATCGGATCGCGGCCGCACAAGGCGGCTGGACGGGCCGCTCGGCACAAGCTCTGGCTCGCCGCACGCCGCAATGGAGCGAGAATTCGACGGCGCTGGTGACCCAAATCGGCGATCACGCCGATCAGTTTTCCGCCTGCGGTCGGACGTTCGCAGCGATGGAGACCAGGCACGCGAGCCAACTGCATTCTTTGATCGACTCCTAGTAACAACTTCTGGCCAACCGCCGGTAAAGATCACGCGACCGCAATACGCTGAGCCACATGGCAGCTACGCGCGAACCGAACGTCGTCGTTCTGGGGGGCGGCTCCTGGGGTACCACCGTCGCATCGATCTGCGCGCGCCGCGGGCCGACGCTGCAGTGGGTGCGCTCGGAGGAAACCGCCAAGGACATCAACGAAAACAACCGCAACACCAAATACCTTGGTGAGGATCACGTCCTGTCCGAAAGTCTGCGCGCCACCACCGACTTCGCCGAAGCCGCACAGTGCGCCGACGTCGTGGTGATGGGAGTGCCGTCTCACGGATTCCGCGGGGTGCTGACCGAGCTGGCAACCGAACTGCGGCCGTGGGTGCCGGTGGTGTCGCTGGTCAAGGGTCTCGAGCAGGGCACCAACATGCGGATGTCGCAGATCGTCGACGAGGTGCTGCCGGGCCACCCGGCCGGCATCCTGGCGGGGCCCAACATCGCCCGCGAGGTCGCCGAGGGCTACGCCGCCGCGGCCGTACTGGCGATGCCCGACCAGCATCTGGCCGCGCAACTCGCTCAACTGTTCCGCACCAAGCGTTTTCGGGTGTACACGATCGACGACGTGCTGGGCGTCGAAATGGCCGGCGCGCTGAAGAACGTGTACGCGATCGCGGTTGGAATGGGCTACTCGCTCGGCATCGGCGAGAACACCCGAGCGATGGTGATCGCGCGCTCGGTGCGCGAGATGTCCAAGCTGGGCGAGGCAATGGGCGGGCAGCGGGACACGTTTGCGGGCCTGGCCGGGATGGGCGATCTGATCGTCACCTGCACCAGCCAACGCAGCCGTAACCGGCACGTCGGCGAGCAGCTGGGCTCGGGCAAGACCATCGACGAGATCATCTCGTCGATGAACCAGGTCGCCGAGGGCGTCAAGGCCGCGAGCGTGATCATGGAATTCGCCGACAAATACGGGCTGAACATGCCGATCGCCCGCGAGGTCGACGGAGTGGTCAACCACGGCGCCACCGTCGAGGACGCCTATCGCGGGCTGGCCGCGGAGACGCCCGGTCACGAGGTCCACGGCGCCGGGTTTTAGTCACAGGTCGAGCAAACTGATGGGCGAGCGGCCCGCCAGCTTCTGCACGACCCACTGGTTCAGCGACACGTTCTGCTCAGCGGCTTCGACAGTGAGTCGCGAATGCAGCATCGGCGATGTCCGCACCAGGAACTGGCCGCTGAATTTTCGGTCGGTGAGCGGCGGTGGGCCCTCTCCGTCATGTTCGGCGAGGTATTCGTCGACGTCGCGTTCGATGCCGGCGATCGCTTCGATGACCGTCGAAGCACGCTGCGACAGCCACGGCAGTTCGAGGCATCGCCCGATGTATTCGCCGAATTCAGAACACCATTCGGCGCGGTAGGTGTAGCGGTTCATCGGATGGTGATACCACCGGCGCGGCCGTCTCACGAGTCAGCCTGTGGAAAGCCCGAGGGGCCCAAAAGCGAAGGCACAATGCTTTGTGAAAAACGACTCGTATGCGATATCACCGGCGGGCAGTGGTATCGCATACGAGTCGAAAACGAAAAAGCATTACGCCCCAGCTGACGGGACAGATGAGGCGGACGTGACGAACGTCCGGCGACCAGTTCGCGACAGCGGATGCGACTAATGCCCGGCCATTTGTTCCAGACGGCGGATGCGGTCGGCGATCGGCGGGTGCGTCGAAAACAACGCCCCGATCTTCTCGCCGGCGCGAAACGGGCTGGCGATCATCAGGTGCGCCTGCGCGGCCAGCTGCGGCTCGGGCGGCAGCGGTGCGGCTTGCACGCCACCGGAGATCTTGCGCAGCGCCGACGCCAGCGCCAACGGGTCGCCGGTCAGGATCGCACCCGACTCGTCGGCCTGATACTCACGCGACCGCGACACGGCCAGCTTGACCACCGTCGCCGCTACCGGACCCAGCAACGAAACCAGCAGCAGCGCAAACGGATTGCCGCCCTCCCGATCGTTACCGCTCATCGACCCGAAAATGAACGCCATGTTGGCCAACGCGCTGATCACCGACGCCAACGCGCCGGCCACACACGAGATCAGGATGTCGCGGTTGTAGACGTGCGACAGCTCATGACCGAGCACGGCACGCAGCTCGCGCTCGTCGAGAATATTCAGAATGCCGGTGGTGCAGCACACCGCGGCGTTACGCGGGTTGCGCCCGGTGGCGAACGCGTTGGGCGCGGCGGTGTCACTGATGTACAGCCGGGGCATCGGCTGGTGGGCGGCGGTGGCCAGCTCGCGCACGATCCGGTAGATCACCGGCTCCTGCACCTCTGACACCGGCTGGGCGTGCATCGCACGCAGCGCCAGCTTGTCGCTGTTGAAGTAGGTGTAGAGGTTCATGCCGACGGCAAACAGGACCGCGACGAACATCACGCCCCTGCCGAACAAGCTGCCCACGAACACAATCAGTGCCGACATGCCAACCAGCAACGCGAACGTCTTCGCCGTGTTGTGATGCGGATGCCAGGTCATCAAAATCCTCCTACGACCATCCAGGTTCTCCCATTTAACGACGAGCAGCCGCGGGAGAGTTCCGCCCGCTAGCCGTGTCGGTGAATCGTGTAGTCGACCAGCGTGGCGAGCGCCGTGCGCCCGGGGCCCGCGGGCAGCGCGTCCAGTAGCTCACGGGCCTGCGTGGCGTATCCGGCGACCGTCTCCTTGGCCTTAGCCATGCCCGGCGAAGCGCGCAGCAAGCCGAGCGCCTCGGCCAGCGCCGCATCGTCGTCGATCGGTCCGGCCAGCAGCTCGCGAAGCCGGTCGGCGTCGGGTCCGCCGTCGTGCAGCGCGTAGAGCACCGGCAAGGTGTGCACGCCCTCACGCAAATCAGTCCCCGGCAACTTGCCGGACTCGTCGGGGTCGCTGTCGATGTCGATGATGTCGTCGGAGATCTGGAACGCGGTGCCGACCAGGTCGCCGAGTCGGCTCAGCCGCTCGATCTGATCGTCGTCGGCGCCGGAGAACATCGCCCCGAACCGGCCCGCGGCGCCGATCAGGCACGCCGTCTTCTCGTGAATCACCTTGAGGTAGTGCGCGACCGGGTCGGCGTTGTCGGCCGCGCCCTTGGTTTCGCGCATCTGACCGGTCACCAGCTGAGCGAACGTCTCGGCGATGATCCGCACGGCGTCCGGCCCCAGCCGCGAGACCAGCCGGGACGCTGTGGCGAACAGGTAGTCGCCGGCCAGGATCGCCACGTTGTTGTTCCACCGCAGGTTGGCGCTGGGTGCGCCGCGACGGACCTGCGCCTCGTCCATCACGTCGTCGTGGTACAGCGTGGCCAGATGCACGAGCTCGATGACGGCCCCGGCGGTCGTCACGTCGTCGGAGTCCGGATCGGGACCCAGTTGTGCGGACAGCACCGCGAACAGGGGCCGAAATCGTTTGCCGCCCGCCTCGAAAAGGTGCAGCACCGCGTCCGTCATCAGGTCGTCTGACCCACGGAGTTCGGTTTCCATGAGTTGCTCGATACGCGCCACCCCATCGCGCACGCTGGTGGCGAAATCGGCGTCCCCGAAATCCACCCCCGCTACCACTGTCGCCGGAGTCCTCACCCGACCAACATACTGGTCAGCATGGACCCCCATGCCTCCAGAGCCGAAGTGGTGGTCGTGGGCGCCGGACCGGCCGGGTCGGCGGCTGCCGCCTGGGCGGCCCGAGCCGGTCGCGACGTGCTGGTGATCGACGCGGCCAACTTTCCCCGCGACAAAGCCTGCGGCGACGGGCTGACACCGCGGGCGGTCGCCGAGCTGGAAAGACTGGGCCTCGGCGAATGGCTGGACGCGCGGATCCGGCATCGGGGCTTGAGGATGAGCGGGTTTGGCGGCGAGGTCGAAGTCGAGTGGCCGGGCCCGTCGTTTCCGTCGACCGGCAGCGCCGTGGCCCGCACCGAGCTGGACGACCGGATCCGCAAGGTAGCCGAAGAGTCCGGTGCCCGGATGCGGCTCGGTGTCAAAGCCGTTGGCGTCAATCATGATTCGTCGGCGCGGGTGACGGCGGTGACGCTGTCGGACGGCAGCCAGGTCGCCTGTCGCGAGCTGATCGTTGCCGACGGCGCCCGTTCGACGCTGGGACGAGTGCTGGGCCGGCGCTGGCATCAGGAGACGGTGTACGGCATAGCGGCCCGCGGTTACCTCGCCACCGCGCGCAGCGACGATCCCTGGCTCACATCGCATTTGGAGCTTCGCTCACCCGACGGAGCGGTGTTGCCGGGCTACGGCTGGATCTTCCCGCTGGGCAACGGCGAAGTGAACATCGGGGTCGGAGCGCTGTCGACGGTCAAGCGGCCGGCCGAGTTGGCGCTGAAGCCGCTGATGTCCTACTACACCGATCTGCGCCGCGAAGAGTGGGGCTTCGAAGGTCAGCCCCGCGCGATGTCGTCGGCGCTGCTGCCGATGGGCGGCGCGGTATCCGGTGTCGCGGGCCGCAACTGGATGCTGATCGGCGACGCCGCGGCGTGTGTGAATCCGCTCAACGGCGAAGGCATCGACTACGGATTGGAGACCGGACGGCTGGCCGCGGATATGCTGGGCTCCGGTGATCTGTCGAGCGCATGGCCGCACGAGCTCCAATCCCATTACGCGCGTGGGTTTTCCGTCGCGCGGCGGCTGGGATTGTTGTTGACGTTCCCGCGGTTCCTGCCCGCTGCGGGACCGATCGGGATGCGCTCGACGACGCTGATGGGCATCGCCGTGCGGGTGATGGGCAACCTGGTGACCGACGAGGACGCCGACTGGGTCGCACGCGCATGGCGCGGCGGTGGCCGGATCTCCCGGCTGCTGGATCGGCGAAAGCCGTTCAGCTGACCCGTAGTAGCGGCAGGACCTGTTCGCCGATCCGCGACACCTCCGACAAATACGGGGTGTCGGACAGGATGAACTGGCTGACGCCCAGATCCCGGTACTTTTGCAGGGCGCTCGCGACTTCGGCGGCCGAGCCGACCAGCCACGTGGTGCCAGCGCCCTCACCGCCATATCTGCTCGGCGCGGTGTAGAGGCAGGAGTCGAGGACTTCGCCGCGATCGGCGAGATCGGTCAGCCGTCGCTGCCCCTCCGCGGAGGCCGCATTGTGCAGCGCCGACAGCGATGGCTTACCCGCCAGCTCGGCGACCTTCGCTTCGGCGTCGCGCCATGCCTCCTCGGAGGTGTCGCGGACCAGCGTGGTGATCCGCAATCCGTACTCCAGCGGTGCATGCTCGCGGCCGAGCTTTTCGGACAGCAGCTTGAGTCGTTCGATGCGTTCGGCGATGCCGTCCAGCGGCTCGCCCCAAAACAGTTGCACGTCGGCCTCTTCGGCGGCGACCTCCTCCGCCGCCGCCGACGCGCCGCCGAAATACAGCTTCGGTCCGTCACCATCGGGACGCGGTTCCAACGTCGAATGCTCGACGGAGAAGTATTGACCGTCGAAGCTGACGTCTTCTTCTTGCCAGAGCCGGCGGACCAGCTGCATGAATTCGCGGGTCCGCTCGTAGCGGCTCGACTTGTCGAGTTCGACGTCGCCGTAAGCCAGGACGTCGTCGGCGCCGGTCACGACGTTCACCAGGAGCCGCCCGCGGCTGAGCTGGTCCAGGGTGGCGGCGGCGCTGGCGAAATGCGCGGGGTGCCAGTAGCCGGGCCGGATGGCGACCAGCGGGGCGAAGGTGGTGGTGCGTGCGGCGATGGCGGTCGCGATCGTAAAGGCGTCCGGCCGTCCCCAGCCGGTGCCGATCAGCGCACCGCCGAAGCCGTTCGCCTCGGCTCGCAGCGCCAGCTCGACCGAGTAATCGAGGCTGCCCCAACCGTCGACGGTGTCGTCGCCCCGGTGTCCGGCCAGCACAGTATTCGGGATATACCAAAGGAATTCACGGCTCACCGGACCCGATGGTGGCACGCGAGGGTGGATAGGGCCAGACCGAGAATCAGCGCGAGTGAAACTCAACGGGCCTTGTAGGCGGCATGCAGCGCCACGATGCCGCCGGTGAGATTGCGCCACCGCACCGCCGACCATCCCGCGGCCGATATCTGGTGCGCGAGCTCGGACTGGTCGGGCCAGGCCCGAATCGATTCCGCAAGATAGACATAGGCTTCGGGGTTGCTCGACACCGCGCGGGCCACCCGCGGCAGGGCCTGCATCAGGTACTCCTTGTACACCGTGGCGAAGGGCCGGCTGGTGGGCGTGGAGAATTCGCAGACCACCAACCGTCCGCCGGGCCGCGTCACCCGCGCCATCTCGCGCAGCGCCTGGTCACGCTGCGCGACGTTGCGTAGCCCGAAGCTGATGGTGACCGCGTCGAACACGTTGTCGGCGAACGGCAAGCGGGTCGCGTCGCCGGCGACCTTGGGAACCAGGCGGGCCCGGCCGGCGGCCAGCATCCCGACGGAGAAATCGGCGGCCACGCACCACGCGCCGGAGGCGGCCAGCTCGACCGTCGACACCGCGGTACCGGCGGCCAGATCGAGGACCGTGTCCCCCGGTCCGATGTCGAGGGCCTTGCGGGTGGCGCGACGCCAGTATCGGTCCTGGCCCAGCGACAGCACGGTGTTAGTGATGTCATAGCGACGAGCGACGCCGTCGAACATCGACGCCACCTCGCGAGGGTCTTTGTCCAGCGTCGCCCGGTTCACACCGTCGAACCTACCTTTTGCCGCGCTGCGACAATGCGGACCGTTGCACGGCCCGAGGAGGAGCAGCGCAAACGGCCGGGAATGGGTCGACGACGGATGCGTTGCACCACGGCGTGACAGAAAAAGTTTGGTTCATCACCGGTACTTCACGAGGCTTCGGGCGGGAATGGGCCATCGCGGCCCTGGAGCGAGGCGACAAAGTCGCCGCCACCGCGCGCGACACCGCCACCCTGGCCGATCTGGTCGACAGGTTCGGCGACGCGATATTGCCCATCCAACTGGACGTCACCGACCGCGCGGCCGACTTCGCCGCCGTCAAGCAGGCGCACGACCATTTCGGGCGGCTCGACGTCGTGGTCAACAACGCCGGCTACGGACAGTTCGGCTTCGTCGAGGAACTGTCCGAGCAAGACGCCCGCGACCAGTTCGAGACCAACGTCTTCGGAGCCCTGTGGGTCACCCAGGCCGCGTTGCCTTATCTGCGGGCTCAACGCAGCGGCCACATCGTGCAGGTGTCGTCGATCGGCGGCATCACCGCGTTTGCCGACGTAGGCATCTACTGCGCGTCGAAGTGGGCGCTGGAGGGTTTCTCGCAGTCGCTGGCCCAGGAAGTCGAGTCGTTCGGTGTGCACGTCACACTGGTCGAGCCGCAGGGATATTCCACCGACTGGTCGGGGTCGTCGTCGCGACGGGCCGACGAATTGGCGGACTACGCCGAGGTGCACGCCGCCACCGAGGAAGGCCGCAAGACCCGGTGGTCGGCACCCGGCGATCCGACAGCCAGTGCCGCGGCGATACTCAAGGTCGTCGACGCCGAGAAGCCGCCGCTGCGGGTGTTCTTCGGCGAATCACCGCTCCGGATTGCCAAGGCTGATTACGAACAGCGGCTGAGCAACTGGGAGGAATGGCAGCCGGTTGCCGAGCTGGCGCAGGGCTAGCTCACTCGCCCTGCGCCTGTTGCCGGCGCGCCAGCCGCGCGCGGGCGATCGGCGACAGGACGGCCTCGTAGTGGCCGAGCAGTTCGTCGCAGATGGCGGGCCAGCTGCGTTCCAGGATGCTCTTACGGGCGGCAACCGAGTAGCGTGGCCGCTCTTCGAGTAGGTGTGAAACGGCCTGCGGCAGTTGGGCTTCGAATTCCTTGACCGGCAGCAGCAGCCCGGTGCGGTACGGCGTGACCAGGTCGCGGGGCCCGCCGGCGTCGGGGGCGACCACCGGCAACCCGGACGCCAGCGCCTCCTGCACCACCTGGCAGAACGTTTCGTGCTCACCCGCGTGCACGAAGACGTCCATGCTGGCGTACGCCGCCGCGAGTTCCTCGCCGTACAGCGCGCCGGTGAAAACGGCTGTGGGCATGGCTGATTGCAGCTTGGCTCGGTCGACACCGTCACCGACGATGACGACCTGCACGTCACCGGACGCGGCCAGTGCGGCGAGCCGTTCGACGTGCTTCTCCGGTGCGAGCCGGCCGACGAACCCGACGATCGGCTTGCCGTCCGGCGACCAGTGCTCACGCAGCGCCTCGTCGCGCGCCGACGGCGCGTAACCGATCATGTCGACGCCGCGGGCCCATTTGTGCACCCGCGGAATGCCATGAGCGACAAGCGATTCCATGGTCGCGGTGGACGGGGCCAGCGTCCGGTCGGCGAGCTTGTGCAGGTGACGAAACCAGGCCCAGGCGGCCCGTTCGGTTGGGCCGATGCCGTAGCTGGCGGCGAAACCCGGCACGTCGGTCTGGTAGACCGCGACGGTGGGCACACCGAGACGGCGAGCGGCCTTCACCCCGCCCCAGCCGAGCAGCGCAGGTGAGGCCAGGTGCACGACGTCGGGCTCGAAACCGCGCAGCACCCGCAGGATTCGCGGCAGCGGCAGCCCCAGCGGCAGGGTGGTGACCTTCGGGAACATCCAGGACGGCACCCGGTGAATCCGGATACCGTCGTAGACGCGCTCCGCGGGCTCTTCGCCGTGCGGAGTATCGGGAGCGATGACGAGCGCCTCGTGGCCGGTGCGGCGCAGATGCTCGAGAGTACGGACGACGGAGTTGCTCACGCCGTTGACGTGCGGGAGAAAGGATTCCGCGACAATCGCTACTCGCACACCATCACGGTGACAGTGCCGCCTGTCGATATGGTTACCGACTGGCATACGCGACACGAACTCTGACGCAAAGGGGAATCTTGCGATGCGGTCCTACCTGGGCGTTTTGGCGATCGCGTGGAGCCTGGTGATGTTCACCACCGGCACCGCGCACGCCGACGTGCCGCGCACCCTGGACGGCAACGGAGTGCTGGTCGGGTCGTGGCTCGCCCCGGTGCAGTTGGAAATCTTCTGCGAGCCCCAGTGCCCGTACTGCGCGGAGATGGAAGCGACCGACGGTGACAAGCTCGCGGCCGCGGTGGCCGGCGGTCGGCTGGCGATCACGTATCGGTGGCTGACCTTCCTGAATGCCCGCCACCACAACGACGTGTCGACCGGTCTGGTGAATGCGCTGTTCCTGGCTGCCGACCCGGCCACGGCACCGACGGCGTATCAGGCCTTCGTGCAAGACCTCTACCGCCACCAGAGCAAGGACGGACCGAGCAATGCCGCCGTCGTGGCGATGGCCAGGGAAAGCGGGTTGCCCGACGTGGTCGCCGACCGGATTGCGGCCGGCGACAACGCCGTCGACGCCAACGCGGTGGGCGACGCGAACAAAGCGCGGCTGCACGACGAGAACCCGGAGAACCCGGGCACGCCGACGATTTACAACCTGAACACCAGAAGCGTTGTCGACACCGATGATCCGGGCTGGCTCGACGCGCTGACCAATTAGGATGCCCACACCAGCTTCACGCTCGCGCGCCGACCAGCTGACGGTCCAGCCGTTTGTCGACCAACGCCAGACCCGACAAGACCGCCGCGGCGACCAGCCAGCCGAGCACCGCAATGGAACCCGCGGGGACAATCGCCAGCTTGGCGTTGCGATGTTGCACCCGAACGAGATTCGGGTTGCGCTTGTCGTACTCGACGTAAATCCGCATGCCCGTTGCCAATTCGGACGGGTATAGCACGCCGAGCTCAGGCCGGTAGGTGACCCGGTCAGGGGTGACGAACTCGATGGTCGAGCGTCGCGGACCCGCGTCGAGCACCTCGGCTTCCGCCGCGCCCATGTTGTGCGTGATCGCAAAGTCGTTGCGCACGGCCCCGGCCACCAGCAACACCGATTGCAGGGTCACCAGCCCGGCGACGATGAGCACCGTGACCCGGGCGACGCGGACCGCGTGATGTCCACGGGTGTTGGGGAATTCGCCGCTGCGGCCGTGGATCAGGATGCGCCACCACGTCTTCAGCACGGCCAGAGCGCCGACCAAACGCGTCACAAAGCTGCCTTGATGGCCGCGTGCAACTGCCGCAGCGACGACCGGTCCGCCTTGACCTCCAGCACCCGCAGGCCGGCGGCCGGCTCGTCGAGTGCGGCCCGCAGGTCGCCGAGCTCGATCTGCCGGCTGTCGATGTGGTACGCGCGGCACAGCGCACCGACGTCCACGTCGTGCGGCGTGCCGAACACCCGGGCCGACACGTCGGAGAATCGGGGGTCGCCCTGCTCGAGCAGTTCGAAGATGCCGCCGCCGTTGTCGTTGGACACCACGATGGTCAAGTCGGCCGGGACTGGCTCGGTCGGGCCGATGAGCAGACCGGAGCTGTCGTGGACGAAGGTCATATCGCCGATCAATGCCACCGTCCGCCCACCGGTCGCATCGTGCGCCAGCGCGGCGCCGATCGCGGTGGACACCGTGCCGTCGATGCCGGCGACGCCGCGGTTGGAGCGGACTTTCACCCCGTGGGGATTGAGGCCGACCAGCGCGGCATCACGGACCGGGTTCGACGCGCCGAGCACCAGCTGGTCGCAGGGGCGCAGCGCATCGGCGACGGCCGCGGCGACGTGCAGTCCGGTGGTCAGTGGGTGCGCCGCGAGCTGGTCGCGCACCGTGGCGACGGCGTGACGGTTGAGTTCGCCGCAGCGGTTCAACCAGTCGGCGCGCGGCGTACCGGTAGTGACCGCGCGGGTGCCGGTGGCCTGCGAGTTGCCCGAGACGTCAGGCCAGCGCGGGCCGGTGGTCAGCGCGTACACCGGTAGCGACGGGTCGGCCAGCAGGGCCGACACCGGCCGGTGCAGGGTGGGACGGCCGAGCATGATCACCTGCTGCGGGCGCAGCTTCGGCAGCGCCAACGGGTGCAGGGGGTTGGCGGCGGCCGGGGCGGTCGGCTCGGCGACGGTCGGCAGCGCGGCCAGCTCGGGCCGCTGGCCCGCTCCGTGGCCGGCGATCACCACGGTGTCGAGGCTCAGGTCGATGTCCAGCGGCTGGTCGAAGGTGACCGCCGGGGTGTAGGTCCACGGCCGGCCGTCGGGCCGCCCGGGCGGGATGTCGCCGGGCTCGGGGTCGGGTACCAGCGGCTCGCGCAGCGGAATGTCGAACTGCACCGGGCCGGCGTTGGCGCTTCGAGCCCCTGTCGCGGCGACCAGCACGCGGCAGGTGGCCGAGCGCCACGTGGCGTTGAAGGTGTCCATCTTGTCCGGGGCGTCCTCGGCCAGCCCGAGGCTGATCGTGGCGCGAACCTGGGTGCCGAAGTAGCCCAGCTGCTCCATGGTCTGGTTGGCGCCGGTGCCGAGCATCTCGTAGGGCCGGTTGGCCGACAGCACGATCAGCGGCACCCGGGCGTAGTTGGCCTCGACCACCGCGGGCCCGAGGTTGGCCACCGCGGTGCCGGACGTCATCGCGACGCAGACCGGTGTGCCCGCGGCGATCGCCAGCCCGACGGCCAGGAACCCGGCGGTCCGCTCGTCGATGCGGACGTGCAGGCGGATTCGGCCCTCGCGGTCGGCGTCCTGCAGCGCGAAGGCCAGCGGGGCATTCCGCGAGCCCGGGCACAGCACCACGTCGCGGACGCCGCCGCGAATCAGTTCGTCGACGACGACGCGGGCCTGAGCCGTCGAGGGATTCACCAGACCAGCCTAGAGGTTCGTCGACTGTGCACCTTTTGGGCGCGAAATTCGCTGATCAGCGTGGATAACCCGCACACTCGGCGGCTCAGAACCCCATGCTCTTGAAGAACTTCAGGATCGTCGCGTTGACCGTATCGGGCCTTTCCAGGAATCCGAGGTGGCCGGTGTCGGCGATCAACTGGTACTTGGCGCCCGGAATGGCATTGGCAACCTCTTTGCCCAGGTGCGGCGGCGTCACGACGTCGTCGGCGAAACCGATGACCAGCGTCGGCGTGTGGATGCCCCCGTAGGAGGGCAGGTGGTTGCCCTGCGGCGAGATCCAGCCCTGACGAACGATGCCCGGCGTGATCTTGATCGGCCAGATGGTGAACATGCTGATCCACTCGGCGACCGCTTCGTCGTTGTTCAGCGTCTTGGGTGAGAAGCTCTCCAGCAGCCGGATCTTGGCGTCGTAGGCGGTCGGGATCTGCACCCCGGACGCGGCCAATTCGTCCTCGGCCGTGCGGAAGAAGTCGCGGGCCTTGTCCAACCGGCCGCGGGTGGCCATCAACACCGTCTGAGTGACCAGGTCCGGCCGGGCCAGCATCAGCTCCTGGGCGATGAAGGAGCCCATCGACACCGCCACGATGCGGACCGGGCCGACGCCGAGCGACTCGATCAGCGCCGCGGTGTCGGCGACCATGCTCTCGGTCGTGAACTGGTCGGCGCTCGCCGTCGCGCCCACCCCGCGGTTGTCGAACGTGATGACGCGGTAGCCGGCGTTCAAGAAGGCCGGGACCTGATGCAGATGCCAGGTGCGTCCCAGTCCGCCGCGGCCGGCGATGAAGAGGACGGGCTCCCCCGTCCCGTTGTCGTCATAAGCCAGGTTGATCACGACGACGAAACTACGCGACACCGGCCCGCTGGCAGCATTTGGCAGTCGACGGCGTCGTGCTGGCAGTGTGTTCGGCGGTTGAGTGGCAGCCATGACTCAACTGACGCTCACGCAGGCAACCATCGACTATCGCGAGTACGGCCCGAAGGACTCGGCGTATCCGCCGGTGTTCTTCGTCCACGGGGTGTTGGTCGACGGCGAGATCTGGCGCGAGGTCGCCGAGGAGCTCGGCCGACGCGGCTACCGCTGCATCGTGCCGACCCTGCCGCTGGGCTCACACACGATTCCCGTCGACGACGCCGGCGCGCTGTCATTGCGGGGCGTCGCCTCGATCGTCAACGACGCTCTCGACGCGCTCGACCTCTCGGAGGTGACGCTGGTGGGCAGCGACACCGGCGGTGGAATCTGCCAGCTCGCCGTCGACGCCCGCTCGGAACGTATCGGTCGTCTGGTGCTGACCAACTGCGACGCCTTCGACCAGTGCCCGCCGTTTCCGTTCAACGCGGTGTTCGGCTTGCTACGTGGCCCGGTCACGATCAAGGCGATGATGGAGCCGATGCGGATCGGCGCGTTGCGCAACTCGGCGGCCGGGTTTGGCCTGCTCATCACGCGGCCCGACAAGCGGGTGACGCTCGAGTGGATCAGGCCGTGCCTCGACAACGGCCTGATCCGTCGTGACCTGGCGACGCTGCTGCGCGACATCGCCAAGGCCGACCTCACCGACGTGGCCGACCGGCTGACCCGATTCGACAAGCCGGTCACGCTGGTCTGGGGGCAGGGCGACGTGGTGTTCAAGCCGAGCCTGGGCCGGCGGTTGGCCGCGGTGTTCAGCAACGCCAAGCTGATCGAGGTGCCGGGTTCGCGGACCTTCGTGTCGATGGACGAACCCGAGGCGGTGGTCGACGCGATCGCTGGCTAACCACCAGCGCCAGGAAGTTTCCCGGTGCCCGTTGTGCCCGCCTTCGAGCGACAACTCGGGGAGTTCGCTGACGTTGTCGCTCGGAGGCGGGCACTTTGCCTGCCCTCCCGCGCCGGGGCGATTGCTAGCGGACGGCCTTCGCCCGGACCGCATCCAGCGCCCGGTCCCAGAGCAATCGCGCACCGGCGGTGAGCGCCGCAGGAATCTCGACTCCCCGGGCGACGTTGGCGGTGGCAAGCGCCTTTGTCTTCGCCGACGCCTTCGACATGTGACCGGAGTCGAACGGCGGCTGCGGGTCGTATTCGATGGCCAGCTGGATGGCTTTGGCGGGGTCTTCGCCGGCGATCTCGCCTGCCAGCCACAGCGCCAGGTCGATGCCGGCCGATACGCCGGCGCTGCTGACGATGTTGCCTTCGTGCACCACCCGTTCGTCGCCAACAGCGTTGACGCCCAACGTCTTCAGCAGAGCCAGCACACTCCAATGCGAGGTGGCGCGTTTGCTTTTCAGCAAACCGGCGGCGGCCAGGATCAGCGAACCCGAGCACACCGACGCCGTCCAGGTCGCGGTCTGGTGCGCGGTGCGCACCCAGTCCAGCAGCTTCTCGTCGCGGGCATGCTCGACGGTGGTTACGCCGCCCGGTACCAAAATGACGTCCGGCGAGGGGGTTTCGTCAAAGGAGTGGGTGGCCCCGATGACCAGGGCGGCGGAGTCGGCGGTGATCGGGCCAGGCTCGTGCCACAGGAAGCGCACTTCGGTGTCGGGCATCCGATGCAGCACCTCGTAGGGGCCGATGAAATCCAGCGCCGTGAATCCCGGGTAGACGACGATAGCGATCTGAGTCATGCGAATGCCTTTCGGTATTGATCGGGTGAGACGCCGATGCGACGAATGAAGTTGCGGCGCATGGTTTCCGCGGTACCAAAGCCACACCGGGACGCAATCGTCACCACGGTGTCGTCGGTCTGCTCGAGTTGGCGACGGGCCGCCTCGGTGCGCACGCGCTCGACGTAGGCTCCCGGCGCCTCGCCGACCTCGTCGGTGAACACCCGGGTGAAGTGCCGCGGGCTCATCGCAGCGAGGCGGGCCAGCTCGGTGATGCTGTGCGCGCCGCCGGGTTGCGATTCGACGGCTTCCTGGACGGCGCGGATCGGCTCGCGTTTCGCGCGCGCCACCCATATCGGCGCCGCGAACTGCGTCTGACCGCCGGGCCGGCGCAGATGGAGCACGAGCCAGCGCGCCACCGTCTGCGCGACCTCGGTGCCGTGGTCTTCCTCGACGAGCGCCAGCGCCAGGTCGATGCCGGCGCTGACGCCCGCCGCGGTCCACACCGTCGGCGAGCTGCGGACGAAGATCGGGTCGGGGTCGACGACAACGGCGGGGAATTCGCGGGCGAGCTTGTCCGCGAAGGCCCAATGGGTGGTGGCGCGGCAGCCGTCGAGCAGGCCCGCCTGCGCAGCCAGAAAGGCGCCGGTGCAGACGCTGACCACGCGGCGGGCGTGCGGTGCCGCGGCGGCGATCCAGTCGACCAGGCGCGGGTCGCGCCGGTCCCCACGCGCCCCGCTGCCGCCCGGCAGAAGCAGCGTGTCTATCCCTGCAAGGTCATCGGCGGCTTCCGGCAGCGGTTTCGCCCCGAAGCTCAGCCCCGTGTCGGTGGACACCGACAGCCCGTCGAGCGTCACTACTTCCAGCGCGTAGCCGTCCTTGCCCTGGGCGGCCAGCACCTTCGTCGCGCCGGCGAACACCTCGAACGGACCGACCAGATCCAGCGCTTGCACGCCGGGGAAGCCGACGATCAACACCTTCTGCGTCATGGTCTCAGTGTTGGCGACCCAACCCCGTGTCGTCTACGCCATGCACCCCACACATCAGGACATCAATGGATAACAGGCTTTGACCCGGTCGATCCACCATTGCCGACGGTCCGGCGCCGCAGCCAAGGCCTGCAGCCGGGCCGGGTCAGGCGTGACCGGGCCGACCGGCAAGTAGCCGTCTTGCGCTTCGATCGGTTCGGCGACGTCCTCGACGAACAACCGGCCGGTGCCCAGGCCGCAAGCGTGCTCGAGGCTGGGCAGGGCCGACGCCGCGTTCAGACCGACGCCGATGCCCACCGCGGAGTCGAGCGCGCTCGAGACCACGACGGGGATGTCGATCTGCCGAGCGATGGTCAGCAACGCCGAAATACCGCCCAGCGGAGCGACTTTGAGCACCGCAATGTCGGCGGCCCCGGCCCGCACGACCGCGAGCGGGTCGCCCGCCTTGCGAATGCTTTCGTCGGCGGCCACCGGGACGTCGACCTGGCGGCGAACCTGTGCGAGTTCCTCGACGCTGGCGCAGGGCTGCTCGATGTACTCGAGCGGGCCGAGCGCTTTCGCGGCCGCAACGGCCTGGGCGACGGTCCAGGCGCCGTTGGCATCGACGCGCACGGTCGGCACCAGCGCGCGCACGGCGTCGACCCGGGCGACGTCGTCGTCGAGGCTCTGGCCGGGTTCGGCGACCTTCACCTTGGCGGTCCGCGCACCGGGAAAGCGCGCCACGATCTCGGGCACCTGCGCGGCGGGCACGGCCGGGACCGTGGCGTTGACGTCAATGCGGGTCCGCAGCGGCGGCGGGGGCATCCGGTAGGCGGAGTCGAGCGCGGCGGCCAGCCAGTGCGCGGCCTCGGCGTGGCCGTATTCCAGGAACGCGCCGAACTCGCCCCAGCCCGCCGGGCCGTCGATGAGCGCTACCTCGCGAGTCATGATGCCGCGGAAGCGAACCCGCATCGGCAACGACACGACATGCAAACGGTCGAGGACGTCGTCGAGATTCATCGCGCGTAGACGGGGCGGCCGGCCAGAAACGTGGCGCGCACCTCCAGGTCGGCGATCTCTTCCGGCGGTACCGCGCGCGGATCTGCCGACAGCACAACCAGATCGGCGTACTTGCCGACTTCCAGCGAGCCGATGACGTCGTCGGCGAACAGCTGCCAGGCCGCGTCGATGGTCTGCGCGCGGATCGCCTGCTCGACGGTCAGCCGCTCCTCGGGTCCGAGCACCCGACCGCTGGGCGACATCCGGGTGACGGCCACGCTGATGTTGCGCAGCGGCTCCTCGGGCGTCACCGGCGGGTCGTTGTGCAGTGAAATCCGCATGCCGGTTGCCACTGCGGAACCCGCTGGCATCCAACGGTTTCCGCGTTCCGGGCCGAACAGCCCGTCGACGATGACGTCACCCCAGTAGTGGATCTGGTCGACGAAGATGCTGCAGGTGACGCCCAGGTTGTGCGCGCGCTGCAACTGCTCGGGCCGGATAGCGCCGACATGCTCGAGACGCAGCCGGTGGTCGTCGCGAGGGTTGCGGGTCAGGGCCTCCTCGTAGACATCGAGGATAGTGTCCACTCCCGCGTCGCCCTGGACGTGACAGGCCATCGGCCAACCCAGCGGGTAGTAGGCGCCGACGATCTCAATGAGCTGTTCCTTGGTGTAGTTCGCGCACCCGCACGATCCCGGCGTCACCCCGATCGTCCGGGTGGCCGCGGTGTCGAGGTACGGGAACGACAGGTCGATGTTGCCGATCCACGGCGAGCCGTCGACCCAGATCTTGATGCCGACCTGGCGCACCATGTCGTCGCCCTGGCCGGGAGTGGCGGTGGTCGTCATCTGCGGGTTGGACATCTCGTAGGTACGTAACCGGACGGTGAGCGCGTCGCGCAGCCCTTCCACCAGGGGCCGCAGCGAGGGGTCGAACGCCATCTCCGAGCAGGTGGTCAGCCCCGCCCTATTGAGCCGGGCGCATTCGGCCAGCAACATCGCCGGGTAGTCGCTGGGCGAGATCGCGCCGCTGAGCAGCGGGAACACCGCACCGGTTTCTTCGGCGGTGCCATCGAGGTCCCCGTGGGCATCGCGGCCGTATTTGGCACCCTTCGGGTCGGGGGTGTCGCGGGTCAGCCCGGCCCGTTCGGCGGCCCGCGCGTTGAAATACGCCTTGTGCCCGGAGTTGTGGATGATGACCAGCGGATGGTCCGGCGCGATGTCGTTCAGCCAAGCCAGCGTCGGCTCGGGCAACCCGTCCTGCAGCAGCGGGTCCCAGCCGTTGAGGTAGGCGCCGTCGGCTCCCCGGCGGGCCACCTCGCGGCGAATCGACTCGACCACCTGGCCGGCGTCGCGCATGGTGACCGGGCGGATGTCGACCAGCCGATCGGATAGCGCGATGGCCTCCATCAGCGGATGACCGTGTGCCTCGACGAAGCCGGGCATCACGCAGCCCTCGCCGAGGTCGATCGTCTGCGTCTGCGGGCCGAGCCAAGAGTGCACCTCGGAGCGGTCCCCTACCGCGACGATCCGGCCGTCCGCGAACGCCAGCGCCTCTGCGGTCGGCCTCGCGTCGTCGACGGTCAAGACGGTTCCGTACATGACGACATCTGCGACGGCCATGAGCAGAAATGCTAGTGATTTCCGGGCGCTGCTGACACAAATTGGAACACGTTCTAGTCTGACCGTTATGCCTGACTTGTTGCGCCATCCCACCCACAACGGCCACCTGCTCGTCGGGGCGCTCAAGCGCCATAAGGACCGCCCGGTGTTGTTCCTCGGGGACACCACGCTGACCGGCGGCCAGCTGGCCGAGCGGGTCAGCCAGTACACCCAGGCCTTCGAGGCGCTCGGCGCCGGCACCGGCGTCACGGTCGGGCTGCTCGCCCTGAATCGTCCCGAGGTGCTGATGATTCTCGGCGCCAACCAGACCCAGGGTTACCGGCGCACCGCGTTGCACCCGCTCGGCTCGCTGGACGACCACGCCTACGTGCTGTCCGACTGCGGCGCCAGCTCGTTGATCATCGACCCGAACCCGGCATTCGTCGAGCGAGCCCTGGGCCTGCTGGACAAGGTCGACTCGCTCAAGCAGATCCTGACAATCGGGCCGGTACCGGAGGCCCTGAAAGATGTTGCGGTCGACTTGTCCGCCGAGGCGGCCAAGTTCGAGCCCAAGCCATTGGTAGTCGCCGAGCTGGCACCCGACCACATCGCCGGCATGGCCTACACCGGCGGCACCACCGGCAAACCCAAGGGCGTGCTGGGAACCACCGGCAACATCGCCACGATGACGCAGATCCAGCTGGCCGAGTGGGAGTGGCCCGAAAGCCCCCGGTTCCTGATGTGCACCCCGCTGTCGCACGCCGGCGCGGCGTTCTTCACGCCCACCGTGGTCAAGGGCGGCGAGATGGTGGTGCTGGCCAAGTTCGATCCGGCCGAGGTGCTGAAAGTCATTGAAGAGCAACGCATCACCGCGACAATGCTGGTGCCCTCGATGCTGTACGCCCTGATGGACCACCCCGATTCGCACACCCGGGACCTCTCGTCGCTGGAGACGGTGTACTACGGCGCCTCGGCGATGAACCCGGTGCGGCTGGCCGAGGCGATCCGTCGGTTTGGACCGATCTTCGCTCAGTACTACGGGCAGTCCGAGGCGCCGATGGCGATCACCTACCTGGCCAAGGCGGACCACGACGAGAAGCGGCTGACCTCCTGCGGGCGCCCGACGCTGTTCGCGCGGGTGGCGTTGCTAGGCGAGGACGGCAAGCCCGTCCCACAGGGCGAACCCGGCGAAATCTGCGTCAGCGGACCACTTTTGGCAGCCGGCTACTGGCAGCTGCCGGAAGCCACCGCCGAAACCTTCAGGGATGGCTGGCTGCATACCGGCGACATGGCCCGCGAGGACGAGGACGGTTTCTACTTCATCGTGGACCGGGTCAAGGACATGATCGTCACCGGCGGCTTCAACGTCTTCCCCCGAGAGGTCGAGGACGTGATCGCCGAGCACCCGTCGGTGGCGCAGGTATGTGTGGTCGGCACGCCCGACGACAAGTGGGGCGAGGCCGTCACCGCGGTGGTGGTGCTGCGCTCCGACGCCGCGACCGAGGAGACCGCGATCGAGGCGATGACCGCCGAGATCCAAGCCGCGGTCAAGGAGCGCAAGGGTTCGGTGCAGTCACCCAAGCGGATCGAGATCGTCGACGCCCTCCCGTTGACCGGGCTGGGCAAGCCGGACAAGAAGGCCGTACGGGCGCGGTTCTGGGAGGGCGCCGGCCGCGCCGTCGGCTAGCTTTGGCGGCTCCCGCCCGGCTGGCCGGGCGCTCGCATCCCGCCGCCCGGCAGGCCGGGCGCTCGGCCGGCCGTTCAGGCCCAGGGGCCGATACCGCCGACCTTCTCGACGCGGATGTGCGTGACGTATCCCGGCGGGGCGTCTTTGGGCGGGAACTGATTCGGGTCCAGAAGGGCCTCCGACAGCTCGGTGAGCAACTCGGGCGCGCCGCCCTCTTCGATGTAGGCGGTGCCCTCGACCGATAGGTAGTTGCGCAGCGCCCTGTTGGTGTCGCCCGGTTGCGCGATCGTCACCGCGACCCTGGGGTCCCTGCGGATGTTGCGGACCTTCTTGTGCTCGGACAGATGCCCGGTCACCAGCTCGTCGCCGTCGGGTGTCGACCGGAACGCGACCCAGACCAGGCTGACCTGCGGGCTGCCGTCGGGATTGAGCGTGATCAGCGTGGCGTCGGCGCCGTCTCCGATGAATTCCCGTGCTGCATCGTTGAGTTTCATGTTCGCTCTAAGCGCGATTACCGCGTGGCTATTCCGGCCACCAGCAGGTCCAACATGCGCCCGGTCTGCTCGGGCGATCCGCTGGCCAGGAAGATGCCGATCAGACTAGACACGATGTCGTCGGCCCGGACACCGGCGCGCAGGCTGCCATCGTCGACGCCGGCCCCCAGCAGTCGGTCGACGGCGCCGATAATGCTGGCGCGCGTCTCGTTGGGTTGCATGGCGCCGGAGTCGAACATCGCGTGCAGCGATTCGGCCATCCCGCGTTTGGCGGCGACGAAGCTCGCGTACCGGTCCATCCAGCGACGCAACGCAAGCTTGGGTGGATTCTGCTCGAGCAGCGTCGCGGCCGTTTCCGCCACCTCGGCAAGTTCCGCCCGGTAGACGGCCTCGACCAGCGCCTCGCGAGTCGGGAAGTGGCGGTACAGCGTCCCGATGCCGACTCCGGCTGCTCGAGCGATCGATTCCAGCGTCACCGGCTCTCCGTCGCCGGCGGCGAACGCCGCGGTCGCGGCGTGCAGCAGCCTCTCCCGGTTGCGCCGCGCATCGGAGCGCGCAGTCTCGACCAAGGCGGAGGCACCTCCGTTTCTGCTACTGTCGGATAAGCGGAGGTACCTCCGCATCGCTACCAGTGTCGCACGACTAGAGGAGCACCATGACTGACCAGCAGGCACCCGGCGGGTTGGGCCGCATCGGCACGCACGACGTCGCCCGGGTCGGCTACGGCGCCATGCAGCTGGACGCGACGTCTCACGACGAGGCGGTCGCCGTGCTGCGTCGGGCAGTCGAGCTGGGTGTCAACCACATCGACACCGCGTCGTTCTACGGCCCCGGCGAGGTGAACCGTCGCATCCATGCGGCACTGGCGCCCTACCCGGACGACCTGGTGATCGTCAGTAAGGTCGGCGCGCGCTTCACCGGCGAGAAGCCGATTCCGCTGGCCCCGGCGCAGCGACCGGCAGACCTACGTGCCGCCGTCGAGGACGACCTGCGCCAACTCGGCCTCGAGCAGATTCCGGTGGTCAATCTGCGGCGCCTGGACCTGGGCCCGGGGCTGCAGGCCGAGGGCAACCAGATCGTCGACCTGGATGACCAGCTGGCCGAGATGATCGCGCTGCGCGACGAGGGCAAGATCGGCGGGATCGGCGTCAGCAGTGTGCCGCTGGAGGTCCTCAAGCAGGCGCTGCCCGCCGGCGTTGTGTGCGTGCAGAACTCCTACAGCCTGCTGGACCGTTCGCAGGAAGACATGCTCGACGTCTGCACCGCCGAGGGAATCGCGTGGGTGCCCTATTTCCCGCTCGGCTCGGCGTTCCCTGGCCTACCGAAGGCATCGGACCACCCGGTGGTGAAAGAGATCGCCGGCGACCTCGGCGCCACCCCGGCCCAGGTCGGGTTGGCGTGGCTGTTGGCACACGCGCCGACGACGCTGCTGATCCCGGGAACCAAGTCGATCGGACACCTCGAGGAGAACCTCGGCACCGGAGACGTCACCTTGAGCGCCGACGCACTCGCCCGGCTGGACTCCATCACCGCGCCCGGAACCAGCGCCATGCCCGAGGGCATGGAGGGGTTCCACGACAACACCTAGGCGATCGCGGCGCCGACCAGGTGGCCGATCAGGTAGGTCACCGCGAGGGCCAGCCCTCCCCCGACGAAGTTGCGCAGCGCCGCACGGTGTTTCGGTGCGCCGCCGAGGCTCGCCGACACCACTCCGGTGACGAGTAGCGCCAGCAGCACGGACGCCACGGTCACGGGTATGCGCACGGCGACGGGCGCGACCAGGATGGCGATCAGCGGCAGCAGCGCGCCGATGGCGAATGACAGCGCCGACGACGTCGCGGCCTGCCACGGATTGGTCAGCTCGTCGGGATGGAAACCGAGCTCCACTTCTGCGTGCGCGAGCAGCGGATCGTGGTCGGTGAGTTCCTCGGCCACCGTGCGGGCCGTCGCCGCGGACAGACCCTTGGCTTCGTACAGCGCAGCGAGTTCGTCAAGCTCTGCCTGCGGGTCGTCGCGCAACTCCCGGCGTTCGACATGGAGCAGGGCCTGTTCGGTGTCGCGCTGCGCGCTGACCGATACGTATTCGCCCAGTGCCATCGACACCGCGCCGGCGGCCAGCCCCGCGATCCCGGCGGTGATGATCGGGCCGCGCGCCACCGTCGCCGCGGCGACGCCGACGACGATGCCCGCAGTCGAGACAATCCCGTCGTTGGCTCCCAGCACCCCAGCCCGAAGCCAATTCAGGCGCGCGGACACCGAACCCGAATGCGGCTCATGAGGATGCGACACGGCACCAGACAATAGGCAGTCGGCAACGTCGCCGCCAGGAAACATAGCCTTGCCAAACCGCGACGGGCCCGACGAGTACCGTCGCCGTATGTTCACCAAGCGGGTCGCATTTGCGGTCTTTCGACTAGACGGAGTCCAATAGTCTTGACTGACAATCCTTTTCACGCCGATCAGTGGAAGCCCGTCGACGGTTTCGGCGAACTGACCGACATCACCTATCACCGGCACGTCACCGACGCCACCGTGCGGGTCGCGTTCGACCGCCCCGAGGTGCGCAACGCCTTCCGGCCACACACCGTCGACGAGCTGTACCGAGTGCTCGACCATGCCCGGATGTCGCCGGACGTCGGCGTGGTGCTGCTCACCGGTAACGGACCGTCACCCAAGGACGGCGGCTGGGCATTCTGTTCCGGTGGCGACCAGCGAATCCGCGGCCGCAGCGGCTACCAGTACGCGTCCGGGGAGACGTCGGACACGGTCGATGCCGCCCGCGCCGGACGGCTGCACATCCTCGAAGTGCAGCGGTTGATTCGCTTCATGCCGAAGGTGGTGATCTGCCTGGTCAACGGTTGGGCCGCGGGCGGCGGGCACAGCCTGCACGTGGTGTGCGACCTCACCCTGGCCAGCCGCGAGCACGCCCGGTTCAAGCAGACCGACGCCGACGTGGGCAGCTTCGACGGCGGCTACGGCAGCGCGTATCTGGCCCGGCAGGTCGGTCAGAAATTCGCCCGCGAGATCTTCTTCCTCGGCCGGCCTTACACCGCCGAGCAGATGCATCACATGGGCGCGGTGAACGCCGTCGTCGACCATGCCGAACTGGAGTCCGAGGCGGTTCAGTGGGCGGCCGAGATCAACGCGAAATCGCCGCAGGCGCAACGGATGTTGAAATATGCCTTCAACCTGCTCGACGACGGGTTGGTCGGCCAACAGCTGTTCGCCGGTGAGGCAACACGGCTGGCGTATATGACCGACGAGGCCGTCGAAGGCCGCGACGCGTTCCTCGAGAAGCGGCCGCCCGACTGGGGTCCATTCCCGCGCTACTTCTAGGGAGCCGACGCTTCAGTCACACCCGTCACTGAGGTAACTGCGGGCAGGCGGTGTTCGATGTGCCCACCTCCGAGCGACAACTCAACATCCGCGCCGGATTGTCGCTACGAGGCGGGCACAAAGCATGCGCCCTCCGGCGGAGGCGGTTGTGGCGGCTGTGACGCCTCGGGCGGACTTGGGACCGCGCCCTAGACTTCGGGCCTGTGAGTTGGAACCCGATCCGAGCCCTGGCCGAGCAGATCACGTTGACCTCGATGCGTCCGCCGCTGCTGCCCCGCCTGCTACCTAACCCCGCCGCAACGACCGTCGACCTGGCCGGCAAGCGCGTCTTGCTCACCGGGGCCTCGTCCGGTATCGGCGAATGCGCCGCCGAGCAGTTCGCTCGCCGCGGCGCCACCGTCGTCGCGGTCGCCCGCCGCCAGGATCTGCTCGACGAGGTCGTGGGCCGGATCACCGCCAACGGCGGCGACGCCACCGCCATCCCGTGTGACCTGTCGGACCTGGACGCCGTCGACGCGTTGGTCGCCGACGTCGACAAGCGCCTCGGCGGGGTGGACATCCTGATCAACAACGCCGGCCGGTCGATCCGCCGACCGCTGGCCGAGTCGTTGGAACGCTGGCACGACGTCGAGCGGACCATGGTGCTGAACTACTACTCGCCGCTGCGGCTCATCCGCGGCATCGCGCCGGGGATGATCGAGCGCGGCGACGGGCACATCATCAACGTCGCCACGTGGGGCGTATTCAGCGAGCCGTCGCCGTTGTTCGCGGTCTACAACGCCTCGAAGGCCGCACTGTCGGCGGTGAGCCGGGTGATCGAAACCGAGTGGGCGACAAAGGGTGTGCACTCGACCACGCTCTACTACCCGCTGGTGGCCACCCCGATGATCGCGCCGACCAAGGAGTACCAGGGCCTGCCGGCGCTCACCTCCGAGGAGGCCGCGGGCTGGATGATCGACGCGGCGCGTACCCGTCCGGTGCGGATCGCGCCCCGGATGGCGATCGCCGCGCAGGCCATCGACACCCTTTTGCCGGGGATCGCCACGACGGCGATCCGGCGCCAGCGTTTGCAACCGAACGCGTGATAGACACGAGGACATGGAAATTCTCGCCAGCCGGGTGCTGTTCCGGCCGGTGGACTATCAGCGGTCGCTGAGCTTCTACCGGGATCAGATCGGGCTGGCCATTTTCCGCGACTACGGCGCGGGCACGGTCTTCTTCGCCGGCCAGTCGCTCATCGAACTGGCCGACCATGGCGCCCCCGAGCAACTCGCGGGACCGTTTCCGGGCGCACTGTGGCTCCAGGTCCGCGACGTCGCCGCCACCCAAGCCGAGCTGGAGAGCCGCGGCGTGCTGATCGCCCGGGAGGCCCGCCAGGAACCGTGGGGTCTGCACGAGATGCACGTCGTCGACCCCGACGGCGTTGTGCTGATTTTCGTCCAGATTCCACCCGAGCATCCGCTGCGCCGGGACACCCGCGGTTAACGCCGCTAGCTGCAAGGTTAACCCCAGACGAACATCTGACTACTAGTGCAAAATACCTTGGTCTTACGACACAGTTCTTTCGACAACGACGCCCTGCTACCCCCAGAATTAGGCCCGTGACCCTTCAGCTGTTCCTTCTGATCATTGTCGTGATCACCGCGCTCGCTTTTGATTTCACGAACGGCTTCCACGACACCGCCAACGCCATGGCCACTTCGATCGCGAGTGGGGCGCTCAAGCCGAAGACGGCGGTGACGCTTTCGGCAGTGCTGAACCTCCTCGGAGCGTTCCTGTCCACGGCGGTGGCCGGAACCATCGCGAAGAACCTCGTCGACGCCCACCTCGTCAAGCCCGACCTGATCTTCGCCGGGCTGGTCGGCGGGATCGTCTGGAACCTGCTGACCTGGCTGCTGGGCATTCCCTCCAGCTCGTCGCACGCCCTGGTCGGCGGCATCATCGGCGCGATGATCGCCGCGGTCGGCGGCCACGGTGTGATCTGGAAGGGCGTGGTGTCGCTGGTGCTGATTCCCGCGCTGGTCTCGGTGGTCCTGGCCGGCGTCGTCGGCGCGGTCGGCACCTGGCTGGTGTACCGGTTCAGCCGCGGCGTACCCGAGGAGCGCAGCGAGGCTTCGTTCCGTCGCGGCCAGATCTTCTCCGCGTCGCTGGTCTCGCTGGCCCACGGCACCAACGACGCCCAGAAGACGATGGGCGTGATCTTCTTGGCCTTGATCTCCTACGGCGCGGTGAGCCGGACAGAGCACGTGCCGCCGTTCTGGGTGATCCTGGCCTGCGCCTGCGCGATGGCCCTCGGGACCTACACCGGTGGCTGGCGAATCATCCGCACGATGGGCAAGGGCATCGTCGAGATCAAGTCGCCGCAGGGCATGGCAGCGGAATCCTCGTCGGCCGTCATCATCTTGCTGTCGGCTCACTTCGGCTACGCGCTGTCCACCACCCAGGTGGTCACCGGTTCGGTGCTGGGTAGCGGGGTGGGTAAGCCCGGCGCGGAGGTGCGGTGGGGCGTCGCGGGCCGGATGGCCGCGGCGTGGCTGATCACCCTGCCGTCCGCGGGCCTGGTCGGTGCGATCGAGTACTTCATCGTGCACGGCATCGGCGGCTACCCGGGTGCGGTCATCGGCTTCCTGGTGCTGCTGGCCACGGCCGGGGCGATCTACCTGCAGTCGCGCAAGACGAAGGTCGACCACACCAACGTCAACGCCGAGTGGAAGGGCGACCTGACCGCCGGCCTCGACGAGCACGGCCACCCAGGCCTGGCAGGCGCCCCCTTCCGCAACGGTGAAGTCCCCACCGACGCCGCAACCGCCACCGAGCCCAGGAAGGCAGGCACGCTGTGACTCACTGGTTCAACTACGAGGCCTCACTGAAAATCCTGATCTTCGGCCTGTTGCTCGGCAGCGGACTGCCCGCGCTGTTCGCGCTCGCCGTCAAGGTGGGTGCCGCGGGCGCCGGCATCCAGGGCTCCAATGGCGCTGCCGTCGCGCACAAGAACCCGGCACTCACCGCCATCAGCTACGTGATGTATGCGCTGGCGCTGGCCGCGGTCGCCGTCGGCGTGCTGTTCATCGCGCGCGACGCCATCGGGGCGTGGACCGGCTTTTACCTGCTGGGAGCGAAGCCCGCGTAGCATCGGAAATCTCACTCCGAATGCATATCGACCGTCCGGCGGGGGAAGTGCACCTATCGTGAACCGATTCCTGAGCTCGGTGGTCGCGTGGCTGCGCGCGGGCTACCCCGAAGGCATCCCGGCGACCGACTACTTCCCGGTGTTGGCGCTGCTGTCGCGTCGGCTCAGCAACGACGAGGTCGCGGCGGTCGCGCGCGAGTTGATCGACCGGGGCGATTTTGACCACGTCGACATCGGCGTGCTGATCACCCGGCTCACCGACGAGTTGCCGGCGCCCGACGACATCGAGCGGGTACGCGAACGGCTGGCCGCCAAAGGCTGGCCACTCGAAGACGCACACGACGGCGAGGACAGCGGATAGCCGTCCTGCGCGCTTTCGCCGTGGCGCAGGGCTCATCGGTCGGCCCGTTACTGGCGGCGCTGGAGCAAGCGCTGCACGGCGAGTCACCCACGCTGGTCCCGGTGGCCAGCGGCATCGAACGCTCAGCCCTAGAAGCCCTGCGCGTCGACGAGGCCATCGACGACGACGTGGCGCTCGTCGCGACGACCTCGGGAACGACCGGCGCACCCAAGGGTGCAATGCTGACCGCCGCCGCGCTGACCGCCAGCGCGGCGGCCACCCACGCCCGCCTCGGCGGGCCTGGCCGGTGGTTGCTGGCCCTGCCGTCTTATCACATCGCGGGCATCCAGGTGTTGGTGCGCAGCCTGCTGGGCGGCACCTATCCCGTCGAACTCGACGTCTCCGCTGGTTTCGATGTCAGCCAATTACCCTCTGCCGTAGACGAACTCGGCGCCGGCCGGCGTTACACCTCGCTGGTCGCGACGCAATTGGCGAAGGCGCTGACCGATCCCGCCGCCGCGGGGGCGCTGGCCGAGTTGGACGCGGTGTTGATCGGCGGCGGCCCGGCCCCACGACCGGTGCTCGACGCCGCCGCGCGCGCCGGGGTGAACGTGGTGCGCACCTACGGGATGAGCGAGACCGCCGGTGGCTGCGTGTACGACGGCGTACCGCTAGACGGCGTCAGGCTGCGCATCGACGACGGCCGGATCGTGATCGGCGGCGACACTTTGGCCAAGGGCTACCGCAACCCGCCGCAGCCGGACCCGTTCGCCGAACCCGGCTGGTTTCGCACCGACGACCTTGGCGTGGTCGACGACTCGGGCGTGCTGAGTGTGCTGGGCCGGGCCGACGACGCGATCAGCACCGGCGGGTTGACGGTGTTGCCGCAGCCGGTCGAGGCGGCGCTGCGGACCCATCCGGCAGTGGCCGACTGCGCGGTGTTCGGCATGCCCGACGAGCGTCTCGGCCAGCGGGTGGCGGCCGCGGTGGTGCTGGCCGACGGGGCAGCCGCGCCGACGCTGGAGGAGGTGCGGGCGCACGTGCGGCGAAGCCTCGACCACACCGCCGCGCCGCGTGAACTTCTCGTCATTGACGCGCTGCCGTTGCGCGGCATCGGCAAGGTCGACCGTCCGGCGCTGACGCGCCTGGCCGCCGAGCGGCTGCCATAGCAATGCGGATGCGCCTCACTGGTCACTCCAGGTGACATAATGCCCTGGTGAACCGGCCCGACGAGTACGCACCATCGATCGGGCCCTCGAGCAACGGACGAAGCCATGCAGCGCCACATCATTGTCAGCGGTGACAATGCGTTGGCGACCACCATCGCCGACGAGCTGAAGAGCGCAGGGGCGGTTGTCACCAGACTGGTCAGTTCCGATCAGAGCGACGCCGGCATGGCCCGGGAACTGGTGCTTGCCGACATTTCCAATGCGCTGGCCGTCGTCTGCGCCGGCGACGACGACGCGGTGAACCTCGAGATCGCCCTGCTGGCAAGAAAAGCCAACCCGACCGTGCGGGTGGTGTCCCGGGTGGCCAACGACGTGCTGCGCGAGGCCGTCGCCAACGACAACGGTCCCGGCGCGATTCTCGATGTCGCCGACCTCGCGGCGCCCGCGATCGTCGAGGCCTGCCTGTCGCAGGCCACCCACGATTTCGAGGCCGCCGGTCTGCGGTTCGTCGTGACCGGCAAGGCCGCCTCGCGCGAGGCCACGCTGCGGGAGCTCTACGGCGACCTCGCTCCGGTGGCCGTCATGCGCGATGGAGACTCACCCGGGCCCGGCGAAGTCGAGATTTGCCCGGGCCGCGATCAGCGGGTGCACGCCGGGGACTGGACGATGATGATCGGCACGGCCGAGGAGCTCGCCGCCCAGGGCATCAAGGTGCCCAGCACGTCGGTGTCACGCTCGCGCCGCAACATCTTCAGGCGGGCGATCGACTCCATCCGGGGCGTCATCAACGACTTCAACCCCACGTTCTATCCGGTCGCCGGCGCGACGCTGCTGGTCTTGGTCACCGCCACCTTCGTTCTGCGGTTCGGCTACAAGCCGCCGCCCAAGATGGGCTGGGTCGACGCGTTCTACTTCACCATCGAGACGATGACCACCACCGGTTACGGCGACTTCTCCTTCGTCGACCAGCCGACCTGGCTGCGCACATTTTCGACGCTGTTGATGTTCAGCGGAGTCACCACCACCGCCCTGCTGGTGTCGTTCGTCGCTGACGTATTGCTTTCCCGCCGTTTCGTTTTCGCGTCGGCACGGCCGCGGGTGGGACACCTGCGCAACCACATTGTCGTGGTCGGGCTCAGCGGCCTCGGTATGCGAGTGGTCCAGGACCTGAGCAACCTGGGATACGACGTCGCGGTGATCGAACAGAACGAGGAGAACCGCTTCCTGTCGGCGGTCCGTGACCTCGATGTGCCGGTGATCCTCGGCGACGCCACCCTGCGCGAGACGCTGCAGTCCGCCCGCGTCGACCGTGCCCGCGCCGTGGCGGTGCTGACCCGCGACGACATCATCAACATCGAAACCGGCATCGTGCTGGCCGAAATGCTGGGCAAGAAGACCCCGACCCGCGAGCATTACACCCATATTCCGTTGGTGCTGCGCGTCTACGACCGCACGCTGGGGTTCGCGGTGGCGCAGCGATTCGGTTTCGAGAACGTCCGCTCGACCGTCGAGCTAGCGGTGCCGTACTTCATCGGCGCCGCGATCGGCCTACAGGTGCTGGGCACATTCTCGGTCGGCCAGGCCTCATTCGTGGTCGGCGGCATGCAGGTGGCCGCCGGCAGCGAGCTGGACGGGCTGCGGATGTTCGAGTTGTCGACTCAAGCGCGAGTCATCGCGATCGTGACCTCCAACGGCCTGCTCAAGCTGCACCCGCGCCGCGACGCCCGGCTGCACGCCGACGACACCGTGTACCTGGTCGGTCCGTACCGCGAGCTGATCGACACGCTGCGGCGAGGCCGGCTCCCCAGCCAGCCGGACGTCAAAGCCGGCTGATTCGCTAGGTTGAATCGCCCGCCTCCTCCTCATCGCGCTGCGCGCTCTGCATCGTCGGCGCGCTAGGTCTCGTCGAACGGGAGCGGCATCCCGGTGTGCGACAGACACTCCGTACACGTGCGCTCGGCGGGCACCCGCCCCACCGCTTCGCGGATCAGCTCCTTGAACGGCTCGATGTTCTTGGCGAATTCGTCGACGACGTTCTCCATCGTCACTCCGGCGCCCGATTCGATGCCCGCATCCAGGTCGGTCACCAAGGCTACTGCGGCATAACAGATTTCAAGCTCGCGGGCCAGCACGGCCTCGGGATAGCCGGTCATGTTGATCAGCGTGAACCCCGCCGAGGCGAACCACCGGCTTTCCGCGCGCGTGGAAAACCGCGGGCCCTCGATCACGACCATGGTGCCGCCGTCGACGACATCGGGTAGACCGGTCGCCGCCGCACGCAACGTCGGGCAGTACGGGTCGGCGAAGGCCACGTGCGCCGCGCCGGCGTCGTAGTAGGTGTCGGTGCGACGCCGGGTGCGGTCGACGAGTTGATCGGGCACGACGATCGAACCGGGGCCGTGTTCGACGGTCAGGCTGCCGACCGCGCACGGTGCGAAGATCTGCCGGACGCCGATGGAGCGCAGCGCCCACATGTTGGCTCGGTAGGGAACCTGGTGTGCGGGGTAGCGGTGGTCGAGACCGTGACGGGGCAGAAACGCCACCTCGTGGTTCCCGACCGCGCCGATCGTGACGGGACCGGCCGGCTCACCGAACGGGGTGTCCAGGCTGACGCTGCGGGCGGCCGAGTCGAAGAAGCTGTAGAAGCCGCTGCCGCCGATCACTCCGATCACTTGGCCATTGTCGGTTACCGGCATGAAACGATCACAAGGTGGCCAGTCTTGCGCAGTGGATCGAGGGTGCGCGACCGCGAACGCTCCCCAACGCCGTAGCCCCAGTCATCGCCGGAACCGGTGCCGCCGCGTGGCTGCACGCAGCCGTCTGGTGGAAAGCGCTGCTTGCGTTGGCCGTCGCGCTCGCCCTGATCGTCGGGGTCAACTTCGCCAACGACTACTCCGACGGCATCCGCGGCACAGACGACAACCGGGCCGGCCCGCTGCGACTGGTGGGCTCTCGGCTGGCTGCGCCGCGATCGGTCCTCGCGGCGGCGGTCGCCAGTCTTGCCGTGGCGGGACTGGCCGGACTTGCCCTGGCGCTGACGACGGCGCCGTGGCTGATCGCGGTCGGCGCCGCATGTATCGCCGGGGCCTGGCTCTACACCGGCGGCTCGAGGCCCTACGGCTACTCCGGCTTCGGCGAGGTCGCGGTGTTCGTGTTCTTCGGTCTGGTTGCGGTACTGGGCACGCAGTACACCCAGGCGCTGCGCATCGACTGGGTCGGTGGCGCGTTGGCCGTGGCGACAGGGGCGTTGTCGTCAGCGGTGCTGGTGGCCAACAATTTGCGAGACATCC
This sequence comes from Mycobacterium paraterrae, assembly GCF_022430545.2. Taxonomy (NCBI): domain Bacteria; kingdom Bacillati; phylum Actinomycetota; class Actinomycetes; order Mycobacteriales; family Mycobacteriaceae; genus Mycobacterium; species Mycobacterium paraterrae. The sequence continues at coordinate 2,843,024 of NZ_CP092488.2, read as the reverse complement.
CCACCGACGCCGAGTCGGGGAAGATCACGCTGGCAGTTCGACTGGGCGACAAGCGAACCCGCGTCTTCTATCAGCTGTTGCTAGGGGTCGCCGCAGTGTTGACGCTGGCGCTGAGCGCGGCAACGCCGTGGTGCCTGGTGGGCCTGGTCGCCACCCCGCTGGCGCTGCGGGCCGCGAAGCCGGTGCGCACTGGTCAGGCTGGTCCCGCGCTGATCCCAGTCCTGCGCGACACCGGTCTGACAATGCTGGTCTGGTCGATCACGGTGGCCACGGCGTTGGCAGCGACGGCTCGTTAGCTCGCTGACTCTGCGCTCAGGGCGGGCCCCACTCGCACTTCTCCGCCCTCACCGAAGTGTCAATCCGCGGCGGGTGGTGGCTCGCCACGCAGCCGGGCCCGTAGTTGTTCGCGGTCGTGCCGGCGCCTGGCGGTGGCTTCTTCGAGTCCGGCGGTGGCTCGTCGACGTAGCGGGGCGAACAGCCACATCCCCAACGGCATCGCGACGATCAACGCGAACAGCAACGCGACGACGATCGGGAATTCGTGTATGCCGAGCGCCCGGCCGATTCCGAAGATCGCCGCGGCCAGAACGGCGACCAACGCCAGCCGAGCGACGACGTAGAGCAGCACGCTCGCGACGGCACGGCCGGCTGAGCTCTGTCCGTTTGACACAGTGCGAGCCTAGGTCGCCGCGTATATTCAGACCAAGGAGGTGTTGAGTGCTGTATCTGCTCCTGGTCTTCGTTCTCGGATCGTTGGTGTATCTCGGCGTGCGCGTAGCCCGCGCCCAGATCAACCGGCCCAAGAGTCGCGTCATCGGGCCTGACGACGATCCGGATTTCCTGTGGCGCTTGAGCCACGGCGACAACAATCCGCGCTAGCGCTCGGGTTCGATTTGCCCTACTCACCAGGCCGTACCGGCCTGCACCGCTGTCGAGCTAGATGAAGTGCTCGTTGGATCGGCGCTGATCGCTCGGAAAGCCATCTGCGACAACGGCTGCCAGTTCGATGAGAGCCTCGCGGGTTTCCCGCTTCAGCCTGTCCAGGTCGATCTCGGCACCCTCTTCGAGATGCGGGTCGAACGGCACCAAACGCACTGCGCGGCAACGCCTGGAGAAGTGGTCCACCACCTTCTGCATGTCGACCTTGCCGGAGCGCGGACGCACCGCGTTGATCACCGCGATCGAGTTGCTCACCAGATCTTCGTGGCCGTGCGCGTCGAGCCAGTCCAAAGTTGCTGAGGCACTGCGAGCGCCGTCGATCGATCCAGAGCTCACGACGACGAGCGCGTCGGCCTTCTCCAGCACCGCCTGCATCGCGGAGTGCAAAAGTCCTGTGCCGCAGTCGGTGAGGACGAGGCCGTAGAACCGCTCGAGAATTTCCAGCGTCTTGCTGTAGTCCTCGGCACTGAACGCTTCCGACATCGCAGGATCACTGTCGGAGGCAAGCACTTCCAGCCTGCTGCGGCCCTGCGAGGTGTAACTGCGGACATCGCTGTAGCGCTCGATGGTTCCGGCGTCGCGCAGCAGATGGCGCACCGTGGCCGGGGTTTCCAGCGGCACCTTCTGACTCAACGTCCCGCGGTCGGGGTTGGCATCGACGGCGATCACCCGGTCGCCGCGGACCGAGGCGAACGTCGCGCCCAGCGTCGCGGTGATGGTGGTCTTTCCGACGCCGCCCTTCAGCGACAGCATCGCGATGCGATAGCAGCCGCGCAGCGGACGGTTCACTTGAACGGTCAGGTCGTTGTAGCGGATGGTCCGCGGGCTCTCCCCGACGTTGATCAGCTGCCCCGACAGTTTGTACAGCCATAGTCGCCAGCCCTCCGTCGGCGCCGGCTTGACCTGGCGCAGCAGGGTGCTGGTCGACAACTCCGGATACCGCGACGGCGGCAGGTGTCCCTGCGCATCGGCCGACAGGGGTGCCGACGGTCCGCCGTAGTTGCCGTAGACGCGGCGGGGCGCGTTCGGGGGCTCGACCACGCGGGGCAGCCCCTGATACGGCGTCTCTGCCCACGCCCGCGGTTCGACCCTGGTTTCTGGGAGTGCCGCGTTCTGGGTGGCCCCGGGCGCATTGTCACCGAAGCGGCGTTCGGTACGGAACCCGGCGAACGCGCGGGTCGGCGGCTCGGCAGGCGGGGGCGGCGGCGCGTGCGGTGGCAGTTCGGTCGTCGGATGGTCGCCGCGACGGCCGTCGTCCGCTTCGTGCGGCGGATGGTCAGACACGTGAAATATCCCCTCGTTGCAACACTCGGGTCGCTAGTCGACGAACAGTTCTCCCGATCGAACATAGCTCAGCGCCCTTAGAAGCCGCTGAACTGCGCTTATCCAACTCCGGCGTACGAGTGCAGGCCGACGGTGACCAGGTTGACGAAGAACAGGTTGAACACCATGGCCACGAAGCCGGCCACGTTGATCCAGGCCGCCTTCCGATCCCGCCAGCCGGCGGTCGACCGGGCATGCAGGTAGGCGGCGTAGACCACCCATGCGATGAACGCCACAGTCTCCTTGGGATCCCAACCCCAGTAACGCCCCCACGCCTCCTCAGCCCAGATCGCGCCGAAGATCACCCCGAAACCGAACACGGGGAAACCGAAGATGGTGGTCCGATAGGCGATGCGGTCGAGTGTCTGCGCGTCGGGCAGCCGCTGCACCAGCTGCGCGAATCGTCCCGTCGCGTCGGGCTCTGCCAACCGCGAGGTGCGCAGCAGGAACAGGATGCTGGCCACCCCGGCGACCATGAACACCCCGGAACCGAGGCTGACCACCGAGACATGGATGGGTAGCCAGTACGACTGCAGCGCGGGCATCACCGGAGCGGCGTTGGTGTAGAGCCAGCGCCCCGACACCGTCAGCAAGATCAGCACGGGCAGCAGCAAAAACACCCACAGCGGACGGTATTGCGGGCGGCGCAGCACGATGGCGCCGGCGACCAGGCCGCAGAAGCAGGTCAGGTTGATGAACTCGTACATGTTGCCCCACGGCACCCGCTGGGTGGCCAGGCCACGCAACACGATGCACAGGAACAACAGCCCGATTCCCGCGTAGACCAGCAACAGCCCGGCGCGCCCGACGCGTTCGTCGACCGGTCGGCGCGGGGCCTCGGTCACCAGGCCAGGGGTTGCGCTGTCCGCACCGACCCCGACCAGCTCATTCTCGGCTTTCCGGCTGCGGGTATAGGCGAGCTCGACGGCCAGCAGGAGCAGCGCGACGACCATGATCACCACCGACGAGGTGAACGCCCAGTCCGAGTTGCGCGCCAGCCCGAGGTGGATATGAGTCGTATTCACCGGCGCCACTCTCCCCCGCAAGCGGGCGGTACCCCCACACCGCCGGCGATGCCGGCTTTATCGTCGTCGGCGCAATTCACGGGTTGCTCCTTCCGGTCGCGATCGGCTCAGCCGAGGTGACGCTCAACCCCTCTTCGAGGCGTTCGACGAGCCGCTCGAATTCGTCGCCCCAGCCGGCGTTATCGGTCCGTGCCAAACCGCCTACCTGCACGTTCACCGTACCGGGCGTCGTCGTTTCCAGCCTCACCCAGACCCGTCGCCGGCGCACCAGCAGGGACACCACCAGCCCGGCCATCATCGCCATCGCCGAGACCAGCACCCAGATCTGGCCGGGATCGTGGGAGACCTGCAGGTTGACGAACGGCACCGCGCCGTCGAAGCGCACGACGGTGCCGGCGGCGGGCCCTTGGTCGATGCGCACCTCCTGACCGACGCGCAGGTTGACCCGTTTGACTCGGGTGATCCGGTGCTGGTCGATGAGGCGCGGGTCGAGGGTGTACAGCGACTGGGGCCGACCGCTGTCCAGTCCGGTGTCACCGGAGTAGATGTCGACGGCGACCGCGGGGGCGATCAACGCGGGGAAACTCGACGAGAGCAGGGTGCCCTCGAGTTGCTCGGTCGGGGCGAGCAGTCCGGTGATCGCGATCTGGTGTTGACGACGCTCGGCCGCATTGGGGTACGTCCCGGCGGGCGGATCGATGCGGGCGACGCCCGAGGACAGCAGCGTCCGCGGGTTGTCGGGGCGCCACTGCACGGTCGACGTGCGGACCTGGCCGTCCGGGAACACCACGCTGAACGTCGGCGCGTAGCCGTGGCCCTGCAGGTACACCCGGTCGCCGCCGACCCGCAGCGGGTGGTTGACCTCGAGCCGGTAGGGTCGCCAGCTGCCGCCGGCGAGGTCGCGGCCGGATTGGTAGTCGATGTCCGCAGCGAACGACGTGGCCTGCCCGGACGGGAGGTACTTGGCCTTGAAGTCGTTGACACGCAGGCAGATCGGATGCAGGGACGTGCCGTCGACGGTATTTCCGGCTCGGAACGAGTCGAACGCCGCGGGCGATGCCGAGCAGAAGCCCGGTCCCCCGTCGGCGATCACCACCACGTTGCCCTCGTAGCCGAACAGCTTGCCCGCGGCCACCGCGACGAGCAGGCCGAGCAGCGAGAAGTGGAAGACCAGGTTGCCGAATTCCCGCAGATAGCCCTTCTCGGCAGAAATTTCGACAGTCTCGCCACGGCGGACGATCGTGCGCCAACCACGCAGCCGCTCGGTCATCGTGGCACTGATCGAGTCGGCGTCGCCCGCGACGGTGGCCACGGCGTGCTTCGGCAAGCGGGTCAGGTTGCGCGGCGCGGCGACCGGCGTCGCCCGCATGCTGCGAGCGTGTTCGATCATCCGCGGCGTCAGGCAGCCCAGCAGCGAGATGAACAGCAGCGTGTAGATCGCGGTGAACCAGAAACTACCGAAGACGTTGAACGCCTGCACCTTATCGAGCAGCGGCCCGATTTTCGGGTGGGCGGCCAGGTAGTCGTCGACCTTGCCCGCGTTCAGACTGCGCTGCGGCAGCAACGCGCCGGGCATGGCTCCCAGCGCAAGCAGGAACAGCAACACCAGCGCGGTGCCCATCGACGTCAGCGCCCGCCAGGTGTTGCGGGCGTAGGCGATTACGCGACTCAAATCGGCAACCTCACATCCGAGACGAGCCCGTCGCGCAGCCAGGACACGAAGTCGTTCCAGCCGCCGCTGACCAATGCAATGCCGACTGCGACCAGTAACGCGCCCCCGAAAATTTGGAGCGCCCGGGTGTGCCGACGCAGCCAGCCCAGCCCCGCGACCGCCGACGCCGACCCAAAGGCCAACAGCACGAACGGAATTCCCAGACCGAGGCAGTAGGCGATCACCAGCACGATGCCTCGGGCGACGCTGGCGCCGTCGGTGGCCGACGCGACCGTGACCACGCCGGCCAGCGTCGGTCCGAGGCACGGCGTCCAGCCCAGGGCGAACACCGCACCGAGCAACGGCGCACCGGCCAGTGTCGACAACTGCCGCGGCGCGAAGCGCAGCTGGCGTTGCAGAGCCGGGACGTAGCCCACGAACACCAGCCCCATCACGATCGTGATGACGCCGCCGACACGTTGCAGCACAAGCTGATTGGTGATCAGCGACGTGGTCATGCCGAGCACGGCGACCGTGCCGAGGAGGAAGACGACGGTAAACCCGGCGACGAACAGCGCCGCCGAGCCGGCCACCCGCCAGCGCGCGGTCGCTGGGGCGCGCTCGGATTCGTCGACGCCGACGACGGCGGCCAGGTACGACAGGTAGCCCGGCACCAACGGCACCACACACGGCGACGCGAACGACACCAGGCCGGCCAGCACCGACACCGCCAGCGCGAGCACCAGCGGTCCGGCAGTGGCGGTTTCGGTGAAACTCATTTCTCGGCTGCGATCCGTTGCACAACCGGCTGCAGATCTTCGGCGAGCAGTTCACGCAAGAAGACCGCGGCGACACGGTGCTGGCGATCCAGCACTGCCGTGGACGGGATGACGGAGGTCGGATATTTGCCGCCGAAGGCAAGCATCGTGCGCATCGCCGGGTCGTAGATCGACGGGTAGGTGACCTTGCGGTCTTTGACGAAGTCCTGCGCGGCCTGCCGGTTGTTGTCGCGCACGTCGATGCCGAGCATCTCGACTTGTTCGGCGCGGGTGGCGTCGTACACCTTCTCCAGCGCCGATGCTTCGGCGCGGCACGGCCCACACCATTGACCCCACACGTTCACGACGACGACCTTGTCGACAAAGTCGTCTACGGCCACCGTGCGGCTAGGATCCATCAGGTCGGGACCGGAGATCAGTCCGGGCTTGCCGCGGCGATCGGGTGGATCGTAGAAGATGTCGGTTTTGCCTCCGGGAGAGACGAATTCGAAGGTGCCGCCTTGCGCGACGGCGTCGTCGCCGGTGGAGCAGCCGGCGAGCAGGCCGACCACCATGAGGACGACGAACGCCAGCCTGGTCACTGCAGTGTCGGTTCCATGTACTGCACGTCGACCAGCCGATCGCCTTCGTAGATCAGCGAGGTGATCGAGCCCACCGCGCACTCGCGGCGGCGAGGGTCATGCCAGAGTCGTTTGCCGGTGACCGCCAACCTGCTCGTCCACACCGGAAGCTGATGGCTGACGCAGACGACCTCGTGCCCCGCGGCCCGGGCACGCGCCTTATCGATCGCGGTCGTCATCCGCGCGGCGATCTGCTTGTACGGCTCACCCCACGACGGGGTGAACGGGTTGCGCAGCTGCCACCAGAACCGCGGGTCGCGCCACGCGCCGTCACCGGGGCTGACCCGCTTGCCCTCGAAGAAGTTCGAGGATTCGATCAGGTCGGGGTCGGTGTCGACGGTGAGGTTGTGCTTGGCGGCGATCGGCGCGGCAGTCTCCTGTGCGCGTTGCAGCGGCGAGGCGACGACGGCGACGATGTCGCGGTCGGCCAGCGCGTCGGCGGCAGCCTGAGCTTGTCTATTTCCTTTGTCGGACAAGCGAAATCCTGGTAGCCGTCCGTAGAGGATCGCGTCGGGGTTGTACACCTCGCCATGCCGGATGAGGTGGACGCGGGTGTGCTCAGCCATCAGGGTTTGGTCTCCTTGGCTGCCGCTTCGGCCGCGGCGGGCAGTGCGTCGGCAATTCGGTCGAACGCAGCATCGTCGAGCGCCGCCGAGACAAACCACGCTTCGAAGGCGCTGCAGGGCGGGTAGATCCCGCCGTCGAGCAGCGCGTGGAAGAACGGCGCGAAGCGCCAGGTTTCGCTGGCGCGCGCCGAGGCGAAGTCGGTGACCGGCTCGTCGGTGAAGAACACGCTCAGCATGTTGCCGGCTCGCGGAATCTGGTGCGGCACACCTGCTTCGGTGAGCGCCAGCGACAGCAACCCGGCCAGCCGGTCGGCGTTGGCGTCCAGGGCGGCGTAGACGGCATCGTCGGCGGCCCGCAGCGTGGCCAATCCCGCGGCGACCGCGACCGGGTTACCCGAGAGCGTGCCGGCCTGATACACCGGCCCCAGTGGCGCGAGCCGTTGCATCACTTCCGCGCGACCACCGAACGCCGCGGCGGGCAGCCCGCCGCTCATCACCTTGCCGAAGGTGAACAAGTCGGCGTCGACGGGATCGATTCCGTACCAACCACTTCGGCTGATCCGAAATCCGGTCATCACCTCGTCGACAATCAGCAAGGCGCCGTGCTCGGCGGTGACGGCTCGCAGCGCGGCGTTGTAGCCAAGGGCGGGCGGGACGACGCCCATGTTGCCGGGGCTGGCCTCGGTGATCACCGCGGCGATCTGGTCGCCGAACTCCTCGAAGGCGTGGCGCACCGCGTCGATGTCGTTGTAGGGCAACACAACCGTGTCGGCCGCGGTCGCGCCAGTGACGCCCGGCGAGGACGGCAGCGCCAGAGTCGCGACGCCGGAGCCGGCGTCGGCCAGCAGTGCGTCGACGTGGCCGTGGTAGCAGCCAGAGAACTTCACGATCTTGGACCGGCCGGTGAATCCGCGGGCCAACCGGACCGCGCTCATGGTGGCCTCGGTGCCGGAGTTGACCAATCGAACCAAGTCGACAGGCGCGACCCGGTCGACGAGCTCGGCGGCCAGTTCGCTTTCGGCCGGCGTCGGCGCCCCGAACGACAAGCCGCCGCGTGCGGCCTGGGTCACCGCGTCCACGACCGCGGGGTGCGCGTGCCCGAGGATCATCGGGCCCCACGAACAGACCAGGTCGACGTAGCGGTTGCCGTCGGCATCGGTGAGCCAGTAGCCGTTGGCCTCGGTGATGAAGCGGGGTGTGCCACCGACCGCCTTGAACGCCCGAACCGGCGAGTTCACTCCGCCCGGGATGACCGCGCTGGCGGCATCGAACAACTTCGACGAGGCTTCTGTGCGCTGCGACGATGCAGGCCGCGCTGCGGCCTGAGGTGGGGGCACCTCCCGCTTGCGGGGGAGAGCCGCGCCATCGTGCTCCCGCTGCGACGATGCAGGCCGCGCTGCGGCCTGAGGAGAAGCCGCGCCATCGCGCTCTTGCTGCGACGATGCAGGCCGCGCTGCGGCCTGAGGTGGAGCCGCACCATCTTGTCTGTGCACGTCCTCCAGTGTCCCAGCCGCCGAGTCGTTGTCGACTACAGGGTGTAGTTGTTGACGGGAGGCGCGAAAACGACGGATTCACGCGTTTGGTTCGCCGGTGAGCGGTGGTACTCCGTACGGATGACATACATCACACGAATTGCAGCCGCAACTGCCTGTGCCGCGGGTCTTGGACTTGCTGGTCTGGGCGCGGCGAGCGTAGCCGAAGCACTTCCGGGTCCGAGTGGACCCATGCCAGCCGACTGGTGTCCTGGCCAGTTCTGGGACCCGGGTTGGGGCAACAACTGGGACTGGAACAACTGCCACGGTGGCGGGCCTGGATTTATGCCCAACGGCGGTCCCGGGCCCGGGCCGATCGGCCCCAACGGGATGCCCAATGGCGGCCCAGGACCCGGTCCGTTCGTGCCCAACGGTCCGGGCGGCTTCAACGGCGGTGGAGGATTCGGCGGCGGCCACGGCGGCCACTGACTGGTAGCCACAGACGTCGAAGACCCGGTGCCGGCCGCACCGGGTTTTCGCGACGTCAGCTCACACCGGCGCCAGCTCGATGACGTGCGGGTAGTCGTCGTCTGGTAACGGCGCGAGCTGATGTTGGTCGGCCCAATCCAGCGGGTCGACCTCGACGGGTAACGCATCGAGTTCCACGGTCAACCTCCAGTCCTGCTCATCGTCATCTCGCCAATGTGAGGGGAGCCGGCCCGTCGCGGGAAACCCAGGACAGGGATGGGCGCGGCAGCTTCCATCGCGCCAACATTCAGCCCGTCGACGGGCCGGCTATGACTTACTGCGATGACATCACCTCCTCGATTCAGCGTGAGCGTTGCTTTGGTGGCGGAGGGCTGCGCTGGACGGCGACCACCCCCCGCGGCGGTACTCGCCACCGTCCCCTCGGCGTCAGCCAAGCCCGACCAGCGGGCCGGGGCCCCCGCAGAGCCCGCCCGGTCGCTGGTGGTGCCGGCCGCTGACCAAGGCGGTTCGCCTGCGCCGCCGCGCACAAGATCGCGTCGACCTCGATGAACAGCTCCATTTCCTCGGGTAGCGGGCACGGCCGAACCCGAGGCCGACTCACTGAAGTTTCGCTGTCCACCGGCGCCGCCGTGCGCGTCCACAGCATCAGCGCTGGCTCACTAACCGTCAGCATCTGACCGGCCAATCAGGCGTAGCAGGCCTGCAGTCCGTTGAATCGGCGGGAAGGTTTCCCACCCCGGAAAACTGTGCATTTCGCCAACATGGTCGCCACCTCCCAAACGTTCGATCTTTGGCAAACTAGCCACAAGATCTATGCCTGAAGACACATGTTTTATACAACGCGCCGCGCGGCGCTGACAAGAACCGGTCGAGATTTTTTTCGGGAAAAGTGTTGAGGCCCTTGCCTCAGACGGCCGATTGGGGTGAGGCCAGACGGAGCCGGGCGGCCGACCGTGTTTGGCAGGCGATGCGTCTCTCCTCGGCCACGATCGCGGCGGCCTTGGCGTCGATCGCCGCCTGCTCCAGTTCGCGACGGCAGAGATCGGCGATGATGAGCCCGTTCATCCGGGTGCACCAGGCGACAACCGCCTCGTCTTCGCTGGCTTCCGCGCCGGCCAGCAGCAGCGAGTGCAGACCTTCCAACTCCGCGGCCGCAAGCGTTTTCAGCGGACGCGGTTCGCTGGTGCTGCCGTCGACTTGGACGCCGGTGCTCGCCGCCACCAAGCGGACCAGCAGGGCGTCGGACACCGACGCAGCCCACCGCGCCAGGCCCTTGTGCCGCGACCGCGACAACTGCGCACACACGCCGAGCAATGTCGCGGTGGCCTCTTCGGGCAGATCGTCGACGGTGGGATAGGTCATCGTGATCCTCCTCGTGCTGGTGAGAGGAATTCGGTGCCGAACTCGACGTGGTTGGGTCGAATTTCGAGGGGTTGAGGTCGACGCTGCCGCGGGGGTTGGATAGCGGTATGCAACTACCGCAGCGGCTCGCCCGGTTCAACCGGCACGTGACCAACCCCATTCAGCGGATCTGGGCCGGTTGGGCCCCGTCGTTCGGCATCCTCGAGCACGTCGGCCGGCGCTCCGGCAAGCCATACCGCACGCCGTTGACGGTGTTCAACGCCGAAGTCGACGGAAAACCCGGCGTGGCCATCCTGCTGACCTACGGCCCGGATCGCGACTGGCTGAAGAACCTGAACGCGGCCGGCGGCGGCAAGATGCGACGCCACGGCAAGACGTTCAGCGTCAGCAACCCGCAGATCGTCACCAAGGAGGAGGCAGCGGCTCACGTCGCCGGCGCCGCGCACCGAGTCTTCGCCCGGTTGCCGTTCGAGCAAGCGGTCCTGCTGACCAAGGCCGGCTAATCACGCCGCGCCGCAACACGTTTGGTGGCGAAGTACAACGCCACCGTGACGGCCCAGGACAGCAGACTCAACCAGAACTGCACGCGGGCGCTCGCGTCGAATGCCATCTGCACCAGCACAGCGACGATGCCGGCAACGGTCAGGATCGACAGCGCGGGGAACCACCACATCTTGACGGGTAACTTCTCCGGCGGCGTCCGGCGTCGTAACACGATCTGCGACAACGCAATCAGGAGATAGACCAGCAGCACGATCGCACCCGACGAGTTCAGCAGAAACTGGAACACGGTGTTCGGCGCGACAGCGGCCATGATCACACACAAAAAGCCCACCACCGACGAGGCGACGATCGCGAGGTACGGCACGCTGCGGTCGCTGACGTTCAACATCCGGGCCGGCGCCTCGCGTCGACCGGCGAGCACGAACAACACTCGCGATGCGCTGTAGAGACCGGAGTTTAGGCACGACAGCACCGCGGTGAGCACGACCGCATTCATCACATGGTCGGCGCCAGGGATTCCCATCTGCTTCAGCGCACCGACGAACGGCGAGGCACCCGGTTGCACGGCATTCCACGGCATGACGACGGTGAGCAGGAAGACCGATCCGACGAAGAAGATCGCGATGCGCGCGGCCACCGCGTTGGTGGCGCGCTGGACGGCCTTCTCCGGGTCGGGGGTCTCGGCTGCGGCGATGGTCGCGATCTCCGCGCCGACCATCGAGAAGATGACCGTCACAACGGCGCCGAAGGCGCCGTGCAATCCGTTCGGAAAGAACCCGCCGTGGGCGTGCAGGTTGGAGAAGTCGGCGTGCCGGTGCGGCCACAGCCCCAAGACATACATCGTGCCGAGTAGCAGGAACACCACGATGCTGGCGACTTTGATTCCCGCAAACCAGAATTCGAATTCACCGTAGGACGACACCGAGAATAGATTTGTCGCCGTCATCAACGTCATCAGCAGCAGCGACAGCAGCCATAGTGGCGCGTGAAACCAGTAGGTGATGACCTTCGCCCCGGCGACCGCTTCGAAGCCGACGACGATCACCCAGTAGTACCAGTACAGCCAGCCGACCGAGAACCCCGCCCAACCGCCGAGCGCTTCGCGGGCGTATTCGGCGAACGAGCCTGTCGATGGGTTCGCGGCGGCCATCTCTCCAAGCATCCGCATCACCAGAATGATCAACACGCCGCACAGCGCGTAGGTGAGGACAGCCGCGGGTCCGGCTTTACCGATGACCACACCCGAGCCGACGAAGAAGCCGGCGCCGATGATCCCGCCGATCGCGATCATCATCAGTTGACGCTGCGAGAGCCCTTGGCTGAGTTGCGGTGTGGTGCTCTCCGGCATGTCGGGACGCTAACACCCGGCCGCCGGAGCGCGCTCGATTACACCGGTACCGCGCGCAGTGCGGCGGGCAGGCTGGGCAGAAAGTGCGCGGTGGCGAACGCGCGAATATCGTCTTCGTCGACGATCGGCTGACGGGCCGGCAGCAACAACAGCATGGCCGCGTAGCGCAGGATGGTGTCGGCGAGTTCGTCGACGGCAGCCGCGCCGATTCGTTCTGCGAATCCGTCGGGAAAGATGATCCGCAGTGCGGCCGACATCCGCTCGACCGCGGCGCCCCAGTGTTGGTGAGCCAGCTCGATCATCAGGCCGGGCTCGTCGGCGAGCATCCGGGTCAACACCCGGTGCTGACGGAACCGCACCATCGAGAGCGTGAACGCCTCGACGTAGTAATTCGATTGTCGCCGTCGGCTTTTCAGCTCATCGGCGATGTTGGCGAACAGCACCGCGTTCTCGCGGTCGATGACCGCGGAGACCAACTCGTCGCGGTTCGCGAAACGCCGGTAGATCGTGGTCCGGCTGACCCCGGCCCGGCGGGCGACGTCGTCCAGTGCGACCCGGCGAAAGCCGTGCTGCTGGAACTCGGCGACGGCGGCGTCGAGAATGGCGTTGGTGGCCGCGTCAGCCCCGGGCATAACCACCGCGCGCAAAACCGTTGTAGCGCACACGCATTGGCAGATGGTCCCACAGCCAATTCACCGGCCGTGACCGCCATGCCGCGGCGAACCGCTGATAGCGGCGCTCCTGGCGCTCGGTCCACGGCAACCCGAGCAGTTCCCGGCCCCGCGGCGGCATCCCGCCGGTGGTGAGGAAGGCAGCGATCGGGTTGAACACCGGAGACACCAACCGCCAGACAAATGGCGATACGCCCTTGGGTCGCGGGAATCCTTTGGTCACGTATCCCACACCGTATTTCGCGGTCGGGTGGGCGATCATGACCTCGTTCATCATGTGGTCCCAATACTTCTCGAACTCTTGATAGTTGGCGGGCATAGGCCGCTCGCTGACGCCGTAGCGGCGATACCACGTCTTCGACTCGAGGTAGATCTGTTCTTTCTCCGCCTGCGTCAGCCGTTTGACAAAGGTGTCGGCGAAGTAGAGCACCTGCTCGACGAAGGTGGCATGCGCCCAGAAGTAAGTGTCGGGGTCCAGCGCGTGATAGCGCTCGCCGCTAGGCATTTCGCCCTTGATCTGATGATGGAAGTCGCGCACCTGCCGGCCGGCGTTGTCCTCGTCAGAGCCGTAGACCGTCCTGAAGATCGGAGGCAACGAGCGTTTGATGCGCGCCGAGGTATCGCTGAAGAACACCGAATGGTCGAGCACGCCCTGCCCCAGCTCGGCCAGCATGTTCTGCAGCACCGCAGGCCGCGGTCCGATCAGGAACATCCGGTTGTCGCCGAAGTACCGCCAGACCAGCGATTGGGGCCCCAACGGCAGCGCGTCGGCGGTGGCATCAACGTCGGACGACTCGCGCAACTCGGTCATGGGAGACAGTGTTACATATTTTGCACTTTGTACCAAGTGCGGACTCGGTCAGTGGCCGCGGACGGCCACCACCGCCTTGTTCAGCAGATCAACGAGAGGAGCGGGGTCGCCCCTGCCCCCGACCGCGATTTCCACCCGGCCGCTGAGCTCGGCGCGAAAGGTCGTCTCGTCGACCGTCTTCGGGCCCTGCGGGGTGGTCAGGTCCGCATGGGTCTTGGTGCCGGTGGTCTTGAGTCCGGCAATAGGTGGCCCGGGGATGCGTTCGGCAGTGCCCTTCACTTCTCCGGGGACGCTGAAGGAGACGCGATTGCAGCCGGCAACGTCGGGGGGATCCGCGACCGCTGCCGGCGATTCCACGGCCAGGATCACGATCTCCTGGGGCTTGCGGACCGAGACGCCTTGGATCTGGCTACCCGCGACGAGATGCGACGATTTCGACAGCAACGCCCCGCACTGAGGCGGGTCGTAGCTGAAGTCTTTACGCATACCAGCCAGCTTTTTGGCTTCTTCCTCGTTCACCGTGGTGTGCGGGATCGGGACGGCCTCCATCTCCGGCGGGAGTGCAAGTCCGACTTGGTCGATCCGGGATATGTCGAAGCCGCCCGGCGCCTCTGACGTCGTGGTAGACGAGGGGCTCTGCGTCGCGGACTTGTCTTTGGAAGCGCATCCGGCCAGTCCGCCGCACGCTGTCACGACGATGAGAAATGCGGCACCTATCCGGCTTGCGCCGGCAACGGAAAGCATTACCCGACCCTAGCAACCGGGCGTTGTTGTCGGAATGTTGTCAGACCGTTGCCGTCGAGCGTCAGTTGCCTTGGCACGATTCGCTGGTGGATTCGATGAGCCGCCGTGCCGCTCTGCGCCTGGGGGCTCGGGCCTTCGCCGGCGCAGCGGGCGCCTGGGCGGTCACGGCTCTAGCGGATCCCACTCTCGGGCCAGCCGACCCGGGCCCGGTTCAACCCGCCGCGCCACCCGGACCCGCGGATCCCCCCGCCGCCGCGCCAACCCCGTTGCCGACCAAGGTGTCCGGTTCCTTCGTGTCGGCGGCGCGCGGGGGCGTTGTGACGAACTACATCATTGCGCGACCGCCCGGAATCGTCGGTCCGCTGCGTCCGGTGATCGCCCTGCACGGCGTGCGTGGAAGCGCCAAGCAGGTGATGAGCTTCGGAGTCGAGCAGACGCTGGCGGATCTGGTGAAGGTGGGGCACCCGCCCTTCGCGGTGGTCGCTGTCGACGGCGGCGACACGTACTGGCACCGACGGGCTGGCGGCGAGGACGCGGGCTCGATGGTGCTCAACGAGCTGATCCCGATGCTGTCGACGATGAGTCTCGACATCACCCGGGTGGGTTTCATCGGCTGGTCGATGGGCGGGTATGGGGCGCTGCTACTGGGCGCCCGACTGGGTGCGGCGCGCACCGCCGGGATCTGCGCGGTCAGCCCGGCGCTCTATCAGTCCTACACGGCCAGCACGCTTGGCGCCTTCGACAGCTACGACGACTGGACACGCAACACGGTGTTCGGATTGCCTGCGCTGGCGTCGATTCCGCTGCGGATCGACTGCGGCAACGACGACCGCTTCGCGCCGGCCACCCACCAGTTCATCGGGCAACTCCGGGTCCCGCCCGCGGGTGGGTTCACTCCGGGAGGCCACGACGAGGCGTACTGGCGTCAGGAACTGCCCGGCGAGCTGGCCTGGCTGGCATCCTGACGGGGCTAGCCGTCAAACCGCTTGAGCCGCAGACTGTTTGTCACCACCAGCAATGACGAGCAGGCCATCGCCGCGCCGGCGATCATCGGGTTCAGCCAGCCCAGCGCCGCCAGCGGGATAGCCGCCACGTTGTAGGCGAATGCCCAAAAGAGGTTCATTCGGATCGTCCGCAACGTGCGCGCCGACAGCCGCAGCGCGGTCGGGACGGTGTGCACTTCAGTGCGGATCAGCGTCAGATCGCCCGCGTCGATCGCGGCGTCAGCGCCGCTGCCCATCGCCATACCGATATCGGCGACGGCGAGCGCCACCGAATCGTTGACGCCGTCACCGACCATCGCGACGGTTCTGCCACTGGCCTGCAAATGCTCGATGGCGTCGGACTTTTCGGTCGGCAGCACGCCGGCGATCACGTTGTCGGCGCTGATGCCCACCTGCTCGGCGACACGTCGGGCCACCGCAGGGCTGTCGCCGGTCAGCAGCATCGGCGTGATGCCCATGGCGAGCAATTCCGCGATCGCCGTGGCGCTGTCGGGCTTGACCTCGTCGGCGAGCGTAATCACCCCACGGACCTGTCCGCCCCAGGTCACCTGAACCGCCGTCTGCCGGGCCGGGGCCAGCAGCTCGACGCCGGCCAGCGAGCCGGCCCGCGAGACCGCCACCTCGACACCGTCGACCACGCCGACGACTCCCGTGCCGGGATGGTTCACGAAATCGGCTGGGCCGCTGCCCAACTCAAGCCCGCGCAGACGGGCTGCCGCCACGATCGCCGCCGCCACGGGGTGTTCTGAGGCCGACTCGACCGCCGCGGCGCGAGCTAACACCAGGTCGGCATCTTCGCCCGGCTGGACCTCGACGTCCTGGACAGTCATCGCGCCGGTGGTCAGGGTTCCGGTCTTGTCGAAGACGACCGTGTCGACGCCGTCGACGGTTTCCAGCAGCGTGGGATCCTTGATCAGGATGCCGAGCTGGGCACCACGGCCGGTGCCGACCAGGATCGCGGTCGGGGTGGCCAGTCCGAGCGCGCAGGGGCAGGCGATGATCAGCACCTCGACGGCCGCGGTGAACGCCGACGCGGCCGGCTGCCCGGTGAGCAGCCAGCCGGCCATCGTCACCGCGGCGATCACCAGCACGGCGGGCACGAAGATCGCGGCGACCCGGTCGGCCATCCGCTGGACGGGGGCCTTGCTGTTCTGGGCCTCACTGACCAGCCTGGCCATCCGGGCCAACTGGGTGTCGGCGCCCACCCTGGTGGCGCGCACCAGCAGCCGCCCGTAGGTGTTGAGTGAGCCGCCGACGACGATGTCACCGACAGCCACGTCCACAGGGACCGGTTCGCCGGTCATCGCCGAGGTGTCCAAAGCCGTTGCGCCGTCGATGATCACGCCGTCGGTAGCGACCCGCTCCCCCGGCCGCACCACGACGACGTCGCCCACCTGGAGCTGCGATACCGGCACCGGCACCTCTTCTCCGTCGCGCGACACGACGGCGTCCTTGGCCGCCAGACTCACCAACGAGCGCAGCGCCGCCCCGGACGCGCGCTTGGCGCGTACCTCGGCGTAGCGGCCCGCCAACAGGAAGACGGTGACCGCCGCCGCGACCTCGAAGTACACCGGGCCCACTCCGCGCAGCACCGCCGTCGCCGACCAGAGGTAGGCCGCGAGCGTGCCCAGCGACACCAACGTGTCCATCGTCGAGGTGCGATGCCGAAGGCCGGCCAGCGCGGCGCGGTGGAACGGGTAGCCGCCCCACGCCACCACCAGGGTGGTCAGCGCCAGGGACAGCCACTGCCAGCCGACAAAGTGCCACGGCATCACCATCGACACCGCGACGACCGGCAGTGCCAGCAGCGTCGACCCGATCAGCCGCCGACGCAGCTCGTCGTTCGGGGCGTCATCGGCCGGCCCGAACGGGTCGACCACCACTGACGCCTGATACCCCGTCGACTCCACCACGCGAATCAAGTCTGTGGCCGACACCGCGGGCTCGTGTTGGACGTGGGCGCGCTCGAGCGCAAAGTTCACGGCCGCCCGCACACCGTCTATCCCGTTCAGTGCACCCTCGATGCGCGCGGCACACGACCCGCAGCTCATGCCGCGCAGGTCGAGATCGGTGACGGTCATGGCGCCGCGGCACGGCTGGTTCGTCGCAGCCGCGCGACGCCGACCACCGCCAGCATTCCGGCGGCGGCCGCCAACAGCAGGGTGAGCAGCAGCATCGACGGGTCGTAGACCACGGACGTGGTCGCGGGCTGATCCTTGATGACGGGTGCCACCAGGATGGTGGCCCGCACCGTCGACCAACTGGCCGCGCAGCCGACTGCCGCGGCGCAGGCCAGCAGCAGCTCGATAACCGCACGCACTCGTCCCGTCACCAGCCTGAACCCTCGTCGTCGTCCGGAACCTCGGTGGGCCCGACCCGTTCCTCGACCAGCGGGGTCAGCGCGTTGCGCAGGTGGCGGTGACGCCGCGCCCATGCCTGCGCGGTCCGTCCGCCGGTGAGCCGCAGGCCGATGCCCGTCCGACCCTTGGGCACCCCGACCAACTCGCCGAGCGCACGCGCCGACTGCCACCGCTCCAGGTCTTTCTGCGCCGCCAGCGGGCTTTCGGGTTCGGGGTACACCTTCACGATTTCGGACACCTTGATGGTCTCGGTGCCCTGACGCAGCGTCTGCGGGGTCAGCACCACCGAGGTGTGGATCCGGGCCGCTTTGACTTGCAGCGCAATGAAACTCGAGACCACGACCAAGAAGAACAGCGGGACCGAGACTTGCCAGCCGTTGCCGTTGGACTTCTCGATCCACAACATGATCCCGGCCGAGATGGGACCGGCCAGCACCCAGTACCAGGTGGCGCCGACCTCGCGAAAGATCGGCGCCGCGTCGGTGTCCGTACCGGCAGTCACGCCATCCATCATCCCCTGTCCGACCAGCGGGCGGCGAACCACCTGGGGTCGTGACTGTCAGGCGTCTACGGCGTCGGCGTCGGTGCGGTGTCCCAGGGGCCCGGGCCGGGCGCGGTGTGATGGCAGCCGGTCTGGCCCTCGACGGTGATCAGCGGACGGGCCGGCGCAGCCGGGGTGCCAATGGTGAGCCGCGGGAGACCGTGATCGCGCGGCAGCTGCCCGCTCACCGACTGACCCTTCGCCTCGTCGATGTTGTCGGCGTGGCGGGCGCGCAGCACATCCGCCGCGGCGGCGACGACGGCCTCGCGATCGGCGGGCGACGTCGGCGCGGGGGTGCTGTAGTGCGGTAGCTGGTACACCGTCCCGGTGAGGAAGGTGAACGGCGGGTCGCAGCCGGCTTGGCCGCCGTGGGTCACGGCCGACCACTGGGCCCCCGGGTAGACCCGCTGCACCGCTTCGCGGATCTCCTTGGCGACCGCGATCAAGTCGTTGGCAGCGTCCTGCAGCGAATCACGTTGACTGAGTTGGTTTTCCAGCGGCGTGGCGGACGGCTGACCCGGCCGGGGCCACGGGTACGGGTCGTAGTGGCAGCCCGCGAGGGCGGCCGCACCGGCGACGGCGATCCCGGCGCACCACCGCCGCGACGTCATCTCACTTGCCCGTCTTGGCCGCATGCGGCACCCCGGACAACACGGCGGCCAAGTTGTATCCCGACATCCGCAACGTCCCGTCGACGGCGCGGGGATAGTCGGCGTGCACCTCGGCCGCGGCTCGATCGATGCCCAGAATCGGGTCGACGCCGGCCGACGTCGACAGCGGGACGATGCCGGCGACCTGGTTGGGAGTGTTGCCGAACCACTGGTCGTTGACGCCGCTGCCGCCGAGCACGTCGATCAGGCCCAGCACGCCGAACGGCGCCAGCGGAGGCACGGCGAGCGCGGGAAGCAGTGCCTGCCCGTACTCCGGGGCCTTTTGTATCAGGGCGATCGGATCGCGTGCCGCCTCCTCGAAGAACGCGTGCCCGCCTGGCGCCAAATGCAGATCGCCGACGCTGTTGAGCTCCAGCCCGGGCGAGCCGTAGAAGACGACGTCGTGGACGTGGCTGTCCCCCTGTTGCAGCGCCAGGCTGGTGACCAGCGATCCGTAGGAGTGTCCGAACGCGGTGATCTGCTGTGACGGATTTTCGCTTGTCGCCGCCAGCCCCTGCCAGAAGCTGTTTAGGTGCGGCGCCGCCGCCTTGGCCCCCGCGTCGCTGGCGACGCTGAGGTCGGTCATCGACGCGGGTGGTTCGTAACCCACCCAGGCGACGGTGGCCACCGAGTTCGGGTTGAGATTGCCTGACTGCTGCAGGATTTGCGTCGTGGTGTGACGCAGGTTGGTGGCCTCGTCGACCATGCCGGGCAGGCTGGTCGCGTTGGTGCCGACCCCGCCGGTGGTGACCCCGAGATGCGTGGCGTTGTCGACGTCGCCGACACCGATGGCGGCGAAGACGTGATTCTCGTTGGATTTCGTGTCGAGCATGATGAGGCTGCGACGGTCGGCGGGGTCGATGGCTCGCGGCGTCCCGTTCGAGTTCGTCGGGTACAGCACGCTCTGGATGGCCTGCAGGTCGTTGTAGCGGGTTTGCGCCTTGGCGAGCGCTTCGGCGTTGGCGAATCCGGTGCTGCCCGTGGAATGTATGGCGTCGTCGTGTGCCCGGTCCAGCGTCTGTTTGGCGACGCCGAGTTCGTGTGGCAGCCGGATGCGGTTACCGGCGTCACGGACTGCGGTCGGGATCCCGTCGCGGTCGAGCGCGCCTGGGTCGTTGGCCAGGTAATCGGATTGCTGTTGCGGCGTCAGGCCGTCCCACCACTTCTTGACGTCGGTCGGCTTCGCCGAATTGTCCGGCGCCTTCGGCAGATTCGGCTTGGGAGCGGTTGGCGCCGGCGCGGCTGCGGCGCCGTCGGCGGCTTTGATGGCGGTCGCCAGGTCGCGGTCGACGCCGTCGGCGTCAGCGATCAGTTGCCGGATCCGGCTCTCGACGTCGGCTTTGACCGCGTCCTGCTGCTTCTTCATTTGCACCGTCATGACCGTGGCCTTGGAGGTGACCGCGCCGGTCTGCTCGTTGATGCTGAGTTGCGCCGCGTTGGCTTCGGCTTTGATCGTCGACAGCCGGTATTTCAGGTCGGCGACTTCCGCGGACGCCTTGTGCGCCGCGGTGGCCACCCGCTTGCAGTCTTCCGCGTGGTCGGCCAGCGTGACCTTGATTCGATTGGCTGACTCGCGGGCGGCCTCGGCCGTCTCGCCGTGCCAATCGACGAACGTGAGCAGGTCTCCGACGGTGTTACCGGTGGTCTCCGCGCCCTCGGCACGAAGCGTCGCCGCCAAGAACACCTGCTCGATCGCGGCGTCATCCCATGCCTCGATGTCGGCTAGCGACAGCGTCATCGGCCGAGTTTCAACCGCTGACTGGCGTCTTTGTCCATCTCGCTGAAGGCCGTCGCCGCGGCGTCGAGTCCGTCGTGGTGGTCATTGAGCATCCGGTGGTGGTCGCCGGCATGCGACTGCCACCGGTCGAGCAGACCCGACAGCGCCGCGCCCGAGGAGCCGACCCACCCGGACTCGGCATCCCATCCCTGCGACTGGGTCGAGGCGTAGGTGCCCGCCAGTTCTTCGTGGTGGTCACGACCGACCGTCGCGGCGTGAAAGACCTCTTCAGGCTTGATCCTGAGGTTGTCCACAGCGACCCCCGATGTCGACTCGACTAACTGGCCGAAATCGTATATCGCACCGCGAGGCCTGACACTTCACCCTTTTTTGGCGCTCACCTGGTGAAGTAGTTGTGCGCATCGCTGCGATGCAACAAGAACATGCCGCCTGCGATCAGCACCGACCCGGTGATGCCGGCCGCGCCACATACGACCGCATAGACGGGCGGCCACGTGGCGCTGAACAGGCGGGTACCGACGTAGACGACGGTAGCGATCGCCCCGCCCGTCAATGTCGTACGGGCCCAACGGTATCCGGCCCGCATCAGGATCAGGAAGGTCACGACGATAGCGCACAGCACCGCGGTGAAGAGCCCGGACGCAACGAGCAGCGGCGTGGCGCGCTGGCCGTCCGACGAGCCGACGAGGTCGGCGGCGTAACCGATCACCATCAGCGGGACGGCGACCAGCCACAACCAGAAGCCGGTATCGACGTCGACCGGCCGGTTCGGCGCCTCGGGATTGACCGGGGGCTGTTGACCCCAACCCGGTCCGACGGGACCCGTCACGACAACCAGTCGGCCGCGCTCGCGGCCCAGTAGGTGAGCACGATATCGGCGCCGGCACGGCGGATGCTGGTCAACGATTCGAGCGCGGCCGCACGCTCATCGATCCAGCCGTTCGCGGCCGCTGCCGCGATCATCGCGTACTCCCCCGACACTTGGTACGCGGCGACGGGAACGGGCGAGATCGCGGCGGCCGCGGCCACCACGTCGAGGTAGCTCATCGCGGGTTTCACCATCACGATGTCGGCACCCTCGTCGAGGTCGAGTTGGACTTCGCGCAGCGCTTCGCGGGCGTTGCCCGGCTCCTGTTGATAGGTGCGCCGGTCGCCGATCAGGCTGGAGCTCACCGCGTCTCGGAAGGGGCCATAGAACGCCGACGCGAATTTGGCCGCGTAGGCCAGGATGATCACGTCGGCATGCCCGGCGGCATCCAGGCCATCGCGGATGGCCGCCACCTGGCCGTCCATCATGCCGCTCGGCCCCACCACGTGTGCCCCCGAATCAGCCTGTGCCACAGCCAGTTCCACGTAGCGCTTCAAGGTGGTGTCGTTGTCGACGCGACCGCGTTCGTCGAGCACGCCGCAGTGGCCGTGATCGGTGAATTCGTCCAGGCAGGTGTCGGCCATCAGCACGGTCGAGTCGCCGAGGTCGTTGGCAAGGTCTCGCAGTGCCACGTTGAGGATCCCGTCGGGGTCCGATCCTGCCGACCCGACAGCGTCTTTGTCTTCGGCCCGCGGAACGCCGAACAGCATCAGCCCGCCCACCCCTGCGCTCACCGCTTCGGCGGCGGCTTTACGCAGCGAGTCGCGGGTGTGTTGGTAGACGCCCGGCATCGACGCGACGGGAGCCGGCTCGTCGATGCCGTCGGCGACGAACATCGGCAGCACCAAATGCCTTGGCTCGAGCGAGGTTTGCGCGACCAGCCGGCGCATCGCCGGGGTCGACCGGAGCCGACGCGGACGCTGCCGCATGCTCATTCCCCTACGTTGACTCTGCGTCCAGGGCGGGCGTTGCTCGCACTTTTACGCCGTGGGCGCAGACTCAACGTGCGACAGGTCATCGCCTGCGGCTCTTCTTACGCGGCGGCGGCAGCGCACCCTCGGCGCGCAGTCGCGCGGCATGCTCGGCCAAGGCCTCGATCAGCGGACCGACCGCCGCGGTCTCGGGCTGCACGTCGACGCGCAAGCCGAATTCGGCTGCCGTCTCAGCGGTTTTCGGCCCGATACAGGCGACGATCGTGCGGGCGTGCGGCTTGCCGGCGATGCCGACCAGGTTGCGCACCGTCGAGCTGGAGGTGAAGCACACCGCATCGAAGCCACCGGTCTTGATCATTTCGCGGGTGGCCGCCGGCGGCGGGGCGGCCCGCACGGTCCGGTAAGCGGTGACGTCTTCGATCTCCCAGCCGCGTTCGCGCAGGCCCTCGGCCAGCGTCTCGGTAGCGATGTCGGCACGCGGCAGCAGCACCCGGTTCACCGGGTCGAAAATGCTGTCGTAGTCCGGGAATTCGTCGAGCAGGCCCAACGACGACTGCTCGCCGGAGGGCACCAGCTCTGGGCTGATCCCGAACGCTCGGACCCGGTCGGCGGTCGATTCGCCGACGCAGGCGATCTTCACACCGGAGAATGCGCGGGCGTCCAGACCGAACTCGCCGAACTTCTCCCACACCGCGCGCACCGCGTTGGTCGAGGTGAACACCACCCACTGGTAGCGACCGTCGACCAAGCCCTTGACCGCACGCTCCATCTGCGCGGGGCTGCGCGGCGGCTCGACGGCGATGGTCGGCACCTCGATCGGCAATGCGCCGTGCGCGGTCAACCGCTCGCTCATCTCGCCGGCCTGGTCCTTGGTGCGCGGCACCAGCACGGTCCAGCCGTACAGCGCGCGGCTCTCCCACCAGTTCAGCTTGGCGCGATTGGCGACGGTCTTGCCGATCGTGACGATCACCGGTGACGGCGCGGCGCCGTCCGGTGCGAGCAGCAGCGTCGAATCGGTCAGCCCGCCCAGCGTCGACTCCACCGAGCGCTGCTGGCACGTGGTGCCCGACGACGTGACCACGCAGGGCGTGGTGTCGGCCAGGCCGTACTCGATCAGCGTGCGCGCCGCATCGGCGACATGCGACGACGTGGCCTGCAGGATCAGCGGGCCAGGTCCCGCGGCCAGCGCGCCCCAGTCGACGTCCCCGCGGACGTCGGCGACGGTGTGTGAGGAGCCCAGCGGCAGACCGGCGTAGGTCGGCACCGCGTCGCTGGCGGCCAGGCCCGGCACGATCTCGAAGTGCAGGTGGCTGCGCGCCACGGTGTTGACTTCGGTGATCACCGAGTCCACCGACAGCGGGTCGCCCGAGACGAGCCGGACCACGTCGGCGCCGGTGCGCGCCTCGGCGACCAGCGTCTTGGCCACCTCGGCGGGGTCGCCCAGGGCCGGCCGCACGTCAGGCCCAACCGACACCACGGCGGGGGGTTGGTCGCCGGCGTCGGCACCCGCGGTGTCGTCGTTGCCCGACTGCGCAGCCGGTTCAGCCGGCGCAGGCCCGGAGACTGGCGGCAGATCCTTGCCGATCAACGCCAGTACCGCCTCGGGCACGTCGGGATCAATGAACACCAGGGGGGCATTGGCCAGCACCGCCGCGGCCCGCGTGGTCAGCAGGGCCGGGTCGCCTGGACCCAAACCCACGAACATGATGCGGCCGGGCCTCGGCTTGCGCCCTCGCGTCGTCATCGTCGCTCCTACCTACCTACCTCGTTGGCGCGCGTGGGTTATCGCGCGCTCGACATGACTTCCCGTGCGCCCAAGTCGAACAGCTCGGCGGCCACCGAGAGCCCTAGCTCTCGTGCCCGATCCGGACTGCCGATCCCGGACGCGCGGATCACGTCGGATCCGTCCAGGGCCGCCACACAGCTGCGCAGCGACAGCTCCTCGAAGATGTGGCCGTCCTCGTCGATGGACTCGACCACTTCCGCGATCGCACCCACCGGCGCGGAGCAACCCGCCTCCAGTTCGGCGAGCAGGGCACGCTCTGCCGTGACGGCCGCGCGGGTGTCGGCGTCGTCCAGCTCTGCCAGCAGAATCGCGAGCCGGGAATCCCCAGCTCGGCACTCAACGGCGAGAGCTCCTTGAGCCGGCGCCGGCAGCATTTGCACCGGCTCCAGCGTCTCGGTGACGTCGTCGAGACGTCCGAGTCGGGTCAGACCCGCCCGAGCAACCACGATCGCGTCCAAATCACCACTGCTTACCCTGTTCAACCTGGTGTCTAGGTTGCCTCGTAGGGGGCGAATTTCCAAACCGAGACCCAGTGCTCTAAGCTGCGCGGCCCGACGGGGCGACGATGTGCCCACGACTGCCCCGCCCGGCAGCTCTCCCAGCACCAACCCGTCGCGGGCCACCAGCGCATCGCGGGGATCTTCCCGTGGCGGGATGGCCGCGATCACGAATCGCTCGTCCTGCGCGGTGGGCAGGTCCTTGTACGAATGAACGGCCATGTCGACCTCGTCGGCAGCGATGGCTTCGCGTAGCGCCGCGGTGAAGACGCCGACGCCGATGTCGGCAATCGGCTCGTGCGACTGGTCGCCAGCGGTGCTGATGATGACGAGTTCTGCCGGGTGGCCGTTGGCCACTAAAGCGTCGCGAATGGCGCCGGCCTGGGTGGTGGCCAGCAAGCTACCACGGGTACCGATCCGGATCACGTCGGGCAAGCGGCTACTCTGCTAAATCCGTTGAGGCAGTGGGTAATTCACCGACATTCGCGACGGCGTCGACGGCGGTCTGGTCGAGCTCGAACAGCTCCCTGAGCGCTTCGGCGTAGCTGTCTCCACCTGGTGCGCTGGCCAGCTGCTTGATCCGCACGGTAGGCGCGTGTAGCAGCTTGTCGACGACACGGCGGACCGTGCGGGCGACTTCGTCTTTTTGCGCGGCCTCGAGCCCGGGAAGCCGATTTTCGAGACGCAAGAGTTCGGCTTCGACCACGTCGGCGGCGCGCTGACGAAGCGCGGTGACGGTCGGAGTCACTTCGGCCATCCGCTGGCCGGCCAGGTAGGTGGCAACCTCGGCGGCGACCATGTGGCGGGCGGCGTCGGCGTCTTTCGCGGCGGCCTTGGCGGTCGGCTCGCGCTGGATGCGGTCCATGTCGACCACCCAGACGCCGGGCAGTCCGGAAACCGCCGGGTCGACGTCGCGGGGCATGCCCAAGTCGCAGATCACCAGCGGCTGGTCGTCGCGGCGAGAGGCGGCCAGCGCGTTGTGCACGTCGGCCAGCGACACCACCGGGCGCACCGCGCCGGTACAGCTGACCACGACGTGCGCATCGGCCAGCGCCGTCGACAGCTTGTCCAAGCTCAATGCCTCGGCGGCGGTGCCGGATTCGCGCAGCTTGCGGGCCAGCCGCTGCGCCCGCGGCAAGGAGCGGTTGACGACGTAGATGCGGCCGATCCCAGCCCGAGTCAGGTGGGCGACCGACAGGCCGCCCATGGCCCCGGCGCCGACGACGACGGCGGTCTTGCCCTGCAGGCCTTCGAGCCTGGTGTCCGCCATGCCGAGCGCGACGGAGACGACGGATGCGCCGGCCGCGTCGATACCCGTTTCGGAATGCACCCGCTTGCCCACCGCGAGCGCGCGCTGAGCCAGCTCGTGCAGCGTCCGGCCGACAGTGCGGTTGACCTCGGCGGCCGCATACGCGCGCCGGACCTGCCCGAGCACCTGCTGTTCGCCGACGACCGCCGAATCCAGGCCGCTGGCCACGGCGAACAGGTGCTCGACGGCGGCCTCGCTGTAGCGGACGTAGGCGTGCTTGGTCAGGTCGGGCACCGACATGCCGGAGTGGTCGGCGAGGACCTGGCCGATGGCCGACAGTCCGCCGTGGAACGCCTCGACGACCGCGTAGACCTCGACGCGGTTGCATGTGGAGAGCACCATCGCCTCGGTCACCAGCGGTGACTGCATGATCCGGTCGACGAGCTTGATCTGCTCGGACTCGTCGGTGCTGAGCTGCTCGAGGACGGAGACTGGCGCGCTGCGGTGCGACACACCGAAGAGCAGGACGCTCACGGCTGGATCACCTGGCCTGCTCCCTTGCTAACACCGGTGAATTGACTGCTATCCACCGTAGTCGGTTACCTGAAAGGCCACCAAATTTACGGCGAAGTCACCCGTTGGCGAGATCTGAGCGCAGCCGGGGTTCGTCGAGTTCCCAGTAGCTGTGTTCGCGGCCGTCGAGCAGGACCACCGGAAGCCGGTCGCCGAATTCTGCTCTGAGTGACGTGTCGCCCGTCGAGGCCTCGGCGTCGACGTCGGTGGTTTCGAGGTCGAAGTCGAGCTCGGCCGCGAGCTTTTTCAGCTGCGCGTGGACTCCGTCGCAGATCGTGCAGCCGGCGCGGGTCAACAGCTGCACTTGTCGACGACTCATGGGGCCCAGTCTGTCAGGGCGGGCAGGCCGATGGAAAACGCGGAAAAGCGCATCCGACGACGACGTTCGGCGGACAAAAGCTGAATACCGGAATCGGTGATCAGCGATAACATCGCACCATGTCGGAAAATCCGTCGAGCGGACCTATGCACGGGCCTGGAGCTGGGTTTCCGCCTGCGCCGACCGGGTTTCAGCCGGGCCCGCCGCTGTGGCAACCCGCGCCTGCCAAGGGCCAGTCGCGCGGATTGACCTACGCCGCGCTTGCGATTGCCGTGATCGCGACGGGTCTGGCGATTGTCGGCTGGTTTCGGCCGACGCCCCCGCCGCCAGCGACAAAGGCCTCTCCGAGCACCCCGACGTATACCGAGCAGCAGATCGCCGACGCGAAGGCAAAGGCGTGTGCGGCACTGGATGTCGTGAACAAAGGCGTTACGCAGCACGCTGGCTCGGGCTCACAATCGCATCAGAGCGATGACCCTGCTA
This sequence comes from Mycobacterium paraterrae, assembly GCF_022430545.2. Lineage (NCBI taxonomy): Bacteria > Bacillati > Actinomycetota > Actinomycetes > Mycobacteriales > Mycobacteriaceae > Mycobacterium > Mycobacterium paraterrae. The sequence continues at coordinate 2,815,720 of NZ_CP092488.2, read as the reverse complement.
TGGCGGAGGCTCAAGCCGCTGATTCACGACTCGCAATCATTGCGGGCGGTTGGTATTTACGCGATCATTTGGACGCCGCCACGCCCGAGGCGATCGCTGATTCGATCCGTCATCTCTCGCAAATCTTGCTCGATCTGGGCGAGAACTACCTGGCTGGCTTAAGAAACGATGATCCGGCCCAAGCGAATTTGATCAAAGAGGGTAACTCCGGCTTCGACCACGCCCTGGAGTTGTGCAAGTAATGGCGTCAAGCAACGTCGATCCGTGGTTCAACCTCATGGTGGGTCACTGGTACACCCCAGAAACTGACCTGGGATTAGTCCATGCCTCATCGACTAAGCGTCAGATGACCTCTGCCGTCTGGCGAAATTTCTCAGAGCAATTGCGCCAGCAACTAACGTCGTCATTGAGTCCCGACGTGCAAAAGGGCATCACTGCCGACGGCCTCCGCGAGACGTTCAAGTGGGGCGCAGATCAAGCGGAAAATGTCGCCGACACGAACGGCGTGATAAGCAATTCGCACGCATCAGGCTTCCACTGCGCGAGCGACTTGAATTCCCGGCTCAAAACGATCGCTTCCGAGGGCAAGGCGGAGATCAACCAGATCCAGCAATCGAAGGATCTGCCTCCTATCAAGCTGGGCAAGATTGTGGAGGTGGTGATGCAGCGTCAGCAAGAGGCAAACAGCGCTGCTGCACCTAGCACTCAAACCGTCTTCGAAGCGATCCAGAAAGTTCTAGACCAGCGGGGAATCCCTCTGAGTGCCCGACAATTTGCCCAACAGCAGGGGATCGATACCACACGCATGTTGGGATCCCCGAACCAACAAAAAGTTACAGAGCAAGTTAAGAACATACTCGGTCAAGGCGGGCCACCTCAGGCCCCGCCGCCACCGGCAGAAAAGACACATCTTGGAGAGGACGCTCCACAAGGTCCTTTACCCTCGAACGTTCCGCCAACAGAGCAGAGTACGCACCTCGGAGAGAGTGCTCCGCAGTCCCCTCCGGCTGCCCTAGGTACTTCTCAACCCCTGCAACCCACCCATCTTGGTGGCCCTGAGCCGCAAGCGCTTCCGTCCGGTATGGGCACTCCTAATTTGCGAGCCCCTGTATCACCCGCCCTACCCTCCACGAGTTCATCCCTTCCCATGACCGGCCTGGCAAATAGCACGCCCACCAACGCTTTTGGCCCGCCGACACTGGGATCCGTTCCCCAGACCGGCGGGTTGATGCAAGGGATGAACCCAGGCCTGGGCCAGGGCGCACCGATGCCGGCCGCGCTGAACAATATGCCGCCGGTGACAAGCCCGGTTCAGCCTCAACTGCCTACTCAGGCGATCTCGGATCTGCCGGCCTCGACGATGCCGTCGGCGGCGCACGCCCCCGCGTTCGATGCGCCGACCCCGCCCGCAGCGCCACCTGTCAGCAGCACCCCGAGCCCGGTGATCGAGTCGAATACGCCGTATTTGGCCTCGCCCGCCGCTGCCGCTTCGGCCGCGGCGCCACCTGTCGGTCCCCTGCCGAGCTACGGATCAGACATCAGGCCGCCCACGCCAATAGCGTCGACACCCACCGTCCCGTCCAGTCCCGTCGCGGCGACGTCGAGCCCGTCGAGTTACTCCCCGACGTCAGCGCCGGTAAGCCCTTCGGCCGGATCGAGCGCTCTCTCGCAACCCGCGGTGATTCGTCAGCCCGCAAGCGCGCCGACCGCGCCCCCCGCACCGGCCAGCATCGGCGAGCAAGCCGTCGTGGCAACGGCTGGCGGTGCCGCTGCCGGCGCCACATCTGCGCAAGCGACCGCAAATGCCCGACTTCAACGCATCGTCGACTTCGTCGCTCGCCAAGAACCGCGACTCCGCTGGGTAGCCGGGGACCGCGCAGACGGAACGACTGTGCTCATAACCGATCTCGCGAGCGGATGGGTTCCACCAGGCATCCTAATCCCGTCGGTGGTGACCCTGCTCGAGCCCGCCGACCGTCGAGGTGACCTCGAGGCGTTGCTCGGCCAGGTCGAGACCTCGGCTAGCTACACCCCGCTGCACTACCTCCCCGAGCCCGATGAGGAAATCGAACCCACGCCAACATCGTTGCGGCCTAGGCGAGTTCGTGCCGTCGATGACTTGGGCTGGGAGTTGGGACAGGCAACCAACTACCGCGACGGACTGCCGCGAATGGCACATACGATCGCCAGAGCCGCATTGGCCGACACCGGTGTATTAGATATCGAAATCCAGCTGCTCGACGAACATCTCACAAAACTTCGCGAAGGCGTGATCAGCTCGTACCCAGACGACATCGATAGCGCGGCGGTCGCCAACTGGCAGCTATTGGCGGCGATCGACGCACTTGTCGCGAAGGACGCGATCGGTGCCAACTACCACTTCGCCTGGTTTCAGGCACTCAATCGCGTGCCCTAGGAGTAGAATTCGATGGACCCGCAGCAGTTGCAAATCGTCTTGAGTCAACTCGCGCACGCCTACGGCATGCCACCGCCGCCGCCACTGACACCCGACCAGATCGCCTCGGGAAGCTCCCTGATGAGTCAGCTGCTTGCGACGTTGGGCCTCGCGGGCAACGTCGGCGACCCGGCCGATCTGGCCGCCGCCCAAGCTCAGCATGCTCAGCGCGGCCAGCAAACTGGCGATGCCATGACGAAATTTCCTGCCAATGAGGAGAATTCGAGCAAAGAGCTAGAGCAGCTGATGGGCACCGTCCAGCAGTTGCCTCAACAGGTGATGCAAACCTTCAGCGGACTTCTCCAAGGCCTGACTCAACCACTGAACCAAGCCATGCAACAGGTGTCGCAGATCAGTTCGCAGCTGACAAGCACTCTCGGCAAGGCCGGTCAGGGCGCGGGGATCGGTGCATCGGTGCCCGCCGACGCACTTGGTGATGCTCTCGGCGCCGGGAGCGCCGGGCTGGGGGCAGGAGGAGCCGGGGCAGGGGCAGCTCTCGCGGGCGGCACCACCCCGGCGGGAACCCTTGGGCCACCGCCAACTCCGTCGGCCGGGACTGTTCCAGCCTCGTCCCAGACGCCTGTCGTACCGCCGAGCGCGCCGGACTCCGCCGCCGGGGCACGCGGAACGATGGGTGGTGGCATGCCGATGATGCCGCCGGGCGCAGCGCATGGCGCCGCGGGTGGCAGCGACAGCAAGGCCGACACGAAGCGCATCGTTCCCCCGACCGTGAAGAACGGCGCACCCGTTCAGGGTCGGATCGCCACCCCACAAGCAGCACCCGAGGTCGTCAAACGAGTGGCGGGCAAGCCGGTAGCCAGCCGTCGCCTCCTTGTCCCCGAAGACAAGCGCGACGACGACGAAGAGGACAACAGCCGCAAACAGGCCTAGCACCCTGCGGCCAGGGGTGAATTGTGCTGTTCGCGCGAGACCTCTAGCTTTACGGCTATGGCCGAGCGTTCCGTCCTTCGGGCTCAACCTGAGGCGATGCACGTTGTCTCACAAGCCTTGTCAAGCGCAGCGAAAGACCTGCAAATCCGACTGGTCGAGCTGGACAATCAGGTTCGCGATCTCCTAGGCGGCTGGCAGGGCAGCTCGGGCGGTGCCTACGCCGCAGTATGGGATTCGTGGCATCAGGGCGCCCGCGAAGTGCAAAAGGGATTGTCGATTATGGCCAACGCCGTGGGCTCGACGGGCGCTGAATTTCAGACTAACGAGGAGGCGTCGGCGCAGGAATTGAACGGACTTTACCGTGACTGACGCCTTCAGCGTAAATCCCAATGCGCTCGCCGACGCGATAGAGCGCATGGGCGATTACCTCACGCATACCGAAAGCATCACTGCTGAAATCGACTCGTTGGTAGCTCATTTGCACCAGAGCTGGTCGGGCCAAGCGGCGGCAGCACACGCAGAGGCACACAAACACTGGTCAGCGGGCGAATCGACGATGCGGCAAGCACTGAGCCAACTAAAGGCTGCCGGCGCCACCGCACACCACAACTACACCCAAGCCATGGCGACGAATTCTGCCATGTGGTCCTGAGCCATGGCACCGCTTGCGGTCGATCCGAGGGCGCTGGATAGTGCTGGTGCCAAGGTCATTTCGGTCGGCCAAGGCCTCGACTCCGCCGTTTCGGCGTTGACCACGGCGCTCGCTGGGTGCCACGGCATGTCCGGCGACGACCCGGCGGGTGCGTCCTTCGGCCACGCCTATGACAGTTCGGCGTCCAAGTTGCTCGATGCCATGGCGACTACCCGAAACGGATTGTGCCGTTTGGGTGATGGCATCAGAGTATCGGCACACAACTACTCTGTCGCAGAAGCGAATTCAGATATCTCAGGCCACGGTCAACCGCTGCCGGGGCCTCATCGAACCGGTGCCATCGCGTCGGGATCGGCGCCGTCGTCGGTCGGCCACGGCGTCGGAGTCCCGGCGGGTTGGGGCTGGGTGGCCAACTACATCGGGATGATCTGGCCGACGGGGAATTCGGCCAAGCTGCGCGGTGCGGCGGCGGCGTGGACGACCGCTGGGACCCAGTTTGAGGTCAGCGAGATACTCGGCACGGTCGGGCCAATGAGCGTCATTGGCGCGCAAGAGATTCCCGAAGGCCCGGCGATCGCCGCCGCCTTTGCCGAAACCCATCGTTGCGCAGCCGGAATCTTGCAACAGTGTGCGACGGTCGCCACCCACTTAACGACCTACGCAGCCAAGATCGACACAGTCCATGCCGCAATCATCGATTTGCTGTCCCGCATCTGCAATCCGCTGACCGGGATCAAAGAAGTGTGGGAGTTCCTCACTGACGAGGACGAAGACGAAATCAAGAAGATAGCCAACGACATTCGTGTCGTCGTAAAACAGTTCACCGCCGAAGTGCATGCCCTGGGGCAACAAATCGCCTCTGCGCTCCACGAGGCGGAAGCGATTCTCTCCACCATGGCACAGTATGCCGAGAAGGAGTGGGACCACTTCCTGCATGCCACCGACATCGGCCGGGCGCTCGACAACTTCGGGCGGGCGTGCGGCGGCTTTCTACGAGAAGCGGAAAGCACCGTCAAAGGTCTGTGGAATTTCAATCCGCTCCGTGCTGTCGTGGATCCAAAAGGTTTCTGGCACTCCGTGTCTGGTGCGGTCGAGAAGCTGGAGGCGCTCACCGGCGCTGACGGCGAGCAGAAAGCCGAAGAGTCGTGGAAAGAGCTCGGCAAAGGCATTGTCCACTGGGACGACTGGGGCACGGACCCGTTTACGGCAGCGGGCGAGACGCTATTCGACGTGGCAACGGTAGCGCTGCCCGGCGGCGCCTTGTCGAAATTGTCCAGACTCGGCCGCGTCGCGGAGGATGCCGCAGAAGCGCCGAGAGGGCTTCATATACCCACACCGGGACGCTTGCCGAACCCCGCCCCTCACGACAACCCACCGCCTCGTAATGACCAGCCGCGAACTGAGGCACCTAAAGCGGCTCAACCGATTCCCGCTCCCACTACCAAGGGTCCGCTGCCGCCCTACGGGGTCACCGAGCCGAAAAGCCCCGTTACTCAGAAGCCGCCGGCGGGCGTAGAGCCGAAGTCAGCGGGCGAGTCGGTCCCACCATCGCCGTCACACGCCGCCGTTCCGCCCGTGCCCACGTCGCCGGCGAGCGCGCCACCCGGAGCCGTCGGTCCTCATACGGCTCACCCGCCAGCTCAGAGCAGTGCACACCCTCCGGCCGGCGGAGACGACGCGGCAGTGCATGGCTTGACGGACGCGAAACGCGACGAGATTCTCGCGATGCCGAAGGGCAGCCGTCCCGACCCAAGTGAATATCTATCCCCCGAGTACATCCAGCAGCATCTGGACCAATTCCACGACGGCGTAACTCGATTCATGCCGGAGAGCAACCTCGATAAGTACGGCATCGCGCAGCGAGACGGGACATCGTTCGTCATGCCGAGGAGCGAAGCTGACGCGCTGATTGAAGCGACGCGCGGTGACCCCCGCGCTATGGAGAAGGCCCTTGGTCTAGTCGACGGCTTTCTCGACTCGACCAAGATTGTCCGAATTGATATCGGTCATCCGGATGACTACGACCTACGCGTGCCATCTGGCAATGAGGCTGGCGCCAATGATCAGTGGATTCCCGGCGGCAAGTTGCCCGACGGCGCGTCCGAGGCCGTTATCGACGGTGGAAGGGTCCCGGAGCCCGGCTACAGTGTCACCGTCATCTACGAATACGAGGATCTCTCATGAAGTTCGAGGACACCTATTTCTCGCGGGAAGACCGGTATTCGTTGGGTGTCGAATCCACGTCGGGCCGCAACTACGTATCGATTCCCGTCAGCAACGGCGTTGTGGATTACGAAGAATATTACGAACTCACGCCCGCTCAGTTCGAAGAGTTCTCTAGCGACCGAACCGCGGCGATTCAGTTTGTCGAGGCGTGCCGTCGCCACGAGCGGGACGAGTTGCTTTTGCAGAAACCCGGCAGCAACCGAGGCACTCCAGTGTGAGCGCAACCCGTCTGCCAGACGTGTCGACCAACCTGACCCAACGCCGCGGGGACGGATAATGTGAAACCGTGACCGCTCCCGGCGGCCCGGGCACTGTCGAACCCGGCCCGAACGCAGAACCTGACCCCGCTGAGCAGCAATTCGAGACGGCGGCCGCCAACGCCAGCGCTGAGCGGGCGCTCGAAGGCGTCCAAGCCGACGAGGAGCCAGGGCCCGAGCAGCCGCCGATCGACCTGACCGCCGCAGCGTTCTTCGACGTCGACAACACGCTGGTGCAGGGTTCGTCGCTGATCCACTTCGGCCGCGGGCTGGCCGCCCGCAAGTACTTCACGTATCGCGACGTCCTCGGATTCGTCTACGCGCAGGCCAAGTTTCAGGTCCTCGGCAAAGAAAACAGCAACGACGTGGCCGCGGGTCGTCGCAAAGCACTGGCTTTCATCGAAGGCCGGTCGACCGCCGAGCTCACCCAGCTGGGCGAAGAGGTCTACGACGAGATCATCGCCGACAAGATCTGGGAAGGCACCCGCGCCCTGGCGCAGATGCACCTCGACGCCGGCCAGCAGGTCTGGCTCGTCACCGCCACGCCCTACGAGCTTGCAATCACCATTGCCCGCCGCCTCGGACTGACCGGGGCGCTGGGCACTGTCGCGGAATCGGTCGACGGGATCTTCACCGGCCGTTTGGTCGGCGACATTCTGCACGGACCCGGCAAAGCTCACGCCGTGCGCTCGTTGGCCATCCGCGAGGGCCTCAACCTCAGGCGCTGCACCGCCTACTCTGACAGCTACAACGATGTGCCGCTGCTGTCGCTCGTCGGCACCGCCGTAGCGATCAATCCCGACGCCGCCTTGCGGGACTACGCGCGCAAACGCGGCTGGGAAATTCGCGATTTCAGGACCGCCCGCAAGGCGGCCCGCATCGGCGTACCGTCGGCTCTGGCACTGGGCGCGGCGGGCGGCGCACTGGCTGCGGTGGCATCTAGGCGGCAATCTCGCTGATAGGCTGCGCCGCTGAACACCCGTAAGAGTGGAGAGCAGCGCATGTCATTGCCCGCAGGCACCGAAGGCCTGATCGGCACGCACTACCGGTACCCCGACTACTTCGAGGTCGGACGCGAAAAGATCCGCGAGTTCGCCGACTCGATCAGCAACGACCACCCTGCTCACCACTCGGAAGAAGCCGCCACGGAGTACGGCTACGACGCCGTCGTGGCGCCACTGACCTTCCTTGCGGTCGCAGGACGACGCGTCCAGTTGGATGTCTTCACCAAGTTCGACATCCCGATCAATCTGGCCCGGGTACTGCACCGCGACCAGAAATTCATTTACCACCGGCCGATCAAAGCCGGCGACCGGCTGTACTTCGACACCTACCTAGACTCGGTCATCGAGTCGCACGGCACGGTCATCGCGGAGATCCGCAGCGAAGTCACAGACGCCGACGGCGAGCCGATCATCACCAGCATCGTCACCATGCTTGGCGAGTCGTCGAATCCCGACGCCAACGCCGAGGCGACGATCGCGGCAATTGCTTCTATCCGCGCTGGCGCTTAGGGTCAGCCGGAACCTTGTAGGGGGATTTCGACCGATGAGCACTGACCTCACGCCACATTTCGACGACGTTCAGTCGCATTACGACCTGTCTGACGAGTTCTACCAGCTATTTCTCGATCCCACTCAGACGTACAGCTGTGCCTACTTCGAGCGTGACGACATGACGCTCGAGGAAGCTCAGCGGGCAAAGGTCGACCTGTCGCTGGGCAAACTGGGCCTGGAGCCCGGCATGACGCTGCTCGACGTCGGCTGTGGCTGGGGGGCCACCCTGCGCCGTGCCATCGAGAAGTACGACGTCAACGTCATCGGCTTGACGCTGTCGAAGAATCAGGCCGAGCACGTCCAGAAGTCGTTCGACGAGCTGGACACCCAGCGCTCCCGGGAAGTCCGGCTGAACGGCTGGGAGCAGTTCCACGAGAAGGTCGACCGGATCGTCTCGATCGGCGCCTTCGAGCACTTCGGCTTCGAGCGGTACGACGACTTCTTCAAAATGGCGTGGGACGCGCTGCCTGCTGGCGGAACGATGATGTTGCACACCATCGTCGTCCCGAGCGACCAGGAACTGGCAGACCGCGGCATCAAGATGACGATAACCAGGGCACGGTTCGCCCTGTTCATGATGCGGGAGATCTTCCCGGGCGGCCGGCTGCCGACGGTCGCGATCGTCGAAAACCACGCCACCAAGGCCGGCTTCCAGCTGACCCGCGTCCAGCCGCTGCGCGAGCACTACGCGCGAACCCTCGATCTCTGGGCCGAGGCGCTGAAGGCCCGCAAGGACGATGCCGTCAGGATTCAGTCCGAAGAGGTCTACGAGCGGTACATGAAGTACCTGGAGGGCTGCGCCGAGCTGTTCCGCGAAGGCGCCACCGACGTCTGCCAGTTCACCCTGGTCAAGCCGGCCGAGTAATCAGCCGAAGAACATATTGCGGCGGCCGGCCAGCAGCTGATACAGCGTCTGCTGAATGGTCTCGCGCACCTGGTCGGTCAGCTCGAACGTGACCATCGGGTCCTCGGCGTCTGCGCCCTCGTAGTGCGCGGTGTCGATCGGCTCGCCGAACGCGATGTGCCACTTCGACGGTAGCGGCACCAGACCGGCCGGACCGGCCAGCGGGAACAGCGGCGTGACCGGGAAGTACGGCAACCCGAACAGCCGCGCCAGCAGCCGGACATCGGTCAGCATCGGGTAGATCTCCTCCGACCCGACGATCGAGCACGGGATGATCGGCGCCTTGGCGCGCAGGGCCGCCGCCACGAATCCGCCGCGTCCGAACCGCTGCAGCTTGTAGCGATCTTTGAAGCGCTTGCCCAGCCCCTTGTAGCCTTCGGGGAACACGGCGGTCAGCTCGCCGGCGGCCAGCAGGCGGTGTGCGTCGGCAGTGCACGCCATGGTGTGGCCGGCCTTCCGGGCGGCCGAGCTGACCACTGGCAAGTCGAACACCATGTCGGCGGCCAGCAGGCGCAGATCGCGGTGCGCGGGATGTTCGTCGTGCACGGCGACCGACGCCATCAGACCGTCGAACGGCAACACGCCAGCGTGGTTGGCCACCACCAGGCCGGCGCCGGTGTCGGGCAAGTGCTCGATGCCGCTGACCTCGACGCGGAACCACGACCGGAAAAAGAACCTCAGCAGTGGCCGAACGATCGCGTCGTTGAAGTGCGGGTCGAACCCGAAATCGTCGACGCGGTAATCGCCGGCCAGCCGTTGCCGTAAAAAATCGGCGACGGAGCTGACCTTCTGCACGAGTTCGTTGGTGGGCTTGTCAGCCGTTGAGCGGACACTCGCGCCCCGTCGGTGCTGATCGATTTCGCGTACGACAGCGGCGATCTCGTCGGCGGAGGCACGAGAGTCGGGCTCCGTGAGCAGGGACGGATGTTGGCGAGTGCTGTGCGTGCGTTGCCCGGCACGGCGTTGTGCCGCTGCGCGGGTCGAATTGCCGTGCAGCGGAATGACTTTGGCTTTCGAGTCGCCCGCCATAGGAAATACCTCACCCGCGTCAATTGATTTTGGCTCGGGGACCAAAGCGCTGCAGTGCTGCTACGGCCCGACCTTCAATGAAGCGTACCCATTCGGGATCAATAATGGGAGTCAAAGCTCGTCCACGAACGTAATCGTCAAAAGCCTCCGCAGTGGACCACTTGGGATGGTATCCGAGTTCCTGTTCCATGCGGGTGGTGTCCATCACTCGGCCATAGCTCAGGTAGTCGAGTTGCTCTCGGTTGATCTCGAGATAGCGGTTGGCGCGGCGCAGCGAATCCAGGGCCGCGAGACCAAAACCCGGTACTGGCACCGCAACTCGACCCGCACGCCGGATTGCTTGCGACAACATGATGATCCCGCTGGCTCCGATGTTGAACGTCCCGGGCTTGCCCGCCATCACCGCACGCTCCAGCGCGCCGAGCGCATCCTGCTCGTGTAACAGTTGCAAGCGCGCGTCGCGGCCGAGCACCGTCGGAACCAACGGACCCGCGAGGTAGCGCGACAATGTGGTTTCCATCGCCGGACCGATCATGTTCGCCAGCCGCAGGATTGTCACCGAGATGTCAGGCCGACGCCGGCCGAGACCACGTGTGTAGCCCTCGATGTCGAGGCTGTCCTTGGGAAAGCCCTCGCGAAAAGGACGACGGCTACTGCTGTCTTCGGTGAACATCACCGGGTCGTGCGGGCTGGACCCGTAGACCTCCGACGTCGACTTCAACACGACGCGACGCACCGACGGCGCCTTCTGGCACGCGGCGAACAACTGCATCGCGCCGAGCACGTTGATTTCCTTCAGGGCCGCCCCACCACCCGACCGCGGCGCGAATGACGCGGCGGCTGCGTGTACGACGGTATCGACGTCGCCGTTGCGGATCACCTTCGCGACAAACGGATTGCGGATGTCGGCCCGGACGAACTCGGCGCGGCCCATCCGGCGCAACATGTCCTTGCTGGGCGCGACGGCGTCGACGGCGATAACCCGGTCGATCATCGGATTCTGCGCCAGTCGCGCGGTCAAATAGCCGCCCAGAAATCGGCACGCGCCTGTGACCAGGACAACTTTCGGATAGTGCGGGGTGTCGGCGCCGGAACCTGATTGACCGCCAGACGAGTCCACGTGATCAGCCTAACGATCTCGAGCCAGCGGGGCATCGGCCGCGCATGACGGCAGCACGCAGCAGAAGGGTTACTTGCCGAGTTTTCTGCGCTGGACCCGCGTGCGGCGAAGCAGCTTACGGTGCTTCTTCTTCGACATCCGCTTACGGCGCTTCTTGATTACTGAACCCATAACTCCGCTATCTGTACTGGATTGCCCGACTCCTCCTCAGGACGCTGTGCGTCCCGCATCGTCGTCGCGCGGTCTGGATTGCCCAGGGCCGACGCGGCCGGGCAGATGCATGAACCTGGCTACTCTACCCGGGGGGGTAGGTCGAACACCAAAGCCGTCGAGCGGGCACTCAGGGCGACGACACGCCGACACGCGTCACCCTGACGGCACGCTGGACGCCGCGAAAGCACACTCGAGGAGTGTCGATCGCTAGCCGGCGTCGAAGTACGAGCTCTCCAGCATGTCGTGCACGGCTTTCGCGTGCACGCGGAAGGACCGGCCGACGCGCACCGCGGGCAGTTCACCGTTGTGAACCAGCCGGTAGACCGTCATCTTGCTGACCCGCATCAGTGCTGCCACTTCCGCAACGGTCAGGAATTGCGTCCGGGGCTGCTGGCCGTCCACGGAACCTGCGTCTCGTCCCGCTTTACCGCCAGCCGATGGCCCGTTCATAGACGTCATCGCAACCCAATCGTCAGGCTCCTGCAGTCCCAGCGGCTTCCCCTCCGCTGGCACCCACAGGTGCATACCAACAAGGAGAATAGCGGGACTCGTGTGGTTATTGCGACGGGTGGTGGCAAATAAATAAAATTCTATAAATTACTCAGATGTAATTCTTAGCTGCTCAGAGCGTGTTTTTGCGGCCTGCACAGCCGCATCGACGGCCGTGCGCAAACCACCTTTTTCTAATTCCCGCAGCGCAGCGGCGGTAGTGCCACCGGGCGAGGTAACAATGGCGCGCAGCCGTGCCGCGGTGGTGTCCAGCGACAGGTCGCGGCGTGAATCCGGGCCTGTTCCGCGATCTTGTTCGATGCGGTCCAGCAAGAGCGCCGCCGAACCAGCAACCGTCTGCGCGACGAGCTCGGTCGAGACGGCGCGGCTCAGCCCGGCCGCCACCCCGGCATCGATCAACGCCTCGATCATCAAGAAGAAGTACGCCGGTCCCGACCCGGAGACCGCCGTGACGGCGTCCAAGTGGTCTTCTGAGACCGTCAGCACCGCTCCTACCGAGTCGAACAGCGCCGCGACCTCCTTGAGCTGCTCAGGGGTCGCAAAACGGCCTGCCGCCATCGCGCTGATCCCGGCGCCGACCAACGCCGGGGCGTTGGGCATCACCCGCACGACCGGAGTACCGGCAAGCAGCTTGGATTCCAGATACGCCGTCGTCACCCCGGCCGCGACGGTGATGAACACCTGATCCGGGCTGTCATGCGCGGCGTCCGCGGCCACCTTTCCGATCTCGCCGATTACCGACGTGACGTCCGAGGGCTTGACGGCGATGATGACGAACGTGGCGTTCTCCACCGCGTCGGGCAGCGAGGTCACCAGGACGCCGTAGGTCTCAGCCAGGTAGCGGGCGCGGTCGGGTGACTTCTCGGCGACCACCAGGTCTTTGACCTGCCGTCCGGCGCGCAGCAAGCCCGACAGCAGGGCCTCGCCCATGCTTCCCCCGCCGACGAGCGCGATTCTGGCCATGTCGTTCAGCATGGCAGACGGATGTGACGTTTGAGCATCAAGGCGATCGCAAGCGCGGCGCACGCGCACCTCTACGGGCGCTGCAGACCACCCATCGAGCCGGGCGACGCTTTCTCCTTCGCCCGGGCCTTCTCGTCCCTTCCGTCAACGATGCCTCCGGCGAGCATGATCACAATGACCCCCGGGAAGCCAGCCGAGACGGCGATGACCAACCAGGAAACTGCATAGGACGGGTCGATTCGAGCAGTGATGCCGGTCAAAGCCGCTCCAGAAATTCCAAAGCCGCCTATGACATACACCGACCACTCAATGTACTTATCCCGACGCTCCCGCCGGCTGGAGCCCCGAGATGACGTGTAGGTAATGACAGCGATCAATAAAGCCATCAGAATTGCCACCACAATGAATGTCCAGGTGAGCAATTTGTCTGGACTGTCCAGGAGTACCTCATAGAAATTCGTCGAAGTGTAAAGCATGAAAATGGTGCCGGCCAGAACGCCCACCGCTGTCGCCGTGGCCAGCCGCTGTAAGTAACGCCGCTCGGATTCGGCGTTGTAGGCCACCAACACGTAGCCCAGGCCCACCACCATCGTTGCGGCACCGACCACCAGCATCGCGATAGCGATCATCCCCGCCATCCACGCCGCTTTACAGGCATCTGCGGTGGCGCGCGGATCAAGAGTCGATTGCACCGAAAAACCGGAGAGGCGGCTGAACAAAAAGCTGGCGAATGCCAATACAATAAAGCTAGCTGTAAAAAGCAGCACCACTTCTTCACGCTTTTCGCTTCTACCCAGAAGGTAAACGAGCCCAAAAAATAGGAAGCCAGCCAATATACCCGCAACATTTGAATTCGCTTGCGCCGACGTTATTATGCTCCACCCGTTCGATCCGCAGTCGGCCATGCCGCATCTTCGCACACGCGAGCCCTTTGCAAGCCTCCGTGTGCTGTATTCAGGGACGAGCAATTTTGAAATAGCGGACCGCGGCCTCGAGGGTCAGGGGGCGGGCACCATGGCCAGCTGACGGCTCTGCACGATGATGCGGCCCGTCGAGTCGACGACGGTGTGGTCTTCGTCGAACCAATCCTGGCCGATCTGCACACACGTGCACACCACCCGCAGCCAACCGTCGGCCGGCAGACCCCGCAGGTAGGCGGTCAGCTGCACGGTGGGCGCCCAGCCGGTGCGGTCGACGGCAAAGCTCACCGGCGCCGAGATGTCACCGCACATCAATGCGAACAGCACGTCGGGCGCCGCGTCGCGCGGGCGAACCCAGTTCTGGATTACCGGCGGACGGCCGTCTGCCGAGATGTCGAGCGTCGACTCGCGCGTGCGGATCTCGCAACCCTCGGCCAGGTTGACCAGCCCGCGCAACCGATGGCCCGGTTCGACCGCCGCGATGTCCGCGGGCGGCTCGGGGTCCATCAGACCTGCCACCGGATTGGCCGACAGCAGGGGCGGCGCCAGGTGCTCCGGCTCCCCCAGCGTGACCACCGCGTGCACGGCGGCGCGCTCGCCCTGGATCAATTCGACGTCGACCACGCTGATCCGGCGGCCGCGTTTGCGCATCGACGTCGTCAGCCGCATCGGACCAGGGTCGGGTGCCGACAAAAAGCTGGCCGAGACCGCGACCGGCTCAACGGGTCCGCCGTGTGCTGAGCGAGCGGCGTTGGCGCACAACGCAACCATGACTCCACCATGCACCTTGGGCCCGATGGTCCAGATCTTGTTCAGCTCGCCCTCGTAGACGGTGTGGACGCCGTCGGACTCGATTTCGCGAAGCTCCATCGCCTCGGTGAATAGCGCGGTCATGTGAGGTTGGAGTTCCCTTGTCTGTCAACGCAATAGGTGCGTACGAGCGAATTGCAGCGACTCGGCCAGCATGGCTTCGCGCTCATGGACTGAACGCGCCGAGGAAGTGGATACCTCCAGCACTACGTGGCCGGCGAAGTCACCGGTAGCCAGCATTTGGCATACCTCGACGACCGGTTGGCTGCCGCGACCCGGCGGGAGGTGCTCGTCTGCGGGCAGTCCGGTGCCGTCGCATAAGTGCAGGTGCACCAAGCCCTCACCCATTCGCTCGGCCATGTCGATGGCGTCGGTGCCCGCGGTCGCCGAATGCGACAGGTCGAGCGTGTAATGCGCGTGATTGCCGTCAAGCGGGTCGTAGGACGGCGCGAATGCCGAAATTCCTAGCCCCGGTCCCCCGCCGCGACGACGCATCCGCTCCTTCGTCTGGCCCGGGAAGAACCGGTCGGTGCGGAACGGGAACATGTTCTCCACGGCGACCAGCACGTCGCTGGACTCCTCCAACTCCGCCACCTGCTCGGTGAAGCCCTCGACGTAGCGGCGCTGCCAGCGGAACGGCGGATGCACGACGACGGTCTGCGCGCCGAGTTTCTCGGCGGCGCGGACGCTGCGGTCCAGCTTGGCAATCGGATTCGCACCCCAGACCCGCTGCGAGATCAACAGGCACGGCGCATGCACCGACAGCACCGGTACCCGATACTTCCGTGACAGCTTGGCGACGGCGTCGATGTCCTGGCTGACCGATTCGCCCCACACCATCAGCTCGACACCGTCGTAGCCGAGATTGGCCGCGAACTCGAAAGCGGCCTCGGTCTTCATCGGATAGACCGAGGCCGTTGACAGACCGACCTTGATTGCTGGGCGCACGTGGACTTGTTGCGGCTCAGCCGGATTGCAACAACGCCAGGGGCCCGAACGTGACCAGTGCCCCCACCGCCACCGCGATCAGCGTGCTGCCGAAGTCCTCGGTCTTGCGCACCACCCGCACACCGACCACCAGGCCGAGGATGACGAGCACCGAGAGGACCAGCGCAACGATGTTGTTCCAGCGCCATAGCTGGTCGAACGCAATAAATAACCCGGCCCCGAATCCGACGGCCAGAAGCGACTGCAGGACAACCGCTCCGCCGAACTTCACGGCGTCGGCACGCGACCATGTTTGCGGCTCGTCGGACTCGTCCTCGGGGTAATCCTCTTCCTCGGCGACGTCGTCGATGTCGTGATACCGCGCGTCGACGTCGCCCTTGCTCGCGGATGACCGCAGATACGAGCGCACATAGGCGGAGTCTTCGATGGCCGGCTCGGCGTCGCGAACGTCGGTGTCCATCACATCAACCGACATGCCCGCGTAGTCCTCGAGCGGGTCGGGGATCATTCCCTCGGCGCCGGCCCGGTCTGCCGACGTCTCGTCGCGCAATTCGGAGCGCTCGCGCTCCGGGCGGACGTTGTTGCGGACCGGGCGCGGGTAGGCGCTGCGCTGCGGACGGGATTGCCGCGCCTGGGCGCCCTCTTCGCGCGGCCGCGGCGGCGCAGACGGCGGCCATCGAGGCTCGGGCTCGGACCAAAACTTCTCCGCCGGCGCCTCTTCAGCAGGAGCCTCGACGACCTCGTCCTCGACGCGGGAGCGCCCGTTAGCGCGATCTACCCGCGATTCCGGCGCGGAGTGCTCGTCGGCGGAGGGGTCAGTCTCGTCGGTGATGACGGGGATCTCACCGGTCAGCTCGGCGACGGTGACCGCATCGGAGTTGCCGCGACGACGGCGGCGGCGTGTCGGGGCCGGAGCACCGTGCGTGCCGTTCTTCGCAAGCAGCTCGGCAACCGAGATTGGTCGGGTGGTGTCGTTGGGTCCGCTCATTTCTTGCCACCGTTCCGATTGGCTTGCCGACCTCCAGCATCCCGCACCGACGTCTCTACGAGAGCGGTTCCGTCAGCTTCACTGTCGAGTTTGCGCAAAATGAGACCTTCTCGTAGCGCCCACGGGCAAATGTCCACCGTTTCTATCGACAGCGCTCGCATACTCGCCTCTGCGACCAGAGCTCCTGCCACGATTTGCGGCGCTCGCTCGGCGCTCACCCCTTCCAGTTCTGCACGGTCAGCGGTCGTCATCCTAGAGATGAAAGATATGAGTTGTCTGAGGCCATTTGCCGTTAGCGTTCTCTTGACGCGGGGCCCCGCCGCCGATGGCGCCGCGCCGGTGAGGCGGGCCAGCGAACGAAATGTCTTCGAGGTCGCAACCGCCAGATCGGGGCTGCCCGCGTCAAGCATTTTGGTGGCCGCATCGGCCAGTTCGGCGTCCAACCAATCACGCAGCATGCCGACACGGCGCCGGCCCGGTGGGTCGTCGTTGAGCCATTCGCGGGTCAGCCGCCCGGCCCCCAGCGGCAATGACATCGCGACCTCGGGCTCCTCGTCGACGCCGTTGGACAACTCCAGCGAGCCGCCACCGATGTCGAGGTTGATGATCCGGCCCGCGCTCCAGCCGTACCAGCGGCGGACCGCGAGGAACGTCAGCCGCGATTCGTCGACGCCGCGGAGTACCTGTAGCTGGACGCCGGTCTCCTTGCGGACCCGGGACAGCAGGTCGTCGGAGTTCTTGGCGTCGCGCACCGCTGAGGTGGCGAAGGCCATCAATTCTGCGCAACCGGAGCTGTCGGCGATCTTTTCGAATTCCTCGATCGTCTCGATCAGCTTGTCGGCGCCCTTGCGGGTGATCTTGCCGGAGTTGTCGATCGACTCGGCCAAACGCAGCGTGGCTTTGGTCGAACTCATCGGCGTGGGATGGCCGCCGCGACGAGCGTCCACCACGAGCAGGTTCACCGTGTTGCTGCCGACGTCGAGAACACCTAATCGCACAGGACACAACCTTACGTGTGACCAGCCAGGCCGCAGATTGGTCTACCGTTAAAACTGTGGCAAGTGCGCACCCTGAGCATCCCGGCGAAGTCGAATTGGACTTTGCCCGTGAGTGGGTCGAGTTCTTCGACCCAGACAACCCGGAACATCTGATTGCCGCCGACCTGACCTGGCTGCTCTCCCGATGGACGTGTGTGTTCGGGACACCGGCCTGTCAGGGCACGGTCGAGAATCGTCCCGACGACGGCTGCTGCTCGCACGGCGCGTTCCTCTCCGACGACGACGATCGCGCTCGCCTCGACGACGCTGTGTCCACGCTCACCGACGACGACTGGCAATTTCGCGAGAAGGGCCTGGGCCGCAAGGGCTATCTCGAACTCGACGAGCACGAGGGCGAAGAGCAGTTCCGCACCCGTAAGTACAAGGGCGCCTGCATCTTCTTGAACCGTCCCGACTTCCCGGGCGGCCAAGGCTGCGCGCTTCATTCCAAGGCATTGAAAATCGGTGTGCAGCCGCTGACCTTGAAGCCAGATGTCTGCTGGCAGTTGCCCATTCGTCGCAGTCAGGAATGGGTGACGCGTCCGGACGGCAGCGAGATCTTGAAAACGACTGTCACCGAATACGATCGACGCGGCTGGGGCGCCGGCGGCGCCGACCTGCACTGGTACTGCACCGGCGATCCGGCCGCCCACGTCGGCGCCGAACAGGTATGGCAAAGCATGGGCCCGGAGTTGACCGAGCTGCTCGGCGAGAAGGCCTATGCCGAGCTCGCCGCAATGTGTAAGCGGCGCAACGGCTTAGGGCTGATCGCCGTGCATCCCGCGACCCGGGCCGCCGAGTAGCGGCTCGAGCCGCGGATCTAGCCTTCGAGCTTGTAGCCGAGGCCGCGCACGGTCACCAAGTGGATCGGGTTTGCCGGATCGGACTCGATCTTGGAGCGCAGCCGCTTGACGTGGACGTCGAGCGTCTTGGTGTCGCCGACATAGTCGGCACCCCACACCCGGTCGATCAACTGTCCACGTGTCAGCACTCGGCCACTGTTGCGCATCAGGTATTCGAGTAGGTCGAACTCCTTGAGCGGCAACGTAATTGCCTCACCGTTCACCGAAACGACGTGACGCTCTACATCCATCCGGACCGGGCCGGACTCCAGCACGCCGTCGGTGACTTCGGAGTCGTCATCGCCGCCGCGGCGTAGCACCGCGCGGATGCGGGCAATCAACTCGCGGGCCGAATAGGGCTTGGTGACGTAGTCATCCGCGCCCAGCTCCAAACCAACCACCTTGTCGATCTCGCTGTCGCGAGCGGTCACCATAATCACCGGCACGCTGGAGCGCGACCGCAACTGCTTGCACACGTCGGTGCCCGACATGCCCGGTAGCATCAGGTCGAGCAGCACAATGTCGGCGCCGGATCTGTCGAATTCGGCCAGAGCGGTCTGGCCGTCGGTCACCACGGTGGCCTCGAAGCCTTCCTTGCGGAGCAGGAACGCCAGCGGATCCGCCAGCGATTCTTCGTCCTCCACGATCAGGACACTTGTCACGGGCGTGACTCCTCAGTGCTCATCGGTGTAGTTCTTCCTCTCGTTGGGGCTCCCGTAGGGGCTTCATGGGGCGCGACTCGCGCTCGGGTGGCAGTTCGGTCGGCTCGACGTCGCCGGCGTAGGCGGGGATCGACAGGGTGAACGTCGAGCCGGTTCCCAGCTGACTCCATAGCCCGATGCTGCCGCCGTGGTTGGCGGCGACATGTTTGACGATGGCCAGCCCGAGTCCGGTGCCGCCGGTGGCCCGGGAACGGGCCTTGTCGGCGCGGAAGAATCGCTCGAACACGCGCTCCTGGTCTTTGCGGTCGATGCCGATGCCGCGGTCGGTGACGGCGATCTCGATGTTGTCGCCGCGCCGCCGCCGGCTGATCGAGACCAGCGAGCCGCGCGGCGAATAGGCGATGGCATTGGAAACCAGGTTGGCCAGCGCGGTGACCAGCAGGGCCTGCTCGCCGTGCATCCGCAGGCCGCTGGCATCATCGGTCCGCACGACGATGTCGGCGTTCTCGGCGGCCACTTTGTGGCGCGAAATAGCTTCGGCGACAACGGAGTCGACGTCGACAGCGCCCATGTCGGGCATGCGCTCGGCGCCCTGCAGCCGGGACAGCTCGATCAACTCGCTGACCATGTTGCCCAGCCGGGTGGCCTCGACCAGAACTTTCTCGCCGAACCGTCGCACCGTTTCCGGGTCGTCGGCCGACGACAGCAGGGCCTCGGCGAGCACCGACATTGCGCCCACCGGCGTCTTGAGTTCGTGGCTCACGTTGGCCACGAAGTCGCGGCGGGTCGCCTCCATGCGCGCGTATTCGGAGTGGTCGTAGACGAAGACCACGGCGAACCGGCGATCCTCCTCGCTGAGCAGGCGTGCCTGACCATGCACCGACAGCCCGGCCCTACCCGGGGCCTGCCGCTTGCCGGGCAGCACGTCGAATTCCACGTCGGCTCCATCGGCCAGGGTCTTGCGGGCTGCCTTCCAGGCCTCGTCGTCAAGCTGGCGCTCGCGAACCAGACCCAGCTCTCTGGCCCGTTCGTTGTGGTAGACGACGTCGCGGTGCCGATCGACGACGGCGGCTCCCAGAGGCATCAACGCGACAATGCAATCAAGCATCTGCGCGACCGTGATTCCGGCCGCTTCGACGGCCTCCCGTTGCCGTCGCTCGATCGCCCTCGGCGCCAAGTGCGCGCCGACGGTGATCCCGACGGCCAAGGCCGCGAGAAACGAAACCCCGGCCAGTGACAGGGCCGAGAACACGGTCACGTGAAAAGCTTACAAATTCGGTGAACGCCAACCCAGCAGCACAAGGCCAAAATCGGTCATGTCACAGGCTACGAGACAGGTGTTCGGTGGCCGTTTACCCGACGTTTGCCCAGTTGCTGCGGTCAGGCGGCTACTTCGCGCCTTGGCTGGCCACGGCGGCCGCACCGGCCGCTGCCGCATCCGGGTCGAGGTAGCTGCCGCCGGGCACCAACGGGCGCATATCGGCGCCCAAGTCGTAGCGCAAAGGAATTCCGGTCGGAATGTTCAAACCGGTCACCTCGGCGTCGGACATGCCGTCGAGGTACTTCACCAGGGCGCGTAGCGAGTTTCCGTGCGCAGCGATCAGAACCGTCTTGCCGACCCGCAGGTCAGGCATGATGACGTCGGTGAAGTACGGCAGGAAGCGGGCCACCACGTCGGCCAGGCATTCGGTGAGCGGGCCACCCCCGATGTCGACGTAGCGCGGGTCGGTGTCCTGGCTGTACTTGCTGCCTTTTTCGATGGGCGGCGGCGGGGTGTCGTAGCTGCGCCGCCAGGTCATGAACTGCTCGTCGCCGTAGCGTTCCTTGATCTCGGACTTGTCGAGACCCTGCAGGGCCCCGTAGTGCCGCTCGTTGAGCCGCCAGGTGCGGTGCACCGGGATCCACAGCCGGTCCGCGGTATCCAGCGCTAGGTGCGCGGTGGTGATCGCGCGGCGCAGCAGCGAGGTGTACAGCACGTCGGGCAACAGGTCGTGCTCGGCGAGCAATTCACCGCCGCGGACCGCTTCACGGCGGCCCTTGTCGGTCAGGTTGACGTCCACCCAGCCGGTGAACTGGTTACTGGCGTTCCATTCGCTTTCACCGTGGCGGAGCAGAACCAGCGTTGCAGCAGCGTCTCCCATGGCGGGAAGTATTTCACGCGCAGGCGAGACCTTCGCTGTGCGTAACGCCACGTCTTGATACACCCGGAAAAATGAGCCGCGGCGTTACGCTCGCCGACCAGCCCTCGAAGACTTAGTCGTCTTCGGGCCCTACGCTCGACTCCTCCTCATCGCGCTTCGCGCTCTGCATCGTCGTCTTCGATCAGATGCGCGAACGCTTCGAGGTTCTTCAACGACTCGCCGCGCGACACCCGCCACTCCCATTCTTTCTGGATCGACGAGCGAAAACCCAACTCCAACAACGTATTGAAGTCGTTGTCGACGGCCTCGAGGACCTGGCCGAGCACTCGGTCGATCTCCGCGGCGTCCACCGACGCCAGCGCCATCCGGCCGACCAGATAGATGTCGCCGACGTTGTCGAGGGTGTAGGCGACGCCGTACAGCCGGCGGTTGCGCTTGAGCAGAAACTTGTAGACGCCCTCGTGATTTTCGTCGGGTTTGCGACAGACGAACGCCTCCACGCGCACCGAGTGCTCGCCGATGCTCAGGATCGTGTTGGTCTTGAGCCGACGCTCACCGGGCAGGGCGACGATCAGGCCCGGCAGGCCACCGTGCGCACCCTCGTGGCGGGTGTATTCCAGTCCGCTGGTTTCCAGCGTGTCTTCGATTATCCGTTGTGCGTGCGTGATCGGTGCACCGCTGTCACCGTTGGCGGTCATGCCCATGCCTTGCGTCGCGACGGCAGTCGTCCCGCCTGCGCGGACCGCCGCGTCGAGGGCAGCGCACGCATCGCGCGGCGTGCGGTGAAGTCACCGATCGCCCGGCGGTAGCTGGCCAGCAGTGAGTCGACGGTGTTGTCCCAGGAGAAGTCCTTGGCGTGCGCAACCGCGGCCGGCCCCAACGCTTCTGGGCCGAGCTTCAGCGTCTCGTCGATCGCGTGCGCCCACCGGTCGGCGTCGTGGCCGGACACCAGCGCGCCGGTGACGCCGTCGCGCACCGCTACCGGCAAGCCGCCTACCGCCGCGGCAACCACGGGCGTGCCGCATGCCTGCGCCTCCAACGCCACCAGACCGAACGATTCCGAGTAGCTCGGCACCGCCACCAGGTCGACGGCCCGGAACACGGTGACGAGATCTTCCCGCGACTGCGGGGGCAAGAACGTCACCCGGTCAGAGATACCCAGATCGGCGGCGAGCCGAACCAGGCCGTCGGGAACCGCCAGCCCGCTGCCCGACGGCCCGCCGGCCACCACCACATGAACCCGGGGCAGCTTGGCCGCCGCACGCAACAACACGTCGGGACCCTTGAGCGGTTGGATGCGCCCCACGAACGCCACCACATCCTGGTCGGGGGGCAAGCCGAGTTCGGCCCGCGCGGCGCGGCGGTCGCCGGGACGAAACACGTCGAGGTCCACGCCGGGGTGGGCGATGTCGATCCGCGCGGGATCGGCATGATGCAGCGAAACCAGTTGCGCGGCTTCGTCATCGGTGTTGGCGATCAGCCGGTCGGCCTCGTCGACCACCTGCTGCTCGCCGACCGTGCGGAGCGGCGGCTCCGGGGTGTCGCCCTCGGCCAGTGCCGCGTTCTTCACCGCGGCCAGAGTGTGCGCGGTGTGCACTAGCGGGACTGACCAGCGGTCGCGGGCCAGCCAGCCGACCTGACCGGACAGCCAGTAGTGCGAGTGCACGATGTCGTAATAGCCGGGCTCATGGGCGGCCTCGGCCCGCAGTACGCCGGCCGCGAACGCGCACAGCTGCGTCGGCAATTCGTACTTGTCCAGGCCTTCGAACGGTCCGGCCACCACGTTGCGTACCAGCACGCCGGGGGCGACCCGCGCGATGGGGGGATCGGTGGACGCGGTCGCCCGGGTGAAGATTTCCACCTCGACGCCGCGGCGGGCCATGTGCAGCGCGCTCTGCAGCACGTAAACGTTCATGCCGCCGGCATCGCCGACGCCGGGCTGGGCGAGCGGCGACGTGTGCACCGCGAGCACCGCGACGCGACGCGGATCGGTCAGATCAGAGGAACCCACCCCGCCATCATGCAGGGCTGGCCAGAGACGCAGGTCAGGCGGGTGTCTCGACGTCGACTTCGTAGACGGGCGCCGGCGGAGCGGCGCGTCGCATGGCACCCAGCGGGTCGGCGTACAACCCGGCCAGTGACACGATGCCGGCGCCGGACTCCTGCACCCGGTTGCCGAACGCGGTCATGCGAATGTCGCGCGGCGGCAGCACCAACCGGGCCTTATAGGCCTCCTCGACCCGCTTCATGCCCTCGGGGTATTCGGTGAAGGCCTGTCCGCCGACCACCAGGTCGTCGGGGTTGAGCAGGTCGCGAAGCAGAGCGACCGACTCGCCGAGCACGCGGGCCCGCTCGTTGAGCAGCTCCTGGGCCTGCTGGTTGCCGCCACGGGCGGCCTTGAGCACCTCGGTCACGCTGCCGTTCGCGGGGCCGCCGTGGGTCGGCAAGATGCGCAGCCGTCGCGCGGCGGCCAGCACGGCCTCGTCGCTGACCGTCGATTCCAGCAGCCCCGAGCCGCCGAGGAGCTCGGAATGCGCGGGCAGGTTGGTGATCGTGCCCGGTCCGCTCGCCGGGCTGTGCACCCGCCCGTCGATCATGAGCGCGTAACCGACAGTCTCGCGGGCGTAGACATACAGGCTGGTCGAGGAATTCGGCCCAAACCGTCGCATGCCGAGCAGCAGTTCGGCGGCGGCCATCGCGTCGACGTGCGAGGCCACCGAGACCGGCAGCTCCAACGTCTCGGCGATCACCGGACCGACCGGAGCGTCCCGCCAGCCGAGGCGGGCGTGGTCGACATGGCCGCTGGAAGCGTCGACCGTGCCACCGATCGCCACACCGACCCACAGCGCGCGCCGGCGATGCCAGCGCCGCAGGTAGCGCTTGGCGCCGTCGGCCAAGGCGGCCAGCGCCGGACCTTGCGCGGTCCGCGGAGTCGGGGTTTCGACGGCATCCAACGTGCGGCCGAACAGGTCGGTAGCGACGATGCTGGTGGTCCGGGCGCCGACATGGATGCCCAGCGTCAGGAACGGCTCGTGGTTGACCTCGACCGGCACCCGGGGACGCCCGATCGCGCCGGAGACGGCCAGGTCGGCCCGCTCCCGCAGGATGCCCGCCTCCAGCAGAGCGATGACCTGGCGGTTTACCGTCGCAATCGACAGCGACGTGATCTGGGCGATGACGTCGCGCCCGATCGGGCCGCGCAGCCGCACGGCCCGGAAGACCGATGACGCGGCAGCGTCGGAGAGTTGCAGCGAGGGCGCCACCACGCGGTGCCGTCCGGGGCCCCGACGGCGAGCGGCCGCGAGGGGGTTGTGCTGATGAGAAGTGAAAGTCGTTGAACGCATTTGCATTTCCTTGTCCGAGTTCCGATGGCGGTCTGTGCCGCACACCGTCGCGAGCGCTAGGCGCTTAGCTCAGGAGCGGCTAGTTGCGCGGCAACAACACGCGCAGCCCGCGCAACAACACGCGGGCAGACAGCCGAACAAGGTGCTCGAGTACACAGGGGGAATTTAGCACGGTTACTAGAGTCGTTCAGATGAGTTCCCGTAATCCGCATCCGACCGCCTCTGACGACCCGAACGGCGACCAACCCGTCGCGGTCGTCACCGGTGCCAGCGCGGGTATCGGCGAGGCGACCGCGAGAGCTCTTGCAGCGCAAGGCTTTCACGTGGTCGCGGTGGCACGACGGGCCGACCGGATCAAGGCGCTGGCTGCCGAAATCGGCGGATCCGCGGTTGTGGCCGACGTCACGGACGATGCCGCCGTCGACGCCTTGGCCGCCGGGCTGGGGCGGGTAGATGTGCTGGTCAACAATGCCGGCGGCGCCAAGGGCCTGGCGCCGGTGGCCGAGGCTGATCTCGACCACTGGCGCTGGATGTGGGAGACCAACGTGCTGGGCACGCTGCGGGTCACCCGGGCGCTGCTGCCCAAGCTGATCGCATCGGGCGACGGCCTGATCGTCACCGTGACCTCGATCGCAGCGCTGGAGACCTACGACAACGGCTCGGGCTACACCGCCGCCAAGCACGCCGAGGGAGTGCTGCACCGCACGCTACGCGGCGAGCTACTCGGAAAGCCCGTGCGGCTCACCGAAATTGCACCCGGGGCCGTGCAGACGGAGTTCTCGCTGGTGCGTTTCGACGGTGATCAGGACCGTGCCGACGCGGTGTACCAGGGCATCACACCGTTGACCGCGGCTGACGTCGCCGAAGTGATCGGCTTTGTGGCGTCGCGGCCGTCGCACGTCGACCTGGACCTGATCGTGATCCGGCCTCGCGATCAGGCGCCGGGCAGCCGGTTCAGCCGCCGGGCCCCGCAGGACTAGTCGTCGTAGTCGGTGTGCCGGACAGCGTCGGCGCGTCGCGCGGAGTGGCTGGGGCGCTGCGCGGAACCGATACCGGCGATGGCTTGGCGCCGCTGGGCGCCGGTAGGGCCGACATCCCGACCCAGGTGTTCCAGTCGACAGCCCAGTCCCAGATATCGCCGTCGGCGTAGGACAACTCGATGGTGCTGCCGGTGACCTCGACCGGATCGCCGTAGATCGCGCTGGCAAAGTACTGCTCGGCGTCGGACGTCGAGAGGTTGATGCAGCCGTTGGTGACGTTGCTGTTGCCCTGCGCGCCGGCGCTCGACGGGTTGGCGTGGATGAACTCGCCGTTGTTGGAGATCCGCACCGCCCAGCGCTCGTGGACGTGGCTGTAGCCGGCCGCCGGGTTGGACATGTAGAAGTCCGAGTACTTCTCGCTGACCACGTGGATCCCGTTGCGGGTCACGTTGCGGGGCTTGTCGGCTTCGCCGTAGCTGCACGGAAAGTCCATGATCACGCCCTCGTCGCGGACCACCTGGATGCGGTGCGAGGAGACTTCGGCCTTCACCACCTGACGACGACCGATGTCGATCTTCAGGCTCATGTCCTGTTTGCCGTAGGCGCCGTCGCCGAAGGCCAGCCCGTAGAGCTTGGCCTCGACGTTGACCTTGGTGCCGGCCGGGTAGTACTCGCGAGTGCGGTAGTGCACCCGGGCGCCCTGCGCCTCGTCGGGCAGCCACGCCCAGCTGCCCTCGACGGGCGGCTCGGTGGTGATCTTCAGGGCGCGCTCGACGGCGGCCTTGTCCGCGATCGGCGCATCGAACTGGATGATGATAGGCGTCGCGACCCCGACGGTCTGGCCGTCGGCGAGCTGGAATCCGCCGTCGATCACCTTGGTGGGCGCGATCGTGGAGATCTCGCCCTTGACCGGGACGGGCTTGCCGTCGTGGCCGACCGCTGACCCGGTCCAGGTGTACGTGCCGTCGTACCCCAGCGGCTCGGTGATCGTGTAGATCGTCCGGTCGCGGTTGAGGGTGCCGGCGACCACCTTGCCGTCCGCGTTGGTCAGCGCGACGTGCTGGAACCAGCCGTCGCGCACTTCGACGCTGATCGGCGCGGTCGGCAGCACCTTGGTGGCTTTGTCGGCCGGGCGGAACGTCAGCGCGGCCTGCGCCGGAGGCTTGGCCTTTTCGGCCTCCTTGGCCGACGGTCCGCCGCACGCGGCCAGCACGCTGGGCGCAAAAACGCTGACTGCCAGGGTGGTAAGGGCCCGGCGCCGGGTCACCGGCGAGTCGCCGCGCTCTGTGGTCACGACATCAAGATACCGGCGAAAACGGCGCCGTTCCGCCGCGTGTGATCTACAGGGAGCAGCCGACCAGCACCGGCTCGGGAACCAATGTGACACCAAACACATCACGCACACCGTCGCGCACCCGGCGAGCCAGCGCGAGCACATCGTCGCTGCCGGCGCCGCCGCGGTTGGTCAGGGCCAGCGCGTGTTTGGTGGACAGCCGGCACTGTGCACCGGCATCGGGGTAGCCCTTACCGAAGCCTGCCTGCTCGACCAGCCAGCCCGCGGCCAGCTTGACGCCGTCGGGCGCCGGATAGTGCGGCACCGCACGATCGGTCCCGTTCGCCAGCTCCTCGTAGAACTGTTGTGTGACAACGGGATTGGTAAAGAACGAACCGACGCTCCAGGTGTCGTGGTCGGCGGTGTCGAGCACCATGCCCTTGCCTGCCCGCAGGGTGAGTACCGCCTCGCGCACCGCCGCCGGGTCGGCACGCTCGCCGGCCGTGGCGTTCAGCGCGCTGATCAGCTCGCCGTATCGCAGAGGCGCGCTGCGACCGGTCGGGTCGAGGGAGAATTCCACCTCCAGCACCGTGGCGGCGTCGGAGTGCTTCAACACGCTGGTGCGATACCCGAAGCCGAGTTCGACCGCGGACGCCCAGCGGACCTCGCCGCGGCGGCGGTCCAACAGCCGGACCCGGGTGATGGTGTCGGCCACCTCGACCCCGTAGGCGCCGACGTTCTGCACTGGGGTGGCCCCCACCGACCCGGGGATTCCCGACAGGCATTCCAGCCCGCCGAGCCCGGCGTCGATCGCCGCGACCACCACGTCGTCCCATACCGCGCCCGCCTCGGCCCGCAGCGTACTGCCATCGATGCGAATTGCGTTGTTGGCCAATCGAATTACGGTCAGGTCGGTCAGCGTGTCGCATACGACCAGGTTCGAGCCGCCCGCCAATACCAGCAACGGAGCCGCGTTCAGCTCGTCGAAGTGGCGCAGCGACGCGACCACTTGCTCGGCGCTGGTACACGTGACGACCTGGGAGGCGACCGGCCCGACGCGCAGCGTGGTCAACGGGGCCAGCGGCACGTTCTCGTCGACGCGCGCGCCGGCGAAATCCGTTCCCACGGTGCCCCCTTCGAACCCGGTTACCTGGTTGTTGACGGTAGCCTGACCAGCTATGCCGCGTTCTTTCGACATGTCCACTGACTATGCGGAATCCGTCAAAGCGGTACTCCAGGCGTTCAGCGAAGAGCAGTACTGGCTGACCCGGCTGGACGATTCCGGTGCAGACGACTCGACGCTGGATTCGATGGACGTCGCCGACGACGGAACCATCGACGTGGTGACCACCCAGGTGCTGCGGGCCGACCGGATGCCGGCCGTTGTCAACCAGTTCCACCGCGGCGATTTGCGGATCCGCCGCGAAGAGCGGTGGGACCCGCTCGTCGACGGGTCGGCGACGGCGACCGTCACCGGCTCGATCCTGGACTCACCGGCCTCGCTGACTGGCACCGCGGTGCTCGAGCCGCTGGATGGGGGCGGCTCCAGGCTGAAGTTCCGCGCCACGGTCGAGGTGAAGATTCCGCTGGTCGGCGGCAAGCTGGAGAACTTCATCGGTAGCCAGCTGGTTGAGCTGCTGATCCGCGAGCAGCGCTTCACCACGACGTGGATCGGTGGAACCGCCTAGGACCGCTCAGCGGCCTTGACGGCGCCACCGAGCAAGTCGCCGATCACCCTCTTGAGCAACGGTTTCAGTAGCCAATTCGAGCCAGGGATCTTAGGCGTCGACCGCAGGTGCCACTCGACCTCCGTGCCGGACCCCGCGGGGCGCAGCGTCACCGTTCCGACGTGGTCGCGGACCGGAGCGCCGGAGAGCATCTTGTACGCGTAGCGGGTCGGCCGCTCGTACTCGATGATCTCCTCGACGATGGCCGGTCCGACCGCCTCGATCCGGCGGATGGCACCGACGCCGTTGGGTGCGGGGACGCCCTCGCGATCCAGTGTGCTGCGACGTGCCATGGACACGTCCGCGATGGCGGCATGGTCGGTGAGCGAGTCGAACACCTTCTCGATCGGTGCCGACGTCGTCTTCCTCAGCGTGAACTCGATCATGGGGGGAATTCAAGCACGGCCTCGTCGAACGTCGACCTGTCGGGCAAATCGGCCGCGGTTTCACGCAGCAACTCGACGCTCGCCAACCTTTAGGCTGGCATTCATGCGAATCGCGGTGGCGCAGATCCTCAGTGGCACCGACCCGGCCGCCAACCTCGTGGTCGTGCGCGACTACGCCGCGCGGGCCGCCGAAGCCGGCGCCTCGCTGGTGGTCTTCCCGGAGGCGACGATGTGCCGCTTCGGGGTCCCGCTGGCCCCGATCGCGGAACCAGTCGACGGACCGTGGGCCGACGGCGTCCGCCGGATCGCCGCCGACGCCCGCATCACCGCAGTCGTCGGCATGTTCACCCCCGCCGACGACGGGCGGGTGCACAACACGCTGCTGGCCACCGGGCCGGACGTCGAGGCCCACTACGACAAGATCCACCTCTACGACGCGTTCGGGTTCACCGAGTCGACGACGGTCGCGCCCGGCAGCGAGCCGGTGACCATCACGGTTGACGGGGTCGGCGTGGGCCTGACCACGTGCTACGACCTCCGCTTTCCCCAGTTGTTCACCACGCTGGCCGGCCGCGGCGCCCAGCTGATCGTGGTCAGCGCCTCGTGGGCGGCTGGACCCGGCAAGCTCGACCAGTGGACGTTGCTGGCCCGGGCCCGTGCGCTGGACTCCACCAGCTACATCGCCGCGGCCGGGCAGGCGGACCCGGGCGAGCCGCTGGCCTCCAGCGCGCCGACCGGTGTGGGCGGCAGCCTGGTGGTGTCGCCGTTCGGCAAGGTGGTGGCCTCAGCCGACGGTGATCCACAACTGCTGATCGCCGACCTGGAGCCCGAGCAGGTCACCAAGGCCCGCGAGACGATCGCCGTGCTGCGCAACTCCACAGCTGTCGCTCATGGTGATAAGGCAGAATCGCGCGGGTGACGAATCCGCAGGGGCCCCCACACCAGGACCCGTCCTCGCCATGGTCGCGTCCGGGGGAACAGAATTCGCCCACCCATCCGGGACCGCAGGCCGAATACTCCTATCAGCCGCCGACCACGCCGTCGTACTCGCCGCCGGTGCAGGAGTACCCGGCGACCACGACGTTCGACCAGTCGCCGCAGGACCCCGCCGAGCCCGGCACGGCCAAGCGTCGCTTCCGGGTCGGCGGCGATCCGGTGTCGATCGTGCTGGTGCTGGTGATCGTCGCAGCCCTGGCCATCGCCGGCCTGGTCGGCGGGGAGTTGTATGCCCGACACCGGGCCGACAGCGTCGTCGCCTCGGCCACCCAGTGCGTCATCCAGGACGGCGCCACCGCCTCCTTTGGGCCAAGCCCGTTTCTCTTGCAACACGTGATGGGTCACTACAAGGACATCACCATCCACACCGCCGGACACAACATCCGCGATGCCAAGGGGATGAAGGCCGACATCGAAATCGACGATGTCGACTTGCACGGCAATGCCGACTCCAAGGGCACCATCGGCAAGCTCGACGCCAACATCACCTGGACGTCGGAGGGCATCCAGGAGACGATCCAGAACTCGCTGCCGTTCATTGGCGGCCTGGTAAACAGCGTTTCCACCGATCCCAGCGCCGGCACCATTGAGCTCACCGGTGCGATGGGCCTCGGTGGCGTCACCGTCAAGCCGCAGGTCACCGACGGTCAGCTCGCACTGCAGGTGTCGAGGGTGAACGCGCTCGGCGTCCTCGTCCCGCACGAGACCGCGCAGACGGCGCTGAACACCTTCACCGCGGCGCTACTCAAGCAGTACCCGTTGGGTATCAAGGCCGACAGCGTGCAGGTCACCAACGATGGTGTGGTGGCACACTTTTCCACCCACAACGCCTCGATCCCCGCCGGCGGCAGCGACCCCTGTTTCGCCCATGTCTAATCCACCGGTCCCCCCGAGCAACGACCCGCAGCGCGGCCGTCCGTCGGGGCCGCCCAACCGCGGCTTCCCGCCGCGCCGCGTACCGCCGCCACCGTCGGAGTCGCCGACCCGCAACATCCCGCAGCCGGGCCGCGCCCAGCAGCCTTCCGCGCGCGACCTGCCGCGACCGCAGCAACCGGGACGGCCACCGGGCCGCCCGCCTCAGCAGCCGGCTCCGCCGACGAATCGTCCGCCGCATCAAGTCGAGCCGCCACACCAGCCCGGCCCACCGCCGGTACAGCCGGGTCTGCCGCCCAACGCGCGGGCGCAGCAACCCGGGCCGCCGCCACCGGCACATGAGAACCTCACAACCCGGATCTCGATACCGACCCCTCCCCCGTCGATCGGCGAACCGAAGCGCGAGGGTGGACGCCGCGTGTTCGCCAACCGCACGTCACTGCTGTTGATCCTGTTGATCGCCGCGCTGGTGGTGGTCGCGACTGCGATCGGCGGCGAGTTGTACGCGCGTCATGTCGCCAGCACCAAGGTCGCCAACGCGGTGCAGTGCGAGGTCCAGGACAGCGCCAAGGTGTCGTTCTCCCCGGCCCCGCCGGTGCTGTGGCAATACCTCACCAAGGACTACAGCGACATCTCCGTGCAGACGGCCGGCAACCAGGTTCGCAGCGCCAAGGGCATGACGGTCAAATTCGACGTCCGCGACATCAAGTTGAACAACACCGCCAACTCCCAAGGCACCATCGGATCGATCAACGGCACGGTCGACTGGTCGAACGACGGCATCAAACAGTCGATTCAAAACGCTGTGCCGGTGCTGGGGGCCTTCGTCACGAGTGGGGTGACCACCAACACCGCCGACGGGACAATCAACCTCAAAGGCATGCTCAACAGCGCCACGCTCAAGCCGCAGATCGTCAACAACGGCCTGTCGCTGCAGGTGGTGAGTGTGTCCGCGTTCGGCAAGACCATCTCGACGGATACCGCGCAGAAATACATCGACGACCTGATGGCCAAGGCCACCAGGAACTATCCGCTAGGTCTGCACGCCGACAGCATCAAGGTCACCGACAGCGGGGTCGAGGCGGCCTTCTCCAGTAGCAACGCGACGATCCCGTCCGGTGGTAGCCAGGACCCCTGCCTGGCCGACCTCTAGCCCGCCCGGCGACGATGCAGAGCGCGTAGCTGCGACGAGACGGACCCCGGCAATCTAGTCGAGCGCGTCGAGCACGGCGCGGGTGCCGGACAGCCCGAGGCGGGTAGCCCCGGCGTCGAGCATCGCCACTGCCGCCTCCGCGCTGCGGATGCCGCCGCTGGCCTTGACCCCTAAGCGCCCACCGACAGCGTCGGCCATCAGCGTGACGGCCTCCACCGACGCTCCACCGGCGGGATGGAAACCCGTTGAGGTCTTGACGAAGTCGGCGCCCGCGTCCTCCGCGGCGCGGCAGACCTCGACGAGGGTCTTGTCATCAGTGAGGGCCAACAGTGCCGCCGACTCGACGATGACCTTGAGCACCGCGGTCGGGATCGCGGCGCGCACCGCGGCGATCTCCGAACGCACGGCGTCGATGTCTCCGGCGACGGCCGCGCCGAGGTCGATCACCATGTCGATTTCGGCGGCGCCGAATGTCACCGCCAGCGTCGCCTCCCCAGCTTTGATCTCGGGCATGTGCTTGCCAGACGGAAAGCCGACCACTGCGGCGACCGGAAGACCACCCGCGATCGCGTTCGGCACCATCGACGGCGAGACGCAGACGGCGTAAGCGCCCAGTGCGGCAGCCTCTTCCGCCACCGCGACGACATCAGCGGCTGTCGCCTCGGGCTTGAGCAGAGTGTGGTCGACGAGCGCTGCGACTTGCTCGCGGCTCCACGCCATCAGAACGGCTCCTGCGGACCACCGGGATTGCAACCGGTAGTGACCATCGTCGCGTCGTCGACGACCGGTCGCCAGGGCTCGAGGTTCCAACTCGTCTTGCCGGGCTGGACGTTCTCGGCGAAATCCCAGTGGCAGCGGAACTGGTCGCGCATCCCGGCGGTATCGGCCTGCGGCGCCAACGCCACCACTTCGGCCCAGGCCTCGCCGGCCTCCGGGCTCGATGATCCGAGCTGTTTGGCGGCCGCACGCCCGCTCGCCGTCGGGTACACGCGCAGGCTGGACAGCTGGCTTCCGCTGCGCCACTGCACCCAGGAGATGTGGTCGACGAACGGCGGTCTATCGACCTGCGCGCTCACGGGATCCGGCGCCGCGGACACCGGCGGGGCCGCGCACAGCGGGCCGATCAGCGTCATCGCGAAGATGCAGGCTCGCATACCGCTATCGCGACTTGCCTTGAATCTCAAGAAGTTTGGGCCGCACGTCGACCCAGTAGACACCGGCGGCACAGGCGGCGGCCACCGCTCCCATAACGTTGAGGATCCAGGCGAGCGGGATGGCCAGACCCAAAATCAGCAGCCATACCGGCTTGGTGAGCTTGTCGGCGGCCGTGTAGGCGTCGGGTCGCTGCATCGCCGCGTGCACGAACGCGTAGAGCGTCATCAGCATGACGCCGATCTGTAGGTAGAAGACGACGATATTCACCAAGTCCACCCACTAAGCGTAAGCGGGTGTCGCCGGAAACGTCGACTCCGAGCCACCCAGGCGGGCGACTCGGAGTCGAGTGGTGAAGCGAAATTACTTCTGGGTGACCTTCTTGGCGGGAGCCTTCTTGGCCGGAGCCTTCTTGGCAGGCACCTTCTTGGCCGGTGCCTTGGCGGGCGCCTTCTTCGCGACCGCCTTCTGGGCCTTCTTGGCGGCTTCGTCGGCCTTCTTGGGCAGCTCGATGCCGACCAGCTTGGCGGCACGCTCGCCGACCGCGCGGGTCTGCGACGCGACGGTGCCCAGCGCCTCCTGAGTCAACTCGACAGCCTGGTCGACGTAGCCCTGGGCGTTCGCCGAGGCTTCGTCCAGACCGGACTGGCTGCGCAGGCGCTCCAGGGCGGCCTCGCCGCGTTCGACCAGCTCGTTGTAGCGCGAGGTCGCGGCCTCGACGTAGCCCTCGGCGGCGCTGCGCAGCTCCTCAGCGGTGAAGCGGTCGCGCAGGTCGCGCAGCTGCTCGGGCAGTTCCTCCTGCAGCTTGGTCAGGCGTGCGCGGCTCTCCTCGACCCGGCTGCGGGTGTCGGTGCGGGTCTCCTCGGCCCGCTCGCGCAGCTCGGCAAGCAGGTCGTTGACAGTGGCCAGGGCCAAGTCGGCGGCGCCGAGCGCGGCAAGCAGCGGGGCCTTCAGGTCGTCGATCGACGGGTTGTTGTCAGCCATGGTGGCTCCTTTCGTCATTCTTCTTGTGCGTCAATGGTTTCCGTTGGTGTCCGGGTTTAGGCAGAGGTGGTCTCCTCCCGCGCAGCGTCGTTTTGCTGCACGAAGGACGTGTAGATGTCCAGCAGGACCTGCTTCTGCCCTTCGGTGATTGTCGCGTCGGCAACGATGGCGTCGCGTACTTCGCTCCTCGGACCGGGTTCGAGCATTCCGGCCTGGACGTAGAGCACCTCGGCGGAGACACGCAGCGCTTTGGCGAGTTGGTTGAGCACGCCGGCCGAAGGTTTGCGCAATCCACGCTCGATCTGGCTGAGATACGGATTGCTCACGCCGGCTTTTTCGGCCAGCTGTCGCACTGATACCTGGGCGGCTTCACGCTGCGCTTTGATGAAGCTGCCGATGTCCGAGGCAGCGGTTGTCACCACTGCAGCGAGGTTTTCCTCCTGCGGCATTGACGCTTCCTCCAGTCCTTGCATCGGCTCGGTCGGTGCGAACGCGCCCACCGTAGCTAACAGGTGCTAACTTTTGCAAGCACTGTTAGCGGACCGAAGAACTTTTGCAAGCAGGTTCAGAACAAAAGCTGGGCTATCGCGTAGATAATCAGCCCTGCCAGCGAGCCCACGACGGTGCCGTTAATTCGGATGAACTGCAGGTCACGGCCAACATGTAATTCGATCCGCCGACTCGCTTCTTCCGCATCCCACCGTTCGATGGTGTCGGTAATAATCGCTGTGATCTCGACCCCGTATTGAGCCACCAAATGCTCGGCCCCGCGCACGATCCAGTTATCGACTTTGTCGCGCAATTCCGCGTCATCGCGTAGCGATTCTCCGATCCCGACCACCGCGTCAGCGATGCGGGTACGCAACGCGCTCGATGGGTCGTCGACGCCTTCGAGCACCAGACGCTTGAGCGTTTTCCACGCCGTGCCGGCGGCGTTGGTGACCTCGTCGCGCGACATCAGCTGATCCTTCACAGCCTCGGCGCGAGCGATCGTGGCGTCGTCGTGCTGTAGGTCGTCGGCGAACTCGAACAGGAACCTGGTCGCCGAGCGGCGCAGCTCGTGCTCCGGATTGCGCCGGACCTTGTCGGTGAAGTCCATCAGCTCGCGGTGGATGCGGTCGCCGACGAGCTGGTCGATGAACCGCGGTGACCAGGTCGGTGAGTCGCGCTCGATGACCCGCTGGATCACCTCGCCGGCATTCAGCGACCACTGGAAGGCGCGATCGGCCAGCAATTGGATCAAGGCTTCCTGCCGGTTCTCGGCCAGCAGAGTGGACAGCACCCGCCCCACCGGCGGCCCCCACTGTGGCTCGGCGATGCGCCGCACGATCATCCGGTCGATCACTTGCTGGACGTCGTCGTCGCGCAGCAGTTCCACCAGCACCCTGAGCACCGTCGCCGATTCGGCGGCAACCCGCTCGGCGTGCGACTGGTCCGAGAGCCACTTGCCCAGCCGGCTGGGAACCTGCGCGTCGCGAATCTTGGTGCTGACGACTTCCGGCGACAGAAAGTTCTCTCGCACGAAGGTGCCCAGGCCCTCGCCGAGCTGGTCTTTCTTGCGCTTGATGATCGCGGTGTGTGGGATCGGGACGCCGAGCGGATGCTTGAACAACGCTGTGACAGCAAACCAGTCCGCGAGTGCGCCGACCATCCCGGCTTCGCCCGCGGCTCCGAGGTAGCCGATCCATACTGCGGTCATGCCACTCGCCTGTGCCCACCGGCAGCCGAGGAATACGGCGGTGGCGCCGACGAGGAAGCTCAGGGCCACGGCCTTCATTCGGCGTAGTGCCCGTTGGCGCTCCGCGTCGGCCTGCGGGTCGGCGCCGGCGAAAGACTCGGCGAACGACGCCGGCTTGGCCGGGTCGCCCGGCGGCAGCGGCGCACCTGCTGCGCGCGACGGACGTTGCGCGTCGGCTCGGTGCCGGGGTCCCGGTGCGGGCCTCCCGTTCAGTTCGACTGCCACTCCACCATCATTCCCGATCCACGTCGCTGTTCGGTGACGATGCACTCCAATTCTCGGTCGGTAACTGTTACCGGCTACGCGACATTGCCCCGTTCTCGGAGGTCCAGACAGGAAATCGTCAGAGTTAAGCATTACTATGCAATAGAACGACGGGATAGGAACCGGCATAGTGGCAAAGCAAATCCCGGCCGGGACGGTAAAAACCGATGGCCGGAAGCGGCGGTGGCACCAACACAAGGTGGAACGGCGCAACGAGTTGATCGACGGAACGATCGAGGCGATCCGGCGTCGTGGCCAGTACGTCAGCATGGACGAGATCGCCGGCGAGATCGGCGTCTCCAAGACCGTGCTCTATCGGTACTTCGTCGACAAAAACGACCTGACCACCGCGGTGATGATGCGGTTCACCCAGACCACGCTGATCCCCAACATGACCAAGGCCTTGTCGTCGAACCTCGACGGCTTCGACCTGACCCGCGAGATCATCCACGTCTACGTGGACACGGTGGCTTCCGAGCCCGAGCCGTACCGCTTCGTGATGGCCAACAACTCGGCCGGCAAAAGTAAGGTCGTCGCCGATTCCGAGCGGATCATCGCCCGGATGCTCGCGGTGATGCTGCGCCGGCGGATGCGCGCGGCGGGCATGGACCTCGGTGGCGTCGAACCGTGGGCGTACCACATCGTCGGCGGCGTGCAGCTGGCCACGCACTCGTGGCTGCTGGACCCGCGCATGAGCTCCGACGAGTTGATCGACTACCTGGCGATGCTGAGCTGGAGCGCGCTGTGCGGCATCGTCGAAGTCGGCGGCTCGCTGGCGAAGTTCCGCGACCAACCTCATCCCTCGCCGATTCTGCCGTCGTCGAGCATGTAGCGGACTACGTTGCGGAAATGACCGCAACGACGCGTTCGCGTTTCAGCTCCTGGGCCTACGCTCTGCGTACCACCAATCCACCGCCGGACGGCCCGGTCGATCGCGTCACCCGCTGGCTGGTCGTCACCCGCGCGGCGGTATTGCCGATGACGCTGTTCGCGGGCCTCGTCGCCGCGCTGCTGGCGGTGGGCCAGCCCGGGTGGGATTGGCGCTGGCTGACTCTCGCAATCGCGGGAATCCTGTTGGCGCACACCGCCAACAACCTGATGAACGATCTCTACGACACCGAGACGGGTTTGGACAGCGCGACCTATCCGCGGGCGCTCTACGCCCCGCACCCGGTGCTTTCCGGGCTGGTCAGCCGGCGCACGCTGCTCGTTGCGATCGGCCTGGTGAACCTGGCCGACCTGGCCATCCTCATCGTGTTGACGTGGGCACGCGGCTGGCCCGTAGTGGCGTTCGCACTGACCGGGTTCGTGCTGAGCTTTGCCTACACCGCACCGCCGTTGCGGTTGAAGAAACGCGGCCTCGGGGAGCCCGACGTGCTGGTGGTCTGGGGACCGATGATGGTCTGCGGCACATACTATTCCGCGGTCGGGCACGTGGGCTGGCCGGTGCTGCTGGCGTCACTGCCCTACGGGCTGCTCTGCACGACCGTGCTGATGGGCAAGCACATCGACAAGATCCCTTACGACCAACCGCTGGGCATCAACACGCTGCCGGTGCTCCTCGGCGGAAGACGGGCCCGCGCAGTAACGCTCGCGATGATGGTCGGGTTCTATGTGCTGGTGGTCGCCGCGGTACTGGCGAAGGCGATGCCGTGGCCGGCACTGCTCGTGGGGCTGGCGCTACCCCGGCTGATCAAGGTGTGGCCGTACTTCCGGCGCCCACCGCCCGACCAGCCGCCGCCCGACTTCCCGGTGTGGCCATTGTGGTACGCGGCGTTGGCCTGGGTGCACGTCCGTCAGGCGGGCGCGTTGCTGGTGGCCGGTCTGGCGATCGGGGCGTTAGTGCCCGGACTAGGTCGTTAGCTCTTCACCAGAGTGAATTGGCCGACCTCAGAGACGTTGCGCTGGAAGAAGTCCGAACACCCGATGAGGTAGCGCATGTAGCGGTCGTAGACCTCTTCGGAGGTGGCCGCGATGGCTTCGTCCCGTGCGGCTTCCAGCTTGGTGGTCCAGGTGTCGAGGGTCCGCACGTAGTGCGGGGTCATTTTCTGCAGCCGCTCGACCTTGAAACCGGCGTTGGCGGAGTACTCGAAGACGTCCTCGTCGCATGGCACCGCGCCACCCGGGAAGATCTCGGCCGCGATGAAGCGCATGAACCGCAGGTCGGACATCGTGATCGGAATGCCCATCTCCGGCCAGCGCTTGAGCGGGTGCCCCATGATCGTCTGCAACACCATCCGCCCGTCGTCGGGCATGATGCGGTAGCAGAGGTCGAAAAAAGCCTTGTAGCGCGACTTCGGGAACGCCTCGAAAGCCTCGATGCTGACGATCCGGTCAACCGGCTCGTCGAACTCTTCCCAGCCACGCAGCAGCACCCGCCGCGATCGATCGCTGTCCACCCCGTCGAGAATCTGTTGTCCCAACGCATGCTGATTTTTGCTCAACGTGAGGCCCACGACGTTGACGTCGTACTGCTCGACGGCCCGCTTCATCATCGCGCCCCAGCCACAACCGACGTCGAGCAGAGTCATCCCGGGCCGCAAGTCGAGCTTGGCAAGGGAGAGATCAAGCTTGGCGATCTGCGCCTCTTCCAGCGACATGTCGTCGCGTTCGTAGTACGCGCAGCTATACGTCCGCGTCGGGTCCTGGAAGAGGCCGAAGAACTCGTTGGAGGTGTCGTAGTGGGCTTGGACGTCCTCGTAGGCCGGCCGCAAATTCGACGAGTCCTCCGACCCGATGTCCGTCATCTGCGATGCGCCTTTCACGTTCGAATCCTGTTGTCAGCTCAAAGCATTGCGCACGTTCGCCGAATCGGCTACGCGGCGGACTTCTCGCAGGTGAATTGGCAGACGTCGGTATAGCCGTCACGGAACAAGTCGGCGCAACCGGTCAGGTATTTGTAGAAGCGCTCGTAGATCTCCTCGGAGGTGATCGCGATGGCCTCGTCCTTCTTCGACTCCAGGTTGCTGGCCCAGGTGTCCAGGGTGCGCGCGTAGTGCGGGCGCAGTTTCTGCTTGAGCGTCACCGAATAGCCGGCGTTGACCGCAGCGTCTTCGACCTGGGCGGCCAGCGGGAGGCGGCCGCCGGGGTAGATCTCGTCCATGATGAATTTGATGAAGCGCACCTTCGACATCGTCAAAGGCAGTTGACGCTCTTTGATCTCTTCATCGCTCGGAATGATGATGGTGTGCAACAGCATTACGCCGTCGTCGGGCATCAAGTTGAACGTCTTCTTGAAATAGTCGTCGTATTTGTTGAAGCCGAAATGCTCGAATGCGCCGATTGACACGACGCGGTCGACCGGCTCATCGAAGTCTTCCCACGGCTGCAGACGCACTTCCATGCTGCGTGTGGTGTCGATGTTCGGGAAACGGTTCTGTTCGATGTGCTGCTTCTGATTCTCCGAGAGCGTCAAACCGATGACGTTGACGTCGTACTTCTCGACCGCGCGCTGAATCGTCGAACCCCACCCGCAGCCGATGTCCAGCAGCGTCATTCCGGGCTTGAGACCGAGCTTGCCGAGCGACAGATCGACCTTGGCCAGCTGCGCTTGCTCGAGGGTGTAGTCGTCCTTTTCGAAGTAGGCACAGCTGTAGGTCTGCGACGGGTCCTGCCACAACCGGAAGAAGTCATTGGAGATGTCGTAGTGGAACTGGACTTCCTTTTTGTCCGAGCCGCGGGTCTGCGAGGCCGACTTGGACAACCATTTGGACTGGGCCGTAGGCGTAGGGCTTGAGGTATCTGACACCGTTTGTCCTGACAATCGGAATGAAATTCTGGGCGGCCGTGCCGGTTGTTCGACACATGGGCCGAGGTTACCGCCCCCTTGCGGGGAATCAGCCTAACTGTTGGCGCAAGTCTAATGCGCGCTCAGTATCGCCCGAAGGCGAGTGCGACGTTGTAGCCGCCGAACGCGAACGAGTTGCTGACCGCGTACTGGTAGTCGCCGCGTCGCGGCTCACCGGCTACGACGTCGAGATCGATCTGCGGGTCGAGTTCGTTCAGGTTGAGCGTCGCCGGTATCACGCCGTCGCGCAGCGCCAGGACGGTCAGGATCGCTTCCACTGCGCCGACCGCGCCGAATGAATGCCCCAGCGCGGCCTTCGGCGCGTAGACGGCGGGCTGGTGGGTCCCCATGATCCGCCGGATCGCCTTTGCCTCGGCGAGGTCGCCTTCGACCGTCCCGTTGGCGTGCGCGTCGACGTGATCGATGTCTGCCGGGCCGAGTCCGGCGAGTTGGATCGCGCGTGCGATGGCGCGGCCGGCCTGCTCGCCGGTCGGGTCGGCAAGCACGGCCTGGTAGCCGTCCGATGTGATGCCGGCGCCCATTACCCGCCCAATGATGTTGGCGCCGCGGGCTTTTGCATGCTCCTCGGTCTCGAGGGTCATCAGCGCTCCCGCTTCGCCGAACACGAAACCGTCGCGGTCCTTGTCGAACGGCCGACAGGCGCCGGCCGGATCGTCGTTGTTGGTCGACAGCAGACCCTGATTGCAGAAAGACGCGATCGGTACCGCTTCGATTTTGGTTTCGACGCCGCCGCAGATCGCCATGTCGGCCTCACCGAACACGAGATTGCGCCAGGCCAGCGCGATCGCCTCGGCACCCGAGGCGCACGAGGCCACCGGCGTGAGGATGCCGGCCTTGGCGCCGCGCTCCAAACCGACGGCCGCCGCGGCCGCATTGGGCATGGCCTTTTGGACGCCGACAGGCGAGATCGCCTTCATACCCCGCTTTTGAAAGTCGTCACTGACCTCGATGAACTCTTGCGTGGAGCCCATCCCGGTTCCGATGGAGACCATCAGGCGACTGGTGTCGACCTCCGGCGAACCGATGCTGTCCCACAGGCGCCGCGCGACCTGCGTCGAGATCTTCTGCAGGTATAGAAACCGGCGCAGCTCGATCCGGGTGAGGTACTGGTCGAAGTCCTCGAGTAGATGGCCGCCGATCCGAACCGGTAGGTCGAACCTTTCGACGAACTCGTCATCCAGCTTGCGAATACCGCTCTCGCAGGCAAGCAATCGCCGCCAGGTTTCGTCTGCGTCGGTGGCCAACGGCGTCGTCATCGCGACGCCCGTGACTACTACGTCCGGAAGACCGTTTCCCGTAGACAACTCCGCCATCGCTGCACATCAGTCCTTCGCTCAAGTTAACAGCGCTGATTGCCACTACTCGCGGCCATTCCCCATTGTGACGAAAGCCTAAACCTGGCGCGATCGCGAGGTGGCCTCCGGATTCGCCCCCGGAGGGACGCTTCGCAATTGGGATTGTGGCGTCACGCGGCCGGGTATATCGTCACGATGGTGGCTCCAGGAGGCGAAGCCGACGGCGTTGCGCTGCAACCGAATGTCGGCAACATTCAATCGCATTACGATCGCTCGAACGAATTCTTCAAGCTGTGGCTTGACCCAACGATGACCTACAGCTGCGCGTATTTCGAACGCGACGACATGACGCTGCAAGAGGCGCAAATGGCGAAGGTCGATCTATCGTTGGGCAAACTGGGTCTGCAACCGGGAATGACGTTGTTGGACATCGGTTGTGGCTGGGGCTCGACGATGCGTCGCGCCGTCGAGAAGTACGACGTGAACGTGATCGGGTTGACGCTGAGCGAGAACCAGTTCGCCCACAACAAGCAGAAGTTCGCCGAAATGGACTCTCCCCGCACCAAAGACGTGCGGCTGCACGGATGGGAAGAATTCGACGAACCCGTCGACCGCATCGTGTCGATCGGGGCGTTCGAGCATTTCGCCGACGGCGTCGGCACCTACGAGCGCTACGCCGACTTTTTCAAGATGTGCTACAACGTTTTGCCCGACGACGGTGTGATGCTGCTGCACTCGATCGTGGTGCCTTCCGAACAGGAGGCCGAGGAGATGGGCCTGAAGCGGACCATGTCGCTGATGCGCTTCATCAGTTTCATCCGCAAGGAGATCTATCCCGGCGGCCGGCTACCGATGGTCTCGGTGGTCGACGAGTACGCAACCGCGGCTGGATTCGAGATCACCCGCCATCACATGATCGGCGAGAACTACGTGCGCACCCTCGACACTTGGGCCAAGGCGCTCGAAGCCCACAAAGACGAAGCCATCCAGCTGAAAGGGGAAGACGAGTACAACACCTTCGTCAAGTACCTGACCGGCTGCCGGGAGCTGTTTCGCGACGGCTTCACCAACGTGTGTCAATTCACCATGGAGAAACCAGCCGCGTAACTGCTCGCGGCGTCACTTGACCAGGGTGTATTGCGCGACGTCGGTGATACCTCGGCGGAAGAAGTCGGCACAGCCCGTCAAGTAGCGCATGAAGCGGTCGTAGGCCTCCTCGGACTGCACCTGGATCGCGCGCTCCCGATTCGCTTGGAGATTGGCGGCCCATGTGTCGAGTGTGCGCGCGTAATGCGGCCGCAGCCGATCGATTTTCTCGCAGCTGAAACCGGCTTGTTGCGAGAATTCCAATATGTCTTCCTGGGACGGCATTTGACCGCCCGGGAAAATCTCTTTCTGTATGAAGCGCATGAACTTCAGGTCGGTCATCGTGACCTTGACGCCGTGTTCGCTCCAATACGTCCAGGGGTGGGTGAATATGCTGTGCAGCAGCATCCGGCCATCAGCCGGCATTATCTCGTGTGCACGTTCGAAGAAGGCCAGATAGCGTTCCTTCTTGAAAGCGTCGAAAGCCTCGAACGACATGATGCGGTCGACCGGTTCGTCGAACTCTTCCCAACCCTGCAACCGCGCCTCGGCCCGGCGAGTCGTCGGGATGGCGTCCAGCTTAGCCTGGCTGTACGCCGCATGATTGCGGCTGAGCGTGATACCGATGACGTTGACGTCATAGCGTTGCAGGGCCCGGACCAGTGCCGCTCCCCACCCACAGCCGACATCCAACACCGTCATGCCGGGTTCGAGCTTCAGCTTGTCCAGCGCGAGATCCAGTTTGGCCATCTGCGCTTCTTCCAGCGTCATATCGTCGCGGTCGAAGTATGCGCAGGTATAGGTCATCGTGGGATCAAGAAAAAGCGCAAAGAATTCATCGGAGATGTCGTAGATCGCCTGCGACTCTTCATAATACGGCTTTAGCTTGGACATGCTATTGACCTATCGAGTTGACCCGGCCCGAGTGGTCACGACAATACCGCGTTCTGCGGCATATGGCATACCGCTCATTCAGTACGAGTAAAAGCCCTTGCCGGATTTCTTGCCCAGTTGGCCGGCTTCGACCATGCGCTGCAACAGCGGTGGGGGCGCGTAGTGCGCATCCTTGAGTTCGTCGTACATCGCGTCGGCGATCAACTTCATGGTGTCCAGGCCGATCAGGTCGGACAGCCGCAACGGACCCATCGGGTGCGACAGGCCCGCGACGACCGCGGTGTCGACGTCTTCGATCGACGCGACGCCCGACTCGACCATCCGGATGGCCGACAACAGGTAGGGCACCAACAGCGCGTTGACGATGAAGCCGGAACGGTCGCCGCAGCGCACCACCTTCTTGCCGAGCACCTCGCCGGCGAAGTGCTCGACGCGTTGCACCGCCTCGTCGTTGGTGACCAACGTGTTGATCAACTCGACCAGCGGCAGCACGGGCACCGGGTTGAAGAAGTGCAGGCCGAGCACACGACCCGGATTCTTGGTCGCCGCAGCGATTTTCATGATCGGGATGCTCGACGTGTTGGACGCGAGGACGGCCGTGGGATCGGTGACGATCTCGTCGAGCTCGGCGAAAAGCTTGGCCTTGACGGCCTCGTTCTCGACGATCGCCTCGATGGTCAGCTGACGGTCCGCGAGGTCGGACAGCGTGCTGGTGTAGCGCAGCCTTTTGCAAGTCGCGTCGCGGTCGTCGGCGGACAGCTTGCCCTTGCCGACAGCCCGCTCCAGGGACGCCTCGATGCGCCCCTTGCCCGCGGCGGCGAGTTCTTCAGTCGGCTCGTAGACCACCACGTCGGCGCCGGCCTTCGCCGACACCTCGGCGATGCCGGCGCCCATCTGTCCAGCGCCGATAACGCCTACGCGCTCAATCGCATTGCTCACGTCCAGGTTGTCCTCTCGATATGCGGCAGGCCCCGCCCAGGGTTTCCGGGCGGGGCCTGCGCTGTCAAGCCGGATGCTTGTGGCTACGGCTTGGGCTTAGTGGAACTTCCCATGCGCGAGCAGACGCGAACTCGCGCGATCGCGGCCGCATTTATGCGATTTTGCGTCTGTTCGCCACGGGGCCTTGGGCTCAGTGGCTGACCATGTCGGTTCCACTTCCTCCTCGCGGCCCCAAGGCCGCGCATCGTCAGTGGCTACCGTTCTCGGTTCCACTTCCTCCTCGCGGCCCTAAGG
The DNA here is from genome assembly GCF_022430545.2 of Mycobacterium paraterrae. Taxonomy (NCBI): domain Bacteria; kingdom Bacillati; phylum Actinomycetota; class Actinomycetes; order Mycobacteriales; family Mycobacteriaceae; genus Mycobacterium; species Mycobacterium paraterrae. Next base: position 2,771,410 of record NZ_CP092488.2, on the reverse strand, counting down.
CCGCGCATCGTCAGTGGAACTGACCCTCTTCGGTGGAGCCGGCCAGAGCGGTCGTCGACGAGGTCGGGTCCACCGTGGTGGCGATCCGGTCGAAGTAGCCGGCGCCGACCTCGCGCTGGTGCTTGGTCGCGGTGTAGCCGCGCTCCTCCGCAGCGAACTCGCGCTCCTGCAGCTCGACGTAGGCGCTCATCTGGTTGCGGGCGTAGCCGTAAGCCAGATCGAACATCGAGTAGTTCAGGGCGTGGAAGCCGGCCAGCGTGATGAACTGGAACTTGAAGCCCATCGCGCCGAGTTCCTTCTGGAACCGCGAGATGGTCGAGTCGTCCAGGTGCTTGCGCCAGTTGAACGACGGCGAGCAGTTGTAGGCCAGCATCTGGTCCGGGAACTCGCTCTTGACGCCCTCGGCGAAGCGGCGCGCCAGGTCGAGGTCCGGAGTACCGGTCTCCATCCAGATCAGGTCGGAGTACGGCGCGTAGGCCTTGGCGCGGGCGATGCAGGGCTCGAGGCCGTTCTTCACCCGGTAGAAGCCCTCGGCGGTGCGCTCGCCGGTGATGAACGGGCGGTCGCGCTCGTCGACGTCGGAAGTGATGAGGGTGGCGGCCTCGGCATCGGTACGGGCGATGACGACGGTCGGCACGTCGGCGACGTCAGCCGCGAGGCGGGCTGAGGTCAGGGTGCGGATGTGCTGCTGGGTCGGGATCAGCACCTTGCCACCCAGGTGGCCACACTTCTTCTCGGACGCGAGCTGGTCTTCCCAGTGCGAACCGGCGACACCGGCGGCGATCATGGCCTTCTGCAGCTCGTAGACGTTGAGCGCACCACCGAATCCGGCCTCACCGTCGGCGACGATCGGGGCCAGCCAGTTCTCGACCGAAGTGTCGCCCTCGACCTTGGCGATCTCGTCGGCGCGCAGCAGCGCGTTGTTGATCCGGCGGACCACCTGCGGCACAGAGTTGGCCGGGTACAGGCTCTGGTCGGGGTAGGTGTGGCCGGACAGGTTGGCGTCACCGGCGACCTGCCACCCGGACAGGTAGATGGCCTTCAGGCCGGCGCGAACCTGCTGGACGGCCATGTTTCCGGTCAGCGCACCCAGCGCGTTGACGAACTCCAGGTCGTGCAGCTGGCGCCACAGCACCTCGGCACCGCGGCGGGCCAGGGTGGCCTCCTCGACAACCGAGCCCTGCAGGGCCACGACGTCGGCGGGGGTGTAGGTACGGGTGATGCCCTTCCAGCGGGGGTTGGTGTCCCAGTCCTTCTGGATCTCTTCGGGGCTCTTCGGCTGGCCAACGCTCGACATAGCGCTCTCCTCAAAAGTTACTGACCTGAGGACCCGAGATTTCCATGCTTGCTAAGGACCCCAGCGCCATTGCTGACTTGCTAACACGAAGATGGCACAGGTCAGCAGCCCAGGTCCACCTATTTTGATGCCAACTTTGGCTAGGGGTCAGCCGCTTTTTGCAAAGATTGCGAAGATCCTTCGCAACTGAACCGGTTCAGCTGTTACCCGTTGGTAACTTAAATTCGCAGGTCAGCCCGGCGGTTTGCATAACGCTCGTACGGTTAAAGCGGGAAGATCGCGGCGAGCGCTTTCACCTCGTCGCCGACCGCATATGTGAGCGTTCTAACAGTGCGGTTCGCGAGGTTCTCGCCGAACCGGTCGGTGGAACCCGCCGGGTGGACGTGCGAGATGATCTCGAGCTTGTCGCCCAGGGCCACCGGCGCGTCGTGCTCGATGGCCACCCGCAGCGGCGCCGCGAGCAGTTCGGGAAACGACCAGAGATAGTCCTCGACCACGCTCCAGTAGACGGAGTTGTTCATGTGGTCGAACAGGTCGATATCGGTCACGCGAACCGGAAAGTCGTGTACCGCTGTGGCGTCGTCGCGGCTGCCCGGTTTCAGGTGGCCCTTCCAGCGCAACCGGTTGACATCGGTCGTCTTGCGCAAACCGTCGAGGAAGTCGTCGGAGATGCGCGACGGCATCTGTGTGTCGCGGTTGATGTTGATCCAGAACGCCTCGGATTCCATGAGCCCGCCCTTGCGCCCGTCGATCCGCACCCTCATCTCGCACCAGCGATTAGAGGTTCCCGAACACCAGCGGCGCATCCGCAGCATGTCGCCGAACTCGACGGGACGAATCAGGTCGATGATGGTGCGGCGCACGATCCACAGCGGGTGGGTCTCTTCGAACCCCATCTCCCGTAGCTGATCCTGGCCGATGTCCTGAATGTGACGGGCAGCGGCGTCGAAGCGAAGCCGGCCGTGTCGGTCGATGTCGCCGACACGTAGCGGCCACTCCCGGTCGAAGACGTCGGGATGCCCGTCGGGCACCGGCATCATCACTTTGTCCAAGCTCACGGCTCCACTCCCAGCCCTGCAAGGCACCCTGGCCTTCGAGCGCATAATGCCAAAAGACCTGCCCTTCCAGCCAATCCTCAGTCGCTCTGCAAATGTTGCTAACCGTGCCTTCGCAACGCGGTACGCTGGCTGAATGGCCAAGACATTCGTTGGCTCGCGAGTCCGGCAGCTACGCGGCGAGCGCGGGTTCAGTCAGGCCGCACTCGCGCAGATGCTCGACATCTCCCCCAGCTACCTCAACCAGATCGAGCACGACGTCCGGCCGTTGACGGTCGCCGTGCTGCTGCGCATCACCGAGGTCTTCGGCGTCGATGCGACGTTCTTCGCCTCGCAGGACGACACTCGGCTGCTTGCCGAACTGCGCGAAGTCACTCTGGACCACGACCTCGGTGTCGAGGTGGATCAATCCGAGCTTGCCGACGTGGTGAATTCGCACCCGACGCTGGCGCGCGCTTTGGTCAATCTGCACCGGCGATACCGGCTCACCACGACGCAACTCGCGGCCGCCACCGAGGACCGGTTCTCCGACGGCAGCGGCAGCGGCTCGATCACCATGCCGCACGAAGAGGTGCGTGACTACTTCTACGAACGGCAGAATTACCTGCACGAACTCGACACCGCCGCCGAGGAACTCACCGTACGAATGCGCATGCACCGCGCCGACCTGGTCCGCGACCTGTCCGACCGGCTGACATCGGTGCACGATGTTCGCATCAAGCGGATTGATTTGGGCGACAACGTCCTTCATCGCTTCGACCCGAAAACCAACACGCTGGAAATCGGCGGCCATTTGCCGTCGGGTCAGTACGCGTTCAAACTCGCCGCCGAGCTGGCCTACCTGGAGCACGGCGAGCTGATCGACCGCCTGGTCGACGAGGGCAGTTTCACCAGCGACGAGTCGCGCACGCTGGCCCGGCTCGGGCTGGCCAATTACTTCGCCGCCGCGACGGTGCTGCCGTATCGGCAGTTCCACGAGATCGCGGAGAATTTCCGCTACGACGTCGAGCGGCTGTCGGCGTTCTACGCGGTGAGCTACGAGACCATCGCCCACCGGCTGTCCACCCTGCAGCGGCCGTCGATGCGCGGCGTGCCACTGTCTTTCGTCCGCGTCGACCGGGCTGGCAACATGTCAAAACGCCAGTCCGCCACAGGGTTTCACTTCTCGTCCGCGGGCGGAACCTGCCCGCTGTGGAACGTCTACGAGACCTTCGCCAATCCCGGCAAGATCCTGGTGCAGATTGCGCAGATGCCGGATGGACGCAGTTACATGTGGGTGGCCCGCACCATCGAGCGCCGCGCATCGCGATATGGTCAGCCGGGTAAAACCTTCGCGATCGGGCTGGGCTGCGAACTCCGGCACGCCCACCGGCTCGTCTACTCGGAAGGACTCGACTTGTCCGGCGACCCCGCCTTGTTGGCCACTCCGATCGGCGCGGGTTGCCGGGTCTGCGAACGCGACACCTGCCCGCAGCGGGCGTTCCCCGCGCTGGGTCGCGCCCTCGACCTCGACGAGCACCGCAGCACGGTGTCGCCTTACCTGGTGAAGCAGGCATGACGGCCCAGAATCCCCGTATCCCGTCCGGTCGTTTCCGCGAGCTCGGACCCGTCAACTGGGTGCTCGCAAAGCTCGGCGCCCGCACGGTGAACGCTCCGGAGATGCACCTGTTCACCACGCTCGGTCAGCGTCGATTCCTGTTCTGGGCCTGGGCCGTCTACGGCGCTCGGCTATTGCGCGGCCGCCTACCGCAGGTCGACACCGAACTGGTCATCCTGCGGGTCGCTCATCTGCGCAAGTCGGAATACGAACTGCAACACCACCGCTGGATCGGACGCCGTCGCGGCCTAGACGACCGCACGCAGGAACTGATCTTCGCCTGGCCCGAATCAGCGCACGACACCACGTTGACGGAACGGCAACGGGTGCTGCTCAGCGCGACCGACGAATTCGTGTTGCACCGATCGATCAGCGACGCCGTCTGGCAGCAGCTCAGCCAGCATCTCGACCGCAAGCAGATCATCGAATTCTGTCTGCTGGCAGGGCAATACGATGCTCTAGCCGCCACGATGTCAGCCTTGGAGATCCCGCTAGACCATCCGGGCGATCACAAGTAACTGTCGGCCACCACAAGCAGCGACAGCAGCACCGGCAGCACCGGCAGCGCGAGCGCGAAGGCCGCCACAGCGCGATTCCCGCGTCCGCGCACCCGTCGTCCCCATAGGGTCGCGACCAACGCCAAGACCGCCGAGAGAGCCAAAATGATCGGCCCCCACAGCCCCGCCGTAGTGAAAAAGTCGCCCACCGAAATGGCGATCAGCCATAGCACGTAGCCGACGAGCACGCCGCCGACCGCGGCCCACACCGATTCGGCTCGCACCGCTTTCATCCTCGTCACGTCGGCCCCCAGGCAGTCGGTGTCAGAAGTTGATCATGTGCCCGGTCAGGCCGTGGAAGCACTCCTGCAGCGCCTCGGACATGGTCGGGTGCGTATGGACGTTGCGCGCCAACTCAACTGCGGTCAGGTCCCACTTCTGCGCCAGAGTCAGCTCCGGCAGCAGCTCCGAGACGTCGTGGCCGACGAGATGTCCGCCGAGCAGCTCGAGATGTTTCGCATCGGCGACCAGCTTCACGAAGCCGCTGGCGTCGCCCACACCATGGGCTTTGGCGTTCGCAGTGAACGGGAATTTGGCGACCACGACGTCGTAACCCTCGTCGCGGGCCTGCTGCTCGGTGAGGCCGAAGCTCGCCACGTTCGGCTGACAGAAGGTCGCGCGCGGCAACATCCGGATGTCGCCGAGCGGCATGGTCTCGTCGCCGCCGATGGTTTCGGCCGCCACCACGCCCTGCGCCTCGGCGACGTGCGCCAGCTGCAGCAGGCCGGTGACATCGCCGATCGCGTAGACGTGGTCGACGTTGGTGCGCATGTAGTCGGTGACACCGATCGCCTTGCGGTCGGTCAGCGCGACACCGACCTTGTCCAGGCCGAAGCCCTCGACATTGGGAGCGAAGCCGATGGCCTGCAACACCTTTGCGGCCTTGAGTTCCTCGGTCTTGCCGTCCTTGCTGACCGTCACGGTGACCGTCGACCCGTCGTCGTTGATCGACTCGACCTTGGTGCCGGTGAGAATCTTGACGCCGAGTTTCTTGTATTGCTTTTCGATCTCTTTGGACACGTCGGCGTCTTCGTTGGGCAGCGCGCGCGGCAGGAACTCGACGATGGTCACGTCGACGCCGTAGTTCTTCATCACGTAGGCGAACTCGATGCCGATGGCGCCGGCGCCGGCGATGATGATCGACTCGGGCAGCTCGCGGGTCATGATCAGTTCCTCGTAGGTGACCACGTTCGCCGACAGCGAGGTGCCGGGGACCAGCCGGGTGCTGCTGCCGGTGGCGATGATGACGTTGTCGAACGTGACGGTCTCGGTGCCGCCCTCGTTGAGGTCGACGGAGAGGGTGTGTGCGTCGGTAAATGTGCCGTAGCCGTGGATCTCGGTGATCTTGTTCTTCTTCATGAGGAAGTGCACACCGGCAACCCGACCCTCGGCGACCTTGCGGCTGCGGTCGAAGGCGGCACCGTAGTCGAAGGTCACCTCGCCGCTGATCCCGAAGGTCTTGGCTTCCTTGTTGAAGATGTGCGCGAGTTCGGCGTTGCGCAGCAGCGCCTTCGACGGGATGCAGCCGACGTTGAGGCAGACTCCGCCCCAGTACTTCGGTTCCACGATCGCGGTATTCAGCCCCAGCTGCGCGGCGCGGATGGCCGCAACGTATCCGCCGGGTCCGGCTCCAAGAACGACAACGTCATAGTGGGTCACGGCACCTACCCTAGTGGCTGCCGCCAAACAGAACTGAGGGTCGTGATCTCGGGCGCGATCGCAGCCGTGGCTTCCGTTTCGCGGCGCTCAGTAAGGCAGAACGCCCGCCGCGCAGTGGCGGTGGCTGTGCTCGCAGTAGAACTTGCCGTATACCGGCGCCGCGCCGACGACAGCGGCGAATACCGCCGAGATCAGCGCGATCGACAACGCCGGGACCAGCGGCCGGTCGGGCACCATCGCCAAGATCAGACCGGCGACAGTCGTCACGACGACGTAAGCCAGCACCACGAAGACCACGGTGGTCTTGTGTTTCGAGGGGTCGTGGCTCCACCAATAGAACAGCCCTGCGCCGGCGGCCCCCGCCGGGATCCAGACCGCAAGCAGGATCAGCGCGAACTTCCACCACATCAGGTACGGGTATGCGACCGCCGGAAGAGCCTCCGACGGCGGCGCTTCGGTCTCGGTGTAGGCCGTCGGAATGACACCGCTTTCCGGTGCCGTTTCCTCCGGTGATTTGCGGCGCAACCAGCCGCGTCGGCGCGGCGGCGGCTCGGGCTCGATGAAGGCGGGCTCGGCCCTGGGCTGCATGCCGGTGTCGAAGGTCGGCTTGTACGGCTCGGTCAGCGGCATCGACTCGGTCTCCACGCGTTCGCTCTCAGCCACGCGTCACGACCTCGACCAGGGCAAGCACTCCGAACCACCCCGGCGCCAGCGCCAGGATGAACGCGCCCAACGCGGTCAGCCACGGGCGTCGGGCCATCAGAACCACCAGCAGTCCGACCACGCTGGGGAATCCCACCACCAGGGCGATCGCGATGTCGGGACGCATTCGAGCATGCTCCACCGTCAACGCGGCCGTCCCGCCCAGGAGTCCGGCCGCGACGCCGAGCAGCATCGCGCTGGCCAGAAACCAGGGCCGCGGCAGCGGAATCACGATTCAAAGATACTGCCGACGCCGCCGACTACGGCTTTAGCGGCGCGGCGCGCCCTGCGGGGACTGGACAGACGTCGACAGCGGCCGCAACCACCGGCGCACGCTCACGGGGCCGGTCTCCGCGTTCGTAGTCGGCCCCGGTGACGACGGCAGCTGCGGCGAGTTCGGCGTTTTCACTGTCGGTGAACGACCGTCCGCGAGACAGGAAACGCTTGCCCTCGGGCGCTTCCACACTGAACCCGCTGCCCCGCCCGGGCACCACGTCGATCACGAGCTGGGTGTGCTTCCACGCCTCGAACTGCGGCCCCGAAATCCACACCGGCACCCCGTCGGCTCCGATGTCGAGCACACCGAGCAACACGTCGCGGTCACCGACGATGAAGTCGCCCAGCGGGTAGCACATCGGCGACGACCCGTCGCAGCAGCCGCCGGACTGGTGGAACATCAACGGGCCGTGCTGCTTTCGCAACTGGTCGAGCAGCGCGGCCGCGTCGGCCGTGACTACCACGCGCGGGGTCATCAGAAAAAGCCTTGTGCCTTCTGCGAATACGACACCAAGAGATTTTTCGTCTGCTGGTAGTGGTCGAGCATCATCTTGTGGTTCTCCCGGCCGATGCCGGACTGCTTGTAACCACCGAACGCGGCGTGCGCCGGGTAGACGTGGTAGCAGTTGACCCACACGCGACCGGCCTGGATGTCGCGGCCAGCACGGTAGGCGGTGTTGCCGTCGCGGCTCCAGACTCCAGCACCCAGGCCGTAGAGGGTGTCGTTCGCGGTCGCGATGGCGTCGTCGTAATCCTTGAACGATGCGACTGACACCACCGGCCCGAAGATCTCTTCCTGAAAGATCCGCATCTTGTTGTTGCCGGCGAAGATGGTGGGCTGCACGTAGTAGCCACCGGACAGGTCGCCGCCCAACTCGGCGCGCTCACCGCCGGTGATCACCTTGGCGCCTTCGTCTTTGCCGATTTCGATGTAGGACAGCACCTTTTCGAGCTGATCGTTGGAGGCCTGGGAACCGACCATGGTCTCGGTGTCCAGCGGGTCGCCTTGGCGGACGGCTTTGGTGCGGATCGCCACGAGTTCCAGGAATTCGTCGTAGATGTCGGCCTGCACCAGGCTGCGCGACGGGCAGGTGCACACCTCGCCCTGGTTAAGCGCGAACATCGTGAACCCTTCCAGCGCCTTGTCCTGGAAGTCGTCGTTGGCGGCCATCACGTCGCTGAAAAAGATGTTCGGGCTCTTGCCGCCCAGTTCCAGGGTTACCGGGATCAGGTTCTGGCTGGCGTACTGCATGATCAGCCGCCCGGTGGTGGTCTCACCGGTGAAGGAGACCTTGGCGATCCGGTTGCTCGACGCCAGCGGCTTGCCGGCCTCGACGCCGAATCCATTGACGATGTTGACCACACCGGCCGGTAGGAGATCACCGATCAACGACATCAGATAGAGCACCGAGGCGGGCGTCTGCTCGGCGGGTTTGAGCACCACGGTGTTGCCGGCCGCCAACGCCGGCGCCAGCTTCCAGGTGGCCATCAGCAGCGGGAAGTTCCACGGGATGATCTGCCCGACCACGCCCAGCGGCTCGTGGAAGTGGTAGGCGACGGTGTCGTCGTCGACCTGCGACAGCGAGCCTTCCTGGGCGCGGATCGCGCCGGCGAAGTAGCGGAAATGGTCGACGGCCAACGGGATGTCAGCGGCCAACGGCTCTCGGATCGGCTTGCCGTTGTCCCAGACCTCGGCCAGCGCCAGCGACTCCCGATTGGCTTCGATCCGGTCGGCGATCTTGTTCAGGATCGCCGCGCGCTCGGCGGGCGCCGTCTTGCCCCACTTCGGAGCCGCCCCGTGTGCGGCGTCGAGCGCCTTCGCGATGTCGGCCGCATCGGAACGGGCCACCTCACAGAATGGCTGTCCGATCACCGGCGTCAGATTTTCGAAATAGCGGCCGGCGGCCGGCGCCACCCATTCACCGCCGATGAAGTTGTCGTATCGCGACTCGAACGACATGAGCGCGCCTTCGGCGCCGGGACGTGCGTAAACGGTCATCGACATCAGCTCCTCGGTCGTGCGTGACAAACCTCACAGTACCGCTCACGGCCCATGGACGGCCGTCGTCACCAGCATGGCGTGAACCCTGATTGTCGGCGGCAAGCAGAATGGCGGTCATGAACGACGACCCCTATCTGTGGCTGGAGGACGTCCTCGGCGACGAGCAACTCAACTGGGTGCGCAACCGCAACGATCCGACGGTCGCCCGGTTCGGCGGCGAGGAGTTCGAGCGGATGCGTGCCGAGGCGCTCGAAGTGCTCGACACCGACGCCCGCATCCCGTACGTCCGCCGCCGCGGCGACTACCTGTACAACTTCTGGCGCGACGCCACCAACCCCCGCGGGCTATGGCAGCGCACCACGCTCGACAGCTACCGAAGCGACAACGTCGAATGGGACGTGCTCATCGACGTCGACCAGCTGGCTCGCGACGACGACGAGAACTGGGTCTGGTCGGGCGCCATTGTCATCGAACCCGAATTCGACCGTGCCCTGGTCAACCTCTCCCGGGGCGGTGCGGACGCCGTCGTCGTCCGGGAATTCGACGTGACGACACGACAATTCGTGGACGACGGGTTCGAGCTGCCGGAAGCCAAGACGCAGATCAGCTGGCACGACCGCGACACCGTCCTGGTGGGCACCGACTTCGGCCCCGACTCGCTGACCGACTCCGGCTATCCGCGCATCGTCAAAAAGTGGCGGCGCGGCACGCCGCTCGCGGAGGCGCAGTTGGTGTTCGAGGGTGCCCGTACCGACATCAGCGTAAGCGGATCGACCGACCGGACACCGGGTTTCGAGCGGACCTTCATCTCACGCGCCACCGACTTCTGGAACAGCGACCGCTACGAGTTGCGTGGCGAGGAGCTGATCCGAATCGATGTCCCGTCTGATGCCAGCAGCGTCTCGATCCACCGTGAGTGGCTCTTGATCGAACCGCGCACCGACTGGGAGTTC